>NZ_JANUEH010000001.1:0-1420408 GCF_024810195.1 Chryseobacterium sp. BIGb0232
CGGACTCGAACCGATGACCTTCGGGTTATGAGCCCGACGAGCTACCTACTGCTCCATCCCGCGGTGTATTTTTAGAGTGCTTACCGAAAGCACTTGCTTAGTAGCGGGAACCGGACTCGAACCGATGACCTTCGGGTTATGAGCCCGACGAGCTACCTACTGCTCCATCCCGCGGTGTATTTTTAGAGTGTTTACCGAAAACACTTAACTTAGTAGCGGGAACCGGACTCGAACCGATGACCTTCGGGTTATGAGCCCGACGAGCTACCTACTGCTCCATCCCGCGGTGTATTTTTAGAGTGCTTACCGAAAGCACTTAACTTAGTAGCGGGAACCGGACTCGAACCGATGACCTTCGGGTTATGAGCCCGACGAGCTACCTACTGCTCCATCCCGCGATATTGGATTGCAAATGTACGACTTTTTTCGTAAACTAAAAATATTCACCCTCTTTTCGTCTCTAAATCCTTTTAGTAGCCGGATAATCAGTGAGAAAAATTTTGTCTGAAACCAGCCTTTTCTCTTTATACTTTCCCCATTTTAGACTTTAAAACTCATTCTTCTAACATTAAATCTATCAAGTAATGATTACAAAATATTCATTAACCTAGATAAAACTATTTCGAGATGATCAGATTTGAACAATAAATCTTACCATGAAAAATATAGCACTTATACTTACTCTTTCATTTTTCCTTTTTTCATGTAAAAAAAATAAGGATAAGTATGATCTGCCAGATACAAAAACTCATATTGCAAAAGTCACAGATACAACATCAATAAATGGCGTATTATTGGAGCTAATGGAAAAGCAGAGTTAAGGGTTAATTCAAAAACCTATACATTATCTGGAAATATAAAAATAAGTCCACCTTGTTATTTTCTAAGAGATGGAAATAAGAAATCAGAGAGCTTTTCTTATCCGGACATTAAAGTAGATCATACTTTAATTATTCTGGGAAATATAGAGAAGCAGGATAAGCCTAAAATTTGTGGCAAAGGCTTACAGGGAATTCTCTTTAAAAAGGACAGTATTATTATCACCTCTAAAACATTACAGCATTCTTTTGCATGTGCTGATACAGGAACAGATGAAAAAAACTTCTGGGGATTTGCTCATGATTAAACAATAAAAAAAGAGAAGCAATATGTATTACTTCTCTCATTGAGTAGCGGGAACCGGACTCGAACCGATGACCTTCGGGTTATGAGCCCGACGAGCTACCTACTGCTCCATCCCGCGATATTAGATTGCAAAGGTACGATTTTTTTTAAAAAATCCTAATTTTTCTTTTAAATAAAGGACTTTTATGAAAACTATTTTATTATTTGTATCTTTGTTTTATGGCAAAGATATTAAAAATTTATCCCGACAATCCACAGGAAAACCTTGTGAATGAAGTCATTAAAACATTAAATAATGGCGGATTGATTATCTATCCTTCAGATACGATTTATGCGCTTGGCTGTAATATTTTTGATATAAAAGCCATGGAAAAGTTAGCCCAACTGAAAAAATTGAAACTTGAAAAGTCAAAATTCTCAATCATCTGTAATGATCTGAGTCATCTTTCCGATTTTACAAGACCTATTGACACTTCGGTTTTCAGGTTTCTGAAAAGTCACCTTCCGGGACCATTTACTTTTATTCTTGAAGCTAACAAAAGTTTACCTTTAGCCTATAAAGGCCACAAAACAATCGGTATCCGTGTTCCGGACCATCCGATTCCGCAGCTTATTGTTGAAAAACTGGGACACCCTATTGCTTCCACCTCCATCAAAGATGATGATGAGATTATTGAATATTCTACAGATCCTGAGCTGATCGCTGAAAAATATGATCATCTGGTGGATATTGTTATTGATTCAGGGTATGGAGACAATGTGGCTTCAACCATTGTAGACCTTACTTCCGGGGAACCTGAAATTATCCGTCAGGGGAAAGGAATTATTTAGTTCGAGATTTTTGACGTTTAAGATTCTGATTAGTATAAGAGCAGTTGATAGGTTGTATGGGGCTTAATGGAAAATATTCTGTAGGAATTCTGCTCACATTTATGCTTCTAGGCATAGTGATGCTGTATGTTTTTCCTGTTATCAGTATGGTTACAGGAGTAAGAAGCATTACGGGAGATACTTTTTTTATCAGCAGGCTTACTATCTGGGCCGTTTTCCTAATTATACTTCTGTACAGTCATTATATTGAGAAAGAGTCTTTTTTAGTTCAGAAAGAGAAGAAATATTCCGTTTCGTTCAGTATAAAAGCTGTAATCTGCTTATATCTGTTCTGTATTTTTGGAGGAGCTGTGATCAATCTGTTGATCCAGAACTTCATCCATAAAGAAGAGAGCAGTAAAATTCTGCAATTCGCTTCAATTTTTAAGAATAATTATTTTTTAATTATTTTTACATGCTTTACAGCAGGTACTGTTGAAGAGCTTCTGATGCGGGGCTATATACAACCCAGGATTGAGAAAATATATAATAGTCCATATGCCGGAATTTTAGTTTCTGCTGCTTTATTCGGAATTCTGCACAGCACTTACGGAACCATTGGTCAGGTTGTAATACCTTTCTTTATTGGGATTATTTTTGCTTTGTTTTATAAAAAATATTCAAATATTAAAATTCTGATTGCCTGTCATTTTATGATCGATCTGATCTCACTGATGGCCATGAATTTTATTGATTTTAAACATTTATCTGTATTTTAACATTATGAAAATTGTAACATCACCTGCCAAATTAATGAACGTAGAAAATTCAACGGACCTGTTGAAATCCACGACTCCTAAATTCATTGAAGACGCAGCTTTTATACAAACTTATTTAAAAGAAAAATCACCAAAATATCTTTCCGAACTCATGGAAATCTCACCAAAACTGGCTGATGAAAACTGGGAAAGAAATCAAAAATGGAAGTCTAAACCTACTGCTAAAGAGTCTGCCCCTGCCATGTTTGCCTTTACCGGTGAAGTATACAGAGGCTTGGATGCTAAAACCCTCGACAAAGATGCAGTAGACTATCTGCAGAAAAATTACAGAATGCTTTCCGGGCTTTATGGCCTTTTGAAGCCTTCTGATAAGGTAATGCTGTACAGGCTTGAAATGGGACGTCATTTTGAATTCGACCAGTACAAAAACCTGTATGAATTCTGGAGAGAGAAGGTCACGGAACAGTTAAATACTGAAATGAAAAAAGGTGAAATTCTACTTCATCTGGCCAGTAATGAATACGGAAAAGTAATCGACAGAAAAAAACTGAACCATCAAGTGGTTGATTTTGATTTTTATGAACTAAAAGATGGTAAACTGAAAACCATTGTAGTGTATACAAAACATGCAAGAGGTCTTGTAGTAAGATTCTGTGCTGAAACCAAGGCTCAGACCCTTGATGATGTAAAAGCTTTCAACTATGAAGGATACAGAATTAACGAAGAGAAATCTACCGATACCAAACTGGTCTTCACTAGATAAATGAACACTGCAGAGATCCGAAATATAGCTGTTCCAAAGGTTCTGAAACTTGTTTTCTCAATAAGTTTCATGGTCAGCTGTGCCCAGGAAAAAAATGCATCCATAAATGGATCTCTTGACAATCACACTTTTAACAGTGCGTATAGTGATTCGGTAAACTTTGCAGCCACAAATATTTTTTCTGTTATAAAGTTTAAAAAGGCTGAACAAAAAAACAGCAGTTCCATCAATCGTGACGGACTTTATTACAATCAGGAATCTTATACAGAGTATCTTCGGGATGGCCGGAAACTGTATCAAAAATATAATTACGATACGAATGCTGTTGTAGAAAAATTTCATTATAAAAATAACCTTCTCGTTCTTAAAGAATCTGTTGAGAATAAAAACAGATCCCGGTATAACTGGCTTTTTTACAATAAAGAGAATAACCTTCAGGAAGAAATTGAGTATAAAAAAGATGACAGCCAATCGTTTATTTATGAAGGATATACACAGTACAGCTATTCTTCAGAAGCAAAAAAAATAACGGTTAAAATCCTTGATTACGGTTATGATTCTATAGCAGATCCCGAAAAGGAATATATTTTTGAATTTCCTTTTCTCACCAAAAAAACACCTTTGTACCAGTCTAAAATTCATCGTTATCAATGGATGAACGGAACCTATAAGCCTATTGACACTAAAGATTATATCATTGAAAACCGGGATGTAACTTTCCGTTATGATAAAAGCGGCTATCTGCTTTCAGAAACATGGTTTGCCAATCATCATTCTCTGGAAAATAAGACGGAATATTATTATTCTAAAGATTATCTGGAGCGTACTGAGCAGCAATATCATATGCTAGGAACAGAAAAATCGACAAAGACCACCCGAAGATATGATGATCACAATAATCTTGTTTTTGAGCAGAGTACAGAATATACGGGACATCTTCAGTATGCAGAATCTTTCGAATATGTTTATGATGAACAGGGAAACTGGATCTCAAAAAAACATTACAGGCAAGATCCTGATGAAGGTGCCAACAGTAAAAAGAAACTTATTGATTATGAATATCGTGAAATAAAATATTATGACCCGAATTCTGAACCAAAAAGTTTTTCTCTCCCTGAATTTCCGAAAGCTGCGGAGGATATCAGGATCAAAATTCCAAAGATATCCAACGAAAAACAGAGTCAGATAAATGCCTTTCAAGAGGCTGTGAAAAGTGGAAATTTCGATACTGAAATTACCCTGAAAAAAGCAAAAACTCTTGAAGAATTTACTCCAAAATTCTGGAATTTAAAAGACCAGAATTTTGGAAATTTAGATAACAGCCCTGAAGATGAAGCGGTTTGTGTTTATGAAACCCCAATAGAAGGAGATCTAGGCTTCGCTCAAAGTCTTGCTATTTATAAAAAAGAGGGAGAAAACTGGGTATTATGGCATCAGTCAACCAACCCTATTCTTTCTACTGAGCACGGCGGAATGATGGGAAATCCTTATGAAGGTATCAGTATTAAAAATAAAACTATTATCGTTAATCATTTTGGGGGAAGCCGGCAGAAATGGCATTACACCCATAGATACAGATTCCAGAACAATGCCTGGTACCTGATTGGAGCTTCCGTTAATTTCGGTTCACCATGTGATTATTTCCAGTCGTTGGATTATAATATATCTACAGGGGATGCAATATTTGATTATTATTCTGAAACCTGTAGTAAAAACAATGCGGTACAAACCAAAAACTGGAAAGAAAAAGTCAATAAAAAAATACCTTCTCCTTTAATGGATGAATTTCAGGTAGGCGAGAATAGAATTGAATTAAAAAGTAAGAAAACAGAAATGTTTTATTAAATACCATGACATTAGCAGAACTTAAAAAAAGTTTTTCAACCCATCTTTCAGAAACTTATACAGAATCGGAAAATGCATTTATCTTTCAGATTTTTGCAGAACATCTCTTAGGATTAAATGCAATTCAGCAACGCCAGTCAGCAGATCAGGAAATATCTTCAGAGAATGAAGAAAAATTCGGTCATATTATTTCAGAATTAAAAACAGGAAAGCCTTATTTGCAGATTTTAGGGGAAACGGAATTTTACGGAATGAAATTCTTTGTAGATGAAAATGTACTGATTCCCCGCCCGGAAACAGAAGAATTGCTTGAAATAGCAATACGGGAGATTAAAAAGTATCAAAACTTACCATCTGCAGCCCATGTTGTAAAGATTCTGGATATCGGAACCGGAAGCGGCATAATTCCTTTGGTTTTAAAAAAACATTTCCCTGAAACTGAAGTATCTTCAATGGATTTTTCTGAAAAAGCCCTGGAAACAGCAAAGCGGAATGCAGCCTATCATCAGCTGGATGTTACATTCATTCATGCAGATTATCTGAATACTCAGCTGACTGAAGAATATGATATTATAATCTCAAACCCTCCCTATATAGGTATTGAAGAAGAAACCGAGATTGCTGATTCGGTGAAAGGTTTTGAACCTGTAATGGCCCTGTTCTCTCCCACTTCTGATGCCCTGATCTTTTACAGAAAGATTGCTGAGGATGCAAAAGAGCATCTGAAAAATAATGGTCTCCTGTTTCTGGAGATCAATCAAAAGTTGGGACCTGAAACCCTGGAATTATATAAAGACTTCTCTGATGCACAGTTATTAAAAGACTTATCAGAAAATGACAGGTTCATTTATGGAAGAAAATAGTAATTTTATACCATAAAACATAACCATACATCACAGAAAATCATGGTCATCAAGCCACACAATATCGGAAACATCCAAATTGCAGAAGTAACTTCAGACCAGATGATCATTCAGTCTGCAGAAGACGGATTGGATCTTATGGGAAACATTTACTATCAGGGATTTGATAAAGTAATTATTTACGAAAAGGACATCACTCCAGATTTTTTTGACCTGAAAACCAAAGTTGCAGGAGAAATTCTACAAAAATTCTCCAATTACCGGATCGCATTGGCTATTGTTGGGGATTTTAGTAAGTATGAAAGCAAAAGTCTGCAAGATTTTATCTTTGAAAGTAATAAGACCCGGCACATCAACTTTGTTTCAAAACTTGAAGAAGCTTTTGAAAATTTTTCAAAATAACAAAAATTAGGAAAAACACCTATTAATAGGAATAAAAAGCTCTTGTTTTCACCGAAAACTCTGTTAAACAATTAATTGAGTAATAACACTTCTATTATACTATAAGCTTCCCTGTAAGACTACTTACGGGGTTTGTTTTTCACCCCATCCATTGAAAACCAATCAATTCCCTAAACCAAGCTGTACAAAAATAATCTATAAAAATTGTTTTATGTATAAAATTAATAACTGAAAATTAAATTTTAATTTAAAAATTAAACAAAATAAAATTTAATCACCATAAAATAGGCAAATAAAATGAATTATTTATATATTTGCACTAAACACAAAAGGATTATGAATTATACTTTTTTAGTAGCCATTAAACATATCACGGCTATTTAACTCATCTTATTTTTGAATTCTCTTTGCAGAATAAAAAGATCATCCTCAGCTATGAGGTATGTATTTATTATGTCTGTTATTGATCTTATTGGAAGAAGTTTCCATATACAGGTTTATTCAATGAAGTATCAATCCAACAGGATTGTGATACATATTTTTCTGCTATAGCCGAAACTATCTAAAAAGTCTAATACCATTGTCTTTTACAAAAACACAACCATAAAAACACATTTAAAGAGAGTATTAACGCTAAAAACAAACAAATTAACGTATCATAAATACACTTACATGAAAAATTATTTCGTATCAATTATTTTATTTTCAATGAGTTCATTTGCTTATGCACAGATTGGGATTAACATATCCAATCCGGATGCAAGCGCAGCCTTAGATATTTCCAGTCAAAATAAAGGAATGCTGATTCCAAGGCTTACGACAGCTAAAAGGGATGCAATCCCCAATCCTGCCAATTCTCTTCTTATCTATGACACTGATAAAAAGTGCTTAAGTCAAAATATCGGAACTCCTTCCAGCCCAGATTGGCTATGCATCAGTGGGAATGCTGTAAAAATGTTTTATATGCCTAGCGTATCTTTTGATACTTCTCAAAATGCTACTGCTCAAACCAAAGATTTATATACCTTATATAAGAATCAATTTGGTACTCCAAAAGCAAAAAGCACAAGTGCTCCTGCTTCTATTCCATTCTTCCCGTCAAGTAAAGATCTTTATTATTATGTAACGGATGCTGACCCTAATGTATTCAGAAATATTTCTATTTCTGATTCCGGAGTCATGACATATGATGTGAGAGCTGCGGCTACAGACTGTTCATTTATTAATATTGTTTTTGTTGTAAAATAATGGAGTTATGAACAGAAATAATTTAATCTTACATTTTCAAAAAATTCTGTTTATTGCGTCCTTGTTTATTTTTTCACAACACATTACAGCTCAAAATCAACAAGGCACAGGCTATCCTTATTTTGTTAATTTCACCCAAGGGCTACAACCTCAGGAAGCCTATAAGGTAGCAACAAGCGGAGTTCAAAATGATGCAACTTTTACTACGGAAGGGCTAAGGCTAACCCGGAATGTGACTAATATATCCGGTGGCGTTATCCTTGCGGACAAAAAATTTACCAGTGATCAGGGAATTAAATTCGAATTTGAATATGTTATCTATGGTGGAAATTCCAACGGAGGTGACGGAATCTCCATATTTTTGGTAGATGGATCCATTCCCAAAGATCAGCTTAATCTCGGCTATTTTGGTGGAGGATTAGGCTATACTTTTGTGATGAGAAATCCAAGACAAGGAGGAAATCTGGAAGGTTTGAGAGGCGCATATCTGGGAATTGGTCTCGATGAATTCGGAAACTTTAAAACAAGATTTCGTCAAGGGGACAGAACCAGAAACGGACTTACCGATGTATCTATAGCTGATGGCCGGAATAATGTAACTTTAAGAGGCAAACGTGGGAATCAGTATCTTTCATCTTCTGAACCTGCCGGATACAATGGCTATCCGCTGCTTTACAGTACGGCAACCAACGCTTCTCCTTCAAGCAGCAACCGTTCAGTATCCCTAAATACTCAAACCGGAAAGCATATTGCTATTAAAAACTCAACTTTTAGCCAGTTTACTATGGAAAACGGGGGAAATTCAATTCCTCAGAATGATTCTGATGCCAGATTCCGTAAGGTATATGTCACTCTAATTCCTAATCCTGCAGGAGGCTATAATATTACGTTAGAGATTCAGCATGGCAACGTCAAGGAAAAGGTTATTGACAGCTACTATTATCCTACATCTTTAAAATATACAGAGAATGCAATGCAAAACAATCAGGTAAGAACGCTGGATACTTCACCTCCTTCCACTTTCAGAATTGGATTTGCGGCTTCCACCGGTGATGCCAAAAATATACATTTGCTAAAAAATCTGGGAGTTACCAAACCTTATGCCGCTGAAGTTACCGATGATCTGTTTGCAGGATGTCCGGGAATAAAATCTACCTATTCACCCCTGCTGAACGATGCAGCTTATACTTCAAGAACGGGTCAAAATCCACCTGTTGCTTCTTATGATAATATTGACTTCAATTCATTCCGGTTTTTAGATATCAATGGTACCGTTATTCCTAATATAACCGGAGGTATCTATACCAATAGCGAAGGAACATGGACCTATTATCCGGCAACCGGAAAATTAGCATTTAAACCGGCTAACGGATTTACCGGAGTAGCCAAAATAAGATATGACATCAAAGGCGGTGGAAGGAATGGCTCTGAAGTCCCTTATAATCAGGAAGACTATCGATCCATGCCAGGATTAATACAAGTTAATATTTCCAATACTAACAATTGTAGTAAAGCTTGTGTGATTTCCAATAAGAATGTCACTCAAAAAATACAAATCAATCCATAGCAGACAATACCCTAAAATTTAAAAACCGACTTTTGTCGGTTTTTTTATATTTATGGATGAATAGTTTGAAACCTATGGCATCATCACAAAAGATATACTCAGTGGGAATAGGCTGTATGAAATCAACTCTTCATTTCTTTAGATTTAAAATAGCCAACAGCATCTTCTATCGCTTTATCTATCGGCTGATATTGAATTTCCAGATCTTTTACTGATTTTTGATTGGAATAATAATTCTTGATTTGCAAAGCTTTCATATTGTAAGTGCTTAGCGCTGTGCTCACATTAAACATCCGCAACCTATCTCCTATCCATCCTAAAATAGATAAAATGATATTAGCAATAGGGATCATCATGGGTTTTTGCTCCGTTATTCTATTGATCTTTCTAAAAAAATCTTTATAGCTCAGGTTTTCATTCGCTAAAAGATATCTTTCCTTATTTTTTCCCTTTTCAATAGCTAAAATAACCCCATCGGCTGCATCTTCAGCGTGCACAAAATTCTTACCTCCTTTCGGATAAAAAATCAACTTCTTTTTCCAGGCCCAGAAAATTAATTTCCCTGAACTTGGTTTTACATCATAAGCTCCGATCATGAAAGCAGGATTCAGAATGACAACTTCTGTATTTCTACGATTCTCTAAAAGATAATTTTCAGCATTTAATTTACTTTGAGCATAGAAAGAATCTGTAAAAGGGTATTTCTGATTTTCATCTTCACTTCCCGGCTTTTCCTTGCTTCCATATCCGATTGTATTGGCTGAACTTACAAACAGGAACCTCTGTACGCCACAGGTTTCCGCCTGAGAGAAGAGATTTATAGTAATATCATAGTTTATTTTTTTATAATTTTCGTAACGGATCAGGTTCTGATTCGTTTCTGCAGCGATGTGAATGATGCAGTCAACATCTTTAAAGAACGAGGAAAGATCAGATGAAAGTTCTCCTTCAACCAGTTTCAGGTTTTCAGTTTTTTCACCCAGATATTTGCTTTTCTGGCGCACCAGAGCAATAACAGAATAACCATTTTGTAATAATTTAATGATAACATTGGTTCCCAGAAGCCCGGTAGCTCCGGTTACAAAAACTTTTTTCATACTTCAATCTCTCTTTTAATCGCCTGGGTCATCAGGGGTAGTTTTATCCAAATAGGAAGAATCTTCATCATCAGCCAGCTGATTGGGTTGACCATAATTACGGAGTCTTTTTTTAATAGCTGCTGAATGCACCGGGCTGCTACTTTATCCGGATTTAAAAGCGTCAGCCTGCCAAAGAAACCTTGTTTTTCTATTCTTTTACAGACATCTGCATTGGTTTTCATAGCACCGGGATTCACTACACTTACAAAAACATTGGTATCTTTTAGTTCTTCATGCAATCCTCTGGAAAAGGAATGGATAAAACTTTTAGAGGCAGGATATACTGTTTTAAAGCCTATCGGAGAAAATGCGGCCATGCTTGAAACATTCAGAATATAGGCATTGGGTTGCTTCAATAGATTAGGAAGCAGCTGATGGGTAATAAGGGATGTTGCCGTTACATTCACCTGCAAAATGGTATTGATATACTCAGAAGTTGCTTCGGTAAACTTTCTGGTACCGCCAAGTCCAGCATTATTGATCAGAATATGAATATTAAAAGATGAATTAAGCCATTCTGTAAGCTTCATTACATTTTCATTGACAGACAGGTCCACTTCGTAATAATAAGCCTTTATAGAGTACTTTTCTTCAAGAGTAAGGGCAAGTTCCTTTAAATCCTGATTGGGTAGGCTCACCAGAATGACATTGATCTTTTTCCTGGCCAGATGTTCTGCAAAAGCTTTTCCCAATCCCTGACTTGCTCCTGTAACCACAGCGTATGATTCTTTGGTATCCATAAGATTAAATTTTATGATACAAAACTATCACAGAAGCGGTCTTTTAATGTTCAGGATTATCTGAACGAACCTATTTTTAATGAAAAGATAAAATATTTACAAACAATTAAAAGTCAAGTAATTAAACTTAAACACAAGGTAAAAGTTTATAAACTAGAACCTATTTTTAAACTCAGAAGGAGTCTGACCTGTTATTTTTTTAAAGGTGGTATTAAAAGAAGTCTTGGAATTGAAACCTGATTCATAAGCAATTCCCAGAATAGATAACTTGCTGTTAGAATCTTTAAGAAGGCTTTGGGCATACTCAACCCTGAACTCATTCACGTACTGGAAAAAATTCTTTTGAAAGCCTGTATTAATTACATAAGATAACTGATGGGTAGAAACGGATAAGACCTCTGCCAGTTTAATGAGATTCAGTTCACTATCCAGATAAGGTTTTTGTGTTTCCATAATATTTCCAAGCTTCGTTTTGATCCTTACCAGCTCTTCATCAGAGATCAGCTTCTTTTTCACTTCTTCAGAATCAGGATTATCATTCATCGAGATCAATTCTTCACGTTGTTTTTCTTCCAGAGGATAGATCTCTTTCTGTTTTAAAGAATAGTAACCGACACAATAAATAACCACCAGAAATATGGCATTGATAAAGAAATTTAATGACTTGGGATCATAAAACAGATTGTAAACCACATAGATGATGTTTACAACAAGTATCACCAGGATAATATATTCCAGCCAGTTCAGATTGATTCCTTCTGTATTGGAAGAAAACTGCTGGATTTTCCGCTGATGTTTTCTGATGGTGATATAAGAGATTACGGTATAAAACAATGCCTGAACCATAATCAGGATAATGCTCAGAAACTCGAAAGGCTTGGTATATCCCAGACCTGTCAGTACAAGACACATCATGAATGCCGCTGGAAACAACAGAAATTTTAAATCTGTTATTCTAAATGTAAAAGAAGGATTGGTATAAAATAATACACTAAAGTAAAAAAAGACAGGCGTCAGATATTGTACAAACCTCACCAAAAAAAGGGAATGGAACTCTATTGCTGAGCCGGTTATCAGGAAAAGCACTTCATCCATCCAGAAGGTAGACCAAAGAAAAAGAAAGATTCCAAAACAGAAATTGGCTTTCCGGTTAACTTTTAAAGGGTTTGCAATCTTCAGCAGAGAAAGCAAAACCAATGAACCATAGATAAGTATCACGATGAAACTATTGAATTCTGATGTGTTCATTGGTTTTGATATTTTAAATTAAAAATAATCTTTTATCCTATTCGTTTCCTGACGAAAATCTGATAGCCCAGATAAATCAGCGGAAGTGACATCACTCCCAGGAAAAGTATGTTACTCATCGCCAGCTGCGGATGCAGTACAATAGAATAAACAAGTCCGAAGAAAGCACCTCCAAGGTGAGCTGCGTGCCCCAGGTTATCCCATTGCTTAGGATTAAGCATCATGTATACTGAATATCCGAAATACAGTGTTCCGAACAGCCATCCCGGTAAGAAATTCACGCTGATCTCATTTGGGGCCATAGCTATGGAAGCAAAAATGATTCCCGAAACAGCTCCAGAAGCTCCGATCGCGGAATACCAAGGCTGTTTCTGATAAATCTGTAAACTGAATAAGTTTCCAAGAATCATCGACCCGAAATAGATAATCAAAAATCCTATTTCTCCAAAGAAATGAACCACCACTCCCTGAAAGAAGTATAGGGAAAGCATATTGAAAAACAGGTGCATAAAGTCTGCATGCAAAAATGCAGAACTGATCAGCCTTATATATTCTTTACGGTTGGCAATCGCTCCAACATTGAATTTATATTTTTCAAATAGCCCTGTATTATTGAATCCCACATAACTAAATATACAGGTAACTGCAATAATGATCAAAACAACTATATCCATCTGATGTTTTTATTATATTCTTTATTATAAGCTTTATAGGGCCTATTCTGTTTCTATTTCTCCATCTGCCTCAAACAGATCTCCTATAATACCGCCATCTTCATCCATATCTCCCATGGATTCTGGTTCTTCATAGATTTCCGGTTCTTCTTCTACAGGTTCAGGAATAGTGATATTGATTGCTTTTACTTTAAATTTAGTAAACTGGTTACCAATTGCTTTTATTCCTTTTACGGTAATGAATTCATCAATATTAATGGTTTCCGCATCACGTTCTTTGCCTTTATCTTTTGTGAAAATAATTTCTGCTGTTGCATCATTAGCCACAATTACATTCTCTATAAATGACTTAGGATGTTCAGATGGCATAAAGGTCTGTACGTTAACAGTATTTTCCAGTAAGAATCTCTTGATGAAATAAATGTCCTTTTCCCCATCATAGTAGATACACGTAATTGGCTGTGCAGGTCTCCATTTTTCCAATACCAGATATTCGTCATCGAAACGGTTCCCAAGATCAAACGAAACAAGCTTTACTTCTCCATTGGTATTGATGGTTAAAATTTTATCATCACCTTTGAAACTCCCCAGCAAACTACCTCTTGCATCAGCATTCAGTCTTCTTACTGTATCATCAAACCAGATTCTTCTTGGGGCTAGTGTAGAAACACCTTCTTCTTTAAGATCTACTTTCTTCACTGCATATTTGGTTACCAGATTTCCTTTGGAATCACGTCCTTTAATTGCTAGATCAGAGAAATTGATCTCCATTTTATTCTTTCTGATTCTCGGATTTGGTTTTAAAAGAACAGTAACGGTTTCCGCTTCACCATTAGGATTTGCTGAAAAATATAATGTTTCTGAACCTTTTTTGTCTGAAGCCAGCGGATAATCTGTATTTCGGGTTACTCCCGTCACAGAAAAACGTTTCATATAATAAGGTCCTTCCCTACCTTCACGGTAGATCATGTTGTAAACTGTTCTCTTATCATTTTTCTTCCATATGGCAACATGAAGAATGTCTTTTCCAACAAAGGTTTTAGCCTCCACTTTTACGACTTTCATGCTACCGTCTTTTCTGAAAATAATGATGTCATCTATATCCGAACAATCAAAAAGGTACTGATCTTTCTTCAGTGAGGTTCCGATGAAGCCTTCTTCAAAATTGGCATAGAACTTCTCATTGGCTACAGCTACTTTCGTTGCATCAATGGTATCAAAGATTCTAAGTTCTGTTTTTCTCTGCTTATCCTTTCCGTATTTCTTCTGAATATTCAGATAGTAATCGATAGCATATGTAATCAGGTTGGCAAGATGATGTTTTACCTGCTCAATTTTACCTTCCAGAGCAGCTATATTTTCTTTAAATTTATCTAAATCGAATCTTGAAATTCTCTTGATCCTGATCTCTGTTAATTTTAAAATATCTTCTTCCGTTACCGCTCTTAAAAGGTGTTTGGTATGAGGTTTTAATCCTATATCAATAGTTTTTAAAACATCTTCCCAGCTCTTCACCTCTTCAATATCGTGGTAAATCCTGTTTTCGATGAAGATTCTTTCCAGTGAGGAGAAATGCCAGCTTTCCTGAAGCTCATGAAGTTCTATTTCAAGCTCTTTTTTAAGCAATGAAACCGTATGATCGGTATTCGTTTTCAGAATATCGGAAACATTCATGAACATTGGTTTATCACCTACAATCACACAGGCATTCGGAGAAATCGTTACCTGACAGTCTGTAAAGGCATACAGCGCATCAATTGTCTTATCCGGAGACACATCATTATGAATATGAATCAGGATTTCAACTTTATCGGATGTATTGTCTTCAATTTTCTTAATCTTGATCTTTCCTTTCTCATTGGCTTTTAAGATAGAATCGATCAGATCACTCGTTGTTTTGGAATAAGGAAGTTCAGAGATCACCAGCATATGTTTATCCGTCTGGGTGATTTTAGCTCTGGCTCTTACTTTTCCTCCTCGGTGACCGTCATTATATTCTGATACATCAAGATAACCAGCGGTTAAAAAATCCGGGTAAATCTCAAATTTCTTACCTTTTAAATGGGCAACAGATGCATTGATAAGTTCGTTGAAGTTATGCGGAAGGATCTTGGTGGAAAGTCCAACTCCAATTCCTTCCACTCCCTGAGCAAGAAGCAAAGGAAATTTTACAGGAAGGTCTATTGGCTCGTTATTTCTACCATCATAGGATTTTGTCCATTCCGTAGTTTTAGGGTTAAAGACTACTTCCAGGGCAAAAGGGGTCAGTCTGGCTTCAATATACCTCGCTGCTGCTGCAGAATCTCCAGTATAGATGTTCCCCCAGTTTCCCTGAGTATCAATCAGTAATTCTTTCTGCCCAACCTGCACCATGGCATCTGTAATGGAAGCATCACCGTGAGGGTGATATTTCATGGTATTTCCCACGATGTTGGCCACCTTATTGTAACGGCCATCTTCCAGTTCCCGCATAGAGTGCATAATTCTTCGCTGAACAGGCTTAAGCCCGTCAAATATCGAAGGAATAGCCCTATCCAAAATTACATAGGAAGCATAATCCAGAAACCAGTCTTTGTAAAGACCGGAAACCTTTTTTAAGCTTTCACCCTCATGCGAATATTCTTCTGTCGTCATCTGTTATATTAATCTTTTTTCTCTTTATTGGCTTTTACCACTTTATTCAGAGAGAGTTTTAAATCGTTTACTTCTTTTCTGGTCAAATAAGAGATCTGGTACTTCAGAATAGTAGATCCATTATTCTTACTTGAGACGGTAATGTATAGTCTTTTGATGAAAAAAATACTTACTACGTCATATTTTATCAGTTTATACTTTGGAAATTCATCATGAAGAGCCTTGCTTAAAAAGGGAATAATATTCCTGTTCTTAAAATGCAGTGCTTCTCCGTCACTGTCATATTCAAAAATCTGTCTTCCATTCAGAAAAAAAAATATCAGCAACAATACAGGAATGATAACCATCAGATAACTTTCATTACCTAATGCATGAAACCTATAATTATTGGCTAAAAATCCTATTATTCCAAACACTACCATCATAATTAGCAGTGTATTTATAAAGTTATAAAATGATGTTTTACTACGGTTACTTAATCTCATTGTGATTCTTATGCGGTGTTCATTAGCTTTAGCTATTTACTTCATCAAGAATGGTTTTTTTATCAATATCAGAATCGTCTTCCACTACCAGGTTCTCAAGAATGAAAGTCTGTCTGTCCGGTGTATTTTTACCCATATAAAACTCCAGTAGCTGGTCTATGGTCTGGTCTTTTCCAATCACCACCGGTTCTAAACGGATATCTTTACCTATGAAATGCTTAAATTCATCCGGAGAAATCTCTCCCAACCCTTTGAATCGGGTAATTTCAGGATTTTTTCCAAGATCATTCAATGCTTTTACTCTTTCTGCTTCTGAATAGCAGTATCTTGTCTCTTTTTTATTTCTAACCCTGAATAATGGGGTCTGAAGAATATAGAGATGGTTATTTTTAATCAGATCTGGAAAAAATTGCAGGAAGAATGTAATCATCAACAGACGGATGTGCATTCCATCGACATCGGCATCAGTTGCAATAATTACCTGATTGTATCTCAGGTCTTCCAAACTTTCTTCAATATTTAAAGCAGCCTGAAGAAGATTGAATTCTTCATTCTCATACACCACTTTCTTCGTTAGTCCATAGCAATTCAGAGGCTTCCCTTTTAGTGAGAATACCGCCTGAGTTTCTACGTCTCTCGATTTCGTAATCGATCCGGATGCAGAATCTCCCTCGGTGATAAAGATCTGTGTATCTCCTTTTCTTTCAGCTTTCTGGTCGTTGTAATGCTGTCTGCAGTCACGAAGTTTTTTATTGTGAAGAGAAACTTTTTTAGCTCTTTCTCTTGCCAGTTTCTGGATTCCGGAAAGTTCTTTTCTCTCTCTTTCAGAGATCAGAATTTTTCTCTGGATTGCTTCTGCAATTTCAGGATTCTTGTGTAAGAAATTATCCAGTTTGCTTTTCAGAAAATCAATAATAAAAGTCCTTACAGTAGGGCCATTCGGTCCCATATCATTAGATCCCAGCTTTGTTTTGGTCTGAGATTCAAAAACAGGTTCTTCCACATTGATAGAAATCGCTGCAATGATTGATTTTCTGATATCGGAAGCATCAAAGTTTTTATTAAAGAATTCACGGATCGTTTTCACATAGGCTTCACGAAAAGCATTAAGGTGAGTTCCCCCTTGCGTTGTATTCTGTCCGTTAACAAATGAAAAATAGGTTTCCATTTGTGATTTATCGGAATGGGTAATCGCCAATTCAATATCGTCCCCTTTTAAATGAACGATCGGATATAAAGTATCGCTTTCCAGTTCTTCTTCCAAAAGATCCTTCAGACCGTTTTCAGAAAAATAAGTTTCCCCGTTGAATAATATTTTTAGTCCGGGATTCAGATATGCATAATTGCGGAGCATTCTTTCGATATACTCTTTTCTATATTTGAAATGCAGGAAAATATCCCCATCCGGAATAAATGAAATTTCAGTTCCATTTCTGTCTGAGGTTTCTTTTTCATCAAAGTTTTCCGTGATTATTCCGCGGGAAAATTCCGCCATTTTCATTTTTCCGTCACGGAAAGAACGTACTTTGAAATATTCTGAAAGGGCATTTACTGCTTTCGTTCCGACTCCGTTCAGCCCGACCGATTTTTTGAAGGCTTTACTGTCGTATTTACCTCCGGTATTCATTTTGGAAACGGCATCTACCATTTTTCCCAGCGGAATTCCACGACCAAAGTCACGAATGGTAACCTTGCCGTCATCCAGTTTTATTTCAATTCTTTTACCGGATCTCATCCTGAACTCATCAATGGAGTTATCCAGGATTTCTTTAAGTAAAATGTAAATACCGTCATCGGCAGATGAACCGTCACCGAGCTTCCCGATGTACATGCCGGGACGCAGACGGATATGTTCCTGCCAATCGAGGGTTCTGATATTCTCTTCGGAGTAGGTTGGATTTATTTCTTGTGACATATATGATTTCAGCAAACATACAAAAATACGAAATTGTCCAAAATTATCCGAATTTTAGTCTTCATTTTTTTATCAACATTCTTCCTGAAATCAGTATTCATATCATAAAAAGTAGACTTAAAGGGATAAAGAATAAAGGGCAAGTGTCTATATTCCGACAATTACCCTTTACAATTATTGTTTAGTACTCTCCAGCTGGCCAATTATATTTTTAAGCATAACCGGAACAATTAATTTATGAAATGGACGAACCGGCAGAAAATATAGCACTCCCAGCCAGTTATGAAATTTTACGGTAGTGGAAATCGTTAAAGAATTTTCATCCTGTCCTCCTTGATTTTTATCGAACAAAAGAGAGACTCTGAAGTCCAGATGTTTATCATCTTCCCCAAGAATAATCTCATTACTGGTCTTATCGAACACCTTGAAAATCCCTACCCGTTCCCCTACTTCACAGGTAAAGGAATCAGAATCTTTTACCGGAACAGTCTCTGCACCTGTTTTGAGACCGAATAATTTCACCACCTTGTTTCTGAAGGCAAACATCTTTTTTCCCCATTTAGGCCCACTTGTAAAAAAGGCTTTTCCAATTTGTGTAATATTAAAATTCTGCCCATTACCAACCAGCCCACCTACAAAACTGTCAGCATAATCAAACTCATCTTTTCCTTGAGCCAAAATGGATTTTGCCGGAAACTCAATCTTCTTAATTTTCATGATCATTGGTTTAAAATTATTTTTAGCATAACAAATGTAAACATCATCGAACATATCTAAAAGTAAAAAGTTATATTTTTTAAACAATTGTTTAAAGTTATTTTTTACTGCTGAAAATTCTAAGGGAATTTGTTGAAAAAACGATGATTTTATCTCCGATAAAATTGATTACGGGTAGATCTTATACAGGTTACACCAGAATCTTAAAGATTAATATTTTTTAATAGCCACGAATACACTAATCAGTTCATTAGCACATTCGTGGCAAAAATAAAGTGTATACCTGAGAATCTTTGATTCTCTTGCACCTTAAAAACAGTTCCTCTTATAAATTCTTTGCACCATTGGGTTTCCCAACCTAAAACTATTTTAATGACTTATTTAAATAATTCATTAAATTCGGTATCAACAAAATCTGTTTTTTTATGATACAACTTCCTTTATCTAAGCTTTCCAATGTAGGAACCACCATTTTCAGTCAGATGACGCAGCTGGCCAATGAAAATGAAGCGATTAATCTTTCTCAGGGGTTTCCTGATTTCATGCCGGATCCTGAATTGCTGAACAATGTAGATCACTTTATTAAAAAAGGCTTCAATCAGTATGCACCATTGGGAGGAATGATTGCTTTAAAGGAAGAGATAGCAAGGAAAATAGAGAACAGCCATCAGGCTGCTTATCATCCAGATTCGGAAATTACCGTTACTGCAGGGGGAACTCAAGCTATATTTACCGCTATTGCTACTTTTATTAAGAAAGATGATGAAGTGATTATTTTTGAACCGGCTTATGATTGTTATGAACCTACCGTTGAGCTTTTCGGAGGCATTGTAAAAAGATTCGAAATGAAAGCTCCGGATTATCAAATCGACTGGATTGCTGTAAAAAACCTGATCAGCGACAAAACTAAAATGATCATCCTCAATAATCCTAACAATCCTTCCGGAAAAATCTTACAAGAAGAGGACATTAAAGCACTAATTCAATTGGTAAAGGGAACTTCTATTCTTATTTTGAGTGATGAAGTATATGAGAATATTGTTTTTGATGGAAAACAGCATTTAAGTATCTGTAAATATCCTGAATTAAAAGAAAGAAGTCTTCTTGTGGCTTCATTCGGAAAACTTTTTCACGTTACGGGATGGAAGGTAGGATACTGTGCGGCTCCAAAAGCTTTAACCGATGAATTCAGAAAGGTACACCAGTTCAATGTTTTCTGTGTAAACACCCCTATTCAGCTTGCTTTGGCAGAGTATATGAAAAATGACGAGCATTATATCCATCTTAATCAGTTCTTTCAGGAGAAAAGAGATTTTCTGAGAAAAGGGCTTTCCGGGACTTCTTTTGAACTTTTGGATTGTGAGGGAACTTACTTCCAGGCTGTAAAATATTCTAAAATTTCGGATAAAAATGATTTTGATTTTGCCAGCGAACTGACAATTAATCATAAAGTGGCCACTGTTCCATTTTCTTCTTTTTATAAAAATAAGCTGAATGAAAATGTAATCCGGCTATGTTTTGCCAAGAAACAGGAAACGCTGGAAAGAGCTTTAGAAAATCTTTCAAAACTATAATGATGTAAGGTTCACCGGAAGTATTGTAAGCCCGGCATCAAGGAACTTATTCATTATCAGAAGTAAGTAATAAATTACGATATTTATATTTTTTCTTCAAAAGGTGATTTAATGTTAAAACTTTTCATACATTCGTAATAACTAACTTATTAAAAATCAGAATCATGAAAAACAAAACATTAGCAAAAGCAAAGCATTTGAATAAAAAAGAGCTGCGCACGATCAATGGAGGACTTTTAATGTGTCTTGATGCTTCATTAAGATGCAGACAGTATCATCCTAAGTGTGCAGAAGATCAATGTAAGCCGGGACAGCCACAACAACCTTGGGATTAATTCCTGAACAATACTTAATATCTTAAATATCACGATTATGAAAACAGATATTCTACTGAAGAGACTTAGTAAAAAAGAATTAAAGACTATTGCTGGGGGTATGCTGGACTGTATGCCTGCTCAGAAAGTCTGTCTGCCTCATATGGAGCCATGCAATTCTAATGTTGATGAAAATGGCTGTGCTATGATTTCTCCTCATTGCGGACAAAAAATATGCAGACCTTAATAACAACCAATTTAACACAATCTAAACTATGAAAAACAATATCGAACTTAACGGAAGAAAATTGAACAAGAAACAACTGATCACCATCAAAGGTGGACTGAAAATCTGCAGACCGGAAGGCTTTACAGAATGTAAAGAATATGGGAAATTCTGCGGTGAACCGGAATGTAAAGCTCCTTTATAGTTCAACAAGACTCTACATCATAAAAAAGTCTATCTCCAATAGGGATAGACTTTTGTTTTTATATGTTACTATTTACAGGCAATACAACAACACCCCTATTAATTTGATACAATCACAAAACTTATTTTTCTCTCATACGGGATTTACAATTGGTATTTTCCGTATATTCGTTATACATAACTTACTAAATATCAAACCATGAACAAACAAAATTTAAACAGAGGAAAAAAACTAGCCAAGAAAGAGTTGGAAATGATTACAGGAGGAGGAGAGGTAAGATGTAAAATCTATGGGGACCGATGTTATTATTATGGCCCGGGATGCAGGGAAAAAGAATGCCAGCCACCCGTTCCTGTTGATCCGATTGACGATTACTCAATAATTATATAAAATAAGAACCGGCATACTTTACCGGTTCTTATTGTTATTAAAGAAACATTCCTCCTGAAACTTCAATTCTTTGTCCGTTAATCCAGCCAGCGTCATCTGTACATAAAAAAGCCACTACCCCACCGATATCATCTGGAAGGCCTACTCTACCCAAAGCTGTAGAACCGGATACCATATCATTGATTTCTTTATTATCTCTTACTCTTCCGCCACCGAAATCCGTTTCAATAGCTCCGGGAGCTATTACATTTGCTTTTATTTTTCTGGAACCCAATTCTTTGGCCATATATTTTGTAAGCATTTCCACTCCTGCTTTTATAGAACCATAGACAGAAGAGCCTGGTGTTGCAAACCTTGCCAGCCCTGAAGAAATATTAATAATTCCTCCGCCATCATTGATGAAAGGCAGTAGTTTCTGAGTTAAGAAGAATACTCCTTTAAAATGAATGTCTACCATATCATCCATCTGTTCTTCCGTAACTTCTGTAATAGGTGAATATAAAGCTGTTCCAGCATTATTAACCAGGTAATCAATATGAGAATTACCGGTGGATTCTTCTAGGTGACGGGTAACATTTTTAATAAAATTATCAAAGCTTTTACGGTCTTTTGTATCTAGCTGAAATGCTGCTGCATTCCTTCCTATAGCTTTTATTTCATCCACAACAGCTTCTGCTTCTTCCTCATTGTTTCTATATGTAATGATCACATCAAGTCCTTTTTGCGCAATCTTAAGTGCTGAGTTTTTACCTAAACCTCTGTTTCCTCCGGTTACCAATGCTATTTTTGTCTTTGTGTCCATATTTTGGGTTGTTTTAGTGATACAAAGTTGGAATATTTACAGCGAAAAGCATTTACTCGAATCAATCCGAAATTTGCAAAATTCAAATCATGCACGGAATTCTAAAGGAGTAAACGATGTTTTTCTCTTGAAAAAGTTTGAAAAGTGGGCTATTTCTTCAAAGCCGAGAGTATAAGAGATTTCAGATATATTCCATTGGGTTTGTCTCAAAAGGATCTTCGCTTCCTGGATAATGCGGTCACCAATAAATTCCGTAGTGGTTTTGCCGGTGCTTTCTTTTAATCTTTTATTGAGATAATTAACATGTACTGATAATCTTTCAGCGTAGTCATTGGCAGCTCTCAGTTGTAACCGTTGTTCCCTTGATTCAATGGGAAACTGCCTTTCCAACAATTCTATAAATAGAGATACTACTCTTATGGACGCATCTTTTGAAACTGAAATTTTTGTAGCAGGCTGCAGTTTTTGTCCATAATGAATAAGCTCCCAGACGTAATTTCTGATCAGATCATATTTAAATATATAATCCGAATCTATTTCTTTTTTTATTTTTTTAAAGAGAAGTTCTATTTCATCTGCCCAGTCATCATCAATTTCAAATATAGGAACCGCCCCAGGTTGAAAAATAGGCAGATTTTCCAAGGTATTGTAAGAGGCTTCTTTCATAAAAAAGTCTTCCGTAAATACACAAAAACTTCCTGATTGCTGAGCATTCTCCGGAATCCAATGGTATGGAACCTTAGGAGTGGCAAACAGCAATGCATTTCTTTCTATGGAAACGGTCTTATCGGCATACTCGGCTCTGTTTTCCCCTCTGATCAAACTTATTTTGTAATATTTCCGTCTGTTATAGGGCATTTCTGAAGTATTCCGTACTCTTTCAAGGGTTTGAGCAATGTCGAATACATTAAAGTGACCAATATCTTTGTGGAGGCCTTTAGGAAAAATATCTTCCAAGCTTTTTCCCAGCTTGGCAGTCATTTCCCTGTAAAAATCTTCTAGTGAAGCATGGGCTAATTTTTCCATAACAGATAACTTGTAAAATTCAAATATACAAAGTTATGAGGTCTCTTTTTTATCTGTTGTTTTTCAATATTAAGAATCTGCTTATTCCTGTTAAAGATTCTTGGCTGATATTCCAAACTCTTTTTTGAAAGCAAAAGAAAAGTGTGAAAAATCTTCAAAACCAAGATCAAGATAAATATCGCCTGGTCTTAGTTTTTTCTCTTCAATAAGAAAACGAGCTTCCTGTAATCGTCTTTTTACTAACCAGCGATTGGGTGTTTCATTAAAGATCTTTTTAAAATCTCTTTTAAATGCTGATAAACTTCGTCCTGTAAGAAAAGCCAACCTCTCTACATTCACATTGAATTTATAGTTTTTTTGCATAAACTGCTCAAGATCCAAACGCCCCGGAATTCCAAAATCAAAAAGGACATCTGCTAATTCAGGATGTATTTGCAGGAGAATGAGTAAAAGTTCTTCTCTTTTTACATCAGAAAAAGCACTGCTGATATTCCCTGAATCTGTATAATAAGGTTCTAATGAAATTAAAAAATGATCTATTAGTTTGTCTTTTTTTATGGAAATAAATGCATCTTTTGAATTAAATTTCTGAAAAGACAGGGTATGTTTTTTCAGAAATTCTTTCAAAAACAATTCGTCAAAGATAAAAACCACCTTTTCAAATTTATCATTGTCTTTCTGTTTATTATAACGTGCCAGTCTATTTTTCCTTACGATACAGCTATTCCCCGGCTTAAGGGTGTAGTGTTTATTTCCATCATAACCATTCATTGTACCCTTTGCCAGAAAAAGGAAGAAATGTTCTGATATAAACTGCTCAGGAGAAATAAGAGGTCCCACAAAGCAGGATTTTATTTCAGTAATCTTCATTTTGCATTATTTTACGTTTTTCCACCATTGTTTAAAAGTTTGAGCTCCATCATCCAATCTCACCACCTCACCTATTATTGGGGTAGCCAGACGGTAGTTTTTTGATTGGGACAAGGCATAAATTCGGTTAAGAGGTTCATTCCACGGATGCTTTGCCAGGGTAAACTTAGAGTGATGAACGGGCAATAGGTTTTTCGCTTTTAGTTCAGCAGTTGCCAATGCCACTTCTTCAGGCAGTTCATGTACGGATCGCCAGGCTTTGTTATACTGTCCACACTCCATGATTGCCCAGTCTATAGCAGGATGATCTGCAGCTATTTTCTTAAAACGGTCACTATATCCGCCATCCCCGCTATAATAAATATTCATCGCTGAAGACTGAATGAAAAAAGACAGCCACAATGCCTGTGAATCTTTAAATCCCCTGCCTCCTGCATGATGAGTATTCTCTGTATATATTGCAAAGCCCTGTTTTACTTCCAGCTTATCTCCCCAATCTTTTTCGATAATTTGCTTAGGTTTATACCCCCATTTTTCATAATGTGCTCCTGCTCCCAAACCACAAACCACAAATTTCACTTTAGATTGTAGTGCTTTTACAGTCTCATAATCCAGATGATCATAGTGATCATGGGAAAGTAGCATATAATCAATTTCAGGCATATCGGCTACAGTATATACATCACTTCCTTTATAAGCTTTTACCCCCCATGGCAAAGGAGATGCTTTACCACTGAAAACAGGATCCACCAAAATTTTAATCCCATCTACCTGTAAAAAGAAAGATGAATGCCCAAACCAAACCAATATATTCTCATGAGAGGGAATAGCCTTTAAATTTGTTTTCACGGAGGGTAAAACACCTTCAGGTTCGGTATTCGGATAAGTTTCAACCATGGATTTCCAAATTTCTTCTATAAAACTGTATCCCGGAGTAATAACAGGCTTTTCTTCAAGATTCCTGAATTTTCCGTTTTTGTAGTGAACTGATTCTTTTATTGATGCCAGTCTTTCACCTTCAGGAAGTGCTCCGAACTGAGGCTGTTTCATATAAAAATAAACGGTAACCGTCACGATTAAAATGAGACACAGTAAAACAGCGCCTACAGTTTTGATTATTGTTAAAATTTTTTTCATCGGGTAGCTTCTTTTATATCCTTTACTTCCAGTACAGCACTCTTATATCCATTTTCAGCACAATGAATCATTGACAGCCCTACTTCTTCCATAGTACAGATCCAATCAGGAAATAGGAAATACCATACGGGAGACAAGACCTCAAAAAAACGATAAATAAAACGAACATTTTTCTGCCCTTTTACTGGTTTCATAAATCCGGGACGAAAGTTATAAACTGCTTTAAAAGGGAGTTTCAGCAGGGCATTTTCTGTCCGTCCTTTTACTCTTGCCCACATTACTTTTCCTTTCTCTGTACTGTCTGTACGGTTTCCGGAGACATAAATAAAAGTCATAGTTTTGTTTATTTGAGATAATATTTCTGCGAAAGGTAACACAAAATCATAAGTCTTCCGGGTAAAACTTTCTTCAGTTTCTCCTACAGAACTTACTCCTGCACAAAAGAAGCAGGCATCATATTCCTTAAGTTCTGTACTGTAGTTGTTAATTTCAGAAAAATCTTTTATAATAAGCTCTTTAAGCTTATTATGCTTACGTTCTGAAGATTTTCTGCTGACAGTTAATACTTCCGTGACTTCCGGATTATTAAGACACACCAGTAAAACTCCTTCTCCCACCAATCCTGTTGCTCCTGTGATGATTACTTTCATTTTAAATCTGGTTAAATTTAATTAAACTTTCTGCAGCAGCCACAATGGCTTCTTCGGCACTTCTGGGTTTCCAATGTAACAATGTTTTCGCTTTTTCATTACTTGCTTTTTTTACCAGACCTAAATGTGGAACAATCATTTTAATCTTCGGATTGAAAACTGACAGCAATCGTATTACCCAGCTTGGCAACTCCTTTGTTGGAACTTTATGGGCAACATCCCCTAGGTTTCTTCTTAAGATTTTTGCAACTTCCAGCATCGACAGTGCTTCCCCGGCAACAGCAATGAAACGCTGCCCGTTTGCTTCAGGCATTGTTAGGGCTCTAAAATGAAGATCTGCTACATCCCGGACATCCACATATCCTGTAATGAGTTTAGGGCAACCTTTCATTTCTCCGTTCATCATTTGTCTTATAATCTGGATAGAATGGGCATAGTCAGTTGATAAAACAGGCCCCATAACAGTTGTTGGATTAACTACAGATAATTCCATACTCTCCCCTTCACTTTGTATAAATTCCCAGGCTGCTTTCTCAGAAATGGTTTTAGAGCGCTGATAAGGAAATACCGTATCATTAAGAACTGTCCAGTCTTCTTCTGTATAAGGTGTATCTTTCAGAGTTCCGTAGCTTACTGCACCAAAAGCAGATGTCAATACAACTCTTTTTACTCCCGCTTTCTTTGCTGCCCGCAATACAAATAAAACTCCATTCTTAGCAGGAATAACAAAATCATCTTCTGTTTTTGCATCTGTATTGGGAGTAGGTGATGCTGTATGCATAACATACTGACAACCTTCAGCAGCTTTATCCCAACTAGCTTCATTTTGTAAATCAGCTTCGGTAAAAGATATATCTTCAAAAGAAGTGATTCCACCCTCTTTAAGCATTTCTTTTACCAATTCTGCTTTTTTAAGGGAACGGAGTGTAGCTTTCACTTTATACCCGTTATTAAGCAAAGTGATTATAGAATAACAGGCAATAAATCCTGAACCACCAGTTACGAGAACCGTTTCTTTTTTTTCCATTTTCTTACGTATTTATAAAGCAAATTTCCTGATTAAAACACAGATAGAGTTTGTTGAAAAGTTCTTTTTTATGTGTTGAAAGGTTCATCATATTGAAGAAGATCAATTTAGTCTCAATTACTAATTTAAATGCATTTTATTAAAATAATTATCATTTTATCTATAAACAGTGATTTATATTCAATTATTTTCATTACATTCGTTATAACTAACTCACTAAAAATCAAATCAATGAAAAATCAATTTTTACAATTCGGGAAAAAACTTAATAAAAAAGAACTTACAACGATTAGAGGAGGATTACTGAACTGTATGGAATCGGTACTTTGTCCCACTCCACATGAACCATGTGAATCTCCATATCCTAATGGCTGTACCATTATTTCACCTGTCTGCGGACAAAAAGAGTGCAGACCAGCACCCATCACTATAGAATAATTCTCAAATCTCTTAAAATTAATACTATGAATAACGGCAAAAAACTGAACAAAAAAGAATTAAAATCCATCAAAGGTGGATTACAGATGTGTCTTGATCCTGAAACAAGACGATGCATAGATACTGGAATACGATGCGCGGAAAGAGAGTGCAGATATGTACCTGAGCCTCCATTTCCAAACTAATTAAAAAAACTAACTATCAGGTAATTTAAAACTAAAAATATGAAAAATAAAAACTTAAACAACGGCAAAAAACTAAATAAAAAAGAGCTAAGATCCATCACTGGAGGATTAAGACAATGTATAGACCCTATGACTGGCAAATGCAGAATTTTTGGCTTTGGATGCGCAGAAATACAATGCAGACCTGTATTGGAACTTTAAGAAACATATATCAGCTTAAATAACGCAAAAAAGCTAAACAAAAAGGAATTAAGGATTGCTGCCAGTGGACTCATGAAATGTACCTGAATCTGATATTCCTTAGGAGAAACTCCTCAAAGGTTAATAAAAAAATAACATCTAAAATCAACAACTATGAAAAATCAAAATTTAAGTAAGGGGCAAAAACTAAACAAAAAAGAATTAAGATCCATTACCGGAGGATTAATGCGATGTTATGATCCAATGACAGGCAGCTGCTTTATGACAGGACCAAAGTGTGGTGAAACAATTTGCAGATTTGTACTGGAACCAGAGGACCCATTCATGTAAGATATTTAACTATACCTGTTTAAAATACAAAACACTTCTGTTCATTTGGAAGTGTTTTTTTTATAAAGAAAGCTTATATCTTTTACAGGCCCTGAGCACGAAAAAAGTAAAGCAGGAATTGCAAAATATAAGATTTTCACAGTTACTGCATTTATTAAAAAAAGCTTCCAAACTTACACAAAAAGTAAATTCTTTTTATAATTTTCAATGCATCATTATATGCAAAAAAACGCTCCCAAATACATGGAAACGCTTTTTTTATAAACTAACTTTAATATTTTTTCTTATACGTTGAATCTAAAGTGCATGATGTCACCATCCTGTACAATATATTCTTTACCTTCTACAGAAAGTTTTCCGGCTTCTTTTACTTTTACTTCTGAACCGTACGTCATATAATCATTATATTTGATTACTTCTGCACGGATGAATCCTTTTTCAAAGTCTGTGTGGATTACTCCAGCTGCCTGAGGAGCCGTCCATCCCTGTCCGATAGTCCATGCTCTTACTTCTTTTACTCCGGCAGTGAAATACGTCTGAAGTTTTAAAAGATCGTAAGCTTTTCTGATCAAACGGTTTACTCCCGGTTCTGTAAGACCTAGCTCGTCAAGGAAAATTTCTCTTTCTTCGAAAGTCTCTAATTCATTGATGTCAGCTTCAATCTGAGCAGCTAATACAACTACTTCAGCCCCTTCATTTTTAGCCATCTCTTCGATCTTTGCAATCCAATCGTTTCCGTTTTTGATAGAATTTTCATCTACGTTACAAACGTAAAGTACCGGCTTATTCGTTAAAAGCTGAACTTCAGCAATGATTGACTTTGCAAAATCATCCATCGCAAATTCTCTTGCGTTTTTCCCATCTTCTAAGAATTTCTGTAAATTCTGAAGGGTTTCGTAAGTAAGAAGATCTTCTTTCTTACCGGATTTGATGAATTTTTTAGCTTTTTCAACTGCTTTCCCTACTGTTTCAAGATCTTTCAGTTGAAGTTCAATATCAATGATTTCTTTATCTCTTAACGGATCTACTGAACCTTCTACGTGAATGATATTTCCATTATCAAAACATCTTAAAACATGGATAATTGCCTCACACTCACGAATATTTGCCAAGAACTGATTCCCCAATCCTTCTCCTTTGCTGGCACCTTTTACAAGACCTGCAATATCAACGATTTCAACAACAGCCGGTAAAACTCTTTCAGGTTTTACGATTTTCTCCAATTCAAACAATCTCTGATCCGGCACTGAAACTGTTCCCAGGTTCGGTTCAATAGTACAGAAAGGATAGTTTGCTGATTGAGCTTTTGCATTGCTCAGACAGTTAAAAAGTGTTGATTTACCTACATTCGGCAGGCCTACGATTCCACATTTCATATTGTAAAATTCAAAGTTTAAGGTTTAAGGTTGGAAGTTCTAAGTTTTCAGATTCAAAGTTTTCACTCTGATTGTTGATTCCTGAACTTTCAGCGTGCAAAGATAGTGAATTTTAAGGGAGTTTCATAATAAAAAAATCTGCCAGCATTCCTGACAGATTTTCAAGCAGTTTTTGCTTCACCGGTGATTTTTAGGGATTATTTCCTGTGGCTTCCTGGGCCAGAGGAACATCATTCGGGGCTTCCTGTAAAGTTTTATCTAAAGTAAATAAAGATTCATCCGTAGCTCTGTCTCCGCCTGCAATTTTTAATTTATCGATAAGGTTCTGAGCTAATGTTTCTTCTTCAATCTGTTCCTGTACAAACCACTGCATAAAATTCCAGGTTGCCCAGTCTTTTTCGGCCATAGAAAGATCTACGATTTTGTAGATGGCGGTTGTATTGTCTACTTCATGTTTGAAAACACCTTCAAAACAGGCTGTAAGGCTTTCCGGATCTGCCGGAGGAGCCGGTATGGCATTTACTTTTGGTTTTCCGCCTCTGTTTAAAATATACTCCATAAATTTGATCGAATGGTTTCTTTCTTCCTGAGAATGACGGTAAAGAAAATTGGCAATTCCCTGATAACCTTTATCATCGGCCCAAATGCCATACGACAGAAAAATGTGTGATGCATGAATCTCCTTGTTCATTTGGTCACTAAGTGCTTTTTCCACCTTTGCGGAAAGTCTGTTAGTATTCATAATGTTATATTTTGGTGATTATGTGATTATTCATGCAAAAATGATTCCGAGAAGGCTTTGACTTTACATTGAAACAGATAAGTTTAATTTATAATATTCTGATTTTTATTATTTTAAATTAATAATTTATAAATATTCACAATACACAATAAAAACACAATACATTAAAAATCAACAAACTATACTGCATACGAGTTACAAAAACATCTTCGTAGTGAATTTCTTTTTTAATGAAAGGCTGCCATTTGAAAAAGTCTAAATAATTACAAAGTATATCCACCGGAGTTACCCAAATTTAATGAATAATTAATCATGAAAAATCCCTAAATTTTCACTCAGGGATTTTATATTTCAGAAATATTTACATTATTGGTTAGAAATAAACTTATTTCTAATTTATAATTTTACTGCAGGAGATTCAAGTATTTTAACAGTTGAACTGGCAACAGATTTTACGACTCCTTGCTCATTCATAGGGATAGAACTATCTCTTAGTAAACCTTTAGTTATATCCATATTATTGATTTCGTATCTATAGCCTGGTGTGCATAAAACATAGGTACCATTTATAGTTATTGGAACGGTATAATTCACTTCTGAACCTTGCATTTTTGTAAATACTTTAATGCTTTTTTTACTATTAGCAGGCACCTTAGTTTTATAAGAACTAGTTAAGGTCTTTTCGTTTGTAGTATCTTCTCCCCAAGATTTTTCCCCACCTACCATTATTTCTACAGTCGTTTCCCCTTTCGCAGTGAGCGGAATACCGAATGATAAGGTTGAACCAATTTTCAAACTCCCTGAAAATTTCGTATTCCAAGTGTATTTGTAACCTGTTTTATAAGAATAGGTTACTGTAATTTCACTATCTTCATTACTTGCATTAGTCACCTCTGTTGAGAACACTTCATCAGGTAATTCTAATTGATTGGGTTTAGCTACAAGTTCTGGTTTTCCCAAAAGAACATAAGTATCTGCTTTCCACCAGTTTTTCTCTTCTTTAATATTTTTACGACCTAAAGCAAAATCACGAGTAAAAAGTACTCCATTAGGATCAGGATAACTACCCCCTGGGGTTAGAGATTTCAGCTGTTTTATAACCTCTTGTTGCTCCTTTCTGCCATTGTCAGTATCACTCAGATCCCATCCCATTTGAGATAAATATTTTTCAGTAAAAGGAACTTTGATATCCGATTGCTCCATTGATCTTGCAGATGTTTTAGCTCTATTCTTTAGCTCTGGAATCAAGTTGATTTCTTTTACTATTGTCCAACCTTGTGCTAATAATTCCTTTTCTGTTATACTGTTGTTGGGGGTAGTTGATTTCTCATTTTCTAATATGCTCGTGCTGTCAGCTCGCGAACAAGAAACAATAGATAGTACTGTAATCCCAACATATAGGAATTTTAAATATTTTTTTTTCATTGTATTTTAGCTATAAGGTGGCAACCCTTTTTTAATTAAAAAAAAAGTGTAGAAATATTGATTGTGTTCTAATTAGTGATTTTTAATTTTGCAGTCATCATTTTTACAATGTCAAATATACAATATAATTCACATAATTTTGATTAAATATTAATTTAAACCATTTATTAATAATAGTATTGTATTTTTTTTATGATTTTCATTTAAAATATAATTATTTAAACCCATTATGCATTTTGAAATAAAAATACTCTTCTAGAATATTTTTCATGAAAATAACGTCATTAACGATTATGTAATATAGATTATATTAATAAAAAATATAATATCAATTGATTATTGCAATTAAAATTAGTCGTAAATGATAGATTTTATACTAAAATCGCCAAAATATACAATGGATTATTTAAGTATAATTGTGAGTATAAATTATTAATACCCTTGCTTATTAGGTTTAAATTTTTAAAAACCTTTTTCACAGTTTTTTCTTCAAACCCAGAAATCTAAAGAATTCAACAAAAAAGAGGTTCAACTTAAAGTTAAACCCCTTCTAAATTTTATAAGATCTCTGGCAACGAATTATTTCATTTTCTTTGCCATATAATCACTTTCATTTCCTAGTCTGTTTATCGCTTTAATGGCTAATGCATTAAGCTTTTTCCCATCTTTAAACTTAGGAATATCTTTGGAAAGAGTATCCTGTGTCATAATTTCGGTTTGCCATACTCCGTCATACTGACTGAAAAGCACCCATTGGAAGACTTCTGAAGCATTTTTTGAACTCCATCTTGTCTGTGCAAAGCTTCCATTATCTGTAATAAATAAGGTTGGTGTTTGTAATGGAGCGGTCTTGATCCATGGAGATTTCGGAACTAGTGCTTTTTCACTGTAAGGTCCATTCTTCAAAGCTGGAAGCATTCCCGGGTTTTTAGTCAATCCTGCAATGCTCCAGTGAATTTCACCGGCATCATTCTTCAGGATCTTTCTGGAAATTTCAATCTGGTTTTTGATTTCTGTTGGGCGGTCATAGGTTTTAATCTCAACCGTATTCAAACCTGGCCATAAGTGACGTTTCATTGTATTTTCTGACTGCCACCAGTTTAGCAACGCTTCAAAGCCCTGCCCTTTTGAATCAATCGGCCAGTACAATTGTGGAGAGAAATAATCTACCCAACCTCTGTTTAACCATAATTTAGCATCCGCATATAACTCGTCAAACTGTGAAGATCCAACAATTCCTGCGGGATATCCCGGTTTCCAGATTCCAAATGGGCTGATTCCAAATCTTACGTTATTTTTTTCTGCATGAATTTCCTTATAGATACGTTCTACAAATTTATTCACGTTATCTCTTCTCCAGTCTGCTCTAGATAAGGTTCCGCCACTGCTTTGATAAGCGTTCCATGTAGCATAATCCGGGAAATCGGCTCCTTTGTTATAAGTAGCGTATGGATAGAAATAATCGTCAAAATGAATGGCATCAATGTCGTATCTTTTTACAATATCCTTCACAACATTGGAAACATGGTCCTGCGTTTTTGGATTAGCCGGATCAAACCAGTACATTCCATTTTTTAATCTCACCACAATATCAGACATTCTGTTAGCCATTGACATCTTATTAACTGTACCGCCATTGGTATGGTGGGCACGGTAAGGATTCAGCCATACGTGTAGTTCCAATCCTCTTTTGTGAGCTTCTTCGATCCAGAATAATAACGGATCATAGTTTGGATAAGGTGCAGCACCGGTTTCTCCAGTCAAGAAGTAAGACCATGGTTCAAGATTGCTTGTATACAAAGCATCTGCGGAAGGTCTGATCTGAAAGATGGCTGCATTGAAGTTATTATCTTTGAGCATATCCAGCATACTGATAGCTTCTGCTTTCTGCTGATCTACAGTAAGATTATTTTTGGAAGGCCAGTTAATATTGGCAACACTGGCAATCCATGCGCCACGGAATTCTCTTTTGATCTCCGGAAGATTGGTTCTGAATGTTTCTTCCGTTGTAGTTCCTGTGGTAGGCTTTACTGCTACAGGAGGTTTTGGCTGGGTTGTAGTGTTATTGGTATTAGGTTTTGTTGTATTTTTAACAGGAGGAGTCTTTGTTACATTGTTCTGAACGGAACATGAGATACTATAAGATGAAACAACTCCCAATAAAACGATAAGTTTTAATTTATTCATTTTCATAGCCGTAAAACTACTTTAAATTATATTTTACTATTTCGGATATTCTTTTGAAAAAATAAACAATTTTTCCGATTATTTAGAAAAAAAGCCTCGAAAAATTCGAGGCTTTTCTATATGATATTGATTATAAATCAGAGCTTATTAAGCTTTCCCTGATCTTTCAACTCTTTTTCTTTCTTCTTCAGAAAGAAGTTTCTTACGCATTCTGATAAAGTTTGGAGTTACCTCGATTGCCTCATCAGCCTGGATATATTCCATACATTCTTCAAGAGAGAATAAGATTTTTGGTGCAACACCTGTATCTTTATCTTTTCCAGAAGCTCTCATGTTATTCAACTGTTTTGCTTCAACGATGTTTACAACCAAGTCACCCGGCTTATTTTGCTCACCGATAACCATTCCTGCATAGATCTCCTCACCCGGATCAACATAGAACTTACCTCTATCCTGTAATTTAGCGATAGAATATTCTGTAGCTGGACCTTGAGTTTTGCTGATCAATACCCCATTACTTCTTCCAGGAATAGCTCCTTTGAAAGGCTTGTATTCTGTGAAACGGTGTGCCATAATAGCTTCACCTGCAGTAGCTGTCAACATTTGAGAACGCAATCCGATCAAACCTCTTGAAGGAATTTCGAATTCCATGTGCTGCATTTCACCTTTAGTTTCCATAATGTGAAGATCTCCTTTTCTCTGAGTCGCTAAGTCGATAACTCTTGAAGCAAATTCTTCAGGAACGTCTACAACTAAAGATTCATAAGGCTCACATTTTTCACCATCAATTTCTCTTAAGATAACCTGTGGCTGACCAATCGTCATTTCATACCCTTCTCTTCTCATTGTTTCGATCAAAACTGACAAGTGAAGAATACCTCTACCGAATACCAAGAAAGTATTGGCATCATCAGTCTGTTGAACTCTTAATGCTAAGTTTTTCTCTAATTCTTTATATAATCTTTCTTTCAGGTGATTAGAGGTAACATATTTACCGTCTTTACCGAAGAAAGGTGAATTGTTAATTGAGAACGTCATGTTCAACGTAGGCTCATCAATTGCAGTTCTTTCCAATGGCTCAGGATTTTCAAGATCTACGAAAGAATCTCCAATCTGGAAAGCATCAAAACCTACTACAGCACAGATATCTCCTGCCTGTACTTCAGTTACTTTTTTCTTCCCTAAACCTTCGAAAACGTATAATTCTTTTACTTTTCCTTTTACCACTTTTCCATCTGCCTGAGCAAGACCAATCCATTGAGATTCTTTAAGCTCTCCTCTTGTTACTTTTCCGATTGCAATTCTTCCTAAGAAAGAAGAGAAATCTAATGAAGTAATCTGCATCTGAAGGTTACCTTCAGTTACTTTAGGCTCAGGAACATACTGTAAGATACCATCTAATAATGGCATAATGTCTTCAGTTTGTTCTAATGAAGTGTTGAACCAACCTTGTTTTGAAGATCCATAGAATGTAGGGAAATCCAACTGCTCTTCTGTAGCTTCAAGGTTGAAGAATAAGTCAAATACTTTATCATGAACTTCATCAGGACGACAGTTTGGCTTATCTACTTTATTGATAACCACTAATGGTCTCAATCCTAATTCTAACGCTTTCTGTAGTACGAATCTTGTCTGTGGCATTGGTCCTTCGAACGCATCCACTAACAAAATAACTCCGTCAGCCATTTTCAATACTCTCTCTACTTCTCCACCGAAATCCGCGTGACCAGGAGTATCAATTACGTTAATTTTAGTGTCTTTATAAGTAACAGAAATATTCTTGGATAAGATGGTGATCCCTCTTTCTCTTTCAAGATCATTGTTATCCATAATTAATTCTCCACTCTCCTGATTTTCTCTGAAAATATTGGTAGCGTGGATGATTTTGTCAACCAAAGTCGTCTTACCGTGGTCAACGTGTGCGATAATCGCAATATTTCTAATGTTTTGCATATAGGATTTTTACGGGTGCAAAAATAGTGATTTTAAATGAATTAATTAAAAAGTTTATGCAATATTTAACAATTTCATAATGAGAAAATTAGATAAAATACTTTTACAGTCTTCTGAAAAACACATAATATTAAGGTTGAGTTATTTCATTGTTTCTCCCTTCTGCTCCTATAATTTTCCATGGCTATATTGATCAATTTATTCAGGAAATCTTATTTTGTATACTGATAATACCCTCTGAACGTTTTTTATTTGACCTTTGAAAAATTCCCTTAGCTTTTTGTCGTTAAATTATTTTTGATTGCTGAATGATCAATATAAGGCGAAAATGGATTCTTTTTTAAATACAACCAATTTACAATCTCTATATACTTTTTAATCTAACTCTTTCAACTATTCTATAATAAAATATTACACGTCAAGTTCTGACGCCACCCCTTTTTATCTTTGTCTCAATAAATTCTTGCAAGGATATTACACTATTTATTTTATTAAACACCAAAAACAAAAAAATGAATACAATTGAGTTAAATGACGTATTTACAGGGGAATGGACTGTATTTTTAGAAACTAATGAAAATTATATAGGAAATCCTATTACGGATGCCATGTGTGATGAAATCATTTATAAGAAAATTGATCAGAAATATTACAGAAGAGTTCTGGAAAATAACGAGGTTAATGTTCAATGGTTTGGAGCAAAGGGTGATGGAATTACCGAGGATACCCACGCAGTACAATTGGCTGTAGATTTCTTAAAAAATATCAAAGGCGGAACTTTATTCTTCCCAAAAGCAAAATATGTAATCCAGAGTGTAGATTTTATTGGTAAAGAATATTCTAATATTTCTATTATTGGAAACCAAGCCGTTATTAAGCAAAAAATTGGTATAAAAAGGTATATTGACAATTGTCCGGTATACCCTTCTGGGAGTAACACCCCCGAATACCCAAGAACTGGAGAAAATGACATTTGTCTTTGGAATGGTTATAAAGAACGTACCTCTTCCCGTCACACAGGTATGGATGGTGTATTTGTATTCAATTCCAAAGCATACAGGGAATATAACGATATCAATGCTATTAAAAATATTAAAATAAAAGGAATCCGTTTCGAAAGTCAGAATAATGTAACAGAAGACTTTGATGAATTAATGTCACAAGTTGTATTATGTGGGGTTTCTAATGTCCTAATTGAGGAATGTGAATTCATTCAGTTTTATTCTGACGGGATTACTATTTTAGGAAGCATCAATGAACATCCTGATACCAAAAGATGTTACAATGGCTATGTAGAAATCAGAAACTGTCTTTTTGACGGAGTAAACTGCAATAACCGCCAAGGTGTTTCTGTTTATTACTGTGACAGATCATTAATTGAAAACTGTACTTTCAAAAACATCACAAGAAGTGCAGAACCTGGAGAACCTGGAGCAATGCCGGGAGCTATTGATTATGAATCCGATTCTGTGAATATCTATCAAAGATCAGCTATTGTTAGAAATTGTTACTTCGAAAATATTGGTGGTAGCCTTGGAGCTATTTCAATACTTATACACAATGTAAAAGATGAATATCCTGATCCAATGGCCTTAGCTGGGTATACTCCAGAAGTTACAAACTCTGCAAATCCTGATCTTGATTCTATAAAAAAAGCGAATTCATTCAAAGGGTTTGTTTTTGAAAATAATATTTTTGAAAAGGTATTAGCTCCTCTAAGCATCATTGGTATAGAAAATTATATGGATTATAAAGGAAATTACATTGTCAAATTTGTTGATTCTTCTGTTAATCACGCCAAATTATTGATGAATCTGAGTAAAGCATATGGAGTCTTGATTGAAAACAATAGTTTTACCAATATTAAAGAAGGTGCTCTAGCGAGAGAGGGTGCCAATAAGGTTCTGTTAAAAAACAACAATATTTCCAATGTAGGAGAAGAGATCTGTATCCATATTTCTGATCTATCTTCTCATATTGAGATTATTGGAAATACATTCAAGCATATTAAAGCTCTAGCTATTAATTTTCAGAATAAGCTATCTCTTTCTAATAGTAAAATTATTGATAATGATTTTGGAACACCTCAAAATCTAAATAATATCTTAATGGTTTTAGGATCAGGAAATGCTACTCCGGAAGATTTTATTAATCTAGAAATAAGAGGAAATAAACATTCTGGATTCAATGATATTGGAATATATCCTTTCATGGTGGATCCAATATATCCAAACTACACTCAGATTCCACCTTCTAAAATTTTATATGGAGTATCAGAATTTCAAAGCGCGGATATATTCCCAGATCCTACCTATCTTGGAAATTTGATCGGTATGGTAAAAAATGAAAGACTAAAGGATTATAATGGTATTCCTATTATTGTTCAGACTTTTATTCCTTATGATCCTATCAATAAACAATATAGAAGGGTTGCCGTTAGTAATACAGCTTTCAGTGCCTGGAAGGAGATCTAATTATAAATTTCTTTTTATCTGAAAAACACCTCTTTTTGAGGTGTTTTTTACTAATTAATGTCTTATCAGCCGATACATCAAAATAATATCAATTAAAACCACAATGAAAAACTTCACCAGAAAAGATTTTTTGGAGACTTTATGATTAAAGATCAACATTCCGGAAGCAGCGCCTATAATACCTATCAATGAAAGACCTAAAAGAACATTCTCAGAAATCCTCCATTGCTGCCTTTTGGCTTGAAGTTTATCAAATCCAAAAACACAAAAGGTAATAAGATTAGCGATTAATAGAAAAGGAATCATTCTACAATTAATTTGCTGCAAAAATAAAGTTTAATTTATATATGAAAAAGCCCTGTCTTACTTCCACAAAATATTTGTCATATTATCAGCATAAGATTTTTTAAATTTGCCACTCATAAAAATGAAGTAATGACAGTACATGATTTGGCAGGAACTTATTCTATTAAAGGAAGCAATCAGGAAGAATCTGATGAATTTTCTTATCAGGGTACCTTAATTTTATCAGTTGATGAAAATGCCCGCATTATTGCCCAATGGATGATTGGCGATCATATCCAGAACGGAACAGGATTTTATAAAGACCGTATTTTAGTGCTTAACTTTAATTATGAAGGTGATGATCACAACATTTATAAAGGAGTTGCGGTATACCGTTGTCTGAGTCAGGATATCCTGGATGGTTTTTGGTCTGAGAAGCATGGTAACCCGCTGTATTTGGGGAGTGAGTATTGTGTGAGAATTGAGAACCCTATATTTTTGAATTGAGGGTTCTATATAAAAGCCTGAGATTTTCTTACTCAGGCTTTTTACTATTAATTTCTAAGCAAATGAGTATGAATACACGTGCTGATAAACAGCAATGCTCTTTAAGCTTACTTCTTCATCAGTATATTTATCTTCTGGGAGCCATAATAACTGCTCATAAATAGTGGCTTTTATACCAGCTTTTACTTCACGAATTTCTTTCCAGTGGGGAATATTTAATTTTTCATTTTTGAGAATTTCTAAAGTTTGCGTAGCCACTTTTTTCACTTTTTCTCTTTCATTCTTATTCAGGTCCTTATCTTGAATTAAAAGATCAAAAATGGATAAAGTAGGCTGATCTAAATTTTCTTGATAAGCTCTTTTTTCTTCTTGTGACAGGGATTGAATAAATGCTGACAATTGCTCAAAACTACGTATCAATTCTACTTCAGACTTACCATTATTGTAATCTTCAATAATTTCTTTATAACGCTCATAAAATTCTAAGCGTAGAGGATTTTCTTTAAGCATTTGTTCTAACTTTTGCTCTACTGCTTTGTTCAGATCATATACCAATTCATTTTTTCGAGAGAGTTTCTCAAATGCTTTTTTTAGTGCATCAATGTTCAATTTAGACAAATCTATCATGGTATACTGACTTTCCTGAACAACATCTACCACCACTGAATCATTGACCACACTCTGTAAACGTAAAATAATCTCGGTTACATCAGCGCTTTTAACCTTTTGATTAAGCCTACTGTAAATGGCGTCAATAGCGTTATATTGTGGAGTAAATTTTTTTGCCTGCTTTTCAGGAAAAAGTGCTTTATACTTTCTAAATACATTTCTGGCAGCTATTTCAAATTTAGCACGGGATTCATCATTTCTACATACAGCATTCGCACCATTATTTACGGCTGCAATTTTCCCCATAGCTGTAGCTCCAATTAATGTATCTAAATCAAAATTTTCTTCTTTTAACATTGCGATTACTTCATCAATAGCTTCCTTAATTTCACCAGACATTGCTTCTAGCTGCTCGAATGGCTTTTGATTATCATTACCATCTCCTTTTTTCTCTTTATCCCCTTCCCCATAAACAGCATAAGCTTTTTCTAATTGCTGATAAACATTACCATAATCAACGATCAGCCCGTTTTCTTTTTCATCATCATAAACTCTATTAGCTCTGGCAATGGTTTGCATTAAAGTATGGCCTTTGATAGGCTTGTCAAGATAAACTGTTGAAATTGCTGGAGCATCAAATCCTGTTATCCACATCGCACATACAATTGCCAATCGGAATGGATTCTCCTCATCTTTAAATTCTTTTTCAAGATTCCGTTCTACCATTTTACGACGATGGGTTTCAATATCTAAATTCAATTTTTTGAACTTATCAATTTCATTTTGCTCTGAACTGATTACAACCCCTACCTCTGTTGAAACGACTAAATTATATTTACGTTTTAATTCCTGCTCTTCTTGAAGATCTTTAGAGTCTGTAATCCTTTGTTCAAGTTCAGCAAGATATTCAGGCCAATACTCCATAATATAGTCATACATTCGGACTGCTGTCGGTTTATCAAGTGTAACAAGCATTGCTTTTCCCTGATACCCTCTCTCATTAAAATGCCAGACCAAATCTTTAGCGATTGCTCTCAAACGTGACTCTGCTGTAAGTATTGGATATTCTTTTTTAAACAGATAAGCAAGTTTCTTTTGCTGGTCTTCATCAAGGTTTTCATTTTCCAAAATCTCAGCCATTTGTTCATCCAATGCTGGATTATCTATATTCAATTGTTCGCCGCGATTCAAATATTTTAACGGAAGAGTAGCTTCATCTTCAATAGCTCTTTTAAAGTCATATACAGAAACATATTCTCCAAAGATATTTTTAGTAACTTCTTGCTCTTCTTTAATGATAGGAGTTCCTGTAAATCCTAAATATGAAGCATTTGGCAAGCCAAAAAACCTCATATTTCTTGCATATTTACCTCCTTGCGTACGATGTGCCTCATCAGAAATTACAATAATATTTTTCCTTTCAGTAATAAGAGGGTATTCTGTCTCTAATTCAGGATCAATAGAAAACTTGTGAATCAATGAAAATACATATCGATGATTCTCACTTAATAATTCTCTCAAATGATCTCTGCCTGTTACCCCTTTCTTTTTACCTGCAATTACATTTTTATTGTTAACAATTCCAACCCCTGAAAATGTATCATAAGCCTGATTCTCCAATTCTGTACGGTCAACAACAATTAAAAATGTATAAGAGCCTCCAAACTTGCGATGTATCTTCTCACAAAGAAAAACCATAGAATATGTTTTACCAGAGCCTTGAGTATGCCAATACACCCCTAATTTCCCTTCAAGATCATCTATATTCTGTACATTTTCCAACACTCTGTTTACTCCGATGAACTGGTGGTTCTTTGCCATCAGTTTTACAATATTTCCATTGCTTTCATCGAAGAGTAAAAAATTCTCAAAAATATCCATCAGGTTTTCAGGAGCACAAGTTCCTCTAAGCATTGTATCTAAACTTACAATTCCTTCAGCATCTTCTGTTATACGCTTCCAGTCAAGAAAATATTTGTAAGGACTAGTTACAGTACCCACTTTAGCATCAGTACCATTGCTCAAAATTACAAAAGCATTATGATAAAATAAATGAGGGATTGTATCCTTATAATCTTTAAAATTATCTTCATACGCAGATCGCAGATCAACAGCGTGAGATTTAAGCTCGAAAAAAACTAAAGGAATACCATTTATAAAACCAATTACATCAGGACGACGATTATGCAATTCACCGCTGACTTCTAATTGCCGAACAGCTAAAAAATGATTATTTAAGTAATCATTATAATCAAATATTCTTAAAGTTTTCTTTTGTGTTTTGCCTTGTTCATTTGTAAAAGAAATCTCAACCCCATTTTTAAGTAGTTGATATTTGGCTTTATTCTGTTGTGCAATAGTTTTATCTGCTTCTTTTTGAACTATTTTTTCTAAAGCTCTTGTGTACGCCAATTCCGGAAGGTCTGGATTTAACTGCTGTAAAGAATCTAAAACATATCGTTCTAAGACTACTTCACCTTTATTCTCACGACCTAATAATCCTTCAGTCCCAAAACTTTCGTTCTTCCAGGCTGTAGTAACTTCCCACCCAAGTTCTCTTAAAACTTCTTCGGTAGCGTTTTCTATTAATGCGTCTTCTGAGTATTCGTAGGACATATTAGCTTCTTTTTAATTTAGATAGATATTCATTCATCAATTTAATCATTTCATTGCGATGTTGCACTGCTTTTTTCCAATCCCAATCAGTATTTTTAAAAATTAATTCTGATTTTAAAGAGTCAGCGTCTGTTTTAGAATCATATTTTCCTTTTTTCTGCTTATAAGGCATATTGCTATATTCAGAGTTCATACCTGGAGACAATAGTACTAAATTTCCGAAATCATCAATGGGATGTTTTCCATCTAATTCTAAAAAATTCAATTCATCATCAGAAATATAGTTTATATGTTTATTTTCTTCTTTTGATTTCTGAGGAAAAATATGTTCAACTGAATTTTTTGCGGTTAATCTAAAGCTATTCCAACGATGTATGTCTAATTGATGAACACTACATAATTCATTTCTGTTTTTCCATAAAATATATTCTAATTTATAAAATATATAATTTGGATAATGAGTTCCGGAACATTGTCTTAAATAAATCTGTGTATTTTCTAAATGATTGAGTTCTTCTTCGAAATTTTGAAAAACTACTTCAAACGTTCTTTCTTTTAATTTAGAAGTATTTTTTGTAGAATAGAAAAGTATGTTCTCTAAAATCTCTAATTTCTCAAGCAATTGTTGATTCGATAATTTTTCATTTTGTAAAAAATATAAAAAAGGTGTTAACCAATATTGTGTTGTCATTTCTTGTGAATGATACAACATACCTTGAAGCTTTATTAAATCTTTTAAAATTTCATCTGTGGTTTCCAGTCGTTGAACACTAATTGTTTCATTGGTAGTACCGTTCTTATTTTTTAAAATACTTTTGGATAATTGAATAGATTCTATACCATGAAACTCTTCTTTAGCTTCATGATTGTAAATCCATTTAACAACATATTTATCAAATAACACACGTATTTTCCATAATAATTCTAAAAAACATTCTGCCTTATATTGAGTGTTAAAATTTTCTTCTACATTAAAAACCTCCAAGAGTTTTTTATCAATAACCTCTGCTGATAATTCCTTTGAAAAGCCATTTTTTAATTGATATACCCTTAAAGTGTGTAATAAAAATGCAGGAAAAGAAATAATACTTCTAATTGATTTACTAGAATATTCATTCTCTATAATTTCTTTCTTTGACTTATTATCTACATTCAGATTTGGATCTCTAAGAATTTCCAACAAAGATGGATTTGAGTCATCGTTAGTCTGTTCCGTTTTTAAAATTTGTAAAATGTCAATATTTTCAATTTCGAATTTCAATTTAGTTTCTAAGTTTTCTTCATAGAAAACGGCTGTACTTCCATATAAATCTTTCCAATTTAAATCGGCAACGTCTTTTACACTTTTTTCTATATATGTATTCATATCTGAACAAGCATCCCAAATAAGTGCATAAGTTAAACGTCTTTCTTTAGGAATCTTTTGCAACAACTTTGACTTCAACAGTTCGTGATGTTCAAGTTGCTTTCCTCGATTATTCATAGCTTCGAATACTCTATTCATATCCGACTTGTTAGGAATAAAAGTGTATGTCAGATTAATTTGTGTATAGAGAAAGTTTGCAAATTCAGAAAGGTCAATTAAAAAGCTATCTTGAAATTCATTTAGAAACCCTTTAATAAATGATCTTCCTTCCACCAAAGGAATTATTTCACTTACTTCACTTTCAGCTCCTTTTATTATTTCTCCTTTATCATTTAGAAACTCTTTAAAACTCTCCTTATCCTTAAGAAAATTTTGAGCCTTATCTCTAATTGAAAAATAAATTCTTGGTTCGTTAGGAGCTAGGTATGTAAAGTTTTTTAATAATTGATTGTGCTTTGATAGTTCATCACAAATCAGCCATAAAGTGGTAAACCTTTGTTGTCCATCTACTAAATCTATCTTTGACTCATTGTTCGACAACATTACGCCCCCCAAAAAGAAATCATAATTGATATCTTTCAAAAAAGCATTTTTAATATCTTCTAATAAAGTTTTGATCTGATTTGATTTCCATACATATAATCTTTGATAAATTGGGATATTAAATGTAAGCTGATATTCAACTACATTTTTTAGCGTTATTAAACCAGAAAATATCTTCTTATTATCTTGATAAGTAAGCGTTACAAAGTCGTCGTTTTTATTTAGCAAGGCTTCCATTGATCCAGTTTTGTTTTTCTGTAAGTTGATAGTTGGTTGTGATATTTTTTAAGTAGAATATTCTCACACATTGATAGTAATTTTGCCGGGCAGGTGAAAGCTTAGTTTGAAGTGTATCATCAAAATGAATAGTAATATCACCATTTTCTAATTTTTTATATATAAACCCTTCATAATAGTTCTCTTCAACTGCTCCCTTCAAAGCAGATAACACTTCGCTCGTGAGATAGGACTGTTGTATGAGCTGTAAAATATTACCATACACTCTCAGTAAAACAATAGGTGACTGCTCAACAATACTTGATCTATTCATTCGGAATGCTCCCATAAAATGTTCAAACCATTTTGTGAAAGGCTCAATTTGCTGTTCTCCAAATTTGTCGTAATACATTACGACAGCCATTTGGTAAAGGTTAATGAAATAATCATTGTACAATTCATAGATCAACGAGGTTATTGGATTTATTTCCTCAACCTTTTTTTCTCTAAATATATAATTGAATAAAGCAGTGTATTTTTCCGTAAATAAGAAGAAACCAATTCCTTTTTGAATAGGTTGATTTATAGTAAATGGAATATCAATACTTTCTGAACCATATAAACGTATTCTGGAATTGAGTTCAGGCTGCATTTGCTTATTAAACTTTAGACTGCTTCCTAATGTATTATTAAAAGAAGGGTACAGTTTAATATCATCTACTGTCTCGAAAACAACCGTATTTTTCTGAAAAGTATCTAAAAGTGATTTACGGGAAGCAAACCACAATTTATTTTTAGACCAAAAACGAATGCGCCATAATTGCTTAATGAATAATTCATTTAATGATTTGAGATTTGGTTCATTATGAATTTTCGCATTATTGAGTGAATTTATGCGATCAAATTTTTTAGCAAAAAACCTTAAGTATTCTTCATAGTTATTTAATTCTCTGAGATGATATGATTTAAAAAAATCTACCTCGTCTAAGGGAACACCTCTGTTATTTTGGCTATCAAAAAATACAAAGGCATTATCTTCGTTTTCTGTGATGATAAATGAGAAAACAAGTTTTTGAATAATTTTATTGAAGTTCTTGCTAATTAAACCTCCTCTGATACTTTTTAAAAGATTTCTATTTTCTTTAATGTGATTAGATGATACCTTAGATTTATAATTAAAATCAAAATTACCTCTACTTAGCACCGAATTATTTTCATTCCAAACATAATCCATAATTAATAAAGTCGTTAAGCGCTGTTGCCCATCAATTACTTCATACTTACCATCATTTTTATGAATCATTACTGAACCCATAAAATATTCTATGGCATCATCATTAAATTTATTGTCTTTAAAAAAATGATCATTCCAATCATTTAATAACTCTGTAATATGTTCCTTATTCCAAACATAAGGTCTTTGATAATCAGGAATAATAAGCTTTGTATCTGATTCAAATAAATCGTAAATACAAATTGTTCCTACTTCAAAAAGTTTTGTAGCATTTTCTACAGTATCTAAATCCATAGCTTAATTTATTATATTTCCCAATTCTTAACTCTAAAGACTCTTTTATCTACAGACTTTGTAACAAATTCAAATGCCTCATCGTTCACTAAAATATATTTTAGCTTTTTTTGATTCTCTTCTTTATTCCATTTGGAAATTGTATTCCTAAGTTTCACATTCAAAAAGGATGGTGCAACATTAAAAGACTCTCCTTCAGACTCTTCAGAATCTAAATAAATAGTAAAATCTCCTTTTCCCTTTTCGTGCAATATTCCTAATCTTATAGTAAAACGTGCATTTTCTAATGACGGATTATTTTGAACCAATTGAATGATACCATTAATTATTACTAAATCAGAAGCGATGCGATTAGCAGCTTCAAAAATAGTAATGTTTTGATAAGGCCCTATTTTTTGAGGATTATTGATATCCTTTCTTTTCAGATAGTTAATCATTTCAAAGTAAGCTCCGGTAACAGGTGGTTTAGGGAAAGGATTATCATTTAAAAAACCGAGATATCTTTCCTTAAAAGCACACAGAGCTTTATAATCAATATCAATTAATTCCTTAGGTTTAATTAAGTAATCTACCTTTTTCATATAATAAATTACTTATTAATTAGAATATAGGATAGTTCCCCTTTGTAGGTAACTTAATATATTTACCATTATACTCCCAATATTCAGAGTCTTTCAATGAAGAATGTACTTCAATCTTATAATCAGCAGAAATATTGATTAATCTTTTTCCCTCTAAATAAATATCAAACAAATCGTGAATGTCTGATCTCAATAAAATACCATTTGTTACTACACTTGTATGAATGCCGTTGTATGGCTGTATATGTGCAGCTTCTAATAATGACAAAACTTTACTTCTACTAATTGCACAAGTATTATCATAGGCTTTTAAGAGATCTTTTCTAAATTGGGATTGACGTAACCGTTTTTTTATTTTTTGTAAAGTGTACTGTAATTCCTCCTCATTTTTACTATTTATGAATTCATCATTTTCAATTTGTTCAGTTGAAACATTTCCAAATAGCTCATTCCAATGATTTTCATTTAAATTTGAAGTTATCAGTAAGCGTTTGTGAATTGCACCATTAGGTTTTTCTGGATCGACTTTACCTTTTTCTCTGATCTCATCATTTGCATTAGATTTAAATCTATCTAAATCAATTGTTTCAAAATTAAATTCAGTCTGATCTTCAAATCTAATTCTTCGATAATCATTGTCAGGATAACTATTGGCGGCAGTTGGCTTTGCAGCAACATAAATAGTAATATTATGAGCCTTAATTGTTTTTAGTTTATCCAAAATATGCCTAAACAAGATTGTATGATCCTTATATCTACCTCCGCCACCAGCATCAAGAATAAGGCCTTCTAAATGCGTTACACTATCATATCCATAAGATAGTTTTGCATCAAATGTAGTTTTTATTTCGTTCATAGGTTATTAGTTTTATTTTTTAATTATTTCTCATATTGTAAGGTTTCAGTTAGAAATCTAATCGCCCTTTCTACATTTGCATTACTAAAAATCGTCCGTTCTAACTTTGCTTCCCATTCCTTTTCAGATTTTATAATGTTCAAAACATTAGTAGTCGTAAACTCAAGATTCTTTTTAGAGAGCTCAACCAAACTATTATCAACCGTTGCTAAAAGCTCCAGCTCATCATTAGATTTGAACATAAACTCTGTAGTCAACCAATCCAAATCTGCGATTTGCCAGTAGTTGGAAAAGTATTTTTTAGCATCTTCAATTTTTTCGGCAACGACAAATCCTGTTGTTCCCTTTTCGCCTTTCCAATCTTTTATGTATTTACTAGTAAGCGCAATCTTTTCAGGACCACCGTATTTTGTTTTTGGATTGTAAGGCCCTGCAGCTTTTCTCAGATAATCCTGAATTTTATTGTCTGAATATCTGTGAAAGAGATAAGAAAGTTTGGTATATCTTTTTCTGCCTAAAGGAAATTTTTCACTTCCAAATCTATCAGTTAAACAAGCAATCAAAACGGCTTCTTTAAATTCTTTGGAGGCTTCTTTTTTAGGTTGTGCTAAAGGAATTATTTTAGCATTGGTTGATTTTACTTCTAAACTTTTCACATCAATCATTCCCGTCATCAATCTTGGAAGCAGAATATCTCGTGACTCACGTAAGAATTGATTTTGAGATTGAAGGTTAAATATTGAATATCTTAGACTCTTTGAATAATCATTCCATTTACTAAGAATATTTTTATTAGGTAGCGTAACTAAATAGTTTGTTATATCTTCATTTTTTAGATTTAAAACTGTAACTGAATTAGCTTTAGCTATACAATTATTTTTAAAATCTACAGAATTTAAAACATCGAATAAATAATATTTCAAATCTTCATCAGAAACAATTTTTGAAACTCTTTGATTCAAATAGTAACTTTTACCATCATCCGGCACAAATCCTACATTACCAATTAACAAACCTTCTCTTGTGACATCGGATAAAACCATCAGCAAGTCAAAAGGAGCTAAAATATGGTTTTCTTTCACTTTAGTTCCTTCAACTAAATATTTGTTTTTGATAAATTTCAGCCCTCCTCCAACTTCAAAATTTCCCATTCTAACAACTATATTATTGTTTTGTACGTCCTGAAAATCTTTACTTTTGAAAGCAAAGCCACTTATAAGTTTTATCTTTTCACCCAACTTCACTTTTACCCAATCTTCCGGTAAACCATTCTCATCAAAAACCGCTGTTTCATAACCCGGAAAACGCATTCGCACAAACCATTCTTCGTAGGTTTGTTGTGCCATTTCTTCCAAAATTTTGATGCGATTTTGATTGTTTTCTATCAAATCATCATAGCCAGATAAAATGTTGGCGATTTTGCGCTGGGTTTCTGGAGTAGGAAAGTCGAACACAAATTCTTTAATTCCTGAAATTGGAATTCTCATTTGATTTGCTGCACCTTTACCTCTCTGCTGAATGAAGTTTCTGAATTTCTGAGTTTCAGTTAAATAATATAAATATTTTTGATTTATCACTTCAGGATCTTTCGTTTTTAATGCAATAGCATTTTGATTTAAATAAAAATCCTTTACTAAACTATTCACTCGAATTGTTCTACCAGCAGCAGAGTTTACAAGAGAGGGGTGTGACCCTACAGTTGCTATAATAATATCATCTAATTCAAGCTTGTTCTTTATGTATTTTAAATGTAGGTTTTCATCTAAGTAAGAAATATCATTAATTGAAAAGCCAGATGAATTAAAGTTTGAAACTTTTAATACAGGAATTCCCTTATTTCTGTAATCAGACTCATTCCAACTACCACCATTAATAAAATTACAATTTGTCTCTAAATCTAAAATCATAATTTAAAAGCTTGAATTTGATTCATCAATTGGTTGGCTTCTGTATTCAGTTCGGCTAATTCACTGTGCAATTCATGCATTCGGGTTTTGTAATCAAAATCCATATCAATGTCGATATTTACACCAACATATCTTCCTGGTGTAAGGCTGTAATCCTGTTCCGCCACTTCTTCCAAATCCACTACCTTGCACAAACCTTCTACATCACGATAAGTTCCATCTGGAAAATGTTGATTAAACCAAGAATTATCTGCTGCTACTTCAGTAGTTTCATCTCGGTATAATGCCATTATAGCAGTTAATCCTTCCAATTGTTCAGGAGAAAAGTCATTAATAGTAGTGCTAACCTTTAGATAAACATTACGGGCATCGATCATCAGTATTTTATCTTGGTTCTCTTTTCTCTTGCCTTTATCAAAAAACCATAAATGGCAAGGTAGCGAACGGGTATAAAAAAAGTTGTTCCCGATAGAAACAATACAGTCTACATTTCCTGTTTTAACCAATTCTTCACGAATACGTTTTTCGGCATTTCCCGCATCGGTTGCTGAGGATGCCATTACAAAGCCTGCCCTTCCTGTCGGGTTTAGATATGACATAAAATACTGTATCCAAAGATAATTGGCATTTCCAATTGTCCCTTTACCAGTCAATGGTGCACCAAAAGGTAAACGTTTATCTTCTGCTAAAAATTTATTCTTAGCATCTACTTTATCCACATTAAAAGGCGGATTTGCCATCAGGAAATCGCACTTTCCAAATAATTCGTGCGGATCACTGTAAAAAGAGTTATTATTAGCAATATTGCCAGTTATTCCGTGGATGGCTAAGTTCATTTTAGCCAGACGAGTTGTATTACTTTTATATTCGGTACCATAAACTTGAATAGCTTCGTTAACTTTTTTGTTCTGATGGTCTTTGATAAAATGTGCAGTCTGTACAAACATACCGCCCGAACCACATGCGGGATCATGAATAGTCCCATGATCCGGCTGAATAAAATTCACAATCAGTTGTACCAATGACGGAGGGGTAAAGAATTCCCCTCCTTCCTGTGCACCGGCTCCCATCATGGAAAGCTTCATCAGGAAATATTCATATACCCTTCCGAAGACATCACCTTTCGCTTTTTGTACAGAGTCACTGTTAAAAATACGGATCAGGTTTGCCAGTAAATTATTATCAGAATCATCTTCAGGGGTCAGTTCCTGATAATTTTTAGGAAGAATACCTGCCAGTTCTTCATATTCAGCTTCAATAAGTTTCATGGCAGAATTTACAGCTTCTGCTAAATCTTCACTTTCAGGTAAATTGGCAAGGTGAGTATATTGCGCTTTTTCCGGTAAAAACATTGCGCCAATAGCCACATAATCATCTTTTCCGGCTTCACGACGTCTTCCTGTCCGAGGATTTATAGGTAACGTTTCTTGTAGTTTATCTTTTGCTTCTAAATATTTATTTTCGGCAAAACGCAATAAAATTAATCCTAATAATGGATCTTTATATTCAGCAGCAGTTAATTTTGAATTAGCCCTTAATTCATCTGCTGCTTCCCAAAGCTCTACTTCGAGCTGTTTAATATCTTTTTGAGTCATTTAATTTTGAAACATACTAATTTACATTTCTAATTCAGAAAAAATTATAGTATGATATATTTGATTTTAGCCTTCAAATATAAGGAAAGATATATTTTCAAGTAGTAAGAATAGACTTAAATAATATCATAATTACAAAGAAATTTCGACCACTTTCAAATGCATTTCAAAATTAAATCAGCATCCCCCCGAGCTAGGAGCTGTTGCAGCCTATCATTTCCACTAGAGTATTCAAATAAGCCAGATCTATATTTCTTTGCCAGCATAATCACTGCGCTCCAATCCTAATAAATACTTCACTTCCACAAAACAAAAAAGCTGCTTCCAAAAGAAAGCAGCCTATAGATTATTGATAAATCTAAAAATTATTTTTTAGCTTTTACATCAATTGCGATTTCGATGTCTTTGCTAATCATCCATTCTGCAGGATCAGTTTCAGTAGTTCCGAATTTGATTCCCCAGTCTGTTCTGTTTACAGTGAATTTAGCTTGGATAGCTGCAGTATTATCTACTACATCTACTTTAGCAGGGAAAGTAACATTCATTGTTTTTCCCATTAATGTAAGGTTTCCGCTTACTGTTTTGTTAGCTCCTGCTACAGCATCTTTTGGTGCTTCTTTTAGGTCCGCTACGCTTGTAATTTTAAAATCTGAAGCAGGGTTTTTCGCTACGTCAAAGAAGTCAGGGTTTTTAAGGTGAGCTTCAAGCTCTGCAGGTTTTTTATCTTTTTCAGTTACTGAAGCGGGATCAACTTTAATAGAAGTCATATCAATATTGAAGTTTCCAGCTACTACTTGTCCACCTTCAATGCTTAAGTCTCCTGATTTTACATTAAGAGTTCCCCAACGAGGAGCGAAACCTCCTTTATGGAAAGCTTTCCAATTCACAAGAGAAGTTGCAGCATCTACTGCCAATACTTCACCTTTACTCTCAGCAACCGACTGTTCTGTAGCTACTGATGTATCTGTTTTTTCTTTATTGTTACATGATGTTGCCAGCAATCCTACTGCTACTAATGCAATTACGCTAATTTTTTTCATATTATTGAACTGTTTAAAAAAGTTTATTGTTTTCGGATACAAAAATAGAAAAACCTTATGGGTCATCTCTTATCATACATCAAGAAATGTAAATTTTGTTACCAATGTTAGGATTTGTAATATAAGAAGAAATAAATGAGGTGTGGAAATAGTATAGTTTATTATAGTCTTCTTTTTGAATTTACACTTCTCATCATGAATTCCTATTTGATTTTCAAGATATTTTCAAAAATATTTTCATGTTAAATATTTAATGTGAAAATATTTAACATATTCAATCTTTACCTATAAAAATAATACCATAAAAAAATCACAAGGGAACATCTAAAATCTATTATAGGAAGAATTGATTACTGCCCAGCTGGCTTTTGCATACTTGCAGATGCCCATATGTATCATAAATAAAGTCCCTCGGTTAGAGGGATTTTATATATATGGTCTTAAGATTTATTATCTTCATAATTAGTCACAGTTTCTATTTTTCTCATATATATCATTAAGTTGTGAATTGTTTTTTAAAAATTATTATCTTAGTGATCAGTCACAGCTAGGATCTATAGGTCGGGTTATTTCAGCATGTTGTGAATTGCTTTCAAAAATTATTATCTTCTTGATTAGTCACAGCGTCTCCTGGTTCTATCGTATCCGGGAGCCGTTGTGAATTTATTTCAAAAAATTATTATCTTCGTGATTAGTCACAGCAAGTATGACAAAATGCGTAATGACCTGGCTGTTGTGAATTGCTTTCAAAAATTATTATCTTCGTGATTAGTCACAGCTAATGCTAAGATCCCTTCTTTATCCTTTCTGTTGTGAATTGCTTTCAAAAATTATTATCTTCGTGATTAGTCACAGCGCTAAAAAATTCTTAGAAAACCTTTAAAACGTTGGGAATTGCTTTCAAGAATTATTATCTTCGTGATTAGTCACAGCGAAAACGGAATGTTCATTCAGGTGTCAAAGGTTGGGAATTGCTTTCAAGAATTATTATCTTCGTGATTAGTCACAGCCAGGGAATTAAGAATGAGAGAGGAAGAATTGTTGGGAATTGCTTTCAAGAATTATTATCTTCGTGATTAGTCACAGCTTATATCTACGGTTACGAGTGGGAAAAGTAGTTGGGAATTGCTTTCAAGAATTATTATCTTCGTGATTAGTCACAGCAGCAAGACCTGTCTTCATTTATCAAACAGGGTTGGGAATTGCTTTCAAGAATTATTATCTTCGTGATTAGTCACAGCAATTACGATATTAAAATGGCAGCGGCTTATGTTGGGAATTGCTTTCAAGAATTATTATCTTCGTGATTAGTCACAGCTTACCCTCTTTAATAAAGTGACGGCAATTGGTTGGGAATTGCTTTCAAGAATTATTATCTTCGTGATTAGTCACAGCATTAAAATTCACTTGAGCTGTATCCCAATAGTTGGGAATTGCTTTCAAGAATTATTATCTTCGTGATTAGTCACAGCTTACTCGGATAAAAGAAAAGAGGCGGTATTGTTGGGAATTGCTTTCAAGAATTATTATCTTCGTGATTAGTCACAGCAATCATGAAACAGATACAATTAGATCTAAAGTTGGGAATTGCTTTCAAGAATTATTATCTTCGTGATTAGTCACAGCGGAATCTATTTTAATGGGAAAGATCACCTGGTTGGGAATTGCTTTCAAGAATTATTATCTTCGTGATTAGTCACAGCTTAAAGTCTTTCCACATTTCAATACCAAAAGTTGGGAATTGCTTTCAAGAATTATTATCTTCGTGATTAGTCACAGCTTTACAAAAAGTGTCTTAGATGATTTGATCGTTGGGAATTGCTTTCAAGAATTATTATCTTCGTGATTAGTCACAGCCGCATTTCGTTATATTTGAAGTCTTAAGCTGTTGGGAATTGCTTTCAAGAATTATTATCTTCGTGATTAGTCACAGCAAGTAGCCGAAATTCTAAGTAAGTATGTCAGTTGGGAATTGCTTTCAAGAATTATTATCTTCGTGATTAGTCACAGCCTCAAAAAACAATCTACTGAAAATCAGCAGATTGTTTTTGTTTTTAGGATTTAAAATTTAGAATAATTCAAGCTGTTGAAAGGTTGGAGGAGGTTCTTCTTTATTTCTGGCAAAGAATATTTCAATATCTCCAAACTGTTTGTCAGTAATGCACATAATGGCAACTTTACCTGCTTTTGGAAGCATAAACTTAACTCTTTTAATATGAACTTCAGCATTTTCACGACTCGGACAATGCCTTACGTACATTGAAAACTGAAATAATGTAAAACCATCATCAAGCAAAGATTTACGAAAGCGATTGGCATCTTTCATATTGGCCTTAGTCTCTGTTGGTAAATCATATAATACTAAAACCCACATAATTCGGTAAGCATTAAACCTTTCGGCATTCATATCAGTTCAGGATAAGAGATCAGACGCTTTTCTCCTGTATAACATTTATACAGTGATGTTGCTGTTGTTTTTACAGCAACCAATAATGGTCTCTTTTTATCATCTATTTTTACATCTTTGGTCGCAATCTGTAAAATAAAAGCTTTAAATTCTTTAGTTAAATCTTCCGTCTCTGAATTGATTGTAAGCCATTGCATTACTAGTAAATCAACGAAAGGACGATAAGGTTCCATCAGATCATCGGCCAGACAGTAAGGATTATATTTATTTTTATGGAAAATTCCAAGAACAGGAAGCAGTCCGGTCTCAACAATTGCTCTTGCCACAATGCTTCTGAGAACCGAATATCCGAAATTGAAAAACTGATTGGGTGAATCTCCAAAACGCTGTCTCAAAAAATCCAAACTAATGAGATACTTCCAGTAATGTTGTGCTGCAATGCCTTCCATATTGGTAATATCACCGCTTTTCACATTATTTTGATAATCAACCATTGGTTCGTAATAATTCCCTAAACGTTTTAAAACTTCTTTTTGATTTTCAATTTTACATTCGACAGTTTGTTTCCAAAGTTGTTTTTTGAGGGGTTCACTAGCTTCTAATTGGTCTTTGATCCGGTCAGAATGCTCAGTGTGTCCATACAATGGAAGCATAATTCCGTGTGGTAAATGATGCCCGTCACAGCTCACCACCACCACATTATTCCCCATCATTTTCTGAATCAATTGGTGTGAGATTGTAATCTGGAAATGGTCTAACATTAGCAACCCCAAATCTTCCACGGGAACCTTGCCTTTCATTTCTTTAGTGGAAGGATCCAAAATATACATCTGTTCATCTTTAAGTTTAAGATAAGCAGGATTGCCGATATAAATGGAGCGGGTGATCATAAAAAAGAATTTATGATTTTTAATTTTTTATCGACAATCATTCCGTTACACATATCTTCTGATAGTAAAATAGTACAATCATTAAGTATTTTAATAGTAAGTTGTGTAATTTCTTTCTTATCCTTCTTCTCTTTCCTTTCGAGAATTTTTATAAATTCAAAAAGAACTAATTGAGTAACAAATGGTGTCATAAGCAACATCTCTACTGCCTTATCTTGCTTTTTAATATCTTTATTATCAAAAGCATATAAAAGAACATTCGTATCAATTGCAATATTACCTATATCCATCAAACATTTTTTTAACTTTTTCTTTTGTTAGAATATTTATATCACCTAGCCTATCACAATCAATTTTAAAGCAAACCTCTGCAATTTTGATTCTATCCTCTGACATTGTGACCTGAAGCTTATTCTGGCTTTCCAATTCTCCGATTTTAGTTTTTGAATCATATTGTTTTATTAGATAAGCAATATCTTGACGGACGAAGTAACATTCAGTACCTGAAGTTTTTTCAACTTTATAAATTCTTTTAATTTGTTCCCTATTTAAATTATTCAAGCTCACCCCTCTATCCATAAACTCATCTTCTTCAGGAACATAAACCAAATCATTGGGAGATAAATAAAATAACAGTTTATCTCTTTTTTTATTTTCTAATGGCACTGAATTCAACCTTTGTTTTTGCCTTTCAATAACTTCATTCAAAGGAATTGTTTCATAGCTTCTTTTTCCACTTTTATCTTCATAAATCGCAAAAAATAAGTTAGTTCCTTTAGCAGCTTCTACATATTTATTTTTTTTATTCCCTGATTGTCCAATAGAAAACCTTCCCGTTCCTTTTTCAAATACCCTTACTTTAAAAATTGGCTGGTGAAATACTCCGTTATTTAATTCAATAATGTTTTTATTCATCTCTTCTATAGATTCCGGAGTGAATGCTAAAATTTCAGGAGGAATTTCTTTTCCTTTTTCATCGAAAGCACCTTTATAATTTTCTAAATGTGACAAAAGTATTTTTTGTATGCCTGTATCCGTTATTGAGCTCCTAATTTTTTTCTCATCGAAACTTATATCCAACGGTTTTCTAATTGCAGTCAATATTTCTTTTTCACCAACTTTTACCCAAGGTAAATTCACTTTTGCATAAACAAATTCTTTATGCATTGGCTTTCTTATTGCCCAATTTGTTCCCGTTTGTTCTACTCTTTCTTTCGTCTTCACACCATCTTTCTCTACATATTTTTCATAATAATTAGTAGCCTTATTAATCACACGAAGATTTTGCTTAAAACTTACAATAACGGTTTCCAATTTATTCTTAGCATCCACAGTAAAATTATCCCAAGGCTTCAAAAATTGTTTCGAAGCCTCTCTTTCGACTCTGTTGCCGGTTTGTGGATGTTTGTAAATAATTTTTTCAAACTTCATTAGTTTCTTTTTTAAATCGTAACGCTTAGTATCTGATTTTGCAGACTGATTATTAAGCAGATTCACATGATCTTTTGTCGCACAAGCAATTACCAAAGCATCTAAAGCGTGATGTCTATGGTCGATTCTTTTCTTTGAAAATCCTTTTGAAAACTCTACAGGAACGGTTGGTAAAAATTTCTGATGATTTTCATTCCAGGAAGTAAAATCTGTTGAATTGGTCAATTGATTCATCCGTTCAAAACGTGGTAAAATCAATTCATTCCAAACATCATTTAAACCCCAATCTTGTTTGAGCTGTGTCGTAATTTTTCCATTCCCTGGAACAATATTTTTAGAATTCACGCCTTCATCAGTACCGTCTTCCTGTCGAACGATATTGGAAAGAACACCTGAGATATATTTACTGATATGACGAGTATCATTCAACTGACGTTCAATCATTTTTTCAGGAATTTCTTCTAAAAGGAGCTTGTTTCTTTTGCCTCTATTATTGGCATAATGTTTTTTTACAAAATCTTCGTATTCTTCAGCTTCAAAAACTTTTACACTTTTCCCAAAACTACACTCAACAATCGTTCCTCCAAACTGCTTAATAAATCCTAAACCGATGTAATTATCTTTCAATTTATTAACTGCTGACTCACAAATAATTTTATTACTAAAACTGTCATCAAAATATTTGCTTTGCGGAATGATATGTTCAATTTCGTATTCCAATGTAAATAATTTATTTAATGGAATAATCTGTCCTGTATAAGGAGATTTATACTTCTGTTCCAGCCAAAGTTTGTATCTCTTTAAATCTGAAGAAGAAGGTTGGGCCGTTTTACTGATTTTCAAAATATCATCGTCAATTTCTATATCAGAATTTAAAATTCCATCTTCATAAATCTTCAAAATCTCCTGTTGCATAGGAGAATAAGGACGAACATCTTCTACAGAATTATCACTCATCATTTCTGCCAGTAAAGCTTTGATACGGAGATTTGTATTTTCATTTTCCGTTATTCTCTTTGTAGCCTCTACCCTTTCATCTTTTGTTTGTTTCATCTCCCTTCCCAGCTCAATATGAATTTCGTTGAAGAAATCTTTAGCTCCATTTCCGTATTTCAACCAGATATCCTTTACCACTCTAAGCGTTTCTGTAATTACCTGTTCAACAATTGGGTTACGAAGCGAATGTTGTTTAAACCCTTTTAAGAATTCTTCCAAATCATCAGCAGAATTCCATTTATCAATCATTGATCCTTCTGAATGTCTTCCATAAACAACGTATTGAGCCAACCATAATTGTAAACCTCGAAAATCATTTTCTACCGTAAGATGAATTGCCTTTTCTCTCACTTTATCTTTGATATTTTCATCAAATTCACCAGTAATAATTTTCTGAATCCTATCTTTTGAATGTTCGTTGATATTTTCGTAATTCCAGTATTTACCTAACCTCATCAAAGGCAGCAATTTCTTAATAGCTTTTTCAGAAAAGGAGCCATATTCACTTTTAAATGGGGGAAATTTTTTGAATGCTTCGAAGAACGAATTTTCATCCAGCTTATATTTCCCAGCAAAAGTTTTCAATGCTTTTTCATATTCAATCTTGTCATTGACAGAATAGATTATATGCCAAATTTTTTGTTCAATGTCTCTTGTCAGAAAATCATCAGAGATATTTTCAACCTTATCCAATCTCAATGAAATCATTGTTTTGGTTTCGTTACAAGGATATTTTTTGTCTTCAACATAATTCCAGCGAAACTTTTCAGTTTCAGCATTGAGTAATTTTCCTTTAAATTCTTTTTGCTCCAAAAGAAATTTAAGTAGTGGCTTCTGTTCAATTTCTTTTCTGTTATTCAAGAATTCAAATAGATTTTCAAAATCTTTGGTGGTGCTTAAAAATTCTTTTGTAACGTTAACATCATCATCTTTTTTATAAATATTCAGATTAAAAATCCATTGCCAGATACGGAATTCCTGATAAAACGGGTTAGACTTTGGGATTACTTTTAAAAACTGCGTATGTTCTACTCCATTTGCATCTTTATACTTTCTGAATTCCAAAGTACAATTGGAAATAGATGATTTCTGACTTCTCAAAGGTCTTTGGTAAAAAATAATATCATTCATAAAAAGGTGTACAAATTCTTTTTTACTTAAAGTCAATTGATGTGCTTCGTTATTTCGATACAATTCCCGCACACAATCGTTGTACAGGTCGTCACTCTTCAATTCCTGATAAAATTCTTTCTGCTTTTCTAAAATTTGTTTAAGTTCTTTCTTGTAAAACTTTCTTTCAATGGTACGAACCAGTTTACCTTTGATCTTCTGTTTCGGATTTTTAAGAAGAGTTTCATAAATATATGTTCCAACAGTTTTGTGGGATTTATCAATTTCCTGCTCGGTTTTCTTTTTTATAAGTGTCCAATCATTTTCGCTAGGTGCACGGAAACTTCTTTTTTCATTTCCGTCTTTGTCAGTTTTGACACTTCCATCATCATTTAAATCAGTAGAAACTATAAAATCTCTTGTTTTATCTTTCCAATCTAATAAAGACGTTTTGCTTGAACGTCTGTAAATCCAACCATTTTCTAAAATTAAAGAATACCAAATATCAGATTTCCCTTTTTGAGGCTCATCTTCCAAAACATCTATAATTTTTAAGGAATAAAATTCTATAAGTTTATTTGGATTCTCTTCCTCTTCCTCGCCACGTAATTGATAATATCCACGTTTTTGATTAAAATTCAATAGAATCCAGGCCAGCTCTTCTTTTTGTATTTTATGAGCAAGTGCCTTTTTCCGGAGATAATAAATCGTCCAATCGTAGGGAATTTTTTTGTCATTTTCTAAAAGTTGGGGTTGATGATTTTTAAAATCAGTAAGCATTTCATCAAAAGAATTCTTGAAAATAAATCCATCATTATTATAAGCCAATTTCGGTTCAGACTCTTCTTTGAACTTTCCAAATCGTTTTTCAAAATCAATTTGCAAAGCATAATGTTCCGGAAGAAAATTCAAAACGTTCAAAACTCTGTGAAGCCTTTCTCTTCTTAACAAAAATCTTTCACGCAGTCTTCTTACCCCTCTATAATCAGTTCTTGCCGCGGTTTGTGAAACAGAATTTCCAGCACCGAATTCTCCAAGAACCTTCTGATCCATTGGAATAATTCGGCTTCCCATCCCAAGAATTTCGCCATACTTGTTTTCAAAATTCTGTCTTATCAAGGCCCAGCCAATGGAGTTGGTTCCCAAGTCTAATCCAAGTATATTTTTAATCATCATTTTATTTTTTGGTACTACATAAAAATAGAAATAAAAAAAACATTCAAATTATGGATTCCCATAATTATAGTAAAGATGTTTTCTTCTATATTTGTAGTAATAATTTTGAAAAGCAATTCACAATAAGGATTATTCCGTTGTGAAAACATTCAAGGCGGGGCAACTCGCCTTTTTTCGTTTTAAAACCCTATTTTAGCCTTCCGAAAACAGAACAATGACGACCGTAGAATTTATACAGAAACAGCTCGATATTTCTGAGAAGAGCATCAACAATACTTTACAATTATTAGCAGAAGACTGTACCATTCCTTTTATTTCCCGATACCGTAAGGATAAAACCGGAAATCTGGATGAAGTACAGATTGAGAAGATCTCAAAGATCAGCAAGCAGTTTGATGAAATTGTAAAGAGAAAGGAATCTATTGTAAAATCTATAGAAGAACAGAATGCACTGACCCCCGAGCTCAGACAAAGAATTGAAGAAAGCTTTGATATCCAGGAGTTGGAAGATCTATATCTGCCTTTTAAAAAGCGTAAAAAAACCAAAGCGGATAATGCTAAGGAAAAAGGATTAGAGCCTTTAGCCAAAATCATTATGAGCCAGAAGAATAATGAAGTGCAGTTTCTGGCATCCAAATATTTGAATAATGAGGTTCCTTCTGAAGAAGATGCCCTTCAGGGAGCGAGAGACATTATGGCAGAATGGATCAATGAAAACATGTATGTCCGTAAGAATCTGCGTCGTTTATTCCAGCGTAAGGCTGTTGTTACTTCTAAAGTCGTGAAGGCTAAAAAGGATGAGGAAGATGCCCAGAAGTTCTCTCAGTATTTCGAGTGGGAAGAAAACCTCAGCAGAATTCCTTCTCACAGGCTTTTGGCTATGTTGAGAGCTGAAGCGGAAGGTTTTGTGAAAACCAATGTGGGGATTGACAAGGAAGAAGCCGTCGATTTTATTGAGAAAGCAATTATCAAATCTGATAATGAAAGTTCTGAACAGATTGCATTAGCGATAAAAGACAGTTATAAAAGGCTTCTGGAGCCTGCTATTTCCAATGAAGCTTTACAGGAAGCCAAAGAAAGAGCTGATAAAAAAGCCATTGAAATCTTCTCTGAAAACCTAAGTCAGTTACTTCTGGCTCCCCCACTGGGAGAGAAAAGGATACTGGCGATTGATCCCGGTTACAGAAGCGGCTGTAAAGTAGTTTGTATAGATGAAAAAGGAGATCTTCTTCATAATGAGACCCTCTACCCTCACGCTCCACAGAATGAATCCGGAATGGCAATGAAAAAAATCCGTTCTATGGTGAATGCTTACAATATTGAAGCAATTTCTATTGGGAATGGAACAGCAAGCCGTGAAACTGAATTTTTCATTAAGAAAATTGCTTTTGATAAGCCTTTACAGGTTTTTGTGGTTTCGGAAGCGGGTGCCTCTGTGTATTCTGCCAGTAAAATTGCAAGGGATGAATTTCCAAGCTATGATGTAACGGTTCGTGGTGCGGTTTCTATCGGAAGAAGACTTTCAGATCCATTGGCTGAACTGGTGAAAATTGACCCGAAATCGATTGGCGTTGGACAGTATCAGCATGATGTGGATCAGACTCAATTGAAAAATGAACTGGATTCTACTGTGATGAGATGTGTGAACTCCGTAGGAATCAACCTGAATACAGCCAGCAAATCATTATTAAGCTATGTTTCCGGGATTGGAGAGAAAATGGCTGAAAACATTGTGAATTTCAGAGCTGAAAACGGAGCTTTTGAAGACAGAAAACAGCTTAAAAAGGTTCCGAGACTTGGAGAAAAGGCATTCCAGCAGGCCGCTGCATTTGTACGAATCAGTAATTCAAAAAATCCATTGGATAATTCTGCCGTACACCCTGAAGCGTACGGAATTGTTGAAAAAATGGCCAAGGACCTGGGCATTAAAACCAATGAGCTGATTGCCAATAAGGAAAAAATAGCCCTGGTAAACCCTGAACAATATATTACCGGAGACATCGGAATCCTGGGAATCAAGGATATTTTAAAAGAGCTTGAAAAACCTGGTTTGGATCCAAGGAAAGCCGCTAAAGTATTTGAATTTGATCCCAATGTAAAAAGTATAAGAGACTTGAAAGCAGGCATGATCTTACCGGGAATCGTCAATAATATTACCGCATTTGGTTGTTTTGTAGATCTTGGGATCAAGGAAAGCGGACTGGTTCATATTTCACAGCTTAAAGATGGATTTGTATCGGATGTGAATGAGGTTGTAAAACTGCATCAACATGTGAGAGTAAAGGTAACTGAGGTGGATGAAGCAAGGAAAAGGGTGCAGTTGAGTATGATTTTGTAAGCATGTGATCTGTATTGTTTTAATTCTTAAAATATTTTAAGGGTTTAGAATATTAAGTTGAACTTCTCTTTAAAGTATTTGTTTATAAAAATCAAAGATTTTTACTTAACTGACCTTAATGGTTAAATAATTGCTTGTTAAAAGTCTTTATTCATCAATTAAACAAGAAACATTTTGAGTTATAAAAATTTAATTTTCGATCTGGACGGAACTTTATGGGATTCCAGAGCAACGATTATCAAAATATGGAATGATGTTTTAGGCAAGCATCAACTTATCCAGCAAGAGCTGAAGCCTGACGATATGAATCAATATATGGGTTTACTCGCCCACGATATTCTGAAGGATATGCTTCCGGGAATTTCGGATCTGGAGATTCAGGAACTTCTTTCTGAAGTGGTAGCTCAGGAAAACAAGGTATTGCGTATACAAGGCGGTATTCTTTATCCTGGTGTGGAAGATACACTGAAAAGCCTGGCCAATACCCACAATCTTTTTATTGTAAGCAACTGCCAGGACGGATATATTGAGTCTTTTTTAGAATATTACCAGTTCAATAATCTCTTTGTAGACTTTGAATCTCATGGACGCACTCAAAAAACGAAGTCAGAAAACATAAAGCTTCTCATGGAGAGAAACAGTTTATCTGTTGATGATTCTGTATATGTTGGGGATACCCAAACTGACTATGATTCTGCTGCTTCCAACGAGTTGCCTTTTATCTTCTGCGAATATGGATTTGGAAAGCTTTCTAAACAGCATGAAGCCCAAATTTCAGTATTTTCTGATTTAAAAAATTATATTTAATTAAAATCCGTCCCGCAAAACTGTGGGACGGATTTATTTTTTATTTGATCTTTTGTATCGGCATTTCAATAATCCCGTTATGAGGTGGAGAGGTCAAAAAACTTGATATAAAGTATTCATTCTTTCGTTTAACCAATGTTAATAAAGGTGACAGTTCTCATTCCTCCCTTCTATTATTCTTTTTGTAAAAAACTCTATAGAATCTTTATTGGCTGTGGCAAAAATTCCTCCAATGTATTCTTTATAGTTATCATCCTTACTATACCTTTTCCTTTTATTATCTGCTAACCAGCTTTTAAATATACAACTATCAGGTTTTATCAAGCCTTTCCATTGTTTAAATAACTCACCAGAAATAAGTTCATCCTCTCCTTCTAACTCATCACCTAATTTTGTGATATCATTATTTTTCTTCTTGATTATCACTTTGATCTGTCAGGAATGTTGAGTTTTTACGTTCTCCATTTACCGGACTATCCGTTTTTGTACATGAAAACATCTGCACAAGTAATAAAACATACCTCAATCTAATGCTTGATTGAAAGAAACTTTTATTCATTTGTAATATCTATTTATTACTAATTTCACCTGAGTTTAATTGAAGTTTTTCGATCATAGGAAAAACATGTTGTTTAAAATAATTCATTTCCGGCACATTCATCTTTTGCATCAGCTCTTTTCCAAAAAAAGAATTAATATTTACAAAATCTTTATTAATCGTTTCAAAATTGGTATAAAAAGAGGGTCCAAGCTGCACTTTTACTTTTGGCATCCCATCCATCTTTTTCATCAATGGAAAATATACTATTTCTTTCTGTGCCTCAGATTTTAAAAGCAACAGATCTTTTTCACCAGACTTTATATAACCTAAATTCATATCTAAAAAATCCTCATCAATAAAGTACCCTTGAGACATTTTAAGAATATAATTTAACAATGAAGAATCATTATATTTTACACTTTGCTGAATAAAGAAATAAGAATCATTTAAAAACATTTGGATCAAAAGGTTTTCATAGAGTTCGATTCCATTATAAGAAACCGTTTCATTCTTTGAAATCTCAGATAATATATAAAAAGCATTGCTATCCGATAATTCTGCTATTCTTAGCAATAGTAACTGGCAAATGAAAGAAGATTTCAGCTCGTCTTCTTCTGTTTTAATATCAGTCAGATATTCTATGAATGAGCTTCTAAATTTCTTATCCAAAAGATCTTTTATCTTAATATTTTCGATATAATCTTCTTTATATTTAATCTTTTTAAGCAGAATATTATTTTTATCAAACAGGTAGTTATTTTCTAAATGTAAATTATCAATGAGTTTACTTTCCTGCTCCAGTTCTATAGTTTTTTGAGTCATAAGTTCATTATTTTGTTTATTATTCTGGCAACCTGTTATAAGGAGAAGTGTAATCAATAGGAATATTTTCATAATTTATTTTTTAATTATTACTTTTCCAGGTTTTACGCCTGGATCTGTTTTTTTAAATTCAATCCACCAATTATAGAAGTCTTTTGCATCCTTATCGTAAATTCTTATACATCCTTCGGTTCTTTTTAATGTTTTAACAGGATAACCTTCCTGTCTGCCTCCATGTATTCTAATAGAAGATCTTCCACTGTTATCAGCCTCATCTTTACTTCCCTTAATAGGTTCAAAAACTAATCTTGGATTTGGACCATATGTAATTTTATTTGCGGCTGTAGAACTATAAAAAGGAGTACTTTCATTTATTTTATAAGCCCCATATGGAACATCAGCTGAAGTTTCACTTCTATCTTCTCCTTTTATTCCTTCCAGTAAACAATCAACTATTGTAAATACCACCTTACTGTTATCATCGAAAACTTCTATTTTTCCTCTTCTGCAATTATTTCTAATTGGCGTTCGTTCTAAGTGGGTACATTTATTACCAGTATAATGTTCTGTAATGATCACATTCCAAGTTCCTTTTTCAGGCAATAAAGTTGCAACAGCATTACCTTTTTGACAGTCAAAGAATTTTCCTTTATTTAATTTTCCTTTCTCAATATATTTTTGGATTCCTTTTTTAATTTCTGCTTTGGTTACCATTCCATCTCCATTACCATATTTAGGATTAGTATCAAACCCAGAATTTACTCCATAAGCATTTATCCGCTCTTTATAGTTTCTATCACCTTTATTCAAACCTTCTCCATCTCTACTAAATACAACATGTTCATCAGACTTTCCCATTGAAGCTGGAAATAGAATTCTTAAATAAAAATCCACAAATTCATAATCCTTATTTCTTATATTTTCAAAATATTTTTTCACATAATCCAATTGCTTTACTGCAGTCATCTTTGCAAGTGCACTTGTAGTTGTTCCTAAGTCTTTAGCTGTATCAGCCATAAATTGAATTAACCCTGTTGCTGTAGACTTAGGATTTTTAGCAGAAGGGCTAAAACTTTCTCCTGTTTCCCAAGCCATGCAGGCCATGAGATTATTAGCCATTACCATATAATTTTTAGGCCATAAATCCTTACATATTTCAACTACTTTTTTTCTAAAATCACAACTTACTTTACCACTCCAGATTAAATCTTTATATTGTTCCTGACATATACAGTTTATCTTTTTCTCTTCTTTCTTCTCGTTAATCACTACAACAGAATCATTAGCCTCCACCTTCATCGGTTCTGCACCAGCACTTACAGGGATCACCTGAGACGTTACAGAGGTATTCAAATGTTCAACTTCTATAAAATATTCCCGTTCATTGCCTTCTCCCCATTCGTAGCTTTTGGTATACATAGCTTTGGTCAGGATAATACCGTTAATAAAGTTGTTAGTATCATAAGTCAGTGTTATTGGTTTTTCATACATAAGATCATTGCTGTATAGTGAAAAATCTTCTTCCCAGATTCTTACCATTACATTTTTACCTTTCATACTTTGAGTAACGATCTTAATCGATACAGCATCACCTGTTTTAGCATTTTTCAAAGGTTTTCCTGCTGCATCTGTAAATGCTGCACTTATGATTTTCCCTTCAGGATCAGCCTGTTTTTTTGCAGCTGGGGTTTGAGGAAATTTAGGAGTATCTTCTTTAGGTTTTGGCTTACCAGGCTTTACCTCTTTCTTTTCAGGAGCAACCGGAGATTTCCTGTGAGGAGGAGAAGTTTCCTTGGATTTTTGCTTTTCAGGAAGCTCAGGAATATGGGTAGGATTGGCAATATTTACATTGGGACTGGCCTTCAGAATATGTTTGGAAATCATTTCTGCCGTCACATAATACTCATGAGCTTTCCCTTCGTTCTTATCTCCTTCAGCTACCTGAGCATTGGCAATCTGCACAGCCATAGTATAGCTGGGTAACCTGAAAATCACTTTAGCAATACCTTCATGATCCACTTCACCTACAAGAGGTACCGGATTGATTCTGTTCATCATATTAATCACCGGATCATGCCCTTTTCCTATTGCATCATCTTCCCATAAGGTGAAAGATACTTTATGACCGAACATCCCCACACAATAAGCCTTAGCGATTAAAGCATCTGTATAATGAAGCAGTTTTCCTTTTTTTAAACGCTGAGAATTAATGTCCAATAAATCTATACGGAGTATTTTCGGTTCCTCGGCATGCTTTGGTTTTATATACAGTTCACCTTTATCCTTCCCTCTCGTTACTTCAATTTTTAAAGCTTTATATTGTAAACTTTTATGGGTGAATTTATAAGTAATCTGCTCGCCTTCTTTTTTATTTCCATGAGTAGTTCGCCATCCTTTCCGGTCCTGTACATGGATATTCCACTGTATTTTAACAGGTGGAAATGAAAAGGAATTGGAAGATATCAGATTATCAAAAACTGCAAGTGAATAAGCCTCTACGTTTCCAACAACAGGTTTTGTACTTCCGGTAATAGTCAATTTTGCCATATCTGTTAATTTTGAAACATGTTACTCGTAGACCGGATCGGGTTCTTCCAGATCTTCCTTGGATTCTTTTAAATCCATAAACGGATTGATAAAATGATAGCTTTTCGGATCAGCCAACGTTATATTTTGCCGGTTCATGGTTGAGGTTTGTCCATGTTCCTTCACTGTAATGATTCCTCCGGTACTGCACATCAGCTCAGAGATTTCAGAAAGACAGCTTTTCCCCATAATCTTTACTTTTTCATAAGTTTTCTGCCATTTTCCGGCTGGAGCATAAGCGCAGGGTAAATACCCTCCGGAGGTAGGTTTTAATCTGCATTTGCCGAAGCTTGCCCCGGAAGGGTTGAACTCTACATCTTCTTCCGTAACAGCAAGATTATCTTCTGAAGTTTCATGATGATTCCAGTAATGCTTCTGATGGGACATTACCTTAAACTGAGGGAATAAATCTCCCTGATTACAGCAGGCTCTGCCTTTTTGGATGACAAAGTGTTTACCATCGTGTGCTGATAAATTTTCTGACATAATTTTTGTGTTGAGTTGGTTCAATCGTGTTTTTTAATTAACCTGCTAATTTTTCCAGTTCAAAAGTCATAGACTTCTCATAACCGGCAATCTGAATATCAAATTCTGCTTTTATCTTCTGAACAGAAAAATCTTCAGCATTCAAAGTATATATTGCTGAATGATTGGCCGTCAATGATTGTAAATGAGGCTTTGTTTCTTCCTCATATTCAAGGTCTGTATTATACAATTCTTCAATGGTACGATAATCTACAGATTTGCCAGTCTGTAAAATTTCTATGAAACGGGAATCTCTTTCCGGTAAAGTATGATTCAGTAATTCCATTTTAACCGGAGAAGCCGGAGCCAGCCATGAAAAGTCATCTGTATATGGAACTGCTGTTCCCTTTATGTTATAGTCGGCCTGATAAAAAAGGCTGAACAGAAACTGTATTGGCAGTATCTTTTTCAGACTGTTATAAATAATCTGAGGAGTAGCCATTTTAGCTTTCATATGATCAATATGTGAAGATGCATAGAATCCCTGATGATAGTTTTTTAATGATTCAATTTCACTCATCATTTCCGGGATCTCTTTATGGGTTTCTGCTGCTATCAGTTCTCCGGAACGGTCTACAATCAATGTTATGGGATAAATGATTTTTACAAATGCGGAAGCCAGGTTACTGATCTTCTCTCCCGGCTCTTCTCCGTCTTTTTCAAAATCACTCATTGAAAAATGAATATAATGTCCTTTTTCTTCTTTTATATGATTAAAATGTAATGAATAGGCATATTCACTTTTCTGAACCCTATCATCACTTTCGGTTTGCTTTACTCTATAATCTCCAAGTACAGATCTTCGGTTAAAAGGAATTTTTCCTTTGGGGAACTGTTTATACCAGCCTTTTCCACGCTCCCTGATCAAAGAATTTATGGTCAGGATCTCTCTTTCATCAGGAATACAGAGCTTATGCAAAAATCTCAACGCTCCGTTTTCAGGAATAATATCAAGAAAACTGCACCGTTTATTGTGATATTCACGGAGGTATTCGTGGTTTTCAAGCATCAGGTCCCTTGCGATACTTTCCAAGGTTTCTCCAGACTTTACAAGATAAAAATTCTGTTTTTCTATAGGATCAATTCTGTGAGCAGGATCTTTCCCGATCAAAATATTTTTTTTCATAATGTGTGTTTTTTAATTCTAAAAGCTTTTTAAAATTAAAGATCCCCACTTTATCTCTTTTTGCATTTACGTGTGTTTTTATTGCATATTATATTAAAAACATGTACAAAAAAATTAAAATTTATGCAAAATAAAAGCTGTTCCATTTCTGAAACAGCTCCGTTTATTAGGTATTCGTACAACCTTGTTTTTCAAGCACTTAATATTTAATCTGCATTTTTGCATGCAACAATCATACATGAAGATTATTTATGCTAAAATAGCCATTACTAAAAAGCAAACACAAAGGCATTATTTCAACAATAAGTGAAGTAAAAAAAATAAAAAAAGGTCGCCTTTTCAGGCAACCTTTTTACTGAAGAGCTATTTTTTAAAAGACCCTTTTATTTATAATCTTTAGAACTTCTTTTAGGCTCTTTTGCTTCCGGCCATTGTACCGTAATTCCTTTCTCGTCTTTAGGCATTACTCTTTTCTCCCTATTGGTAAATTCAGGATCTTCAGAAGCCATATAAGCCAAAGCTGCCGTTAAGATCACGTTATTCTTCACCTCATCAAAAACAATCTTGTCATAAGTATCTTTTGTAGTATGCCAGGTGTATCCGAAATATCCCCAATTCAGAGAACCTAATGAGAATCCGGGTACTCCTGCTGCCACAAATGAAGCATGATCTGATCCGCCACCGCCAGGCATTCCAGGGAAATCTGTCTTTATGTGACTTCTTACCGCTTTTGGAACACCATCAAGCCATTTTCCAATATAATCATAAGCTTTTACGAACCCCTGACCACTGATATTGACAACACGTCCGGTACCGTTATCCTGGTTGAATGCTGCCTGTGTTCCTTTAATAATCTGAGGATTATCTGCCACAAAGCCTCTTGAACCGTTCAATCCCTGTTCTTCACTTCCCCAAAGACCAATCACAATAGTTCTTTTGTTATTAGGATAGTATTTTTTAAGGATTCTCATGGTTTCAAGCATTGTAAGTGTTCCCGTACCATTGTCTGTAGCTCCCTGTGCTCCGTCCCATGAATCAAGGTGAGCAGAAAGGATCACATACTCATCCGGCTTTTCTTTTCCTTTAATCATACCGATCGTATTAAAGCTTTTTGCCTCCGGAAGTACCTTCGACTGGGCATCGATTTTAATTTTAGGCTGAGCTCCTTTTTCTGCCATTCTGTAAAGCATTCCGTAATCTTCCACATCAATGTCTACCATAGGAATTTTGGATGTCTTAGCTCCAAAGATTCTGTTTGCCCCCATAATTCCGGTCCAGTTTGAAATAGCAATTCCAGCTGCTCCTGCATTTTCTAAAGCTTCAGGAAGTGTATTATTATCATAGCCGATATTTTTTACATAAGCTGCAAAATCCTTGGTTGCCTGCTCTTTTTCTGCCTTAAGTTTTTCATAAAGTTCCGGAGTAGCAAATTCCTTAATCTGCTCATCAGAACGTCCGATTTTCTGATACTGGGCCATCAGCACAATTTTCCCTTTTACGGAAGGAAGCCATTTATCGAATTCTGCTTTGGTTGATACTTTTGGAAGAACTACTACTTCTGCTTCCACCGCCTTTTTGGTAGCCGGACTCCATGCCAGCTGAGTGGCAGACAATGATTTTACCCTTGGAAAAACCATATCAACATGAGTGGTTCCTCTCTGCCATCCCTTCCAGGTCCCGAACTGCTGAAGATTGGCCTCAATACCCCATGAACGAAGCTTTTCTGCACTCCATTCATTAGCAGCAAGCATTTCTGGAGTCCCTACAAGACGGGGTCCTATCCCATCCAGAAGCTCATAAGCCATGCCTTCAAGCTGGGAACTGTTGTTTACTTCATCTACAAAACTCTTTACGATTGGATTAAGGTTTTCTTTTGGGTCTACCTTTACCTGGGCCCATGAAAATTGGGCAGCCAACACTACAGCCGGTACTGCAAAAAATCTATTTATCCTCATAATGTATATTGATTGCACTAAAGATAAAAGAAATTGCGGAGATGATGAAGGAATGGGCATAAAAAGTAGGTATAAATACTGTTTGAATAAACCGTAACTCTACAATTTTAAGAATTTCACAGTTGAAAAAGTGACAATATTCTGTATACTCCATTTGGCTTAAAAATTACAGCATGGATTTTTACGAATATAAAATTATTGAGTCTGTAATTATCACAAACAAAACCATATTAACAACTCATTACCAAACAGATATAAATATTTACAGGTAAATAAAAATTCAAATCTAAAGGATTATTTTCCATTCATAAAAATCTGTTCTTCTTCGGAAAGCAGAATGGTATTGTTCTTATTTTCCTTTACAGGAACGTTATCCCAGATGTTTTTACTGAAGTCTACCTTTGGATCAAGACCTTTGTCATCAGATTTCCTAAAGGTATTATAGATCAGTTCTCTGCTGAAGTTTTTCTCATGTTTTACTCCTTTGTAAACTGCAAAGTATTTGTAGCCTTCAAGTTTAGTCAATGCAGGAACATACCCATCATCATTTTTAGAAAAATCAAATACCAGCATTGCATTTCCAAGCTTATAATCGTATTCTTCTCCTCCGGCTGTTTTTCTTTTGACCATAGGGTAATTTTCCTGTATGTAATGGACTTCAAAATACGTAATTACTTTATCTGCCGTGTTATATTTAAACTCCCCTTTCATTTCAATTCCTTCTCCGGATCTGATCTTAAAGATCACCAATTGTTCGTTACCATCTTCAAATACCATGGTCCCCGAATATTTAGCACCCTTACTTTTTATATGAAATAACACCCGGTTAAGTTCAAAATTGAAAAAATAATTCCCCATATATTCATGAGAAAACTCTCTGTTACCTGTAGTAAAAATACTGTCTGATTTGTTATTTTTCAGATATTTCACATTATTCAGCTGCATTTGAAGAATCTGGTCATAATCCATTTTAACCCCGTCTCTGTAACTATAATAATTGCTTTTACTCCAAAGCTTCGCTTCTGCAATGGCTAGAAAATACAGCTTATCATTATCTGTCTTTTTTTCTTTGTAGACCACATTGTAAACAGATGGTTTTCTGTAATATCTCTTTTTATAATTTGTATTGATATCCTCAAAGATCTCCTTAAGATCTACACTGGCCATTTTTACTTCATCAATATTTTTATATGCTCTTTTAAGCTTTACTGAGGAATTATATGCTGGTATTACTGCGCTTTGAAAACCCGAAGCTGAAACTCCGAAGTCAGCTGCATCCTGATCTACCGGAGCAAAACCGTCTTCATTGGTATAAACAATCTGGTTATGGAGAATAATTCTTGCATTGGGAACCGGAGCTCCGGTTTCTGAATCTTCTACTCTTAATTTTTGGCCCGAAAAAAGTCCGAAAACCAGAGCAAATAAGACATAATAATGTTTCATGAAAGTGCTTACTGTTAAGACAATTAAAATACAAATTAAATTTACAGTTTTCACGATAGAGTGTAAAAATTAAAAATCGGAAGAATAAAACTGAAAATTGTTTTTTATATAAAAGAATATCACGCTCAGCAAAACTTGCGCTTCAGCGTTATTTCAACATATATACTTATAAAATTATAAAGTGAGATGGTTTCAATGATCGGGAATATTGATAGAATTATTTATCCATCTGTATAATCATTTCCATTCAATAAACAGTAATGCCTTCAAAATTGAAAATCGCAAAATCCGAAGTCTCAAAAATAAAGGCATAAAAAAACCGGCTACAAAAGCCGGCTAAAGGTTGAATTACTTCTTAGATTCTTCTACAGAAACTTTTCTGAAATCCTTGAACAATTTGCTAAGTTCTAAAGCTGATTTACGAGCTCTTGTACCTGCTGCCTTGTTTCCTTTTTCCGCTTGTTGGTTTGCCTCAGTTGTGAACGCTTCAAATTCTGCGTTGATTTTTTCAATTAGTTCTTTCATTATATTTAAAAATTTAGGCTGCAAATATAGGTTTTATGGTGATTCCAGCCTAGTCGCAGAGAAAAAAGTTTAGCCAAAATGAGTGAAATTTTAACATATTTCTACTCTGAAACCGATTTTTATCGATTTTCACCCTCTCATTTTCATAAAAAACCTGCTGCAATCCCTAGCAAGCCAATTTTTTTCCAGGATTACCTCATTCATTTTCTTTCTCAATTTTTATTTTAATGGCAACAAATTTTGAAAGGCTTACCTGCCACCTATCTTATTTTTTCAAAGCACCTCATGAATTATCTTGTGTTCTGGATTTTATATTAAATTTTAAAAAAATGACTTAATCCATGTTCATAAAATTAATTTTCCTGGCGCTTATACTGCCATTATTTGTTTTTCACAAAACAAGATCGGTTATAAAATTTATTATGATGAAGATCTTGCAAAGAATGGGTTAAAAGTACAGGTAGATTATAAATTGAAAAAAGCATCTGATACTTTATCCTTTTATTATGTTGATGAAAACTGAGGTGAGAATGATCTTTTTAAAAACCTGACAATAGTAATGAAGAAAATCCTGATATTAACTTTGAAATTAAACCTGAAAGCAATACAATAAAGATCCGGAAGAAAGAAGGAACTGAGTTTTCCCTAATCTATCATATCAAACAAGATTTTATAGCCCCCCAGTTACAATATATTCAACCGTCCGAGAATCAATAACACATTCTTTCATGTTTTGGGTAAAAATCTTTTTATGGTTACAAAAGCACCAGATGAGCGGGAATTTGAATTTTCTGTTGAGTGGGTGAATTTTCCGGAAAAGTTCAGACTTCATAATAATTTTGCTTCTCAAATTCAGAAACATATCATAAACGGTGAAGATATTGATCTTACAAAGGAAAAATGGATAGATGGTTTCTATTTCAAGATTACTGGTGGAGTTCCTCAATTGGAAGTTGACAAAAGTAAGAATATCAAGTATCTGATTGAATAAAACGGGGATATAAACCACCCCGTCAAATCTTTGATCTGACACCCTCCAGAGGAAGGGAATTGAAGCCCTTCGATTGTAATATAAGCCTAATAGGCTATTTTGTATTTCTTTATACACTTTCTTTTTCTCTTACATGAACTCACAAGCCTTTGTTCCTGTTTTATCTAATACCTGAAGACTTTCAGGAGTTATTCTTTCTGCAAAGACCACTCTAAAGTGATGATCGTATTTATCTGTAAGGGAAAATGTATTTCCGGGAGTAAATAAAATATTATGCTTTTCGCAATACTGATGAAATCTTTTCATATCCATATTTTCAGGCATTTGTGCCCAAATACTGTATCCTCCTTGAGGTCTATGGAAATAAGATCCTTCCGGAAATGACTTTCTCAGGACTTCAAGCAACTGAATGGCCTGTTGATTGAGTTTCTTCCGGAATGATCGCAAATGCCTTTCATAGCTGTTTTCCTGTAAAAGTTTCAGGATCAATTCCTGATAAAGTGGAGATACTGATCGGCCCAGGGCAAACTTTGCTCTTTCTGCTCTTGCATAAAATTGTCCGGCACATAGCCAACCTAACCTAATCCCAGGAGCCAGGGTCTTGGAGAATGAAGAATACATTATGACCCGCCCTTTTTCATCAAAACTTTTAATACTGGAGGGTCTTTTTTCTTCAAAGTAAAGATCAGAGTACATATCATTTTCGATAATGCATATCTGATGATCTTCTGCAATTTTCAACAGCTCCTTTTTAGTATCATCACTCATCATAATTCCGGTTGGATTATGGAAATTGGGAGTGACGATAAGTGCGCGGACATTATTTTCGCCACATACTTTTCGGAAGTAATCTGTGTCAAAACCACTTCGGTAATGAACAGGAACTTCAATAACCTTCAGTCCAAGATTGGCAATAACTTCCAGAATGGAAAATACACATGGGCTATCCACCGCAACCACATCACCTGCCCTGGTTACAGACGTAAGTGCAATTGTAAGTGCCTGCAAAGCACCATCAGTAATGATAAGCTCATCGGGATTGAATCTGCATCCATATATTCCCATTTGTTTTGCAATCTGTTTTCTCAGTGCTTCAAGTCCGTTGGAAGGATAATACCTCAGCAGAGAAGCTCCTTTTTCCCGGATCACTTCCTGCATAGTTCTTAGAATAAGTTTTTGAGGAATCAGAAGATCACCGGGCACTGCGGTATTGAAAGAACTTGATTCGGAAATCCTTTTGGAAGTCAGCAGCATATTCTTCATAAATACCTCATCCCGAACGACAGGAGGAAGCTTTGTTCTGAATTCAGGAATGTTCTCTTCTCTTTTATCTGCAACAAAATAACCTGAACGCGGACTGCTTTCAACCAACCCTTTGATGATCAGATATTCAAAACCATTTTGCACAGAGCTTGTACTCAGGCTATATTTTGCTTTTATTTCCCGAATAGAGGGTAGTTTATCACCACTCTGTAAAATTCTGTTCCGGATCTGCTCTTCAATTACTGCTGTAAAAGCTTCGTATTTGTATGTTTTCATCGTCTCAGGTCAATCTGTACCGAACAAATTTACAAAATTAGAATCTGTATCGATTGTATTTTAATCATCTGTATCCTTTCTGAATGAATTAATCTCATAATTTTGAAGAAAAAAGAATGGAAATCATTTCAAAATTCACCATAGGTTCAGATGAGGGCGTTAATGATCTTTTTACAGTTGTTAAATCTTATGTAAACACAACTTATAAAGACCTTATTTCAGTGGAAGAGATCAAACACTATATTGAAGACTGGGATCCCAGGAAAATGATCAATGAACTGAACAATCTCTCTAACCAGCTTATTATTACCTATGCCGATCAAAAGCCTGTAGGATATGGTATTTTAAAAAGTGGTTCCCGTTATCCCGGATTTCCGGAAGAGAAAAGGCTTACTGAGCTTTATCTAGTAATTCTTCCTGAATACAGCACTCCTGAGATCCGTGAATCATTATGGAAAAAATGCAGAGCTGCGGCCTCCTTTACTGATATTATCTGGACTAATATCCTTATTCAGGATCCTTTACTGGAATTTTTGAAGGAATCTGGTTTTAGTATTAAAGAAAGTTCCAGGACAGACCCTTTTCAACTCTCTTCTTATATTGTAGAAATGCAGATCACTAAGAATGGGTAGGTTTTAAATCAATACCAATGATAAAAACTATGGAAGGCAAATCTTAAAAGAAAAGATTTGCCTATCTTTGATTTTTATAATTCTGGAAAAATGAGTGATCAACTGGAAACCATAAAAGATTATTACAACCGTACCCGCAGAAACATTCTTGATGTCCCTGAGGCTGATTTTGAGGGTGGTAAATCTCATTTCAACATTATTCCACGGAAATATTGTAGTTTTAAAAGCCCTTACAACCGTCGTGATTATTACAAGATATGCTTTATCATAGGCAAGGGAACGGCTCATTACGCCTCTCATAAACTGTATGTTGACCGCCCTGCCCTATTCTTTCCTTCTCCTAACATTCCTTATACGTGGGAATGTGAAGATGATTTTCAGGAAGGGTTTTCCTGTCTGTTCAATCAGGAATTTTTTAATGTAAATTCAGAATTCAATTTGTTTAAAAAAACTTCACTGTTTAAGGAATGGAGTAAGCCTTTTATATTCCTGAATGAGGAACAGATCCAATTGGTCAGTATGTACTTTGAGCAGATGTACAGACTGAATCATTCTTCTTATCCGTTCCGCTGCAGCGGTATTAAAAGTAATCTGGCTTCTGTTTTACACCTGGCTCTTGAAAACCGGGTTGAAGACGTAAGTCTTAATGAGCTTCCTGCCAATGTGCGTTTATACAGACTATTTGATGAACTTCTTAACAAACAGTTTCCTTTAGACTCTCCGGCCTACCCTTTAGTTTTAAAAACGGCTTCTGATTTTGCAGATCATCTGAATGTGCATGTGAACCATCTGAATTCCTCAGTAAAATCGGTTACGAATCTTACAACCACTCACATCATTAAAGAAAAAATATTTGAGGAATCTAAAAATCTGTTGAAATACACCAACTGGGATATTGCTCAGGTGGGGTATACACTTGGATTTGAACAGCCTTCCCACTTTAATAATTTCTTTAAAAAGCATGCGCAGACTTCACCCCTGAAATTTAAAAACTTATTTTAAATATTTGAATTTTGTAATTTTTACTTTGTCTTTTAAAACTTAGTTTTCTATTTCTTGGAGTATTTTTGCATGGTAAAAAATGAATGAACATGTTGAGAGAAGCATCTGAGAAACGCATCAGATTAATAACCATTATGGCCTTTGTGTCTATCCCGCTTTCTGGGTTTGTCACGGATATTTACCTGCCATCCTTTCCTTCTATGGCCAAGGAAATGATGGTTTCGGAAAAAGATATACAGATTACTTTAACCTCATACCTTTTAAGCTATGGAGTTTCCCAGTTATTTGTGGGAGGAATATTAGACAGCATTGGACGCTATCGCCCTAAATTACTGGCTTTATTCATCCTTATACTGAGCAGTCTTTTAATTACAATGACTAATAGTATTCTGCTGATATGCCTGCTCCGTATTCTTCAGGGAGCCGCTGTCTCAGTACTTGTGGTGGCTACGCGTGCCATTTTTGTTGACATTTATGATTCGGAAAGGGTAAAGCATTACCTGAGTTATTTTACAATTGCATGGTCTTGCGGCCCTATTCTGGCACCTTTTCTGGGAGGGTATTTAGAAAAATTGTTTAACTGGCATGCTAATTTTTATTTCCTGGCCTTTTATGCAGGATTTTTATTCCTGTTTGAGTGGTTCTTCAGTGGAGAAAGTCTTCCACAGAAAAAGAAACTTGATCTTTCAGAAAACATCAGTCTGTATTCTATGATGCTTAAGAATAAGATCTTTATGCTGGGAATCATTATTTTAGGATTAAGTTATTCTATTGTAATGCTTTTCAATATCACGGGACCTTTTATTATTGAAAATACATTCCACTTTACTCCTGTTGTGATCGGATACTGTACTTTGATCTTAGGATTTTCATGGATGATCGGAGGTTTTATCGGGAAACGCAGGCTGACACTGGACTTCAAACCAAGGATTTTACAGCCGATTCTTCTTCAGTTGGTCCTGATTGCAGGATTAATCATTACAAGTTACTTTTTTGAAAGTCTTTATATAATGATTCCCTTTGCTTTTTTTATTCATATCTGTTCCGGGATCTTATTTACATCATTCTTTACGACAAGTATGCTGTACTTTCCTAAAAATGCAGGTACAGCTGGCGGGCTGATGGGCGGACTGGTCTATGTTATCACCTCTGTTACCAGTTTTATTATTTCCGTAAGCGGAACGGTAACGGAGCAGAAAGGGCTTTCCTGGCGTTATCTGATCATTGCAGTTTTGCTCCTTGGAGTAATCCTCATTATGAATCAGGCCGTAAAAAAAGAAAAAGCAGAGAATTGATCTCTGCTTTTTTTATTGTTGTTGACTGCATTATGATACGGAGAGCTTCACTCAACAGAAGAATGTCAATTTATTTCAGATTTTCCAGATACTTTTTTAAAACAACAGCATGACAGTGTTCTTCATCCTTTGCAGCATAAACCAATATAATTTTTTCCTGATTTTTAAGGCGTTTCAGAAAATCTTTACCCAAATTACTTTCATAAAGTTCTTTCATATATTTTTCTGAAAATTCTTTCCAGAGTTGAGGATCGTGATGGAACCATTTTCTTAATTCTGAAGACGGCGCAATGTCTTTATCCCATTCATCAATATCAGCTTTTGCTTTATTGAGCCCGCGAGGCCATAAACGATCTACCAAAACCCGACAGCCATCTTTTGGGGAAGGTATTTCATAGACTCTTTTTAATGCAATTTCGGACATAATACCAATAATAAAGATCAATCAAAACATGAATAAATAAATGCAAACTTCATTCCTTCTTCCTTTGAAATTCAGTATTCGGTTTTAATAATATCAAAAATTAATATTTCCTGACCTGCACTGTTGAAACCCCTTCCAATTTCACTTTTTCCACTTTTTTCAGGAGTCCTGTTTCAGCATTTCGTTTGAAAACAACAGCAGTTCCACTTACCGGATGGGCCACTATCAAGAAATTTCCGGTACTATCGATGGTAAAAACTCTCGGATGTATTCCTTTAGTAGATTGGTAGCCTACAGTTTTTAAAGTTCCATCATTTTGGATTGAAAATATGGCTATATTATTCTCATTTCCCCTGTTTGAAGCATACAGATAGCGTCCGTCAGGAGAGATATGAACATCTGAACTTTCAAAATTATCTTTAAATTTCTCTGAATGGGTATTGATTCTCTGAATGGATTCCAGTTTTCCGTTCTCATATTGATAAACACTTACTGCGCCCCCCATTTCTTCGATACAATAGGCGAATTTTCCATTTGGATGAAAGGTAAAATGTCTCGGACCACTTCCGGGAGTTGCCTTTGTAAAAGAAGCTTCCGTTTCTGTCAATGGCTCTTTTTTATCGCTTCCAAATGCATAGGTTCTTATTTTATCTGCTCCAAGGTCAGGCAAAAAGAGGTACTTAAAATCAGGAGAAAAAACCGTTGAATGAATATGGGCACGATCCTGTCTATCCGGATTTACACTTCCTTCCGAAAACTGAATGTTCTGAACATGGGGCTGTATAAATCCATTTTCTAAAATGGGATACGCAGATATGCTTCCTTCCGTATAATTTCCATTGACCAGCCATTTTCCATTTTGATGCGCTGCCAGATAAACCGGATTTTCGCCACCACTTTTCTGACTGTTGATAAAGGTGAGAGACCTTTTCTCCGGATTGAATTCAAAGCTGCTTACGCTTCCTGCATTTTTTGTCTTACTCTCGGTACAGGAAAAAAGATACTTTCCATCGTGTGATAAGGTTAGAAATGACGGATTTAAAACTCCCTTAACGGATGTTACTTTTGAGAGTTTTCCTTTGAGAGTATCCAATTGGTAGACATAGATTCCTTCAGATTCTTTATCATGGTTAAATGAACCAAAAAACACATAGGTATTCTGCGCACATAATGTAAGGCTTGCTAAAATAACAAGCATTGTGCTTAACGTTTTTTTCAATTTTTAATTAGTTTTTTTTAAATGTTCCGGGAATAAAATAGGGAACTATAAATTTATATATATTTATTTGAATTAAGATATTTTTCAACCATCAAAAAAAATTAAATCTCCTTACTGCAATACATTTTATGACTTCATTACCTATCACATTTCACTTACAACGATTATATTTAATTTACTCATACATTTTTATCAATAAAAAACTTTATCTTTACTCATTCATTCTTATAACAGATAATGTACTATCATGATTATGGGAATGATCTATTAACAAGGCGTTATTATGGATATAATTAAGCCTACCTTTACTAAAATTTAAATTATAATGAATTATAAGCTCGAGCTCAATACTCAAGAGCCTAACTCTAAAATTGTTTTTCACAACATCATATTTGATTCATTCAAAATCAATATTGTTGAAAGATACATCGGGGCAATGAATTTCCGTCCAAAACTATCTAATGTTTTATTTAAAGTAAGAACCTTGGATAATCAACTTATTAACAGGAAAGATGGTAATATAAGGGTGAAAATTAAGGAAGACAATTTTGAGACGTATCAGAAATTATCACAGGCATTAAATTCTTACGAGTATAAAAATAAGCTGATCAACAGACAGGAAACGGATCAGAATTATGTACATTTTATATTGAGCCTAGTGATTGCAAACTATAATCTTAATTAGTATTTTCTGCAATTGATTTTCCATTGACACCCGTATCTTTGGCGTCAATCCTTATCAATTGATCTTCATCACCGGATCGTTTGCAATACGTTCCATGATGTGAAAAATTTTCACAGGAGAATTCACAGAATTTCAACGCTGAAATCATTTGAGACAATCATATTATAAGCCTGGAAGTTTTAAAAACTTCCAGGCCAATTTGCTTTTACACCTACTCTCAGGTATTTCGATCAGATCATTTTATATCTTCTGTCTATTTCACACCTTTTGAAATAGATCTATTATTAGCATAAATTTTTACATGAGAATACCTAGAGGAATCTCCGTTGAATATTCTTGTTATATAAAAATCCGCTATACTTTAAGGCAAGAATCATTTTTTTTTATTAAAAATAAAAAATTTATTGCATTATTCGCTTCAGACAATATTTAATTCAAAAAATAAACAATATTAATATATCATCATTTTCATTTTATCTATATAAGCTTAATAAATTAAAAAGCAAATGAAATTCACAATAGGTCTTATTGATAACTACAATTGCCTAGTAACATAATTTGTTTTAAATTTGCACCCGATTCTCATGTTTAATTTGAGTTTTCATGGTTATTAGTTTTTATCCTCGAAGTCATTCGGGGATTTTTTGTTTCTCTACTTTTCAAGAACAACTTTAAAGTTTTGATGAATCCAATTCAACAGAAGCTTTCAGCTGTTTTACAAAATATGGTGGAGTGAATCCTTTTTCTTTTTAAAAGTATTGACGATAGGATATGACCGTGATAAATCAAGTTTCTTAAAATTAATTATACAGTGAATAATTCCTCCATTAGCCAATACAGTGATTAAGTCTTTATAAAATTGGGTCTGTCCAAAGCTGGCACCTTAAATTCCCGGATAATAACCTCCGAAATTATAAGTTCCTAATGATCCCTGGATATGATTCATTCCAAAAGGATAGTAATTATTAATATTGGTAATCTCAAGAGTGCCTTCGCTGTTTTTAGCAAAACTTACCCCTGTATTTCCAAGGATGTCTTTATACTGGTAATATATAATTATTTTCTAATCTAAAAGAAGAAAACCATTGCATGATCGGCAATGATTTCTTTATTATTTTTATTATTGAAAGCATGAAAATGATGCTCGCTAGCAAGCTGCCTATCCATCCCGCTCTGTGTAATGATAAATCTGCTTGATGTAAATAAGCAAATAAAAATACACACAAGTTATATTCTAATCTTGTTTTTTTCATATAAGTACGTCAAAAACATAATTCAATAATTTTAAATTATACTATAAATCAGATGAATCAGGAAGATTTTTTATAAATTCTTTTATTTTAATATCCTTTAGCCCATCATGTTGCATGTAATGTTCAATTTTTAGTGCTTTACTATAATCTTTATAAGATATTTTATATCTTAGTATACCTAAAGAGAATTTTGATATTTCAACTCTTAATTTTTCCATTTCTAAGGGATGAACCTCACCATCTTTTTCAAGCATTTTTTCAAAATCAATCAATTTTTGGCATATATAATACATTTCATCCTCAAGGAAGACAGGAGGTAACCCAAATAAAAAATTAATTCGAGAAAGAATTTTTTTTTTATATCCATACTCTTTTATTCCGTAAAAATATTCTAATTTATTAACATTTATATCAGCCTTTAATATTAAAAAGTTCGCTACATTTCTAGGGTTTATCTGATTTGAATAAAAATTATTCAATTCTCTAATACTTGTCCATCCTGCTCTGTGTAATGATAAACCTGCTTGATGTAAATAAGCAAATAAAAATACACATAAGTTATATTCTAATTTTATTTTTTTCATATAAGTATATCAAAAACATAATTCAATAATTTTAAATTATACTATAAATTAGGAAGATTTTTTATAAATTCTTTCACTTTAATATCCTCTAAGCTATCATGTTGCATGTAATGTTCAATTTTTAGTGCTTTACTATAATCTGTATAAGATATCTTATACCTTAATATATCAAAAGAAAATTTTGATATCTCTAATCTTAATTTTACCATTTCTAAGGGATGAACCTCACCATCTTTTTCAAGCATTTCTGCAAAATTTATTAATTTTTGACATATATAATAAATTTCATCCTTAAGGAAGACAGGAGGTAACCCAAATAAAAAATTTATTCGAGAAAGAATAATTTTTTTAAACCCATACTCTTTTATTCCGTAAAAATATTCTAATTTATTAACATTTATATCAGCCTTTAATATTAAAAAATTCGCTACATCTCTAGGGTTTATCTGAATTGAATAAAATTTATTCAATTCTTTAATGCTTGTCCATCCCGCTCTGTGTAATGATAAATCTGCTTGATTTAAATAAGCAAATAAAAATACACACAAGGTATATTCTAATTTTATTTTTTTCATATTTTTAATAAATGGGCTCAAACTTCTTGCATATGTCCTTCCACTATAATTCTTCCAGAATTTCCCGCGCCACCAATATAAGGACTAGAGGTTGCCCCCATTTAGGAACTATAAATTCTACATATCACCTCCAGGATAACCTGCTGCTGCTGCCCCAAACGGACAATAAAAGGAGCTACTTCAACGTCTACTCCAAATGGACTAGGCGATGAAACATTGATAGAACCAATTTTCTTGATAGTATTAACAGCTGAAGTAGATTATACCCCATAAAAACCATTGCAAGATCAGCACTGGCTTCTTTTTATTTTTACTATTGAAAAAAGCACGAGCTTAAATAGTTTGAAATATTATCTCGTCATGTATTAAATTAGATTGGTTATCAAAGATTCTATCTCTATTCTCCCATTTGTTTTTCCCTATCAAAAATCCACTAGCTATTATATAATACTTCTTTTTTTTTGATTCTATTTCAAATATTTTCATATTGTACATTAATAGATTCCGATCAATATCTTTAGGAAATTCCTGCACTGTAATTTCTTTTATATCTAATTCGGAAAGATTAGTGGGATATTCATATAACTTACCGCCCAAAATTCAAGGTCAATATTATATCCCTCATCTTCCGAATAATCATCTTGATCAGGATATTTCATTTCACTACGTAATAGCAAAGAAGAGTGACTTACAACATAAGCCCACATTTTAAATTTTCTGTTTGAATAAAATATCATAAAATCTATATATATTAATGAAATAGCGAATAACTATTCAATATTTCATAAATAAAACTTTAATAATTTCATAAACTTTTATTCATAATTTTCAGAATTTCATTTCCCATCTTAAACTGTGACAAATCCCAGTATCAGGATTGATTAATTCTCAATACAATAATAAAAGATTAAAACTTAACCTTTTTAACTGATACTTATATTTTTATTTTTTATAAAATGTAAAATCTGATATATTCCTTCAAAAGGTAATCCACTCTCTAAATTACAAATTATATAATTTTTATTTTTTTGCTTTATTTTCAATTTACTAAACTGAGTTTTATTTAATATATTACTTTTTAATTCTTCCTCTAATGCAAGACTAACCTCAATAATATCATTCAACTCAATATAATTAATTAAACTATTATCATTTATTATAATTCTTGTACTTGTAAGTAAAAACCAATTTTCACTATTTTCAAAATAAATAATTAATGGTTTTTCCTCTTTAAGTAAAGCATTCCAAACTATATTGTATCGTTCTTTATTCGAATCATTAATTATTTTTGTTTTTAAACCTTCATCTCCTTTTCTTTTAAAAATAGATAGATAAATAGGTGCTTTATTTTCATTTATCATTTTAATTTTTTTTTGTGAAATTTAACTTGGCTTTCCTTATTTCTATTTAAAGAAATGTATTCAAACTCATAAAGATAATTAAAGGATAATAATTATTAGTGTCGGTAATCTCAAGAGCGCCATCTCTGTTTTACAAAACTTACCCTTGTATTTCCAAGATGGTCTTTATATTGGTAATATATAATTATTTTCTAATCTAACAGAAGAAAACCATTGCATGATCAGCAATGGTTTCTTTATTATTTTACTGTTGAAAGCACAAGCATGATGCTCACGCTAGCGAGGTTGGGCTCAGTAATAATGTCAAAACAATTTAATTTTCTCTTTTAATCCTTTTTTTCACACCAAAGCACAAAACCATTTCTCTCTAATATCAGAGAATCTAAAATTTTACCAAAAGCAGTATGAACATCCCCTTCTATTACTTCGTCTATACAATCATAATCAGGTTCAAAAACTATAACCCATTTTTTTTCGACCCCAGTTAAAGAATATAATAGATTCAATAATGTATCATTTTCTCTAGGAATATTTGTATCTACAGAAAGTTCATTTATCAAACTTTCGATTCCATCAAGTATTGAAATACATTGCCATTGTTCTCTTTGAAAATCATTTGGCAAGAATGGTATGATGTGTTCAGGAACATTTGATTTGATTAATTTAAAATAATGAAACCAAGCTTCTTCCTGGCCCTGTGGAAATTTTTCTCCCTGCCACTCATAAACAGGTTGTTCAAAATTAACAGTTGTTATCTTTGACTCTATTGGTAATAAAAATTCGAAACCTACGTCCATAGTTATAATATTTTTTAAGGAAATGGCACTGCTTTACCATATTGCCAATTCTTTCCGTTATTGAAATTAAAAATGTGCTGATGCGGATTTGGATGTACTAAAGGACGTCCATGTGTTGTCCAATCCACTCTACTCCAAGGAACTATTTTCCCATTCGCCAAAGGCCAAGAACCACCTGTAAATGTTGCCGACTGTCTATATAATATACCATCACTAGTATCATATATAATTTTTAATAGTCCATGGCTGCATTAAATTTTCTTTGTTCTTCTGCTATCAGACCGTCGTTGTAGTATTTACTGACTTGGATTACAAACAACTAGGGCATTGAATGCCAATACCTTAATTTTAACTTCGTAATTATTAAAATGTATTTTTTAATGTGCCTACATAAAGACTTAAGATAAGCAATCCAAAAAATGAAATGATAGCATAACCAATTACTAGAATTTCAGCTATTATTTTTTTTGTCTTACTAAAATCTTTTACTTTCTCTTTAATTTCTTCATAGGAAGTAAATTTCCAATATCTCAAGCTCATTAATAAAATAATTGGTAAACAATAAATTATTACTATGTACTTATTCAAAGGTAAGGTATTCATATCATAAAAATGATCTAAAAACATCAATACAAATATCAAATTAAATGAAAGTAAGGAACAAGTTCCTATAATTCCTGAAGCTTTATGTGTCCCATCTTTTTCAAAATGATGGTAAAAGTTAGTTATCTGATAGTATAAATAATCAACGAGTATCATATATATTTTTTTTAATAGCCCATGGCCGCATTAAATTTTCTTTGCTCCTCTGCTCTCACACCATCATTGTAGTATTTATTCACTACTCCTTCAATATGTTGTCCTATACCTTTTCCTGTTACTAATGTTGTAATCCCATTAGCTATAAAATAAGTCCCTGCAATAGCTTGTCCCCAGCCTGTTGGTGAAATAGCTGAAAATAGAGGAAGCCGTGCTTCCAGTAAAGGTATAGCCGCCAGTGCTACTTCCCCCACCACCGCCTCCTTCATTAGGACAGGAAAATATCATCGGGATATTCCTGACCACTCATCCATAGACATTCCCGTTCCGCCTTTTCCGCCTGCAAGATAATACGAAGCGGCTCCGCCAGAACTTATATTCCAGCTCCAGGTATCAGGAGCATAAGCTTTTCTGCCATCTGAGTCGATAAAGCTTACCGGGTTGTATCTGGTATTTCAAAAATAGAGCATTGAAAGAACAATGCTCTATTTATTATTAGTATCGTAAATTATTTCTGTTCTTTATCTTCACCATATATTTTTTTTAGATTTTCTATTTGCTTAGCTTTCTGTAGAGAATCTTCTCTTCTCTCTTTTGCTACAATTTCTGGAGCATAGGGGCCGACCTGATCTTTTCTTGCTTGTTGATCTAAACAATAAAATGAAAAAATGAAATTTCCAATAATTATTAATACTATTCCAAATACAATCCAGCTTCCTAGTATATTCTTTTTATTTGGTAGTTTATCAAACTCCGAAATAATATTTTTCCATCTATTCTTATAATGAAAAATAAAATAATCACTTATTGTTATAGCTATAATGATTATAAACCATACGATAGTAGTTCCCATAATATTTGATGATGGGTCAATAAGAATCTTATAATAAATCAGAATAGATATGATTGTCCATATTTCTAATACTCCTATTGCCATACTAGCCTTACCTTCACTCCACCATTTTGAAGGAGCAGAAGCAGACATTTTATAGAATTTATAAAATAAATATTGGTATGCTTTTTTTATCAACATTGTTTAAAATTTTTGTGAACCATAAGGAGCGGTTATAAACCCTGGCATAATCGCTGCATTGTCAGACTGTATACTTTGGTAGTCATTCCCATAACCTTCCCATCCTCCAGGATAAAAAGCATCAACACCAAAATATAATATTCCTGCAGCTGGATTTATCCAAGTTCCATAGGCTCCTATAGCTGTATTCAAACCAGCTTTTGCAGGATGTACTTTGTTGGTTGATTCTGGATTATAGTAATAATTATAAACACCTCTTGCATCCATTGCAACACCTAACCAAAAAGAACCTTTACCCACCATTTCACCAACACCTTTTAATCCTATTGTTTTTGTATATGCATTTTTTATAAAAACATTACCATTAGCATTAGGACGATACAACTTAATTGTTGATCCAACACTTGTTACTCTAGCTTCACCTGATATTTTTTCTACAGCTGTCCCAACAACTCCCAACCCCCAATTTCCACGTCCTCCTGTAGAATACCATTCCGGTGTATTGTCCGGTTTGTAAGGATTAAAATTATAATAAGACTGTCTGATCTCCGGAACGTCTGATCCATTAAGATTCAACATATGCGCCACCATCTCCTGTGCTGTATTTGCATTTCCTTCTGCTCCTCCTGTCCACCAAGTTATGTATCCACTTTTATAATTATTAAATAAATAATCTATAGAATTGGATGTGGAGCCATTAGAATTAAAATAACTCATCAGATTGTTAACACTTGAAGGTGTGTTTGCTGTAAGAGCTCCGAAAGCCCCACTTCCACCACCATCTAAATTCCCAGGATAATAGCTCGTTGTCAATCTTCCGCCACCGCCCAGCATTTGCCCCATGACTCCATTTCCCTGGCTTTCAATAAAACCTGTATACTCTGCCTGCATTGCCTGATAATCGTTAACCAATGCCTTTCTGCCATCAGGGTCAATGAACATTATCGGATTATTTAATCCATAATTATATGGAGAAAATCTACGGGAGATCTCTGCCAGAGGATCGGCAACTCCCCATCTTCCAATATCCGGCATATAAAATCTTGCCCCATAATCATACATTCCCGTTTCCTGAAGCTCTTTACCATTATATTTATAAGAATAATGGCTTCCAAACTTAGACGTTCCTAATGATCCCTGGATATGATTCATCCCAAAAGGATAATAATTATTGGTATCGATAATTTCAGGAACTCCTTCGCTGTTTTTAGCAAAGCTTACCCTGGTATTTCCAAGGTGGTCTTTATACTGGTAATATATAATTATTTTCTAATCTAATAGAAGAAAACCATTGCAAAATCAACAATGGTTTCTTTATTATTTTATAATTGAAAGCTCTAGATGATGCTTGTGCCAGCGAAGGAGTTTCAGTCAGTAGATTAACTACGTTCCATCTTTCATAATTATCATAAAAAATCATCCCTAAGATTATGCTAAAATCTTCATTGCTAAAAATAGAACAACTTTTTTTCTCCCCATCAATAACAGATAGTCTAACATTTTCTAAATCTGAATTTTTCATTCGTTTCACAACTTCTCCGTGTCCATCAAAATAATGTTTTGTATGAATACTATAATCTAATCTGTCATTATAAATATCATACAAATGTTGTCTGGTTTCTACAAAAGATATATTAAAAATGTCTTTTTGACCTTTAATTTGTTTAATATAATCAACAACCTGATCTAAATAACATCTTATATCATATAGATCATTTATTATTTTATCATTCATTTTTATCAATTTTATTTTATATATGGTGTCCAGATTCCTCTATTCCATGGACTGATTTTTTGTGCACCGAATACCCCTTACTACCGAATGAATCCTTTCATGTGGTTAAAAAAGAATAAATTAAACATTTTAAATTGTATTCTTATTCAAGATATTTTTTCCTTAGAATAATTACTCTCTGTTATATTTGTCATTTTTACTCATGCTATGTTTTAGATAAAGATATGAAATGGATTACTTAAGGGAAGTAATCTATTAAAAAATGCCATACGAAAGGATTCGTGCGGCAGCTTGTGAACAGACATGTCTCTATTTTATCATTGCTACAAAAGGTTTTACAGCATTTAGAAACTGGAGAAAATTAGCTTGCTATTTCTGGGGCACTTCCTTTTCAATACTCCTCGGGTTCAAGTATAAAGAAAGAACAAAAGTGAATCATCTTGCGGATAAAAAATGAAATCTTTAGTACAGATGTGTGCATTGACAGCTATTAAATATGACATTCAAATAAAAGAATACTATTACAAAAAGAAACAAAAAGGTAAAAATCCTATGCTTATTTTAAACAATATTAGATGCAAACTTATAAGCAGGGGATTCGCCGTAATAGAAAGACAAACTCCTTATATTAATACTTATAAATTTGCATCTTAAATTTTACCTTTTTTTATTTGCTTCGTGTCATAGAATGCGCAGCGGGGTAGTTTTATTCAATTGAATTCATATTGGTGAATTCACCTTCATCAATTTCACGTTCTAAATATCCAACAACTTTATCCCAATTCTCACTAAGAAAAAACATTCCATAATACTTTTCTCCGAGTATACTCACAAACCTTAGTTTGCTTTTTGAATAATTTTCTAAACCTAATATTAAATTGCCTATTTCGTCTGATAATATATTATTATCATTTCTTTTGGCAGTATATTGTCTAATTTTATACACACCTATTAAGTTCTCCCTTTCAAAATTATCGCTATTACTGATTTTAATTTTATAGTTTTTAAAATCACCTAGCATTTGTCTTTCTTTTTTTATTAAGCTAAATATATTTTCAGTTTCTAACATAGTAATAATTTATTTTGATCTTGGTAAAACGTATTGAACTTTTGCTCCATATGTAACTCCAGGCACAAGCCATTCGGACTCATCTAAAGTAAAAGGATTGGGAACAACATGTCCCACTGTAAAGCTTTTAGACATAATAATACCAGGAACTCCTTTTCTATAAAATGCATTTCCTATGGCAAAATCTCTTGCAACATTTATATCACTACTCCAACTAGTCCAAATACTAAGATTATCTCCTCCAGCATGAGCTTCCATATCTCTATGAGATCCCCATGTTGTAGCAACCTGTCGAAATCCTGCAGGTATCGCAATTCCTTGCATTGCTTCAAAATACATAGAACCTTTAGCTTTCGAAGAAACCCCTCTGTATAGAGTAATAGTTGATTCCGGTTCACCCGTTGTCGTTATTGGTATATCTGCAGGTATTGTTAAAGGTTTCGAATTAGGAGCAAATCCACTATCTCCAGTCAACATTAATGGTAATCCCCAAACACCCCCACGAAGCGATCCTACTGCTGCCATAACTTCCTCCCAAGTGAAAACTGCTTCACTTATAGGTATTACTTCACCCACTTGTATGGTTCTTGTAACGGTAGCTCCTGGCAAAAAAGTTGTAATGCCTGCTCCTTTATTTCCTCCAAAAATACGGCTAAAAAAGTTTCCAATTGATTGCCAAAATGAAGGTTTCGATCTCCACCATATACAAAATCCACCGCAAAAGCGGTGGGTTTTTATTATTGCTCACAGATTATAATCCAAAACTTTAATTTTTATAAATATAAGTTAATGTGTTACTCACTAATTTTCCAGTAAAAAACTTGTATTTTTCTAAATGTTTTTTTTGTTTTTTTGTTAAATAATTATAAATACTTTCGTCAGCACATAAATTAATTGATAAGTTATATTTTTTATTATTTGTTAAAGTATAGTAATCATACAAATATGTATTTCCCCTTTTAATATTATAAATATCCATTTCAATTTTAATATCCAATTTTTCTTTTGGTGATAAGGTAATTAGGTTTTCGTTCAGATATAAATTTCTTATCGCATCTTCATTATTGCTGAAGGAGTTTTTTTCTTTCCAATTAAAAATTTTATCTTTTGCTTTCAATTCTTCTTTTTTTAATCTTTCAAGATTTTTCTCGCTTAACCTATCTATATGAAAATTACCAATCAAAGGCTCCATAATACTATCATTATCAATATCTTTAAAAAATAATGTAGGAGCAAAAAAACTATAAGAATACTCTAGACTTTTAAGATTACTACAAACTTCATCAGGATTATAAGCTTTAAATCCTTTTTTATCAAAAGGAATAACATAATAATCATTTGTTTGATTAACCATTGATATAATTATTGTCGATTTTTTTTCATTTAAAAAATTAATTTTTAAATCAATCTGTGCGGAAAACATTCCATATAAAAAGAATATTATAGATATTATTATTTTTTTCATTCGATGCTATTTTGGAATTGTTATAAATTTATTATAGAGATTAAGTAATGTTTTCATATTCTTATTAATTAGATCTACTTCATTTTGATTATGTCGCAGTAATTCAGATGGAGAATTTGGTCCATGCATATAATAAGTGTAATCGCTGGCACTCATATTTTTTCTGGTATTTCCCCATTTTTCTTCCCACGAATAGGATATTAATTCTGTAAAATAACCAAGGGCATTCCGTCCCATAGGTCCATTCGACCCAACAGTTTCATAAAAAGTACTTCTAAAATAATCCGTTATAGAATGATTGGTTTCATGGCCAATTACATATGCAAGTTCTAATATACTATCTATGTTATCCACATTAAGTAATATTTTATAGCCCCTCGATTGTCCGTCTATCATCCAACTATTTGTTTTTTCAAAAAAGACATTTGATCCGATAGGCTGTTTAGCAACATAATTTAGAATTGATACAAGATCACTTATAGCACTTATTTTTGAAATTTTAGATGCGTCCTCAAATTTAGCCTTAGTATTAGCCGGATCTTTAAATCCAGCATTTTTTAATTGCTCAACCAAAGAAAATAAGCCATTAACAAAACCAGGCTGTGAAGCTCCTTGTTGTATAAAAGCAGTCATCGACGGATCTGTAAAAGTCATTCCGGTACTTCCACCACCAAAATTGGTATTCCCACCTAAATTCCCAGGGTAGAAGCTTGTACTCAACCTTCCGCCACCGCTCAGCATTTGTCCCATTACACCACCACCCTGGCTTTCAATAAAACCCGTATACTCTGCCTGCATTGCCTGATAATCATAAGGAAGTATCTTTCTGCCATCAGGGTCAATGAACATTATCGGATTATTTAATCCATAATTATATGGAGAAAATCTACGGGAGATCTCTGCCAGAGGATCGGCAACTCCCCATCTTCCAATATCAGGCATATAAAATCTCGCCCCATAATCATACATTCCCGTTTCCTGAAGCTCTTTACCATTATATTTATAAGAATAATGGCTTCCGAAATTAGAAATTCCTAATGATCCCTGGATATGATTCATCCCAAAAGGATAATAATTATTAGTATCAGTAATCTCAAGAGCGCCTTCGCTGTTTTTAGCAAAACTTACCCTGGTATTTCCAAGGTGGTCTTTATACTGGTAATATATAATTATTTTCTAATTTAATTGAAGAAAACCATTGCATGATCGGCAATGGTTTCTTTGTTATATCTTGTTAGTCCAAAATCATTTATTCATTCTGTATTTTTCAAAACTACTTAATATCATATCTTCTAATTGAGTAAAATTGCAATTCACAAAATTGGATGATATTGATATGGGAGTACCATAAGATCTATAATTTGCTTTAAGTAATTTTGATTTTATACCTTTTGAATTATTAATGTAACACTCTGAATTTTAACATTTATAAGCAAAAAACTTGTTGATGCTATATGATTTTTTTCAATTGAAGTGACATCCGTCCATTTAATGAAACCAACACTTACAAAACTTGAATTACCTATAATTCCTTTTTCATTAAAATATAGTGGTTTAACACCTTAAAAGATATAAACAATGGATACTTTCGGCAAAAAATTAAGAGAATGCAGAGAAACTAAAAATCTTTCTAAGAAAGATTTGGCAGCGCTTTTAAATACATCTTATTCTGTAATCGGGAAGTACGAACGTGATGAGATGATTCCTTTTATTGAATTGGCAAAAAATATCGCAAGGATTTTAGAAACTACCGTTGGGTATATTTTGGGAGAAACGGAACAGGTAAACATTTTTAAAGATCCTGCAGTGCTCAACCGTTTCAACGATATTGAAAAGCTTGATCCTGAAAATAAAAAACATCTGCTTTCTGTAGTAGACGGATTCATTCGGGCGCTTAAATTTAAAAATATTGCTTCGCTATAGCTTGTTTCGTTTCCAAGTTGGAAACGAAACTAATAATATAAAAATAAACACGAGCAGATTATTCTGCTCGTGTTTTGTTTTAATTTCTGTATATTAATTATTTAAAATCTTGCATCACTAAATCTGATACATGACCCATATTATGCATTTAATATAAGTCTACAATTAACTCCTATTTTCTCAGCTTCCTCATAAAATTCCTTTGCTAAATTAACATTGTCAATTTCTAAAACAACTTTTTCATTATTTAAAAGAGAATCAACATTGCTCTTAGACTCTTTTAAGGACATCTTTAATTTTTCAATTTGTAATTTTGTTAACGAAACTTTTTCAAGTCCTTCGCGCCAACTTTCTAATATTACTTTTACCATAGCTTAATCTACTTTAATTGTTATTGGTGATGGAACTTGTCCTATATATTTCCCAGTTGTTCTCCTTCCTCCTTGAATTACCACTTCTTGTACATTATATTGTTTTCCTAAATCTTTTGCTAGATTCCATAATGAACTACGCCCAACTTTTCCAGCTGAAGAACCTTGAAGATGCATTTGATTTAAATATAGCTTATCATTTTTAACCGAAAAATTTGTTATACCTTCAACTACTTCATCTCCAATTCTAGCTGTAAAGATCATTATATCATCTTCAATTGTTCCTATTTTTACTAAATTTTCTGCCGCATCCGCAGCATTTGCAACTCTTCCAAAACCGCCATACATTAATCCGCCACCGCTTCCTTCATCTTGTAGTATCTCCATATGAGAACTGTTCACATTTCTGGCAAATCTATCCAGCCAACTTTCCCCCTCGTGGTACAACGGATAATCTCGGTAGGCTCTGTACTCCTCTAATGGGCTTTCACCATTGGCGTTTACATTAGCATTTCTAATAAGTCCAAACAATGCTGTTTGTCCATAGCTCATTGGAACCCTCTCCACTTGCCCAACTTCTAGCCTTCCTGCTTTTTTCTTCCCTCCAAACAGCCAACTTATAAATCTTTTTATAACTCCGGGACCTGTTTCGCTTTTAGGAGTGGGACCGCCAGTGCGACTTTCTCCACCACCCAAATTTCCTGGATAATAGCTTGTACTCAATCTTCCACCACCGCTCAGCATTTGCCCCATTACACCACCGCCTTGGCTTTCAATAAAACCTGTATACTCTGCCTGCATTGCCTGATAATCATAAGGGAGTGTCTTTCTGCCATCAGGGTCAATGAACATTATCGGATTATTTAATCCAGAAAATCTACGGGAGATCTCTGCCAGAGGATCCACCACTCCCCATCTTCCAATGTCCGACATATAAAATCTTGCCCCATAATCATACATTCCCGTTTCCTGAAGCTCTTTACCATTATATTTATAAGAATAATGGCTTCCAAACTTAGACGTTCCTAATGATCCCTGGATATGATTCATCCCAAAAGGATAATAATTATTGGTATCGATAATTTCAGGAGCTCCTTCGCTGTTTTTAGCAAAACTTACCCTGGTATTTCCAAGGTGGTCATTGTACTGTAAATATAACGCTTAATATAGAAGAAAATCAGAGCAGAAAATTTTTCTACTCTGATTCAGATTTGTAAAGTTATTGAGATCCAACGTTAATAAGAAGCTCAAAGTCCAGAGACTTTGTGCAGCGGGGTATTTCGTAACAATTTTGAATTGTGAAAATAATCCAAAATTCAAGAGCTATAAGCGCCAAGCTTGCCCTAAACTTACTGAAGAAATTTTCAAAAGGTGATGATGTCCATAACATTATTTTGTATAATTTATAGAAAAAGTAATAATAGGCTTTTTTCATTTTTTACATTTCTTATCCAATCATACTTTTCATCAGATTTACTGAGAAAATGAAATTAAAAATAATTAATACTATAATACTCCAGACTATTATTCCACCTATTAAATTCTTTCGTTTCGGCAATTTTTCAAACTCTTCAAAGTAAGATTTCCATTTATTAGGAGAACTAAAAAAATATATGTTCGAACTGACAATTATAGCATAAGGGATAAATCCTGAAGGCTCTGTAATTGATAAGCTAATTTTTCTACCAAGAAAAATACTTAAATAACCGTAAATAGAAATGCACAACCATATTTCAAGAGCAATTATTACCAAACCCGCCCTGAAATTACTAAAAAAATCACCAAATGGATATGATATTTGTAACATTATCTTATATAATTTATAGAAAAAGTAATAATAGGCTTTTTTCATTTTATTGTGCCATAAAATTTTTGATATAAATAATGTATTGAAACAAAAAAATTCACCGTTATAAATAAGATGATTCCCCAAACAATAATTCCTCCAACTATATTTTTTTTCTTAGGTAATTTATCAAACTCATCTTTATATTTTTCCCATATATTATTATAATAATCAATTGATATATAATTTGAAGCTATAATAAGAATTGCTATTACATATAGTGGTAGATTAGAGCTTAGTTTCGGATTATTATTACTGACAATGTGATAATAATTCCGAATTGTGAAAATAATCCAAAGTTCAAGAGCTATAAGCGCCAAGCTTGCTCTAAACTTACTGAAGAAATTTTCAAAAGGTGATGATGTCCATAACATTATTTTGTATAATTTATAGAAAAAGTAATAATATGCTTTCTTCATTTTTAAAATTTTTGAGAACCATAAGGGAAAATATATTGTCTAGGCATTCCTGAATTGGTATTGATAATACTGTCAAATTGTGTTTGTCTTCTTTCTGTATCTTTTATTGCTCCAGGATGCTCTGCATTACCCATCCATCCACCTGGATAGAAAGCATCTATACCAAAGTAAAACATCGCTGGTATAGCTCCCACAGGAGTTAAACCATAAGCTCCCATTGCTGTATTAAAATAAAATTTATTCTCAGATATCTCACCTCTTTCGAGAGCTCCATAATCCAATAAAACAGCTAATCCAAAAGAAAATCCACCAATAGCTTTTGCAATAGATGCTGCTTTAATAAAAGTACTCCCGTTACCGTAAAATTTACTTCCTAAAAAATTTACAGGTGCATTAGGTCTTGCCGTTCCTATGTAAAATCTATTCACAAATGTATCAATTCCAGTTCCAGCAGCTCCAATGAACCAATTAGCTTTTCCAGTAGTACCATACCCATCATTCGAAGCATTCTCTACAAGCTTCAACATATGCGCCACCATCTCCTGTGCTGTATTTGCATTTCCTTCTGCTCCTCCTGTCCACCAAGTTATGTATCCACTTTTATAATTATTAAATAAATAATCTATAGAATTGGATGTGGAGCCATTAGAATTAAAATAACTCATCAGATTGTTAACACTTGAAGGTGTGTTTGCTGTAAGACCTCCGAAAGCCCCACTTCCTCCACTACCTAAATTCCCAGGATAATAGCTTGTAGTTAATCTTCCGCCACCGCCCAGCATTTGCCCCATGACTCCATTTCCCTGGCTTTCAATAAAACCTGTATACTCTGCCTGCATTGCCTGATAATCGTTAACCAATGCCTTTCTGCCATCAGGGTCAATGAACATTATCGGATTATTTAATCCATAATTATATGGAGAAAATCTACGGGAGATCTCTGCCAGAGGATCGGCAACTCCCCATCTTCCAATGTCCGACATATAAAATCTTGCCCCATAATCATACATTCCCGTTTCCTGAAGCTCTTTACCATTATATTTATAAGAATAATGGCTTCCAAACTTAGACGTTCCCAATGATCCCTGGATATGATTCATCCCAAATGGATAATAATTATTGGTATCGATAATTTCAGGAGCTCCTTCGCTGTTTTTAGCAAAACTTACCCTGGTATTTCCAAGGTGGTCTTTATACTGGTAATATATAATTATTTTCTAATTTAATAGAAGAAAACCATTGCATGATCGGCAATGGTTTCTTTATTATTTTACTGTTGAAAGCACAAGCATGATGCTCACGCCATCAAAGGGGCATTGTAGGCATTATAGCTTCCTAAGCTAGATAGAAGATTGTTACTTAAATTAGGTAATACAATACTCTAATTTTACATACTTATAAATATTCATAAATTATTCTCTTCAAACCATTTTACAATATCTCCTATTAATGATTTTCTGTTTCCTGTATTTTCTATGGTAGGATTTTTTCTTCTTTCTTCAAATATTTTTTCACGATTGTAGTGTCCCACAATAAATGTTAAGAAGGCAGAAATAATAAGGTATGTTCTTATTAAGACACCTCCGTTTTTATCTTTTTGAAAATTATATTGTAAAAATCTTTTTGTTCTAACAAATAAAAGGTGATTGAGAATACCAATCAATAACATACTAATTACAATATATTTGGTTGATGCAATTAATTGTATGTTATAAAAAAAACTTATTAAACCTATTATAGTTATTACATTAATACTTATAATCGTTGTACTAATTGCTGTAGCACTAAATAATGCCTGAAATTCATTCTCATTCTGCTTATCTTTATAGTATCTATAAATTCTGAACAAATAATAATAATAATAATAATAATATGTTTTCATTTAAATTTTAATTTTCTCCCAGTTTGGGGAATAAATAATTACCAGTTGAATATTCATATAAAAAATTTTCCTCCGAAATAAGCAAGAATAATAGCCCGTTACAGGCTATTTAAATAAAAATCAGAGTATTATATCAATACTCTGATTACGATAATTAAAATATTATTAGAATGTTTCTTCAAACCATTTTCTTATTTTACCCTCTAAAGAAGGTCGTCTTTCGATTTGTTCTATCGACGGGTTTTCTCTTCTCTCTTTGAATATTTTTTCACGATTAATATTAGCAAGTATAATAAATGAAACACTTAAAGCAATAATAAACGTAATAATATATATTCCTCCCTTTTTATCTTTGTGAAAATTAAAGCTTAAAAATTTCTTTTTTCTAACAACGAAATAATAATTTATTAATCCAATAAATATAAAAAACATTATAGCATAAAATTTATTGGGATACATCGGTAATAAATTGAAATAGTTAGCTAATCCATGGAAAAATAATATAACAAAACTAGTCAATACTGTACTAACAATAGTCGCACTAAATAATGCCTGAAATTCGTTCTCATTCTGCTTATCTTTATAATATCTATAAATTCTAAATAATAAATAATAATATGCTTTCATTATTTGTTTTAGTTTTTTTGCGGTTTCTCAAACAATGATTCTCCTGTTGAATATTCATATATGAATTTTCCTCCAAAATATGCAAGGCTAATAGGTGCACCCCAGCCAGTAAAACCAATAGCTCCCATTGCCAAGTCAACACTAGCTTCTGTTCCTGTAATTTGTCCATCTAAATATTGATAACCTGTTACAAACATTCCTACACCCCCTACAACTTTTCCTGCTATAGAATACGCAGAAGTTGCTTTTCCAGCTGCTGTATAGCCGTTTCTAAGCCCTTGCACTCCTCTTACAAATTTACCATTGGCTCCTTTTTCTAAAATTTTGGTAGATTTAACAATACCTTTTGCGTCTACCCAATGATACTTACTGTAAATACTTTTTTCTAAAGCGTAATAGGCAATTCCTCCGGCAGTCATAGTATTTCCTACATGTCCCCAATCAAAACCTTCCTGACCAGGTAAGTAATGAGAGGGCTGCTTAATTTCCGGGATATCAGAGTTAGATAGCTTCAGCATATGCGCCACCATTTCCTGTGATGTATTTGCATCTCCTTCTGCACCTCCTGTCCACCAACTCATATAACCATTATGGCTACGCAGTGAATACTCTCCTCCATTAGCGAATACTGAGACTAAATCTTTATAAGCCTGAGTCTGGCCAAAGGTGGCACTCCCACCAAAATTGGTATTCCCACCTAAATTTCCAGGATAGAAGCTTGTACTCAACCTTCCACCACCGCTCAGCATTTGCCCCATGACTCCATTTCCCTGGCTTTCAATAAAACCTGTATACTCTGCCTGCATTGCCTGATAATCGTTAACCAATGCCTTTCTGCCATCAGGGTCAATGAACATTATCGGATTATTTAATCCATAATTATATGGAGAAAATCTACGGGAGATCTCTGCCAGAGGATCCACCACTCCCCATCTTCCAATGTCCGACATATAAAATCTTGCCCCATAATCATACATTCCCGTTTCCTGAAGCTCTTTACCATTATATTTATAAGAATAATGGCTTCCAAACTTAGACGTTCCTAATGATCCCTGGATATGATTCATCCCAAAAGGATAATAATTATTAGTATCGGTAATCTCAAGAGCGCCTTCGCTGTTTTTAGCAAAACTTACCCTGGTATTTCCAAGGTGGTCTTTATACTGGTAAATATAGCGGTTTTCTGCATAACTGTAAAAACCTTCGGCAGTGGGCACAAAATCCAGTTTCCACGCTGGTGTTAAATCAGAATCAGGAAAGATTGTGCCTCTATTTGTATAAGCCTGTTCTTCAAAAGCAGATTCTGTACGGCAGGTCAGACAGATCCCGCCTCCCTCAAAATAACGATACTGAAAACCATCCAGATAATCCGTAATCTTTGCAACAGGAGTTTCTCCTCTTCGCCCTCCCTGTTTAAAATAAGTTTTTCTAAGCTTAGTTCCATCTGCACGGTAAAGGTAATCCAGACTATAAGAATAGGTCCCAAAATCAGATGTTTGAACAATGGATAATCTCTGAGGAAGATTCAGATGATTATAAACAATAGATTGAATCCCTTTATCCTTCATATTGATCATATTCCCGTTTGAGTCATAATCAATCATATTATCTCCTCCTTCATAACCGGTATCGTTTAATGCGTATTCTTTTACCTGATTCAATCGGTTTCCTGTATACTGATAGTCAAGATCATCCACTTGTGTTACTGTAGTGCTGCCGGAAATTGGGATAGCATTTCTTTTCAATGTTTTTATATTTCCGTTCATATCATACGTCACCCTTTCATTAAAAGTATTATTGAAGGGAGTCGTTGAGTTCGGCTCAGAATATACAGCATCCCGAAGCCTGTTTACCTGATCATAGCTGTAATTATAACGTTTCAATATACCTTCTGATGCATTTTTCCAATCTATTTCCGCAATATTTCCATTGTATTTTCCGGGAGCAACATTCGGATTTTGAGGGGTTACATATTTTATTTCATAACCAAAAAGCTTGCTCCCAAGATTTGCAGGGTCATTTATTTTGGAAAGCCCACCTTGGATATTATAGGTATAATCTATACTTTGAAGCGGATTAGCGATATCGATACCACCCACCTTTTTATTTTTGAGCTGAGAAAGTTCATTGTATTCATTTCTGGATAAAATTTCTTCAGGCTTATCATTGATTTTATGTTTGTGAACAAGTAATCTGTTTTGAGCATCATAGGTAAAAGTCTGTGTGATCACTTGTTCGGCATCAGTATCCAGTCTTTTATGATATACTTTAGACTGCTTCGTTAATCCTATAAAATCAAGCTCCAATTCTGTCTTGGTATAGCCTCCCAGGTGGTTAATAGAATTGGTAGCCACCACTCTGGATTTGGAATCATACCAGTTCCAGGTTTTGGTCCAGTCATCATTTTCGATATTCTTTACATAAGAAGCCGTAGGAAGATTTTTGGTATTCAGAGAAGCAGTAAGGTCGTCCTTGATAGTATTTTGTCCCATGATTTGTGTAGGAACAGCCGGAATCCCAGAAGGATAAGTATCATAGTAATTAACACTTAGAATAGATTCCGTATCCACCATAAAATAATTATTGACATAATAAACCGTCATCCCACTTTTGGTGAATCCCTGCGTGCTTCGAGGTTCTGTAATAATCAGGTCTTTAATCAGATCCTGTAAAACAGATCTTTTTGCGGTTGATACCACAATACCTGTATAGGCAACTCTTCCCAGAACATCATATTTTGTAATGAACCACTTGCCCTTCAATGCCATTGCTGCATCCTGGGTCAAGACCAGTCTGTCGGCTTTATCATACACCATATACTCCCAGCCTTTTCCAGGCAGCTTTTTTTCTACAAGCCTTCCTGATCCGTCGTATCGATATTGATAGCAAAGATTATCCTTTACCGTTCCATCCAAGGAAACAACAGAGGCCAATGGAGGAATTACCAGAATCAACTGTCCGTAATCATTGTACACATAATAGGTATCTATATTCTGGGTTCCATCATTTTTACGGGTTAGAATGAGCTGTCCTGCTGTATTTTTAAACTCAACGGTTATATTTCCATCACCATCAGTAACCGTAGTTTTTATCAATTGATTATTCGCGTAGGTTCCATTTTCAGTCACAGCAGAAACAGTAGCGCTATCACTCCACGAATTAGATACCGCATACTTTTTTACTTCTCCATTCATGTTGGCACTGTATTCTATCTGAACCGGATGCGAAGTCCAGTCATTTCCAATCGGAATCACTTTATTAACTCTGCTTAAAGGAGAGCTTTCCATCTGTTTTTCAGAGTAAATTTTTTCAGCACCATAGATCCCCGGAGCATTAGCCAGCGGTGATGTATACTTCGCACCAGACTGTGTAGCCGTTTGCGGAACAGGAAGGTATTCTTTATTTATTCTCCCGAAATCATCATATTCTATATGGGTAACTATATCCTTTCCCGACGGAGTGGCTGCAATATCCACAAGTTGGGTATTTCTTCCCAGCCCATCAAAATATTGGACAGTCTCTGTTTTTTTGACACAGTTTTCATCAAGACAATTCTTGACATAGGTATAGTTCTCTGTAGTCGTGGTATTTAATGTCTGGGCCTGAGAATATCCCAAAGCCAACACAATACCCAGTATATTTAAATATTTTTTCATAGTTGATAATCATCATAAATTGTGAAACATGATCTCTGTAATTGTCTTATATACAATCATCGGAAAATCATTAATGCCTATAGTTATACTGATATTCACTGACTGTCTTACCGTTTCCGTCCATTATTTTTATCAGCCTGTTGAATGCATCATAAACATAAGTTGTTTTCATTCCGTTAGGTGAAATACTGTTGGTAACCCCTATCATCGGATCATAAGTAGAGGTGGTCATAACATAATCTTTAAGGGCAGGATCTTTACGCATATTCTCCAAAGCCTGTAATAAAACTGCTTCATTATCAGGATTGTCTGCATCAGCATTGGAGGCTGATACAGCAGCTATAACAGATTGCAATACTGATACCTGATTAAAGGAAAGCCCTTCAATCTTTGCAATAGGGTATGTTTGGTAATATCCCCAAATGGTAGTAACCGGAACATTATCTTTTCCGCGTGCCTGAAGCAGATTTCCTTTATCATCATACTGCTCCATATACCCTTCTGTGACCTGATTTTGGTTCTGTGTATTAAAGCTTGTTACGGACGAAGGATGCAGAGATGAAGCAGCATCATACTTTGTTTCTGTTTTACCTACAAGAATTCCGTTCACTTTTACATTCGTCTGCAATGGAACAGAAATCATATTGGCATTGATAAGTCGGGTGTTGTTCAGATCTCCGGCATATTGTATTTTCTTTTCAGTAATTTTCCCATCTGGAGCAGTTTCTTTCATGGTTGACAGCTGAAAATTGGATGGATTAAATGTAGATTCTGATATATTTTGCAGTTTTGTTCCATTGCTGTAGTAAGTATTGGATACCGTTTTGGATGATTTTAACCAAGATGCCTTTGATTTATAACCAGGACATACCATATATTCATTTACTCCATTAATTTCATCAAATACATAGTCCATATTTTCATCTGATAACAATTGATTTTGCTTATTAAAAGTCTCCATTTTCATCTTAACCCCTGAAGACACCATGTTGTAGTAAGGCCTGTACCACGATTGATTATTCAGAATGTAGTCATCAAGCGTTTTAAAATAATGTTTGGTATATCCCAAGTTACTGGAAGGTTCTCCATAAATTTCCTTGACATTTGTATAGATTATATATCTATCATCATAATCAATATCTTCCCCATGGGTGCATGTTTCGTTATAGAACATCTTCCCACTTGAAGAATTGGAATCTGTAAAAAGGTCGTAGTTATAAGTAATTGTTTTCTTTACTATTTTATTAGCATCATAATATTTTATACTTTTTATACGCGGAATTTTTACATAATAACTATTTCTAATAGGGCCATCAGTATTGAAAACGGCATAATTAGTGAGTGACCCATTACCATTTCCACTGATTTTAATGGTATAAGTACCTGTAGGCAGATCATAATTTTCTATCCAAGGACATCGTTTTTGATACTCAACCAACTTCTGTCCTGCAGAATTAAAGAGCTCATAAGTTGGCGGGATAATAATATCCCCATGCATATTTTTAATAACATAGGTTTCATCAGCATTAAAAATCACACGGTACATTTTTTTCTTTGGAACCTGAAAGGTATAATTACGAGTAGTATGGGTGTCAAAATTAATGCTATCTACGACCTTTAAATATTGATGATTGGGTTCTCCAATATAATCATCAGAAAATTGAGAATTAACCTTATTTGCATAGATTTCTCCTGCTTCAAAATTATATTCGACCTGCCCTCCTTCTGGCAGTGTCATACTCTTTAAAGCAGAGACAAAATATTTAGGATTTATTGGTCTGGTATCGGTGCACACATAATCCCCGTATTTATTAGGATCGGATAAGGGTCCGTAATTGTTTAACGATTCACTACTATAGTCAAACGTTCGCTTTTCTATTTCCTTAAGGCTTTTATCCAATTTAATCAAGTATTTAAGATTACTATTCCAATAATCAAAGCTGTACTTAGAAATCAAATGTGAAGACTTATTCCATTGTGAAATCGTTTTTATCTTATAAGGATCTTCATTTTTATCAAATGTCTCAACATCCTGATCAAACACGTTTTCAAAAGTTATTTTACCATATCTTGTAGATATGGTTTCCAATTTACAATATTGATACAGCAGAACAAGTGACTGATAGCCAACATATTTACTCTTTTTTTCATAGGTAAAATTGGCTATCTCAGTATTACTTTCATCTACAATCTTAGTTAAATAAAAAGCGGATCTGTAGTTAAATCCACTACTGTATCTAACATCAAATCGGGCAATACTATAATCACTAAAAACATATTTAAAACCCTTAGTATCAGTTATTGTAAATGAATTCAGGATAAGTGTTGCAGGGTTAGAATCTCTTGTATATTCTATTTTAAGATTATTTCCTGAGATATTATTTACTGTAAATGTATTATTGATAGTATCTCTTACAATCTTGAATTTCCCTGAATTCCCAGGGAAATTATAATAATAAATATCATCAAACTTATTTTTTTTGTAATCATATTTACTTGCATCCTGATATTTCTCATCAGGATCATTAACATTTTCTTTAGAAATGACCCCTCCTTTAATCATTGACCATCCGATACCTACTTCAGTTCCTCTTTTATTGGGTCCGGAGTTATATACGTGATAGTTTAAACTCACTGAAAGATTCAGGTTTTGATTTCCTGTGGGCAATGAAAATAATGGAAGGGATATATCAGGAACTCCAGTGGATAATGAGACCGGTGTATTGACATAAGACGCCATAGAAGAAACCGATGGCACAGGAGCCGAAGTATCCCCAAAGTTTCTTTGAGTAGATGAAGTTTGTGACCAACTCCAGTTAAAGAGTAATATTAATATTAAAAATATTCTTTTCATACGTGTTTTATTTCTTAATTAATTTAGCATTCGCTGTTTTATTAGTATCAGTTTTTATGGTAACCAGATAAGCTCCCTGCACCAAAGCCTGGGTATTAATCTTAGTCACTCTGTTCTTTGTTTTCAAATTTTGAAGCTGTCTTCCGCTCATATCATACAGCATAATATCAGCTTCTTTAAAATCAAAACCTATTTCTATATAAGCATAATCAGATACAGGATTCGGATAGATCTTGATATCATATTTTTCAATCAGATCATTTACCTGTTTATCACCAAGCTTTACAATCTTCCAGTTTTCTTTCCCTAATTCTTTGGCACTGGTTCCTGCCAGAATAATAGAACCGTCTCTGTTGAGTTTCAAATCTGAAAGTCTTTCTTCTTTCTGTCTGGATTCTCCTGTTACATGTTTTCGCCACTGTTCATTTCCATTACCATCCAGGTAGATCATCCAGAAGGTCTCATCATCTTTTTCTATTCTTCCTTCTGCCTGGGTGTAACCGCCTAACAGAATTCCTTTCGAGGATTTGTCGTCTCCTGAACGGATCACACTGGCTCCCATCAGAATATCACGGTTTTTGAAATTGTAGGATTTCTGCCACTGTTCATCACCTTTTTCATTTAAAGAAATCAGCCACAGATCGGTTCCTTCTTCAATTCCAACAGTCTTGTTTCCTGATCTTTCGGATCGGGATTCACCGCCGATGATATAGCCATTTGAGGTCAAAGACAGGGTTCTGATATGGTCATCTCCTTTTCCACCATAGTTTTTTTCCCATTCTACTTTTCCGTTTTTATCCAGTTTGATAATCCAGTAATCTCCTTCACCGAAGTTGCTGCTGGCTTTTGGCGTCTGGCTAATGGCTGTTGAACTGACAGATCTTTCATCTGAAGATTTACTTTCAGGATTTCTTACCTCCAAATTCTTCACCTCGGAGCTCCTTGAATAAATCCCCAATAGGGCTCCACCATCTTTTGTGGGAATCATTTTCTCTACTTCATCCAAACCTTTTCCACCTACTATCAATTGAGAGAGTTCTTTTCCGTCTTTATCGAGTCTGGTGATCCAGACATCTTTGGAGCCATACCCTTGGGAAGAGTTTTGTACATTCCCGGCTACAAAAAAGCCTAAATCTGTACTTTGAATGACTGCTTTAGCTTCTTCATCGGAAGAGGTTCCTAATGTTTTCTGCCAGATTTCATCTCCGGATTCACTGATTCGGATCAGCCAGATATCTGAACCTCCTTTGGAATCTTCTTTCTTATCCAGTCCTTTTCCAGAGTATGAGGTTCCTGCTAAAAGAAATCCTCCCTCCTGAGTGCTGACTGTTGCAGATAAATAATCGTGATTGTTTCCTGAGAAATACTTTTCCCAGGCTTCTTCTCCTTGCTGATTAAGTTTAACCAGATGGAAATCATAGCCATTGTTTTGTTTACTTCCTGAAGTTTGCTGTTTGTTGCTTTGTATAGAGCTTCCTGTGATAAGATACTGCTGATCGATAGTGGTAGTGACCTGGCTAAGGAAATCCTGAGTAGAGGACTTGACATCTTTCTGCCAGAGAACATTCTGGGCAGATACGCCAAGAATTGTGCATACAGTACATGCACTGAGATAAATCTTTTTCATTCCCGTGTTGTTTTGAGTTTAATGATTAGTTTTCAAATTTTCGCAAATTTAACTTTTTTTAAATCACGACAATATGATTTAGCATATAATACTTCTAAACATGATGATATTTCTATCAATATTTGTCATTTCATATCATTCTCATACAAAGCTACAATGCGACTGCGACAGAAACTGTCGCAATATTTAAATAAATTACAAAAGGATACTCAACAAATTACTGTATTTAATTTAATCAAGCTTTCAAATGCAACTCACACCCATGAGATATTCCCGCACTTAAATCACTCAATTTTGATTTTTGGAGACAGAAATTAACAAAAAAGGGATTAATTCAGTGAGGTTTTCAGCCATTATACCTACTCAATTTTGTATAATATACCGGATAATGATGTCAATATTGAATACTATACAATTAAAATTATAAGATTTTGCATCTATCAAACCCTTTTATAGAAGGGCTATTCAGTTAAATGTAGTATCTATGTAGAACCAGTCCAATATTAATTTACAAAAGAAAAACAGAGGGTGTTTTGTTTTTTATTTTATTTTTAATTTCAACACAATAGGTTATCCATATTTCCTATAGTCTAAAAAAACATTAATCACCAAAAAACACCCACATTATGGAATTACACAAGAAGATCTTATTGGGATCATTTATTTCAATGGCTATAGTATCATGTAATACTACAAATGATAATGTAGAAGAAAAAAACCCACAAGAACAACAAACACTCTCAGCATTGCAAGCTATACCCCAGGCAGATATCCCTGCCGGTTTTGAAAAAACACAAATGTGTAAAGATGTTTATCTTCCCGGGCAGGATTATATTCCCGGAACAGCTTCAAAAGGAGCAGTCGTTACCAGTAAAAAATGGCCTAATGGCAGCGTAATCACTGTAAGTCTTAATGGAGGAACCACTAAAGTTCGTAACAAAGTGATGCAATATGCTAATGAATGGTCTCAATATGCCAACATCAAATTTAACTTTATCACCAGTGGAACAGCACAAATCCGTGTTACCTTCACTGCTAACGCAGGCTCTTATTCATATATAGGAAAAGATGCTCTTAGTATAGCTTCCAATAAGGAAACAATGAACTTCGGCTGGTTTAATGATTCAACAAGTGATTCAGAATTCAGCAGAACAACCATCCACGAATTCGGACATGCTCTGGGAATGATCCATGAGCATCAGCATCCTCTAGCAGCTATTCCATGGGATAAGCCAAAAGTATATGCCTATTATGCAGGAGCTCCAAACTACTGGTCTCAAGCTCAGGTAGATAATAACCTTTTTGCAAAATACTCAACTTCTCAAACACAGTATAGCACTTACGATAAATTATCAATTATGCATTATAGCATCAGTTCAACGCTGACTACAAACGGATTCAGTGTGGGAAATAATACTGTTTTATCTCCTACAGACAAACAATTTATCGCATCAGTATATCCAAAATAAGTAAGCTACTTATCTCCATATGAGTCTGCCCTGGGTAAAATCAGGGTAGACTTTGTATGTTCACAACCGGTATGCAGCGGAATAGTTTTCAAATGATTTTCTCTAAGCGTCCGGAGACTTTGCAGTGAGTGATGACCTAAATCGTAGTTATTATATTCAAATAGTACTTTATTCTAAAACTTAGAGTCTGCTTAATGGCAAGGTTTTCATAAGTAAAAAATAAAGTTTTTAAATCCCAAACTCGTCTCTTTCCCAAATACATAAATTCCTTGTTGGCAATCCACAATAAATAGCTATTTCCGGGCGGTCCAGCTGCGATTCAAGATCTACATCCGCATCCCATACGGCTATATTTACTTCTTTTAAACTAGGTAAAGAGCTCAACACCCGTACGTCTGTAACTCTTGTATGTAATAAATCCAGACGTTCTAATTTTTTTAATGGTTCTAAACCGGAAATATCATCAAGCTCCATACTTTCCGAGAATGTCAGCCATTTCAAATTAGGAAATTTCGATATTCCTTTTAAATTAATCTTATTTTGAAGAACTGAGACATCTAATTTTTCAAGGGAAGGTAAATTTCCGAATGAAGAAAAGTCTTTAATTTCACTATTTTGCAGATCCAGAACTTTTAGCTTTTTCAAGTCTTTCAATTGTAGCTCTTTTACCCCTTGAAGTTTCAGAAATTCTAAATTAGGAAATCGACTCAGCCCCTTCACTTTACAATTATAGGCAGAAAACCGCAATCTTTTTAAGGATTTCATTTTGGGAAGTGTTTTAACATCAAATATCCTGTCATTGATGATTTCCAGTGACTTTAAGCGTTTTAAATGTTCAAACCCTGTAAAACGTGCTCTTGAGTTAAAAATTAAAAATTCCAACTTTTTTAAATTTCCTACATCAAAAATTGTCTTAGTTTTTTCAGTACTTACAGATAGTTTTTTTAATTTTTTAAGTTTCATGATAGATTCAGCAGTTTGTACAGAAACTTCACTCCCTATTTCTAAAGTTTCCAGAGCCGTAAACTGTTCAATTGGATAGATTGCCGGTATTTCCACAAATTCAAAAAAATCCAGCTCTTTCAGCTGATTTTTTAACGGAAGCAGTTTTGAAAAATTTCGAGACTTTATATTACTTTCTCCATGGTATGATAGTTCAAAACAGGTCAAATTAGGAAAATCGCTAAAATAGTTCTGTTTTTTGATAACAGAATCACTAACATTTACGCTTTTAATCTGCTTTGCAATGGGTAAAAAAGCATCCACATAAAATGTAGAGTCATCCAATGAAAGCTTATTTACCTTTTCAAATTCCCCGAGATCCTCAATGGTTTTTTCTTTAAAATTGGTAAAATGCAGTTGATTGATATAATTTCTGATGGCTATTACATTTTTTAAACTGAATGGCTTTTCCGCCTGAACAAAATGACAGATTATTTTTCTGTCAAAGGGATTTTCCAGTTCATATCTCTTTTCAATGGTAGTATTCGTATCCATCTCAATTTCTTCAAGCTTCTTAAACTCCGAAAGCCCTGTAATACTTCCTATCTGACAGTTTATGAACTCAATGTCTTCTACCGATTTTTTAAAAGGTATAAAAGAAATATCTTCAAACTGCGAGTTGGCAATATGGATCATGCGGATTGATTTCTCCTTTATTTTTTTAGGATGACAGGTGAAAGTTATCTTATCGAGATGTAATGAATACAAGCCCTCTATATTACTTATTTCCTGAATGTTTTCGATATGACAATTATTAATGAAAAGATGCTTGAACCCTTTCTTTGGTCCTGACATCTGAAGGCCATTCAGACAGGCAGCATCAAAACTCATATTGGAAAAGCGCATTTCATATGGAAACTCGCTTATTATATTACAGTCCGAATTTTTGAATGTTACATTATCAAAATTGAAATAAGAGCTATTTAATTTTAATAATTCGGAAAAATTGGTAAGAGTGCAGTTCTTGAGGTCTACTGTTCTTATCTTATCGAGATAGGGTAAAAACCAGGAAAAATCATCGATTATTAAGTCTTTGAGTTTTAAATATGATTTATTATAATTCTCTTCTGGATTTATACCTAGAATCTGCTTAATTTCTTCGTCCGTTTTCGGTGTTATGTTTACTTGGTCTTCTTTCATTTGGCCTGTTTTCAATTTCTGGTGATACTATTTAAATATGGATCTCATTCAATGATCGGAATATCATTTCTTCTGATATTTCAGCAGCAATTTCTCTTAGTGAGGGTTAAAAACAATGAGCGACAATTTTTTATTAAGTACATTGAAAAAACTGTCGAACCAACCTTGTTTTTGGAGAATAATACAGATAATAGCTTCCGAACAGTATCCCTTCGTACAATTGGGCAATAAACACCATGGTATCTCCGTTTTCGTCCTTCAGTTCCGGTGCATCATAATCGGTTACATAGTCTCTATCCTGAAAAGGATCGCTTAATATATTCATATGATTAGCATCATAATCGGCCTGGATTTCTTCTTCTGTTTTCTCACGCATATAATCTGCTTGATCCCAGATAGGTTCCGTACCAGTGCTTAACAGTAATGAATCATATCCCATCTCCGTATCAGATGCAATAAAATAACGTGTTTTTTCTGGAATTTCTTCAAAATAGGTATCTATATTATCCTCACACCTTTTGATAAACTCAGGTGTAAAATCTCCTGGTAACTGATCATCAAAACACAATACTTCATAGATATTATCTTCAGTTAATCTGAAATCTACCCAGGTATTAAAAACCGGCACAATCACAAAATGAAACCTCAGATCAGTATATTTTTTATGGGCAATGGACCCCGGAAAACTGTATTTAGGTAATAGAACCATCTGATGGAAGTAAGATGGATCGGTAAAAACTTTCGACGGATCTGAAATTTCTTCTAAAACATCTATACTCGGATCAGGATTTTCGAGTCTGTTAAAATAAATCTGATGCTCTTGCCTTCTCGGAGACTTAGAAAACTGACGGACAAGTTGTGTTTCCCTTGAATAAAAAAGGTAATGTGAACCCGGAAAATTTGGTGCATACAAACGGCATACAAATTCTAAAGTATTTCCGTTTTCGTCTTTGAAAACAGGCAGATCATAATCGGTGGTATAATTGAAATCTTCATCAAATTCCTCATATTCAAGTTCTCCTTCTTTTTCAAGTTCATAAAGGCTTTCATTTTCCACCTCTGTGGTCTGCCTCAGATAGGTACTGAAATCCCACTTCACTTTCCCTGTAAGTAATGTTATATCTTCTTTATGATAAAAGGTATCCTTCTCGCTATATACTGAAGGTTCACTATTTTGCTCAAAATAAACCTGCATGGCTTCGGTATACAAATCTATCAATTCAGAAGTAAGCTCAGGAACAGGCTTACCATTAAAGCCCAGCAACTCATATTTATTTCCATCGATTAATCTGAAATCTGCGTACTCAAAAAGCGTCGGAAATGCCATAAAGTGAAAAGTTAATCCTTCCAGTTCCGGTTTTGCAAGACTTCCTGGCAAGGAGAATTCAGGAATCAGAATCTTCTGTTCCTTGTATTTTTTATCTTTTTCAACTAGAGTTTCTGTAGGATAGCTTGTCAGTATTCTGTCAGACTGAACAGAAGCAGTATCAGAAGAACCAGCTTTTTTATAACTGGTAAATTGTCTTGGGTTTATCATGGTCTTAGTGTTACAGGGTTAGCCGTTTTTTGGCTGTATTAGTTTATTACATTGAAAAATCCGTCGCAATATAGGAACTTTATCCATATTTTTTGACAGTTAGATTATTTCTAAAAGAGCGGTTTCATTTTTTTTGTTTTTCTAATATTTTTTAAACTATTTGTATCAGTTTTTATTATTTTATATTCTCTTTTCAGACTGTAAATGGATAAATAGCCCTCAGCTCTTCCTCAAACAGGGGACCTTTTTATTCTTTAGTTTTCCGGAAAGTTATAGATATCCGTCTTTTTCGGGGGATTATTGTATCTGACCACTTATCATTTTTTACAGCTTTTATACATGTTTCCAATGATATCTTGCCTCTCCGCTTAACAGTAAAAGACTTTGGGGTCATAATTAGGATTTCCTGCTGTTCCCTATCTTTTGAAAACTGCATAATACATGACGATAAAAGGCTTACAGAGATAATAACATCCTCAAAACAAGGTACACAGTCTATATGGTTGGATATTCCCTGTCCGGGTTTATATTCATTAATAATAACCTGATCAAAAGAATTTTCAAGGTTAAAATTCTTTTTAATCTTTTCTTCCAAGGAAATGCCCATCAGGTAATACATCTATTTTAAGATCCTGATTATTTTTTTTTCTTAGAATCATCCATATATCCATAATACTGAACACCCCGCTTTAAATCTGCATCCCATTTCCCATTCTACATTATCAGCTTCAGAAACAATCAGCTTCTCTTCTTCGGCACTTAAAAAAATAAAATATTTTCTATTTTCTGTATCAATAAAGAATACAAACCTTTTACTACTACATAATTATTGCTATGAATAAAGAAATTTTCAAAGAGGCTTTTTTGTGAAATAATTTATTACATTTGCCCGATTTTAAAAAATATTAAACTAATTACAATGAAAACCCGTAAATTATTAATGCCATTGCTAATAACCTTCAGCCTTAGCATGAATGCACAAATGAAGGTTAATGAAAATAAGTATAATAAATTAATCAGAGGAGAAAAACACACTGAAGCATTAACCTATTTAAAAGAAAAAGGAATTGCCAATCCTGACAGTTATTGGTTTAATCGAGATGCTGAACAGTTACCTACTTTTTGCTTTGATCCTAATTTTGATGACTATAAGTATGACATTATTATTTCATATGCCAACAATAGTTTCAAAGAAATGAGTAATAAAAATAGAAGTTATTATGAAGTTGCTAACTGTTATCTTGTTAAAGCAAATCATTATTTATGGAAAGGAGATTATGATAAGGCAGCCCAGGCTTATAAGGAATCCTTGGAAATATTAGAAAAATATAAGAAAGAAAGTGATATTAACCCGGAGGATATAAAAGCTATAAAAAGTACAATTGACGGGGTTTATTTTAACCAGATAGAGGCTCATAAACTGGTAAAAGTATTGAGAAATTTAGATGTGAATGCGCTAAATTTTTCTGAAGAACAGGCTTATGTAGCCAGACAGCAAATAAAAGATTTATTGTCTGATTATGATAAGCCTCATAAGGTTCATTTTATCACCTATGAAAACAATTCTTCTATGAATAAAGGTTTTGCAACGTTTAACTTTAGAATAGAGAATTATTTTAAAAATAATTTTTTCTATAATATGTCTAAAAAAATAAAGGATAAATATCTCCCTACCATAAACTTATCCTATCTTTTCGGTGATGACTATAAAACTAAAGAACAGCTAGACCTGCAAACCACAGAAAGAAAAGCATCTTTAATTAAAAAGTATGGCAAAAGCTTCGGAGAATCAATTTTTAACGGAACAATCGCTGTAGGAATGACTAAAAAGATATTGGAAGAAGAATTTAACAAACCAAGAGCTGTAGATTCTTATGAGTATTCTGAATTCTGGACATGGTCCAATGTAATGGTTACCATTGATAAGAAAACACAGAAAGTAACTGGGGTAACACAGTTAAAATAATCTGATAAACCAACCAGATATAAAGGCTTTTCTTTTTATAAGAAAAGCCTTTTTTAAATTGATAATTTACCTGATATTGCAGAAAATATCCCATGAAAATGTAAAGGTGCCATTCAGAAAAAATCAACGGTAATTATCCGAGTTAAAAAGCATCCATACATCATAAACTAAACCAAGGAAACATGAATACAATTAAGATAAGTGTAGATATCAAACAGACAGAATCAATCCTGTTATTTACGATAACCGTACATAATTTTTCTGAAAAAATTATCTACTCCAATATCTCTGATGATTCGGGAGGCTTCACAAGAAGAACTGTTAATTTGTATGATGAGCATCAAAATAAAGTACATAGAGGAGTCAATTATATATCACCCACTACATACACTGAGAATGTAATTGCCATTGAAACCGGGGCAACTGCTCAATTTGTGATACCAGCTAAGCTTGAAGAAATGTATGATGAATTATTTCTCAATTTTAGAGGAGCCAATTTCAATGTTACCCAAAATAAAACCTATTATTTTCAAATGGAATACTTTGGCTCAACATCCGATATGATTCCTTTCAAAATTAATTAGAAAACATAGTCTGTCACCAATACCATCATGAAATGAATACAATATATGAGTCTAAAAATCTGGTATTAGAAGTAGAATTGTGCCACAATAACTCTTTTAATAACCTATTTGGTACATTAAAATGGATTATTGACGGAAGGGATATCGCCAATAAAGATGAAAATAATCTAAGCTATTTTTATGTTGACTGTGAAAGTCTTAAAGCAATATTAGAGGCAAATACAACCATTAAAAATGATTTATTTTACATATCAGACGCACTCATCTTACAGCATTGGAAAGAATGGGAAGATTTTATGGACCTTATTACAGAAGATCCCGAAATAGAAGGTACCGAAAATGTCATTTTTTTTGATCGGAATTATTTTAAAACAGGTAATATACTGACGAGCTTTTTCTTTGATGAGATCATGATTTTTTATACTCTTGAAAATAATATCATAAAGTTTAAGTATTGGTATAAACAGAATGGTACTGAAATTTATGAAATCCAGATACAAAAAGATACACTGATCGCCTGTACTTCTTCTTTCCTAGCGTTTTTTAACGATATTAATCGGGCTTTATTCAATTCTGCTTCTAAAACCTGATAGAGTTGGTTAAATCAATAAATTTGCCTTAATGTAAGGAGTAAGACTTTTTACCCAAGAGCCGGACACCATTAAAAGGTCCTATGAAAAATACACCATTGCCCCTAATCCTGTGCTAAAAGAAAAAAATGAATAGAGAAAAGTTTATTTCTAAAATTCAATCACACAAATCGTGTTATTACATTTACAATGAAAACGAACAAAACGAAAATACTGGCTTAATAAAGGTTTGGTTATATAACGATCAGATTATTTTAACCTGGGAAGAATGTCCTACGGGATTCGTAGATGATGAATCTACTTATACAAAGGATGAATTACATAATTTTAACAGTTTTGAGGAACTTGAAGTTTTTTTTAATGATAATAATCTCTTTTATTCTAATTTCAAATCCTAATAAACATTAAAATAGAAATAGAATATATACAAATATGTTTTGATAATTAATCTTAATAATCCTTGATAAATATAAAGAGAAAATAAAAAACATGATTAGTCTTGAAAATCTGATATGATCCCTTTCAAGATTAACTAAAGAAAGTATTTTTTACTAATACCTTCATTCAGTACATAAACAATATATATTGATTCCCGGACAATGATCAGGACAGGAACCTGTATTAAATCCTCCAACAATAACCAAAATCAATTTAAAATGGGGAAAGAATTTATACTCTCAACATCTGAAAAAAAGACCAATATAGAAAACTATCCCAGTTTAAAAAACTGCCTGACAGACATTAAAGGTTTCAAAAACAGACTGCTTCCTGTCATAAAGCTGGATGGTAGCGTAGTTGCCGAAAAGTGGAAAGATATTCCCTTCACATTCATACTTCATAATGACGATGTGAGCCGCATAGATTTTCAGTTGGTAGACGGCAAATATCAACTGATTACTCCACTTACCAAAAAGATGTTGGATCAATATCAAAGAGTGAAAAGACTCGAAAAACGCGAATATCTACAAACATGGGCGGAAGATTATATTGAATATCCTAGCTATGAACGGGTGGATAAGTACACCAACGACGGGCACCTCATTCAATCAGGTTCGGATAGGTATCACCCTAATGATCGTGCTGTCTATGATTATGAAATGATCAACGGAACATCTATGCCTGTTACGAAAACTGTACAATATTATCTTGGCAATAGAAAATGGCAGAGCTTGGAGTTTTTCAGGTATCATTATGATGCCAATGGCTTTCTGAAAGAAATTACCCTGCATATTCCGACATGTGAAGTAAAGATAAACGAAAAGATACTGTATAAAAAAAATAGTAAAGGATTCACAGTATCCAAGAAGATGGCTAAACATCTTATCCCCATAAAAAAAATCAATTCTTACAGCAAACAAAAATCTTTCTCCGCTGTATTTAACAAAAATAAAGCTGATTGGAATGTTAAAGTAGACTATTGGTCTATACATGGCATACAAGATGAAAATGTCACGGCTGATGTGGGAGAAGTAATCAAAAAGTTTGCTTTTGAACATTTTTACAATTCATATAGCGGCATCAATTATAACTTTACAAAAGAAAGACGTGATGGAATACATGTTAAGATCAGCGAAAAAGAAGGATTACCCGATATGTTTGAGTTCACTCTTAATTGTCTTGAAAAGAATGACATCTGCTCTAAAAATTATATTGAAAAAAGCGATGATAAAGTTATTTTAGATTGGGGCAACGGAAAATTTACTTTTGAGCATTTTGGGTATATAATAAAGATAACGAAAGAACAGTATTTTCGTTCTAAACGGTTTTCCATCTCGGGGCAATATACATTGCAACAAGCCGTCATGATGCTGGTGACTCAAAGCTACCTGTGGTGGCATGATTTTGAACAGAAAAGAATTCTCGATGGTTTAATGCATCCGTATGGCAGTGATCCTATATTGCTAAATTTCAAAAATAGTAAAACCAAAAATGGTATTCACCGCATTATAGAGGCAATATCAATAGATCGTGAAGGAGATGAAGAGGATGGAGAGCCCTTCGACAAATTGTGGATAGGGGAACAGGCAGCCTGGGAAAAGGATGATGAAACTCCACTTGATCCTGACGGGCAAAAAATGAAATTTGTAGCACAGTTTTACCGTTACCACTTGTTCGGAACACTATATCTGTTTTATTCGGAGAAACACCAGATAATATCTCAGATATTTCAGGATACTTAATCAATCCTGTCCCGCCCTAAAATAAGTTGATCTATATATTTTTATCATACAAAAAGACTACACTTTAGTATAGAAGCACCAGATAAAATCCAAAAAAAATCCGAAGAAACAAAAATGTTCTCCGGATTAAATATTGTTTAATATGTGTCAACCTATTTTAGGACAACTCATATAATCAGAATATTCTGAAAAAGTTAGTTAGAAATTTCTTATGACAGGAACACATCCGCAAGCACAGTCCCAAATGTCCTGCTCTGGAATACATTCATAAATAGAAGCACACATATAGATATATCCCACTCTGCAATAAGTTGGACCTGCTCCTTTGATAGACTTCATACTGTCTCTTGTGATTTTCTTAAGATTTTTCATAATTGTTTATTAGTTTGTTAGTTTTTAGAACATATCGTTCTCATTTCCAAATATAACTAAATAAAACTAATTTCAAAATATTAATATATTTTATTACCAATAAAGTTGGTTTGTTCATTATTGAGTACCTATTGTTTTTTGTGATTGTGGCATTTCTTTTTCTATTTCCTCTTGCATTTTATCATTAGGTTTGCTAATGGCAAAAGCATCAACTATTGCCGTTTTCCATACTTCTATAATCTCTGCAGTTGCACGGTCAGCACGGTCAAAGAAGAAATGCTGCTTAATGTCGAAGCCGCAATACGTATAGACACCTGTATCCAAGGTAAGCTTTAAGGCATTATTCATTCCTATTTCCTGATATTCTGCTTTTGCTTTTCCATGCGAATTGATAATATAAGCTGCTTTGCCAGCCAACAGTCCTTTTTGTACACCATTGTCATAACGATAGGCAAATCCATAGCTAAATACCCGGTCAATATACCCTTTCATAATGCCCGGCATACCCGTCCACCATATCGGATAAATAAACGTTACTACTTCCGCCCAGGCAATATATTCCTGCTCAGTTCTGATAGCTTCACTAACAATGCCTTTGCGTTGTCCGGCAATATCTTCAAGGGATAACACCGGATCAAAATTAATCTGGTACAAATCCCTGATGACAACTTCATGCTTTTGTTGCAGTAATGTTTCTTCAACCGTTTGTTTAAATAGATGATTTAAACTTGCCTTATTAGGATGAGCATAAATAATAAGATGTTTCATTTTGTTTGTTTTTAAGTAATTGAACAAAACAAAAGTAGGATGATCACAAACGGGAAAATTGTAAGAAAACGAAAAGTCTATTCAGCTGAAGCCTGGCAAATATCTTGCTGGAACCTTACAAAATGTTTAGGAGAAAGATTGATGAAATGCTTAAAATCGTGGATAAGCTGGCTTTGGTCATAATATCCGCATTGATCTACAACTTCAAACCAATCCACATTCTTCGATGACAAAAGAACTTGTTCTATTTGTCTGATTGCTTTTACAAAACGTTTGTATCGGCTGACTTCTTTGGCACTATATCCAAAATGCTTTTTGTGCATCAATTGTACATTCCTTTCAGTTTGTCCAGTTTCTTCTGCAATAGATTTGATTGGATTTAGGGTATCGTCTTTAAAATTGGCCAACAAATTGGAGGTAGGGTCCTGCAATTTTAAATAGGGTCTGCAAAAATCGAGAATACAATCTACCTTATCTGAAATGTTTGGGATGTCATTTAATTGATGCCATAAATAGGTAAAACAATTTTCTTCCATTGCTTCATCAGGATGTATTGGCAGGTGGTCAGAAAGAAATGCTTGGCCAAAAAAACGATAAAAAGCATCATCTTTGAAATTAGCCACTAAAATTTGCGCTCCGGGGGTAAGCGTATATTCAAAAGCAGACTTTATAGGACCAAGGACGATACACTTATCTACTCCAATTTCGCTTTGTGCACTGGAAACCAACCGTACTTTAGTCCCGAAATTAAACACCATAATAGTCTGAAAAGATGGCAGCAAAGTTTTGGTTATTGAATTTGTTGAATTGTTCCTGGCAAAATAGAAATGAGAAAACACCGTCTCAAATTCTTTTGGAACAGGCAGTCTATAATGATGATAGGTTTGGTCGTCTGATTTCATTATTTATACACCATCAATTTAGGAAAAAATAGACCAAATTAGATCTCACATCACCATTTTTCAAATTTTACTTTGATTTTACCCTGCTGTTATGAATATACCCTTCTTTTCCATCTTTAGTCTTTACTAAAAACCAATCTCCGGTATTATCCAAAACCTCAATATGCTCTCCATATTTTACTTTTTGTAGAATCTCTGAGGACGTGTTTTTATCTTTTCTTAGGTTTGTGTAACCATCTGGGTCAATTATAGTGGCTGAAGACGGGGTAGCTGTTTCTTCAGAATTAATTATATATCCTTTTAATGCATTTTGAATATTTTGATTAAAATATTTTTTTTCAAATACATTAAGTTTTATCAATAGTTCTTCCCCAAAAAGAGGACTAATATCTATGAAATTTATTGTTTTATTTTGCCATGCAGTATATAAGCTTGGCGAAAAAATACACTCTTCAGTACTAAATTTAGATATTCTTCTTTTAAAAGACTCACTAAATTCTTTTTCTTTATCTGGGAAGAGAAATAATTGCCCATTCTTTAAATCAATTTCACCTCAATTGTCCTTAAAAAAATATTTTTTCACCAAAAATTCGTCTAATTGTGGAAAAATTGAATTTAATAAGGTTGTTTCATGATATTTAGCTCCTTGTTGTATAAAAAATAATGGATTCTCTATAAAAAATTTTGTAAGTTTCTCATCATATAATTCAACGCCATTATAGACTACATCATTATCTTTGGAAAGTTCGGATAAGATGTAAAATGCATTTACATCTGACAATTGAACCATTCTGATAGTCAATAATTGAGAGACTAATGTTGATTTAAATTCATCATCTTCAGTTTTTGTCTTTTTTAAAAATTTTATAAATTTAGTCCTAAAACTTTTGTCTAATAAATCTTTAATTTCTATATCTTCAATATACTGATTATTGTATTGATATTTTCTGAGGTCTATATCATTTTTTTGAAAAATTGTATTATCAATAGTAATACCATCTATTAATTTTTCATTAGTATTTTGAGATTATTTCAGCAGATTGAATGCCTTCTTTATAGCTCTTTTTTTGGCAGCTAAATATTGAAAAGACACAAATTAATAAACTGATTAAAGATTTCATACTTGATAACTATTTGTAATACTATCCTTTAGTAATTTCATGGGCAATATTTGGATTGGAAGTATCATAAACTAAAATTTTACCATTTTATTTGTTTGCATTTTTTGAATTTATTAAAGTTTTTTAATAAACTTTATCACTTATATGCTTCCTTTTTCAAAATATATGTTTCCTTTTTTCCATCTGTAAAACGTTCATCAATGTATGGACATTTCCAAAAATATTTACTACCATCAAAAGTAATTATTCCAAAATCTTTGGTTTCTTCCAAAAACACTTGATTTTCAGTATTATCAAGTGCTGTCGAAAAATTCAAATGTATAGCAGCTTCTTTCTTTTCCTTTATTTCTAATTTATAAAATTCATAAAGTTGGAATCCTGCCGCCTTATAAGTAACCGAATCTTTTGAGATTTCTAATGTAATTTCATGGATATCTCTCCAGTCTTCACTATCTTCATTTAGGCTTAATGAATATTTACCATACCAATTTTTAGAAATGGAATTAACTTGTAAATTCAAATTATCCTCTTTTGAAGTTGTGTTATGTACCATAGAGTTTAACTCATCAATACTTATCACAATTTCTTCTCCTTCTTCGATTTTTTTTTCTCCTATATATTCCCATCTTTTTTTAACATCATCAAATAGATAATATTTTTTGATAAATGGAAAAATGTAATTATTTTTTTTAACATACTGAGGATCAATACATTCAGATAACCTGTAATAATCATTTGTCTAGTCCTGATAATCTGTATCAGATTTTCAGGACTAGTCATTATGCTAATTTTCTTGCTATTACGCTTTCAATATACGGTTGTATATTTTGAATTGTTTGTTTTGTAATTGGGTAAACTGAGCAAAAGCCTGAACATAAATATTCAATTGGGGATATTCGTTTTTTATATGTGTTATATAAATTCCAGTCTAACTCTGGATAGTTTTTCTCCGTTTCTTGCATTGCCCAAATATCATAATGCCCGATAATACCTTGACTATCCCAATCATTTAGCTCAAAATATGAATTATCAATATCTGTCACTACATTACTTAAAACATTTATACAAAATCCTACACATGTTGCAATTTCAGGCAATCCTGATAAACTCATATATCTTCCATCATTTCCATACGTTGAGTTATCAAAAATAAATCCATAGGTTAAAGTACTCTTCTCACAAATCATTTGGCAATGCCATAAAAATGATCCAACATCTGAGTCATCTTCAGTATCAAAATTATCAAGTACTTTATAAATCAAATTTGGAGTTAATTTTCCTGTATAATTTTCAATAACCGGTGGCATATTACCAGGAAAATGAACCATATAGTCACTTTTTCGATACCTAATAAAAATTACAGCGTGCTTTGCTTTTCCATCATTATCTAACTGTACACCAATTGACACAAAAGCATTTGGAAGATCTTTTTCATTGTATTTTACTAATTGGTTTTCAAAATCTAAACTCATATCTTCCCTGTGTTACTTCGTGATCTAAATGTTTTTACTAAATCTTCATAATGTGGCAGAAGACCAACCTCTCTATTTATAATAGGCTTTAATGTCATTAAAATAGTTCTAATAACTCCTTTTTTAGTAAAATGATTATTGTACAAACGTAATATCTTAATAATTTCTTCGTTCAAAGTTTCATCATCATTGATAATATCCACAATGTGTTTATATATTAAACCATATTTTTCTAATGAATCATCCATTGTAATCCTTTCATGTAGATTTTTATAATAATGATAATTTTCTTCCCTCAAATAACTATCAATATACCTATATTCAATATCTGTTTCTGTTTTTGCAATTTTACGTACAGATAAAAAAACTTTACTATATAATCGATCGTTCAGATTTTTAGCTTCTGGCCGTTCACATTCTACTTTAAATTGCTTACCTAATGTTTTGTTCTCAATATGAACGTTCGCATTTACCCTTCCACCAACTTCAAACAATTCGCCTTCTATAAATTCAATTGAAAATTTTCTATCAAACTTTTGTTTTGATTTACGAAACTTTTTCTCTTTAAATATTTGAGTAATATCACGGTATGACTCTTCTTCTTTTTTTATATAGACACCATATTCAAGCCCATTCATGATGATTTTTTCCTGTATCCTTTTAAAAGCATCGACTTTTTTAGGTTCACTTACTTGAAGGGATAGGATATTATCTATATCTCTGGACACTTGCTCATCAGGATAGATGAGACTTGTTTCTATGCATCCGTTATCCAGCATAAGCTTGATTTCGGATGTATTTTCGTATGTTTTTGCAAAATCAACCATCGAGTCAATGAATACTTTCAAAGCATCTGCAGCCTCAATGGTAATATTGCTAAGATCTAAATCATTGCCTTGGGAATCCCTAATGATTTTTATTTTAAGTTCATTGCTCATTATATGGTAATTTTGAAAGGGTTAGAAAAACACTCTCATCAGAAGGAGTCCTACTCCGGATAAATTTCGTTTTCATTATTATTAGTTTATGGACAAATATACACTTATTTACAAAATGAAAATTACGGAAATCCGTAATTAGATAAAAACTCACTACTGTGTACAAAACAGTGTATATACCAATAAAAAAGCCCCTTAAAAAGGAGCTTTTGTGACCGCAGAAGGATTCGAACCCTCACTGTTGGAGCCGAAATCCAAAGTTCTATCCATTAAACTATGCAGCCGTATTCATTAGTAATAAATGATAAGTAATGAGTAATACTTAAATTACTTATCATTTATTGCTGATTACTTATGATTTAGAACGTAATCTTCACACCACCCAGAATCTGTGGACCTAAGACTTTATAAGCCTTGTAGGTTTGGTATTTTGAGCTTAGAAGATTATTTCCGAGTGCGAAAATACTGAAATTTTTGTGAATTTTATACTCTGCAGAAAGATTTAAATCGGCATAACCACCAACTTTATCGTTCGTATTTTCTAATAAACGGTAAATCACCCCATTAGGAGCTGAAGCATCTGCAATTCCTTCAATGGAAAAAGAGTTCGTTGTTCTGTCGCTTGCGAAAATCCCTTTGAAACCTAGCAATAATTTCTTGTCAAGCATAGTATATTTAGCGCCAATACTTGCGTTCACTAATGGAACGTTGTAGATATTATCGTAATTCTTCAAGTTATATTTTGTAAACCTTACTTCCCCGTCAATCATTAAGTTTTCTAATGGGAAATACTGTACACTTCCTTTAATATCACTTACATTTCCATCATCATAGATCGCTGAGAATGTATTGGCATAGTCGTAAGCAGCACGGTTCAGTGTGTAGTTATTATCAAAAAGGCTGTTTGCTCTGAAGAACATGATGTCTTTCATCTTTCCGAAACCGGCAGAGATGTCATATTTCAGTGTTTCGTCAATATCACCTCTCAATCCTACATAAAAATGATATTTTGTTTCTGTAGGCTTTAAATACTGGTCAGAAAGCACATAAGGATTCTCCTGAAGAAGATCTCCGTAAGTGTTAAGTTTAAGACCTCCATCTACCCCACCATAGAATTTAAATTCTTTGGCAGCAGCCACCTGGAACTCAGCTTGTGGAAACCAGTACGTTTTATTGTTCTTCACCTGATCCATTAGTCTGTTTGAGTTCTTAGCATTCAGGAAAGAAAATCCTGATCCTAGCATCAAATAAGACTCTCCTTTTCTGAAAGTCACTTTTGGAGTTAAGCTGGTATTAAAGAAATTGGAAGAGTTCTTGTCTATCATTTCAAAATCTGTTTTCACAGCTTCTAACCCTACCCCTAAATCTGCATTCAGATTGATCCCTGATTTTCCTAACTCAACAGCATGCTTAGAGAAGTTAGCCAAAATAGAAACCTGGTTTTCCTGAGCATCAAAATGATCTTTCAGGAAGGATGATTTCACTCTTACATCATTCAGAATTTCATTGGAATAAAAATCATAGTATCCATTTACTTTGAACTGATTGACTTTTTGCTTTAAATCAACATCTGCTGATGGTGCTAAAGCATAAACCCCATAATAGTTATAGTTATTCAATCCATATTCAGCATTGATATTGAATTTCCCTTTATCTCCATAAGAGTTAAGGAAAGCACCTATCGTTGCGGATGTTTGTTTTGATTTCCAGTCGTAATCATTTTTAAGACCACTTGTAGACAGCAAATGTACATCTGCTCCTACTTCGAACTTATTTTGAAGGGTTTTGGATACATTTCCATCCAACAGAATCTTCCCATAATTTCCCATTCCAAACTGGACATAGTTATTCTGAGCGGTCCCGTCAAATTTCGGAGCCACATCCTCTCCCTGAATGGTAGAAGTTTTGAAATCAGAAACTGCAGGAACATCTGTAATGGTATATCTTACAGGAGTCTGGGATTTCTCTTCCGGCGGATAGTTTTTAATCGTTTCCACGGAAGTCTTCTTTTTCTCGATCTTCTTCACTTCCGGTTCTCTCTTTTTGTTAAGAACCAGTTTTTCCTCTTTGATCTGGGAAAACGCAAACTGCGAAACCCCTAAAAATATGATGGATAATAATTGAATTTTTCTGTTCATTACTACTTCTTGTATTTATGTATCCATGTAAAATGTACTAATGACTGTTTACATGAACAGGATACTGCATTTTTACTTTTTAATCTGATTTTTAACTTCTTTCGCTTCTGCTACGATATCCGGGAAGCTCTTATAATTGGCAATAATCTGGTCACAAGTATAACTTGCCTGGTAATTATCTTTTAAGCCAATATAGTTTTTAGCCATCATTACCAATGCTTTTGCACCCCAATATTCTTCTGATGCATAATTATTCGCAAGCTTAAAGATCGTTTCATTAGAAGATTTGAAAGCTTTTCCTTTATTCTGATAATAAGCTTTTGCATACAGAGCTTCAGCAGCTACCGAAGTATTAGATGATTTTTCAAGAGATGTATAAGCTGTTTGGGCATCTTTATCTTTTCCTGAATTCATCAGACTTCTTGCTTTGATTACTTTTGCGGTTTCTATTACTGCTGCTGAGTTTTTGGAGTTTGCAATGACTGCATTGGCCAGTTTTTCTGCTTCAGAAAAATTCTTTTCACCTGCATACAGCTTCATCAGCTCAACATTCGCATAATTTTTAATGCTGATATTGGAAGAATTTTTAATTCCTTCAAGATATTTTTTAGCTTCAGCAGTATTCCCCTGTGTAATAAAGATCTGTGCTAAACGGGTTTGAGCATCATCCTGATAATCATTCTGAACTCCGGCTACCTCTTGTAAAACAAGTAAAGCTTTCGTTGAGTTATTGGTTTGATAATAACTTTCTCCCAATTCATATTTAGCCTGATAAAGACCTTCTCCCGTTGGATTCTGCGTTAGATATTTCTCATAATAAGAAATTGCATTTTTGTAGTCTTTCTTCGCGAACAACTGTTTTCCGGTAGACAGGTTGATCTCATCAATTTCAGAAGCATCAACATTTACTCCAATAGTTCTTGCAAAATTTTCATAGCCTGCAACATCACCGTTTTTCGTGAAAACTGGTTTTGCAGCCTGAACGATCTTTTGAGCATACGCTGTATTTTTATACTGCTCTCCCAACGATTTCAGTTCAGAAAGAGCTTTATCATTCTGGTTCTGATCAATATAATTTTGTACTCTGTAAATAGAAGCATTAGCGATCAGGTCTTTGTCTGAAGATGTTTTAATAACTTTTCCAAAATAATCATTGGAATTCGCAAAGTCATCCTGAGCCGCATAAGCCGTTCCTATTTCATACTGTGCATCATCATAATATTCAGAATCCGGATATTTAGATAATAAGTTTTTCAGATTTGTAATCTTCGCCTGAGTATCTCCTTTAAATCCTAAAGCCATCGCTTTCTGATATACCGTATAATCTGTAGCATCTGCATTTTTATCGTAGATCGCAATCGCTTCGTTCAGGTCATTATTCGCATAGTGAATATCTGCCAGACGAAGTTCTGCATCATTTTTAAATTCAGGTTTAGGATTGGCTAGGTACTGCTTGAAATAAGTAGCAGCCTGATCGAATTTTTTGGATTTAAAATAAGCATATCCTAAATCATAAGGCAGCTGCTGCTTTTCCGGGAAGCTTTCATTAAGAAGCTTTTCATAACGGGCAATCGCAGACGGATAATTTCCTTTCTGGTAATATACCTGAGCTAACCAATATAAAGCTCTGCTGTTAAATTCTTTATTGATATTAAATCCTAGACTTCTCAGGAAATACTTCTCCGCTTCATCATAATTCCCTTTATTGAATTCTTCTGTTCCCAATAAATAAGAAACTTCCTGATCCACTTTATTGATGTCCGGTGTTGAACTTTGTAAGCGGTCAATAGCATTCAATGTTTCCTTATAGTTTCCGGAATACAGATATGATTTCACCAATAGAGACCTCATTTCTGAAGCATTGGAAGCATTCTGGTTATCATTGATGTAGCTTTGAAGAACAGTAGAAGGATTTTCAAACGGGTTTCCGATATCGTATCCTAATTTCGCATACTGTTCGTGTGCCAGCTTTTTCACTTTTGCATCGTAATCCATCTGATAAGAAGAACGGAATGCAGAAAGAGCTTCCTGCTTTTTATCAACCGCTAAATAAGCATTTCCCAATTGATAGTAAGCATTCTGTGCCAACGCTGAATTGCTGTTAACAAGCTGGTTATAATAAGAAACCGCTTCATCATACTTTTTCAGCTGAGCAGCAACAAATCCCATTTCGTAAAGATCATTTTCAGAAGGGTTCTGCTGTACATTCAGATAATCTTTCAAATGCGGATAGGCTGAACTGTAATCCCCTTTCATGAAGTAACTTTCCCCAATGATCTTGTGTACTTCTGCTTTATAAGATTCTGAAATATTTTCGTTCAATAAAGCATTTCCTTCAGATATAGCCTTATCATAGTTTTTATCATTGTAATACATCTGTACATAATACGGACGTACCAGTTTCGAGAACTTATCCTGATCCTTTATGGAATCAAAATACTGGAAAGCCTTATCATTTTGTCTGTTGCTGTAATACAGGTGACCAAGCATATAAGCAATTTCTCCTTTCTGAGACTGATCTGCTGTTGTATAAGCTTCTTCCAGAGCATCAGTGGCCCCTTTAGAATCACCCATCATAAACTTGGCATAGCCCAATTTCAAAATATACTGGGTATTCTCCTCTTTTGATAACTGATATTGGTTTACCTTTTTCAAAGTTTCCAATGCTTTGTCAAAATCTTTTTTAGCCAGATAATAGTCAGCTAAAGGAAGATTAGCCTGTGCAAAATAAGCAGAATTAGGATATTCTTTCATGAAAGCAGTCAATCCTTCTTCAGCATGATTTTTCTGAAGAATCACACCGATCACATTATCAAAAAACTGAGCCGCCTCCTTCTTTGAACGGGACAAATTCTGATTGTAGAAATATTGTCTTGCGTATTCGTATTGGGAGGCGTTGTATATTTTAGTCTGATAAAGATTTTCAGCTAGATTGAATCTATAATTTTCTTTCTGGGTAAAATATTGGGACTGTTGAGCATCGGAGATTCCGAAGTAAATGACCGCAGCCGCTAAAAGTATTTTTTTTGATTTCATTCTTCTCGATATAAGAAAATTAGTCTAAATAAGTTAACGAAAATATTAAAAACTTATTGTTTAAGCAAGTTTTAACAGATTTAATGCCATAAAGCAAAGAATTCACAACAGTAAAAAACATTTCACTATCGCATGATAAAAATTCTTAATTTCGTCTGATAAAATGTAAACAATTTCAGTAAACAGTTATCAAAAATACATTTTCGACCTGATACTTTTTCAACAGCAGCTAAAAACATACCATAAATGCACTACAATATGAAATTTAAGATACTTTTAGCATTAATTTTTGTCAACCTGATACAGGCTCAAAAATTTTATTTTCCGCAAACCGCTGTAACCGACTCTGTTGTTTTCGAAAAACATATACCCGGTCTTGCTCTGCAAGTAATTTCACAACTTCAGACAACGAAGAACAAACCTAAGAACAATGTAGACCTTTTAGACGACCTTTCCCGTCTGCAGGTTGTTGCTAAAGACTACAAAGGCTCCATTATTACTTTAGCGGAGCACCGAAAGGAATTTGCGGAAAACAATATGGCGGGTTACAAATCTCTGGCTTACGAAGTCTACAGTATGGCCAAGCTGAATGAATTGAAAAACAAAATGCCTTTTCCAAAAGCATTCCAGGCTGCTTTCAATAAAAAATACGAAAGTATGGACGAAAAAATAATCCCAAGAGTCAGTATTGTTCTCAAAGGAGATGTAAAGAACTTCAGAAAACTACTGAAAACAATAATGGATAAACAAAAAGGGAAAGACAGTATTGGATATGGCTCTGCCCTTGCCTTATGCAAAACTTATCTGAACTATAAAGTATTTTCAAGTATTCAGCCGTACGTTTCACAGGCGATCGCTGCAAAAGATAAGGAGAACTTCATCATTGAAACCCAGGATCTAAAAACAAAGGCCGGAAGTACCCTGACCATTACTATTGTCAGAAAAAAGGAAAATAAATCACCACTTCCTGTTATCCTCGCCAACAACATCTATGCAGGTCCATTTGACGACTATTTTGGAAAGAGAGCGGCTATCTATAATTATGTAGGCGCCGTAGTCAATACCCGGGGTAAGAGAAACAGCAATGACATCAACAACCCTTTTGAGCATGAATCACAGGATATCTATGAGGTAATAGACTGGATAAGCAAGCAACCATGGAGCAATGGTAAAATAGGTATGATCGGTGGAAGTTATCTGGGTTTCAGTCAATGGGCTGCCGTAAAGAAACTGCATCCGGCACTGAAAACGATTGTCCCTCAGGTTGCTGTAGGAATCGGGATAGATTATCCGGCACAGAATAATGTATTCATGAGCTATATGCTGCAATGGATACAATATGTTACAAACAATAAATATACTGATGAAGCAGACTTCAATAATGCTGCAAAATGGGATTCCATCAATACTGCATGGTATAAAAGCGGAAGATCATTCAGATCTCTGGACACTATCAGTGGAAAGCCCAACAAGATATTCCAAAGATGGCTGGATCATCCGGGATATGACCAATACTGGCAAAAAATGGTTCCTTATAAAGAGGATTTTGCCAGGATCAATATTCCTGTATTAACGACTACAGGATATTATGACGATGATCAGATTGGTGCTCTTTATTATTTCAAACAACATTACCAGTACAATAAAGATGCTGATCACTATCTGGTAATAGGTCCTTATGATCATAGAGCAGCACAAAGTTTCGGGACGACCTATGTGAATGGTAACCCTATTGATCCCGTTGCCAGAATAAGCATTGATGAGCTTGCCTTCTCATGGTTTGACTATATTCTTAAAGATGGAAAAAAACCAGAGCTCTTAAAAGACAGGGTTAATTTCCAGGTGATGAATACCAATACATGGAAACATGTTCCTACTCTTGACAGAATGCATACCTCTACTCTTAAATTCTATCTGAAAGACCATAAGAACAGCGCATCTGTTTTTACAAAACCCGAAAGTCCTGACTTTACCAAACAAACTGTTGATTTCAAAAGCAGAGATGATAAAGATCTTTATTACAAGATAAGTAAAACAGACAGTGCAAAGGTTAATAATCTCATTCATTTTGAGAGTGAACCTCTTGATAAGGATATTATCATCAGCGGAAACCTGTCAGGATTGCTTAATATATCCATCAATAAAAAGGATATGGATACTGATATCTATCTGTATCAGGTACAGCCAAACGGAAAACTTTCTTTACTGTCTACCCATAAGACAAGAGCCAGTTATTCAAAAAACAATGAGGTCCGTCAGCTTCTTGAACCGAACAAGATGGAGCAAATCCCTATCAGACAATCGATGTTTACCAGTAAAAAGGTTGAAAAAGGAAGTAAACTGCTTTTATTTGTAGGCATTGGCAAAAGTCCGAACTGGCAGATCAACTATGGAACGGGTAAAGATGTAAGTGAAGAAACCATACAGGATTCCGGGGAACCGCTGGAAATAAAATGGTATAATGACAGCTATGTGGAAATACCTGTTTATAAAGACTAAAGGCTTTTCGTTAAGTATTTTTACTTAAATGTTCTTAACGACTGTTAACATCAAAATAAAAAATCATTACATTTGTTTTTTTCAAATCAAATATAGTTTATTGAATGAGTCAACTTTTTAGAAGGAAAGTCTATTCGGATACAGATACTTCAACAGGACTTTTAAGGGTATTAGGTGTATGGGACATCGTATTTTTTGGTATTGCGGCAATTATAGGAGCTGGAAGTTTCAGCAGTTTGGGAGAAGCCGTTTTCAGAGGGGGGCCCGGTGTTATACTTCTATATTTGATATGTGGCTTTGCCTGTGGTTTTACCGCTTTATGCTATGCTGAGTTTGCCAGCAGGATTCCTACAGCAGGATCTGCCTATACGTATGCTTATGCCAGTTTTGGGGAATTGATTGCCTGGATTATTGGCTGGGCACTGATTATGGAATATTCTTTTGGAAATATTTACGTAGCTTTTTCATGGTCTGATTATTTCACCAGCTTTTTAGGGCGTATCGGAATGCATATTCCTGATTATCTGACCTGCAGTTATACAGAAGCTAAAAAGGCTTTTTTGAATGGCTCTGAGAATAAAGAACTTTTAAATGCATGGAAATCCGCACCGCTTATTGGGAATCTGAAATTCATCGTTGACGTTCCTGCATTGGTCATCAATGGCTTAATTACATGGCTCTGTTATGTTGGAGTAAAGGAAAGTAAAAACTTCAACAACTCCCTTGTTATCTTAAAACTGGGAGTAATTATATTAGTTATTTTAGTAGGTTTCGCTTATATCAATACAGACAACTGGACACCAATAAGTCCTACAACAGGTACTCCATCCTTTATGCCTAATGGGTTTACAGGAGTTATGAGTGCTGTTTCAGGAGTTTTCTTTGCTTATATTGGTTTTGATGCCTTAAGTGTTCTTTCTGAAGAAACAAAAGATCCTCAAAAGACCTTACCAAAAGGAATGATCATCTCTCTTGTATTATGTACAGTGATCTATATTGCTCTTACTTTGGTATTAACAGGGATGGTAGATTACAAAAAGTTTGACGGTGTGGGAGACCCGCTTTCATTCATTTTTGAAAAAACCAATGCCAATGTAGCCTGGATGGAACTTGTGGTTTCTTTTGTAGCGATTGTTGCCATCACCACGGTATTATTGGTTTTCCAGATGGGACAGCCAAGAATCTGGTATGCGATGAGCCGTGACGGATTGATGCCTCAGAAGTTCCTTAAGATTCACCCAAAATACAAAACGCCATCTTTTGCAACTATTGTTACAGGGATTGTGGTAGGAATTCCTATCTTATTTACAGATAAAACTTTCATCCTTGATTTTACAAGTATTGGAACTATATTCGCATTTGTTTTGGTTTGTGCCGGAGTTTTAACTCTTCCTGCTAAAGAAAAAATAAAAGGCAGATTCCACCTTCCTTATGTCAACGGTAAAATTATTTTCCCGGTTATTTTCATTGGTGGACTGATTGCTTTCTACTATTGGCAACCTGAGTTTTTCCAAACATTGATGAATTGGAGTGATCCTAAAGACGGTGAGTTCAGAGCCTCTATTTTCTTCTTTATTATTATTAACCTAATCTTATGTGTGGTTACTTTTATCAAGAACCTTTCTCTTATTCCATTAATAGGATTAAGCTCTTGTTTATACCTTCTTACCGGAATGAGCCATGAAAACTGGTTCTGGTTTGGGATGTGGTTCCTGATTGGAATGTTTATTTACTTCTTCTACGGTTATAAAAACAGTAAACTTGGAAAGGAGCTAAAGAATAGCTAAGACAATACATACAACGTTAAAAAAGGCAAAATAGCACAATGAGCTATTTTGCCTTTTTCTTTTTTATTGCTTATTTAAAAATCGGCAGAATTATTGCTACAAATTCAACAGAAACAATAAACTAATGCCACTATGTCTGAAAGAATCAAAACATACAAGGAATTTTATCAGTTTTATCTCACGGAACACAGTAAAACGGGAACCCGAATTTTCCATTTTATTGGTACATTGCTCATATTTGTTGTCATAGGATATGTGATCAGTTCAGGAAAAGAAAGATTTCTATGGTACATTCCGATTGTTGGATATGGGTTTGCCTGGTTTAGCCATGCCGTGATTGAAAGGAATAAGCCTGCCACTTTTAAATATCCGTTGTGGTCACTGATCTCGGATTTCAAGCTTTTCTTTGAATTATTAATCGGCAGACAAAAATTTACAGGAACTGATAATCAAGTACAGAATCCGTAACGATACACCATTCTATTTTTGCTTCCAACATCATGTTTTTTTAATTATTAAGAGGAATTAAAATGGGAAGAATACTAATATTACAGCCTCCCTTTAAGGATAGTATACCATTCTGAATGTACAGAGTGAAATAAAGAATCTCAATTATGAATGAGATCCCTCCTTTGTCGGAAATCGAAGATTCGACGTAGTCAATGACAAATACCCTGTCACTCAAAAACACTTAACATTCAGGTTAAATTTCTTCAGATGAAGTTGAATTTTTCGGTGCAATCATTCTCCCAATCCAATACCCTAAGGATGGTAGAATAAAAGACAATACGAGTGGCAATACAAGGGAAAAACCGGTTCTTTCCAGTTTTACAATCAGCGGAAATAAATAACCGTTATAGGCTATTAAAGCTAAGGTAAAAATAAAATTATCATTCCCCATTGACAAAAGATTAAAATTATTTCCAAACTGATCAAACAACCCGGACATTGCAAAGAAAACAACGTTTACAAAAAACATCCACAAGACAGATCTATACGTCATTTTTTGTTTTGCGTTAACGTATCCGGCAAGAATTAAAAAAAACGACATAGCTGCAGAAATCGAATAATCCACAATGGTAATAACCTCTTCACTACTCCCCTTTCCAAAGAAATAAATGGCATATAACAATAAGTTGACCAGATAGATTACTGTAACAAAATTCATAGGATTTCAATTAAATTTTTAGATTCAATACTGTTTTTCAAGAATATCATAATGAATGGTATTCGTCACTTTTTCCGCTAATGCATCTCCGTCAAGCTTAACAAAAACCGGTTTATAGTCCGAAAATGTCATGGTTTTATCTTTATTGAAAGTCACAACAACTTCTTCAAGAATATTTTTATCATCTACATAAAACTGGACCCTGTTGTCCACAATCTTCCAAAAAGAAAGCCTTGGTTCTGATGGGGTACAATCTCCTACTTTTCCTCCTATATAGTTATACACAGCAAAACCATCTTCTCTTATAGCATAGTTACGCATCAGTCTGCAGTTATCAAACTCTTTCACCACCTTCTTCTTCCCTTCATAAAACCCAGCTTCTTTCAGCTTCCAAAAGCCTACAACATCTTCCTTCTTAAGTTTCTGTGCGCTTACCAAAGCGCTAAGAACCAAAGCAGATGAAAACAACAGTTTCTTCTTCATCATTTTTTCTTTTTCTTTTTAACATTAGGGGTCTTGGGAGCTTTATCCATTTCTTCTCCCACTTCAATAAGTCCCATAGATAACATAGAAGCCGGATCACCATGTTTCTCTCCTTCCTTCCAGATTTCAAAAGCTTTTTCCCGAAGTCCTAAGAGGTGATAATAAGCTCCAAGAACATTATATCCTTCCGGTTCTCCAAGGTCTGTTATTTTTTTGGAAAGCTCTATCAGCTCCGGATGGGGCTTGAGCTTTTTATCTTTGATTTTTTCAAGGTCACCAAAGAATCCGGGAGTATATTCCATCATCTTTAATCCAAAGGCATTGAGGCATGCTTTGGCTAACCCCTGATTACAAAAGTCTTCACTAATCCTGGTATAATCGTTAGCATTGGAGAACAACGCATCCAATCCAGACATATTCTTCGTCTTATCATAATACCCTGCCAATAAAACTGCTCTTTTCTGAGATTCTACAGGATTCACTCTGTTATTAACCTCAGTACTGTCTTTTTTACGAACCCAGACTCCGTTTTTAACCCAGTCTGAAATACCGATTAGTTTATCTTTTTTGATTTTAAAAACAAATACATCTTTATCTGGAATCACAATTAAGCTATCATTTCTTGTAAAATAATAACTGCTTTTAAACCCATCCACTATTTTACCATTCCCGTCAAAATTGAAACTTTTATAAAAAGTCTCGTTTCCCTGTTCTTCAAAATATCCCTGCAATGCATTATCTACCTTTTGGGCATATGCATTACCAGTTATAAAAACAGCAGAAATTAATACTAGTAATTTTCTCATCAATTCAAATTCTTTCTTACACTCTAAATACCTCAATTATATCTTTAAGTTTATCATAAAACAAGATTCAATTCAGGAGCTTTTTCCTGTCTATAATTTACTGGCATCCAATATCTCGTACCTGAATTTCATTATATTTAACATATCATTCTTCCTGTCTTCACTTATTAGAGTCCTCAAATTAAATGATTAAAAAATGAAAAAACAATCCCGGAAATCCGCTAATTCCAGAAAATTTCGGCATGGTAATTGTGAGGTAAGGTTTTAAAATCAAGTTTATGAAAAGTATAGCAACAATTCTAAAAGGGGCAGCACCCGCATTAGCATTATTCGCAATGACGCAGTGTACAACAACAGCTGGAGTATCTTCCGGAGATGAAAAAACTTTCATCGTAGGGCCACAAACAGCAGACTGTACAGGAGTAGCTCCTATGAAATGTTTGCAGGTAAAAGAAAAGGCTTCAGAAGACTGGACTAATTTTTACACAAACATCGAAGGATTTACTTATGAACCAGGGTATGAATATGTTTTAAAGGTAAAAACAGAAAAAATTGCAAACCCGCCAGCTGACGCTTCTTCAATAAAATATACATTGATAAAGCAGGTTTCTAAAACTAAGAAAGATGCAGCAGCAGGTGAAAAAACACTTATCATAGGAGCACAAACCGTAGACTGTTCTGCAGGAGCAGGTCGTATGAAATGCCTGCAGGTAAAAGAAAACGCTTCTGAAAACTGGAGTAATTTCTACAGCAACATTGAAGGCTTCACTTATGAACCGGGTTACGAATATGTTTTAAAAGTGAAAACAGAAAAAATAGATAATCCACCGGCAGATGCTTCTTCAATAAAATACACATTGGTAGAGCAGGTTTCTAAAACTAAGAAATAAAACAAAAACGCTTCAGAAATTTCTGAAGCGTTTTTTGTTTTATTGTATGGAAGCCTGAAGCTGAAGGCTGGAAGTTACCATCATCCGGTGAACATATTTTTATCGTATTGTATAGATATTACCCTGAAAGTAGTTTAAAATAACCCTTCATCCCTACTTTCGGTAATCACAACTTCCATCATCCAGCTTCCATCATCCTTTCCTTATTAATATCCCCCTTCTTTTCGTGGTGGTTCAGGGTATTTTCCCTTGCTCGCTTCTCCCACTGTATTGGCTGTTGTCATGGCTACAACAAGATCATTCAGCATACTGCTTGCTGCTGTTGGTGAATTGGGAAGAAGAACAAGATTACTTCTGTTACTTGCTCCTACGGAATGTAGAGTGTCATAATGCTGTGTCACCACGATAAGAGCTGATGCTTCATGTGAATTGATTTCTACATTATTCAGCATTCTTACAGATTCTTCAAGTCCTTTTGCAATTTCCCTTCTTTGGTCTGCGATTCCCTGTCCTTGTAGTTTTTTCGATTCGGCTTCAGCTTTTGCAACGGCTACGATTCTGATTCTCTGAGCCTCAGATTCATATTCTGCAGCAGTTTTTTCCCTTTCTGCAGCATTGATTCTGTTCATGGCATGTTTTACCTGTTCATCAGGGTCAATATCTGTCACCAATGCTTTGATAATATCATATCCGTAACTGTTCATCGCTTCCTGAAGCTCACTTTTTACAGCAATCGCCACATCATCTTTTCTTACAAAAACATCATCAAGTTTCAGCTTTGGAACTTCTGCTCTCACCACATCGAACACAAATGAAGTAATTTGATTTTCAGGATTTTCCAGTCGATAATAAGCATCTCCTACCTGGCTTCTGATGACCTGGTACTGAACAGAGATTTTCATCTTGATAAATACGTTATCCAGTGTTTTAGTATCAATCATCACGTCCAGCTGCTGAATTCTGAGATTTAATCTTTTTGCAATCTGATCTATGATGGGAATCTTAAGATGAAGCCCTGAATGTTTTACTCCCTGGAATTTTCCAAAACGCTCAATGATTGCTGCCGTCTCCTGTTTAACCACAAAAAACGATGCAAATAAAATAATTAACCCGAAAATAATAACGGGAGCCAGAAAAATACCCATAGTTTAGTTTTTATATTGATTCTTATAAAGATAGACATAATATTTAAACCGTGGATATTTAAGGCGGGAAGTTTGAGGCGGGAAGCAGGAAGTAATTGAAGTGTGAAATAGTAACATCCAGCATCCTTCCTTCCCGCTTCCAGCCTTTAATCTAATAGGTTTATACCGTCATTCCGATATCAATTCCTTTGATTTTTCTGTAAAGGTCGGTAGCGTAATTATCTGTCATTCCGGAAACGAAATCTATAATTCCCAATACCTTCTGGTAATCGGTTCCGTTTTCATAGACAAACTGTCTTGGAAGAAGCTTTAATGCCTTTTGATCGTAAGATTTTCTCTCATCATCCGGTTTCAGGATGGAAGGAATGAAATGATCCAGCAATTCATACATTACATTGTATCCTGCGTTCTCAATTTCTACAACAGCTTTATGGTTGTAAATTTTTTCGATAGAGAATGATTCTATATCCTGTAAAGCATTGTTTTCGGATTTGTAGACATCCAGAAGCCCTTTGTCAAGATTTCCTTCCAGAATGGTTTCAAAATTCTGCTTATAAATCTCAAGTGATTTGTTAATCAAGGCATTGATTGCTTTTGCTCTTAAATAAGAGATTTTTTCATTTTCATTGGAAATAGAAGACAGCTTATTTTTAACCTTATCAATATCGTTACTTTCTGATTTTACCAGTTCAAAGAAAAGATTTTCACAGTCAGAAGTGGATACGATTCCCAATCTGTGGGCATCTTCCATATCGATAATATTATAGCAGATATCATCAGCAGCTTCTACCAGCCATACAAAAGGATGCCTTTTGAAAATATGTGGTTCTTCACATTCGGAAATCAGCTGGGTTCCTTTTGCAATTTCAAGGAATATATCTTTTTCATTCTGGAAAAAACCGAATTTCTTACGGTGAATAATTCCTTTTTTCTTGGCTACTGCCTCACACGGATATTTTGCAATACTCGCCAGAGTAGAAAATGTAAGCTGAATTCCACCGGCATCTTTCCCTTGTTGTTGCTGAGCCAAAACCCTGATAGCATTGGCATTTCCTTCAAAATTAACCAGATCTGCCCATTCTTTTTCATTGAACTTGAATTTCAGGTCTTTTTCATTTCTTTCAAAATAACTTGCAATAGCATCTTCTCCTGAATGTCCAAAAGCCGGGTTTCCAACGTCATGACAAAGGCATGCCGCCGCAATTACATTTCCTAAATTATATAGATAAAAATTTTTTGAATCTTCGGTAAGTTCATTTTTATAGTCCTCAGCAATAAATTCACCAATAATACTTCCTAAACTCCTTCCCACAGATGATACTTCCAGAGAGTGCGTCAGCCTGTTGTGCACAAAAACACTTCCGGGAAGAGGGAAAACCTGGGTTTTATTCTGCAGTCTTCTGAATGCAGAGGAGAAGATAATTCTGTCGAAATCCCTTTGAAAATCAGTTCTTGAAGCTTTAGTATTTGGATTATTTCCTGTACGTTGATTGGTGAAAATCTGGTTTAAATTCATCATTTTTCAAAATTACTCCAAATTTTAATTTTACGGAATAGTATTTAGATATTTATTAAGCAGACATTATCATTCAAAAAATCTATTAGCATCAGAGTTTTTTCCGTTGATTAATACAGATGAAAAGGTCTTACATTTGATAGAAATTAAACTATTAAAAATGAAAGACAGCACATGGCTTGACAAATGGAATGAAAGGTATACCCACGAGGAGTTTGTATATGGAACAGCTCCCAATATCTATCTGGAAGAACAGCTCAGCAAATTAAATCCCGGCACTATTCTTTTTCCTGCCGACGGTGAAGGAAGAAATTCTGTTTATGCAGCATTAGAGGGCTGGAAAACATCATCTTTTGACATCAGTGAGCAAGGCAGATCTAAAGCTTTGCAACTTGCAGAGCAGAATGATGTAACTATAGATTATCAGATTGGCGAGCTTCAAACCTTAAATTATCATGAACAGCAATTTGATGTAATTGCCCTTATCTACGCTCATTTTCCGGGGGATATTAAATCATCCATCCACCAAATGCTTGACCAATATCTTCGTAAAGGTGGATTTATCATTTTCGAAGCCTTCAGTAAAAAGCATCTTGATTACGTCACAAAAAATGAAAAAGTAGGTGGACCTAGGGATATAAAGGATTTATTTTCCATAGAAGAAATTAAGGCCGATTTCCCAAATTACTCCATTATAGAACTTGAGGAAACAGAAATTGAACTTAAGGAAGGATTATTTCACAACGGAACAGGTTCTGTGATCCGTTTTGTGGGACAAAAGCAATAAATATAAACGTTTATTTTTTATTCTGTAGGAATCTGATTTTGGATTTTGAAAATACTTTATTGAGATTCCTACGGAATGACAAGTGGATGATGAATTCATTATTTTAAGTTCCTGATACACCCGGATGGATTAATCTGAGTTCTACATTTTAGTTTAACGGAACAGTATTTGAACTTTTATTGAAAAGTAACATCATGCCTGAAGGTCCATCCATTATTTTAATGAAAGAAAGCCTGCAGCAGTTTGTTGGCCATAAAGTAACAGACGCATCAGGTAATGCAAAATTCGATAAAGAAACATTCATTGGCCAAACACTTCATGAGATCCGCACTTTTGGAAAGCAAACCTATCTGGTCTTTGAAAAAGCAGCCATCCGTATTCATCTCCTTATGTTTGGATCTTACAGTATTAATGAACAGACAAAGCCGAAAAATACCTTAAGGCTAGCTTTGCTTTTCTCAAACGAAGGAATGTATTTTTATACCTGCTCTGTAAAATCTGTAGAATTAGAGTTTCTTTCTACGATCGATTGGGAAGCAGATGTGATGAGCAATCTCTGGAACCCGGAAAAAGCAGAAAAGAAACTGAAAACCAATCCAAATATGATGGTATGTGACGCTTTAATGGATCAGAATCTATTTTCAGGAGTCGGAAATATCATCAAAAATGAAGTTCTTTTCAAAATTGGTGTACAACCGGAAAGCTTAACAGGAAATCTACCCGCTAAAAAGCGTAAGGAACTTATTGCAGAAGCCAGAAATTACAGTTTCCAGTTTTTGGCTTGGAAAAGAAAATTTACCTTGAAAAAGCACTGGCTGGTTCATACAAAATCCACCTGTTCGATCTGTGGCCAAAAACTTATTAAGAAAAAAACAGGAATCGGAAAACGAAGAAGTTTTTATTGTGAAAATGACCAGAAACTTTATTAAAGAATCGAAATCCATTTATCATTTTATTAACGGCACAGATCATTCAGATTATCACTTATTAATTTCTTACAAAGATCTACGAGCAGTTTAAAAAGCACCATATATTTTTCATCAAATCAATTCCACCAAGTGATCTACAGGATTATTCGGAATGCAATTATCTCTAACCCCCTCTTACTTTCTGTGCTGCTTATTTTCCTATATTAATTTCTCTTAACAATTTTCTAATGTCATTTTAATCTCCTTAATGATATTTTAATCCCATTCCAAAGAAATTCTAATTTGGTCACTTTAGTTTTGTACCAAGCAGAAAAAAATTTAAAAAAAACACAACAATAAAAACACAGCTATAACAACTTCAATAATAGCGAATTAATTTTTTAAAGAAAGCAAAGCTTTAAATGCAACATTTAGAACATAAGCTTTAACCTTTTTTTAAAAAAAAAAATCAAAAAACACAAACAAAACTATTCCATTAAAACCATCATTCTCTTTAGCGAAAATTTATCAAAACATGAATCCCATTGATAAAAAGCAATTTCATGCTTAATTAATAATGATGATAAAAAAAGAATATGGCTATACCCAAACAAATATTTCAGACTTTTAAAACAAAAAAGCTGCCTTTACTTACAAAATTTCACATTTGGAATATGAGAAGGAAGAATCCTGAATATCAGTATTTTTTCTATGATGATCATGATATCGTAAAATTTTTGTCTGAAGAATTTCCACCACAATATATTGAATGTTATAGCAGGCTCACCATTGGTGCAGCAAAAGCAGATTTTTTCAGATATGCCATTTTATACAAAAAAGGAGGAATATATCTGGATATAGACAGTACAATCACCAAACCTTTCAGGCGTCTTATAAAAGATGAAGATGAAGCAGTGATCTGTAAAGAAAGACATGAAAATCTATATGTTCAATGGGCACTTATTTTTAGAAAAGACCATCCTTTTTTAAAGAAAACATTGGAACTAATGCTTTACAATATAGAAAACCACTGCTATCCTAATAATGTACATGCTACAACAGGTCCTAGTGTATTCAGCGAAGGGATAAAACAGTCTTTAGAAGAAAATCAGCATATTTCCTACACTTTATTTAATGGAATTGAATTCCGCGGTTATTTACAGTTTAAATATAAGCTGGGAAAATTTTTTCTGTATAAAAATAGATCACAGCACTGGAAACAGCTTCAAACCACACAGGATATTATTATTTAATGAGTTCCCATCTTTGAAAACACATTGATTACGATTACCCCCAAAATAATCAATGCTATTCCGATGATGGCAGGTAAATCCGGAACCTGCTTAAATGCGACAACCCCAATTATTGTAATAAAAACTATACCTACACCAGACCAGATCGCATAAGTAATCCCAACCGGAATCTGACGAAGGCTCAGACTTAAAAAATAGAAGGCACAGGCATATCCTATTACCGTAACAACGGATGGCCACAGCTTAGAAAACTCTTCTGATTTTTTCAGAAAGGTTGTAGCTATGATTTCAAATACGATGGCCAAAGCCAGAAAAAGATAACTGCGTCCCATAAAGTATTATTTATGCAAAAATAACAAAACCTCTTCCCTGTTCCCAAAAAGAAGTCTTCAACTTCTATATTTCGTTTTCTTAATTTACATTTAAACCTCAACAAGCTGACAAATGAGAGAGACATTTCCGGTTCTGGCACAAAAAGGATGTCATAGAATCTGACAGGCAATAAAAAAATTCAACGCAAAAAACACTGATAAAAATAAATTTTCTTAACATAGAAATCTGTTTTACGCTGAAATTTTACACATAAAATTCTCATTTCACATCAATACTATGCATCACATTACTTATTGTTTGTTTTATCAAGTCTAATATAGAAGTCTACAAACGCTTAACATTTTCATATTTTTTTAAAGACAGAATAATAAATATATTAATAAATTCACAATAATACATTAACAAAATGTAAACAAAAAATCTCTTAAAAATTAAATAAAACACCCATAACACACTGATATACATCATAGTGATTTGCTTTGGCACGTGATTTGAAAGCTGTAATATTGCAATTGAAAGATTGATAAAAAAAAGTCAAATAATTAAAAATAATACAAAATGGTAACTTATATCGGTATCGCAACATGTTTAGTCGTATTCTCATCATATTTCATGACAGCAAGAAGAGAAAGAAACTAATCACTCAAATAAATAAGCCTATAGCAAAACTATACTAATTATATTGTTTTATGTTTTTACTCTGAGAAATCAGATTGCTCTTTTACCTATGAGGTAAAAGGGCCCAAAAACATAAACAAAAAGATCTTAGTTTCATAACAAATTTTTATATCCAAATGATGAATCCGAACATTAGTTCGGATTTATTTTTTATAGTAATTAAGCTTAATATTTAAATTATCTGCTAAAACCACCTCATTACTTATTACTCATCATTAATCACCCATACTCATCCCTGGCCTACCCGCTTATTCTCAATCAGGATGTTTACGTCATTTAATAAAGCCTTATCTTTGTTAGAATCTAGAACCATTAATTGCTACTATGAATCTGTACAATCTCATTATTCAAGATAAAGAACAGGTAAACCTTAACGATGTATTTCTCAGTAAGAACAACAGGGAACAGCTTGTACAGCTTATTAAGGAACATACCTACAGCAAGGAACTGCAGGAATACGGTCTTCCGGTGAATCATAAGATTCTTCTTCAGGGAAGCTCAGGATGTGGGAAAACAATGACTGCCAAAGCAATTGCAAGTGCTCTGGGGAAAAATATTATCATTTTAAATTTAAGTAATATTGTTTCATCCCGAATAGGTGAAACTTCTCAGAATATCAAAATGATATTTGATAAAGCCGGAAGGGAAAGATCTGTTCTATTTCTTGATGAGCTGGATCAGATCGGAAAAGCAAGAGGCAGTGATGATAAAGATGTGGGCGAAATGAGACGATTAGTCAATACTTTGCTTCAGCTTATTGATTATTATCCTGAAAACGCACTTTTACTATGTGCCACCAATCATCCTGAGATTATTGATACAGCTCTACTGAGACGTTTTCAGCTGAAAATCAATTATGAAATGCCTTCTCCAGAATTTCTGGATACTTTTTATGACACTCTCCTTAATCGATTCCCTGAAGATATGAGATCCATTGAAAGGAAATACTCCATTTCTTTTGCAGAGGCTAAGGATTATGCTTTAACGGCTGTGAAAACAGCTCTTATTCAAAAGCTGGAAGCTAAAGAAACCATCCGATCATGAAAGAAGACATCCTTCACAACCTGAAAGTCATCGATACCCGGATTCAGAATGCCTGTAAAAAAGCAGGAAGAAATCCTGATGAAGTTAAACTACTATTAGCAACCAAAACAGTTTCCGCGGAACGTATTAAAATTGCTTTGGAAAACGGACAGACTCTCATTGCAGAAAATAAAGTTCAGGAGCTGAAGGAGAAATATGAAGATCTTAAGGAAACGCCTCACATCAATCATTTTATAGGACATCTCCAGACCAATAAAATTAAAGATATCCTGAAATACGACATAACCTGTATACAGTCGCTTGACCGCCTGGATCTGGCAGAAAAACTGCATCAAAGGCTTTTAGCTGAGAACAGAACAATTGAAGTTTTGATTCAGGTCAATACTTCGAATGAGGAAAGCAAGTTTGGAATAGATCCCAGCCAGACCATTGAATTAACCCGAAAGGTTTCAGAATTCTCTACATTAAAAGTAAAAGGATTGATGACTATCGGCTTATTCAGCACAGAAAGTGAAAAAGTAAGACAGTGTTTTAAAATTCTTAAAAACCTGCAACAACAAATCATCCGTGAATATATTCCCAACATCGAAATGAAGGAATTGTCAATGGGAATGAGTGGTGACCTTGAAGCCGCCATAGAAGAAGGAGCTACTATTATACGTGTTGGAACGGCTGTATTTGGAGCAAGAATCTATCCGGACAGTTATTATTGGGATGAAGGAAACAATGATAAGAGTAAAAAATGACGAAATATGTTCTATACATTTAAAATAAAAATAAAAGAGGGAACAACTGCAAAAAATGTCACTGATGCTGCACGCGATTCATTTATGGAAAGAGAAGTAAATGATATACAAATTCATGACAATATAATTACAGGAAAAGACAGTCTTTTTAAACTCGATTTTTCAAAAAGATCTCCCCTGATCCTATCACCCGGCAAAGAATATTTTATTTACAATGAAAGTGCAAAAACTCTAACGTATAAGGTTGAAGCCTTTTATCCCATCCTATTTAATCTACTGTATGCAGGTATTCTTTTCCTAATTTTATATTTCTTCGTTCAACATTTGATCATAGAACTTGTGGTTCCCTGCTTATTTTTTATTATTCTTACCACTGTTGATTATTTCCAACATCAGGCAGTGATTGCTAAAGTCTCCCGGAAAATAAATGGAAATTAAATGTTGCAGTTCCTAAAAACCACTTTACATATAGTCTACAAAATCGGTATACTTTTTGATGATAAAACATTAATAACCAAACAAATGCAATTATGATCAGAAAATTACTATCGAGCTGTCTTTTATTGACAGTATTATTCTTTTATTCATGTGAAAAAGAAAACACACAGATGAAAAGTGGAATCTCCATTGAAACTATTTCAATGATAACTGTTCTTACTATGGGAGTAGCCATTCTGTTGGCTTACAGCTATAAGAGAAGATAATAGAATTAATATATTAAAAAAACACCTCTCAAAAATGAGAGGTGTTTCTATTTTATTGATACCGGATTTTATTTCTTTACAACTTTAGCTTTAGTCACCTCTTTATTCTTTGAAGTAATATTCAGCATATAAATTCCTGTCGGAAGCTCCGTAATATCGATTTTGTTTACATCCTGAAATTCTTTCACCTTTTGTCCTGCCATATTATACACTTCCACCTTTTCATAAATAGCCTGGGTATTGATTGTAATAATTCCAGTAGTTGGGTTAGGATAAATCCTTAAACTATTTTTCAATTGCTCCTGAGTTTCTAATGTCTGATTAATAATCTTAGTTGAGACCACATTAGTAGCAATTGCCGGATTATAATCAAAATAGATATCAGCAGTATTATTAATGATATCATTTACCTGAACATTTGCTTTAGGCTTCACTTTATAAGTAACAAACCCATGTGAATTTGGTTCATCATTAGACCCTGGAAGATAGATCCCATTGAAATTAAACTCTATATCATGTCCATCAGTAATTTTTACCTCATTTGCATGGCTATAAGACTCCAAAACTAAAGTAGAGCTATCTAGTTTGGAATCTAAAAGATTATGAATCTTTACTTTTTCTGCAAAATGGTTTCCTGTATTCTGAAAACGGATGATATAATGCAGATATTTGTCAACATCCTGTAAAAGCACTTTCGGACCTTCAATAACTGTTATATCATTTGGATCATAAGACCCCACAATAGTTTGCAGTAAATTAAATTCGTTATCAGATGGATTTATATCACCAATGACATTGGCTGCTCCATGCACACCAAGCTGTTCACCAATATTGTTTGCCGGCATTGGAAGAACATTAAATTTCAGCTCAATTGTTTTTGTTTGAAATGGTGCCAGATCCTGATAATTAAAGATTATATTCCCATTATTTTGTGATGCCGGTACGGTAGAAGCCTGAAGGAAACTGATCTTTGCATTATTATAGCTGAACGAAATATCTCCACTCACTTTCTGGGTTCCTTTATTTATGATTACCATTTTGTATTTTGTATCAAATCCTGGTCTAGCTGTTAAAATCGGATAGATACTCATTTCTATGTCTTTATATACCTGATTGGGAGCAATACAAAAATCGGCAGTACGTGTCATTCCGGTTGCTGCAAAATTATAGAAATCATTTTGAGGGTTTATACTATAATCAGGAAGAGCCTTATCCACAAACGTGTTATACTGCCCCTGTTTTGCTACGAGCGAATATTCACCGTTCCCATTGGTAAAAGTGGAATATTTATGAGCAGGATCCTGTGTGGAGACCATCATCATAGTCGCTGAAATATCATTCACATCACAACCGTTATTATCAATATCATACCGTACTTTTCCTTTTATTTTATTTTGGAAAGCAGCTCCCGTTTCAAACCATGAGATCATGTATTCTTTATCATTAGCCAAGTATTTTGATCCTACCACTAATTCCTTATTTCCGTCTCCATTTAAATCGGTACTCAGCAAAGATGCTGCAATTCCCATATTATTATTGGTAATTAATTTCGGAACGTTATCATAAATTCCATTGCCGTTATTTTTATACCATCTTAGTTTTGGTTCCGTTTTAGAGTTAGTGACAATATCCTTAAGTCCATCACCATCAATATCAATTGTAGTGAGTGCAAATGGTCCTATTGCAGTTCCGGCTCCTACAATTTTTCCCTGTCCGAAATTCCCTGCTCCATCAGTATTTTCAAACCAGCTTATTTTATTTCCATTATCATTTACGTAAGAAATATCATTATCTCCATCACCATCCAAATCCGCTATATGAAGTTTGATATATCCAAACAAAGAGCTGGCGACAACATGTTTTACCGTAAAACTTCCCTGCCCGTTTACATTTTCATACCAGATAATGCTACCATCTAAAAGAGCGATAACAAGATCCAGATCTCCATCTCCATCCATATCAGCATTTTTAAATGAAGTAGCATAACTTGTTATGCTATCCAAAAATTCTGTAGGAGCACCAAAATTCCCATTACCTGTATTCATTGATACAGTCAGTTTAGTGGCATTTCCTATATAAGCAAAATCTTTCTTACCATCGCCATTAAAATCACCTACTGTATTAAGATGGCCCAGGCTATTTCCTATCGTATGTTCTGTATTAAAATCTCCTGTTCCATTATTCTCAAGCCATACATATTTGTATGTTGTAGGACTGGTATCCAATTCTTTATTAAAAATAATATCAGTATCCCCGTCATTATCAATATCAGCCAACGACATATCAGAAACATACTTCATATTATTTTTTATTATTTTCTGCTGATCTGAAAAGCCACCCTGCCCATCTGTATTTTTAAACCACGAAATTTTACCTGAAGACATTGCTACAATATCTGCGTCCCCATCCCCATCAATATCTCCTGTTTCTACTGATGAAAGCCCGTAAACATCTGTTGTAAGAATTTTCTCAGAAGAAAAATTGCCTGTCCCGGTAATTCCTTCGTACCAAGCAACTTTACTGTCTCCTGAAGAAACGGATACTAAATCAATTTTTGAATCATTGTTATAATCCGCAGCATCAAACTGGGAAATTCTTATTGCATTTTGAGAAACAATCTGTTCAGCTCCGAAAATACCGTTCCCCAGGTTCTTTTTCCATGATAATTTATTATCCCAGAATACACAGAATACAAGATCCTCCATACCATCTGCATCAAGATCAAACATTTTCACTCCAAACCTTTTTACATTTTGCACAGTATACGGTTTATAAGGAACATTGGATATTAAGATAGAGGGAGAGAAAGTACCTGTCCCATTTGTATTTTTATACCATTTAAACTGTTTAACATTTCCATTTTCAAATAGGTGAATGATATCCAAATCTCCGTCGCCATCCACATCACCAAGGTCAAAAAACTCTCCTAATGCAAAATCATCAATCTCCTGTTTGAAGGTAAAGCTCCCATTCCCATTATTTTTGTACCACCTTAATATCCTTGTTGCATTAAATCTAACCAGAAGATCCGGTTTGTTATCATTATCCAGATCTTTCAGAATAACAGAATCTGGTTTTTGAAGAGAGGTAAAAATAAGTGCTCCCTGAGTAAATGTTCCATTTCCGTTATTTATCAACCATGTACCTGAAATAGGCTGATGAAAATAAATATCCAGATCTCCGTCACCATCCATATCTCCAACCCTGAAAAGAGAAATACTCTCATCTACCAACTTAACTGGCTGACTGAAAGAAGCAGCAGCTCCAGTTCCAGTTCCTTTCATGAGAAACAGACCTTTTGCGGTACTAAAAATAATATCAGCTTTTCCATCCCCATCAAAATCTGCACTCTCAAAATCATTAATATATTCAACAGGAGACGCATAAATAAGTTCCGGATGTTCAAATCCATTGCCTTTATTCTTTAACCAGAAAAGATTGCGGTAATAGGTTTTAATCAGAATGTCTTTTTTGTTATCGTTATTCAGATCTCGTGAGAGCATATCTTCAGGATCCGGGATCCCAAAAGTTCCGTCAATAACTAAATTCTGAGGTAACCCCGTTTGAGAAAATCCCATTAAAGATGCCAGGGAAAAAGCTAAGATGATTATTTTTTTCATCCAAAAGTTATTTGGTTATTAATTTTAATTTTCAGCAAAAATAAAAAAAATAGTAAGTATTTATTAAAAATATACATAACTATCATTAATACTATAAAAAATCACTAAAATTCAATAATACAACCATAGAATGTGCTTACTCATTATTCGAAAACAAAGTTTCTATTGAATTGCAAAAGCAACCTCACGCTTCCATATATTTTTTTATCTTTACTATCCGAACCATCAATTAAGCTTAAAAACCACAAATGGAACAGAAAATACATCAGGGAAGAAACGTAAAAAGATTCAGAGAAATGCTGGGCATCAAACAGGAATCTTTAGCATTGGATTTGGGGGATGACTGGAATCAAAAGAAAGTCTCATTATTGGAACAGAAAGAAACTATTGAAGACCCTCTTCTTCAAAAGATTTCCGAAGTTTTGAAAATTCCTGTGGAAGCATTCCAGAATTTTGATGAAGAACAGGCTATAAATATTATCGCAAACACCTTTCAAGATGATGCCGTGGCCTATGCTGAGCAATACAAATGTAATATCAATCCATTGGACAAAATTATCCAACTTCATGAGGAAAAAATTGCTCTTTACGAAAGAATGCTGACGGAAAAGGATGATATGATGTCTAGATTAGAGGCATTAATTAAAGGCAAATAAATAAGATTATCATACATAACGCTTTACAAAGTCAGGAGACTTTGCAGAATTACAAAAAATACAAATCCCTCTCATCACTGAAAGGGATTTGCTATATCTAGAAAAAGGTCTGATTATACGTTATTAATTTGCTCAAAATCGGGAGACTTTGCGCAGCTATGCCACATCATTTCAAAACTAGAAGAATTGATTAAAGGAAAATAAATAAGATTATCATATATAACGCTTTACAAAGTCAGGAGACTTTGCAGAATTACAAAAAACACAAATCCCTCTCATTACTGAAAGGGATTTGTTATATCTAGAAAAAGGTCTTATTATACGTTATGTTAATTTACTCAAAGTCAGGAGACTTTGCGCAGCTATGCCACATCATTTCAAAACTAGAAGAATTGATTAAAGGAAAATAAATAACATTATCATACCAACGCTGCGCAAAGTCTTCCGACTTTGCGCAGCTATGAGTCTTTGTCACATTTGCGTTAAAGATATTACCGATCAAAAACAGATTCAAAAACAATAGAAATCCTTCTCATTATTTGAGAGGGATTTATTATATTCAACAATACAAAATGTTTTCCGACTGATGAATCACAATAATATTCTTGAAAAATGCCTGCCCGATTTTGGAAAAGAACTGATTGCAGAAATTGAAAAATCCGGGATTATCAAAGTATTCTCTACCCATGAGTTTATTGTAAAACAAGGACAGCTTATCCGTTATTTACCTATTGTTTTAGAGGGAAATGTAAAGGCATATAGTGAAGAAGATGGACAGCAGTTTTTATTGTATTATATCCAGCCGGGGTCTTCCTGTATTTTTAGCTTTGTCCATCTATTCAATCAAAATCCTATTGATTTTTCGGCTGTTCCAGAAAATAAATCTACTATTCTGCTGATTCCGATTGATAAAGCAAAAGAATGGCTCATTCGCTTTCCATCATTCAATCATCTTATCATTGCCGAATTTCAGAAACATTATAATGATTTACTGCATACTACCAAACAAATCATCTGCTATAAACTTGAAGACAGGCTTTGGGATTATTTAAAGACCAAAGCAAAAATCTCCGGGACTCATGAACTTTCCATATCCCATCAAAGCATTGCTAATGATCTTGGGACCACCAGGGAAGTTATTTCAAGATTAATGAAAAAGCTTGAACTGGATCAAAAATTAATACAGAATAATAGAAAAATAAAGGTATTGATCAGTGACTTTTGATACTGATATTAAAAATACTGATATCTATTTTTGTTTTGTACAATAAATCAAATATTCAAAATTTAAAAAATCAATACAATGAGTGAACAAATCCAATTAGTCCCAAACAATTCTTTACTAACAACAACCCCAGAAGAGGGCCGACAACTGGCCGTAAAAATGGCCAGATTAATTATTAAAGTAACACAACCTGATGCAGCAGTTCGTGAAAAACTACGTCCTGTGTATGCAGACGATGCCTCAATGCTAATTGCCATCGGGCAAACAGTTGCTACCGAATTCGCAACCATTGCAGCAGCCAATAATTATTGGAAAGATTCCAAAGAATAAACAGAGGATTGCTTCCCTTTGCCCGCAATGACCAATAAACAAATCCCTCTCATTACTGAAAGGGATTTGTTATATCTAGAAAAAATTCTAATTACATATAAGCTTCAATCGGCTCACAAGTACATACTAAGTTTCTGTCTCCGTAAGCTTCATCTACTCTTGATACAGAAGCGAAGAATTTGTGGTCTCTTACCCACTCTAATGGATAAGCCGCCTTTTCTCTGCTGTATGGTTTATCCCAAGAATCAGAGATCACCAATTGTTCTGTGTGAGGAGCGTTTTTCAATACGTTATTTGCAGGATCAGCCTGTCCGTTAGCAATCTCATCAATTTCATGTTTGATAGAGATTAAAGCCTCTGCGAAACGGTCAATTTCAGACTTGCTTTCAGATTCTGTAGGCTCAATCATTAATGTTCCAGCAACCGGGAAAGAAACTGTAGGAGCATGGAAGCCATAATCCATTAATCTCTTCGCCACATCAGCCACTTCAATTCCTAAAGATTTGAACTGACGGAAATCTACGATACATTCGTGAGCCACTCTTCCGTTTTCGTTTGAATATAAAATTGGGAAATGCTCAGCTAAAATTACCTTAAGGTAGTTAGCATTCATAATTGCATGTCCGGTAGCTTTTTTCAGGCCTTCAGTTCCTAACATCTTGATGTAAGAATAAGAAATATTCAGGATTAATCCTGAACCGTAAGGTGCTGCAGAAATACCGTCGATCGCTTCTTTAGTTCCGATTTTGATGTTTGCATTAGAAGGAAGGAATGGTACTAAGTGTTTAGCAACACAGATTGGACCTACTCCAGGACCTCCACCTCCGTGAGGAATTGCAAAAGTCTTGTGAAGATTTAAGTGACAAACGTCTGCTCCGATGTTTCCCGGACTTGTAAATCCTACCTGAGCATTCATGTTAGCACCATCCATATACACCTGTCCTCCATGCTCGTGGATCAGATTAGTAATTTCCTTGATGTTAGCATCAAAGAATCCGTAAGTAGACGGATATGTAATCATTACAGCTGATAAGTTCGCTGAATGTAATTCTGTTTTAGCTTTAAGATCTTCGAAGTCGATTTCTCCGTTTTCAAGGTTTTTCACAACTACGATTTTCATTCCTGCCATTGCAGCAGAAGCCGGGTTGGTTCCGTGTGCAGACTGAGGAATCAATACTACATTTCTGTGGTGATCTCCTCTTGAAATATGGTATTCTCTGATGACCATTAATCCTGCATATTCTCCCTGAGCTCCGGAATTTGGCTGTAATGAAGTTCCTGCGAAACCAGTAATTGTTGCCAGATCTTTTTCAAGTTCTGCAATCATCTGCTGATATCCTCCAGCCTGATCTACAGGTACAAATGGGTGTACACTTCCCCAATCTGCCCATGAAAGCGGCAACATTTGAGTCGCAGCGTTCAGTTTCATTGTACAAGATCCTAAAGAAATCATTGAATGTGTCAACGATAAATCTTTTCTCTCAAGACGCTTGATGTAACGCATCAATTCGGTTTCTGTATGGTATCTGTTGAATACTTCTTCTGTAAGAATCTGATCTTTTCTCAGGTTTTCTTCAGGAATGCTGTATCCTTCTTTGATTTCTAATTTGAAAGTCTGCTTGTCTTTGAACTGAGCAAAAGAAGCCATCAGATAGTTTAATTTCTCTAATGTAGTACTTTCGTTGATCGCAACACTTACCACCCCTTCTGTGAAATAGTTAAGGTTAAGTCTGTGATCCTGCATCATTCTCATCAGCCTTCCTTTTTCTTCTTCAGGCATTGTGATTTTCACTGTATCAAAGATAGGCTCTTCTACTACCTGATATCCTAATGCTGCAAGCCCTCCTTTCAAAGCATTTGCTTTAAAATGGATTTGATCAGCAATATAGTTCAGTCCTTTTGGACCGTGGTAAACAGCATACATACCTGCCATTACCGCTAAAAGAACCTGAGCAGTACAGATGTTTGAAGTTGCCTTCTCTCTCTTAATATGCTGTTCTCTTGTCTGTAATGCCATTCTTAATGCACGTCTTCCGTACATATCCTGAGAAACCCCAATGATTCTTCCAGGGATATCTCTTTTATATTCTTCTCTACAAGCAAAGAATGCCGCGTGAGGACCTCCGTACCCTAATGGAATACCAAATCTCTGAGAAGTTCCTACTGCACAGTCAGCACCCATTTCAGCCGGTGATTTCAATTTCACCAATGCCATAGGATCACATGCAACAGCTACCTGAAGGTCTATTTTTTTATATTCTACAATGTTTTCTGTATAATCCAGAACAATTCCGTTTTTACCAGGATATTGTAATAGAACACCATAATAAGAAGCATCAAATGCATGCGTCTTGTGGTCACCCACAACCACTTCAATTCCTAACCCTTCAGCTTTAGTTCTCAATACGGAGATTGTCTGAGGTAATACAAGGTCAGAAATAAAGAACTTATTAGCTTCTCCTTTCTTCTGGTCTTTCGTTCTGTTGTTAAAGAACATGTGCATTGCTTCAGCAGCTGCAGTAGATTCATCCAACAAAGAGGCGTTAGCAAGACCGAATCCTGTAAGATCACACACTACAGTCTGGAAATTAAGAAGAGCTTCCAGTCTTCCCTGTGCAATTTCAGCCTGATATGGTGTATATGCAGTATACCAGCTAGGATTTTCAAAGATATTTCTCTGAATAGCTGATGGTAAAAGGGTATTGTGGTATCCGAAACCGATATAACTTGTATAATCAGTGTTCTTTGATGCCAACTCTTTAGAGTGATTCAGCATTTCGTACTCCGAAAGCGGTTCTGAGATCTCAAGATCTTTTTCTAAACGGATGGAAGAAGGAATGGTCTGAGAAATTAACTCTTCAATACTAGAAACGCCAAGTTTTTCCAACATCGCCTGTTTATCGGCTTCATTTAAGGAAATGTGACGGCTCACAAACTGTTCTGTATTCATTTTTATTTATTAGATTTTGTTTGTAAAAAGATGGGTAAAATTACAATTTTTTACACGATTGTACAACAGCATATCTGCAATGATAATTCACTAAATAGTTTAGTTACGACAACCTTATCAGCTTTTGATAGCTATTAAATATAGTTTAGTTTATTTTAAACAACTATTGTCTCAATATTACAAATAGTATTCAAAAATACAGGCAGTTTATTATTAATAAAACAATGAGTTATTCCTTGAAAATTGAAAAAAATTTTAAAATAGGATTGAAAATATCTTTATTTATAACAGGTAAAAAGTATATGTTTTGGTATGAAAATGTGAAAATTTAAATTCAAAATACAGTCCGATTTTAAAGTAATCTGAGATTGTAAAAAGGAACTCAGTCTGCTATTCATCAGGTTTTAAGAATTTTATGAAATTTTATTAATTATATTTATTCTAAATTAATATATTTGCAGCATGAATATGATTGTCCCGTTTAAAGTTCCACCTTTGGCTCCAGTATACTCATTCAGCAATGAAGAAATGTTTTGCGAAAAGAAATCGTGCTGCAAAAAATTCAAGAAAGGGAAAAGATGTAAAAAGTGCCCCGGAAGAAAGAAAATGGCTTAAAAAACTTCTTTTATCAGGAAATATAAAGCAACTGCCAGTACAATAACACCCCAAAACAGTATAACAATTTTGGGCTGACCGGATTTGTTCATCACTGTTCTAGGCTGTGGCTTAAACATTTCATCCACTGTATTTTTGAATTTGTCCGAATCATTTTCAAAAACCTCAGTAATCGTAATTCCCTGAACTACGGTTTTATGCAATAATGAATTGGTTGCATGAAGCAGTAACTGGAATTTTCCGTCTTTAAATTCTGTAATCTTAAAAACTCTTTCACCGTAAGGTTTTTCAAGTCCGAAAGGTAAAACCTTCACCACATCAGCATTGCTTGTCTGCCAGCTGATAATAATTTCCTCCCCTTTTTTTGCATGAATCTTATTAGCTGTAAAAGTTTTAATGGCAGGTGGAATATTATATCTGAAACTTCGTTGATGACTTTCTAAATTCTGATCATAACTACGTCTGCTTACAGGATTATTCAATGTTTCATAGGCTTCCTGAATTTCACGAAACCGGTCTGCAAAAAAATCATCATTCTCATTTTTATCGGGATGATACTTCAGAGAGAGCTTGCGATAAGCCTTTTTGATGTCTTCTTCTGAAGCATCCTGCGATATACCGAGAAAATAGTAGTAATCTTTCATTGAGCAATACAAAAATAAGGATTTATTTTTCTTTTTACTTTGTATTCAACGTAAATAATAAGCTGTTGTTGCTAACAAATATCAATATATCATAATGCTTAACTCTATCCATTTTTACAATTGCGAGCAAGCAATCTTAATGTTACATATGACATCAGTGTTGGAAAGCGTAAAGATGCAAGATTATTGATAAGCATTGTGTTTTATTTTATCTGCGGTAAAACTGAATACTACATGTTTGATGGCCACGAATGCACGAATGAGTTTATTTGCATAAAACCTATGTTCCTATGTGGTTTAAAAAATTACCACATAGGAACATAGAAAAGACTTTTTTTAATTGATATTTAAAGAATTTTTTTTTATTCGTGCATTCGTGGCAAAAAAATCTGTGCTCTTATGCTTCTCAATAAACCATACGAAGTTAATTACCTGTATTCTCCATAGTTATTTACGATTGATCCATTCTTTTGTTGGAATAATCCAGGCATCAAGAGCTTTAAACAAAAATCCGTGGTTCAATCCTGTATTAAGCTCAATCTCTTTAAAATCTTTGATATCTGATCTGATAAATCGCTGCTCCTGCGATAGAGGAACATGTCCGTCATCCGATTTTTCTGTAATGGAAAGTATTCTTCCATACAATCTGAAATTTTCATCTTTCTCTAAAGAATCATCTTTAAAACTAGCACCAATAAAAACAAATTTCAGCTCCGGATTTTTTTCATACCAGGAAATATATTGTGCAATATAACCGCCTTGAGAGGTTCCTACAACTGTAATATTTTCAGCTTTAACTCCCTTTTTAATAAGACGATCAATCTGTTTCTTTATTTTCAGAGCATATACTGCCGGATCAGTATTAGGTTTTCTTTTCTCAAAAAGAATAACATTACTGCTGTCTTTCAACTGATGAAGGACTTTTTCATACTCTACAATACCATATTTAGGATGCGCTTCATCCGCTGAATGGCCCTCCAGAAATTTGTTGTGCAAAAAGAAAATATATTGCTTATTCTTCAATTCAGATTTCTGTCCATATACAACAATAGAAAAAAAAGCAAGTATGATGATGAAAATATTCTTCGGTATCATGATTGTAAAATGAAAGAAAAACAAATTTAGTCTTTAATCAATACATTCACTGCCAAAACATTCTTAAATTCTGCAGAATGACCTGATTGGCTTAAAATAAAAAAATTCGGGCTCGGGAAGCTTTGCTTCCCCGAGCCCGAATTAAACAATTTCAATTTAGTTATTTACTTTTTATGCTTCGCAGGTATTACCCTTTCTGCAGCATCTTGAACTGAATTCTTTTTTGAATTTTCCTTTCAGTTCCTGATATTGATCATCATTCATTTCTCTGATTTTATCGGCTAATCCGAAAGGGGATTTTTCTTTGATTCCGTATTCATCAAAAATACCTCTGATAAATCTTTTTCTTTGTACTGCTTTTTTAGCGATTAAGGCTACACCCACAACGGCTAGTGCTCCAAGAGCTCCTTTTAATGCTGAATTTTTCATTTTTTCAAAATTTTAAATTTTACTACTTCTTGTTTTTTATAAAGACGAATGAATTTTAATTTTACTTTACTACTTCTTTAAAATTTTCAAATTATTCGTTATTTCTGTTGAAGAATCCTCCGGTACATCTGTTTCTCCAGGCTTCTTTAAATTTCTCTTTTTCTTCGGGCGATAATCCTTCCATTTTCTCTCTCATTTTTCGTTCTTTGAAATCTCTCATCCCTTTTCCGAAATGAAAACCTCCGAAAAGAATCTTACTTAAGATCAGGATTCCCATCGCCTGCCAGTATGTAATGGATTTTACCCCTAAAATTTCAGGAAGAAGGCAATTCCACAGCGACATTACGATCCAGGTAACGGCCAGGAGAATTAATGGTGGACATAACAATAAAAAAATCCAGCCCTTTTTGTGTTTATAATTCATAATTTCTTTTTCTAACTTTTTAAATCTTCGTATAATCTTCTCAATCTGTTTCTCAGATGCTTCACAGCATAGTTTTTTCTACTGATGATGGTTTTGATGTTTTCTCCCTGTTCATCGGCAATCTCCTGGAGGGTTTTGTCGTTCAGTTCATTTTCTACGTAGACCAGCCTTTGTTTTTCGGGAAGTTCATCAAGCGCTTCAAACAGTTTTTTCCATATCTCATCCTGAAACATTTTCACTTCAGGCCCGGCACTTTCATCCATCAATAAAATATCTTTGATGGAAAAGCTTCCGTCTTCATCTTCATAGACGAAATCTTCCAGATTTTCTGTTTTCTTTTTACGGTAACGGTCTGTAATCTTATTCGCCGTTACCCTGTACAACCAGCCCCCAATATTCACAATCTCGGAAAGATTGGTAATACTGCTGAACTGATACCACACTTCCTGCAGAATATCTTCCGCATCCTCCGTATTTTTCACTTTGGGACGAATATAGGACATCAGCTTCCCTCCGTAGTTCGAAACGGTTTGTGAGATGATACTTTCTTTATCCTTCTGTGGCATTGTTATTTTTTCGACAACCTCCATACTGCTATGACGGCTATCCTTTTTATTTTACTTTAATAAATTTAAAATATTTTTCCGGAATTTCTGTTTTTCTTTTATTCATCAGGCTTTTATTTCATCTGTTTATATATTCAGCCACTCATTATTTATTACTATTCATTTTTTTCAGGAGCTATTTCCTGCTATCCGCTCATACTCCTCGCGCCGTACTTACGCCAATATACGCTGTGAGGTAACCGCTTCTATGACTAATTGTGGAGAAAAGACGAACCTTGACAGGTTTTGAAAACCTGTCAAGGTTTGGGGGAAACCATTCCTTAATAAACTATAAAACCTGTGTAAGATCATTATTGAGATTCTTCATTACGTTTTGCTTCATTCACAATGATAAAGAAGCTGTTGATTTTTTTATTTATTTCGCGGATTTAGCAGATCTAACAGATGATTGAGGCTTAAAAATTATATGAAATATTTGAGAGACTATTTACACTTCGTTTCGCTCTGAATAACAAAATTCGTTATTCTATCTATTAATCTATAGAAGAACAACTTTTACCATAATATAAAACTCGCTAAACAATAGATTACGAATTAAGAATCTGCATTATCTGTGAAATTCGTGAGAAAATATAGGCATCATTCAATTTTATCGCAGATAAAATCCTTGCGCCTTAAAAACATAAAGCAATTCAATAAATTTGCTTCCTTGCGTTGTCCAACCTCAGCATCCAATTCTATAAAGATTGCTTCGCTACGCTCACAATGACAAAAAAGAAACGGAAGACATTACATCCTCCGTTTCAAAAATTATAAAAATTGCCTGTTTATTTTTTATTGAAATTCTCAGCAAAGAATCCCAGCATTGATTTATACAGTTCGATTCTGTTAGGCTCTTTTCCAAATCCGTGTCCTTCATCATATTTTACCATGTAAGGAACTTCGAAACCTTTGGCACGCATTGCTTTTACAATCTGATCAGACTCATTGATATTTACCCTAGGGTCATTGGCTCCCTGTACCACAAATAATGGTTTCTTGATTTTATCAATCTGAAACACCGGTGATACTTCTTTAGCAATTTTAGCTTCCTCAGGATTATCCAGGTCATACCAGATCTGTTTTACCATTTCTTTATAGGGCTTCCAATATTCAGGGAAAGAAGCAAAGAAGGTAAAAATATTAGATACTCCTACATAATCTACTCCACACGCATATAGATCCGGAGTTTTAATTAAGCCCATTAAAGTAGCATATCCACCATGGCTTCCTCCATAAATTGCTATTTTATCTTTGTCTATCCAACCTTGGCTAATAGCATATTTTACTCCGTCTTCCACATCATCCATAGCTTTTCTTCCGATTTGCTTATATCCAGCTTTCTGGAACTCTTTTCCATAGCCCCCTGAAATTCTGAAGTTCACCTGAAGCGTCGCATATCCTCTGCTTGCAAACAACTGCGTTTCCGGGTTGAAGCCCCAATGATCTCTTATTCCCTGAGGACCACCATGAGGATTGACAATCAGAGGAACTTTTTTCCCATCCAATGCTGCTTTAGGCAGCGTAATATATCCACGAATGGTTAATCCGTCTCTGCTTTTGAATTCGATAGGTCTCATTTCAGCCATATCTTCTTCTTTCAGCTGTGGCATAAGATTGTAAAGAAGTTTTGTCTGCTTGGTTTTGGTATCATACTCGTAATAGGTTCCGTATAATTTATCACTTCCCACCACTACCAAAAGCTTCTCATTATTATCATCAGAGGAAACAATACCAAATTCTTTATCTTTAAACTGCGCTTTTAATTGATCATCAATTTCTTTATAAAACTTACTTACAGGAACTGTTTCTCCTTTTAGCCCTTCATAGCTGACATAATCCAGTTCGTAATTTCTGTTCTTACCCGCAACACTTATTGAGCTTACGTCATATACAAGGTTAGCATATACTTCTTTGATCACAGCATTTTTTTTCAGATCGTACAAAACAATTCTTGCTTTATCACCATCTAAATTGGTCACTACATAAGCTTCATCCTTATTTTTAGAATGATCATTAAACCTGATAATACTGAAGGTATCTGACCAGTCTGCAGATTTCAGAAGATTAAATTTTCCAGTCTGTAAATCTTTGTAATACGTTTTCGTAGTCAATCCGTTTTCAAGAACGCTGTATCCTCTTAAATTTCCGTCTTTATCAAAAATATACCCGTCAATAGGACTGTTGACATCTTTATTTTCATACAGCTGAGTCATTTCTCCTGTTACAAAATTGATTTTAAATGGCTCGAAGATCTGCTTATTGTTCTTATTCATCGTAACCACAACGAAGTCGGAATCTTTTATAGGAATAATTTCTCCTAAGGTGATTCCGTCAAATGGTGTTAAATCTTTAAGATTCGTTCCATCTACATCCGCAGCGTATAAGTGGATATTTTCATTTCCACCTCTATCCTGAGTGTAATACAGACGGCTTTTATTCAGCCAGCCATAGGCTTTTATCAGATCATCTTTTTCAACAATAGCTTTAGTAATCTTCCCCGTGTTCAGTTCTTTAACGTATACATGGTTTTTGCTGTCCTTATCTTTTTCTTTGTAAGAAAGGTATTTTCCATCAGGAGAAATTTTAAATGCTGAAGCTTTGGGCCTTGCAAAATAATCTTCTACTTTATATTTGAAGGTTCCTTTATCGTAGGATACCAGTTTTTCAAGATTAGCTTTGGTAGATGGAAGCGTAGGATCTCCCGGAAGTTTATTTGCGGAATTTTGTGCGTTAATCATAATAACAGAAAGTACAATATAAGCTGTACCGAAAATTTTGGAATTTAGATTCATAACTTACGTTTTTAAAGTTAAAAACAGAGTCGTCAATTCAATATCTCATCAATAAAAAATCAGATTCTTTACAGATAAGACAGTCAAAAAGCATAAAACGTTACAATATTTAACATTTCTTTTGAATATTTCGAAATAAAAAAGCAGTCCCGAAGACTGCCTGCATGTTCATTATAAATACATTCCGAAGTACCAGGTCCAGGCTATTAAAATAATCTGCATGGGAATTCTTTGAGTATAAAGGTATTGCATTCCCGGCCCTGTGTAATCTGCTTTAAAAATATTAATATTCTTTTGGGATGAATTGATATTGGCAATAAAAACCAATATATAAAAGATAATCAATAAAACTGCAGTTGTTTCACGAATAGCAGGGATCATCAGCCCTATTCCAGCGGCGATTTCCAAAAAGCCTGTAAAATACACCCAAAAGATTTTAGCAGGAATAAAACCGGGAATCATCATTGCCATTCCCTTCTGGAATTTAAAATGGGAAAATCCTGTAAATACAATAAAGACTGCCATCCCGAGATTTCCCGAAAATAAAAGATCCGGCTTTCCCTGAAATACCATTGTTCCCAGTAAAGCTAATATAAATGTACCGAAAAGAATTACTAATAATTTCATATTTTTCTGAATTGATAGATGAAAGTTAATACAAGAGACATCAATTACAAAGCCTACAACTTTGAATATCGAGCTCTACACTGAACTAAGATTAACTCCTTCTGCCAGACTCTTCACCACCATCAATCCTTTTGTAAAACCTGTATCCATGTGATCCCGCCATTCTTTATCTACCTGAACTTCTGTATGAAGCTTTGTCTTTCCATCAAAATCAGTCAGAAAATATTTCTCAAAGCAACCGCTCCACTCCATAACCTCTTTGCTTTGTGTATCTTCTACTCCATTTTCGGTCATTCCTAAGTGCTTAAAAACAATTTGACGGGGTTCGTCCATGCTGTCTATGGTAGAAACCATTCCATCACCTTTTTCATTAAGGAAATAGGTCTTTCCACCAACCTGCCAGTCGGATTTCATAACAGAAGATCCGGCACCAAAGTATTTTGTCCACTCACTGTATGTTTTAGGATCCCAGAGAATATCCCATACTTTTTGGAGAGGAGCATCTATTATTGTTTCGTACGATAGAGTTTCCATATTATAAATTTTTGTGGTTGATTTGAATTATTTTTATCACTACAGCTTTAAAGCTGATTTTCAGAAAGATGTTTAATAATATTAAGAGCTTTGGGGAATTTTTCTTCAAAAAATGTTTTAAACTCAGCTGGAGTTTTAATGACTGTTTTCAACAATGTTCCTTCGTCATTTTCTTCCAGGATGTAAGACTCCGTTGCATCCCCCCATTCTTTAGCAACTTCAATTCCTTCATAGATCTCCCCTAAATGCAGAAATTTTATTTCCTGATTGGGAATCATTTTTTCAACCCGACTGTACATTCCATTATGTTTGGGGTCAAGAAATTTTATGATATTATTTTCTTCCAATACTCCTTCATAAAAAGACCCTTCTGTAAAAGCAGTCGTCCATTGTCTGTAGGTAATACCTCCCCAAAGGACGCTCCACACTTTTTCTGGTTCTGCATTAATTTCTATTTCATATGATAATTGTTCCATAATTTTTTTAATGTATTAAGTGGTATAAATTTGAGGATTTGAAAGTATAAATATGATAAAATACTGAACTAGCCTCCGACAAAATCTCCACCGTTGATATGAATCACCTCACCTGTGATATAATCAGCATCTTTAGAGGCAAGGAAAACATATGCCGGAGCTACTTCTGATGGCTGACCGGCCCGTTTCAGCGGAGTATCTTTCCCAAAGGTTGAAAGGTCGTCAAAGGCTTCTTTTACGAGCGGTGTCCAAATAGGACCTGGCGCAATGCCATTAACTAAAATCTTCTTTTCTGCAAGATTATCAGCCAATGAACGGATAAAAGACAGTACAGCTCCTTTTGTTGCTGCATAATCAATCAGATGATTGCTTCCACGATAAGCTGTAACAGATGTTGTACAGATGATTCTGCCTCCTTTTCCCATCAGCGATAGAAAATTCCTAGTAAAAGAGATCATAGAAATGATATTGGTCTCAAAGGTCTTTTGAATCTGTTCGTCAGAAATTTTTTCCAAACTGTTTTTTGAAGTGTGAATACCTGCATTATTGACTAAAATATCAATATTCTTCCAAGCTTCTTTAACCTTATCAATACACTTATTTCTGAATGCTTTCCTGGTAAGATCTCCTTTGATCAAAAGGCATTTTCTGCCCTCTTTTTCTACTAATTTTTGGGTTTCTTTAGCATCATCGTCACTTTCTTTATAAACAATAGCAACATCAGCTCCTTCTCTTGCAAAATGAACAGCCACCGCCTGTCCTATTCCACTGTCTCCTCCTGAAATAACAGCTTTTTTATTCAATAGCTTTCGGCTTCCCTGATAGTCATTCCTGATAATTTCCGGGAATAGCCCATCTTTAGGGACTTTAGACTTAGATTGTGATTTGTTCTGTGTTTTCATAAGCAAACCTTTTATCTAAACAACATCAAACAACAAGCCGAAATATCTTTAAGAACTATAAGCGTCTTCTAAATCCTGAATAATAATTTTCTGCATTTTCATCATAGCCTGCACCACTTTATATGCTTTTTCCTGATCAGAATCGTTCATTAGCTGAATCAGTCTTTTAGGAACGATCTGCCAACTGAAGCCATATTTATCTTTTAGCCAACCACACATACTTTCCCTGCCTCCGTTTGCAGTAAGGGCGTTCCAATACATATCCGTTTGTTGCTGATCATCTGTCATAACCACCATTGAGATTCCTTCATTAAAATCAAACTGATGATCATAAGAATTATCCATACAGAATAATGAATATCTGTCAATTACAAAATTGGCATGCTGAACATTTTCTGGCGGTTCCGGTATAGGATGCCCTTCACTTCCCTCTCCATATTTCAGGATGTTTCCAATGCTTGAATTGGGGAAAGTTTGAGTATAAAGCTCCATTGCTTCTTTTGCTTTACCATTATTTTCATGAATAAACATCAAAGTAGGAACTATTTTCTGTTCCTGTGCTTTTTCTCCTAAAAACAGTTGCCATGTCACTCCATATTTATCCTGCACCCAACCATATTTTTTACTCCATGAATAAGAACCAAGCTCCATCAGGGCCATCCCTCCATCTACTAACTGATCCCAATATTTCTGCACCTCATCTTCTGTATCACAGATGACCATAAATGAGACCGAAGGGTTCTTTTTAAATTGAGGTCCTCCATTAAGAAGCATTAATCTTTGTCCGAACAAATCAATATTCATTACTACCGGAGTATCTGCTGTAATCTCACCATCAAAAACCTTACAGTAGAATTCTGCGGATTGTTTGGCATCTCCGTCATACCAGAGACACGGGAAAATATCGTTATTCATAAGTTTAAATTTTATAGTTGATTTTGTATTGTTTATAATTTTCAGAAAATGTTCTGGCTATATTGAAATTCCTTATTACACTTTGTTTTATTCAGAATGGCAAAGACACTTATTAATTTCATGGTAAAAAAAATCATAAGTATAAAAAACATGAAGCAAAAGAAATCTTATGTCCTTGCGTTCAAAGAAAATTACATTCATCTATCTGCAACGACACGATAAAAAATCCAGGTGTTTTTTACTTTTATGCTTCTTTAAAACACATTTGATGCTCCTTCATATGATCTCTCAGCTTCATCATCGCATTTTTTCCGAAACCATGTAACTGTAGAATTTCCTTTTCAGAATAATCTGACAGCTTTTCCAAAGAATTTATCTTTTCCTTTTTCAAGGCCTTTCTGGCGGGTACTGCAATTACTCCCAGAAGAAAATCGTCTTCCGGATCATAGCTGACCGTATAGATGGAATTCAAACTCTTTGACATGATAACTAAATTGATCATGGCTACAAAAAATATTTTTAGTGATTCTCAACATACTTATGGAAATTGTTGAGAATAGCATACCAGCCTTCTCTCTGCATTTCCACAGAATTTTGTTTCTCCGGATCGAAGATTTCAGTGACCTTTGTGGTATTCTCATCAATCATATCAAAGATCACTGCCACATTACGGCCATCTTCCATGTGATATTTTATAAGTTCATGCGGGTTTACTTCATCATACACCCCTTCAAAATCAAATGCAAAGCTTTTATCTTTTGCTTCCATTTTATTCTTAAATTTCCCTCCTACTTTCAGATCATTTTCAGAACTGGGACAATGCCAGCTTTCATGAGCAAAATTCCATTTTGTGATATGCTTGGGTTCATTGAAGTAATTCCATACTTTTTCTACCGGCGCTAAAATGGTAATGTCTATTTTAATTGGATCCATAATTTATTTTTTTAATTGAACAAAAGAGCTGCCCGAAAACGGGCACCCCTTGTTATAATTAGTTAAATATATGATTATTTCCCGTATTCTTCATTATAATTTACCATCCAATGAACACCATATTTGTCCTGAAAACTACCAAAATAATCTCCCCAAAACTGGTCTTCAATAGGCATTTCTATGTTTCCGCCTTCAGAAAGGCCTTTAAAAATTCTGTCTGCTTCGTCTCTTGAATCCGGGAAAATAGAAACATAGTTATTATTCCCTATATTTAACTTCTGTCCGAAGCTTGGAACAATGTCGGAAGCCATTAACAGATCATTCCCGATTGGAAGTGCAATATGCATTACTCTGTTCTTTTCTTCCTCAGAAAGGTTTTCAGTTCCCGGAGCATTTCCCATTTTATGAACTTCTCCTACGAATTCACCTCCAAAAACAGATTTGTAAAAACTGAAAGCTTCTTCAGCTTTTCCATCGAAATTCAGGTACGGATTTAATTTTGCCATGATTTTTAATTTTAAAATGTTATTTATTGTTTTATTTAAACGCAATGACACAAATAATTTTACAAATAGCACCAATGTCCTGGTGTGAAAAAAATGAGTGTAATTAGTGATTATGGTGATTTAAAAATATTTCTACTTCTTTGGTTGTAAAGTCGATTAAATTCTCGTTGAGGCTGCCATCAAAATCAGCCATCATATACGTTCCATGGGTTGCAGGAAGGATCATCAGCTGTGAGTTTTCTACCAGACGCCACATTGCTACGGTATGTTCCGGTTTCATTACATCTTTATCTCCACTGATGAATAAGGTTGGTGATTGTATAGAACTCACTACCTCATCACCCCAGTCTACAAAGGTTTGCATTCTCTTACTATCCTTCTCAAAAAGGTTTTCCAACTTAGAAAAGTCAGGATTCAGGTTCAGAAAGTTAATTTTGAAGGGCTCCGGCATTGAGTCAAAGGTTGCTTCATCCATCATTTCAAAAAAGCCATCCATCATTCCGTTTCTTTTATAAAATGCTGAAGCCACTACCAGTTTTTTTACGATTTTGGGATGGCGATTCCCAATCTGCATCACGGTATTCCCTCCATTACTGAATCCCCAGAATGAGGCTTTCTCAATATTAAGGGCTGCCAAAAGCCCTGCTACATCATCAGCATCCTGTTCAAATGTTTCAGGAATATCGCGGTGCTCACTTCGTCCATGATTCTGGAGATCAATACCAATAAGCTGGAATCTACTTTCCAGTCTTGTAATAACCTCTTTAAAGTCATACAGAATGGAAGAACCTCCTCCGTGAATTAAAACCAAAGGTTGACCGGATCCATAAATTTCATAATACAACTGAATTCCGTTAACCTGCTTATATCCTTTTTCTACCGGATTCATAGATTAGTATTTAATGTTTTCATCCACACCATACTTCATTCCCGGATAATCTAAAATTCTACGCATGAGACCAATCTGTCCACAGAGATAATCTTCACGCCCAATACACATTCCAGCAAAGTTGAGTTTGGTTTCTTTAACAAAAGGAATATTCATTCCGATTTCGAAAATTTCATCCAGCTCTTCGTCTGTAACTTCCAATAACTTTTGATATACTTTTGAAGAAATATCATGAAAGTTTTTCTTCAGATCAGCTAACGTTGGATATTTAAAACTTTCGTCCAAGGCCTTTCCCTGAAAGAACAAGTCATTATTAGGATCCTGTTCCTGAAGACCAAGTACTCCGCCTAAGCCGTAGCGCATATTCACAAAGTTTCCTGCCATCCAGACAATATGGTTGGTTTTGTTTTCAATTCTTTTCAAAGCATCTTCTTCCGAAATGCCATCCAAAACATTGATAAAGCCTTGGGTGTGCATTCTGTAGGCCGGAATAATGACTTCTATTTTTTTTGATTTTGGCGTGTCCATTATTTTATTTTTTGAGATTAAAGGTTGGAAAGGCGCAAGATTATTGATAAGCGTTGTGTTGTAAGGCGCAAGGATTTTGCCTGTGATAAAATTGAATGACGCAGATATTTTTCTCGCAGATTTTACAGATTACGCAGATTTTTTGGAGTAACCATGTTATTTTTTAACTTTTGTGTCAATCTTTGAGCTGGCATGCTATTTTATGCCTCCGGATTTCCCTAAGAGTCTACGAATATAGCCCAGCTGCCCCGAGTGATAGTTCTCATGAAAACAGAGCGTTCCAATATCATTAATATTTTCAGGATTAAATTTTTCGAGGGTATTTAATTTCGTTTCCAATTTTTCCTGAGATTCTTTCAGATAGGATTTTAATTCTTCAAAATCTATAAATTCATCTTTCTTTTCTAAAGCAGTAACTCCTCTTTTGTAAGCTGAAAATGGATCTCCATTCCATAGTGATTCTTCTCCCAGAATATTTAACAATCCATTTCTTACATCAATCAGGTGCCCTAATACCCAATTCATACAATTAGCTTCACCATTAGGGAAAATCATTGATTCCTCATGGGTAATTCCCTCAATATTAATAAGAATCACTTTATAGGTCACTCCTACCTGATGCTTCACCAATTCTATTTCATTTGATTTTGTTTCCATTTCTCATATGATATTTTGGATTAATAGACTATTCGGAAGGGATTTGAGAGGCATCTGCATACATTACTTCCCATTGATGTCCATTTAAATCAGCAAAAGCATTTTGATACATCCATCCATGATCCATAGGCTCGCTGTATTTGGAACCTCCATTTTCAAGAGCAGCTTTTACCATCTGATCTACTTCCTCTCTGCTTTCTACACCAATAGCAAGAAGCACCTGGGTGGTATCTCCTTTGGCAAAAGGTCTGTTGGTAAAGGTTTGAAAAAAATCTTCTTTCAGAAACATGGTGTAAATATGATCTTCTTTCATCACTACACACACTGCTTTATCATCTGAAAACTGTTCGTTAATAGAAAACCCAAGCGTTGTCCAGAATGCTCTGGTTTTCTGTACGTCTTTTACGGGTAAATTGACATAGATCTGATTGATTTTCATTTTGTATAATTTTGGTGTTAAACTTTTAACCAAAATTACCAAGGTGTTATGAAAATCTACTTGTCATAGGGCAAGATTTAAATTTTCTTAGGATGAGAGACCAATTCTTTGCGAATTCTGCTCAGGGAAGTGTCTGTTACTCCAAGGTAAGACGCAATCTGTTTTAATGGAGCAAATTGAATGACTTTAGATTTCTGTTCCAACAGATTCAGATATCTTCTGGTAGCTGAGAGAGTGAACATTTCCACGGATCTTTGTTTGTAATCAAAAAGCTCTTTAGACATCCATGCTCTTCCCCATTCTCTAAGGTTGGGAATTTTGTGAAATAGTTCCTCAAAAGTCTCATAATCCAGCTTCCAGCATTCACAATCTGTGATACATACAATATTTTCCTGTGTGGGTATTCTTTGAAACATGGATAAAACTTCAATAATCACCTCATTTTCAACAAAAAAGTGGGTTGTGACTTCATTTCCGTTAAAATCATTTACAAATGAACGGGCCAGCCCTTTATCCAGAATATAATACTCATTGGCCATTTTGCCTTCCTCAAGAATAAAATCACCTTTTTGGAAGGATGTTTTTTCGTGAGCCTGAAATATTTCATCAAGTTCTTCCTGAAGAAAAAACGGAAAATCGTAGCATACTTCTAAGGATTTATAGGTCATCAGGTCATTTTTTTAAGTCTTTAAAATTAAAATTTTTAATTGAATTAAGGGTAATTATTATTAAACAAAATATTTTTTAAATAACATACCATATTGAATTTAAAATGATTTGATAAACATAAATAATTAAACAAATGTTTTAAATATTTATGAAAAGGAAATGATTGGGAGAGAGAACCACCCCGTCAAATCACAGATCTGACACCCCTCCACTGGAGGGAAATGGTTATACCAATATTCGTTGTTATGGTGAAAGAAGGTTAGATTTTGGATAGAAACTAATAGATAGCTCTCTAAATTTTCGTATTAAAATAAAGAAAGCTGAATCGGTTTAGGAGGATTAGGCTTTTGGGCATCACCCATCACTGTTTTTCCACCAAAGCGCCATGAGTTCTGGCGTTCCTCTTCAATAACTTCCTGAATATCAAAATCCGGAGTGAAATCTTTTTCAGCTTTGGTTACTATCTGATGAAGCTTATTTAAAGTATTCAGCTTATCTGAATTACCCAATTTTGACTTTTCGATTCCTTTTCTGAGAATACTGATGCTTTCATCATATACATTAACCGGAACCGGGAATGGATGCCCATCTTTTCCTCCATGAGCAAAGGAAAACCTTGCAGGATCTATAAATCTTGACGGAGCTCCATGAATGACTTCACTCACAAGAGCCAGAGACTGCATGGTTCTTGGCCCTACTCCTTCCAACATCAGTAAATCTTCAAAATTCTGTGGCTGCTGTTCACGGGTAACATACAGAAGAGCACCCAAACGCTTGAGATCTACGTCTGAAGCCTGAACATCATGATGAGCAGGAAGAATCAATCTTGAAAAATCTTTCATGACATCTATAGAATCCGTGTGAGAAATATCAAGAATTCCCTTCCGGTTTTCTGCTGCCCCGGAATCGGTCAGGTTTAATATACTGCCTCTTGAAATTCCATTGATTCCAGTGTGAGGTTCTTCAACAAATGAGGTTATATTTTCAGAATGCCAATGATAACGTCTTGCCGTTCCGTCAGAATCGTGCATTCCCTGCTGAATGACGCTCCAGTTTCCATTGTCGGACAGGATAAAATTATGCAGATACAACTGATATCCATCCTGAATCGCTGTATTATCAACCTTAGCTGATAATTTACTGGCTCTTACCAGTTCGGTTCCGTTTAAGCCTGTTTTTTCTGCAATCTGAATGAGTTCTGATGGCGTTTCTCTTGAAAATTTTCCTTTTCCGCCACAGATATAAAGACCCAATGATTGGGAATTGGGATTAATGGAACGTTTTAAAGCTCCCATTACCGAAGTGGTTATTCCTGAAGAATGCCAGTCCATACCCATAACAGCACCAAAGCTTTGAAACCAAAACGGATCAGCTAATCTGCGAAGCACCTCATCTTTACCATAATCTTCAAGAATAGCTTCTACAATGGAAAGCCCAAGAACAGACATCCGTTCATACAGCCATGGCGGTACTTTGCCATAGTGAAGGGGTAAATCTGCGGTTCCTGAACGTTTCATCTATATTTTGAAAACGTAAAGGTAGTATTATTAATCTTAAATTTTAATGATTTGAATCAGTAATCAAACCGTTAAAACGATCAGCTATCTGATGAATTTTGTAAATGAAAAGCCTGGATCACACATCTCTATTTCATTTTTATCAGACTGTATTTGCGCTTCTTTAGCATAGATGAACATTTTTTGCTCATAATCTGCAATAGCATCTTCTATGGTTTCAAATGTTCCCCCGGTTAAATTATCGGATAAGATTACTGCATCCATCAATCCTGTATTAACTCCCTGTCCTGCAAAAGGCGGCATTACATGAGCTGCATCTCCGATAAGTGTTACTGGTAAAATACGGTCTTTCTTCCAGGGTTTGTCTAATGGAATTATTCTTGTTGGCAGTCCGACAAAAAAGGAAGTTGAGCGAAACAGTTGTTGATAACAATTATCCCACTTCGAAAATCTCTCTAAAAGAAACTGAACCACCTGATCTTTATTTTGAAAATCAGGAATATTGCCGGAGGTCCATTCATCTGGCTTTTTGAATATCACCCCATAAGTAAGTGCTCCATTATTATACGGATTTGCCACTAATAAATTCCCCTGATAAGCCACCATAGGTCTTTTTCCATCACACCATTGATAAAATTCCGGACAGTTTATTTCAGGCTGGGGAATATCTCCCTGGATAATAAAGGTTCCGGTCTCTTCTATCTGGGTTTCTGTTACGTATTTTCTTACTTTCGACATTCCACCATTCGCTCCGATGACCAGATCCGCAATACTGTCCGGTTGATTCTCAAAATGCAACAACCATTGCCCTTTATATTCTTCCATACCTGTGAAATTTCTGTCCCAGACTACAGTATTGACTGCCAGCTCATCCAATAATATTTCTCTTAAATGGTTTCTATTGATTTCAGGATTGTCATATTGATTCTCAGGAGTAATGTTTTTGGTGAATAACACATTACCATGTTCATCGGCAATGTTTATTCCCATAGGACGTGCCATAGCATAATACCTTTCAAGCAACCCTACCTTGGCCATTGCTTTCTGTCCAGAGGCCTGATGGAGATCCAGTGTACCTCCCCAAACTCTCGTCTCGGCATTTCTATCTCTTTCGTAAACGGTTACATCTGCTCCTTTCTGCTGGAGTAAAACAGCCATTGTTAATCCAACAGGTCCGGCTCCGATGATTGCTATTTTTTTATCTCTTAGTATCATAATTTTGTAGTGTCTTGATTGCTCTACAAAATTCACTAATATCTATTGGCTATGCTTGTATAAATGCGACAAAATCACTTTTCAGTATTTTCTTTCTTTTTCTTACTTCCCTGGCGAATACTGCTGGCGTTATTCCCGTATACCGCTTAAACTCTCTACTTAAATGAGATTGATCAGTATAACCCAATTCCCGAGCCAGTCCTGCAATATTAGAGTCCGGATAAAGCCAAAGGTGATTTCTTACCTGTTCAAAACGCATAAGCCCTGATACATCTTTAACCGTATGTCCTGAAGACTGTTTAAACTTTCTTTCCAATGTCCGAACTGTTGTATGAGCGGAAGCAGCAATTTGATTCACAGGAATACTTCCATTTGCTTTTTTCAGAGCCTCTCCTGCCTTAAATAACATACTGTCTACAGGTACATGCGACCGTATTTCCATAAAACATTCTTTTACCATCATTATTGCATCGTCTATTCTACCTGCTGCAATATGTTCTTTTAAAATATTATGAAGCCCGGCAACAGGATGTTCAAACAGATGAACCCCATTTTCACTTTTACCTGGCACCAGCCCCAACAGATCAAAAACAACCCAGGGATAACATCTGATTCCAATAATCTCCAGACGATGCTCCCCATGAAAAACAGCAGGTTGATTGAGAAGTCCCATCATGAATGGAGATGGCAATTCTTCTATATTTCCATGATGAGAAATACTACATCCACCTCCAAAATGGAAAATAATTTCCGCATAACCATCAGGAAGCACTTCAAAACTTGATAATGATTCTTCGCAATCCCGTCTGTTATACCAAAAGCACTTTATACTGTCCCGAAGTTCTTCAGGCGGTTCAAATTCCTGATGTATTGCTGATAACATAATATGAATACATTATATTAATCGAATGAGATTATTCAATCACATCAAACTTTAAAGTCCCATGTTTTGCTTCATCAAACTTTTCATTGAAAATAATTTTATTTCCAAAAGGGTCATTTACAGTGAAGGAAATGGCATCATAGAACGTTTTTTCAAGTCCGGGGCGATTGTATTTGTAATTCTTGTCAATGAGTTCCTTATGGTAATCTGCAACACCTTCTCCCCAAATAAAAACACTGCTTCCAGGACTTGCGTCTCCATGGTGTTCCGTCAGATGAAAAATCATATTCCCTTTTTTAACTTCTATATAAGCGGGCATATTTTCTTCAAAACGGTGCTCCCAGGCAATTTCAAAGCCTAGCCAATCCTTATAAAATTCAAGGGCTTTCTGATAATCAAAAATTCTGAGTACAGGAATAATATGTTCTGCTTTCATAATTATTAAGGGCTATATATTATTTAGGTTTTGGCTAAAGCCAGATGATTATATTTTTTTTCATGAAAACGGACTAAAGTCCGTTCTTATTGAATATACATTTACTGATGGGAAAGAATATTAATCACTTTCCCAAATGGATCTTTTACAAAGAATCTTCGGACACCCCAATCTTCATTCGTAATATCATAAACAATCTTAAAACCTGATTTCTTCATTTTATCATAAACTTCATCTACATTATCAACTTCTATAGACAAATCCGGAACTTCAGTTTCATTACCGCCCTGTTCTGCAAAACTGATCTGAACCTTTGCATCTTCATCAGTTCCAAGGGTTTTGATCCAGCCATGATCCATTAATAATTCAAGTTCTAAAATATCCTGATAAAAGAGGTTTCCTTTTGAAAGGTCCTCGGTTTTTATATTGGCTACAATTCTTTTTACCATTTTATAATAATTTATATCATTAAAAAGCCTTGTGAAATTACACAAAATTTCACAAGGCTTGATCAATATTTATATATGAAGTGGTCTTGACTTTTGAAATATCATATTTAATAAATGAATGAATCTATGTAGTAGGCTGGATTTTTAGTTTAAGATTATTTTATTTTTTTAAATTCAATATTTAAAATATTTGCCCCGGACAATATAAATTTGGTGATCTCATTATTTTCACCATAATTGAAATCAAGTTGCCCAAAATATTCTTTTGTTGAATAAAAACTTGTAGAGTCTAATGGATATAACTCAATATCACCGTTCATAGGATGTCTGGCTACCAGTTTATTATTCTCAATGAGGAGTTGATAGGTGGTATCAAATTCTTCGTTTCTATAAAATCCGACCAATTTATTCAACCTTATTCTATCTACTTTAGGGGGATTCAGGATTATTTTTTTTGCAAAATATGTAAAATCAGCGATTCTGAAGTTAATCAATCCATCATGGAAAGTAAACCTTGCAATAGGGAGAGAGGTAATCTTAAATTTATTATCACCTATTACTTCTAAAAGCTCCTTCCCTTTCTTATTATATGTACCCACATAAAGATCTTTTCCTACCGCTGATACTTCAAGATAATTTCCAGGATTAAATTCATAGACTCCTTCAAATTGCTTGAGCTCAGATGAAGTATATACTGTTTTTTGGGGTTTAACAGGAAGGATCTGCTGATCCGCAAGAAAGAAATCAACAAGTTGGTAAGCGATCAATAAGCCTTGAAAATCTTGTTGATTGATTAGCGTAACAACAGAAAAATTTTTAGAAGGAACATGTAGAATATAAGTACGATAACCAACGGTACCCCCACCATGAAATACAATATCCAAGCCTTTATATTTTTCAGTTTGCAACCCCAAGCCATATTCTATGCTTCTGCCTGAACTTAGCACAGTATTCTTTTGCATCTTATTATAAAGCTCATGGCTTCCCTGTATTGGATTTTGGAAATTGCAGGCCCATTTGCACAGATCATCCAACGTAGTATATATATTGGATGAACCAACCACCATTTGCCCGATAGGAAACTTTAAAAAATGGTTATCTTTTTGTTGATAGGATTCTGCTTTATTTGGAATAATTTTATCCGGATTGTCTATTGCCATAGTATTTTTCATTTGCAAAGGGTCAAAAATGTATTCCTTTACTATTTGACTGAAATCTTTTTTATAAATTCTATGAAGAATTTCTGCGAGCAATGTAAAGCCTGTATTATTATACTGATATTGCTCTCCGGGTGGAAAGTTTATACTTTTAATTCCTAGAAGGGTATGTACTCCTTCATTATTGGTCACTTTAAATTCATCTCCAAAACCCTGTAATTTTTTAATTTCAGTAAAATTGGGTAATCCATGGGTATGATTTGCCAACTGCCGAACGGTGATTTTATAGGGTAAATGACTTAGTTCCGGCAGATAAATTCTAATATCATCCTCTAATGATAACTTTCCCTCTTGCTCTGCTAAAAGAGTCATAAATCCTGTAAACTGCTTAGAAACCGATGCTATATTAAAAGCCGTAGAATCTGTTATTGGCGTTTTATCCTCGAGATTAGCTAACCCATGGGTTTTCTTATAGATTACTTTTCCGTCTTTTATGATGGCAACAGCCATGCCTGGAGCATTTTCCTGTTTATAAACATTCAATAATGAATCTGTTCTCCTGATTGGTTTTTTTTGATTGAATTGACCGGAACATACCTCAAAACTCAATACGAAAAAAAGGAATAATGCCCATTTGATTTGTAGCTTCATTTGTTTTAATTTTTAAATGATGAAACAAATCTGGAACTTTGTACTTGCATAAACGTCCGAGTTTCAAAAATCGGACTGATTTTGAATAATAAAAACAGTTCGACTTTAAATCGGACACCGCCTAATCGACTGATTAGGTGTAATATATTAACATTACATTGGTTTCCTTTTTAAATGTAGTATAACATGAAGATTTTGAGTTGAAGCCCACTTTGTACACTACTTCTAGTACTGTTAATTGAGCCTGCTCCTTTAGAGGAGTTTTAGCATTATTAATTCTAAACTCATTAATAAAGTCGAAAAAATGTTTTCCAGTGTATTGATTGTCAAGAGGATGATTACTGGAATAATTTTCTAAAATTCCTTAACACAATAAATACAACAATGATGTAATAGTAAAGCGTCGTGTGTAACAGACGCTGGCCGACTTCCCTGTAAGAATATATCTTTATTGGTGAGAAAGTATATTAATCAGTTTACCGAAAGAATCTTTTACAAAAAAATTGACTTTTGAGAGATCATCGGTTTTTATATTGGCTACGATTCTCTTTACCATTTTGATCTTTATTAATAAAAAAGCCCCATGAAAATACTTAAATTTTCCCAGAGCTTTATCAATCTTGATTGTTAATTTATATTTTAAAGTGATGAAGCAGCTTCTAAAATCAATTGTGTAACTTCATCAGGATGAGAAGCTAAAGAAGCATGCCCTGCCTCCAATGTAATTATTTTTTTAGGCTGAAGACGCTCTGCCATTTCTTTTTCTGTTTCAGCCGGAATCATACGGTCGTTGGATGAAATCTGGTACCAGCTTGGTTTTGTTTTCCATGCCGGTTCTCCTGCAACATCTCCAAAACACTGCCCATGGATAGCTTTTTGAGACAATGACATTACCAATGCTTTTTCATCATCCAGATCCTGACAGAATGCAGATTGAAATTCATCATATTTAATCCATAAAAAGCCTTTATTATCTGGATAAATGCTCGCTCCGCCCGGAGATTCTCTTCTTCCTAAAAGAGACCCCAAACTATCGCCGGCATCCGGTGCAAAGGCCGCAATATAGACCAATCCAACCACTTTATCATGGTTTCCAGCTCCTGAAATTACAGCTCCACCATAAGAGTGTCCTACTAAAAGAACTTTCCCTTCCTGAGCATCAATAAGATCTTTTGTTTTGTCAATATCGTTCTGTAATGAAGTAAGAGGGTTCTGAACACTTCTCACTTTATATCCTGCTTTTACCAGAGAAGGAATAATGTATTGCCAGTGAGATCCGTCTCCCCAAGCTCCGTGTACCAAAATAATGGTTAAATCTTTTTGTTCCATAATGATAAGTATTAAAATTTGATAATGGTAAATCTATCAACTAAAATATCATCAGACGTTAACTTAAGTTAATTTACGATCCTGCTCCGGATTCTACTCAATGACTGCTCTGTCACTCCCAGATAACTGGCAATGTGTTTCTGTGCTATTTTCTGAAAAAGAAGAGGTTGTTTTTTTAAAAGGTTCAAATACCTGTTTTCCGGGGAAAGGCATAACAAGTCATCAATTCTTTTTTTGGCATCCAGATAAATTTTCTCACTCATTACCCTTCCAAATTTCTGCCAATACGCTTCTTTCTGATAGAGTGCCTGCAGATGTTCTTTACTTAATAATAAGATCTCACAATTTTCCAGTGCCTGAATATTCATATTGGATACGGTATCACAAAGTATGCTTTCGTAATCGGTAAAAAATTCATTTTCAAAATAGAATCCAAAGTTGATCTCCCTCCCTTGATCATTAATATAAAAGCATCTGATTGTCCCTTTTTTGATAAACCCCAGATACCTGCATTTGTCACCCTGCTTCAAAAAGAAATCTGATTTTAAAAGCTGCGTATCATTAAGAAGGGCATAAAATTCCTCAAAATGCGCCTCATCTACCTGAAAGAGTTCACCATATTTTTCATAAAGTTTTGTCATCATATATTGTGTATTTTGGATTAAAAAAAGCCTTGCAAATCAATTTCACAAGGCTTTTTTACAAAAATTATTTCTACTAATTGTTTAATGCTGCAAGGGCTGCATCGTAATTAGGCTCGTCAGCAATTTCTGAAACCTGCTCAGTGTAAATCACTTTATTGTTTTCATCTGTAACAATTACAGCACGGCTTAACAGGCCTTTCAATGGAGAATCTGTAATGGTTACTTCATAATCGTCTCCAAAGCTGCTTCTGAAATCTGAAAGGGTTTCAACATTATTCAATCCTTCTGCTGCACAGAATCTTCCTAATGCAAAAGGAAGGTCTTTAGAAACGTTGATCACAACAGTGTTTTCAAGTTTTGAAGCTTCTTCATTAAATTTTCTGCTTGAAGCAGCACAAGTAGGAGTATCAATACTTGGGAAAATATTAAATACTTTTTTCTTTCCTTCAAAAGTTTCAAGAGTTTTTACATTTAACCCGGAATCAACCAGTGCAAAATCTTTAACTGATGTTCCTACTGATGGTAATGTTCCTATTGTGTGTACTTCGTTTCCTTTTAAAGTGATTGTCGTTGACATAATATTTATTTTTTTAGTTTTTCAAATTTAATCAAAAAAGAATTTTTCTTTGTGCAATCTAAGGTTAAATTAATCTTAAAGTGAAAATAAAAATATTTTAGTCTGTCCATCAGTTTTTTAAGCAATTTCCAACCTGACATGAACTCCAAAAAACTTTAAAATTGAGTTTAATGTCAATTTTAACGAACTTGAGAATATACAATTGTTCAGATATAAAAAATGAAAAGAAGCTTTTTGCTTCTTTTTTTATTTAAAATCCCCTAAAAAAACAATCATATTTAGTAAATTTGTGGGACTTTAATTTCAAATAATAAATAACAGTATAATGTCAGAAAAATCAAAAATTTACTACACCTTAACGGATGAAGCACCAATGCTGGCTACTCACTCGTTTTTACCTATTGTAAAAGCTTTCACTAAATCAGCAAATATAGAGATTGCTGTTCCGGATATTTCCCTGGCAGGCAGAATCTTAGCTAACTTTCCTGAATTTTTAAAGGATGACCAGAAAATTGGTGATGCTTTGGCGGAATTAGGAGAATTAGCTACTCAACCGGATGCAAACATTATCAAATTACCTAATATTTCTGCTTCTGTTCCTCAATTAGACTCAGCTATTGCTGAATTACAAGGAAAAGGTTTCGCAGTACCAAACTATCCTGCAGAGCCTAAAAATGATGATGAAAAAGCAATTAAGGCTAAATATGCAAAGGTTTTAGGAAGTGCTGTAAACCCTGTATTAAGAGAAGGAAACTCTGACAGACGTGCTCCAAAAGCTGTTAAAAACTATGCAAAAGCTAATCCTCACAGAATGGGTGACTGGGCTTCTGACAGCAAAACTGACGTAGCTCACATGAACAATGGTGATTTCTACGGAACAGAAAATTCTACAACCTTAGAAAACGCTACAAAATATAGAATCGTATTCAAAGGAAATGAAGGGGAAACAGTATTGAAAGACTTCGCAGGTCTTCAGGCTGGTGAAGTGATTGATTCTTCTGTAATGAACGTTAATGCTTTGAAAGTGTTCGTGCAGGAAGCTATTGAAGAGGCTAAGAAAAGAAATGTACTTCTTTCGGCTCACCTTAAGGCTACGATGATGAAAATCTCTGACCCTATTATTTTCGGGGCTATCGTAGAAACTTTCTTCAAAGAGGTATTCTCTAAATATGCTGAGACTTTCAAGTCTTTAGATATTAACCCAAATAACGGTCTTGCTGATCTTTTTGAAAAAATCAAAGGAAATGCTCAGGAAGCTGATATCAGAGCTGACATTGAAAAAGCTTTGGCTGAAGGACCAAGAGTGGCAATGGTAAATTCTGATAAAGGAATTACGAACTTCCACGTACCTTCTGATATTATTGTTGATGCATCTATGGCTGCTCTTGTAAGAGGCGGAGGTAAAATGTGGAACAAAGAAGGAAACGAAGAAGATACTGTTTGTATCATTCCGGACCGTTCTTATGCAGGTTTTTATCAGTCTGTAATTGATGATATGAAAGCGCATGGAAAATTAGACCCTACAACGATGGGATCTGTTCCAAATGTTGGTTTAATGGCTCAGAAAGCTGAAGAATATGGTTCTCACGATAAAACTTTCCAATTGTCTGCTGACGGAACTGTAGAAGTTCAGGATGAGGCTGGAAATGTTCTTCTTTCTCAGAAGGTAGAAAATGGTGATATCTTCAGAATGTGCCAGACTAAAGATGCTCCTATCCAGGATTGGGTAAAACTAGCTGTAAACAGAGCAAGACTTTCCGATACTCCAGCTATTTTCTGGTTAGACAAAGGAAGAGCTCACGACAGAGAAATCATCAAAAAAGTAGAAAAATATCTTGCTGATCACGATACAACAGGGCTTGACATCAGAATTCTTGATGTAAAAGATGCCATGACTGAAACGCTTAAGAGAGCTAGAGAAGGAAAAGATACTATTTCTGTTTCAGGAAACGTATTAAGAGATTACTTAACTGACCTTTTCCCAATTCTTGAACTGGGTACTTCTGCAAAAATGCTTTCTATTGTTCCATTAATGAATGGTGGTGGTTTATTTGAAACAGGTGCCGGCGGTTCTGCTCCAAAACACATTGAGCAGTTCCTTGAAGAAGGATACTTAAGATGGGATTCTCTAGGTGAATTCTTAGCACTACAAGCTTCTTTAGAGCATTTAGCACAAACTCAGGGGAATACAAAATCTCAGGTGTTGGCAGATGCATTGGATGAAGCTAACGCTAAATTCTTAGCTACAGATAAGTCTCCTGCAAGAAAAGTAGGTCAGATTGACAACAGAGGTTCTCACTTCTATTTAGCAATGTATTGGGCTGAAGCTTTAGCTAACCAAACTGCAGATGCTGAATTGGCGGCAAAGTTTGCTCCAATTGCTGATGCAATGAAAGAAAATGAAGAAGTAATTAATGCTGAATTAATCGGTGCTCAAGGTAAGCCTCAAAACATTGACGGTTATTACAAAACGGATACGTATAAAACTTACGCAGCCATGAGACCAAGCACTGTTTTAAATGAAATTATTGACGCAATCTAATTTTTAAAGATTCAGTTAATCATACAAAAACCTCGCAAATTGCGAGGTTTTTGATTTCAGCAGTATATCTCCTTCTTTTTTGTGATTTTTCCTATATTTACTAAAATCAAACTTAATTATTATGAAAAACTCACTTCTTCTTTTATTAACTGCCCTATTCCTTGTATCCTGTAAACAAAATACAAATAAGAACCAAGGTGGAATAACAGAAACCACCCCAGAAAAAGAAAATACTGTCAATTTTGATTGGTTAACCGGAAAGTGGAAAAGATCAAACGAAAAAGCCGGAAAAGAAACTTTTGAAAACTGGAACAAAATAAGTCCGACAGAATATTTGGGAATTGGATTTACCCTACAAAAAGGAGACACCATCAGCAAGGAAAACATGAAGCTTGTTAATACCAGTGGACAATGGAGTCTATTGGTTAAAACCCCGAAAGAAAAACAGTTCATTAAATTCAAAGTAACTGAATTAAAAAATAATGAATTTGTATGCGTCAATGATTCTTTGGATTTTCCAAAACGAATTCAATATTCATCAGAAGGTAAAAAATTAAAAGCTATGATTTCTAATGAAAAAATGAAGATTCCTTTTGAATTTGAAAAAGCTGAATAACATTAATAAAAGCTCCTTTTAAGGGGCTTTTTTGTTGAATAAAACGTCAGCTAACAGGTTATTTAAATACAATTCATCAATACACAGATCACATTATCAATATCCCATATAAATATTAAAAATAAAACAATATTCATTTCGATTTCCCTGTTTTTTCAATATGTTTGTAAAAAACATACTGTCTTAATGAAAAAAATCTACATCCTTATCCTTTCTCTATCAACCATCGCTTTTACCAATGCTCAGGAAAATGAAAATCATATTGATGAAGTGAACATCCATGCAAGATCAAAAGTTATTAAAGAGCGGGAAGAGTTTAAAAAACACGCACAATCCACAGAAATTGTTTCCGAGTATGAAATCAACCGTAATAATCCTGCCTTTATAGAACAAAGCCTTAATACCATGGCTGGTGTTCAGGTAGAAAAAAGAACACAGCTGGGCGGTCAGAGAATTATTGTACGAGGCTATGGCAATGATCAAAAATTCAATAACTGGGGCATCAAAATGTACCTCAATAATATTCCGCTTACCGGTGCCGATGGTGTTACCGTTCTGGATGATGTCAATTTCGGACTAGTGAACCGTATAGAAGTAATAAAAGGCCCAGCGGCAACCTTATATGGCGGAGGTTCCGGAGGAGCAGTAAGATTGTATATACTGCCGGAAAGCAAAAAAGGAAATTCTGTTTCGGAACAGTTTATGACCGGTTCTTTCGGATTATTTCAAAGTTCCACTTCTGCTACAAGCGTGGGAGATAATCATTCCATTACAGCCAATTATGGGCATATAGGAAGTGATGGCTATCGTCCTCATGGGAAAAGCATTAAAAATTTTTATAATATTAATGGTGAGTTCAAGCTTAATGCCAATCAGAAAATAACGATGTTGGCTTCTCATGGCAATTCACTGGAGCAGGTTTCCGGCCAGATTTCCTACGACGACTATTATAATGGAATTGATAACGGGAATTTTGCCTACATCAGACGTGGTGCAAAAACAAAATTCGTTACTTCAAGGGTGGGAATCGGTCATATATGGAAGATTACACCTAATTTCAAGAATAATACAACCGTTTTCTATACCGGTACAACAGGTGAAAGAATTGCTGCCGGAGCGAATGAGACGTCCTCATTTTCTAATTATGGATTAAGATCCGTATTTGAATTGAATAAAGATTGGGAACATTTTAAAAGCCAGACAGAATTTGGAATTGAAGTTCAGCAATCTCAGTCTACTATTACCAATTATCGTTATAAAAGTGTGAAAATTACAGAAGAGCCTGTATTGAGGCCTCTTTACGATGGTTCATACTTTAACAATACAAACAATCAGTCCAACTATTTTGCCGTTGAAAAAATCACTTATAAGCCTTGGGATTTAATGTTTCTTGCAGGAGTCAGTATCAACCAGCTCAGTTATAAAAGGAAGGATCTCTTAGCATTTCCGGGCTTGTTTATTGTTAATGGTAAAGATCTTTACAATAAAGATTTGTCGTTTGATAAAAAATTCAATGCAGTGGCAAGTCCTCATTTTGCTTTACAGAAAACATGGAACAACCAGATTTTCAATCTTAGTTATAGCGAAGGCTACAACGCTCCTACTTCTGTTACAGCTTTTATCACCGGTCTGAATGTGACGAACGATAATCTTGTTGCAGAAAAAGCCAGAATGTGGGATTTCAGTATCCAGGGATTGATAGATGATACTTCCATAGATTATCAATTCTCATTATTCAGCATCAATATTAAAGATAAGCTTACTCAGCTAGGCGGAAGAATGCCTAATACAGAACAAACTCCTTATACCTACTGGGCGAATACCGGGGAGCAAAAAAACAAAGGACTGGAAATGAGCATAGGCTACTCTTATCAACCTAAAAACCTGTTTATTTCCAGAATTCAGCCTTTTGTAAGCTATACCTATAATGACTTTAAATATTCTACTTATTTTAAAGAAAATGGCGATAAAGCCAATGTAGTGGGGATTCCTAAAACCAAAGTATCGGTAGGACTGGATTTCGATACTAAAATCGGATTGTACTGGCAGAATACCTATAATTATATGGGAAGTGTTTATACTGATTTCGCCAATACTAATAAGGTGAAAAGTTTTGGGCTTTTAAATTCCAAAATTGGGTATAAACACAGCTTCAACCATTGGGATCTAGATGTATTTGTGGCAGGGAATAATCTTACCAGCCAGATCAATTATACTTTCCTTTTTTACGGAAACAGTATTAATGATTCTGATAAGGATAACCAATATAATAATGCAGCCATTTATACGGATGTGAATCCGGGGTCGAATAAAGCTTATTTCTTTACAGGATTTAATCTGAAGTATAATTTTTAGATTCTTGGATAAGCTGTTTTAACACCTACTTCCTCTGTCTCTTTTTATATACTTTTACAATAGGTTTTGGCTAAAGCCAGATGAATGATTTTTTATAATGAGAGCGGGCTAAAACCCGCTCCTATTGAATATTTTAACACCGTATGGTACTTCAACGAAGCATAAGAAGACAAAGTATATGCGAATAAATAGAGGTCCGGTACAGGCATTATTACTCTCTAATTTCTGCAATACTTTCCCTGATCCCTAAACAATATATTACCTGCTACCTGTCTTCCACAATCACTCTCCTGTGTTCCCGCCCCCAATTGATCATTTCCTGAATGATATTGCCAAAGGTCCGGCAATATTCGGTGGGCACATATTCTATCAAAACAGGGGTTTCCGGATAAACATTTCTTTTTACGAGTTTATTCAGTTCCATATCCTTCAGTTCCTTTGAAAGCATTCTTGTGGTAATTCCGGGAATACTTCTTTCAATTTCTCTAAAGCGTCTGTTTCCGTTACAAATAGAATTGATAACCGGAATCCGCCACTTCCCGCCTATAAAATAGAGGGTATCCTGTAAGGCTCTTAGTTCTTCTGTCTGATCTCTTTCCATATGGCAAAGTTAAGTGATATCACTGATGATACCGATATACTCTGTGATACTGGTTACAAAAGTATATCAATTTGAAATAACTTTGTCAAAAATTTAAAAGAAATGAAAAAATTCAGTAACAAATTAGCTATCGTAACGGGTGGAAACAGCGGAATCGGGTATGCTGCCGCCAAAGAACTTATTAAAGAAGGAGCTACCGTAATCATCACAGGAAGAAGAAAGGAAGCTGTTGAAAAGGCTGCTCAGGAATTGGGTGCTATTCCTTTCATCGCAGACCAGTCTAACATTGATGACATTGACCTTCTAAAGGCTGAAGTGGAAGACAAATTCGGGAAAGCAGATATCCTGTTCATTAACGCAGGTATTACAGGCAGTCTGACTCTTATTGAAAATATGGATGCTGAAAACTTTGACCAGGTCATGAACACTAATTTCAGAGGTGCTTATTTTACCTTAAGCAAATTCATTCCGGTTTTGAATGATGGAGCTTCTGTGATTATTCTTTCTTCTATTGTTGCTTCTACCTACAAACCTAACAGTTCCGTATACCAAGCCAGTAAAGCAGCTTTGAATTCAATTGCGAAAACAGCAGCCGCTGAATTGGCACCAAGAAAAATCAGGGTGAATATGATAAGCCCCGGCCCTATACAAACAGAAATCATGAGCAAGGCCGGATTGGATGAAGAAACACTAAAAGGTCTCAACAGTCATCTTATCAATCAGATTCCACTGAAGAAAATGGGTACCGCTGAAGAGGTAGCACAATTGGTAACCTACCTATCTGACAATAGTGCTTCCGGATTTATCACAGGTACTGAAATCATTATAGACGGCGGCATTACTTTATAAACGTTACCTAATACATCCCGGAAAGATAATTTTCGGGATTTTTTAAAACTTTCACCTCGTAAAATTCATTATTTACCCGTTCTTTTGTCCGGTTCAGCCTTTTTCTAATTTCAGAGCCACTTCTGCTCACTTACTTTTGGATCATAAAACAGAAAATAATACTCATTATGAATACCGTAAAGAAAAAAAGAAATCCTATTGCGATTGCATTTCTAGTGATTTTAGGAATATTCGGAGGATTACAGCTATTCAGCCAGCCTCTCGAAGGAAAACCGGTTACAGGAAAAATTGAAGCTCCCAAAGAAGTCATTTCCATTCTTGAAAACTCATGCTTTAGCTGCCATTCTAATCAACAGGACCTTAATTGGTATGATAAAATAGCTCCTATTTCATGGGCTGTCAATAAAGATGTGAAAAGAGCAAGAGAAGTCCTTAATTTTTCAGAATGGGAGAAACTTTCTCCAGCCGAGCACAAAGGAAAAATGTATGCTATTCTGAATATGATGCAAAGCGGAAAAATGCCTCTCCATGAATATACGCTCCTGCATCCTTCTGCTAAGATTACCAAAAAGGATATTGAAACCATAAAAAAATATACCCTTTCTCTATCTGCAGCCAGTATTCCTGTAAAAAATAAGGAAATAAATCCCATAATACCTCAAACAATCATCACTTCTGACAATAAAACGCCTGTCTCACCTAACGGAGTTCAATATACTGATGATTTCAAAAACTGGAAAGTTATCAGCATGAGTACTCTTTTCGACAACTCTATCCGGGTTATTTATGGAAACGACATTGCTGTGAAAGCCATTGAAACAGAAAATTTTCATCCATGGCCGGATGGCAGTATTGTAGTAAAATCTGTATGGAAGCAACAGGAACTTCCTAATGGAGAAATCAGAGCAGGAGAATTCATCAATGCACAGTTTATGGTAAAAGATGCCGGAAAATATACAGATACTGAAGGCTGGGGATTTGCAAAATTTTCAGGGAAGGACCTTCACCCTACCGGCAAGAGTGAATCATTTGCTAAAGAATCCTGCATTGCGTGCCACAGACAATTGGCAGAAAAAACGGGCTATCTTTTTGATGTTCCGATGAAAGTAAACACCCAAAGACTTATTCAAAATTTACAGAAAAAATGAGAAATACAATATTGATCCTACTGGTAAGTTTTATATCACTTACTTCGTGCAACAAAAAAAATGACGAAACCAATAACGATTTGATAAGAGTAGTTTTTGATCCGGGACATCTTCAGTTTATTTCTACATCTTTAAACCCTAAGAACAAAACCATGTCTGCATTATACGGCAATGAAAAAGCTCTAGAATCTTTATCAAAAGAAAGTAATACACCGGATGCAGGATCTTTAATGAAGCTGGTTACATGGCGTTATCATGATAATCCACAATATATTGGAGGGACAATTACAGGTGAATTGGTAAGTATTGAAACCGTTCAAACGGCTACTACAGGAAATATTTCTTATGGAATACAAAATACTTCGGCAAAGAGCATTCCTTTCAATAAAGAAGAAAGAATACATTATTTTATGAGCTATCGCCCGGTAAGCAGACCTTAATACAAAAGACATATAATCATTTTGCCAATAAAAAACATTAATTTAACCTTTTCAAATCTACTGTCCTGATGCAGCAGCAAAAAATAAGAATCTCACCAGCCATTATCTGGATAAGTTCCATTTTTCTTGGGATTTTATCATCTATACCTCAACTCGCTTCCCATGAGTTCAACTGGAAAGAAGCTATCGTGAACTCAGCTATCACCGCTGCATTCTCAGTGATTATGTGGTATATCAATATCTATATGTTGAATCGAACAGGTAAACGGAGACAGCATATTTCCTATTCAAGACTATTGACTGTTCTGGCATTTGGAATGGTTATTATGTTTGGATTAGCATGGGTTCAGCAGCTAATCCTTTCGCATATCAATTTTGGTCCTGTGATGCTGATGATAGAGGTACGCGGAATTCTTATCAATCTGGTTTGTTATATGTTTTTAACGCTTCTACAGAATAATTATACCGGCCAGCAGGTAGAATTGGAACTGGAAAAAGTAAAAAGCGACAATCTTGGTGCTCAATACGAATTGCTGAAACAACAAATCAACCCACATTTCCTTTTCAACAGCCTGAATACGTTGAAATCTATGGCTGAAACCCATGACGAGGAAACTGTTGATTTCATTGTAAAGCTTTCTGATTTTTACCGCTTCACTCTTGAAAGCAGGAAATTGGACCTCATCAGCACCCAGGAAGAAATGAAAATAGTAGATGCCTATCTTTTCCTCCAAAAAGCACGTTTTGGCAATGGCATAGCATTTACTCAAGAACTTGATAAAGAAATACTTCAAACTTTAGTTCCACCATTTACCCTTCAGCTTTTGGTTGAAAACTGCATCAAACATAATATCGTTTCACAAAGTAAACCTCTTCACATTACAATATATAATACTGAAAGTCATATTATTATTGAAAACCCTGTTCAACGTAAACTTAGCAGAGAAGATTCCCTGGGAGTAGGTCTTGACAACATTAAAATGCGTTACAGGCACCTACTGGAGCAGGATATTATTATTTATTCAGACGAAAAAACATTTCAGATAAAACTACCATTGATCCATGAATATCATCATCATTGAAGACGAGTTCAGGGCGGCAAAGTCCCTGCAGAATTTAATATCAGACCTCAAACCGGACTCAAAGATACTGGGGGTTTATGACAGTATTGAGGGCAGTGTGGAAGTATTATCAAACGGCATAAAGCCAGACCTTATCTTTATGGATATCCAACTTTCAGATGGGCTTTCCTTTGAAATCTTCAATGCTGTGGAAATTACATGCCCTGTGATTTTCTGTACAGCCTTTGACCAATACATGCTGGATGCTTTTAAAAGTAAAGGGGTTGATTATATATTGAAACCATTTTCCAGAGAAGATATTGCAGAAGCATTGAAAAAGGTTGATGATTTAAAGAATTTCTTTCAGAAAAATGAACTTCCTGACCTAAACGCACTTTTACAGAGAATCAACCAGCCACAAGGAAAAACCAGCTTCCTGGTATTCAAAAATCAGAAATATACTACTGTACTTACTGAAGATATCGCCTACTTTTATATTCATAATGAGATTACGCACCTTGTAACATTTTCTAAAGAACAGTTTCCGCTTACCCAGCCACTTGGACAGATTGCAGAGCAGGTATTTGACAAGCAATTCTTCAGGGTTAACAGGCAATACCTTGTCAATTTTAAAGCAATTAAGGAAATGGAACATTATTTCCAGCGTAAAATTCTGGTAAAACTTACTGTTGAAACTCCTGAAAAGCTTTTAATCAATAAAGAAAAAACGCATAGCTTTTTCACCTGGCTGGAGGATAGATAATCCCTTTTCATTATTAAAAATCAATCATTGCAACTTTTACAACAAGGTTGCAATTTTTATTTTCCAGCTTATACACAAATATTCTTCTTTTCATTTTCCGGGTTCACCCCTCAATTTGTCTGATTCGGCTATTTTGATATTTCTTTGAGCCTCAGCAGTATCTACTTTTGAATCAAATTAAAAGATATGATACTAAAAAATGTAATTACAACCGGGGTTTTAACCTTATCATTATTTTCTGCTTTTGCCTTCGTACAAAAAGATGGGAAAGAAGAGGTAAAACAGAATCCAGCAACAGAGGGTAATGGCTTCGCCGTTTTAGAACTTTTTACATCAGAGGGCTGCTCAAGCTGTCCACCTGCCGATGAACTGATGGGAAAGATTGAAAAAGAGTATAAAAATAAAAACGTTTATATCTTATCCTATCACGTTGACTATTGGAACCGCTTAGGATGGAAAGACCGATTCAGTTCTGCAGAAAATTCTCAACGCCAGCAGCTATACAGCCGTCTTCTTAATTCTCAGGTTTATACTCCCCAATTAGTTGTTAATGGTAAAACTGAGTTTGTGGGATCTGATGAAAATACACTCAGTAAAGCGCTTCAAACAGCATTATCAGGTTCTCAAAATACAAACATCAGTCTTTCTGCAAAGGTGACTCAACATGAAATTCACGTACAGTATGATGCTACTGCCATAACTGCTAAAGACAGGCTTTTGGTAAGCTTGGTTGAGAAACAATCCTCTACGCATGTGGGTAAGGGTGAAAATGAAGGCCGTCATTTACAACATTGGCAAATCGTGCATCAACAGAACTCAATAGCCTTAAATACACAACAAAAAGGAGTGACTGCATTTCAAGTTCCTCAGTTATTTTCTGCGGAAAACTGGGAAGTGATAGCATTCATCCAGAATTCAAAAACAGGAGAGATTTCCGGGACAGCAAAAATTCAATTTTAATTCAGTGCAATAATATTTAAAACAATACAACAATGAAAACAAGAACAACAAAAATCATTTATTGGTCAGGAGTCATTTTTATGTCATTATGGTTTGGGGCCAGTGGCTTCTTTGAACTTACTAAAAACCCAATAGTATGGGATATTACCCGCCAATTAGGCTATCCGCCACATTTCATTTATATTTTAGGTGTATTTAAACTATCAGGTGTTGTAGTTCTTCTGCTTCCCAATAAGTTATTAAAGCTTAAAGAATGGGTTTTCGCAGGAATGTTCTTTGACATCATCTTTGCCTTTTTCTCCAAAATTGCAGTGCTTGGTTTTCCTGCAACAATAGATGCTATCATAGCTTTCTCTGTTCTTACCGTCACGTATCTCATGTTCAAAAAATTATATTCTTCAGAACAGATAGTGGATAGGCTTTAAGCTTTGGCTAAAACCGGATACATGAATTATAATAATAAGAGCGGGCACCCATCAGGATAACCGCCCGCTCCTACTCAATATCTTAAATGTTTTTCTAATTGGTAAAACTCTCAGGAATCCATTCAAATCCCGGAGCCTTTATTTTGGTAAAGCCCAGTCCTGGCCATGGCAAATGAGAAGCAAATGCTCTGATTCCTGTATCTGCCAACTGCCTAAGAAATTTCTTTCTTGAAGCGGTTGCAATATCCAGATCTGTATCTCCTGAAAAGCCCCAATCAGGATGGGGGAAAAGAATTATATCTGAGTGAATAAGGTCAGCCACATACATCAGTTTTTCATTCCCTGATAATATTGTAGTAACAGTTAAACCGGGCGTATGTCCGGGAGCTATTTGAAAATTGAAATGATTATACAACGTCTTGTTTAAATCATAAAATTTCAACTTTGGCTGGATCACTTTCAATATATTCTGAAGAGCCGGAATGATCTGGTTTAGCATTTCCGGATGTTCTTTCAAAGCACTGTTATTAAAATCTTTAATAGAGGCATTCATCCAAAAATCGTGTTCTATTTTTGAAATAAAAATGGCAGCATTGGGGAAAACAAGCTTATTCTGTTTATCTACTACTCCACCCATATGATCGGGATGAGCATGAGAAAGGAAAATATCAGTAACATCGTTAGCTGAGAATCCTGTTTTCTGAAGACTTTTTAATAAAAACCCAGTTCTTTCATCAGCAAATATTCCCATCCCTGTATCCATCAGGATCAGTTTTTCTTTTGTTTTAACAAGCAGGATATTAACTGCCATATCAATATAGTTATCAGCCCTGAAGTTGTCTTTAAGGATTGTTTTCAATTCAGAAATATTTCCTCTTGGCGAAAATGAATTCAGGTTTTCTTCATGGATGTATCCGTCTGTCAAGATAAACAGCTCTAATTCTCCAAGTTTAATCTTTTTAAAACCGGAAAGATCATCTCCTGCTTTTTCCGGGATGATCTTTGTCCCTGCCCATACACTTGAAAAAGGAACAAGACTTAATGTTCCTGCCAGCAATCCGCTTTTCAATAATTCTCTTCTATTCATAATTTATGATGGTGTTTCTGCATGTATTATAACTAAAATAACATCTCCTGAGATGGAAATGTTTTAGACTCATAATTGCAATATATTTTATAGAAAAAACTGAGCTTCTGAAATTCAGAAACCCAGTTTAAGATAGTGTTTAGTTGTTAACAAGCTTCATTGAGCCTTCATTGTATCTTTCTCCTACATTCGGATATTTTTTTAGAATAGCATCAATGGTATCCAGATCTGATTGAGACAACTCAATATTGGCTGCAGCCACATTTTCTTCCAGATATTTAATACGTTTGGTTCCCGGAATTGGGATGATATCGTCACCTTGGTTCAAAACCCATGCTAAGGCCAATTGAGTTCCTTTTACTCCTTTGGAAGCAGCAAACTCATTGATTTCATTGGCTAATTTCGTATTATTTTCAAGGTATTCCTGCTGATAACGCGGCAATGATTTTCTGAAATCGTCATCCCCCAGATTCTGAACCTCATTAATGTTAGCAAAAAGACCTCTTGCCAGAGGTGAATAAGGAACTAACGAAATCCCTAATTCTCTGATCGTAGGCAGGATCTCATTTTCAACATCTTTGGTCAGGATAGAGTATTCTGACTGTAAAGCAGCTATCGGATGGATTTTATTCGCTTTTCTGATAGATTCTGCCGAAGCTTCAGACAATCCGATATATTTTACTTTACCGGCTTTAACCAATTCTGCCATAGCTCCCACGGTTTCTTCTACAGGAACGTTGGGGTCTACCCTGTGTGCATAATACAAATCTATGGTATCAATTTTTAACCTTTGAAGACTTAAATCTACAGCCTTTCTGATCCATTCTGGAGAACCATCGAAATAAGTTCCGGGAGCCCCACTATGACTTGCTTTTCCACCTTCAAATCTGAAACCGAACTTAGTTGCAATGAAAATTTTATCCCTGTTGGGTACTAAAACTTTAGAGATTAGTTTCTCATTTGCTCCGTCAGCATACATATCTGCTGTATCCCAGAAGTTAACGCCTAAATCTAATGCTTTGTGCAAAGTATTGATGCTTTCCTGCTCATCTGACGGCCCATAAGCAAAACTCATTCCCATGCAGCCTAATCCAATAGCAGAAAGCTGTTCACCGGTGTTTCCTAATTTTTTAAATTTCATGATGGTATTTATTTTAATTTTCTACAGGACAAAATTAGAGCATGAAACAGCCACCGTTGATATAGAATTCAAACTAAGAATTATAAAAATCAAACAAGGCTCAATCTTAAGGCATTCGGGGTTATTCCAGTCTGTTTTTTAAAATAGTTGGTAAAATAAGCAGGTTCTTCAAAACCCAATCCATAGGCAATTTCAGAAACATTCCAATCTGTATGGGTCAGCAAAGCATTCGCTTCCTGTATCACTCTTGCTGTAATCTGCTGGCTCGTCGTTTTCCCTGTAATTTCTTTTACAGAACGGTTTAAAGAATTAACATGAATAGAAAGACTCTGTGCATAATCATTAGGAGACTTCAGCTTCAAAAAAGCTTCAGGGCTATCAATCGGAAACTGTCTTTCCAGCAGTTCCATAAATAAGGACGCTACTTTTTGGGATGCATTCTGATAAGGTTCAAAGGTTTCTGCCGGATGCATTCTCATGGTTTCATGGATCATCAGATGGAGATAAGCTCTCAGTATATCATATTTGTGAACATAATCTGATTCAATTTCCTTCATCATTTTGGTATACAAATCAGAAAGTACCTCCTGTTGCTTCTCTTCCACAAAGAAAACCGGGGTTCCACCAATTTTAAACAATGGTGAATCCTGAAGATTCCCCAAACGGCTTCCATTCTGTAAAAAGGATTCTGTGAACAGACAGAACCACCCCTTCTGATCATCATCATCAGCTTCCCAGGAATAAGGAACAATAGGATTGGAAAACAATAATGCAGGACGATCTACATAGATCCATTTATCAGCATAATGAAGCTTTCCTTTTCCTATAATCAGTGAAATTTTATAATAATCTCTTCTGCTATATGGCGATAACAAAGAACAGTGATCTCGTGAAAACACATTAAAATGACCCATTTTGTTGGGTCCTAAACATAGAGATCCCAATCCGGGAGCATTTCGTTCGTAAAAACCTTCTATTGATTCATTGGATTCCATAGATCAAAGTTATAAAATTCAAACAGATTAATGGATATAATTTTGAAGGTAATTAATAAGCTGGAAGTGGGAAGCTGGAGGTGGGAAGTACTTTTCTCCTGCTGATGCTATTGAAGTTTTATACGATTCTTAGCAGAATGGTAAATGAATGTAGAGTCTTTTGAGTAGGCTAAAGCTCATTCCTATTGATGTTGATATACCTGGGAATGGATAGATGTTTAATAACTATATTATTCATAATAAAAAATGGCCAGCAATAATGCCAGCCATTTCAATAGTGAATATGTATAATAGTTGATAATGGTTAATCCCAGTCATCATTTCCATGGTGTCCATGGCGGTGTTTATTTTGTTTTTTGTAATATTTTGATCTCTCTTTATAGTATTTTTCCTGCTCTTTACGGTATTTTTTATAATCATTTTTTCTTCCGTAAATAATGACAGGATTCTGCCCTCTGTAATATCTCTTTTTAAAAACAATATATTTTTCTCTTCCAAGAATTCTTTCCAGTTCTGAATAACGGTCTCCATTCCATCTTCCCGGCTCTACCACATATACTCTATTCCATGAATCGTAATCACGATACCTGTCATTCAATGCATATACCTGATTGGCTTGTGTAGTAGAAAGCAATAGATCTGCAACTACCGACTGCCAGTTAATGTCCGAAATACTTCTTCTGTAATCATTATAATAATCTGATTGGGCATAGCTTAGACTAAATGTCCCAATCAACAATGCTGTTAACAATAACTTTTTCATTTCACTCCTCTTTTAAATTAAACATCAAGAGACAGTCAATTAAAGTGCCAATTATTAACTCTAATTCCCAATGTTTGTTAACAGAAATCATAAATAACTGATTATCTTTTAAATAATTTCATTATTTTAATAAATTTCGTGATTTCAGATTCTTGAAACATTGGGGTTTTATAGTTATATATAGTATTAAACAGAGATACTATCTAGCACTCCGGAATTTGGGTTTGAAGTTTGTGATCGTGATATTATTTCAGCTTCAAACCATGAATAAGATGGGAGATTTAGGTTTTGGCTAAAGCCATTGGAATTGGGTTATTTTATGTATTGAGAGGGATAAGCGCGGCCCTATTGACATGGAAATTACGGGGATACCTGACGTTTATGAAAAGGCTGGGCTAAAGCCCACCCCTATTGATGTTGATTTCCGTGTGGATATACATATGGGGATTTGCTGTTTAACGGCAAGATCTTTTATCTTTTATCTTTTATCTTTTATCTTTTATCTTTTATCTTTTATCTAATCTTCTTATAAAATTCGTTAAGATTCTCAGAAACTATTTTTTTTTGTTAATTAATTTTGTAATTTTAAGGAAGAGAATGCTTTTGGGAGTTCTCAACATTATTATTTTATCAACCAAATCTCAATAATTATGGAAAATATAAAATTTAGGGTATCTCCATATCAGGATGAACTGCAGTTGTTTATTGATGAGGAAAAAGCAGGCTATATGTCTATAGAGGTTGACGGAAGACTTCTTATTGTGTATTATACCAAGCTTGATGAGGAACGTGAAGGTAAAGGCTATGCTAAACTATTGCTGGATGAATTGGTTCGCTATGCAGAAGAAAAAGATTTGCTTGTAGACCCGGAATGTGATTTTGTACGTCAACAGTTTGAAAATCATCCCAGAAGATATAAAGATATCTGGCATGCTTAATCATTCTTCCCACCAGCTTGTAAACTGCTGATCATTACGGTTCAGATCTACCACCTCTCCGATCATCGGAGTAAGGATATTTAATCCATTTTCTTCCCCTAAACTTGTTATTTTTTGTAAAGGTTCATTCCAGGGGTGAAGTGCCAGCGCAAACTTTGCAGCATGCACCGGGATAATATGTCTGACATCTATATCTATTGCTGCCTGAATAACATCTTCAGGTAAGGTATGGATATATCGCCATGCATCACCGTATTGACCATTCTCAAGAACGGCATAATCAAAAGGTCCATATTTTTCTCCTATCATTTTAAAATGGGAATCATACCCACTATCACCGCCAAGAAATATTTTTTTGGTAGGAGTTTCTAATACATATGAAGTCCAAAGAGTATCGTTCTGCTTTATTCTTCTGCCCGAAAAATGCCTTGCCGGTGTAAAAGCCAGTTTTATGTTGTTTTTTAATTCAACTTCACTTCCCCATTCTTCTTCAATAAGCTGTGATTCTGCATATCCCCATCGCTCCAGATGTGCTCCTGCCCCTAATGGAACTACAGCCATCCCGGTACGGTCCTTAATTGATTTAACTGTAGGGTAATCCAGATGATCAAAATGATCGTGGGTAATCACAAGGTAATCCAAATCCGGAATATCTTCAGGTTTGAAAATATCAGAACCTTTGAAGGCTTTATTAAAATATTTGAAAGGTGAGCCATATAGGCTTAGTACAGGATCAATCAAAAATGAAACACCATCGGTCTGTATATAATAAGATGAGTGTCCCAACCAGACGAAAACATCCATATTTTTATCCAGGTTCTTCAGATTTGTATGTATGGAACGAATTTCTTTTAAAGGTTTCAGCAAAGGATGCTTTTTTCCTAAAAGGAAATCATAGGTTACTGCAGTCATTTTGTACCCTTCAGCAATGGAAGGTGTATGGCTGATATTCTGAAATTGTTTATTTCTGTAGAATTTGGACTGCCTGATCCGGTCTAAGCGTTTTCCTTTCGGCACAGCTCCAAATGCGGCTCCATTAATTACTATAAAATAGGTTGCAGTCAAAAGAATCACAACCGCAAGAATCCAATATATCATTTGAAAAAAATAAACATCAAAGGTACCTACTTTTGTTCTTACATGAAAACAAGATGCATTTGAGTGCAATTTTTTAACTAAATTTATCATGTATTTCAGAAAATTTATTATTCATTTAAGTGATGGTTAATTTTAAACTTTCTATTTTAGCGGCTTAAAAAAACTCAAAGATCTATTGAAAAATTACTCGGTAATATTTATTCTGGCCATGTTTTCCTCATGTGCATCTATTAAAAGGCACAATGAACAGCGGGCTTCATGTATTCTCCCGGAACAGCTTAAGGAGGATGTAGATTTTGCCTACTCAAAACTTCAACAGATGCACCCACAGCTGTATTGGTATATTCCCAAGCAGGAATTGGACCATAAGATTGACAGCCTTAAGCAAACCCTTAATGAGCCACTCACTCCCCTTCAATTTTATTTTAAACTTCAGCCTGTGATTGCAGGAATCCGGGAGGGACATCTTTCATTAAGAATCCCAAGAAAAAAATTCACTAAAAAGGAAATCAAAAAGCTGGACCAAAAAAAAGGATTATTCAGCAGATTCGGGTATTATATTTCTGGTGATCAGATGTATATTACAGAAAACAGAGATACTATTGACAATATTCAACCGGGAACTGAAATTCTTTCTATCAACAATATTCCGGTTTCAGACTATATCAAAAAATACAGAAGCCTGATTAGCAGTGATGGATATAACACTACTTTTCAACCTTATTTTTTAAAAGATTTATTCTTCGGTTATTATACAGCAGAAAATGGACTTTCAGATAAAGCAACCATTGAAACCCTTTATAAAGGTGAAAAACATACTTATACTTTAAGCAGAGAATCAAAATCAGATCATGATCTCGAAAAGGATAAGGAAATGAATAAACGTACCCAGGACAAAAAGCTGAACGATTATGTAGCAGCCAGCAATTCTTATAACCGCAGTTTTAAATTTCTTGATAAAGACAGCAGCATTGCTTATATAAAAGTAAAAAGCTTTTCCCGTGAATATTCGGAGGAATTTTACAAAAAGACATTTTCCAAGATTAAAAATGCAAAGTCAGATTACCTCATCATAGATGTACGTAATAACTATGGCGGTTCACTTTATGAGATTAATAATCTGTATTCTTATCTTACAGACAAGCCCTTCACTCTGATAAAGCCTTCACAGGTCACTTCAAGAGACATTCCGCTAAGAACCAATTATTTCAGAAAAAGTACTCCGTTGGAGTATGCGATTAAGAGTATTTCTTATCCGAGTTACTTTTTCGCCCAGGCTTTCAGTACTTATAAAAAAGATGGAAAGATTTTCTATAAAATGAAAGCAGACAAACCTACAAAGCCTAATAAGGGAGCTTTTCATGGTAAAGTCTTCGTTCTGATTAACGGAGGAAGCTTCTCTGCCTCTTCTATTATTACAGCAAAGCTTAAGAATGATAAAAGAGCAACTCTTGTAGGTGAAGAAACCGGTGGTGCCAATGACGGAACTGTAGCCGGCTTTTATTCTTATCAGAAACTCCCGAATTCTGAAATCAGACTTCCTATCGGATTGCTTCTGGTACAGCCGAATATTGATTTTTCAGATACAAAAAAAGGAGTTATTCCAGATGTGGAGATCAAAGAAAGTATGCAGGATATTATTGATAAAAAGGATCCGCAGCTGGATTGGATAAGAAGCGAAATCGGAAAAGAAAAGACGGGTAAAGACTAACTATTAATTGGAAAAGAGGCTGAGAAATGGAAGCGGGAAGATTCAATATTTGTTTCAAAATATAATAGATACATATAAAAAACTGTTTCGGCGGGCTTTCAGCCCGCCGAAACAGTTTTACTTTTTGAATTCCTGTAAAAGAGACTCAATGTGATTTATATATCTTCCGTAATATCGGTGAAACCAAAATTTCCCGCATAGAAAGAGTAAGAACATTCCAATGATCAGCGAACCGATAAGGATAACAGCGATCTTAACTTCTCCCATAGGTTGTGGCCAGGGGATGAATTCCAGTACAATCAGGATTTCACAGACTATAAAAGGAGCAAAACTTATGTAATAAGACAGATAATACTGCTTATTCAGATTCAACTGCGTTACAAGTTCTCTCAGGGAGTCACTGGTCTTCAGTTCTGTATTGCTGATATCATGGTATAATTTAAAAAACTTACTGTAAAAGAAAACAGTCACCAGAAGCATTGAGGCAATCAAAACTGTAATATACAATTGGAGTTTAAACGGTTTACAGACTGAGCAAACCATGAATGCAAAAATGAAAATTCCTACGATCCACCAGAATTCCATGCGCATATTTTTGCGTACTTTTTCGATAGGAAGATTTATTTTATTGCGTTGTTCTATATTAATTTCCGGAGTTTCGTTTTCAATATCTTCATTCCAGGTATTTTTCAATTCATCTATATTCATCGGATTCAGGTTTAAAGTTGGTTAGTGGTATGTTGGTTCAAGATATCTTTTAATTTATTTTTAGCCCGATTCATTTTCACTCTTACATTGCCTTCAGATATTCCCATCTGCCCGGCAATCTGTTTTCCTGAAAAATCTTCCAGATAATAGAAAATAAAGGCCTTATCAATAGAATTGAGCAGATGAATGGCTTTATACATTTCTGCCATCCGTTCTTCTTTGCCATCATCATACTCTTCCTGAGCAATGGCATGAATAGAGAAATCTTCATTTCCTATGAAGCTTCTTCTTTTTTGATTTTTGAGGAAGATGATGGCTGTATTTAAAGCAATCCTATACAACCAGGTTGAAAATTCGCTTTCCCCCCTGAAGTTTGGATATGCCTTCCATAGCTGAAAGGTAATTTCCTGAAAAAGATCATCACAGTCATCTTTTTCAGACATATACATTTTGGAAATCTTAAAAATGATTCCCTTATGCTTTTCAATCTTATGGATAAACTCTTGCTCTACTGAGGTCATAGCTTGTTACTCTATAGAGTTAGTTATTATTAAAAAAAATTGTTACAGAAAATTAATTAAAATAAATAAAAAACCCGACAGAAAAATACTGCCAGGCCCCTCATCGTGTGTTTTTTGGTTTCTACTATTTTTAGGATAGTACTTTATTCGAAATAATTGTAGGTGTTTCTAATTCTAATGAATGATTTGCACAGTTAGTAGAGAAAAAACGAAAATGTTACATAAAATAATACCCTGATATTTTTTCATATCAAGGTATTTATATCAATATTTAGTTACGTTTTATTTGAAATCTAAAAAGTCGTCTTTTTCAAGATAGTGATTCAGGGCAGTGATAAGCTGAAAAGAATTAATATCAGCATACTGCCGGAAAGCAAGATCCACTACATCCTGAATATTTTCATCAGAACACATATAGCTAAGTTTATTATGGTATACAAAATCAGGTAAGATTTCGTTATCATTCTCTCCAATATCTAAGGGATCACCGATGAAAACTTTCATTTCCGGTTCAAATTCATCTTTTGATGAATAGACTGCGTAATTGTATTCCGGATCATAAGATTCTTTTCTGTCCTGTTTATTCTTCACAAGTTCCAGAAATTCTTCTATACAATACACCTGATTTTTAATCTCATTCATCTGATATTCTTTTAACCGCTCAATTTTTTAAAGGTAGAAATTTTATGGAATAAAAACAGATTCTAGTTCAGTTTATTTAAAGCTCTTTGTAATGATACGATATCAAGGATATTAAGTTTGGCACCTGCTAGGATGATGATCAGCAGAACAAGTGTCAGAAATAAAATAATAAAGATATAAACCGATACATACCATATAACAGTATTCAGTATATTACCTTGGATCCCGAATTTATTCATAAAATACTTCTGAGACCTTTCAAACCATGTTTTCTTTTTCTCTGTTCGTGGTTTTACGTCCACTCCATTAAGTTCATCTACCCAATACACCACATCATCAATATATCTTCCGTACATATAATAGATCCAATATTTAATGATAAAGCATACTAAGAGTAAAGTAATGAGGAAGCTTATTCCGAAAATAGCCAGATTATATTCCACATCAAAATGGAAATTGATCTTAATTAGAGATAAAAGAAAGGCAAGCGGGATATAAGAAATATAATATGAAATGTAGATTTCCTTCGATATTAAAAGCTGGGCTTTAAGATTAAACAGGTCATAATTGGTATTAATGCTGTTCTTTTGAAGAAGTTTATACAGTGTAAGAAAACGGGAATAAAAATAGATCATAAAAGCAATCGTCAGGATGGTGACAAATGTTGATATGATTCTTACATTGGGATCTGTGGAAGCAAATGGAAAACTGGTTAAAAGCAATGGTAAAGTAACAACCATCAGCCAAAATTCAGTTTTCATATTGATTTTCAGCATCTGGAGCGGAGAATGAATCTCGCGTTGCTTTTCCAGGGAAATTTCAGGGGGTTCCTGTCCTGTATCTTTATTCCAAAGTTCTCTAAAATTTTCTAAGTCCATTCATTTATGTTTTAATTTGAACCTGTTCTCTGCCTGGCAATGATCTCCTTTAATTTTTCTTTTGCTCTTTTAAGCTTCACCCTTGCATTCACTTCTGTAATCCCTAATTGATAAGCAATTTCTCTACCGGGGTAATCTTCCAGAAAGAAAAATATCAGTGCTTTATCAATAGGACTCAGCTTATGGATTGCTTCATACATCAATTTCATATTCTGATCATCGGTATCATTATAAGGCTCCTGCTGGGCACTCAGGCCGCCAATATCCTGATTGTGTATAAAACTACGTTTTTTTTCACTCCGCAGAAAAACTATTGCTGTGTTAAGCGCAGTTCTGTATAGCCATGTTGAGAAATCACTCCGCCGCTGAAAATCACCATATGATTTCCACGCCTGATAAATGATCTCCTGATAGAGGTCATTCTGATCGTCCTTGTTATCCATATACATTTTAGAGATCTTGAAAATAACACCTTTGTGCTTTTCAATTTTCTCTAAAAATTCTTGTTCCGATGAAGACATGATTTACACACTAATCCTAGAGGCAATATTTTATAAAACATCACCCAATTACAACACAAACCTTAAAAATTCAGCCATTAAGTTAAAAAATCCTTAATAAATTTCATTATTTATTAAGGATTTTTATTTTATGTTAAATACAATTGGGATTGAAACTAGAAAATATAGTCTGTACTTAAAAAGTTGGAATCATGTTCCCTTACAATCGTATTCAGTAATGTTTTATTGGAATCTGTAAGCTTTGCAGCCACCAGCGAACGTATCGAAAATGAACGCAGGGCATCAAAAACGGAAAGCGTACCTTCTGCACTGTCTTTTCTTCCGGTAAAAGGAAATACATCCGGACCACGCTGTGCCTGACAATTGATATTGACACGGCTTACAAGGTTTACAAAAGGATCAATCAGCTTTGCAACTTCCTGTGGGTCTTCACTGAAAATACTAACCTGCATTCCATGAGAGGCATTCACCTGATAGTCTATCGGCTCTTCAATATCTTCAAACGGAACAACAGGAATTACCGGACCGAACTGTTCTTCATGATAGAGCTTCATCTCACTGTTTACAGGATAAACAACTGCCGGAAAGACGAAAGACTCTTCTGTATAGCCACCACCTTTATTTAAAACGGCTGCACCTTTCAATACAGCATCTTCAATACATTCCTTCAGATAAGGTGGTTTATTAACTTCCGGAAGAGGAGTTACTTTCACCTCTTTTTCCCATGGTAAACCGGCTTTCAGAGCTGAAACGGCTTCACTTAGCTTCATGGTAAATTCTGCAGCAATTTCTTTCTGAACAAAAATCAGTTTTAAGGCTGTACAGCGTTGTCCGTTAAATGAAAGTGCTCCCAGAATACATTCACTTACTGCTACATCAAGGTTGGCATTTTTGGTAACAATCGCTGCATTTTTAGCATCAAGACTCAGAATGGCTCTTAAACGATTCACCTTCGGATGTAATTTCTTCAATCCATTGGCAACTTTACTTGAACCGATAAAAGCAAGTACATTTACTTTACCACTTTCCATGATTGGAGTTATGATTTCAGAACCTTTTCCATATAAAGTATTCACTGTTCCTTTCGGGAAAGCTTCTTTAAAGGCATTCAATAAAGGATAATGAGCCAGTACTCCATGTTTAGGTAGCTTGAATAAGATTGTATTTCCCATAATCAATGCAGGAATCAGTGTAGTAAAGATCTCGTTCAAAGGATAATTGAATGGCCCCATACTTAAAACTACTCCCAATGGTGCTCTTCTGATCTGCGCAATTGTACCTTCTGCTTCCTGAAAGCGGGAAGACTCTCTATCCAGGTCTTTTAAAGCATCAATAGTCTGATTGATATAATCTACCGTACGGTCAAATTCTTTGGTAGAATCGGCCAGTGTTTTCCCGATTTCCCACATTAGCAGCTTAATGATCAGATCACGCTGCTGGATCATGAGATAGACAAATTTCTGCATACACTTGATACGTCCTTCCACGGACATTGTAGGCCACTCTCCCAGCCCGTTATCATATGCCTTTACACAGGTATTCAGAACTTCCATGGCTTCTTCAGGACCAATATCCGGGATGCTTCCCAGAAGTTTTCTCTCTAATCCGTTTTCAGTAGGAATACAAACCGGGGAATAAATATTCTGGGTTTCACCTTTCCATTCTACCAGTTCACCATTCAGAAGATAGACTTTCTGATGGATCTCGGGGACTTTATATTCTTCGGGGATTTCGTTTTCGTTTTTAAAAATATCTTGAAATGACACATTGTTTGCTGAACTCATATTGTTAGTATTTAATAATTTGAATCTGAATTTTGTAGAATAAAGGTAGACGTAAAAATTGATTTTCAGAATAACGAATCAATAGATTTGCTCTATTTAAGAGCTATTTGAATGAAAATTAACTCAGCCAACTGAAAAAAACAATATTTTTGTTAAAAAAAATTTTCAATGTTTTCAAAAATAGTTTTCAGTACGTTATTTCTCTTTTCAGCGCTTAGTTTCGCTCAAAAAAATAAGTCCATCAATACGGTTTTGTTAAAAGGGACCCCAGTACGTACTTATTCCAAATTACCGGATGTAAACAAACCGGCTCCGAAATTTACTCTTACGGATGTGAATATGAATGATCAAAGTTTAGATGCTTACAAAGGCAGATATGTCATCCTGAATATCTTTCCGAGTGTAGATACAGGGGTTTGTTCGGCTTCTGTACATCATTTCAATGAAGAGGCAGGGAACCTTCCCAATACGGTAGTGCTTTGTATTTCTAAAGATTTACCTTTTGCTCAGAAAAGATTCTGTGGTGCTGAAGGAATCAACAATGTGGTGATGCTTTCTGATTTCCGTTCTGATTTCGGATGGAATTATGGGGTAGAAATGGTAGAATCATCTATGAAAGGGCTTCTCAGCAGAGCTGTTGTTGTGATTGATCCTTCGGGAACCATTATTTATGAAGAACAGGTACCGGATATTTCTCAGGAACCTAATTATGCTGCGGCTATTCAGGCTGTGAAATAATAGGTATTGACTTTAAAATATAAATAAATGCTCGAGCGATCTTCGATTGCCCGAGCATTTATTTAATCCCATCATGCAATACAGATATGCCTCATACTTTCATATGATAATCAATGTATTAATTCAATAGATTTTTCATTTGATTCCTTTAAATAAGCTGCAACAAATTTTACTGATGCTTCAGAATCTAAGTTATCAAAATGCAATACTCTACAATTCTTAGGTTCATAAAATACATCGCCTTCTTTTAAAACCCTAGCTTCTTCTCCATCAATCTGAAATAGAATTTTTCCTGAAATAACAATTCCGATTACCGGACAAGGGTGATAATGTACAGGGGCCTTTTGGCTGGCAGCAAAAATAATTTCCTGCATTTCCACTTTATGCAGATATTGATCAATAATGACACTTTGCAGATCTCTTCTTTTTATTTTATTTTCCTGTGCGTTACATTCTGAAAAAGAGGTGATCACAAATAAAAAAATGACAGTCATAATTATTCTATTTTTCATTATTATTGAGTAGTAAGTGTTACAAAATATCGATCTTCTGCACTATGGCTTTTGGGAGCTAAAGCTAAAATTTGAAGGACTTCCGTTCCTGTATTTGTAATCTGATGTACTGTATAGGGCGTTATAGAAAAAACATCTCCCTTTCCTACATTTTGAGTGCACGGGTTCATCACTTTTCCATTTTTGAATTTTGCTGTGATTACTGTGCCTACCCCTTTCAGAATATAATATATCTCTATTTTTTCTTTATGATAATGTGCCGGTAGTGTTCTATTTGGATGGAGTTCTATCATAAAAAAAGCATTATCATCATCCCCTGTAAGGAAAACAACTTTTTGATTCATCGCCTGGTCTTCAGTACTGTTTTTCAACAGTTGTTCTGCATTGACAATCTCTACCATTTTATATGTGATTAAAATTTTGGAGTTCACCATTACCGAATGACCAGTTCTCTTTAGAATTTTCTAATAAAGTAATGATGATGTTTTGTGGATTTATGTTCGTAGAGCCCGAAATTCCTAAAACAATATTTTTATAAAGTTTTTGTTTTTGTTCCCTGGTTCTACCCATAGCAGCAATGATTTGAATAAATAAAATTCCCTGGTCGTGCTTCATTCCCAAATATTGGTCCGGAAAAAAGAGTTGAGACGGGTTTACCTGCTCAATGATATGAAAATAATCATCTGCTGGAATAGTAAAATCTTCAATTAACGTAGCATGAACCGCCTGAGAAATCTTGTGGCATTCTTCTGCTGAATAGTTTTCTGATAAAGTAATTCTGATTAAAGGCATTGTTATTCTGTTGTTTTTGTTACAATGCAAAAATCAGCAAGAAAAACTATTTATTATCTTGATGTAGGTCAAGACTTTTAATTCTTGATAAAGTTTCGGGGCGAATTTTAAGATATGATGCTATAAGATGCTGAGGAAAGTCCTGTTCTATACAAGACCTATTCTGTATGAATGTCAAATAACGTTCTTTTGCTTTTAATTTAATCAATGACGTTTCTTTAAAGCATTTATTAATAAACAATTCATCTGCAATTTCTTTAAAGATCAAAGTCCATTCCTGATATTGTATCAATTCCTTATAGGTTTTTTTTTCGATTGCATAAATCTCAGCATCCGAATAGGCTTTTATATAAGCAGGTGATGGAATTTCATTTAAAAAACTTCTATATGACGTTATAATAGACTGCTTATTATACAATTCATTGACGAGCATATTAGCATCCGAATCTTCAAAATAAGAATACAGCGTACCACTTTTCACGATGCCTACATAATTACAAATATCATTTTCTTTTACAAAATAATTATTCCGTTGTACAGTAATGATCTGACTGATACCGATTATTTTTTCTAAAGATTCAGATGAAAGCATAGTTTATAAATCTAGGGTACAATTTATCTAAAAAATTAAATGTATCATAGAATTAAATATTATTATTTTCTTCTCTTTATTTCTTTTTGGTAGTAATGACTACAACTCCATTTTTCGCATTTTTACCATAGCGTTTTACGGCTTCTGCAGGCAAAAAACTGTTGACACTCTCAATCCTATCAGGTTTTAAAGATCCTAACTCATCTATAGAAATTTCTTTATTATTAAGCAAGATCAATGGCTTTTCTGTTGGTATGGATGCAGGTGCTCCAATTCTGAAAGATCTACTTTTTACAGTATCATTAATCCTGGGGTTAGTCATATTAAGTCCCCGTACCGGTTCTGAAATCTTTAGTTCATCTGATTTTATTTCCTGAGCATTTAGCTGGGTCAGCATTCCACCTACAGTCAATAATCCCAATGCTAGCTTACTTATTATTGAGAGATACAAATTCCTATCCAGCTGATCTTCTCTGAATCTACCACATATATTTTCATTTGAATCAAAACTATCAGATAGTTCTTCATCTGAAAAACCGGTAAAATCGTGAACAGTTTTAGAACAGACAGAACAAAATTTTCCTTTTTCATCAGAAGTCATGTTATCCCAGTTTTCATGACAGGGTTTTGGGATGGTAATTTTCATAGTATTCTTTTACCTATAAAGATGCTCTGGTGAAGAAAAAGGTTGGAAAGGGTTTTGAATTTTATAGTTGATCTGAATTTAATATTCATATACATCAATTAATTCAATATTTCTTGGAATTTTAAGAGAATCTAGTTTTCTTATATATTCATGAAAGGGTAAATTTTTCAACACATAATTTTTACCTGTATCCAGAATCCAGAAGTCTTTATCTAAGGTTTTCTGATGATTTAAACTATCATTATATGGTTTGTTTTTTACTTCCTCTCTTTCAGCAACAATAAAATTTTTATAGGTATTCATTTTAAGAATTTTGGATGGTATTATAGCCGTTTCATCATCCCAACCTCCATCAGGAACTATAAAAATATCTATTGAAGAATTTCTGTAAAGTTTATAACCTCCTGGCAGATCTTTGGAAAAGTCCTGTATTCCTGAACCAAAAACAGGTAGAAGCGGAATTCGAATATTAGAACATCTTCCCAGCCCAACGAATATAATAATTAACACAATTCCCAGAGAGAGCAAACCTATTTTTAAAAACCTATTCACTTTTTTGATATTTTATTTTAACATTAAAGCGATTTTATTCCTAAAAACAAAGATGATAAAACCTGCCAATAAAAATGCAGCTACAGACACAATAGTTTCCATTAAATGAAACACTTGCGGCTCTCGGGTATGATATTTTATTTCATTAACAATCGTTCTTATGGATTCACTATTTTTTAGAGTTAAAAGCTTTATCCTTTCATCTAAAACAGAATTGTTAAATCCATACTCCTCAGCCAATTGATAATCTTCCTTAGCTTCTGCTTTTTGGTTCATCAAAAGAGCAATATTTCCCAGATCAAATAAAAGTTGTGCTACAATTCTGTCCTTAGGTTTTACAAACGATATTCTTTCGTTTAACTGATAATACAACTGCATTTTTAGATCCTGAAGTTCGTTCTTTCTTAGATTAGATTGAGGTAATTTTTCATTCCCAAAATCACGTCCAATCAAATTTTTTGATGAAATATACTCCTCTCCTTTAATTTTAGCTTTTAAAATATTTACATGAATCCATTCTGAGGAAGAATGAGATTTAGGATTTATCTGTAATGCTTTTTCAATCCATTGTAGGGCTTCTGTATTATTTCCAGACAATTCATACGCCGTTCCTATATTGGATGCTGTAGAATATCTTCCAGGTTCTATATATTCTATCTTTTTATAAAGTGCAATAGCTTCCTTATATCTTCCTAAAATAATTAAGACAAAACCCTTGTCAGACAGATAGTCAAGATTCTTGGTTTTGTTATACCCTTTTTCTAAGGTAACCAAGAATGCTTCTAACCGCTTCTTGCCACCAAACTCATGTCCATGAGGCACTTCTCCTTCATAATCCGTATACAGAATTCCTCTGTTGCTCAAAACCATTTCCTCGCCATTAAGACAGGCAGAAATTGGAATTGAAAATAAAAAGATGAAAATGAAGATAAAAAAGTATTTGTTCATGGTTAATCTTATCATTATTGGATTTAAAAGTAAATAAACTTTGTGATACAAGACAATATAGTTAGAATTTTAGCTATTATTATTCTATTTTTCAAATAAAATTTTAATCTTGTGAAATATTAGAAATAAATGGGATTTGAATATAAATTAAAAGCTAAGTTTACAGATAAGCAAACTACTGAAATTCAGAATTTACTGAAAAGCTCTGTGCTTTTTGAGAAAAAATATGAATATGCCCATCAGCTGTTCTGGGATTTCAGGTATATGGAAAACACCGGGAAAATCCCTAATATCAGTATTATTTTTGAGGAAGATGGTATCTATATTTGCCAGTACGGCTCTTCTTATGTGTGGAAAAATCTTGATGAACTTAAAAACTATATAGAGAAAGAACAGATTAAATATCAAATCATTGACTATCAAGATTGAAAACATAGTTACATAAAAAACCTGCCTCACAGCAGGTTTCTATTTTTTAAACTTCATTATTAAGAGCCCTTCGTAAGATGAAAATATCGAGGATCAGGATATTGAAATTCATAATCCAGCTCTGAAATTAATTTTGAAGGTGATATTGTTCTGCCTTGAGTGGTACGTTCACCTGAATACGGCAGGTCTTTCTGGGCGTTGATGATCTCTTCTTTATTAGGATGCACAGGTGCCACCACATTATAAACTTTGGACCTGGCCTGATTCTTCAACATTTTCTCAACGACTGAACAAATATCAGCATAATGAATATGGTTAACCAGCAGATCCAGATTGGATATATTATAATTCTTTAGCAGTCTCTGATCTCCCATTAATCCTGCCAATCTCAAAACATTGACTTCAGGAAATCTGTTTTTTATAATACTCTCGCTTGGAACATCATCTGCAAGCCGTTCATATTCTGTAAACTCTTTTTCAGTATCAGGATATACTCCCGTAGAGCTCATCAGATAAAGCTGACCTTTATAATCTCCAAGAAATGCGAGTAAATTCTTAGCTCTTTCATGCAAAGGGATTTCAGCGCCTCTTATTCCTGAAAACGGAACCGTAATAATCACAGCATCCAACTGTGGAGCTATTTCCCATTCCTGCATTGTTTCAGATATATCGTCATCCGGAAAGCTAACCTGAGTGATCTGGTATCCTTTAGCGGATAAATCTTTTATTTTAGATTCTGAAGTGGTGGTTGCAAAAATCTCATATTGATCTGATAACTTCTCTGCTATATGAGTGCCCAACCAGCCACAACCTATAATTCCAATTTTTTTCATTTTTTAATTTATGAATCTATTTGTTAAAAAACAAATCTTTGTCTACGAATCCATCAACACTTCTCCATCTTTCAGAATAAGATAATTCTGTCCTATTTCTTTAGAAGTTTTTTGCAAATCTTCCTGATCAAATAATTGAGGAATATAAAATTTCTCATGGGTAAATAATCCATAATGTATAGGAACCAGCTTTTTAGCATGTAAAAGATGGGCCGCAGCAAAAGCCTCTTTCAAATTAAGAGAAACCGGAACCGGACTGTATTCCAATCCTATCATTTCAAAATTCACAACAACACCATTGGATGGCAAAAACGCATAGTCTATATTTTCATTCTCCCTTCCCAACTTCCAGAACTGATTATGCCAGATGGTATCTCCACCATGAAAAATCTTCGAGTGCAGATCTTCCACAATCCATGAAGTCTGGATTTCTCCTACTCCATCCATTGCAAATACAGGTTTAAAGATAATATTGTTTTCGGTAAAAACTTCATTAAGATTCAGTACAACCATTTCAACATCACCCATAATCTTTCTGACAACTGATTCTAGCCCTGAATACACAATCAATTTTCCATTCTTTTTCAGACATTTTTCCACAACACTTTTATCAAAATGATCCAGATGCATATGGGTAAATAAGATATAATCTGCCTCTACCTTATCTGTAAACTTAATCACTTCATCTACAGCTTCCCCTAAAACAGGTTTGTAATAAGAAAAATCTTCTGCTGCATCTATTAAGATGGTTTTACCATTTGAAATAAGCTTTATTCCTGCCCAGTTTAATTTCTGTATTTCCATATTCTTTTTTCAACAAAGGAAAAGACTTATAGAAGGTCAAACAATAAACAAAAGATAATTAATTGAAGCTGGGAGATGGAAAAATGGAGGATGGAAGTTAATTATCGTCCTGTAATTTCTGATAGTTTTTTGAATCGAGGAACAGCGTATATCTTTGTTTTTATTCATTAAAAGACAAAATCAAAGGAAATAAAGATGCCAGCCAAGCCAGTACTGAAATTAATGGTTGAGGCATACTTTATCAAATCAATTAAAAATCGATGAGCTCTTTGCTCACTTAAAATAATGTGTATTTAAAATTGAAACTTTGCGTTTATAAAAAATAGGATAATAGCTCTTATGAAAAGTATGGGATCATTTATTATTACCTTGATCACTTCCAGCTCCCATCTTCAAGCTTCCAGTCTTTAACTAATCCTCTTTCTGATTCGGCTCAGAGAAATTGGAGTAATCCCAATATAGGAAGCCAGGTATTTCAAAGGAATATTCTGAATATAATGAGGTTTATTTTCCAGCAGGTATTCGTAAAGATCCTGTGGTGTATTTTTTAGTAACAGCATCTCGCGCTTCATGGCAGCGTTCAGTTTTCTGCTCAAGTAGTAATTCTGCACAAAACGGCATTCAGGATTTACGGCGAACATTTCCTTTACTTCATCTAAAGTAATCTCCCAGGCAAGACCGCTGCTGAGAGATTCATAAATCCCTTCAGAACCTTTATTCCCAACTGTAAAAATATCGCCAGGAAAATAGAATTCTGCACAGACTTCAGTATCTATATCTGATGTACTGTTGATATAGTATTTACGGACAAGCCCATCTTCAACAAGATAGGCTTTATTGTCCGAGAATATATTTTTCTTTGAAAACTCAACCTCAGCAAACTTTTCCCAAACAGGATCATCATCCTCTATATTGAGGTGTGAAAACAGTTTTTTATTGATATTTGTCAAGGCTTAGCAGTTTATAAAATTTTTGTTTTTACCTGAAATGAAGTTTCAAAATTATCCATTTAATACATCTCTCAGATAAAAATTTAAAAAACTTAAAATAATCAAATCGTGATTGAAATCCTCATCAATCTCCAGTACATACTTCAATTTAAGAAGGGTTTGCTTATAACTTAAAGCTAAGACTAATTTATCTTGGCTGTCATACAACAATAACTCTTTGTGAAGCCAACTTTTAAATTGGTAGGTATAAATTTCTGTACTATTCCCATAATAAAAGAGTCGGTTTTTGGAAGAGTCGATTATTAAAACCACCTTTCCGGATTCATCCAAAACCCTAATATCCTTCCATAAAAATCCTGTACCTTCAATTTTGTAGATTTCGCTCCCTATTTTTATTCGTTCATTGAGGCCATTAATGACTCCAAATAAAAGTTCACCGACATGCTCTTCTCTCTCATTGAGTACTTGAATTGAAAAATTCCCTTCTTTTGTTGTAAAGAGTTTCATGCCTGTAAACTAAGAATTACAGTAAATTTTCGTCTACAAGATTCGGAAGGGTTACCTTTAAATTAGGTTCAGCTTCCATCGCTCTTTTAATAGCAAAAATAGCCCCCTCATTTCTTGCCCAGCTTCTTCTTGAGATCCCATTGTTCACGTCCCAGAAAAGCATAGACTTTAATCTTCTGTCGGCATCATCACTTCCATCCAATAGCATTCCGAAGCCTCCGTTGATTACTTCTCCCCAGCCTACTCCACCACCATTGTGAATAGAAACCCAGGTTGCCCCACGGAAACTGTCACCAATCACATTGTGAATCGCCATATCTGCAGTAAATCTTGATCCGTCATAAATATTGGAAGTCTCTCTGTAAGGAGAATCTGTTCCTGAAACATCATGATGGTCTCTACCCAATACTACAGGTCCGATCTCACCGTTTTTAATAGCTTTGTTAAAGGCTTCAGCAATCTTCATCCTTCCTTCTGCATCTGCGTACAGGATTCTCGCCTGAGAACCTACTACCAGCTTATTTTCCTGTGCTCCTTTGATCCACTGGATATTGTCCTTCATCTGCTGCTGAATTTCTTCAGGGGAATTTTTAATCATTTCTTCCAATACGGCACATGCAATCTCATCAGTTTTCTGTAAATCTTCCGGTTTTCCACTTGCACATACCCAACGGAATGGCCCAAAACCGTAGTCGAAGCACATAGGTCCCATAATATCCTGAACATAACTTGGATATTTGAATTCTCTTCCTAATGTAGGATTGTCTGCCATTACATCAGCTCCGGCTCTCGAAGCTTCCAGTAAGAAAGCATTTCCGTAATCGAAGAAATAAGTTCCTTTTTCTGTATGTTTATTGATGGCTGCCGCGTGTCTTCTTAATGTTTCCTGAACTTTTTCTTTGAATAATTCAGGATCTTCAGCCATCATGGCATTAGATTCTTCAAAGCTTTGTCCTACCGGATAATATCCACCCGCCCAAGGGTTATGAAGTGAAGTCTGGTCTGAACCAATATCAATTCTTAAATCTGCCTTGTCAAATTTTTCCCAAACATCTACAATATTTCCAAGATAAGCTAAAGAAACAGTTTCTTTATTTTGCTGTGCCTCTCTTACTCTTTTCACCAATCCATCCAGGTCTTCATAAATTTCATTCACCCACTTCTGATCATGACGGATTTTAGTAATCTTTGGATTTACTTCTGCACATACGGTAACACAACCCGCAATATTTCCTGCTTTTGGCTGAGCTCCACTCATTCCTCCCAATCCTGAAGTAACAAACAGACCCCCTTTTGGATCTTTATTGATCTTTCTGAAAGCATTTAAAGCTGTAATAGTTGTTCCGTGAACGATTCCCTGAGGACCGATATACATATAACTTCCCGCTGTCATTTGCCCATACTGTGTCACACCAAGAGCATTGAATTTCTCCCAATCATCCGGTTTGGAATAATTTGGAATCATCATCCCGTTCGTTACCACGACTCTTGGTGCATCTTTGTGAGATGGGAACAATCCCATCGGATGTCCTGAATACATTACCAAAGTCTGCTCATTGGTCATTTCAGACAGATATTTCATGGTCAGCAGATACTGTGCCCAGTTGGAGAAAACAGCTCCGTTTCCACCATAAGTAATCAGTTCATGAGGATGCTGAGCAACGGCATAATCCAAATTGTTCTGGATCATCAGCATAATGGCTTTTGCCTGCTCAGATTTTCCCGGATAATCTTCAATAGATCTGGCTTTCATCTCATAATCCGGACGGAAACGGTACATATAAATTCTTCCGTAGTCCTCCAGTTCCTGCTTAAATTCAGGAATTAATTCTGCATGAAACTTCGGATCGAAATAACGCAAAGCATTTTTCAATGCCAGTTTTTTTTCTTCTTCTCCTAGAATTTCTTTACGCTTTGGAGCATGGTTGATATTCGTTTCGTATGGTTTTGGTTGTGGCAGCTGATTCGGAATCCCCTGCTGTATCTGTTCTTGAAATGTCATATTGCTATTTAAAGTTCTATGTTTAAACAATGTTTTAAGTTTTAAAGATATTCAAATTATGAAATATAGGCAACAAAAGACAGGAAAAGGAAAGCCTAAAACAATGATTAGGCAAAAAAGCTGATTATCAATCCTATGAAAATATATTCAACACCATATTTTAAATACTATATTTGAAAAGAAGCACTCACATTCCCCTCCTCCGGAAGGGCGGCTTTCAAAATTCTCTGAATTTTGAAAGCCGGGGTGGTTAAAAAACACACAAATGAAAGAAATACTAACCTCTATCAATGGTACTCCCATTCGTAAGAACTTTGTAGTAAATCTACCCTACAATTCCAGATTAAAACCACTACTGAAAGAAAAACGTAAAGCCAGAATATTGGGTGAGGTCATTTTCTGGAAAAAAGTTCGGACAAAAAACTTTTATGAAATTGATTTCGACAGACAAAGGATTATCGGGAACTATATTGTTGATTTCTATGTGAAATCTTTAGGATTAATTATTGAGATTGATGGTTCAAGTCACGATGAAAAACAAGTCTATGATGGTATTAGACAGGAATATCTGGAATCTTTAGGGCTGTTATTTTTTAGAGTTAGCGATTTTGATGTGAGAAATAATCTTGGGTGGGTAATGAAAGAATTGGAGGATTTTATTGTTGCTCATTATGGAACCACCCCGTCTTCAAAAATTTAATAATTTTTGAATCCACCCCTCCGGAGGAGAGAAATTTCTTCTTACAAGATTAGGTTGTCCTTTCAAAAACAAAAAACCTCACTGAAAATCAGCAAGGTTATTATTATAAGTAAATTTTCTAAGTTAAAACATCATCGTTCTCTTCTTCATGATCATCCTCATTATCACTGAGGCTCCAATAGTTATTTTCTTCATCTTCCTCTCCTATTTCTTCCATTTTATCATCGTCTTCGGCACCTGGAATATCAAGGCCTTTATCTATCTTGTCTTCATCTATATCTTCATCAAATATAGGATTTCCGTCTCCATCCAGCGAAACATGTTTTTCTCTTTTGAATATATCTTCGTTGGGATCATAATCCATACGTTCCAACCTTTTGTTCTGTTCATTAATATTGTTTTCCGGTGCCATAATATTTAGATTTTTAAGGTTTATATATTCAGAACAAAAATAATTCCAAGTTATGATAAATGATGGGAATATACTTCAGGATTGGCACAATTCGGCATCTTCTCACCTTTTGAAAAGGCAATAAGATTTCCGGCAGCTAGTCGGGCCATTCCGTTTCTTGCTTCAATGGTTGCTGAGCCGATATGAGGTAACACACAAACATTGGACAATTCTAAGATAGGATTGTCTGAAGACATAGGTTCCGGGTTGGTTACATCAAGGCCGGCTCCCCAGATTTTCCCTTCAGTTAATGCTTTATATAAATCCTGTTCCTGATGAAACCCACCTCTCGCTGTATTGATAAAAATAGCGTTGGATTTCATTTTTCCAAATACCCCATTATTGAAAAGTTCTTTATGTTCAGCAGTAAAATTAGCATGAATACTTAATACATCAGAATCTGTAACCAGTTCATCAAATGAGACATACTTCGCATCCAACTCTCTTTCAGCTTCTTCATTATGACGGCGATTGTGATAAATGATCTTCATATCAAAAGCTTTTTTGCATTTTTCAGCCATTTGAAAACCGATTCTTCCCAATCCAAAAACACCTAATGTTTTGCCATAAAGTTCCTGTCCCAAAGCATGCAAAGGATCAAAAGCTCCCCAATTTCCTTCTTTCACTTTTTGAAAATTATAGCTCGCCCGTCTGGCTACCGACTGCATCAGTAAAAAAGCTACGTCAGAAGTTGCTCTGCTTAATACATCCGGAGTATTCCCAATCGGAATATTCCTGAGACTGGCTTCCTTTATATCAACATGATCAAACCCTACGGAATATAAAGCAATGGCTTTGATATCAGGACAGGCATCAAAAAAGGCTTTATCATATTTAAAATCACCACCAATATTAAGAATTACATCCGTATTCCGGCAATACTGTACCCATTCGTCATAAGTAAGATTTTCATTTTCAGGAAATATGATCTCCAGTCCTGCTTCCTGCAACATATTGATTCCAATTTCAGGAATTCTTTTATTGATAAAAACTTTCATTATTATTTTATTGGATTTAAATAAAAAACCTCACTCGCAAAAAGTAAGGTTATTGAACTTTAATATTAAAAATTATTTCTTTTCATCAGAATGGTTCTTTTCCCAAGCCTCAGAAGCTATTTCCTGAATTTCTTCCCAAACTTCTTTAGCCGATTTCTGTGCTTGTGTCATAAATCCTTGTTTTGTGGCCTCCTGATTCTTGCTTTTCATATCGTGAATGTAATCTTTCGCCTGCTGGGAATAGCTTTCTACACTATATCCGGAATTGTTGTGCAGGTTCTTCTGAACATTACTAAAATCATGTGACGCCTTGAATCTGTTCGTATCCATAATCATAAGATTTTAAGTGGTTGAGTTTTTAAAGAAGTCCAATTTCCATTCCGAACTGAACCAAAATTTTATAAAAAAACACAAAAAACTTTAAATTATGCCAACGATAAAGCTTCAAAATGGCACTACATGGAAATTCATATAAGAATTTAATTTATAGCCGTGAATAAACGAATTTTTTAGGAATGCATTTGGATTAAACATTTTTTTTTTGCATTCGTGGCAAAATCAAAGAACTGGTGTTTGAGACCAGCACGCCTACCAGTTCCGTTGTTCAGCGATTATTTAAATTTAGAACTTAATCTTAATTTTATTGATTCGTGTTGCCCAGCATCGGAACAAATTTATAAGCTCCAAACTCTTCTTTTTCAAATTCCGTAGGGCCTACTTTGGTGAATCTGTATAAAACCTGTTCATCCGTTGGACCTAATGGAATGACCATTTTGCCACCTACCTTTAATTGTTTTAACAATTCTGTAGGTAAAGTTCCGGCTCCACAGGTAACAATAATTTTATCAAAAGGAGCAAAAGTTGGCAGCCCGGCAAAACCATCTCCAAAACTTTGAAACTTTGGATAAAGGTGAAGCTCTCTCAATTTATTTTTAGAAAAATCAAATAGATCTTTTTGTCTTTCTACAGTGTATACATGAGCTTTCATTGCCAGTAAAACAGCTGTCTGATATCCACATCCTGTCCCGATTTCCAATACTTTCTCTCCTGCTCTCACCTGTAGCAGTTCAGACTGCTCTGCAACCGTTGAAGGATGCGAAATGGTTTGATGGGCCAGAATAGGGAAAGCCCTGTCTTCATAAGCGAAGTCTTCAAAAATACTTTCAATGAAAAGATGTCTCGGAACGTCATTCATTGCTGAAAGTACATTCTCATCCGAAATCCCGATTCTGTATCTGAGATATTCTACTAAATTCTTTCTTTTTCCTTTATGTACAAACGAATCCTGCATCTGACAAAAGTAAGAAATTAGATTTTAGATTTCAGGAGTCTGCAAAAAAGTTTTATCCACAAAAAACAATTTCTGCCTTCCTGAATATAACTTCTTTCTTATCTTTACAAAAATTTAATAGAGCTATGTTAAAAGCAGGTTTGGTAGGTGCCGGACATCTGGGAAAGATCCATTTAAAACTTCTTAATCAGTCAGACAGATATGAATTCGTTGGTTTCCACGATAAAGATGTTGAAAACGGAAAAAAATTAGAAGCCGAATTAGGATATAAATATTTTGAAAACTTTGATGAATTGCTTGAGCAGATTGATATGCTGGATATTGTTACTCCAACAGTCTATCATTATGATTATGCTTTAAAAGCTATAGAAAAGGGGCTTCATTTCTTTATTGAAAAACCGGTAACCCAAACGCTGGAGCAGGCAGAAGAAATTCTTCGTTTATGCCAGGAAAATGGCATTAAAGCACAGGTAGGACATGTTGAAAGATACAACCCAGCCTTCATTGCCACCAAAGAATACATCAACAACCCGATGTTCATTGAGATTCACCGATTAGCTGAATTCAATCCTCGTGGTACGGATGTTTCTGTAGTACTGGATCTTATGATTCATGATCTGGATATTCTGTTAAGCATGGCTAAGTCTAAAGTAAAAAACATCCACGCAAGCGGTGTCTGTGTAGTGAGTAAAACTCCGGATATTGCCAATGCAAGAATAGAATTTGAAAATGGATGTGTTGCCAACCTTACGACTTCAAGAATTTCTATGAAAGCCATGAGAAAAAGCAGATTCTTCCAGAAAGACGCATATATTTCTGTAGATTTTCTTGAGAAAAAAGCAGAAGTGATCAGAATGAAAGATGCCCCTGAACAGCCTACCCCATTTGATATGATCATTGAAAATGCAGAAGGAGAAAAAAATCAGATCCTGTTTGAATACCCTAATATTCAGCCTAACAATGCAATTCTTGATGAATTAAACTCTTTTGCTGATGCCATTACCGGTGATAAAAATGTAGAGGTTTCTCTTGAAGATGGAACTGAGGCACTGAAGGTAGCTTTGGAAATCATGAGCCTAATCAGCCAAAAATAAAAATATGCTGTGTTATCAGCAACAATAGTTATCATGCTATCTTAATAATCCTTTATCCTGATTATTAAGGTAGCATTTTTAATATAGTACAGTTGTAATTCTTAAATAAAATTCTCATTAAAAATTACAGATTTACCAATAAAAAGACTCCTTCAAAGCAAAAAAACAATATATTTGAAAAACAATTCAATAAAGTATTGAAATATTTTGATTTATATATAAGGATCTATGGCAAAGCAAATGAAGTAAGTAACTGCTTATTTTATAATGCCATTCATGATTGATTCTAATATTATTCCTCCATTATTTTAAAACCATCAAAACAACTATGAAAAGAGCCATTCTATTATCCGCTTTATTATTGTCTCAATTTGGGACATCTCAATTATTAAAGACTTCAGGACAAAAAATCATTAATGATAAAGGTGAAAATATCCAATTGAAAGGCCTCGGCTTAGGCGGATGGATGCTACAGGAAGGTTATATGCTGAAAACAGCTGATTTTGCTGGTCCTCAATATAAGATTAAGGAAAAAATAGCCGAATTGATTGGTGAGGATGGAATGCATGAATTTTATAAAGCTTATCTGAAGAATGGTATTACCAGACAGGACATTGATTTTTTAGCAAAAGCGGGCTTCAATTCTATTAGGCTTCCTATGCACTACAACCTGTATACTCTTCCTATAGAAAAGGAATCGGTAAAAGGCAAGGACACATGGCTGGAAGAAGGTTTTAAGATGACCGATGATTTGCTTAAATGGTGTAAAGACAACAAAATCTATCTGATCCTTGATCTTCATGCTGCTCCCGGCGGACAGGGAAATGATGCCAACATCTCAGATAACGATAAGACTAAGCCATCACTTTGGGAAAGTGAAGAAAATCAAAGAAAAACCATTGCGCTCTGGAAAAAACTGGCAGATCGCTATAAGAATGAACCATGGATCGGTGGATATGATATTATTAATGAGCCTAATATCAATTTCACCGGAAAAAACCCCAATGGTATTGATGAAATGTCGAATGCCCCTCTTTGGAAATTACAAAAAGAGATCACCAGCGCCATCCGGGAAGTGGATCAGAAGCATATTATCTTTATTGAAGGAAATGGATGGGGTAATAATTACAATGGCTTACTGCCAATCTGGGATCAGAACATGGCTTTCAGTTTCCATAAATACTGGAATGATAACGATGATAAAACCATACAGTTTGCCTTGGATTTAAGGGAGAAACATAATATACCGATCTGGCTTGGAGAAACCGGTGAAAATTCTAATGTATGGTTCACAGAACTGATTCAGTTATTGGATAAGCATAATATCGGATATGCTTTCTGGCCTATGAAAAAAATTGACAACATTGCCGGAATTACCAATGTAAAAACAACTCCTGAGTATGAAAAGCTTTTGAACTACTGGAAGAACGGCGGCGAAAAACCTTCCAAAGAATATGCAAAGAAAGCATTGATGCATATTGCAGACAACTACAAATTCAGCAATACTGAAGTAAAAAATGATGTTATTGATGCCATGTTCAGACAGGTGACCGATGATTCTACAAAACCGTTTAAAAATCATCAGATACCTGGAAGAATATTTGCATCAGAGTATGATCTGGGGAGGTTGGGTTCTGCTTATCTGGATAAAGATTTTATTAACCTTTGGGTAAGTGATCCTGCTAAAAGATCCGAATGGAATTCCGGCCAGCAAATGAGAAATGATGGTGTAGACATCTACTCCTGCACTGATACAATTACCAATCAATATTATGTAGGAAAAACGGAGGCTGGAGAATGGCTGCAATATACTGTAAGCTCAAAAGCAGATAAAAACTATACGTTTGAGATCAGATATTCAAGTATAAATCCTTCAAAAATAAGATTTGAGAATAATTCAGGAAAATTATTATCCACCATCTCATTACCGGCTACAGGAAAAAATGAAGACTGGAATACTGTTTCTGCAAAAAATATCAAGCTTCAGAAAGGGGAAAACAAAATCAGGGTCATCTTTGAAAATGATGGTGTGAACCTGAATTATTTTGAAATAAAGTAAAATGAAGGTTGGGAAGATGGAAGCTTGGAGTTAATTATCTCACTAATACCTTTCAACGGCCTGTTTAAAAATCTTTTTTTCTTCTGAGCCTATCGATAATTATCTTAAATTGCATATCCCTTTTAGCCTTTAAAAGGGATTTCTTTTTATCCTTAATCACTATGAAAAAAATAACATTCTTTCTCCTTTTAACTTCCGCATTTGTTTCTGCACAAAAATCTACATTAGAACAAAAAATAAACTCAATTACAAAGGGCAAGCAAGCTACAGTAGGAGTTTCAGTTTTAGGATTTGATAATAATTTTAAATACAGCCAAAACGGAGAGAAAAGACTTGCTATGATGAGTGTTTTCAAGTTCCATATTGCCTGTGCAGCATTAGATCTTGTGGACCAGGGGAAACTTTCATTGGATCAAAAGATTTTCATTAAAAAATCTGATCTCTATGAAAATACATGGTCTCCCTATCGTGTAAAGCATCCTGAAGGAAATAGGGAAGCTACTTTAAACGAAATCATTGACTATACAGTGGCTTTGAGTGATAATAATCTCTGTGATCTGTTGATTGGCCTTACAGGTGGTACACAAGCTGTTCAGAAATTCATGAATTCTAAGGGTATCAAAGATTTTCAGATTAAATACAGTGAACATGGTATGGCTCTTAACGGCTGGGATTCTCTCTATGAAAATTACACTACCACTAGTTCTACTGTAGATCTTTTGAAAAAATTCTATGATGGAAAACTGCTTTCCAAAAAATCTACGGATTACCTGATGCAGATTATGCTGGGAACCAAAACCGGAGCCAATAAAATTGTTGAACAGCTGCCAAAAGGAACACCAGCAGCTCATAAAACAGGGGCTTCCGGCAGAAAGGATGATACACTTACTATTGCAGAAAACGATATGGGAATCATCACTCTTCCCAGCGGAAAACACTATGCAATTGCCGTATTTGTAAGCAATTCCAAAGAATCTGAAACCGAAAACTGCAAAATAATCTCAGACATTTCAAAAGTGGTCTGGGATAATTTTAATAAATAAAATATTAAGCTTAATTTTAGGGCAGAGAATCACATCGATTCCTGAATTCATTACTATGAAAAAAATACTATTAGCAGCGTCTTTATTTTGCTTCACTTTCTTCTTGTCACAGAAGAATCAAAACTATTTAAAGATCCGCTATGGAAGTGTATGCTGTGGTCCGGCTTCAGAGAAACCTGTCATCAGCTACCTTAAAGAGTTTAAAAGAAAAAACCAGATAAGAAGCCTGGAAATCCTTATAGAAAAGGGCGTAGGCAGAGAAGGTGAATATCAGTTATATGTAGGAACCGATTTTCTTACCGTTAATCAGAGAAAACGCCTTGTACGGGGGCTTACTGCTGCTGTTTCTAATCAAAACAACAATAAAAAACAGGCAAACACCGGAAATGTTGGTTTTGATTCCACTGATATCGCTCATCAGGAGGATCTTATGAATGCAAGAAATTTAACTATCTATAAAAAATAAAGGAAAAATGATCAAAAACATTGTAGTTATCGGAGCAGGAACCATGGGAAATGGTATTGCACACACTTTCGCACAAAGCGGATTTAAAGTAAATCTTGTGGATGTATCCCAGGATGCTTTAGACAGAGGATTGAAAACCATTACTACGAACCTTGACAGAATCATTGCAAAGGGGAACCTTACGGAAGAGCAAAAAGCTGAAACTTTAGGTAATATTACGACTTTCACAGCACTTAATGATGCTGTAGGAGCGGCTGATCTTATCGTAGAAGCGGCTACTGAAAATCTTGATCTTAAATTAAAGATCTTCGGACAGATGGATGAATTGGCACCTACAGACTGTATCCTTGCAACCAATACGTCTTCTATTTCTATTACAAAAATTGCTGCGGCTACAAAAAGAGCAGATAAAGTGATCGGAATGCACTTCATGAATCCGGTACCAATTATGAAGCTGGTAGAAATCATCAAAGGATATTCTACATCTAAAGAAACGTTCTCTGCTATTTACGAAATGAGTAAAACACTAGGAAAGGTTCCTGTAGAAGTGAACGACTATCCTGGTTTTGTGGCTAACAGAATCTTAATGCCAATGATCAACGAATCTATCGAAACTCTTTACAATGGTGTTGCCGGTGTAGAGGAAATAGACACAGTAATGAAGCTGGGTATGGCTCACCCGATGGGACCGCTTCAACTGGCAGACTTCATTGGTCTTGATGTATGTCTTGCTATCCTGAATGTAATGTATGATGGATTCAAGAATCCAAAATATGCTCCGAATCCATTGCTTGTAAACATGGTCACAGCTGGAAAACTGGGTGTAAAATCAGGAGAAGGCTTCTATGATTATTCTGAAAGTAAAAAAGCTGAAAAAGTTTCAAAAATGTTTTTGAACTCATTTTAAGTCAATAATTTTATTTATCTTTGAGAAAGTTAAAACATTAAAAAAATGAAATTACCAAAGTTTTTATTAGCAGATAATTCGGAATTTCCAGAAGATCTATTCGTAGTCCACACAGAATATCCAAGATTTATCCTAAACGTTGAGGAAGAGGAAGTTGAGTGGTTAGACGATCTTGAAGGAGACGACGAAGAGACTATGGCAGACGAAGCTACGAAAGTGGTAGAAGCAGCATTTAAATGGTGCGATGAAGAGTTGGCTAAGTACGACGAAGAAGAGGAAGATTAATTACATCCAAATCATAAAAAAGGAACTCAAATTGAGTTCCTTTTTCTTTTTATTCTGATTTATTGAATTTCAATAATAAAAGATTGTCTTTATAAAGCTCCAGAGTGGTTCCGGAAATTACATATTTGTTAGCTTTCCCCATCATATCCATGAAGTTCTGCTCTACTCCAATATTGTTACACATCATTTTTGTAGATCCCATTTGCCCTGCTGAAAATCCTCCTGTAGAAGGATCTATGGTAGCGGTTCCGAAATAGTTGTTACAACCTGCATTTCCATTAATTTTTTCACCTTCAATGTTCAATGTCGGGACTTTGCCTTTTACATTATCTGCCAACGTCCATTTTGTACTGGCAAGAGCTGGCTGGGCTTTTCCTACTTTAGAAGCAGACGGACTTGTCATGGATCCACATGAAGCCAATACTGCTGCTGTACATATACTTAAAAAAAGATTTTTCATTTTTTACTTTTTTAATTAACCCAAATTTACGGATTTTATATTATTTAAACGGGCTGCGATAAATTTTTATTCTTTAACAGTTGATATTTTTACTTTATTTTAAATGTAAATTACTGATCTTACCGGCTCTTCTTTAGATATTAATTTCACAAATGTTACACCTACCTCTCAGTGCGAGCTAAGCAATATCAACATTGAAATACTGCCTTACAGGTTGGAAACGCTAAGACGCAATGTTTTTGAAAATCTGCTGTTTTTAAGGTGCAAGGATTTTATCTCCGATAAAATTGTATGCTTCTTCTAATGCCATGAATGCACGAATAATCTATCAGCAGATAAAGCCTATGTGTCCTTAGTTTGTAAAAAGAAATTAAGTTTACAAACTAAAGGACACATAGAATATTATTTCATAATCTACCTAGAAATAATTTAAAAACAAAAAACGGACTTTAAAAGCCCGTTTCATAATATTTCTGTAATCTTTAAATTAAGATCTTAATTCTGCATTGAATTCTTTCTGGAAAGCTTTAATTAAAGAATCCATTACTTCTGTGATTTCTTTTTCTTCCAGTGTTTTTTCTTCATTTAACAGCTCGAAGCTCATGGCATAAGACTTTTTACCTTCCGGAAGATTTTTACCTTCATACACATCAAATAAATTAATATTCTTGATGAATGGAGATTTATTTTTCTTCGCTATCTGGTAAAGCTCCTGATAGTTAACAGTCTTATCAATCAATAAAGCTAAGTCTCTTCTGATCTTGTTGAATTTCGGAATGTCTTTAAACTTCAATTCGTTTTTAGAACGTAATTCCTGAGCCAATTCAAGCTCTATTTCAGCATAGAAGCAATCCTGATCGATATCAAAATCCTTCAATAACGCCGGAGCTACTTTACCGATTCTTACTAAAACTTTACCATCTGCTTCATAAGCTAATGCATCAGAGAATCTTTCGTCAGATAAAGCTACTTCTTTATAACTTACGGCTAATCTTTCCAATAAAACTTTTACATAAGCCTTAAGGTTGTAGAAGCTTACTGCAGATTTAGGCTGCAGCCAGTTTTCAGCTACATCTCTTCCGGAAACAATAATCGCTAATTGTTTTCTTTCTTCGTACTTCTCTCTTTTGTGGTAGATCTTTCCTAATTCAAAGAATTTGATATCCTCATTCTTTCTGTTGATGTTGTAAACAGTATTCTGAAGAAGTCCTTCTAATAGAGATTTTCTCATGAAGGCAAGATCACCGCTTAAAGGATTCAATAGTTTTACGGCATCAGTTTCGTCTTTTACAGAAGTTAATGAATTGTTCATTACTTCATTGAAACCAAGGCTCTGTAAAGTTTTTGCCCAACTGTTTTCCAGTTCATCCTGATCATTTGCGCTTAACTTCACTGGGGTAAATGAAATCTTTTGTGGAGCATCGATCTTATTGTATCCGTAGATTCTTAAAATCTCTTCAATAACGTCGATTTCTCTTGTTACATCTGCTCTGTAAGCAGGAACAGAGATTTCAAAACCGTTAGGAATTTCGTTTAAAACCTGAATTTCCAATGCTTTAAGAATTTCTTTTACTTTTTCTCTGTGAATTTTTGTTCCTAAAATCTGTTCAATTTTAGAGAATCTCAGGATCACATAGTTATCTTCTATTTTCTTAGGATATTCTTCTAAAAGCTCACCCACCAGTTTTCCTTCTGCAATTTCCTGAATCAGTTTAATGGCGTGAGTAATTGCTGTTCTTGTAAGGTTCGGGTCTACTCCTCTTTCGAATCTGAAAGAAGCGTCTGTATTTAAACTGTGAAGTTTCGCACCTTTTCTTACGGCAATCGGATTGAAGTAAGCGCTTTCAAGGAATATTGTTTTTGTAGTTTCAGATACTCCTGAATTTTCACCACCAAAAACTCCGGCAATACACATTGGGCTATCCTGACCATCTTTAATCATGATCTCAGTACCGTTCAGTGTTCTTTCTACTCCATCCAGTGTAGTGAATTTTGTCCCCGGCTTTACCACACCCACTTTCACTTTTTTGTCTGCTATTTTATCAGCATCAAATGCGTGAAGCGGCTGCCCGTATCCATGAAGAATATAATTTGTAACATCTACAACATTATTAATCGGGCTTAAGCCGATTGCTTTCAATCTGTCTTTTAACCAACTTGGAGATTCTGTAACTTTTACATTCTCAATTACAGCGCCAATATATCTTGGACAAAGCTCTGCATCTTCAATTTCCAGTTTGAAATCGTGAGTTCCTTCATTATTTAAAACTTCGGAAGCCACTTTATTAAATTGCGACTTTTGCTGATTGGTAGAAAGAAATGCATGCAGATCTCTTGCCACACCATAGTGAGACATTGCATCTGTTCTATTTGGTGTTAAACCAATTTCAAGAACCTCATCATTGGTCAATTCAAAATAGTCTGCAAAGTTTTTTCCTACTTCATACTTGGTTTCATCTAAAACCATGATTCCCCCGTGATCTTCGCTTAAACCAAGCTCATCTTCTGCACAGATCATTCCCTGAGAAACTTCGCCTCTGATTTTTGCTTCTTTAATTTCAAAAAAGTTTCCGGTCTTATCATAGATTTTGGTTCCGACAACGGCTACAGGAACAGTTTGTCCTGCCTCTACATTAGGAGCTCCGCAAACGATATTCAATATTTTTCCGTTTCCTACGTCTACTGTTGTCTTCTTCAGTTTGTCGGCATTAGGATGTTTCTCGCAAGTTAAAACTTTACCTACAACAATTCCTTCCAGGCTGCCTTTCACACTTTCAAATTTATCTATCCCTTCAACCTCAAGACCTATATCTGTAAGGAATTCACCGATTCTTTCAGTTTTTAATTCCGTTTTTACAAAGTCCTTCAGCCAGTTGTTTGATATTTTCATTTGCTTATCTATCTACTTGTTTAATTCGTCAAACGAAACATCAGGTTCCATCTGCACTATTTTTGAAACTTTTTTTGAAATTCCGCTCAATTATCGAGTCGGTTTTTCGCGGTACAAATGTCGTGTTTTTTTGAGAAATACAGAAATTTAGAACCAACTTTAAGAGAAATAATTTTAATAGATTTCTTCCGGGAAGGCTGAGCAGATCACTCTGTGCTGTACTTTCAATCTAATTTCTGGTAAGCCATTAAAAATTGGTTAGAATGGCTTTACCAATTTCTTTACACTATCTGAAAATAAAACCAATCCACCTGCCATCATAATAATATCTTTCAAAACAAGACGTCCTGCTCCTGAAAGATATGGAAATCCATATTGAATCGTCGGGCCATCTCCACCAAGATCAGGAACATACACTTCTGGAGTGGTCAAGAGAAAAGATAAGGTAACCAGAGACATAAAAAAGGTCAAAGCCGCACCTACAGCACCTATTTTAGGAAACCAAATTCCCAGAAACACTACAATTCCTATGATCACAATCATCGTTCCCAGCCCATAGGAAAAGGTATAGGTCCCATTCTGTGTGTGCCAGTTAATATTCTTCTGTACAACTTTTCCTTCCGGATTTTTATATATCGTGTATTCAGAAACAAGCTTTTTATCCTTATTCAGGACTTTGTTTCCTGCATTTTTATAGAAAAAACTCATCAGCGGACTATTGGCAACAAAGGGAACAATTCCATCAGCTTCATATTGAAATGCTTTAAGCCCGCCAATCCAGACCATGACAATACATATTGATATTCTCAGAAAATTGAAGAAATAATCATCTAACTTTAATAAACGGCTGTATAAGCTACTGTTTTGCATAAGATTTACTTTTTTAACAAAGATATTCACATGCTTACAGCCCAAACATAGACATTTCAGGACATTACATGGACATTTTTGCCACCACAGAAATGCCTACTTTTTCCCGATATTGTTTGGGAGAACAGCCCATAGCTTTTTTGAAATACCTGCTGAAGTAGAATTCATCATCAAATCCCAGCTCTGAAGCAATCTCTTTTATGGAGCGGTATGTCAAATGAAGAAGCTTTTTGGATTCCAGAATAATTCTCTCATTAATCAGCTGAGTAGGTGTTTTGGAAAACTCTTTTTTGACCACTTTACTTAAGGTATTGTTGGTAATATTGAGTTGATCGCTATAAAATGAAAGTTCTTTTTCGTTTTTAAAGTTAATTTCAAGCAGCTTCTGAAATTCTACAGCGTTTTTATTCGGCAGTTTTTCATTGATTACTGAAGTGTTTTCAATCCCACTTTTCTGTTTGCTGCAAATGGCAAGAATCAGCTGGATATATGTTTTAATAATAGATTGTGAAAACTGATGATTTTCTGTTTCTTCCTTTTTTATATGATTAAAAAGCTCCAGAATGTATTCATAGTTTTCTTTTGAGAGTTCTATGCCGGGATTCAGATAAATGTTATTGAAAAGTAGTCCGTTGCAGGCTACTTCTTCTTTATGATACTCTATGCAATAAAAATCTCCATGAAATAGAAGAACATCAATATTCTCATCCGTCTCTGAAACCAGTTTCAACTTTTGATAGGGTGAAAGAAATAAGATATTATATCCTTTGTAAGAATAATTGATATCATCTACAGAAAAAACACCGGAACCCTTCCATAAAACAACACTGTAGTTTTCAGTGGTAAAATGGGAAGGAAAATCTGAAATTCGGTAAGACAGTATTTTAATTTCCATGATGAGCGTTATTGTGCATTACAAAGAACGTTATAATTTTACTTATATATATTCTTTTAATGCGGCGTACGCAAGGATTTTACAATTACACCGTATTATTTTTTTAAGATCGTAATGGCACTTCACTCAGCTAAGGCTAATCTACTGATTCTAAACATTCATTTAACCTATCATGCATCATCTCTGCTGAATGAAATGCTCTTGCGAACGAAAATATACAGCCTTTAATCCTTTTTTGCGAACTTAGCGTTTAAACAATCTATATTACTTGATTTTTAACGCAAGGAACGCAATGGTTTTATAATGATAATGTATAATTTAAGGGCGCAAAGGCGTTTCACTTAGCTAGCAGCATCCTGAATCCATCTTTGATGTAACTTAACTTTCCATAAAATCTTCATATTTCTTAACGGTTCAATATTTTGACTATAAAAAACAAAAAAAGCTGGATTACTCCAGCTTTTTGTATTTGTTATTTTAATCTTACAACCCGATTACCGGCATTGATAACATTAAGATATTTTCGTTTTCTTCAAGACCATCAAGTGGTTCAATGATTCCCGGTCTGTTAGGCTGAGACATTTTCATTGTAATATCGTCAGAACCTAAGATCGTCAACATTTCCGTTAAGAACTTAGAGCTGAATCCGATATTGATATCTTCTCCATTATAATCACAAGGAATCTGCATGTCTGCTTTATTTGCATATTCAGTATCTTCTGCATGAAGGTGAAGAATATTTCCTGAAAGTTTGAATCTTACCTGGTTGGTAGATTTATTAGACATGATAGACGCTCTCTTGATTGCTCCTAATAAAAGATTTCTGTTGATTGTCAGTACATTCGGGTTTTCTTTAGGGATTACCGCTGTATAGTTTGGATATTTACCATCGATCAGTCTACAGATCCAGATATGTTTATCAAAGGTAAATTTAGCCATGTTCTCATTGAAGTCGATTTTTACGTCTTCATTAGAACTTGCCAGAATATTTTTGAAAATATTCAATGGTTTTTTAGGCATGATAAACTCCATTGGCTCAGCATTCATCAGGTCTGACCTTTTGTAAACAACAAGTCTGTGAGAGTCTGTAGAAACGAAATTGGTTTCGTTTTCTGTAAACTGGAATAATACTCCCGTCATTACCGGACGAAGTGAATCGTTACTGGTGGCAAATAATGTATTGGTTAAAGCTTCGGACAAAACTCCAGCCGGCATTACAACACTTTGAGAAGCGTCGAATTCTGGCAATTCGGGATAGTCATCGGCATTATCTAATGCTACTGCGAAATTATCTTTTTCATCTAAAATCTCAAGCTGGCTTCCAGTTCCTTCCGCATTGTCCTTTACAACAAATGTTAAAGGCTGTTCTCCATATGTCTTGATAAAATCCTGAAAAATTTTAGCAGGAACAGCAAATTTACCTGAATCATCAGACTTTACTTCCAGAGAAGTTACAAGAGTTGTCTCGCCGTCAGATGCTGTAATGGTAACATTATTTCCGTCTAATTCAAAAAGATAGTTTTCTAAAATCGGTCTCGATTGAGAGCTTGATATTACGCCACTTACAGTTTGCAACGCCTTCTGCAGTTCACCACTTGAAATAATAAATTTCATAGATTTATAAAATAAGTTTCTACAAATATAATAAATACATACAACAAAGAAAAGAATATTCCCGACGAGTTTTTAACAAAGATCGTCAATGGGGTTTCAGATCCGATATTACGTTCTGGTTTCCATAGCGGTATATTTTGTATCAAAATATTGACTGCTGAATATATTGTAATCTTAGTTTTCCAAATATAACAGATTAACTGCAACAATCAAAATACAAAAGCTATCTTTGTTCAAAAAAGTAAAGGAACATGCAAAAACCTCCTCTTCATAAAAGTTTTCTGAATGCTTTCCGGGGTGTTTTTATGATGATCAAAACGGAAAGAAATTTTCAGATTGAGCTTGTGGCTTTTTTCATTAACCTGTTCCTTATTTTCTACCTAAAGCTCACTTTTACTGATGCAGCTTTGGTTCTTATGGCTTCTGCAACAGTTTTAAGTGCTGAAATTTTCAATACAGCGATTGAAAAACTATGTGATATTATTCAACCGGATTTTGATAAAAGAATTGGCTTTATTAAGGATATTGCAGCCGGAGCGGTTATTCTAGTAGCCATTGCTTCTGCTATTATTGGGGTTCTTGTATATTGGAAGTATATTGTTTGACCACCCCGTCAAATCTTTGATTTGACACCCCTCCGGAGGAGGGGAATATTGCGTATTCAATTCAATTCATGCAAGTTAGGAGACTTCATCTTTTTTTGATTTCTATTTCACAGCAATCAAAATATCGACTTCTGCATCGGAAGGGTTCTGCGCTTTTTCTCCATACATTTCAAAATCTGCCGTAAAAGTTCTTCCCAGATCCATATCCCAGATTTTAAACCATTCATTAATCACCAACCCTTCTGCCAGATTTCCTTTTGGGGAAAATTTCACATAATCTCCGCCATCAAAAGACTTTCCGACCATTCCCTCCGGAATATGATCAAGGCTTTCTACTTTGCATCCTAACAGCGTAGTATAAGGCTTTGTATGGTCTTTTTCATACTCTGTATAAATGGAATAAATGATGTTATCTATTTTATTAGGGATATTGTTCAACACGTTTTCTTTCATAAATTGTTCCCATAATACAGGAATATCTTTTGCAGCCTGTTCATTCTCATTGGTTGTTCTTACTTCAATTCCGATCACCTTAAAAGGTTCGATTTTCACGTTGTCCATTTTTTAATTTTTTGTTGTAGTCCAAAGATAGAAAAGAGTTGTGACAACTGTTTGTCAGGAGAGAATTTTGGAATGAATAATGCCGAGAATAGTGAATGAAATGATATTTTATGTTTTGGCTCAAGCCAATGGATAGGTCTTTAAAATATAAAACGGGCTTTAGCCCGTTTTATATTGATGTTGATATTCGACTATTTATTACCTTTTTTTGTTGCTAACCAAACAGTAAATCTCTGCATCTTATCTTTCGGATGATACAGCAACATACAAAAGGTATTACAGATATTTTTCAATGATTGGAATTGCTATTTCGGCCATCATTCCATAGCCTTTCTCATTGGGGTGGACCCCATCTGCGGAAAGCAGAACTTCTTTATCCTCAAACAAAGCTGAATGAAAATCAATATAGGTCAAGGAATATTCTTTTGCAATATTTTTAAGGATCCCGTTGTAAGTGATCACTTCCTCGTTTGATCTGAGTTTCCCTGAACCAACCACTACTCCATCTATATTTTTAGATATAGGAAGAATGCTTACCAAATAAATGTCATTAGAAAACTCCTGGGCATGCTGAACCGCTGTGATGATATTATATTTAAATTTTTCAGGATTCACGATCTGCATTCCTTCTTTAATAGCAAGATCATTCGCTCCATAACTGATGAAAACCAGATTTCCATCGGCAGAATTTCTTGCCCTTAATTCTACAGGCATTCGCTTCAATAACCCTTCTGTGGTTTCGCCACCGATTCCTAAATTGAATAAAATCAGTTCATCCCCATTCCCTTCGTGGAATTTCTGCAGGGCATATCTTTTTAAAATATCTACCCAACCGCCAAAAACGCCATCATATTCTCCATACGTTATACTGTCTCCAAAGAACAGACCATACACTATTTTCTTCATTCAATTAATTCTTTTGCTTTTTGATTGTTGCTTTTACAGTAAAGCTTTTCAATTATTCTTCAAAGTAAGATAAAAATCTGCGAAATCCACTTAATCTGTGAGATTTTTTAAATGTAAAATTGTAGTAAGAAAATTTTGAATCATTAAGGATCTTTAAGGAATTAAGAAAAGGGATTTAAATATATTTTTAACGCAAAGGTTTTATTCTTATAGTATATATTTTAGGAAGCAAAGATGCAATCAACAAGTTGATTCGATGAAGCGAGGTGGCAAGCTTTGAAAATAATACGTGTCATTAATATCTAAAATTCCCACTCATTGCTTATTGCTTATTGCTTATTGCTTATTGCTTATTGCTTATTGCTTATTAATCTAACGTCAAAGTGATATTTGTATGTGATTCGATAATTTCTATCAGAATACCAAACAATGTCTGCCCTTTTCCTTCCAGTAAATCATTTAATTTTTGTTGGGCTAATTCAATATTAAAAGGTTTTCCATGTCGGATCTTGTTTTTGTAGAACTCCTGAGTGGCTTTAAGCCCTAAATCTTCTTTTGATTTTTGTGATTCTTTCCAGATAATTTCAATTTCTTCTTTATTTTCAAAGATTCCGAAACCACCATAGAGAATATCATCAAAGCCATCTAAGGTTCCGACTTTCCAATCTGTGTCTTTCATTAAAACATTGGAAACTTCTTCGTAAAAACCTTCTAAAGATGAAAAATGATCACCATGGATGACAATCATTTTTCCTGTATTGTTATTTGAGGTATTCAATTTCATTTTTAATGATATATGATGATTCCTAAAATGTGATAGCCTTTTCTATTACAATAGATTTCACTTAAAAAGATGGATCAGGTAAGCCAATAAAATCAAAGTATATTTGTAGGTAACAACTCCTAAAAATAAACAAATTAAACTTTTAACGTAATTTAAAAAGACCTTTTCTCCAAAAAACTGTCCTATTGCACATACAAAGTAAATCTGAAGCAAAAACACCCCAATTTGGGTGATCATCAACAAGCCAGTAAGCTTTGTGAGCAATAGAAAGAATAGAAGTGAAATAAAAAAAACGCCAAAAATATAGGACAGTAATACGAAGATTTCAAATAAGTTATATCCCTTTTTGTAAAAGAATATTTTTGTCCACAAAGCCATAAAAAATCCAATAATCAAAGCAGAATATGCAAGATGAGAATCTATCCAGCTATTGATAGCTTCGGTATTTATATTATTTTCCCATTGTTTCGTTTCCTCAAATCCTTTTATATTAAATATGAGAACGTCAATATGCAATAAATGAATAATGAAAGTATAAAGAACTGCTGCAAAAACTAAAAACACGATTGGTTTTACATATTTTTCACGGTTTTCTCTAAGATATTCTCTTACGGCTTTTCCCGGGCGTATCAAAACTTCTTTAAAAGTAAAAGGAAAGCCTTTATCAAAATGTAAAAGGTGCTGTATCTCGTGCGAGATGTAATGGGCGTCTATTCTTTTGATTTCTTTTTGGGGCTCAGAAGAATGTTCTTCGTTCATCGGTTATCGTTTTGTTTTTTCTAATTGTAATGGTACAAAAATATAAACTTATTGATTAAATAGTAAAAAAAAACCTCATAGATATTGAAATTCTATGAGGTTGATTTTTTATTTGAAGTACTCTACACCGTTTTTGAATATGTTGTGATAATTCGCGGTTGGTATATTTCTCATGAGACCTTCCGTAAATCTTTCCGGATGTCCCATTCTTCCGTAGATCTTTCCACATGGGCTGGTAACACCTTCAATTCCAAACAATGAATTGTTAGGGTTAAATGGCATTCCGTGGGCAATGTTTCCATCGAAATCGATGTACTGTGTTGCAATCTGTCCGTTTTCATATAACTTCTTGATCTCTTCTTCTGAGGCCATGAAGCGTCCTTCACCGTGAGAAATAGGAATGGTGAAGGTCTGACCTTTCATTCCTTTTAACCATGGGCTTTCATCGTTCACTACTTTTACAGTCACCATCTGCGAGATGTGTCTTCTGATCGCATTGTGAGCCAATGTTGGAGAGTTTTCATCTAAATCTTTAATTCTTCCGTAAGGTAATAATCCAGATTTGACCAAAGCCTGGAACCCGTTACAGATTCCAATAATCATCCCGTCTCTGTCTAGTAATTCGTGAACTGCATTTCTCATCTTCTCGTTCTTTAAAACGTTGACAATGAATTTTGCAGAACCATCCGGCTCATCACCTGCAGAGAAACCTCCTGAGAAGGCTAAGATTTGAGAAGTTTTTATTTCTTCTACCCATGCATCAATACTTTCATCCAATAATTGGTGGCTGATATTGATCAAAGGTAAGCTGCTTACTACAGCTCCTTCTTTCTGGAATGCGTTTAAGGTATCATACTCACAGTTTGTTCCCGGGAACACCGGAGCAAATACTTTAGGCTGTGCAATTCCGTGTTTTTTGATAATAATATTTCTTGGGTTGATTGAGTTTGATTTTTCATCAATTTCAACCGTAATCTTTTCTTTTTCTGTTGTTGGGAAAAGGTTTTCGAATGTACCAGTAAAACTGGATTCGAGATTTGAAATTTGAAATTTGAAATTATTGATAATCAAAATTTCATCTGAAATCACTTTTCCAATCAATTGAAGATTTGCAGAGTTTAGTTCTTCTTTAGCTTCGATGATTAAGCTACCGATGTTTTTAGCTAATAAAGTATTTTCATCAGCGTTGATTTCAGCTCCCAATCTGTTTCCGAAACTCATTTTTGCTAATGCGACTGCTACTCCACCATCTTTCACTGTTTTTACAGAAACAATTTTTCCGGACTTGATGTTTTCGAAAATGAATTCATAAACGTCTTTTAAAGCATCATAATTTGGAAGATCGTTTTCCTGAGCAGTATGATTGAATAAATATACTTTGTTTCCTGCTGTTTTAAATTCAGGAGAAATGATGTTTTGCTTTTCTCCGTTTGCACATGCGAAAGAAATCAATGTTGGAGGTACATTCAGGTCCTGATAGGTTCCACTCATGGAATCTTTACCACCAATTGCTGCCAATCCAAGGTTGATCTGTGCGTCATAAGCACCAAGAAGTGAAGCTAAAGGTTTACCCCATTTTTCAGGAGCCTGACCTAGTTTTTCGAAATATTCCTGGAAGCTTAATCTGATGTTTTTATAATCACCTCCCATCGCTACAATCTTGGCCACACTTTCTACTACGGCATAAGATGATCCCAGTAATGAGTTTTGTTTTGAGATTTCAGCATCGAACCCCCAGCTTGCCAGGGAAACGGTTTTGATATCTTTAGCTCCTAAAATAGGGAGTGTCTGAACACTTCCTTCCATTAGGGTTTGTTGGTATTTTCCACCTAAAGGCATGGCAACTGTTGTTCCTCCTACTGAAGAGTCGAACATTTCCAATAATCCTTTTTGGGAAGCTACGTTTTTATCTTTTAAAGTATTCAGGAAGTTTTCTTCGTTGAATGCTTTGGTTTCTGTCTTTACTTCTTCAAGATGGCTGATTTTCACCTCCTGAGATTTTGAACATCCGTTGGTATCAAGGAATGCTCTTGAAAGATCTACAATTTTGTCTCCTTTCCAGAACATCTGCATTCTTCCTGAATCTGTTACTTTTGCTACTTCTACCGCTACAATGTTTTCAGCTTCACAGAATTTGATGAATTTTTCTTTATCTTTTGGATCTACCACAACGGCCATTCTTTCCTGAGATTCAGAGATGGCTAATTCTGTTCCGTTTAATCCTTCATATTTTAATGGTAATACATCAAGGTTTACTTCTAAAGAGTCTGCAATTTCACCAATCGCTACAGAAACTCCTCCTGCACCGAAATCGTTTGATTTCTTGATTAATCTTGTCAGTTCAGGATTTCTGAATAATCTCTGGATTTTACGCTCTTCTACGGCATTTCCTTTCTGAACTTCAGAACTCATAGTATGGATAGAAGTCTCATCCTGTTCTTTTGAACTTCCGCTTGCTCCGCCTACTCCATCACGACCTGTAGCACCTCCTAAAATAATGATAGAATCACCATTCGCAGGTTTTTCACGTCTTACCCAGTCTACAGGAACGGCTCCGGTAACAAAACCTACTTCCATTCTTTTGGCTTTGTATCCTTCATCATAGATTTCAGACACCATCGTAGTTGCAAGACCAATCTGGTTTCCATAAGATGAATATCCGTTAGCAGCTTGCTTGGTAATCGTTTTTTGAGGTAATTTTCCTGGTAATGTTTTGTCTACCGATTCTAAAACATCTGCAGCTCCCGTTAATCTCATTGCCTGGAATACGAAAGATCTTCCTGATAAAGGGTCTCTGATCGCTCCTCCTAAACAAGTGGATGCTCCTCCGAAAGGCTCAATTTCTGTTGGGTGGTTGTGTGTTTCGTTTTTGAATAATAAATACCAAGGTTCTTTTTTCCCATCGTATTCTGCTTCAATTTGGATAGTACAGGCATTGATCTCATCAGAGATAACAAGGTTGTCAAGGTTGCCTGTTTTATGGAAATATTTACCACAAACTGTTCCTAAATCCATTAAAGAAATAGGCTTCAGCTCACGGCCTAAGAATTTTCTTTTTTCGATATAATCATTGAAAATAGTTTCCAATGTATGTTTGAATTTCCCTTCAAACTGAATATCTGATAATTCTGTTTCGAAAGTCGTGTGACGACAGTGATCGCTCCAGTATGTGTCCAATACTTTCAGTTCTGTTTCTGTAGGGTTTCTTTCTTCTGTTTTAAAATATTCCTGAATAAACTTCAGGTCATCTAATCCTAATGCAAAACCGTGATTGTTATAGAAGTTTTCAAGTTCAGCATCGTTAAAATTGATGAAATTTTCGTGGATTAATACTTTTGAAGGTGTTTCATCAGCAGGAATATCCAACACAGAAAGGTCTTTTTCCTGAGATTCTACTTTATTGATCAAAAGGTCTTTGATTTTCACCAAATCAGCTTCTGAAACTCCTACAAATTCGATCAGCTTTCCACTTCTTACTTTTGATTTTTCATTTTCTGTCAATAAAGCAATACACTGTTGTGCAGAATCTGCTCTCTGATCATACTGACCAGGCAGGAATTCCATTCCGAAGTGGATGCTTGTTGCAGGGTTTTCTGTATGTAAAATATCAGTAACAGGGTCTACAAAAGTATTGTTTACTACTTTTTCGAATTCCCCGTCATTCAGGTTAAAAATATCGTACACATTGTATACTTTCACACTTTGAATTGCCGGAACAACTGCTTTTACTTCATCAAAAATTTTTGGACTTTCAACATCGAAAATTCCTCTTTTTTCTACGAAAATTCTTTTGTTATTAGACATTAGATGTCAGATTTTAATATTAGATTTATTTTTCTTTTACTTTTCTGGGTTTCGGAGAATCCATATCAGATTGTGGCTTATTATCCTTTCTGTATTAATCCTACTTTAAGCGTTATCATCCGCTCTATATTATTGAGTACAAATTTACTCTTTTTACTTTCTTTTTCCTCTATCTTTTTCTTATAATACCAATGTCAGATTATGATCTTTGGTACCATCGTTATTGGATGCATTTTTAGAGGCTCCTATCCATTCTTCTTTATTCAATACCAATTTAAAAGAATAGGGCTTCCCTTTTTCAAAATGGGATACAGGAACCTCCAATTCATAAAGGTTTTTATCCTTTTTTATCATCTGATATTCTTTATTTTCAGGATCCCAATTATTGAAACTTCCTGTTACAGCAACAGTATTGATAAGGTTTCCGTTCAGGTTTTTCGGGTGTGTGTAAGAAAAAACGATTTTATCTCCCTTTACGGAATATCCATATACCTGTTTTTTATCTGAGGTTGAAATAAGATCGGCTACTAAACTATCCGTTCCATTATAAAGTGCAGTAAATGTTTCAGGTCCATTGATGTTCACTATTATACAGATTCCGATATTCAGTTCAGGAAATACCGTAAACAAGGTATTTATTCCATAAGATCCACCATGTTTGAATCCTCTTTTACCATGTTCAGTAATCCAATATTTATCCCAAAAATATCCATACCAGCCTTCTTTGCTGTTGTTAATGTTCCTTTGGGACTCCTGTACTATTTTATCTTGTGGATTCAGTTCTTTTTTTAAAAACTTCATCATATCTCCCATTGTAGATTCGGTTTTCGATCCACCTGAACCCCATAAAAGGCTTTGTGAAACGGGCATCAGACGATAATTTTCATGATATCCATTGGCCTGAGCTTCATCTTTACCAAGTTCCAGTTTGGTATGGTTCATTCCAGCTTTTGAAAATATATTTTCTTTCAAAAGCGTTTCATAGCTTTTTCCGTAAATATTTTCAAGCATGAGACCAGTCAACTCAAGGCTTAAATTGCTGTATTTATATTCTTTACCTAGCTCCATATTTAATGTAACAGTGGCCAGATCTTTTTTAAAGTCTTCTTTTGTATAGCCTTTATTGAGCTTCTCGTAAAGAAAAGCGGTCTCATCGTTCATGTTTTTCCTTAATTCATCATCAATAGGAAGATTTCTTGGAAGCGCTGTTTCGTAAGAAATTAAGTTGCGAACTTTTATAGGAACTCCATTATATTCTAAGTTAGGATAAGATCCTTTGAGGTATTTACGTACATCATCATCAAGGCTTATTTTCCCTTCCAGCACTGCCTGAGCTAATAACTGACCTGTAAAAAGCTTGGTAACGGAAGCGATGGAGAAATATGTATTATCATCTGCTTTATTTCCTTTTCCTTTGTCTATTTCGCCAAAGTGCTTGGTGTAGACTTTTCCGTCTTTAATAATTCCAACGGAAACGGAATATGCTTTAGATTCTACTGCAACTTTTTGAGCTGCTGCATCTATCATGGAATAAACTGTTTTATCTGTTTGTGCATAGTTCTTCACAAATGTCAAAGCAACAATACATAAGAATATATTTTTTCTCATTAAGTTTAATTCTGGTTATTTTTGAATTTATTTGGGTTATCAGGATGTTCTTTTTGAAATTTTGTTGCTTCTTCTATTTCTTTTCTCAGCCATTCTTCAAAAGGAACTCCTTTCTCATTATAGGCTGTTATGGCATAAAATGTTTTCCCATCTTCTGAAACCAGAAATTTAAAACGATAAAGCATTCCTAAATCGTACTTCGTATAATCATATGTATTGACCTGATAATAAGGAAAGTTTTCTTTGGGTCTTTCTACAATTTCAAAAAAAAGTTTTTTTTCTTTTTCAGGGATTTTATTGTACTGATTTACATAATAAAGATCTGATAACAGTTTATTCTGCTTTTCAAAAAACTGAAGAATATTTTTTTCTTTTTCATTGTATTGGAAAGGATACGGATAGTATTTTCCGACAATCTTCACATCATTCTGAGAATATTTTGTAAGAGGCTGAACGGTTTCTCCTTTGATATTCATCATTCCCCATTTTTCACCCGGCACTTTTACATAGCCATCATCATCGTTCCTTTTACATCCGTCACAAAATGAGGTGTATCCATAATTGAAAGAGGCAACAAAGTCATGTTTAGGCTCAATAACCGTTTTTCCGTTTCTATCTGCAAAACCTATCTTTCCATTTTTAACGAAACGTCTTAGCCCTTCTACAAAATAATCGGGTCCGTTGTCATATAGAAGTGGAGTGTACAGAAAGTTTCCTTTTCTGTCATAGACATATCCCCAGGTATTTTTCTGAGATTTCTCACCTTTTTTCTCGCCATCAAAAAGAATGGTTTCTCCTTCTACCAGATCACCGTCTTTAAGGTCGGAGTAGATTTTAAACTGTGCAGGAATAACAACTTCCCCTTTTTGATTTTTTACCCCTACTAAATTGTCTTTGGCTTTAAAATATTTTAAAACTTCTTTCTCCTGAGAAAAAGCAAGTACGGGAATCACTGTAATGAATAAAAGGATTCTGTTCATGGTTGGGTTTAAAATAAAAAATGCAGCCCAAAAGGCTGCATATTGTTTTATACTTTAAGATCAGCTTCTAATCCTATAAGGTCTTTATTTTGGTCTATAATCGGCTGCACTTCATTCTTGACAAATTCTTCTGTCTGAATCGGCGCGAACCCAATAAAGTTCTTAGGATCTAAAACTTCTTTTAATTTTGATTTATCTAGCTTTAAAGAATCATCGTTTAAGATTCTTTCGATCAGGTCATTTTCTTTTCCTTCTTCTTTCACTTTCTTGGAAGCTTCCATAGAGTGAACTCTGATTACTTCGTGAATTTCCTGACGGTCACCACCCGCTTTCACTTCTTCCATGATGATATATTCTGTGGCCATGAAAGGAAGTTCTTCTTCGATGTGTTTGTTGATTCTGTTCGGATATACTACGATTCCGTTCATGATGTTGTTCCAGATCAATAGGATCGCATCTACCGCAAGGAATGCCTGAGGAATTGTTAATCTCTTGTTTGCAGAGTCATCTAATGTTCTTTCAAACCATTGTGTAGAAGCTACCATTGCAGAACTTGTCGTTAGAGACATTACGTATTTTGCCAATGCCCCGATTCTTTCACTTCTCATTGGGTTACGCTTATAAGCCATTGCTGATGAACCGATCTGGTTTTTTTCGAATGGTTCTTCAATTTCCTTAAGGTTTTGAAGTAAACGTAAATCGTTGGTGAATTTATGTGCAGATTGAGCGATATTTCCTAATAAAGCTACTACTTTAGCGTCAATCTTTCTATCATAAGTCTGTCCTGAAACTCCGAATACTTTTTCGAATCCGAATCTTTTTGACAGTTCTTTATCTAAATGTTTTACTTTTGAATAATCTCCGTTGAACAGTTCAAGGAAACTTGCAGCCGTTCCTGTAGTTCCTTTAACTCCTCTGAAACGTAGGGTTTCAAGGAAGAAGTCTAATTCTTCGATATCAAGAACCAAACTCTGTAACCAAAGGGTGGCTCTTTTCCCAACTGTTGTTAACTGAGCCGGTTGGAAGTGTGTGAATCCTAATGTTGGAAGGTCTTTGTACTGAATCGCAAAGTCTGCTAAGTTTTTCATTACATTAACCAACTTTTTCTTCAGGATTAAAAGTCCGTCACGGATCTGAATTAAGTCTGTATTGTCTCCTACAAAAGCTGAAGTAGCTCCCAAGTGAATAATTCCTTTTGCTGAAGGCGCTACATCCCCATACGTGTGAACGTGAGCCATTACATCATGACGGAATTTCTTTTCGTATTCTGCTGCTTTATCGAAATCGATATTTTCAGCATTAGCTTTTAATTCAGCGATCTGCTCGTCTGTAATTTCAAGGCCTAAGTCTTTTTCGATCTCTGCTAAAGCGATCCAAAGCTTTCTCCAGGTACGAAATTTGTTATTGTGTGAGAAATTAAACAACATTTCTTCACTGGAATAGCGCTCTTCCAATGGATTTTTGTAGGAATTCATTCGTTCTTTTACTTTTTTAGATGTACAAAAATACGGTTTTTCAGTGAGAGATGAAAATGTTGGTTTTATGATTTTTGTGGTGGTTGGGTAAAGCAAAATTTTGGATGGATTTTATCAGTTTAAGGTCAAACACCTTATATATCAAGCTATTTTATTTTCAAAATTTTCCCATAAGTTGTAATTTTATTTAAACTTTTTTATAAATTCGTAACAAGCGGACCTCGAAAAGCTTACAGAGTAGAGTAACCAAAACCAAATTAAACGTATGAAAAATCTCAAAAAACTAACAAAATCTGATTTAAAAACGATCTCAGGAGGATGGGTTCCACAACCTGGACAAAGCTGTCCGAGCGGAACATGTCAATATCGCGAAAATGGTGCCTGTAGGACATATGATCCTGAAAAGTGTATTTAAATATAAGCCTGACTGAAGTCAGGTTTTATTTTTAGTAAAAGGTCATACACTGATCCAGACTCTAAAAATAGAAGAAACCAAACTTACTTTTACATTTCCAAAATAATAAGGCCATTGCAAATACAATAATTTCTATATTATTTGGAGGCACGAGCTAGAAGCTCACGCCAGCGGGGGGGATAAGTAAAAAACCTTTGCAAGAGCAAAGGTTCTTTTATTTTGATTGCTCAAAGTCAGGAGACTTTGCGCAGCTGGGGCGGGTTTTTGTTTATTGTTTTATCCATTCTTCTCCTTGCCACATTAGAGTTTTTTTATCCTTTACATAGATGTAACTATGGTAATATGGCTCAAACTCGTAAAAACATTGATTGAAGTTAGGAAGACTAATCGTAAAATAATTATTTTTCTCTACATCCAAAGGAAAATCTTGAAGAATCTCATATCTTAAACGATTATAATAGCGGGTTTGCCCGCTTGGTTTAAAAACTAAATCTAAATTCACTTGGTTTTTCACTCCGATTAAAGAATAGTCTTTTTTTGAGATTACAATTTTATTATTCGTTGTTTCTATTTGTTTAGAACTTTTATAATTGAATAAAATACTAAACTCAGGCGTTGGTATTGACGTTTCAAAATCTTTATGAAGATTTATATTAATATACACACTATCTTTTGAAAATTTGGTTTCTTGTTTCAAGTCATACTTGTAACCATCTTCTTTTGAATAGTAATTTTCGCTTGTTAAATCCACTACATCTGTACTTATTTGCTTCCATTGACCTTTAGACAAAATATCACACTGGTCTAAAGCTAAATCTCCCAAATTTTTGGAATTATACAAGATATACAAGCTGTTATCTTTGAGTTCTATTTTATCGGTTCGTCCTTTTTTTACGTATGTACCGATTAAAAATTCATTTTTAAATTCTTGCGTTTTACAACTTTGAGCAATAAAAACACTCATAAAGCTTAAAATAAAAATTCTCATTCTATTTCTTTTTAGGGTCTTCTAATCCTTGGTATGTAACACCATTTCCAATCTGCATTAGAGTTGTAGGATTAATATCGTTTAAAGAACTTGCAGGAAGAGGATAACTTCCTGTATCATATGAATAACCAACTTTATATGCTTCCACTTCTAAAGCTTTTCCTTTTGCATAATCTTGCTTATCTTTAGTTATAGCGGGATTTAGCATTTGACCACTTTTGTTAAATCTCAAACCACCAGCTTCATATCCTTGCCCGACATGACGAGTTTCGTGTAAATGTAGCGCAGTATTAGAGCCTTCAATATTTATTCTTTCTTTGCCATCTTTATCCGTGGTTTTTACAACTCCGTGATTGCCATTATTTTGACTTGGGCCTGTTAAATAAAATACTTCTTTAGCATCAGCAATAGTCTGGATATCTTTAAGGGATTGGTTCATATTTCCAATCATTGCTGTATTTTCTGCCATTTGTGCATTAAGTTTAGCCAATTTTTTTTCGCTCAAACCTCCTTTATCAATTTTGGTTTGAATATCAGCATTACTTTTATTAAGACTCTCAATTCTATTATTAACATTTTTCGTTAACCTCTCTTGGTCTTTCGGGTCTCCCCAAGTTCTTCCATCAGGGTCAATAAATCTTATAGGATTATCTGCTGCGTAAACATATGGTGTCCACCTTCTTGTTTTCTCCGCCAGCGGATCAACAACTCCCCATCTTCCCAAATCCGGCATATACATCCTCGCTCCATAATCATACATTCCTGTCTCCTGCAGCTCCTTCCCGTTGTACTTATAATTATAACTAGGATTACCTCCTAATATATTATACCCTTCATGTTTCAACCCAAAAGGATAATAATTATTCTCCTCAAGAACTTCTATTCCCGTACCATTTTTGAAATAACTCAATCGTACATTTCCTAAATGATCTGCGTAATTGTAAATATACTTATTATTTTCAAAATTAAAATAACCTTCTGAAGTAGGAACAAATTTCAAGCTTGCTTCTGTATATTGGAAACCATCCAGATAATCTGTAGCTAAGCCAGCAGTTCCTGATTTTTTAACCTTTGTTCCATCCGCTCTGTAGATATAATAAGTTGTTTTTGAATCTTGGGTAACCTGTTGAGGCAAATTCAAGTAATTATATTTGATGGATGAGATTTTTTTATCCGGATGAGCGGTCATATTACCATTGGCATCATAATCTATAGGATTACCACCGGTAGGATATCCCGAAAAATTCCCGGATGCGTCTGATACAGAAGCTAATCTATTGCCATTGTATGTATAATACAATTGATCTATCTGTATAGGATTATTACCATCTGATTGCCCATATCGGTCTAACCGGCTAATATTACCATTAAGATCATATTGCAGCCATTCGTTATAAGCACTTGTAATTTCTACTGTTGAACCTGGTTTACTATAAACAGCATGAAACATTCTGTTTAAGCTGTCATAATTATAATTGTACCTTCTATAGATACCATCTGTAGAGGTTTTCCAGTCGATCTCTGCAATGTTACCATTGAACCTGCCTATTGTTAATTCTGAATATTCCGGATTGTTATACTTCATTTTATATCCGAATAAATCTCCATTAAGATTCGAAGGGTCATTGATCTGGGTCATCCAGCCTCTGACATTATATTTATAATCAACTTGTTGAAGCGAAGAACCTACAGAAACTCCACCCACCTTTTTAGATTCAAGCTGGGAAAGTTCATTGTATGTATTCTGGGTAAGGATTTCCACAGGATTGGAATTCACCTGATGTTTGTGGACCAGCAGCCTGTTCTGGTGATCATACTCAAAGTTTTCTGTGATCACTGTTTCTGTATCGGTTGCCAGTCTTTTATGTCTGGTAACAACATTGTGAGCTACTCCGGCAAAATCCAGCCTGGATTCTGTTTGGGTATAACCCCCTAAATGATTGATAGAATGAGTTCCAATAGCTCTTGCTTTGGTGTCATAATAGGTGTAGTTTTTGGTCCAACTGTCATTTTCTATATTCTTTACCAGACTCATCACAGGAAGCCCTTTGGTACTTCTTCCTTCTGAAGATATTGTCTCAGTTAAGGTAGGTACTCCCTGAATGGTGGAAGGAAATGGCGGATTAAAGTCATATACTGGATAAGTATCATAGTAATTGACACTTAGAATACTTTCTGTATCCACCATGAAATAATTATTGACATAATAAATCGTCATCCCATTTCTGATAAATCCCTGGGCACTGCGAGGTTCGGTAATGACCAGGTCTTTAATAAGATCCTGTAATACTGCTCTTTTGGCTGTTGATACCAGTACTCCTGTATAGATCGCTCTTCCCAAAATATCATACTTAGTGAGAAGCCATTTACCTTTGGATCCCATTACAGCGTCCTGTGTCAAAATCAACCTGTCTGCTTTATCATACACCATCAATTCCCAGCCTTTGCCGGGTAATTTCTTTTCAACCAGACGGTTTCTGCCATCATAGCGGTATTGGTAGCAGAGATCATTCAGTAATGTTTCATTTATTGGTTTATTAACAGCGTTGGGGGAAATAACAAAAGCCAACTGGTCATATTCATTATACACATAATAAGTGTCTAAATACTCGGTAGTAATTTTTCTTACCAGTAAGGTCTGACCTTTTCCATTCTTAAACTCCACGGTTTTATTCCCGTCTTCATCAGTTACTACATTTTTATACAATGTTCCGGGAGGATACACAAGAGCCGGAGATAGACTGAGTTCACTTTTGGTAGCTCCATTCTCCCATGTTGTTTTCGTGGTATATTGATATACTTCATTCAGAATATTGGCTTCATATACAAATCCTACAGGTTTATTGGCCCAGTCGTTACCGGGCTGAATCTGTTGCATAATTCTGTCCAAAGGTGATTTTTCCAACATCTTTTCCGAATAGATCTTTTCTGATCCATAAATCCCAGGTTGGGTTGCATTGGATAAAGGATTGGCAATAATGGCACCATTCTGAGTTCCTGATTGTGGGACAGGAAGATAATCTTTTGTCTGTCTTCCAAACTGATCATATTCGATGTGAGTGACTACATCTCTTCCCAATGGGGAAGCTTTTACATTCACAACTTGTTTAGGTCTTCCCAAGCCATCGAAATATCCTACTGTTTCAGAAGATTTTGTAGGAACAGATCCATTATAATCCAGATAGGTTTTGGTCTGTATGTAATTCTCCGTATTAGGGAGCGGGGTAAGCTGGGCATGCACTGAATGGGTAATCAGCAGCATGCTTATGGGGATTATTATTTTTTTCATCGGTTTTAGTTTTTATAGTTGTATTTCATTTCCTTCAGGATCTTTCCGTTAGCATCAACTACTTTTTCAAGTCTATTGGCAGAATCATAAAGGTAAGTTTCTCTTATTCCGGATGGCGGGGTAATGCTTCTTACTCCAATTAATGGATCATAGCTGTAAGTCGTCACCTGATGCCCGGGTAAATTGGCTCTGAAAGTTTGAAAGGCATTAAGTAGGTTATTCTCATCATTATTTGCTCCGGCTGCAGCATCCAGATCAGAGGCATTCACGATACTGTCTATAAAAGATTGCTGGATATCAGTTAACCGTATATTTTCAATCTTGGCAATAGGCTGAGTTTTATTATACCCCCAGATGATAACTGTTATAGCACCGTCTTTGGTGGTATACTGCAATAGATTTCCTTTGGTATCAAACCTCTCATACATTATTTCTGTTGAAGGTATATTATTCTGAAGTCCATAAGATATTACTGAGCTTGGCAGTAAATTAGCTGGATTATCGTACTTGATTTCGTTTCTTGAAATGATTTTTCCGGAATCGCTTGAATTCTGTTTATTGACAACAGTTGTCTCCAAAGGAATTCCCAGCATACTGGCACTGATCAGCTTCTGATTTCCTTTTTCTCTGGCATATAAATAAGACGTTTCCTTAATTCCTGCACCAGAGAATGAAGTAATACTTTTTGAAAGTTGCTGATCAGGATTATTATAAAGATAATCACTGCCTGTAGTTATTTTTTTATACAAAGAATCATCTGCAGTATTCAAAGGAACATCCTCCAGATATTCTTTGGAAATGCTTTTATTGAGAACAAAAGAATAAGAAGGAAGCCTATAGGCTGTGATGTACATATTATCAAGATAAGTCCCGACATTGGTTCCCGGTTGGATGAAAACAAGTGGAAAAAGCGTAACTCCCGTAACACTTGATATAACCCCTGTCAAATTCTTCCAGTACTCATTTCTCACCGCATTCTTCAAATAAAGCTGTCCATTCTTATTGTTGAATACCCTATGGGATAAGAGCTTTCCACTAAGATTCCCTAATGGAACATTCCAAAACAGTGAGTTCTCTGCAGATAAAGAGATCATACTAAGATCACTTAAGGAGTTGGTATGCATTCCATCCACCGTAGGAGTTCTAAAGGTATAGCTGTTATATTCAGGAGCTGGTATTGAAAATGCTTTTTCCTCACCTCCTTTTTCAAATTGATCCCCACCATAACTGATTGTTACATTAGGATATATCGGATCATACATACTATATAAAGCTCCGGCATTCTCTAAAGAATCAAAATTTACCATCGAAACCTGAGGTTCCGAATGAAAAATAGTCTCAAATAAACTACCCACCCTAGTATCACCAATCGGAGGAGCAGAATTGGGATCAGTAAAGGGAGCATAAGTTTTTTGATCAAATCTATAGGATCTGAATTCCGGTTTATATAGAGGTTGAATCTTAGTTATATTATTGATATCTTTATAAGAGCTATAGTAAAATCTTTTAATGTTTGTAGATCCGGTTTCGGAAATATCATATTGTTTCTTCAATCTGACATTCCCATTATCAATAATATTCCATCTATCCTTTGCATTATACCTGATGAGTGCTGTGGCTGAGCATTCTTTACAAAAATCATCCAATATTTTGAATTTCATCGTATATGTAGTACTATTTATAACTAAATTGTCGGTAAGCCCTATGTATTTATAATTCTTGGATAAAAATATTTGTTTTGTATATACCACTTGTCCTGTAGAATTTTCCACAAGAGTAAACAGAGCCTTTCCTTTTGTTCCCAAATTTATAGAATCGTTTGAATGTAGCTTTAGTTCTATCTGTATTTGACTGCCCGTAACTTGTGAAGCATCAAATATGCTTATCGCTTCATAGGACAAAGGAAGTCTTGCTTCTACCAGCTCATAATCAATCAATGTTTCATCATTAAAAATAGGTTGTGCATTACCTATAGCTACATAATGTTCTGCTTTTACATTTACCGACTCTCTTGCCTGTTCTGGTTCATATTCAAAAACTGTTCTTCCTTTAGTTGGATAAGTGATAGAAGTAAGTGTTCCTAACTTGGCATAGGAAAAGCGGGGTAATTTGTCTGCGTAATAAGAACCGCCATTATTAAACAAGCTATATGTATTTCCAAACAGATTCAGATTAGGCAGTGAGGTATTTCCATTATTGGTTCCATTGTAGTACCCCAGATAGTCAGTAGTTCTTGACAGTCTTGCAGGGAGACTAAGAGGATTATCATATTCAAATCTATGTTCCTGTACAAAAGTTTCCTGATTGTTTTTTATTACATATTCTTTCACTTTCTCAAGGAAAAAACGCTTTTTTTGACGATCACTTTCTGAATTGTTGATATAATCGAATACAATTTTTTTGACATTCGTTGTACCTGTAATACGGTTGGTAATAGTATTGGAACTGGTAACCGAAGACACCACAATATTTCCAATCTTTTGAAAAATTTCTGAAGGATCTGTTGAATAATTGATGGTAATTTTTTCGCTTCCCGTACTAATCTGGGTTAATATTTTAGGATCAGTTATGTTGAGCGTTCTAATTGATTGGCTGTAAGGAGTCAATAAAGGAGATGATGTAGTCCCGCTGCCAGCAGGCCCTTCATCCACTAGTCGTGTATCCAATGACTGCTGTTCGCTTATACCAAGTATGGTAGCATTAGATCTCATTTCAGAATATGAAAATTCAATTCTATTTCCTGCAGTATTCTCTATTTTGGTAAGAAAGAAACTAGTATCTCCACTTAATCCTCCATTGAGCCTTACCCAAGTCTTTTCAGTAGCTCCTGTACCTCCAAAGGTATATTTTGTTCCATCATAAGTAGTGATAATAAAAGAATGATTATCCTTGAATGCTCCTATCGTTTCAATTTTGAGATTGTTATCCTGTGTCAGAATAACCGGCTGGAAATTAGCATCTAGATAAAAACTTCCACTATAACCAGGAAAAGAGAAACTGAAAACATCAGGCTGGTGGTCATATTGTTCAGAAGACCCTTTAGTATAAGTTATCAGATCACCTTCACCTTGTGGACTGTACAGATGGGAGAGATCATTAAGACTTAATAAAAGTCTTTCATATCCAAATTCATCCGCCTTATCATAAATGGTTCTGTTAATAACTCCTCCTGCATCCAGAATCCAATTCATCCCCAGTGTATTGGGGGTATCGTTTACTTTTACTCCGGCTTTACCATATTTTAAAGATATTGTATGCTTTAATCCACTATCGGAGATCGTATGAATCGGAATATTGATATTGGGATTTCCTTTAAATTCGTTAGCTTCCAAATTACCAAATTGTGTTCTGAAAGAAGACTCAGGAGAAGGAGGGTCTATATTAGGAAGTTCTATTCCAGATCCTGAGCCAGGATTTCCCTTTGCTACTTCCTGAGCAGAGTAAAAATGAGCAGACAAGATAGCTGCACAAATGATAGCTTTCTTCATGATTAATGTTTTTTATTTTTTGATCAGCTTTGCATTTGCTGTTTTATTAGTATCAGTTTTTATGGTAACCAGATAAGCTCCCTGTACCAAAGCCTGGGTATTAATCTTAGTCACATTGTTCTTTGTTTTCAAGCTTTGAAGCTGTCTTCCACTCATATCATACAGCATAATATCAGCCTCTTTAAAATCAAAGCCGATTTCTATATAAGCATAATCAGATACAGGATTGGGATAGATCTTGATATCATATTTTTCAATCAGATCATTGACCTGTTTATCGCCAAGCTTTACAATCTTCCAGTTTTCTTTACCCAATTCTTTGGCACTGGTTCCTGCCAGAATAATAGAACCATCTCTGTTGAGTTTCAAATCTGAAAGTCTCTCTTCTTTCTGTCTGGATTCTCCGCTTACATGCTTTCGCCACTGCTCATTTCCATTACCATCCAGGTAGATCATCCAGAAGGTCTCATCATCTTTTTCTATTCTTCCTTCTGCCTGGGTGTAACCGCCTAACAGAATTCCTTTCGAGGATTTGTCGTCTCCTGAATGGATCACACTGGCTCCCATCAGAATATCACGGTTTTTGAAATTGTAGGATTTCTGCCACTGTTCATCACCTCTTTCATTTAAAGAAATCAGCCACAGATCGGTTCCTTCTTCAATTCCAACAGTCTTGTTTCCTGATCTTTCGGATCTGGATTCCCCACCGATAATATAACCATTTGAGGTTAAAGACAGGGTTCTGATATGGTCATCTCCTTTACCACCAAAGTTCTTTTCCCATTCTACTTTTCCGTTTTTATCCAGCTTGATAATCCAGTAATCTCCTTCACCAAAGTTGCTGCTGGCTTTTGGCGTCTGGCTAATGGCTGTTGAACTGACAGATCTTTCATCTGAAGATTTACTTTCAGGATTTCTTACCCCGAAATTCTTCACCTCGGAACTCCTTGAATAAATTCCCAATAAGGCGCCACCATCTTTTGTAGGAATCATTTTCTCTACTTCATCCAAACCTTTTCCGCCTACTATCAATTGGGAAACTTCTTTTCCGTCTTTATCGAGTCTGGTGATCCAGACATCTTTGGAGCCATACCCTTGGGAAGAGTTTTGTACATTCCCGGCTACAAAAAAGCCTAAATCTGTAGTCTGGATAACGGATTTGGCTTCTTCATCGGAAGCAGTACCCAGAGTTTTCTGCCATAATTCATCTCCGGATTCACTGATCCGGATCAGCCAGATATCTGAACCTCCTTTGGAATCTTCTTTCTTATCCAGTCCTTTTCCGGAGTATGAGGTTCCTGCTAAAAGAAATCCTCCCTCCTGAGTGCTTACAGTGGCTGACAAGTAATCATGGTTATTTCCTGAGAAATACTTTTCCCAGGCTTCATCTCCCTGTTGATTGAGTTTAACCAGATGGAAATCATAGCCGTTGTTTTGCTTGCTTCCCTGTTGAGCTTTATCGCTTTGTATAGAGCTTCCTGTGATAAGATACTGCTGATCAATAGTGGTGGTCACCTGGCTAAGGAAATCCTGGGTAGAGGACTTGATATCTTTCTGCCAGAGAACATTCTGGGCAGATATGCCAAGAATTGTGCATACAGTACATGCACTGAGATAAATCTTTTTCATTCTCGTGTTGTTTTGAGTTTATTGATTAGTTTTCAAATTTTTGCAAATGTAACTTTTTTAATATAACAATATCACGTTGGTATGATTTAATATAAATTTTCAATATCAGATTCATTATCATACTCTATTCTAATTATACAAATCTACCACAGCACAACGACAGAACCTGTCGTGTTATTTTGAGATTATTTTCAATGTAAGACAGCTTAACGAAAATGCTTGGGAACCGTCTTACAGGATAACAAAATATTTTTTTAACTTATGAGGTATAAATGGTACTGTATTGAAAAGTAATATCATTCTTTACTCATAAAAATAGCCCCGATAGAAACGGTTACCCCGCAACACAGGTTAGAAAGGTGTAGGAATTGAGCGTTGGAGCGCTATGGCGTGAGGAGTATGAGTGGATAGCGGGATTAAGCTCCTAAAAAAAGAAGAAGACATTTAAAGTCTAATATATATTCATAAAAAAACCACCCTTTACGAGTGGCTTAGATTTTTTGAAATTTTGATCTTATTGATAAATGACTACGTCGTCCTTTTTAATCTGGTAGCCTGCTTTCTTATAAGGAACTAAAACATAGGTTTCTTTAATATAACTTCCGCTTTTCCAGATTTTTCCTTTGCCTTCTCTATCAAGGATGATACTTTTTGCATTTCCTTCCGGAATAAAAATTTCTGCCTTCTTCATGTCTTTACTAAAAATAACTGCCGTCATTGTGGAATAACTTTTATCTGTAGCTACTTCCTTTAATTTGATTTTCTGTTCGAAAACCCTTATACAGTTATTTCTGATTTGCGAATAAGTATATCCTGCTGAGCCTATACATCCGTGAACATCTCTGTCACCTCCCAAAGCCGGAGTTTTTTGTTGAGCGAAAACTAAAGATCCCAGGAACATCATGCTAAATAAAATTGGTTTTTTCATATTTAAATTATTAATGTTTTCAGTTTGGTAAAGTATTTTGGAAATAAAGATACTAATTCATTCTTAGTTACAAAAAACATTATTGTTATAAACAATGTATAAGTTCTATTTTATGTGAATTAATTCTACAAAAAAGTCACTCCTTCGAGTGACTTCATTTTTCCTTAAAAATGTGATTTTATTGATAGATTACTACATTATCCTTTTTAAGCTGGTAACCGCTTTTTTTGTAGGGAGTTAACACATAACCATCTTTTTTCCAAACTTTTGCTTTTCCTGTTCTGTTAAGAATTATGCTTCCTAGTTCAACATCTTTTACAAAAATTTCAGCTTTCTTCATGTCTTTACTGAAAATAACTGCTGCGATATAATCTCCTTTTGTAGCAACCTCTTTTAATTTGATCTTTTCTTCAAAGGTTCTTACACAGTTTTTCTTAATCTGGGAATATGTATATCCTGCTGAACCTATACATCCGTGAGCATCTTTATCGCCACCTAATACCGGCGTTTGCTGTGCAAATGCTATAGTACCCAGGAACATTGCGCTCAATAAAATTGTTTTTTTCATGTCGTTTGTATTATATATGATAACTACGCAGGATATTAATAAAAATCATGCCAAAAAAATATAAAACACATTGTTGTGAAAAAAAATATCTCTTTTTACTTTGTCCAATTGATCTTTGAATGCTTCACCTCATCAGAACTTGTTCCCATCATAATATCAAATTCGCCTGATTCCCAGTCATATTTTAAATCTCCATTATAGAATTTCAGGTTTTCCGGCGTAATCGTAAAGGTTACTTTTTTAGATTCTCCTTTTTTCAAAAATATTTTCTGGAACCCTTTCAGTTCTTTTACGGGTCTTGTAATACTTCCCACCATATCTCTGATATACAACTGTACCACTTCCGCACCGTCATAGTTTCCAGAATTGGTTACGGTAACGGACGCCTGAATCTCCTGGTTTCCTTTTGGATTGGTATTGGATATGCTGATATCTGAATAGTTGAATTTCGTATAGCTCAATCCGTAACCAAATGAATATAATGGCGTATTGCACTCATCCATATAATTGGAACGGAATCTCTGGTATTCACATTTATCCGTAAGTTTCTGATCTAATGGTCTGCCTGTATTTTTAGCATTATAATAAATAGGGACCTGTCCCAGGCTTCTCGGGAACGTCATCGGAAGTTTTCCTGATGGGTTTACTTTTCCGAAAAGTACATCTGCCATGGCATTTCCTGCTTCTGAACCTGGGAACCATGCATTAAGAATGGCATCGGGAGTGTCTTTTACATTCGTTAATGCTAATGGACGACCTGTGAAAAGGATCATTGCAATTGGTTTTCCGGTCTTTTTCAGTTCATTTAACAGGTCAACCTGTGATTGAGGAATCGTAATTTCGGATCTTGATGAAGATTCTCCACTCATTTCTGCAGATTCTCCGATCGCCAGAACTATAACGTCAGCTTTACTGGCAATATCAACGGCTTCTTTTAACAATTCTTCTTTTGAACGGTTATCTCTATCGGTTTTCTTTCCGTGAGCAGCATATATTTCTTCTAATTTGGCATCGTAATCGATATTAGCCCCTTTTGCTGAAAGGAATTTCACTTCTTTGCCGTAATTTGCCTGAAGCCCCTGCATTAAATTAACTGAAACACTGTGTTTTGTAGCAACACTCCAGGTTCCAGCCATGTTCATAGAGTTATTCACCAATGGTCCGATTACCGCAACAGTTCCTGATTTTTTTAAAGGCAATACCTGATTTTCATTTTTCAGTAAAACCATTGACTGAGCAGCAATGCTTCTTGCGATATTACGGTTTTCTAAATTATATACTTCTTTTGCCGCTAATTTGGCATCACCGTGTTTGTATGGATTATCAAAAAGACCTAAGTCATATTTTGCTTCAAGAATTCTTTTTGTGGCCATATCAATCTCAGCCTGGGTAACTTTTCCTTCGGATAATGATTTTTTTAAAGTGGTTAAAAAGCCTTCTCCTACCATATCCATATCAACCCCAGCTTTTAAAGCCAGTGCTGAAACCTGCTGAAGATCTCCCATTCCGTGATCAACCATTTCATTAATCCCGGTATAATCGGTTACTACAAATCCTTTGAATTTCCATTGGTTTCTCAATACTTCCGTCTGAAGCCATCTGCTTCCAGTAGCAGGAACGCCGTCCACTTCATTGAAAGATGCCATTACAGAAGCTACCCCAGCATCTACAGCAGCTTTGTAAGGTGGAAAATATTCATTGAACATTCTTACATGGCTCATATCAACCGTATTATAATCTCTACCGGACTCTCCTGCTCCGTATAATGCAAAATGCTTTACACATGCCAAAATATTTGTACCATTAGCCAAATCTTTACCCTGGTAACCATATACCATATTTTTTGAAATCTCACTTCCTAAATACGGATCTTCACCGGAACCCTCGGACACTCTTCCCCATCTTGGTTCACGGGAAATATCCACCATTGGCGAAAATGTCCAGTTGATTCCATCAGATGCAGCTTCTCTTGCAGCTACTTTAGCAGACTGCTGTACCAGATTCATATCCCATGAAGCGGCTAAACCTAATGGAATAGGGAAAGTAGTTTCATAGCCATGAATCACATCCATTCCAAAGATCATTGGAATTTTCAGGCGGCTTTTTTCAACGGCTACTTTCTGAACAGCTTTAATCTTGTCTGCTCCTTTTATATTAAATAATCCTCCTACTAGCCCCTGTTCTACTTTTTTTCCGATATCTGAACTCTGAGCCATTCCCGTAGTAAAATCTCCGGAGGTAGGAAGGTTCAGCTGACCGATTTTTTCATCTAAGGTCATTTTAGATAAAAGATTGTCTACAAAGGCTTTCTTCTTGGCCTGATATTGTGCAGTCTGATAGGACTGTACAGGCTTATCCACCATTTCCTGAGCGGAAAACACCGGCGAAAGGGCCAGGGTTGCAAGTACAATTAACTTTTTCATAAATCTATCTTCTTATTATTATTGTTTTGATTTCTATCTAGTCTTTTTCGTTTAACGAAACCTGTATTTCTATTTATTTTTCTTTTTAGACAGCATCCATTCATACAACTGTGGATTTGAATAGGCTGAATCCCATGAATTATGATTGTCATTCGGGAAAATCACCAGTTCTGCTGATGGATTTATAGGATGAAGTTTCTGATACAATTTAAAAGCATTTTCAGGTAATACAACATCATCCATCCCACCATGGAATATTTTCATATTCAAATCTTTAAATTGATCAATATTAGCCGTCATCATCTGGTCTGTAGGTGCACAAACTGAAGCTACTGCAGCAAACATTTCAGGATGCTCCATTGCTAGCTTCAAAGTTCCCCAACCTCCCATCGAAAGTCCTGTAAGATAAATTCTGGAGGCATCAATTTTATATTTTTTCTGGATATCCTTAATCAGGTGATATACTGTTACTGTATCCCACCAGCTATCTGCCGGACATTGCGGTGCCAGAATAGCCACCGGTTCTTTGATCAGGGCTTTATATGTGAATGGACTGTGAGCTTTTACCATTTCAAGATTATTCCCTCTTTCTCCCGAACCGTGAAGAAAAACAATCAGTGGAACATTCCCTTTTGCATTCTGGGGATAATCCAGGATATAAGAGATTTTTTCCGGTCTTTTGATCTCTTTGTTCAGTTCTGCTTTGATCTCCTGAGCATTAAGCTGTAAAGAAAGTGGCAATAATAAAAGGGGAATATGTTTTAATTTCATGATGCTTTTAGGTTTTGGCTAAAGCCTGTTTCTATTGAATGCATATAGCTTTTGCAGATTTTTTCTCTCGCAGATTTTACAGATTAAGCAGATTATTGTGTTTTATCTTTTTACAGTTCTCATCAATAGTTAACCACAAAAGTTTTATTCCAAACACCTTAGCTCTCTTAAGTTAATTTAAACAATACTGTATATAAGTCCTCTTAAGTTTTTGAAAATCTTTGATTTTCTACTTATATGTCCTTATGATACACAAGGTCTGTCACTTTAAATAACTTAAGTATTTTATCTTTTGAGGTTTATATAAAAATAAATAACTTTTTCATATAAAATCAGTGAGCTTTATTTTTAATTATTTTATTCCATATTTTGTGGATTGGAAGCTTAGTTTTTTCAATCCTTGCTGGATCTCAGGAGCATTCATAAATAGCTTCCAGAGAAATCCTGTTCTGTAATTTTCGATCATGGGTGCTATTGTCCCCTGATCAATGGCAAGGTATCTTGGCGTAAACCAATTGTTATAGTTGATGGAAGTTGCATCGTAAGGGCCTGCTGATCCAATGAATTCAGGCTTTTGAGTATAGATAAACCTCAGAAAATCCATGGATTCTTTTGGAGTGTACGGAAAACTGCTTAAAGCAGCTGTAGGGGTTATCACTCCATTGTCATTATTTGGCATATGAGCCGTATAGCCTGTGCTTCCATCCTCGTTTCTTGTATATCCGGCCGTCAGTCCCCAATAGTTTGGTCCGTAACCTTTCCATTGTTTTGGATTTTCAACACAGTATTTATAATCAATAAGGGTTTGATTTTTATTAATATCAAAATAGTTTTTCACCAATTTATCGGATAATCCTGTCGGATCAAGCCCGATGTATGAATATTGAGCCCAGAAAAGCGGCCCGCCATATTCTTCGGCATAGTTGTGTTTTACATACAGAGGCAATCCGTATTTTGTTTTGTCGGTAAGATAGGTCCCGTTTCGGGTCCATCCTTTATAATAAGTTTCAGCATCTATGGAATATGTAGGGGAAGATGCGGCAAGGATATAAGTAATGAGACATTCATTATAACCTTCAAGTGGGAAATTCATTTCCCATTGATATTCCGGTGACCAGTGCCAGTACAGTACTTTTTCACCTCCTTTGGTGTACCAGTTCCATTGAATTCCTTTCCAGAGTTCATCACATTTTGCAGCCAATTTTTTTTCTTCTGCATTTCCATTTTTAAAGTATTCACGAACCATCAGTATCCCTGAAGTAAGGAATGCTGTTTCTACAAGATCTCCTCCATTATCTTTCTTTCCAAAAGGAACCGTTTTTCCGGTCTCCCCATTGATCCAGTGTGGCCATGCCCCTTTATGACGATCTGCTTTTGCCAGAAAATTCATAATATGGGTTAATCTTTTCACAGCTTCTTTTCTTGGAACAAATCCTCTTTCCACTCCTACCAGTAAAGTTGCCAATCCAAATCCAGATCCTCCTGTTGTGATGACATGCTTGTCATTATCCGGATAGATATTGTCTTCGTGATAACGTTCTCTTCCCAGCATAGAATTGGGTTCCGCATAATCCCAGAAATACTTTAAAGCATCTTGCTGTACTCTATCCATCAGCTGTTCATCCGTAACAGTACTTTTAACTATATTACTTTTTGGTGGTTCCTGTTTTGAAACGTGAGCATTTTTGCAGGAATAAGCAAAGAATAAAGAAGTTACTGCAATTGATAATAGGGTCCTTTTCATTGGTATTGGTTTACTGGTTATAAAAGTAGAGGAGAATTTTCACTCTCCTCTAGTTTATGGTTATCTGTTAATATCCTGGATTTTGTGTAAATGCCCCAGCACTTTCAGTGATGGCATCAAATGGAATCGGGAATAATTCATTTTTTCCAGCTTTGAATCCATAAGAAGCAAGAACTGTAGGAGCCTGTCCTGTTCTTACAAGATCTACAAAGCGATCTCCTTCCATGGCTAGTTCTACCCTGCGCTCATTCCAGATTGCGGTTTTAAGGGCTATTTGTGTTGAAGCCGTAGTTCCTGCCAGCTTAGCTCTAGCTCTTACTCTATTCAGATTTGTAGTAGCTACAGAAGTATTTCCTAATTCATTAGCTGCTTCTGCATTGATCAGAAGAATTTCAGCAAATCTTAAAATTCTGATATTCTGAATAGATCCATATCCACAAGCACTTTTATTCAATGCTTTTGGTACATATACCTTTTGGTTATAAGTGGTTACTGATTGAGCATCCCCCATTGCAATTAAATCGCCTTCCGGAGTAATTTCCCCGTTTCTTAGGATAGTAAGTTCTTTTCTGATATCACCTGGTTCAAATGCATTTTCAAGAGCATTAGAAGGGGTAAAGAAGCCCCAGCCAAACTGATCTCTTACACCCTGAACTTCAGCATACTGACTTCCTTTTAATGGAGGGATACAGTCACAGTTTACTTCAAAAACAGATTCCTTTCCAAATTCACCTGAAGGTCTGAATACATGATTAAAATCCGGATCTAAATCATATCCCATTGCCATCACCTGATTAGAGGTATCATAGGCTTTCTGCCAGTCTTTTTTATAAAGATATACTTTTGAAAGCAATCCTAATGCGGCTCCCTTTGTTACCCTCCCTAAATCTGAAGCAGGGTAAGTCTGAGGAAGAATTTCTGCCGCACTGGTAAGATCAGAAATAATAAAATTGTACACTTCTTCTACTGAGTTTCTCGGAACTTTATAATTGGCCTGAAGGCCGTCAAAAATAGGCACTCCACCATATATCCTTACTAAATTAAAATAAATATAGGCTCTCAGCATTTTTGCTTCTGCAACCAATCTTGTTTTCAGTGCTGAGTCCATTTCAATTTTCGGAACATTCGTGATCACCTGATTACAGCTATTTAGTCCTTGCCATTGTCCGATCCAGTATCCTCTTACACCCTCATCACTTACAGTATAGGTGAAGTTATCATAAACATTGATAAAAGAAGCATCTCCGGGATTGGAACCTTTAACAACATCATCTGCAGGCACTCCAAAAACAAATTGGTAGGGAAAAGCTGAATTATCATAACTTCTCAGAAAACTATAGATAGCATTCGTTGCCAGCATTGCATCCTCCTGTGTCTTGAAAAATGATGCAGCTTCCGTATACCCTTCCTGTTTTATATCTAAATAATCATTGCAACTTGCTGCAAGTGATAATAATGCGATTGATAAAAATATCTTTTTCATAACTCTTTCTTATTAAAATGTTAAATTAAGACCCAAAGTATAAATGGCTGAAATTGGATAAATATTATTATCCACTCCCATTTGTACCCTGTCGGTATTTAAAACTTCAGGTGAGAACCCATTATATTTGAAACTTGTCCATGGATTCTGTGCACTTACATATAATCTTAGCTTTGTAATCGACATCGATTTTGTAAATGATTGAGGTAAATTATATCCCACCTGAATATTTCTGATTCTTATGTAGCTTCCATCTTCTACATAAAAACTGTTGGGTAAAATAATAGCCTGGTTATTGGTTGCCATTGAATAGGTATTGGATGTTCCTTCACCATGCCATCTGTTATTGTAAAAATCCAGATCCCAGCTTTCATTTCCATAGCGCTGCTCTCTGTTGAAATTGTAAATTTTATTTCCGAACACCCCTTGAAAATCAATAGCAAAATCAAAGTCATATACATTCATATTCACACCAAATCCATAAGTTCCTTTTGGAATAGGGCTTCCTAAAAATGTCTTATCTCTAACATCGATCACTCCGTTTCCATCCAAATCTTCAAATCTAAACCCTCCGGCCTGTGCACCATTTTGAACCGCCGATGCATCTACTTCTGCCTTATTCTGAAAAATACCTGCCACCTGGTAACCATAATATGAACCTACAGCCTGTCCTTCCTGAAGTCTTATGATGGAATTACCATATAAACTGGCCCCTGCATTTAAGTATGAATCATTTAAAACAGAGGTAATCTTATTTTTTAAAGTGGTTAAGTTTCCATATACACCGATTTTTATATGATCATTAATCTTAGTATCGTAATTAACCGAAAATTCAAATCCTTTATTATTAAAAGAGTACGCATTCGTAATATAATTATTCCAGTTAGAAGCACCGGAAACCATTCCCTGAACAATACCATACACTACATCTTTGGTATCTTTATCAAAATAAGTAGCATCTATTTTCAGTTTATTATTGAACATGGCCATTTCCAATCCGAAATCTTTACCTGTTGTTGTTTCCCAGCCAATATTCGGGTCTATAACTTTGTCTATTGTTTCTGCAGGATATCCGGAATCTCCATAATAAGCTCCTCCCTCCAGTTTAGTAGTATTTAGAGTGTAAGCTCTCTGTACATCCGGATTACCCAGCTTCCCCCAGCTTGCTCTTAATTTTAAAAGATTAACAACATTCTGCTCACTCATAAAGTTTTCTCTGGAAATTACCCATCCTGCACTTACAGCAGGAAATACACGAGATCTGTCATTCGCAGAATACTTAGAAGTTCCATCTCTACGAACCGATGCATTCACTAAGTATTTCCCATCATAATCATAATTAAGCCTTCCGAAAAAGGATTCAATTCTGTCCTGATAAGGAATAACATTTCTTTCTTTTTCATCGAAACTTGTTTTATAAATATCCGTTCCTTTAGAAATATCCAGAGAAGCATTTGTTCCGTTATAATTAACGTTTAAAGCTTCTGCATAGGCCTGAGAATAGGAGTTTCTGGTTCTGGAGAAACCTGCCAGTAATTCTACATTATGTTTTCCAAAATCTTTTTTCCAGCTTAATGTGTTATCCCAGATATAATTTCTGGTTCTCGAATCTCTTGTTATTAATTTATTTGGTTTCTGATCGGCAACAGGAACGTAACCGAATGTTGGGGTATATTCGTATTTATTCGAATTAATATTATCAGAACTATAACTGATTCGTAAAGTAAAATCTTTTAAAAATTTATATTCTCCCCAGATATTATTCAGCAGTCTTTCTTCTCTTGTCTGAGATCTGAATAAATCCATTTTTGCTCTGGAGTTAGGGACTTTTGCTAATGTAAAATATTGGTAATCCCCTGTAGCCGGATTAATTGGAGCATAAACTGGAGGAGATGAATAAGCGTCCAGCAAAGTATTATTTACATGATCTGTACGCATTTTTGAAAAAGTGAAATTATTACCTATGGTTATATTATCTGTAATTTTATAACTCAAATTCACTTTGGTTGTAAATCTATTAAAACCACTGCCTGAATTAATACCTTGTCCTGCTGCCAAATTTCCTTCATCCTGAAGATTTCCGGCACTTACATAATAGTTCAGCTTTCCAAGGTTTCCTGAAGCCGAAATATCATTCGAGTTAATGATACTTGTTCTCAAAATCTCTTTGAACCAATCTGTATCTGCAGGATAAGATGATCTGTCTAAAAATACAGGGTCTTTTACTTTATCATTGATTAGTTTCTCATTATACAGCTGTAGATACTGATCTGAATTAACCATTTTAGGAACGTTCGTTACCGTTTTAATTCCTAGATACGAGTTAAAATTAAAAACTGGTTTTTTACCTCTTCCGGTTTTGGTTTTAATGATCACAGCACCATTGGATGCTCTGGCCCCATAAATTGCCAAACTGGAAGGATCCTTCAGCACACTCATAGATTCAATATCCTGAGGGCTTAGGAATGAGATATCATCTGTAATCATTCCATCAACAATAAAAACAGTTTTCCCAGTTAATGAACTAATTCCTCTGATGTCCACTCTGGGAGAACCTCCCGGTGCTCCGGAGTTTAAAACCTGTACACCTGCTACCCTTCCCTGTATAGAACTAATTGGGTTGGCATTCGGTTTATTCGCTAAATCTTTAGCAGAAACGATTCCGATACTACCGGTCACATTCTCTTTTTTCTGCGATCCATATCCGATCAGAACCACCTCGTCGATCTTCTGCTCTTTGGCAGCAGTATCTTTAGGCTGAGTCTGAGCATTGACATTCATACCAAAGTATAGAACAGCAATGAGACATGAATATTTTACATTACGTTGTTTCATATAGTTTCAATTTTATTCGTACAATCAGATTTTCAACAATGTCTCATTTCGAAGCATTCAATTTCTCAAAAGAAGACATTAGTCAAAAATATAAAAAAAACCGAACTATGTTAAGATATCTTAAAAATTTAAAAACAATTGTATTTTTTTACGTAAAAACATAAATATGATTATATTTTGTGAATTTAAATATAAAATAAACACTAATTTAATATCACATCACTAATAACAAAATCATGATTTCAACTCAAAAAATCACCAAATAATTCACTAATCATTAATATTTTGTTAAATACAAAATAGTATTTACCTTTGGTGCAGTTTTTGAAAAAAGCAATAAAAAGATCAATGAAAAAATATATCGTTGCAGCCGCTCTTATCATAGGAACCGGTGCTGTTATTACCACCTCTGTACAATCCTGTACAACATTGGCCACATCTGATATGGGGCTTTCTATTATTAAAAGAATGCTACTCAATGGCATTGATAAGGGAATGGGTATTTATACCAACAAAGAAGCCTTCTTACAGAATAATATGGTAGACAAGGCTCTTCCTAAAGAACTTAGAGAGATCAACTCCATGCTGGAAAAGATAGCGCCATCACTAGTTGCTAAAGAGAGAGATTATATTGCGCAGGCAGCAGCCTATACCGTAAATACTTCAAGGCCCATTCTGCAGGGTGCTGTAAACAGCTTAAACGCGCAGGATGTAACGCGAATCATTGAAGGAACTACTGCAACACAGATCCTTAAGGAAAAAACTTCACAACAGCTTATTGCTGCCATCGCTCCAAAGGTGGATGAAAAGCTTAATGAATATGGCATTGTAAAAACCATCAATACATCTTTAGCGGGAAGTAACTTCCTCGGAAGTCTTCTGGGAGGAAATAAGAATACCGTAAATTCAGGTGGATTAAGCCAGCTTGCTTCTGAACAGTTGGTAGCAGGACTCTTTAATATTATTGAAGATTACGAGCACCAGAACTCCAAGTCACTGCTGGGACCATTTGGAAAATAGAAAAAAATTCGTTATATTTATATATTATATTAGAATTGCAGATGGATATATTACAAGGAAATCAACACGCAAATCCTGAAGACTTTTATAAATCTTTAAAGGAAAAACTGGAAGGTCATCATGATTTTCCTGAGGATTATTTATTTAAATTTATTATTCCTACAGACCAATCAAAACTCACAGAAATTTACAAAGTATTTGATGGTATCAAATTTACATTGGGAAATCGCGAAAGCAAAAATGGAAAATACACAGCCTGCAACATTAATGCATTTGTTTTAGATGCAGATCAGGTAGTGAAAATTTATAAAGAAGTAGCAAAAATAGAAGGCGTTATTCTATTGTAAAAAAGAAACCGTTTCATAATTAAATGAAACGGTTTTTTTTTAGCTCTATTCATTAAAAACTATTCTTATTTTTTAATATTTTAATCTATTAAAATAAAGTGAATTAAGGGTAAGAATTAATTCTGAGTCAAAAACCATCATTGACTGTCTCTTATTTTTTGACCTTCACCCTCACTCAAAATGTATAATCATTTTTTTAATAATAAAAACCGCCTCTATTGAGACGGTTTTATCAGCTTAATACTTTGCTGTATTTATTATTATTTCTTAACGAACTTAATGCTTTCTGAAACTTTAGCATTATTAATCGTAATCACGTAAACTCCTTTCACAAGATCAGCTACATGAATCTGATTATCACTAATTTTTCCTTTTTTAACAACTTGTCCTACAGTATTATGAATTTCAAATTGAGATTCTCCGGAAAGTCCTGTAACATTCAGAATATCATTAACCGGGTTAGGGTATACTCCAAAAGTATTTTTCTTATTTACTTCTGTAGTTGATAAAGATTCTCTTGTAGTAAAGGCTTTAGTTTCATAAGAGAATTCACCATTCGTTTCAAATATAGTCTGTCCTGTCCCTGAAGAACCTACAGTTAGTTTTGCATATCCACTTGCACCATTAGCCAATTGTCCAGTTAAACCATCCCCAAAATCATCAGATATTGTAAACACATAGCAATCTGTAGGTAAATCCCATACCTGAGTGATAAGAGCCGGATCTGGATCACCATCTTCGGTATTACCATATCTTCCGGATTTTACAATCTGTCCACTACTGTTTTTAAGATTCCATCTTGTCTCCTGTCCCCATCTGTCTCTCTGTAATTTGAAGGTAACCGTAGTTGTTCCAAAATACTGAGGTGCTACAGGTTTCACATAGTCACCAGATGTAGTATTATTAGTACTTCTCTGATCCGTTGTTCCGTTTACAGAAGCAATAGAGAAGGAAACTCCTGAAGATGCTATAGATGCGTCAACAGGAATATTTATCACACTTGATTTATCCTGAGTAAGATTTCCTGTCCAGTTAAATGTCTGAGCAGTACCTCCACTCATGGTGTAAGTAATAACAGCCGATGTCAGATTAGCGGTACCTCTGTTTGTAATAAGCAGACGCAATGATCCTTGCCCACAATTAACAACTCCTATGGAACATCCGCCATCATATTTTATTTCAGCATCATTTGGAAATAAAGGAATAGCCTGATCTTTAGTAGAAGCTTTCAGCTCCATTCTTCTTGGAGAATTATCCATCACCGTTCTGATCCTTGTTTTCTGATCATTAGTATAGATATTCATACAGGTATCATTGGTATAGTCCATATAATTCTGAACCATTTCAAAAACGTTCGGATCATTACAACTCTGTATAGAAGCATTACATTGATAATTTGCAGTATGTGCAGTAGGGGTATCTGCGCAGTAATCATTACCACATGCAGAGTCTCCCCAGATATGTCTTAATCCCAGGAAGTGGCCTACTTCATGAGTCATCGTTCTTCCTCTGTCATAACCAGCCTGCATAATGAATGTACCGTCATTATAATCCATACTACCGAAAGTAGAATATCCGGCAACAACTCCATCCGTAGCTGCAAGACCCATGTTAGGATTCAGACCCGGAAGTGTAGAATTAGAAGGAAACTGGGCATATCCCAATAAACCGTTATCTGCAAAGTCCACACTCCACATGTTCATATATTTGGTTGGATCCCAAATTGTTTTAGTCTTTACAATACTGTCAAGATAATTTGTATACCCTTGGCTTTCATCACCTCTTCCCCAGTAATCTCTACAAAGATTTACTCTATCAATTCCATTGGTAGGATTTCCGTTAGGATCTACTTTTGCAAGTACAAATTCTATTTCAGTATCTGCACCAATTGGGTTGTTATTAAAACCAGGAGTGTTAACTTTTTTTCTGAAGTCGTTAGTCATCACAGTAAGCTGTGACATTACCTGAGTGTCAGAAATATTTGGAGCTACTCCTACATTCTGACCACTGTGGATAACGTGTACTACCACCGGAATTGTAATTACATTTCCAATCTGAGACTTGTCTGCTTTTGCCTTTTCAATCAAAGGAGCAATCCATGCTTCAAACTTCTCTGATGATAATCTGTCTGGAAACTTCTTCTGCAAGTTGTCTTCATATTCAACAGTCCCACATTTTTCCATTCCTTTAGGATCAAGTTCTCTTTTTTCCCACACTTTTTTTGATGGCTTTCCACCATCTCTCTTCTGTGCATTTGAAAATCCAACGCCCATAAAAAACAATACGGCTAAAGAGGATTTAAAAATAGTAGATTTTCTCATTAATATATTTTTTATATTTTAGCAAATATATAAAATTAAATTACTTAACAATTTAACTATTCAATAAAATATTAAATAAAATAAAAATAACACAATGAAGGTATTTTTAACATTAATGAGTATTATTTTAATTACATCAACAATATGTTGCGCTAATCAAAATAAAAAAGATAATAATGAAATAAAAACAACAAAAAACGATAAACAAAAAAAAATTGAAAAAATACAGCTAACAGAGATGACAAGGGGAATCCATCGAAATTCTATTTTTACACCAACCTTTAAAATCACTGTTTTAAATGGCGATTCCACAAAATATACAACAAATCCTTCCGAATGGGATAATATCTCCAGACAGGCAGAAGCTCTTGATCTCTCCAAAATATCAGAACTTCAGTCTCCTACTACAGGCAGATATTCTGATCAGGCCTTATCCGCAACTTTTCTCATTACTTCTGGAGGAACAACCTACACTTCCGCAACATTTGACGCCGGCAACCCTCCAAAAGAACTGGAAGCGTTATACTACACTATCCGGCAACCAAAAGGAAAAAAGAAAAAAACACCTTAAACCCATTTAAGTTTCCGGCGGTTATTCCAAAAGAAAAGTATAAAATAAAAAGAGTCCGTTTTAGCTTGTAAAACGGACTCTTTTATATATATAATCAATTATTATTTTTCAATAAAGAACTTCACATTATCAATAGGCCTTCCCAACATGGCTACCGAACCTTTTACCAAAATCGGTCTCTGGATCAGTGAAGGGTTTTCAGACAGAATTTTTATCCATTCTTCTTCAGAATAATTTTTGTCTGCATAGTTATCAGTATACAGTTTATCTGTCTTCCTAATGATATGAAAAACGCTCTGATTAAGCTTCTTCAATACGGTTTTAATCTCCAGAATACTCAAGGGATCTTCAATAATATTGATAATCTCAAAAGGTACTCCGTTTTCATCAAGATACTCTAATACTGCATTTGATTTTGAACAGCTTCCGTTATGTAAAACCTTAACTAACATTTCTAATGATTTTAAAAAATTAAACTCTCCTGTAACAAATTTAACAAGAATTCAGTGGATGTTATCTTAATGTTCTGATAAAAGTTTGTTAAAACAATCCGTTCAATTCTGTTTCAATTTTTTCCAGGATCAATCCGAAATCTTCCGGCTTTTCAACGAAATCCAAATCATCCACTTCAATAATCAAAAGTTTACCTTCTGTATAGTTGGAAATCCATTTTTCATATTTCTGATTCAGTTTTGATAGATATTCAATACTGATAGATGCTTCATATTCACGTCCTCTTTTGTAGATTTTCTTTACCAGATTCGGAACGTCTGATTTCAGATAAATTAAAAGATCCGGCGCCGAAACAAAAGATTTCATCAGATCAAAAACAGATGAATAATTATTGAAATCCCTGTCTGAAAGAAGATTCATATCGTTCAGATTCTCCGCAAAGATATGGGCATCTTCATAGATCGTACGATCCTGAATAATATTTTTCCCACTTTCTCTGATCTCTTTTACCTGACGGAATCTGCTTCCCAGAAAATATACCTGCAATGCAAAGCTCCATTTACTCATATCCGAATAAAAATCCTCCAGATAAGGATTGTGATCTACGTCTTCAAACTGTGCGTCCCATCCGTAATGCTTGGAAAGCATCGTGGTTAAAGTTGTTTTTCCTGCTCCGATGTTTCCTGTAACTGCAATATGCATATTCTTTTTCCTTGTATTAACTGATTAATTGATAAGCTTTTCTACACCTGCAGCCTGCACTTCGGAAGTGTTTTCAATCAACTGTTCCAATGTATTGTCAGAAGATTTCTTTTCTGCTTCTCCATCGGGCTTTTCTTCAGTATTTTCTACAGGTTTCCCGGTAGATTTCTCTATGATCTGAAGCTCAGCTTCCTGTTGTTTCTGCTGTCTGGCTTTCTTTACTTTTTCAAGGCTGTAAAGATAAAGCTTGTTCCCCTTGATTTCAAAATAAGAAAGGATGTTTTTATCCACAATTTGTGCATCGGGATCTTCAAAAATGACACTCATCCCTTTCTCAGGAACATATTTTAGAATTGAATTATTAGTAACAACCAGAATATTATCATTCTCTCTTCTGAATCTTTTTCCGTTATCCACCGGAGCTTCAAAGAGTTTTTCAAACTTTACGCTATAAATTCTGAGATGTTTTTTAGTAAGAATATAAACTTTACCTTCATATACCAACATATCCATCAAATCCTCGAAACTGATATCAAAAGGAAATGCGTTGATGGTGGTATCATTTCTGAAATTATACTGTATTAGTCTCTTTGTACTGTCATCCAATAGCCATAACTGCTGTAGATCTTCAGCATAAGCCATTTTGATAAAACCAAATTTCTGTTTGAAATCAATACGCTGGATTTCATTCATATTCTGGTCTACAAATTTCATTTCCTGGGCATTCTCCGAAAACAAAGATAAAGTCAGAGGATTTTGTACCGACTGTACCTTATAAGGAACTGTAAGCATCATTTTCCCAATCTGCTTCCCCAAAGAATCGTACTTGGTAAAGCTGAAATCCTTGTTTTTATAGATGTACAGATTTCCGTAGTCATCGGCCAGCATATCTTTGGCTTCCTTCAGCTTCAAGGTATCCAAAGGAAGAACGTTCTGTGCCGCAGAGGTACAGAAAATGAAAATGCATATCAGATAGATTAATCTCAAAATTCTTTTACTAAGATAGCGCTCCTTTCGGAACGCTACCAATTTACATACTTTATTTTATTCGGATAGAAATTGTTATCAATTTTTCTTATTTAATAACAACTTCATAAATTTTCGGCCAGTTCTTTCCTGTGACTAGCATATTTTCTCCTTTGAAGGCAATTCCGTTCAATACGTCATCACTTCCTTTGGTGTTTTGCTTTGCAATTTCGGTAAAATCAAATGTACCTACTACTTCTCCGGTAGCAGGATTGATTTTCAGGATGATTGGTTTTTGCCATACATTAGCATAAAGGAATCCGTTGTGATATTCCAGTTCATTCAACTGATCATATGCCTGTGAACTTCCTGCCACAGCAATATATTTAATCAGTTTTGAAGGATCATTCGGATCAAGGAAATATAAAAGTTTACTTCCGTCTGATGCAATCAGGCTTTTCCCGTCATACGTTAATCCCCAGCCTTCACCCAATACATTTGGATACGCAAATTCTGAAAGTAATTTCAGAGAGCTTTTATCATAAATATAGCCTTTCTTACTTTGCCATGTCAGCTGATACACTTTATCTCCCACAATGGTACTTCCCTCTGAGAAATCTTCCGGAGCCTGCTTAGTAGAAGCAAGTGGTGTAGTTGTTCCTAATGTATATTTAAGAATTTGTGAAGATCCGTTCTGACCGTCACTTTCATAAATGGTATTTCCTTCAGCCTGGAATCCCTGTACAAAGTTTTTAGGATCATGAGGATATTCTGCTACAATCTGGTAAGCAATATTTTTTTCAGGACTTTTTGCAAACACATTGATGGTTGCATCCTGGTTCAATGTTTCTCCGCCTTTGGTTTTGATGTTAAAAGTAACAGCGTTATCGCCTAATGTAAAAAACTTAGGGTCGATAGTTAAGTCTGTAGTTTCTTTATCTCCAAAGCTGATGCTTACACTTTCTGCATTTTCTGTCACTTCTTTTGGAAGCTGTAACTTATCACCGAAATGATATCCCTTTGCTTCCATAGAATTATTGTATGTATTTAATGTGTTAAGAATCTCCTTATCCTTATTACAAGATGCCAGTAGTAAGATTGCTGCGAAACCCGCTATTATATTTTTTTTCATTGACTTTCTAAATATTTCCCCAAAAATAGCAAATTTTATTCCGTATTGCCAATATTATCCACAGGTTCGCCAAATTGTAGGATATATCCGTTGTTATCATATACTGCGAATTCTCTCATCCCCCATTCAAACGTTTCAATTTCATAACAGATTCGGGCCTTTGTTTTAAGGTTTTCCCATAATTCATCCACTTTATTTACATTAAAATAAAATGATCCGGTAAAACCGACTGTGACCGGGTTTTCATGTTTGTTGGGCAAAGCAAGCATGATATACACATCGTCTTTCTGAAGCGAAGCCCAATGCCACTCATCGTTTCTGTCTAATAGCTCAAAACCGAGAATATGAATATAAAACCCTATGCTTTCCTCTAAATTTTCAGTCCAAAGCATAGGACGAAGTCCGGTAAATCTGCTCATGATTTTTTATATTTCAAATGTTTCTCTGTGAATTTTCATATTGAGAGAAACCCAGATTTCATCATCAATTTTAGCTTCATTTCTAATATCCGGATCAATGGTAAATCCTACTTTTTTATAGCATTCAATCGCTCCGGTATTCCAGTCGTATACATTCAGTTCTGCCAGCTCTCTGTTTAAATGGCTGAATCCGTATTTCAAAAGTTCCTGCATTACCTTTTTACCATAGCCTTTTCCACGGTTATTCTCGTCCCAGATCAGGATTCTTCCCAGCAAAAAAGTCTTTTCTTTTAAAAATATCTGAGCATGACCTATTGTATTCTGATGCTTCACATCCACTACTTTGAATAAGGTTCGGTTTTCATCAGACAAATCCATTTCAAGCTGACCTTCAGTCAAAGGAAAACGATACATAGGTCCTGCAAACTGGAGTAGAGATCTTTTATCTTTAATTTTTGAAATTAATACTGGCGCATCAACAATACTGAATGGCTGTAATTCTATCATGTTTTATTTTTCTAAATATTCTTTTAAACTCTGACCTAAAATAGCATTCCAGCCTCCGGTAAAATTCTTTCTTGAAAAGCCTTCTCCAAGGTCTTTGAAGTTTTCAATTCCCTCATGGGTTAATGTAACCAGAGTTCCATTATCTTCGGATTGCAGCTCCCATATTACTGTTGTTTTCTGATCTGAGAAATCAGGATAAGCCCAGGTATGTTTTAATTTTTTATGGGAAATAATTTCCAGAATTTCGCCCTGATGATGGTATTTATTTTCACCTCCCGGTTCGTAGAAATTAAACACATTTCCTAATTCCGGTTCAAAATCCTGAATATCAAAATACCAGGATTTCATTTCATTCTTATCCGTCAATGCTGTCCAAACTTTTTCGATTGGAACATTGATCTTGTACTGAACGGTGATTGGTGTGTTCATATTACTAAAATTTAACTCAATTATTTTAACCACAAAAGTCACAAAAGAATCTTAACACTTAAGTTATTTTAAAGTTAATATTCTTGCCATTGAAAAGAACACTGAAATTTCAGAAATCTGTGAATTTTCACTTTGTGAACCTTATGCAAGTTAACCTTAATTTTAAACCTAGCTTAAATCCTTTTGTGACTTTTGTGGTTTTATATTTACTTTATCGTAAATATTTTATATTATCAGTGGGAAAATCCGGTAATCTTTGCTTCGTCAAAATCCAGCTGCATTTCAATGGTTCTCATCACATGATCATCGAATATTTTTTCTTTTTTCATTCTATGCAACTCATTTCTCTGGGCCTGAATAACCTAACGCAATACATCTTTATTCTCATTGATTGCAGTTACATAATCTCCGGTAGAAGCCATACACTGAGCTTTATCAGCCATCAGCATCATTTCATTTTCCAGTTTATGCTTTTGATGACGAACAAGGCTGTTGGTTACTGCCAGTTCAGAAAAGTCATTATCAAGTTTATGTAAAGCGGTTTCTTTAAGTTTTTTCATCAGGATTACCTCCTGTTTTTCTTCCGGTAATTCACTTCCTGCATCCTGTATATTCAATAATTTCAGGATTGGACTAAGCAATAATCCCTGGCCAACCAACGTAATTAATATGATAACAAAGGTTACGAATAAAATAATGTTTCGATGTGGAAAAGCTTCTCCATTAGGTAAAAATGCAGGGATAGACAATGCAGCGGCTAATGAAACAACTCCCCTCATTGCTGCAAAACTGATGATAAAGGGTTCACGCCAATCGGGTTTCGGAACTTTTAACCTTAATTCTTTGGAGCAGACTCTTGGGAAATACATAAGTGCATAGCTATAGATAATTCTAGTTCCGATTATGGCACCACCGATCACTACACTGTAGAAAATCCCTTCTGAAACAGTATAATCTGTTAATCCTTCTACAACAATAGGCAGTTCAAGGCCGATCAGGATAAAAATAATGGTATTCATCAAAAATATTAAAACACTCCATACATTTCCGGACTGAATTCTTGAGGTATGACTTAGGTAACAGTGTGAATTATAAGACATCAATAGTCCGCCGGCAACAACGGCCAATACTCCTGAAAAATGAAAGTGCTCTGCTCCCACATACATGATGTAAGGAACAATAAGCGTGATAACAGTATCAATATTGGAATTTGTAGGAATAATTCTCAACAATGCTCCAAACAGAAAACCTATTGCAACACCCATTGCAATTCCCCCAATGGCCATAGTAAAGAAATCCTGAACAGCATCTCTCCAGATAAACTGCCCTGAAATGACGGCTGCAAGGGCAAATTTAAATACAATTAAACTGGATGCATCATTGATCAGGCTTTCTCCTTCCAGAATACTGGTAATTTTTTTTGGAATCTTCATATGCTTCAATACTGAAGTTGCGGCTACAGCATCCGGTGGAGAATTTACTCCTCCCAACAGGAAGCCCATCGCTATGGTAAGTCCCGGAATAATTGAAGATGAAAGATAAGCAACAACAACTGACGTTAAAAACACCAATCCGAATGCCATGGAAAAGATCTGTTTTTTCCATTTATGAAAATCCTGCCATGAAGTAAACCATGCGGCTTCAAATAAAATAGGAGGAAGAAAAATAAGGAATACAAGATCAGGTTCTATTTCTATCCGGGGCATTCCCGGAACAAAACTGATGAGTAATCCCGCAATCACAAGAAAAATAGGATATGCTACTTTCAGTTTTTGTCCTATCATTACCAATATCATTACAGACAGTAAGACTACAATAGATATTATAACATAGCTGTGAATCATTTTGAGTTAGTTTTTTTAAGTATTATTTTTTGTTAAGAAATGCTTCTTTATTTAAACCTAATGGATTTTTTAAATTTATCCGTTTGATTTTTTCCTCACGCAGATTTTCCAGATAATGCGGATTTCCTAATCTTTTTAAAGTACAATATTATTTTTCGGAGTGATCGCAGGCGGAAGATCAGTTTCGTCCAGCATATCTCTCATATCGATTTCTATAGTACGGCTGATCTGGGTAATGGGAACATCATTGGCACTTCCTTCAAAAGGATTTACTGATGCCTCTCCTACACTATCCAATGTATGGAAACACCATGTTACCAGTAATGAGAAAGGAATATTGAACCAAATTGTCCATCCTTCCACCATAGAGTTTTCTCCCAGTTTATCAAATTCTTTTAGTAATCCGAAAGGAACAAATACAATGAACAACAACAAAAGATAGGTTGTGATAGAAGAAAAATTTCTTGGATAGGGAAAGTTCTTGATTCTTTCTGCTTTTCCCTGACTATCTGTAAATTTCACCAATTGCTGGTTGATCTGTGTCCATTGGAAATCATTGATTTCTCCTTTTTCATAAGCTTCAGACAATTCTTTACTTTGACCGGCCATCAATTGTGTTGCCCTGTTTTTCTTACTCAGGATATATTGAAGTTCTGTTTCTGAAAGGTATTTCTTCAGTTCATCATCCAGTTTTGAAAGCCGTTCCGGGATATCATATTTTTTAGCATATTCATCAAACTGTGCTGATCCTGTATTCTCCCAAATCCTTGGCTCTCTAAGCTGGAATCTTAGCGCCGTCAGCCATGCATAGTGACGCAGGAACATCGTTTTTACTTTACCTGAATCTTTTGAAATAAGAGCATCCCTTAAGATATACCCAAAGCTTCTGCTATCATTAATAATAGCTCCGTAAATCTGTCTTGCCTCCCAAAGCCTGCTGTAACTGGCGTTATTTTTGAACCCAACGATAAAGGCAACTGCTGTTCCCATGATTGCAATGGGTTGCCAGGGCACAGAAAGAAATTTCCAACCTAAGAAATAAAGAATCGTAGGAATGGCAGCCAATACAATTAAGGCATAAATACTGCGTCGTGTCCAACTGATGAACTCACGCGCTCCAAATCTTTTTCCTGAATGCATTATGTGTTATTTTTGTGTGTTAATTATTTAATAGTTTTCATCAGCGCATCCAGCAGAAAGGTCAGAATCAGTTTTTGGTAAATGGGATATTGTTATAAAAACCAATCTGGATCTGTCCTCTGTTTCTGTTTTCCTGAATCTGATTCATATATCCGGCTTCAATCCGCATATTTTTATTAATGACGTATCCTAAAGCTCCATAGACTCTGTTTCTATCAAAAACCGGGCTGTTGAAATGCAGGAAAATTTCATTATATACGGATGCGTATAATGTTTTCGGCAGCATTTCCTTTTGAGTGATCGGAATATTGAATCCTAGCATATAACGGAATCTCATTCTAAAATCGTCTTCCAGAAAACGTTCTTCCAAACGGTAGCGGTGCTGAAGGTTAAAACGTCCAAACTTCTGTTTGGTAATGTACTGCTGGAAGATTCTGTGTTCTATATTTTCTTTTTTATCTCCGTTTACATATGGCTGGCTAAGTATGAATCCATATCCCAATAACACGTTATTATTGTTTTCGGTGAGATCATACCCAATTCCGGTACGGATCAGAAGCTGCTCCAGATCACCAACGGCATCAAAGTTTCTGTATTGTACCTCATTGTGCCAGTTCAGTTTTTTGCTGATTTTATTATTTCCAAAATACATATACCATGCACCCAGATCACTTTTCTGTGCAAATGTAAAAACAGATCCCAAACCCAATACCGTGAATGCCAACTTCGTAAAAACCTTTCTCATGTTTGTCAATTACTATTATCTATCGTTTTAACAAAATTAATATTTTAAATCAATAATAGCAAGCGATATTTTATGATTGATTCCATCGAATTTGTATATTGGGTAGCATTCAATCTGGCTCCTATCAAATTTATCTAGTCTTAATCAGGAATCTGTTCCACCAGAACTTCTTTTCGGTCTTTATCAAAATAAGTACAGGTCATTGCTCCCAGATTTATTACCCAGCCTTCGATTCCATTTTCTGCACAGTCCTTACAGAATGTCATGTAATCTGTGCCTCCCTGCTGGTGAAGTTTTAATCTTATTTTAAAATTTTCAAGATTCATTTTTTCAGAAACAATAAGTTTCTCATACTTAGCTCCTGTATGGACAGATTGATTATGACTATCAGAATATTCTGTGTTTCCATCATCAACATAGGCTGTATAGTGAGAGACACCTAGATTTTTAATAGCTTTTATATAGTGTGGGAAATCGGCTCCACTTTTTACTTTTTTATGCTCCGCTTTAATCTCTTCAATGGTAAATTTCATCATGTTATTTTAATTAATTATTATTATACTTATTCAAATTTAAAAATTTTCGGGATGCAAATATAACATCAAATAAAAAACCGGCAGTATGACTGCCGGTAACTTATAACTATATTTCATATACAAAATATGAATCTTACGGATGTTGCTGCATTTTGGCAGGATCATCGTAATTAACCATCCAGTTGATCCCGAATTTATCGGTAAACATTCCAAAGTAAGCTCCCCAGAAAGTATCAGCCAACGGCATTGTTACCTGCCCATCTGCAGAAAGGCCATTGAATAATTTCTCTGCTTCTTCTTTGGATTCTGCATTAATAGAAATAGAGTAATTGTTTCCTTCTTTAAAGTTGGATCCCCATTCTCCGCCTGTATCACTACCCATTAATACCGTTTCTTTGGAAATAGGAAGGGTAACGTGCATGACTTTGTTTTTATCTTCTTCCGGAAGCTCTTTTCCTTCCATTGGAGGCATTTCTCCAAAAGTTCCGATATAAGGATATTCTCCTCCGAAAACCGACTTATAGAAATCGAATGCTTCTCTGCAGTTTCCATTAAATGTTAAATAAACGTTTACTGTTGCCATGATTGTTTTTTAGTTAAGTTTTAATTTGTTTTGAAGTTTATCTATGCTGATCGATCAGGATCATATTTCCATCCGGATCTTTCAGGTACATATGTTCAGGGCCTGAAGTAGTTTCATCAGCTTCTTTATCAATTTCTACTCCATTTTCCTTCAAACGCTTCTGGATTTCACGTACATCGTCAAAGGATTCAAGATTTTGGGCATTTTCATCCCATCCCGGATTGAAAGTAAGCATATTCCCATCAAACATTGCCTGGAACAGCCCAATCAAAGTGGATCCGTTTTTCATGATCAGATAATTTTGCTCTGTAGCTCCTGCCATAGTTGTGAAGCCCAGCTTTTCATAGAAATTTTTGGACTTCTGAAGGTCTTTTACACTTAGACTGATTGAAAATGCTCCTAGTTTCATATTTTTAAGATTGATTGTGGACTAAGCCTTTTAGAAATTATATTTATATGATTAAAGACAAATTTGCTTTACTGATTTTTTAAACGGGTTTTAAACTCCAGACTTCCGTCATAGCTTTTCCAGTCACCAATCAGTTCAATATACTGCCCTTCTACTTTTTCAGTTTTTCTATTCCATTTAAAGTTGTAAACGAATCGGCCTTTAAAGGTTCCTGAATGTTTTCCTTTATTCTCTTCAGACAATTCATATTCACCAAACACAGTTCCTTGTTTCTTGGCATCCTTATATTTTAAAATGGTAATTTTTCCTTCAAATTTTGCATAATTGGTGTCCACAAGAGAATATCCTGAAACAAAATATTCCTGGTCATTTTTTTTATTCTGTTCAGCAGTATTGATTTTAAGTTTCAGTTCCTGTCCCTTATTTCCAATAGTCCCGATATAAGGTTTACTGTTATTCAGCCATGTATTTGAAATATCCGGCATCTGTGCCAACACAAAATTGGCAGCCAGGATGAAAAGCAATAAAAGTTTTTTCATACAGTGATTTTTTAGACTCCGAATTGTGACAGGTGATGGTTCAGATGTTTTGCAAACATATTATTCCATTCCTGTGCATTTAATTTTCCAAAAGAAAAAGACTCTTTACCATCAAAAGCATCTGCTCCCAATTGCTGGGTCTTCTGAATAAAACCGATCAGTCTAATTTTCTCTTCATCGAAGTTCTTTCTTCCCGTAACCAAAAACTGAGGAGCTGTGGGGGAATCCCTTGGGTATGCTTTTTCACCTACTACTTTAGGCTTAACAAAAGTCTTTAAAATAAACTTCGCAATAGCGCCCGGCTTTTTATGTTTTTCAGGCTCATATATCATTTCATAGGTTACACTACAATGCGCCAACATCTGATCCACCGTCATTTTTCCCCATAATCCATGAGTATCTTCTACCAGTCTGTTTATTCTATCAATATAGTTTTGAGCATCTTTTGCGTCAAATACATTTTCCATATACGATCTGTTTTTACTACAGACAAATATATCAGTTTTTTTGTTTGATTTTTATTGTGGGAAGAATTTTTGTTGTGAGTTTTGGGATGTGGCTTTCTAAGTTTGAGCATCTGAAAATTCCAGTGTATTATACATTTTCGCCTTCCGAGGCTTCTTCCGCTTCAATTTCCTGCGGAACCGGTTTTTTGAATATAAACCAAAGTTTGATCTTTAAAGCAATCCATCCTATAATAGCATAAACCACTAAGAGAATACTTAAGTGCTCCAGATATGGGAAAGTAAGCTCTACAGATCCTTTCTGAATCAGCAGAATTTTAAATGCCTGTAAAAAAGGAGTGAGCGGAATAATATTCGCAATAAACTGTACAAAGGCAGGCATTGCATTTAAAGGCCATGTAAAACCACTGATAATAAATGCCGGTGAAGCAATAACCATAAGAATCTGTGTAGCTTTCAAAGCGTCCGGGATCAATATACTAATAAACACACCAAGGAAAGAAACCGAGCCTACAAAAACAGCTGTCAGAAGAATAAAATTAAATATACCTTCCGGCATCGGTACTTTGAAAATCATGTGCATCAGATAATAGACACTCACGATAAGAATGGAAAATACCCAAATCGGAATAACCTTAATCAACATCGTAGGAAATGCCCATTTTTTCATTTTCGCATACTCTTTTACGAAAGATCCTCTCTGGAATTCTGCTGCAAAACTTACTGCCATTGCCAACAGAATTACCTGCTGCAATACTACCGCCAACATAGCCGGCCACATAAAGATAAGGTAGTTACTGGTTGTATTGAAAAGAGTGATATAGTTTGTTTTAAAAGGCTCATATTGTGTAACGGCCTTTGCTGCAGGCATTCCTGCTTTCTGTAAAGCCTTGATGGATGCTCCGGCAGAGAATGTTCCTATAGTAAGCTGGAGTGCTTTGGAAGCAAAGTTTGCTGTCAAAACGTTTCCGGTATTTACATATACGTTCAGTTCAGGGTATTTTTTCTGAAGCATATCTCCTTCAAAACGGGAAGGGATAATAACAACTGCCGCCGCCTCATGACGGATCACCTCATCTTTTATACTCAAAGGTTCCTGCAGGTATTTTATGACTTTGATACTTTTATTATCATCCAGCATTTCGGTTAACTGACTGGACAATGGCGTATTGTCTCTGTCAACAACCAATACAGGTGTATTTTCAACTTTTCCGCTTTGATAGACAAACCCCAGCAAGGTTGCATAAAAAACCGGTGCCAAAAAGAACACAGTCCTTAAGGTAGAATTGCTGATAAAAAGTTTGAACTCACGTTTTAAAAGACGGAAAAATTCTTTCATCTGTATATTTTAAAATTGTAAATAACCTGACGGAGCCTTTTTACAGGAGGAACATCCGTCATATTTTATTTCGTATTATTTAAGGATCACATTGGCATTCACCAGGAGCCCTTTTGCTTTATTCATATCTGTGGGTTTCACCTTGATCTCATAGACCGCATCCTGCAACTGGTAATCCGGATAAGCAGTAGTGATATCTGCATATCTTGTAAGCTGTTTGATATAAACAACTGTTCCTGCCAGATTTTCTTTATTGTAAACAACCTGCATAGTAACGTTCTGCCCTTTTTTGTATTTTGAAATGGCACTTTCAGGAACGGTGAATCTGAAATAAGTACTTTCAGGAATATATCCGTTGAACAAAGCAAATCCGGCTGTTGCCAATTCTCCGGTATTTAAACTGATGGTTTCAATTTCCATATCGTTGGTTGCAATAACGTATCTTTCAGAATAAGCTACATTGGCTTCCTGTAAAGCTCCTTTAGCCTGGGAAGCCTGCCCTGCCGCCATCTCTACTTTTTCGAAACGCGTTCCTCTGTTCACATCATCCAGTTCTGCTATTACAGCATCATACTGTGCTTTTGCCCCCTGAAGCTTTGCATAAATTTCATCATGTGCCTGCGGAGACATCAGGCTGTCCCGGAACATATTATTGGCTCTTCTGTAGGATTTCTGTGCAAATTCATATTGCTCCTTTAATCCTTTATACTTTGCCTGAAGCTGTCTCAGCTGATCCGGTGTTGCTCCGTTTTTTGCCATCTGCTCCTGAGCGGTTGCAGCATTCACGGCTCCCTGCGCCTGTGCTATTTTTGCAGAAACCTCGGGAACATCAAGCTGGGCCAGGGTATCTCCTTTTTTTACAGACTGTCCTTCAGAGACATATATTTTTAAGATTCTTCCGGTAACCTTCGGAGCAAAAGAGATCACATCCTTTTTGGTTTTTCCTTCAGGTTCTTTTATCTTTTCGTTCTTTTTATCGCAACTTCCCAATAAAAACAGAGAAGCAATGAGTATAGATATATTTTTATGCATCATTTTAATTTTTAAGGGATTAAATAAAATCTGGTGATATCCAGTTCCTGAGTAGACCTCATCAGTTCTATTCCTGCTCTTCTCTGGTTGAAAATTGCATTCTGATATTCAAGTTCTACTGCTTCAAGGTCATTTTCCGCATCGATAAGCTGTGATGATTTGCTCATCCCATATCTGAATTCTTTTTCAGCCTGTACCAATGCATTTTTAGCCAATTCTTTTTCTTTAGCCTTTAAAGTGATCTGAGCAGAAGCAATATCATAATTGGTCTGGTTATTGGCCAGATTCAGGGTTAGCTTTTTCAGGGCATCTTCTTTTTGATTCTGCAATACTTCTTTACCAACTTTTGCTGTTTCTTCAGCATGCTTTCCTTCTTTTCCGTCAAAAATTTCCCATTTAAATCCAACACCAGCTGTAATCAACGGAAAAACATTGATATTGTTTGGGCTCCAGTCCAGTTTTTTCCCTTCATATCCTAATAATGGAACGGCAGGAACTACATTTTCAGAACTTTTGATACGGTTTCCGTATAACCCGATGTAATAAGCTGAGGCCATCAACTGAACTTTTGGAATCATCCAGGTCTTTTCAGCTTTTATTTTATAATCTGCAGCACTGATCCCATGCTCAAGGGCACGAACTTCAGCTCTCTGCTCTATTCCTTTTTCTGCAGCAAGAAGCTCTACAGGAGATAGTACGGGGTCTATCATTCTTAAACGTTCCCTGTCGATTCCTGTTAAAATATAAAGTTGGGTAAGAAGCAATTCCTTTTTCCCTTCATATTCTACCATCTTTGCATTTAAAGTAGCCTGAGCCAGTTCAATTTTTTTGTGATCGTAAGGAGTGATCAAACCATAGCCTAAAGCTTTGTCTGCTGTTTTTTTGTTGATGTCCAGTCTTTTTTTACTTTCGTCCAATACCTTTTTAGACTGATGGATCAATGCCAGCTGGTCATAGGCTTTGGAAATAGTGGCAACCACTTCATCTTTTGTTTTTTCCAGCAGTACTTCTTCAGATTTCTTCTTCTCTTCCACTGCTTTTTTCAGATATTTCACCTTTCCTCCAGAGTATAGCAGCATCTTGGCATCTGCCTTGGCAACGCCTGAAAACCCTGATACATTGAAATTATTGTTGAAAGTACCTTCCGGAATATTGATGAAGGGAGCGAGATTAATTTCCGGTGACGTAAGTCTTGCTGTTCCGTTAAGATAACCTGCTTTACCACTTAATTCCAGAGTAGGAAGAAAGATATCTTTTAATTTATGTTCATCAAGATCGGTAAGCTTGTTTTGGGTAATCTGCATTTTCAGATTCGAGTCCCGAACCATAGCACTATCCAGAAGTTCTTTAAAATCCGGCGCAGACTGTGCCCAGCCAAAAGCAGGAAAAGCAAAAAAACTAAACGTAAAAATCAATAAATTGTTTTTCATGGTTTATGTTTATAACAAATATAATGCAAAAATTGTTAAAATACTCAAAGATAATTTAACAAAACCCTGAATTTAAAATAAGTTTAAAATCTGTTTAAGTATAAAAGTCTTTGAAATAAAGTCTTATCAAAACCGTTTAAATGTTAATTAAAAACTAAAAAATCTTGAAAAAAATCTTAACTCCACTTTTAGTAATGTCCTTTCATTTCATTTCCTCTCAGGAAACAAAGGCTTGCAAGTGTGTTCAATTTGAAAAATTAAAAGACAGCCTTTCTCAGTCACATCCATTTTTTCAGCCTGTTACGGAAGAAGATGCTCTCATCCCACCCTTCACCTATATTTCAGTAAAATATATCAAGGCAGCTGCTAAATCAGAAAATATTATTGATCCTGTTTACCAGCGAATAAAGGATCTCCAATTGGACAGTATTGATGCCTTGTATGCCATCATGCAGGAAGAGTTTTCTAAAAAGGTAAATGATATTCCTATCCCACTTATTATTAAGAAGGAAAAATTTAAAGGGACAATTGCTATTTTATATACCACTGATTCTTTTTTATCCAAAAATTATTATATAAAGATATCCAAAGACAATGGCAAAACCTGGCAGAATTATTTTACGGGATTAGTTGCCAATCATTATTATTTCTTAAAATCCAATTCCAAGTACCCATTATGGAAAGACGAAAGTCATATTCAGATTGAAGCAGATATAACCCGAATGACTAAACATCTGGTTTACGGAGAAACTCCTAAATATACTGTTGTAAAAAACAATGCTTTACTCACTCTTGATCTTGCTGAGATTTTAAAAGACTCTGATGGAGATGGCATTAATGATATTGAAGAAACCCAAAAGCTTTTCACTAATCCTTATTCAAAAGATACGGATGGAGATGGCATCAGTGATGCAGAAGACAACAATCCCAAGTATACAACTGCTGAAAATGATTTCACTAAACTTTTGAAAGGAATTATATATGGTAACTATGATTTTGTGAAAAGTAACGACCCTTCCCATGAAGAATTTTTCATTCCTTTAGCCACCTTTGATGAAGATCTGAAAACCCAGAGGAATGAGCTTCCAAAAAGAGAAAAAGAATTTCTATATTCTTTGGATTATAAAGTTATTGTGACTGATAATGATAATCTGAAAAGGCTCGAGCCTATTGATGAAAAAATCCTTTTTTTAACCCCGAAAGAATTTGCTGAGTATCAAAAAACCAGCTATATGTATCACTTTAATCCTTACTATAGCAAAGTCTTTCCCTGTGATGAAGAGAGAGACACCTACATTTTTATGATTGAGGGGAGTATGACTGGCACCACTTATCTTATCAAAAGAACTCCTGGTGGCTGGAATATAGAAACGTTCAACGTTTGGATGGCATAATCTTTTTAAAATTCCTGACCTGGCTTAAAGCAAAATTTTCATTCTCTTAATTCTCCTTAATAGCCCAAAATAAAGATAATATACTCTCTCTAAAAAGCGAAAACTCCCCACATCACTGTGAGGAGTTTTCTGTTTATAATAAGCTTGCAAATTTTACTTCTGAACTGCTTTTTTCATAGTGTTATCAGGTCTTAAGACTCTGTAGCGAACTTCTATGTCTTTCGGTACATAAAATACCAATGGCAGTTTACTGTTGTATCTTACAATTTCCGGCTTAAGGGTAACAAACTTTTTAGTCATTTTCTGTCCCGGGCAAGCCATTAATGTTCCTGCCGTTTCCCCTTTGGATTCTACTTCATAATAGTTGTATCCCCATCCCTGAAGATCCTGGCTTTTCATTTCTCCCATTAAAGAGTAATTGTTGCAGTCTAACATTTTTTCAGCACCAACAAAAACTTCTACTTTTAAATCGCTTTCATTCTTTGCAACAGGAAGCTGAATATATACTTGTTTGTATCCTTCTTTAGCTTTTGGGAACATTTCAATCTGTAGTTTTTCAAACTTTTCAGCTTTCTTTTGAGCGAAAGCACTTACCCCAGCCATCAATACCAATCCAGTAATTAAAGTTTTTGAAAATTTCATTTTATTTGGTTTTAAATTTTACGTATTTCCTAATAGCCAAAAATCATTCCAAAATCTGAACACCGGTTCCTTTTGTATGGGCATTCATCTGTGGGGCATAGTAATTCTGCATAGTGGTAATACCATTTGAGAACTTTCCGGATGCATTAGCAACTACATCGTATTCAAACACATATTTGCCTTTTGGCATATATTGAATATAGAAATTTGTGGAGGCATCTTTAGGAGATTGATAATATCCTAAATTATTTTTCCACTGATATCCTGATATTGCATTAACCGGTTCAAATCCTGCAGCACGCATATCTTTAATATGAATAAACTCCATCGCTCTGTCTGTATTCAGGATCATTCTTACGGTTACTTTGTCTCCTACTTTTAATGGAGTTTCCGCTGAAATTTTCTGAAGTTCTTCCCCGTTTACTGTTTTCACTTTTTTATAAAGCTCTTTGGTTACGGAGATATAATTCTCGGATGATTTGATTTTATCCAGATCTTCATAGTACTGCCAGAACAATCCACCCTGAACAATTCCTGGCCCCGGTTTGGTAACAGTCACCGTTCCCAGGTTTTTATCTACAGCCTCTGTTTTCACTGTTGATTTCACATATCCTGTTGCCTGAGTCTGAGGAACGATTTCTTTTCCACCCCAAACAATAGTTGCTTTATCACTTTCAGCACCCGTCCATGATTTTCCTGAATTTAAGATTGTAAAGATCACTTCGGCCGTACCTCTTGAACTTCCCCATGAGTTTACTTCTTTTTGGGTTACCAGCCAGATCTTCATGTCTTCTATAAAATTGGTATCATTAGCTTTTAATGTATTGAAAGCTTCCAAAGCCCCTGCATGGTTCACTACTTTAGAACTGAACCAGCCCCAGTCATTCAGATTCTGTTTCCAGTATACTCCCTGAGTTTTGGTATCTGTAGAAGTTTCTTTAAGGTAATTCATCAGTTTATCAGAAACATCTTTTACTCCATAATCATTCATGAGTAAAGCGGCACGGTGAAGTCCGAAGAAGGTAAAATCAGTGATTTTTGCCGTTTTTGCTTTTTGTTTTATCAATACTTTCAAGTTTGCCCCTTTTCCTTTTAAAGGATATTGTTTTTCCCAGTAGTTTCTGGTATCAAGATAATCAAGAATCCAATTGCTCCAAACATTTTCTTTTTTAGGATCAGCATATTTACTGATCTCATTGTCTACATACTGAATCAGTTTTGACACTAAAGTATTCTGCCCTGAACTCTGATAGTCTTTGGCGTTATCTTTTAACCATAGATTAAGTTTTCCTAGATTCTTAAGAATATATAATGACGTACTGTAAGAACTTGGATATCCCGCATACCAGGAGAATCCACCATCAGGATTTTGCAGCTTACTGAAATCATCCCAATCCTGGTTAATTGAATTCCTCATCGTATTCGTATCAAACAGAAGGGCCAGCTTTTGCATCTGTTCATTTTCATTCTTACTTTCCAGCACCCAAGGGGTTTCTTCCAACAATAACTGTTTCAGCTCCTGATTTTTTTCAAGATTTGAATTAAGTATTCCTTTATTCTGATATTCATCAAAAACCGTCTTCATTTTAGGATTAGCCTTAAATACCTCTGAAGCCAGTATATCTGCAAACCACTTATTGAAAACAACATCAGCCGAACTGTTCTGATCATCTTTAAGGCTTGGAAGTGCAAACATAATCTCCCAGATAGGATTGGTTGTAAGTTCCAGTGTATTCGAAACATTGGACGCTGTTGTAGATGTATTATTTTTAAGATTATCCAGCACAAAAGTCTTCGTTTCTCCTTCTTTCACGAAAACCGGTACAGCATCAGTCACCAGCATTCTGTTTGGCAAGACTGCTACAGCCTGTTGCTCTCCGTCAGAATAAGCTCCAGCTTTTGCTACTACTTTCAAAATAATAGATGAAACATTATTCGGAACCTTTAATTTCCATGTTAATGCTCCGTTTCCGTTTTCATTTAAATCAAAATTCTGTGTTCCTGAGGTGATTCCGAATTGAGACGATATATTTTCATTGGTAAATGCGTCTAAGATCTGTAATTCGGCAGAACCGTTCATTTTCTTATTGGTAAGGTTAGATAGTTTTGACTGTAAGTTCAATTCATCCCCTTCTCTTAAAAATCTCGGATAATTTGGAGTCACAGAGAATTCTTTCTGTGTTACCACTTCTTTCTCCAATGTAGCAGCTCTTGCATCTTTTGTATGAGCTAGGAACATCAGTTTCCACTTCGTTAAAGCTTCCGGAGATGTAAATTCAAAGTTTACATTTCCTTCCGCATCGGTTTTCAGATCCGGATAGAAGAATGCTGTTTCATTTAAATTCTGACGTACAGGAACCTTATCTAGATTTTCTTCAGCAGATCCTCCAGGAGGAGGCGTTTCTGCCTTCGGAGCCGTTACAGGTTCAGGAAGAACATTCTGTACAACCTCTATTTTATCTTCGACAGACGCAGCTCTCGCAGTTTTAAATCTGGCCCCTGCAATGGGTGATGGTGGTCGTGGTGAATACGATGGTGCTTTAACGCCCTCTTGATTTTGAATACTGGCAATCTCGCCTTGCAAAACATATGAAAAGTCACCATCAAACCAATTAAACTCAGGAACCGTTATCCCCTTTTCATTGAAATATCTCAATCGTTTCTGATAGTTTTTCTCCAACAGATATTCTCTGATATCATAGGAGCTGATCATATTGAACGGTCTATACAGTTTACTCCAGCCAAAATTATTCACGGCAAACTGGTCTAAAGACATATCATACATATTTGCCAGTACCTCTGCATTTACCTTTTCTTTATCATTTCCGGTAACTTTTACAGTCCATTTTTCTTTAGCATTCGGTTCTAGCTTATCTCTGAAAGTGACCGTTTCAATCTTTAAAGGTTTCTCAGTGTCTTTTATTTTCAAAACTGCGGCTTCTGTTTTTACATTATTAAATGCGACCAACTGGAACTGAAGATTAAGTTCAGAAACACTCTTATCTTTTGGAATATCTGCCGTATACTCTAATATTCCTTTGTTAAACTGGTAGGTTTCCGTAAGTGTTTTACCTGATCCATCCTGAACAAATACATTGACCAGAGCATCCGGAATTGCAGAATACACATATACTTTTGCTTTTTCTCCTCTTGAAAGCTCATCTTTCGGTGCAATAACCGTTAAAAATGTCTTCTGAACCGGTTTCAGGGAATTTTTATCCCAAACACTGAAATATTGAGAAGCCTTTATCGTGTCTTTTCCTTCAATATTGAAAAGCTCCAGCTGATAATCTCCAGCTTCAAGTTTTCCAAGATCCAGATCTGATCCAGTTTGTGTACCAGAAGAAGGCTGCTGCTGTCTTTCAACGACTACTTTTTCTGTTTTCCAGTTTTTGATGTCATCATTTTTGTCAAATCTATCGTGCGGGAACTTACCTATAAATTCTTCTTTTGAATATTTTGGAAGATCCTGAACTTCTGATGTAAAATTATCTCTGAAAATTCTATCCGGAGCAGCCAGTTTTGACAACTTTACCTGATACGATTTTTTAAGAACCTGCTCATTATAATTCTTCGTCTCTACCTTTAGCTTGGTATTTTCATCACTGAATATATTCTTAATGTCATCAGCCTTGATGTAATGGGAAACTGAAGCAACCTTAAGATTTGTATCCGCAGATTGGGTTTCTCCATTAATGTCAGTGACAGAAGCATTGATTTGATAGTTATCAATCTGTATTCCTTCCAGTTTTTCATCTTTTTTAAGATCCAGACGAATAACAAATTCTCCTTTTTCATTGGTTTTAGCTTCTCCAAGAACTGAGTTTTCATTATCATTATCTCTTGGATACCACCAGAAATATCTCCATCGGATATTCTGTTTTTTGATCTCATAATGTACGGTTGTATTGCTTAAAGCGACTCCGGAGAACATCATTGCTTTCCCTTTCAGCTCTATGGTCTGACCGTACTTATATTCATCTTTTACCGGTTCAAAACTCACTTCAAACTTGGGTCTCTTATATTCTTCTACTCTGATATCTTTATATCCCTGACTATTTCCATCTGTTCTCAGATAGAAAACACCATTCAGCCTTCCTTTTGGTAACATAAAACTTCCGTGATAGGAGCCGAACTCATTTGTGGTAAGGCTTTGGGAAGTAACTTCCTGGCTGTTGGCATCCAAAAGCGTAATCTTTTGATTCAATCCCGAAACTACGGTTTCAATTTCATTATTTAACCGGGTATTGACTACTTTGAAATACACAGTCTGTCCTGGTCTGTAGATCGCTCTGTCTGTAAAGATCTGTGCTTTGGAACGGGTTTCAACGTTAGGATTATAATTTTCATTGCCTGAATTCCCGTAAACCTGCATGATCTGGAAATCGTTGGTTTTAGGCTGCTGAATCAGGAACGTTCTGTAATATTCCTTGTTGGCAGTGACTGGGAACTGAAAAACTCCTTTATCACTTGTTTTTCCTTCAATTTTATTAATGGAATTATTATTCACAAACTCATAAAACCTAAGGTTCTCGTTAGAAATAGCTTTTCCGTTTTCACTACTCACTAATCTAAGGTCGTTGGAAAGCGTGTTTTTGGAAGATTTAGACTGATAGATGATCTTATTACCGGAAACCAGAAAATAAAAATTCCTTTCAGGATCGTTATCTTTTGAATTGGTTCCTGCGACTGCATACTCTACCACATACACTCCTGAAGGAAGCGGTTTAATTTCCAGTGAAGTTTTATGAAGCTGATAATCTTTAGGATCTGAAAGCTGATAAGTTTCCTTTCTTACCAGGTTCTTTTTAATGTTTCCAAAATAATTATTGGCATAAGGATTCTGCGCATATTTTATGAATGGCAGAAAATCTTCTTTTACCGCATAAATGTTTAAAGAAAATTCTGAGATATTCTGATATTCTGCAACAAAATGAATTGGCAGATTATTCTGGGTCTGCTTCTCATATTTGATACTCAATACCGGATTAATAATCTGATTTTCCTTGTTTTTAATGTTTTCGATGAAAGGGGATTTCGGATATTCACTTTTGGCCTGTGCTGCAACAGCAATAGCTTCTTTGGCTTTCTTTTTCATGATAAGTTCATCCATAATCTCGCCCATGATGACTACTTTGTAATCACCTTGCACATCGGATTTGGTAAGCGCCTGAAGCTGTTCAAGCTTATCTTTACATTGGTTGAAATTACAATTATTCACCAATTTTTCCTTCATAAAATACAGCTTAGGATTCCCGTTATTCTGTGCAATCAATTCATCAAAAACAGCATTAATTGTGGTCCTGTTCTCTGCAAGCTCATTTTTTGTGAAAATATTATTTTCTGATAAAAACCCGACTTTCTTAAGGGCATACCATTCATACAAACTTGGGAAATAGGCAAGGTCTTTCGTTTCTGAAAACAGTGTTTTATACTTTTCCAGTGAAGTCTTCTTCATGTCCTGTTTCTGCTGATCAAGCTCCTGATAACTTTTGGTTAAATAGTTCTTAAAGTCAAGTTTTGTCCAGGTCTCAATCTGTGCAAGATTCTGCGTATTGATATTGGTCCTTCCATTGATCTCCCAATAATTCTGATTGTAATAATCCAGAAAGAATCCGCTCAAAAGGACATTATATACCAGTTTCTCCTCTCCTTTCAGCTTTCCTTCTGATTCCTGGAGTTTTTTAAAGAATTTTGACGCAGCATCGTTCTGATCATCGTCTACAGTCTGATTTACAATACTGAACTCTGCTTTAAGGGAACGGATCAGCTGAATGGTATTATTTTCTTTCATAGCTTTGTTTTCCAGGTCTAAAATAATGGGAAGATTAGATTTATAAGCTCCTTTCTGACTGTTCTCTGCTATTTTTTTCCACTGGTCATCATAATATTTCTGTGCGAAAACCGGGGAAAAGCCCAATGATAACAGCGAAAGCATAAATATCTTGGAAAATCTTTTCATATGTATTAATTTTGATAAATGAACATTATAAAAATACTGAAAAAAACTGTCATAGACAGCCAAATATATGTCTCTTTAATGGGAACTCTTTTTGCAGTATTTTTCATGAAAGAGCAAAACACATTCCGTTTCCCTACTATTCTGCTGATTTTTATAACGTATTTCAGTGGTTATCTTTATACGAAGTACCAGTATACCAAACATTTTTTCAAAATTCTGGTTTTAAATGCCATTGCAGGGATCTTCTGCGCATTCCTAATCATTCATAATCATAATGAAATAAGACTGATGAAGTGGTTTATTATTGTGATATTGGGATTACTGTATAACAGTTTTTTTCTGGATGTTTATATCCGGAAAATTCCTTTGTTGAAAGTATTTTATGTAGGACTGGTCTGGGCATTGGTTAACTGCTGGCTTACACTCCCTGAATTCAGTATCCCTATTTTTCTGATTAGTTTTTTTTATATCACGGCATTGGTACTTCCTTTTGACATCCGTGATATGAACAGTGATACGGTAAAAACCTTCCCCATGCTGATTGGCGTTCAGAATACAAAGTATATTGCCTATACAATGGTTTTCATAAGCAGTATCATTGGAATTTTTTATCTGAAACCTCTTTATGCTGTCGCCTTTTTTCTATCCAGTATCATTACTTATATTCTTATTTATTTCGCTGAAAACAAAAGAGATGACACTTATTTTTCATTCGGAGTGGAAACTTGTTCGGCACTTCCTTTTTTATTTTTACTAATAATGGAGTATTTTTGACGAATGATTATCAAGAAGCTTTCACTATACAACTTCAAAAACCATTCTGAGAAAAAGTTTGAATTTTCCCCACAGATCAACTGTTTTGTGGGTAATAACGGTGTGGGAAAAACAAATATCCTCGATGCCCTTCATTATTTATCAGTTGGGAAAAGCTTTTTGGGAAATACGGATCTCAACAACATCAAAAAAGAGGAAGATTTTTTCACCCTTGATGCTGAGATCCAGAATGAAGACAGTGAAGATATCATTAGAATCACTCAGCCTAAGGAAGCTAAGAAGGTGATTAAAAAGAATGATAAAAGCTATGACAGGCTTGCCGATCATATCGGATATCTCCCAAGTGTTATGATTTCACCTTATGATTCCAACCTTATTTCTGATTCCGGAGAAAGCAGAAGAAAGTTTCTGGATGCTATGATCTCCCAAACAGATTCTGAATATCTTTTTGACCTGATCCAGTATCAGAAAACAATACAGCAAAGAAATGCTTTACTGAAATACTTTGCTAAAAACAGGACCTGGGATAAAGATTCACTGGAAATTTATGATGAACCGATCACCAGATCCGGAACCAAAATCTTCAATAAAAGAAAAGTGTTTGTTGAACAATTAAATCCTATTGTTCAGAATTTTTATCAGATTATTTCGGGTGGAAAAGAAACGGTTTCTGTCATCTACGAATCTCACTTATTGGAAAATACCTTTGAAGTACTTTTAAAAGAAAGCCTTGAAAAGGACCGCATGTTGACTTATACTTCAAAAGGAATACACAAAGATGATCTTCTCTTTGAAATGGATCATATTTTAATTAAAAAAATAGGTTCACAGGGACAACAAAAATCTTTCCTGATTTCTTTAAAGCTTGCTCAGATGAGCCTTGTCAAAGAACTTACCAAAAAAACGCCTATTCTTTTGTTAGATGATATCTTTGATAAGCTTGATGATACCAGAGTTGCACAATTGATTGAGCTTGTTAATAAAGAAAGCTTTGGCCAGATTTTTATTACAGATACACATAGAGAAAGAACTGAAAGTGTGGTAAAGAAAATTAATGAGGAAAGCATCATCTTTGAGATATAATTAATCTCTTATTTTCTTTAATTTACCCAAATATGTCTAACTTGTAGTATACTTTTTTACAATTATTATGGAAACATTACACACAGTTACTACTCAGTATGGAGACGTTAGTGGCATTAAAACAGAGAAAGGCATCCTAACATTTAAAGGCATTCCGTATGCAGCCCCACCTATTGGAGCAAACCGTTTTCAACCTCCTACTCCTCCTATACCTTGGACCGGAATAAAAAATGCAACAGAATATGGGCCTACTCCACCTCAGTTAACACCTAATACTGGACCATTTGCTGAATTATTACCTAATGTTGTAATTCCAGGGGACGATTATTTGAACCTTAACATCTGGACTTCAGATACTGCTGAAAAAAAACCGGTTATGGTTTTTATTTATGGAGGAGCTTTTGTTCTTGGATCAGGAGCTGTCCCAGGTTATGATGGCAGTAGTTTTGCACGGGATGGTGTTGTTTTAGTTACCATCAACTACAGAATAGGTATTGAAGGATTTTTATGGTTTGGAGATGGGATACCCAATCTTGGTATACTGGACCAAATTGCCGCTCTAAAGTGGGTTCGGGACAATATTGCCAACTTTGGCGGCGATCCTGATAATGTTACTATTTTTGGTGAATCTGCTGGTGGAATGAGCGTCTGTACACTACTTGCTATAAAAGAAGCGCAGGGTTTATTTCGACGGGCAATTGCTGAATCAGGAGCAGGACACTCTGTAATTAGCCCTTCATCCGCAAAGCTTATTGGTACAAGACTAGCAGAAATACTTGGCGTTGCACCAACACGAGAAGCCATTGGAGAAGTAAGTCTTGAAAAGGTCTTTGCAGCACAGGGACAATTAGGATCCGAAATTATGGCAAAACCTTCAATGGAGTTATGGGGTGAAGCGGCATTCAACTTAATGCCTTTTGAACCGGTAATTGATGGCCATTTATTAACCGCCTCCCCAATAGAATGCATTGCCAATGGGTCCGGTAAAGAGGTAGATATCCTTATTGGTACCAACAGCCAGGAATTTAGATTATTTCTTGTTCCTGATGGTATCCTACCAAAAATTACAGATTCCGCTTTGGATACTGCCGCTGCTGCCTATGGATTATCCGCAGAAGCTATTCAAACCTACCGGACTAATCGCCCCGACAGTTCTCCTGGTGATACACTAAGCGCTATTATTACAGATTGGTTTTACCGTATTCCTGCATTGCGGATTGCGGAAAAACATAGCAATACCCATGTATATGAATTTTCATGGGGCTCCCCTGCATGCGACAATTTACTTGGTGCCTGTCATGGTATTGAACTTGCCTTTGTATTTGACAATCTAAGCAATCCTGGTTTTTCCAATATGCTAGGCAATCATCCTCCACAGCAATTAGCTGACACGGTTCATAAAGCATGGGTGGATTTTGCGACGAATGGCAATCCTGGCTGGGATACTTATCATACTGATAACCGTGTATCTATGCGTTTTGATGTTGTATCACAAACTACTGTTGACGACAGAGCTGATGAGCGTTCTGCATGGGATGGAATCAGGTAACATATTGATATTAAGAATAAAATTGAGTATTTGTTGAGAATAAATATAATATTTTAAAACACCATTTATAAGATTGATGGGTTGTACTGACAACCGAACCCCTACCAATGAAGAAGAATAAAAAACGTGAATTTCAGTCATCAGAACTTGTAAAATCTTTTGCGAGGATCTATGGCTTTGAGGATAAACTTGTGGCTTTTGATATTAAAGATTTTCTTGAAGATTATCTTGACCAGAGTCTTTTTAATGAAATCAGAAGTGTGAATATTGAAAAGAAATGCATCATTATTAAAATTGATTCTCCCTTATTAAAAAATGATTTTAAAATGCGGAAAAGCTTTTATCTGAAGAAGTTTCAGGATAAGTTCGGGGCAGATAAATTTGATGATCTGCAGATATTATAAAAATTACGCAAGGTAATTCAATGATAATTGATATATTTAGAATCTAAATTTAAAATCAAATAACCATGAAAAAAGTACTTACATCAAAGAAATTATCAAGAGAATCATTAAAAAAGGTTCAAGGTGCAGGACAAATGATATGTTGTGCAGTATTGTGCTCAGACCCTACAGTGTGTGCCGTTTGGACACAATTACCAGCACTGTGCCCTGAATCATCTGATTGCAGCGCATAATCATCAACACCATATTAGAAAAAAGCTACCCAATGGTAGCTTTTTTATTTTCTATTAATGTTCTTCCGATTTATTAGAAATCGTACTGCTCATCAGATCATCTGCTTTTTTATCCAATCCTGAACGTAATGGCAGGAAGAATTTCAGCGGATGTTTTACAAAATACCTAAAAATTTCTTTATAGATCTCACTTACCTGTCCGAAGTTCATCTTTCTTGATCTAAATGCCAGGAACATGGATAAACTGAAACTTACCAGGAAGTTGAAGAACCCTAATAGAAATACGGTAAAAAAAGACATCCAAAACGTATAGGAATCTACTGAGAAATCTTTCCCGTACAATCCCAACGCAAAGTTTCCGGCAGCAAACGTAATGTGTCTGATATCAAGATCCAATCCGAAAAACATTCCTACAGGTGCCGTAGCTCCAAGGAACACCCCGAACCAGAAATTGGAAATGATTCCCTGCTAGTTTTTAGCATAATATTTTGATAACCCCTTCGCAAATTTTTTACCGAAAAAGCTTCTGATAGAAAGGTTTTTGGAAATTCTCTCCCGCCTATTTTCCAAATTGACGGTATATATTTTTGGCTAAAGCCAATGGATTATTTTTATTATTTAGGCGGACTAAAGTCCGCCTGCTATTGAACACATTCTACAAATCACACATAATTTGTATTGATTAAAAGATGTTTATAATTACTCCGTTTCAAAAAATAAAAATTAGCACAAAGCTGATTAATCGCCCTACTTTATTTTGAGGAAGTAAGGTTGTGCGATTATATTGCTGATGAAGTATAGGGTTACATATATTTCATTCGGGTTTTAATGCTTTTATTGCTTCATCCAGATCATAAAACAGCTTTGAACCCTTTACATTTCATGCTTTAAAAGTAGTATTTCTACTTTACTAGGCGGCTCAATCCTAAAATTAGAAGATATATCAATACAATCTGTTTAAATTTTTATTTTTCTTAAAAACAAAATAGAGAATGCTAAATAATGTAAATTTATCCGGATGATATTTCATGGTTCAATCCTATAAACAGCATATTGACGAATTAAACAGGAGTATCAAAACTAAAGCAACAACAGTAAAAACAAACCATGAACTTCGAAGATATTAAACAACAGATCCTTGATGCAGAGAAACTGCATATAAAAAAATTCAAAGAATCATTACAACAGGCTGGGTTACCTCATTTATTAGAGTATTGCTTCCCCCGTTTTCATGTTAATCACAGGAAGAAAATGTATACTTATTCCGTAGAACTCCTTTTTGATACAGAATATAATGAATATCTGTATTGGGAAGGCAAAAACTTAATTAGTGTAGATCGGGAGACAGGAGAAAAAGGGATTGTGATTAACAACTCCTATAAAGCAACCTTAATATATCAGTCAGATTCGGTGTTGCTGACTCTGGAAGATCCTGTGATTGTAACAGATCTGCCGGCTGAAGAAATCAGAAATATTTTAAAAACTGAGAAATTAGTACCCCAAGAGTATTTCAATCCGCTTTATTATACTGAAGAACCTATACCTGCTCAAAAATATCCTATGCCGGATAAAATATTAAATCCTATAAAGATATTTATTCAAGATCAGGAAATTCATTCCGGTAATATCTTATACGATGAGTTTTATTACAAAAAATATTCTGAAGATAAAGAAATACATCAATTTGAACTCAACATTGAATTGAATGATTTTAATGAAAGAATACAGCCTAAATATACAGAGCTGCTGAATGAATTAATCGCAGATGATCTGCTTGTGAGCGAGAATTATGCCCTGGAATTATTTGAAAACCTTACAGAATACCCTTCCTATGAAGATATCCTGAATGATACCCAACTGGATATGAAAGAAAAAATAAACTTTCTGGATCCCTTTTTTATATCCCAGATTCTGAACGAATATCTTTGGAAAAGTAGTACAGACAGCTGGTCCTGGGTCATAAGGGAGGTCTTTTATTTTAATAAAAACGAAGATAAAATTATCATTAAAGGCAATGCCCAGAAATTAGACTGACTTTATTATATGAGTGTAAGTAACTACGAATTGAATAATTTGGATCTGGATTATAATGGCTATACCCAAATGGCATTTGAAGCACGTGTATTCAATCATTGGCAACGAGTATTATTATATTGGATGAATGGAGAAGGTATCGGTTCGGCAGAAACAGAAGCTTTTAAAACCGAAATGCCAAAAATATTTCCAGATTGGACTTGGGAGAATTTTATTGCCAAATTTGAGAGTTTACGTCTTTCTAATAAAAACAAATAACCTTTCAAAAAATAACAAAGCGGAATTTCTAATTGAAGTTCCGCTTTGTTATTTTTAAATTAAATGTGATTAATGTTCTTCTGATTTTTCCGATTTATGAGAAATCGTACTGCTCATCAAATCATCTGCTCTTTTATCTAACCCCGAACTTAATGGCAGGAAGAATTTTAGCGGGTGTTTTACGAAATATTTGAAAATTTCCTTATAGATTTCACTTACCTGTCCAAAGTTCATTTTTCTTGATCTAAATGCCAGAAACATGGATAAACTGAAACTCACCAGGAAGTTAAAGAATCCTATTAAAAATACAGTAAAAAAGGACATCCAGAATGTGTACGAGTCTACAGAGAAATCTTTTCCGTAAAGCCCTAATGCAAAGTTTCCGGCAGCAAAAGTAATGTGTCTGATATCAAGGTCAAGTCCAAAGAATAGGCCTACAGGAGCCGTAGCTCCAAGGAAAACCCCGAACCAGAAATTGGAAACAATTCCCGGCCAGTTTTTAGCATAATATTTAGATAATCCTTTCGCAAATTTTTTACCGAAAAAGCTTCTGATAGAAAGATTTTTAGCAATTCTTTCCGGAATCTGGTAGAATACAGAGTTGTTTCCGATATTCCCTGAAATAATTCCTGAAATGAAAAGATAAAAACCTGCAATACTTGCGTGAAGAATCGCTTTGGATTTAAAAGGGTCAAGGTCTTTTAATAATTTATCTGACCGGTCAACAGCGAGATTTTGAGAGAAAAACACATCCAATCCATAAATAATGGCCAGCGCTACCGGAAACGCCAGTAAAACGTTTCCTACAAAGGCAATAAACTGACTTCGGAATAATTTCGATACTAAATGGGCAAATTCGGTATTGTTTCTTTGGCTATTTCCCTCTTCAGATAATACTTTGGTCATCGTGGCAGCAGTCATAGCCGGCTGTTTTGTTGCCAGTGTGAATCCCATAAGATAAATCATGATGAATCCCATCGCATAGTTCATTGAGTATAGGAATGCATGGGAGAAATCACTTCCGGGAATGTATCCGTACAGCATTTTCAGAACACAGAGTGCTCCAACAATAATTCCCCCTCCACTCGCCTTGTAGAACATGGTCATATATTCTTTTCTGGTAGAAGTAATATAGTGAGTTCCTGCTTCTGCCGTATGATTGGTGATAAGGTGAGAAATCAGTCTTGTACTGTCGTTGATAAGATCCGCAATATTATTCTTGTGAGATTTATAGTTTAAGATATTAAAAACCAATTGCTTTGACTTTAACAAAACATCTTCATCATTGTCTATTACCAACAGCTGTACGATCTCATAAATTCTTTCGGTTTGCTGGCGGATCTTTAGCAATGACTGATTGATCTTCCCTGAAATACCATATTTGGCAGAATTTTTAAAGGCTATATTCACAAACTCCTGACATTGCTCTGCATAGATCTTGATCTGCTTATACCTGCTGTCTTTGGAATGCAGTTGTAACTCAGGATCCTTAACAAGGTCATCTGCCAATGCTTCCAATTCATTCTGAAGAGCCAAAAACGGATTATCCAGGTTTCTGTACTGGGGAGCCATTCTTACCACTTCCACTTCCATCGCCATTCCTGTCACCCTCCATGAAAGAATATTCATAGAGAAAATCAGTTCTTTTTTTACATTAGGCTTAATGATAAAATCTGAAGCACCCATAAGATTCAGGAATTCATCAATCTCATTTTCGGGAAGGTTGTGCAGGTATGCTAAATCTTTTTTAGGTCTGAGACTTACATTGTCAATCATATACCACACTGTCTTTTCATTTTCTACAGGTGGCAGAACCTTATTCAGGATTCTTTTTTTAAGTTCCGGAAAGAAGGCATTTTCAGAAAGAATATTGGCTTCCGTCAAAGACAGATTGAATGGTCTTCCTTTAAAAATATTGTGAATATAGTGCTTAAAGTTTTCCGCAAAATTCGGATTGTTTCTGAGAAAATTAAGCACATCTGTAAAGTCTGCCCTTTTTACACTCTCTAACAGCTCTGCAAAGGGTTCCAAAGAAAGGGTTTCGTTCTTAAAAGAAAAGTATTTTTTAAGAACTGACTCAAAATTTGTGCTGGAATTAAAAAATTTCATTAGTACAAAGATACTATTTCAAACTCACATTCCTCATCTGTCTCATAATCCAATTATGTTTCTTTCTTAAATAAGGGGATGGATTCTTTGGATCATATTTCTTTGGATTCGGCAGTACAGCAGCAATCCAGGCTGCATCTGAAGCACTTAGATCCTTGGATGCTTTACCGAAATAATATTGAGCAGCTGCTTCTACACCAAATACTCCCTGCCCCATTTCAATGGAATTCAGGTATCTTTCAAGTATGATATCTTTACTCCATACTTTCTCAATAATAAAAGTATAGACAGCTTCTAACCCTTTTCTTACCCAGCTTCTGCCCTGCCAAAGAAAAACATTCTTTGCGGTCTGCTGGGAAATGGTACTTCCCCCTCTTATTTTTTTCCCCTGTTCATTATGCTTCATTGCCTTTTCGATGGCTGTATAATCGAAGCCGTTATGATCGAAAAATTTCTGATCTTCAGAAGCGATCACTGCCTTTTTCACATTACTTCCCATTTCATCATAGGAAATATAGTCTCTGTGTAATTTTCCGTACTCAAAAAGACCTCCGATCTGGGTAAGGGTAATGGGTGGATTGAAAAATCGTCCCCAAATGATGAAAACTACGTTCAATACAAGAACGATGAAAATAAACTGTTTAATTCTTTTCCACATAACTTTATAAAAAGGAAAGGCAAAAATAAGCAAAAATAGTCCGAGTTACTGCAATTCTTTCATATAAGTAAGCTGATAGTCCGGCAATAGTTCAGGATGGAATATTTTAATATAATCTTTAAGGATTAAATCGGCCCTTACCACACCACTTTCAAAGAAGTCATTGGCCTTCTGTCTCTCTTTTCCCGCCATTGTATAGAGCTTTCCTTTATTGAAAACATCCAGTTTTCCATAGAAAGGGTTCACTCCCAACATTTCTTTTTTGGAGGTATGATTTCCTGCATTTACCCAGTATTGAACACCTCCAGCTTTGGCATACACTTCCTCAAAGCTCATCGTTAATGCCTTTTCATCTTTATTATCTTTCATGATATAAGTAGCATTAGCATCAGCGATATAGTGAGCTACAGAAGTATTTCCCCCCGGAAGATACCATACATCCCCATACATTTCATTGGCAAGGACAACAGGTTTCTCTTTTGCAGTCAGGGCAAGTTTCTTCAGATCATTGTAGTTTTTCTCCACTTCCTGATACTTAGCTTCAGCTTCTTTTTCCTTTGCGAAAAGTTCTCCAAACAGTTTAATGTAAGCCGTTTTTTCCAATGGCTGCTGTTCCATATATTCATCCAGAAATATGACCTGAATTCCATTGTTTTTCAAAAGTTGGTAAGCATTATCAAAACTTGCAATATAATTGGTGAAGATTGCATCCGGTTTCATGGAAATAATTTTCTCTACATCATACTTCTGATCACTTCCCACATTCTGAATCTTTCCTTCTTTAATCAGATTCTGGATCTTTTCTGAATAGATATACTCCGGACTTGATACACCAATGATTAAATTTTCTGCTCCAAGCTCTGAAATATACCCTGCCATACTTGCATTAAGAAGGATGATTTTCTTAAAAGGGGTTTGATTTTTTTTGAAATTATAGGTAAAATTTCCCGATTTAAGCTCCAGGTTTCCGTCTTGCTCTTTATATTGGGTACGATTTGAGATATTCGTCCAATCCGAGGACGAAATTTTTGATTCTCTTTTACAGGCAATTAGCGAGAATACCGTGAATAAAAGTAAAATTTTCTGTTTCATGTTTCAAAGAACGGAAAAAAGTGGTATATTTGCAACCGTTAAACAACAAGATAACAAACGGCCTCGTGGCGCAACTGAATAGCGCATCTGATTACGGCTCAGAAGGTTACAGGTTTGAATCCTGTCGAGGTCACTTAAGGAGACAACTATTTGATAGTTGTCTCTCTTTTTTTACGCATAAAAGTCTCTATATCAAACTTTTACAGCCTGACATTTTATGGTTTGAATTTTTTGATGTGAAATCCCTAGTCCATCTGAAACAGACAGTCTAAAAGTGCTCTGTCAGAGATTTCATCGGTATTGAAGCATAGTTTGAAATCCCATTAAGGTTCTAGTATTTTTTTCTCTTTCGGTTTATCATAATTTTTTGATACTAAATATAGTAATTCCAATATAATTTTAGCTTCCTTCTCATTTACCTGAACTCCATTCTTGGCCAGAATAATAATTGCTTGTTCTACTGAAACATTCCTATCAATGAAATTCATTTTTCTTATTAGGTTTTCGGTTAATTTTTTTTAATAATATTTTTGAAAATGCTTGATTCAAGTCCAAAGAGAGATCTCCTGTTTTATAATCAATATCAACTGGTGGAATAAGACTCACAAGACTTTTTTTATCTGAGATGTCAAACTCGGAAAATTTTTGAAAAACTTCGACTAATTCTTTATCTTTTATTTGGTCCTTTTTATCAATAGCTTTTAATTTAAGAAAAATATCACGCGCTTCCTTCTTAAGATGCCTAATGTTAACTTGATTCTCTTTTTTTAATTCATTGTAATCATCAATTTTTAATACTCCTGCTAAAAACAACTTTCTGCCTTGAGAAAGAACTTGCCCCTCTTCTTTTATTTTTCTCTCAATTAAATTTTGATTGTACAAATAACTTGCTTTCAGTGTCTTTATATTCTGGTCTTGTAAAATACATTTAAATAAGTCAATTGTATTATTTGATAGTATTAATTGCTGAAGCTTATTTTGATAACAATCATTCAGAAAAACTGCGTTTATCCTTGTCCTACAGCGATCATGACAATGATAATATGGGTATTTTTTTGAACTTCCTTGTGCAATACTTCCAGTGAGTTTTCGATCACAAGCAGGACAAATCAAAAAACCTCTAAGAAAAAACATTGCTTTTAAATCATCCCTTTTAGCTGTAGTTTTTCTTTTTGTATTAATGACAGACTGAACCTGATAAAATAACGATTCAGATATTAAAGGTTCATGCAAACCTTTTATCATTTGTTCTTCATTAGATTTAAGTTTGACTGATATAAGCCCACAATAAACTGGATTCCGTAAAATTCTGAAAAAGTGTGACCGTGAGCATATCAATCCTTTCTCATTAGCCATTCTCATGATTTCAGAAATCTTATGATCGTTCTGGGCAACTTGATGAAAAGACCACTTTATAATATCCGCTTCAGGTTCTTTAGGAGCAATAGTTTTTTTGCCATCCATTAATGTCAAATTAATAAATCCGATAGGTGCTTTATTAGGATACCTACCCATCAACTTCGCTCGACGAATTCCATTTGCAGTATTTTGAGCCCTTCTGGTATTTTCCGCCTCTGGAACAGCTAAGTATACAGCCAACATAACCGTGCTTTCCGGCACAGAGAAATCAATTGGTTGATCAATAGCCATCGCTATCGTTTTATATTTTCGAAGCTTTCCAATCATTTCGTAAGCATATTCAACATTCCGGCTAAATCGGTCCCACTTGATAAATAATATGTTCTTATCTTCTCCTGATGATTTCTTTTTAATTTCTGAAAATAATTCTTTCCACTCTGGCCGGTTGAAATTTTTGGCAGAATAGTCTTCGCGATAGATTCCTTTGACTTCGATATTGTTATATTTACAATATTTCAATAATCTATCCTCTTGCTCAGGCAGAGAGTAACCTTTTCTTTTTTGTTCATCTGTACTTACGCGGACATATAAATAGGCTGACTTCATATAATTAATGCATTTATTTGATTTACAAATTAATATTTTTAAGTATATGAAATGATAAACAAAAAACAATTTATGCTGTATCAATTAAAAAGGGAAATTCAGTAGAAAAATTGGTATAATTTGGAATTTGGTTACACATTAACAGTAAATCCTAATCATGCAAAGCTGGATCCTAAAGTGAGACAGGTAATATTTCACTTTTTTATAATCTCTGAAACTGTCAACCGAATATTATTCAGCTCTTCATGCAATTCTCAAGATCCGTTCTCCATTAAGGTTTTCGTTATTTAAATGGTAATGAGCATTAATTAGTATTGATTTTAATTGACATTAAACTATCTTTTTATAGTGTTCTTTTAATTTCTTCAAATTCTAGAGATGTTGATCTAAATTCATTTAGTAAAAGTGCTTTATTTACACCAACTAGTTTATTATCTTTCAATATCAAGGACTTTCTATGGTGTCTAAAAATTTTAATTGCAGTATTCCTAGACAACCCGATATTCTGCAAAGCTATCACCTGTGGTATTTGTGTTCCATATTCCAAGAGTGTTGCCCAATTATCTCCGGCTTTGCTCTCTCCTATAATAGCCACCAAAATTTGATAGTAATGATTGAAATACTTTTCTAGAATATAGCGAAGAACATATTCAATGTCATCGATAAGCTTCTCAATTAGAGCATTTATATGCCTTCTATTTGTCTTATCAAATACTTCATACACTCTAAAATCAACTTCTACCTGATATCCATTATCATGATTGTAGTCGATAGATTGACTTATTATCTGGCTTAAAGAAAACCCCTGGACCCATTGGTTCATCAGCACTGCGTAGTATTTTAAACTGTTTACATTTGCGAGCTTCTTTTCTGTTTTATCCCACGAATATAATCTGTGAAAATCGATCAATACTTTAAGGATACTCTCATATTTTATAGCTCCACTGTTAGGTAATATACTTTTTTTTGATTTTGATACAGCTTTGTAAATTCTTTCCTGAATCTCAAAATTGATAGTTTGATTGAACTTCAAGATCGACTTTGGAATCTCAAAATTAATAATCCCTTGCTTCGCCAAATCGATGAGCTTTTGCTTATTATCTTCAATTAACTTATCAATTATTGGACTTTTATAATTAGCTGTAGTTTCTAAAGTGTCAACTTTAATTATATTCGCAATATATTTTAATATTTCTTTCTCTACTTCAGAACCAGATTTTATCTCTTCATTTTTAAGTGCCTTTTCGATTTTTTTAAGATTATGATCAATCTTAGTCAGAATGGTAGGCTGCAGTTTAATATCCTTTCTTATCAAAACATCCTTGTCAACCCATTTAAAATCCTCATACTGAACACAGAAAATATTTCCCACTAACTCTCTTGTCAATCTTCCTGCCCTTCCAGAAAGATTCCAAAAATCAATTGGTGACAAAGTTGTTTTCGAACCACTTCTATTATCTATAATAAAAATATTCTGTGTAGGCATATTAACTCCTTCCAGTAATGTTGAAGTACAAAATACATAACGGATCTCTTCCTTTTGGTATAAATCTTCGATCAAATTTCTTATCAACTGGGGCAATTTTCCATAGTGATATGCCACTCCTTTTTCTATAAAATCAACTAAATAATATTCTGGATGGATGTATTCTTTAATATTTTTTATTGCCTGCTCAACAAGTTCACTCTGCTCAATTCTTGGAAGTAACTTTGAAAGCTCAATTGCTTTATTCACCGTATTCCTCTTGGAATAACAATAGATGAGATTATTTTTATCAGCTCCAATAAACTTGATAAATTTTGTAATTGAATAATCCTTGCTATCATCAAGTATGTCCTGCAACTTTAAAACTGAATTATTGGAATAAGACTCAACCTCTTTAGTCTCAAGGTTAACAAAATAAATATTTTGAGATACGGGAGACTCTCCTGTTCTAAATGAATTTTGTATATCCCTATTGAACAGTCTCAAAAATATTTCAGGGTTGGAAACATTTGGGGAAGAAAAATACAATTTAACATTCCCATACATTTTCTGAACTTTTTCAATAGCCGAATAAGTCGTAACACTACGGGCATCTTTATCATTTGCTAATTTGTGTGCTTCATCAATAAATAAAAAGCCTATTGGAGGATTTGTATCTTGTGACAAATAGCTAAGAAGCCGTTCTGGGGTTAAAACAAAAATATAATTGTATTTTTCTTCAGTTAAAATATCAGATACATTTGAATTAATAAAGATTTTATATTTATAAGTGTCCAGAAGCTCATGAAGTTCATTTTTTAAATCAGAAAAAAATTGATTGATAAGAGCTCTGGTGGGTACAATGATTACGATATTTTCTGGTGGACTGTTCTTTATCACCTTTTTGATAAAAGATTTGATGATAAAAGACTTGCCCATGGAAGTCGGTCCGGAAAAACTAAACTCGGTACTTTTGGACAGCTTATTAAATAACTCAAATTGCGTGTCTGTAAAAATCATTCCGTTTCCATCTGGAGCCTGCTGTATCAATCGTTTAGATTCGGTTTCAATTTCCCTAAAAATTGGGAGAAGTGCAATATTTTTGTTTTTATTTTCCAAATAATTAATCGCCGGAAAATTACCTAGTTTACTAAATATAGCTTTTGATACTGTTCTGTACACTTCGTTATCTTTGTAATCTTGATTCAGAGAGGCAACAATTTGATAAGATCTATTTCTCGCTTCAGAATTTTTAGAGTTGGATAAAATGTCTGCAAAACGCAAAGTGTCCCTCAACTCTTTTGTTGTAAATTGAACCCTGTTTGATTTTTTGAACAGGTTTTGCGCAGTTATCAAAGAACATTTATTAAACAAAGCATTGAAGTATTCATCTCGCAAAATATCCTCAGTCAGTTTATCGATAATTTTCATCACTCAACTATTTTTTCAATGATATGTTTTCTTTTATTTTGAAGGTCTGAGAAAGGAATGACATAGATATAAAACTGATACCCTGTATAGTCGCTTTTCTTTAGCTGATGATTTAACGAATTCTTCGCTTTAAGTACTTCTTTCTTGATCTTCTCTCTTATATTTTTGCGGAAGTCTGAATTACTAAGTTTGCTTTCATCATCTGTAATGGGAATATCAAAGCCCAAAAATATTCCGAAGGAATAATCCAGATATGTATCATCCTCCTTTGCACTCGGAATTATGATCCTTTTTAGCATTTCATAAGTTGTCTGATCATAAGCCTCTTTAACGAGTTCACTATTGATTAGGTCAATTTCAAACTCCAACTTTGATGTGGATTTTAGAAATTTGCTAATTGACCTCAAAGCCTCGTATACACCTTTACTGATATCAGAGTTAAGTTTTGATTCACCAAGAACGATTTGATAGTCTGTATCTGAGAGCTTTAAAAGGTGTACACCATCAGCTCCCTTGACATAATCATTGGAATTGGTTTTTAATTCCAATTTGGTAAGGATTTTTGGAGCATTTAAATGAGATTCAAGTAAACAGTATAATAAAATTTCGCCAAGTTCACCCTCGTTATCAGCATGATGTTTCAGTTTAGCTTTTGCCTTTTTTACAAGATCATTGAATTTATCTGCTTGTTTTAACTCATCAACTTGCTTACGAGAGAGAGAGCAAAATAACAAAGTTTGTTTCCAAGTTCATTTATAAGCTCGTCATAGCTAAATGCGTTATTTTTGACCTTTAAAGTAAAAAGATTTAATGTATTATTATTTTCAAGCGCTTCTGTAAATCGTCAGCAAAAAGTGTACTGATTTAGGCTCTAACTTAAGGAGTGTTTCATAAGAGATTAATTTTTAAATTTGATATTATGAACACCAGGAAAAAACCAACTCCTGAAACCTACATTAAAGAGATCAGGAGAAAAACCAGAAGAATCTTCACTGCCGAGCAAAAGATCCTCATTGTAATGGAAGCCCTTCGTGCAGAAACTTCTGTAGCAGAGCTCTGCCGTAAGCATGGCATTCAGGAATCCACATTTTACAAATGGAACAAAGAATTTCTTGAGGCCGGTAAGAAACGTCTTTCTGGTGATGTAGTTCGTGAGGCTACTTCTGATGAAGTCAGCCAGCTTCGAGAAGAAAACAAGAAGCTAAAAGAAATGGTTGCAGATCTCGTTTTACGGTATGATATTGTAAAAAAAAGCTTGGACATGCTGGACCAACCCAGAAATATAGAAGATATATGAGGTTATCCGCCGGTGAAAAATTAGAGCTCATAGAACTCGTTACGCGCAGTGAAATAGGTGTTAATAAGACTTTGAGGGAACTCGGCATCCATAAGAGCACCTTTTACAATTGGTACAATCTGTATCTGAAAAAAGGATATGAAGGATTTTTTTCCTCCCCTTCTTTTAACAGAAAACAATGGAACAGCATTCCTGAGAAACAAAAAAACCTTGTGGTCGAGATCGCATTGGAGCATCCCGGACTTTCCAGCCGAGAACTGGCTTACAAAATTACCGATGAGCAGGGTATTTTTATTTCAGAATCAAGTGTGTACAGAATTTTGAAAAAGCGGGGTCTGATTACCGCTCCTTCTCATATCCTGCTCTCAGCTGCTGATGAATTTAAAGATAAAACCAATTTTGTACATGAGATGTGGCAAACAGATTTCACTTATTTTAAGATTATCGGTTGGGGCTGGTACTATCTAAGTACCGTTCTGGATGATTACAGCCGTTATATTGTTCATTGGGAGCTCTGTAGAAACATGAAAGTGAATGATGTAAAAAGAACGGTAGATTCAGCTGTAATAAAGTCAGGGCTTAAAAAAGGACAGGTTCCTAAACTTTTATCTGATAATGGCTCCTGCTACGTAGCTTCTGAATTGAAAGAGTATCTGCAGAAAAAGTATCAAATCAATCAACTTCATGGAAAACCTGCTCATCCGCAGACCCAGGGAAAGATCGAGCGGTACCACAGAACGATGAAAAATGTGGTAAAACTTCATTTTTATTACAGCCCTGAAGAATTGGAAAAAGCACTGGAGGAATTTGTAAACCGTTATAATAATCAGCGGTATCATGAGTCTCTGCAAAATCTAACTCCTGCTGATGTATATTTTGGAAGAAGCGATGAAATACTCCGGGAGCGCAGGAAAATAAAAGAGAAAACACTGCAACTCAGAAAACGGAATTACTTTAAAGAAAAAGTAAAACGCTAAAAAAGTTGTTCTGGAAAATTTTTGAGCCTCAAAGCTCAGAAAAATTTTATGGAAATCAACTTTTATTATAACTTTAAACTAACAAACACTCCCTAAGAGAAAGTCCATTTTCTTTTGAAGACATACATAAACAGTATAATAAAATTTCGCCAAGTTCACCCTCGTTATCAGCATGATGTTTCAGTTTAGCTTTTGCCTTTTTTACAAGATCATTGAATTTATCTGCTTGTTTTAACTCATCAACTTGCTTACGAGAGAGAGAGCAAAATAACAAAGTTTGTTTCCAAGTTCATTTATAAGCTCGTCATAGCTAAATGCGTTATTTTTGACCTTTAAAGTAAAAAGATTTAATGTATTATTATTTTCAAGCGCTTCATTGCACAAGTCATTATAAAATAAATCTAAAAAATCATCTTTAATATTCTTCTCAATCATTAACAGTTATATGGTATTAGTATGCACTAAGTTAATAAATTAGTACTTACAGTTGATCCTTTATTTAATTTTCGTGCTAAAAATAAACTAAATTTCTATCGAATAACTACTGTTTCCCATAATAGAATCCATAAAGCTTCACTCAAATCTATAATGCAACAGAAAGAAGTAACTAAACATAAGTTATAAGAGAAAACAATTTTAAAAAACTTAGATTTTCAAAATAAAAAAATAAAGTAATCACTACCCGAATACTTACAACAACTTTATAAAGCCCGTAATGAAATCTTACGGATTCCCTTTTCTGACATTTAGATTAAATTCTTATCTTGGATAATTCGAAACATAAAATTCCAATTTAAAAAAGTCAATTCCCTAGTAATGAAAATAAATCCCAACAGCTCTATAAGAAGCGGATATAAATATGAAGATTTATTTACCTTAAAATTATGTGTAGATTGGTTATTAGACCCAAAACTATACGAAAGTATTCGGATTCAGTATAAGCCGGAAGATATTGAAATTATGCATTTTGCGATTGATGACATTGTTGCACAAAGGAAAGACGGAGGAATCGAATACTACCAAATCAAGCATAAACAGAACCCAGAAACTGATTTGTGGGATTTTAACCAATTATTTAATAAAGGGCTATCCAAATGGATGAAATCATACTTCGCACTAAAAGAACCAAATATTTTTTGTAGTCTTATAACTAATGGAAATATTGCCCCTGAAATTGAACAATGCCTGCAAAATGGATATTTGAATCCTTATAAAATTTTAGATGTCAATCCAGAATTTCTTGACAATCTGAAATCAATTTATGATCTAAACTTAATTAATATATTCTTTAGAGTGTTTTGCTTTCAATTTAATCAACCAAATAAAAAAGATCTGGAAGAAACTCTTCGAGAAATTTTATACAAACAATTAAAGGTTACTAAAGCCGGAGTTGATAGTCTTCTGCTTTTTATAGCGAATGAAGGAGCTGAAAAGCATCCGAAAACATTTACTTTAAGTGATATAAGATTACATCTATCGTGGGATAATCCCAGACCCTTAAATCAAAACTTTGAAATTCCTACAGACTTTGAGTTCTTCAACAAAAATACTCATCAAGATATTCTAAAGGACCTAACCAGTATAGACGGTGGGATTAAGGTATTTATAGGAAAACCTGGTAGTGGAAAAAGCACTTACTTATCTAAATTATATACATTACTTAAGAAAGAGAATACACTTGTATTTCGTCACCATTATCACTTAAACCCGAAGGACAATTCATATGCTGATCGATTAAACTCGGAACGTGTAATTGAAGGCTTAAAAGCTGAATTTAAAAAACAGAAAAATACCGTAATTAAATCGTTAGGTGAACAAAATACTGCGTTTACTCAACTAAAGGAGTTTATAGACCAAATTGCAGATTACTGCAGAAATGAAAATAAATCATTTATTCTAATTATTGATGGATTAGATCATGTAATTCGAGAAGGAAATAGCCAAAGTCAACTTATAGAATTTCTAAATGAAGTTCTATATCCTCAAAAGGGGTATTGGTTAATTTTAGGAACACAAGAAATGGCGACAAACTGTTTTCCTAATATTATTAATCAATATTCACCTCGTAAGCAATGGATTGAAATCAAAGGACTAAAAAGAGAGAGTATAAAAAAGATAGCTATTAAAGCTTTTCCTAAAGACCACAAAGCATATGGTACTCATTTTGAGACAATCATTTCAAAATTATCACAGATTACTAAAGGTAACCCTCTACACCTAAGGTATGTTTTGACCGAAATAAAAAATTTAAAGAAAGGTATTTCGGAATTCGATTTAGACCGTATCCCTCATTATAATACTGAAATTGAAGATTATTATAAGAGCCTATGGCAACAGCTTTCTTCGTTAGCAAAGACTATTTCATTTGCGTTAACAAGCCTAGATTTTAAGTTGCAAGAAGAACAACTAATTTCTCTAGCATCTAATTTTTGTCAATACCCTTATGAGATTACAGACAGTTTTGCCCAAATTCGTCATTTATTCCGATTTGAGCTATCTGGCATATCAGTTTATCACAATAGTTTCCTTGTATTCATTCATAAGCAACCAGAGCTCAATGAACAAAAAATATTATTATATAGAATTCTACAAAATTGGTTAAAAGAAAAGTCCCAATATCCACTTTGCTGGTCTGAACTGCCAAAAGTCGAATACTATTTAGGAAATCCAGATATGTTATTGTCTATTGATAACTCTTGGATTGTCAACCAATATCTTGACTGTCATAGTGAAACTATTATTGAAAATATTTTGTATTTAGCAACAAAAGCTGCTTTTGAAACAAATCAATTGGATAAACTTATATACTTCTCAATTGTTGAAAATCTATTTAGTAATAGATACTATAATTTGGATAAAACACTTGGTAATATATGGGCCATATCTTTTAAAACAAATAGAACCATTAATCTACAATATCCTGATTTTAGTATTTTAACACATTATCAACTAGCAGAGATTGTCATTGCGCTCAAGAATAAAGGAGTAACAAGTGTTATTCCTGAAGAAGCTATAGATCGAATTAATGAATTATTTATTGAAGCTAATCACGAAATTAATGAAATCGCAAAGTCCTGGATTCAAATAGTTATCAATTATGATATTCCAACTAAAAGAATTTTCAAATTTATCAAACAATTCCGAGGCGATAAGCATGCAGCGCACTTTTTTAAATTTTACTTAGAAAAGCTATTTGAACAACTTCAACAACCAATTAGTCATGTTGAGGAAATTTTGAAAACTCAATTACTTGAAGAAGAAAGGGAGGCATTATCTGAGGTACTAATAGCTTATGATTTACAGAATGTAACTGCAACATGGGCACATCATATTGATACTCTGCTTCCAAAAGAAACACTCTTACAATTATTCTACAAGAGCCTTTTTGGTTACACAAATGGTAACATGGTTGAACTAATACCTTTAGACTCTTTTCCCATAAAAGTGCAATATCACTCTAGTGAATCAGAACCAATATTAGACTTACTCAAACATAATTTATTAGGAGCTTTTATTAATGCCTATATGGATTTAGGTGAGTTGCCCAATATAGAAATTATGGATAATGATCCAAACAAAATCTGGGTATCTGAAATGTATATTGCCATTTTAAGTGTTGCAAAATTATTATCTGATAAGGCAAAGAATAAGAGCATTATAGATATTCAACATATTTTAAGTCCTATTGAAGAATTAGATATATTGAAATTTCCCAAAAATTATGATATCTACGAATATAGAAGAATTGGGATACCGTATATCATAGATTTTGTTCTTTGGATGTCTTATATAATTAATAAAAAGAATAACCATAATCATGAATTACAATATCAAGAATTAAATTACTTGAAAAATAATAAATGGTACAATAAAGCATCCCTGTTTACCCTTATTAATTCTAAACGGATAAAACCGAACAAAATTGCAGTTCAGCAATTTATTACAACTGAATTACAACAAATACAAAATGAAATTATTCCATTTACTGAAAAATGCGACTATATAACAGATTTAGCAATTTTAGCAACTACATCTGACAATAACGAATTAATAAGACCACTTCTTGAGAGAGCCACAGCTAATATTCTGGCCTATTCACACCATAAATATATGCTTCTTCATGATATTTTGGAAAGTATCGAAGTTTGTATTAATGCAGCATCAAATAAAAGTAAAGACTTTTTATTAAAAATTTTTCCGTACATACACCACATTGAAAAGTTAACAGACGGAGATGAAACCAGGCATTTCATAACTGTATTTTGTAAACTCTTAGCCAAAGTGGATCCTAAAATGCTTTACAACATTTATATGTACAATCTTTCTATCAGAGAATATGATAGAGTAGAAAGTACTTTTGATGATATATTACATACGTTGAATTTTGATGATCCCGTTTCTAAAGCCATTGTTAAGACCGCAGTCAATAACTTGGAAACCTTGAATGAATTGCAGAAAAGTGATCCATCAATAAAAGACATAATAAATAATTTGACAAGTAAGTTTGGAATAAATACAGCTACTCATAAACAATTAAAACAAGAGAAACTTGTAAGTAAAACAAACAAGGACCACAGTCATATTAAGCCAGAGGAGCTTAAAGAATATCTTGTAGTAAAAATGAATTTCATCAATGGTCGTATTACATATTCTGAGTCATCATTTCTGAATAGTTGGCTTAACACTAGATTAACAGCCTTTCCACAGGAAGAATATCAAATAATAAAAGTGTTAAGGGAAATATTTAACAATAGATTTTCAAATATATCTGCCGAATTATTGGACGCTATCTATCCTATTGCTTACAAATATGATAAAGAATTTGCATTCAACTGTATATGTTGGGCACAGTCTAATGGCAGTGGATGGTCTCCTACCTATATGCGTCGTATGAAAGAATCTCAAAAAAGATGGAAAAATGTATTAAAAGACTATCCGGGGCGAGAACAGGAGTTTTATTCCGAAAGTGTAAAAAATACAGGCTTACATTATGGCAAAGAAAAAAATTATAATGTTCCCATTCCCAAAAGTACACAATTTTATGTTGACTGTGGGGATATTTCAAAAGCTGAGAATATAACAAATTCTTACCTCAATCTTTTACCTGAAATATTTCCAAACGTAGAATTACCCGTCCCAGACTTTTTCCTCAGTCCAGCAGAGATAACGCCTTTTGAAATTTTGTTATCTCGCCTAATGTGGATTAATCCAGTTACCAAGGCTAGCGCAGCTGAAGCAATAGCAGATATATTGGAAAATGATTTTGATGGGCAATATCATGAGATATTTTTCGACTATCTTTTAGTACAATCTCTTGAAAATAGAGCTTGTGAAGGATTATTAATCCTAATTAAGTCCTTACAAAACATAAACTCTCTCACATTTAAATTTTTAAATCAAAATATATTAAACAATTTACTTTCTGTGCGATGTCTAGCAACAGATTTACTCATGCAAAACATTGCTGAAACCTTAAAATTAAAACTAAATATTACTAATCCATTATATTTTTACACTACTTCAGCAAAAACAGAACTAAATAGAGAAGACTTCCAGCACCTTGTAGGGCGAAATCTTCCTTTATGTTATATAGATTATCTAGATTCTCTTCAACAAAAGGCTGGAAATTTTATTAATGTATGGAACGTTTGGTGTACTTCCTATGAAGAATATTGCCAAGACTTTGATTTAACATATGATAAAAGCAAAGATGAAGATTACTCGAACAGTCAGTATAATATCATTACTGGTAGAACAACTGTGTTTGGAGACATTTTAAAATCGACATTTATGAAATTGGTTGATTTTCTCTATAATTATAACTTGATTGATTCCAATGATCTATGGCATTACACTATCAAAAATTTACCGATTGATTATTCCTTGTGGAAAATAAAATTTACACAATGTCCATCTTGGTGGCCTCAATTAAGAATTAAAGATTTTAGAACAATTGACGATATTGATGATTATAAAACAATTTTAATAGAATTTCTACAGAAAGATAATGATTCTATTCCGCTTTTTTTTAATGGTAATTTTTCACATGGTGACAATCATTATGATTCAAATGTATATTGCCAACTAAAAGCCTTTGCCTTTGCAACTCCCAAAACCAATTCATTGCAAATGGAGGCAGAGCAATTATACAAACATATAACAATGAGTGGTTTTTGGTATCCTGCTAATGCACATTTTCATAATTACGGAACCTTAGATGGAAAATTGAGATTTCATCAAAATAACCAATCAAATCAATATGTATCACTGATTAGCGAAATAAGGACATTAGCTAATAATATGTGGCAATACTATCGAATGAAAGATAATATAGTATTGCTATCTCCTATTTTCGATCAAGAAACACGGCTTGATTACAGCTCAGGTATACTTACATTTACAAAGGACCAAAATGAGATAGCATCATTTAACGATTTTCTAGTAAATTTTAAAGATGCTAGCCGCTATGGTACACCAACTCCTTATAATAGTTATTTAATTATAGATCGAAAATATTTAAGGAGTTTCTTGAAAAAGAAAAACTTAACTCTATCATTTGTTATAAAACAAAAAATTAATGTTAAAGACCGCATGAATAGAGATGATTTGTACAATTCAACAAATTCTTATAAAATTATACATTTGAATGACTTTTAAAATTTGATAAGTCTCTTGGAAGAATAGTTGTATTTCGATACTTTCTTCTTGAGAAATAGTCTCAACAATAAAAATATTAGCTAGTTAGAAAATGAGAGACTTTATTTAGATATATTATAAAATAAAATCCATGACAAAAGAAGAATTAAATGAAGAGCTTGACTCGGAAGACTACAAAATTGAATTAGACAAGCTCTGCATAATGCGAAGTTCAGTAATACAATGCTTAATGTTCTGCTATCTCAATTCTGTCAGAGATGGAATAAGTCAGGAAAAAAATTTTTTCTTAAGAATGATTGACGATATCTCTCAAAGCATTGTTTCCATCAGTTCTTTGGCAAAAGATGGGATCTCAAATACCTGTTTAAGAGAGTTAAGATACTTAATTGAAGTTGCTATTAAAAGTTGTTTCATTGTGAAAAACTCTAATAAAGATACATTTGTTGAACAGGTTAAAGAATATGAAAAATTATTAAACTCCTCCAATATTAATCAAATAAATACATTAGAATTTCACTATCTTGATGATTTTAGTGAAGATTTCAAAACGGAAACTAAGAAGCTTTACGGATTTTTATCAAAATACACTCATGCGAGTTCTCATCAGTTAATGGAAAGATTGAGCAGAAATAGTATTGGCAGAACTATTGGATTTGAAGGTACTCAAGAGCTGAAAGAACTAAATGACATTATAGAAAAAGCTTATTCAGTTGTGGTTGTATTAATTTTTCATTCGGTGGCACAGTATGTTCCAGGAGATTTTTTGGTGGAAAGAAATGGAAGAACGATTGATTGGTACTTTACAAAATCCAAATATGTTTCATTAATTGACGAGAAGTTTGATTATAAACATGAAAGACAACAAATCCTTAAAGAATTGGCTGATGAGCGGAAAAGAAGAATTGCATTTTGAAATAATCTGTAAATGCTTTTTTAATAGCTAATTTTAAAACAAAAAGTATCTACAAAATACCTAATTCAATTAAAATGTCTTTTTTAACTTTACTAAATGGTCGTTTGCTAAAGTCAGCCTCTTTAGAATAGGTACCAAATACAATTCGATAAATGTCGTCATAATCAAAATCCAATTTTTCATATTTTCCCACTAATTCAATTAGATATCTTTGTGAGAAACGATGACGAATATCAAACATATCTTTTAATTCTTCGGAGTGCGCACTAAAGATTTCGTTCAACCTAAATATTTCGCAAGAGTTTTCTATCCTTTGATTTAAAATTGCATCAGTACTGGTCGGCATTAATTTAACTCCAAGATGAGCAGAGCCTCCTAATATTGCACTAACGGTATATGGCAAATATTGATATTTATAGTCAGAAATAACATCATCAACATAGGGATGAATATTTTCTGATAACTTAAACTTAGCTGTGTGTTTTAAAGTACTGTTACAAGTTTTACAACTCGGAATTAGATTATAAACAGACAAGGCAAGTAGCGGATAATCATCTTGATCAAAAAAATGATCGAATTCGGGTCTTATGAATTTATCATCCTTTCCCGAACCCTTATCTACTGTCAGCGTATAATTTCTATTGCAATAAAGGCAGGTACGAATTTGAAGTTTAGCAGCTAAAGCATAAGCATCATATCTATTATTTCCTTTAGCCGTAAAATATTTATAGTTAAAGATTTTTTTTATTTTAGGCTTCAGCGAATTTTTATATGCTCTGTGCCCTAAAAGCAAATCATTTATATTTTTTAGATCTTCTGGCTTAGAGACAAGTATATCTTCAAGTTTGCTTTCAATAAAATCTTTCAACAATCTGTTCAAATTACTTTCTCTTATCTTACGTAATAAATAAGGTTTTAAACTATCACGATGCTCTTGGATAATGTCGGCTCTTGAAGACAAATCAAAATATATCATACACTTACATTTTATTCAACCTATTTTGGATTTCTTCCAACTCAATTTGTAATAGTTTTTTTGCTAGATCAGTTTTCATTTTTTCAGAATACATCTGAGCAAGCTTACGTTGAATAATTGGCTCATCTATTTTCTCAATAAGAATTCTATGAAGCTCTTGGTCAGCCTTATCATTCTCATCTCTAAGCCAATCGATGGTTTTATTTATTTTACTGTCTGAAAATTCTCCAATCAGACCATCACTAATAAAGAATGAATCCGCAAATAAATCAGAAACATTAGCCCCAAACGTTCTCTTTTTACTTGTAGATATTATTGTTTTCTGATCTTCTGCTTTATCCAAAAAAATCACATTTTCAAATAATACATCCGAAAGTGTTAAGGGATCGTGAGTTGAAAAAATTATTTGTAAAGATGGAGCATCCTTTCCCGTACTTTCCCAATTTTTCAGTGCTGCATTATATTTTAATGGTTTTAATTCTGAAAATAAAATGGGTAACACAGTTGTGATAGCTAGAACAAATTTTTTCTTCCACAATGGATGATATCCTAATTCAGGCTCATCTAAAAGTAGCACTAAATGTTCTTTACAAATTTGCTTATGTCGTTTATTTTCTATCACATAAGAATAAAATGAAGAAAATAGGTCTAAAAGTACTTTTTCGCCGTTTGATAATTTTTTATCCGGACTAAAATCAAACAAAACAGCCTCATTCCCACGATTATAACGGCTAAGAATAGTGATTATTTCTTTATAAAGCTCATTAAAATCGGAAAATGTCTTATATTCTTTTTCAAAATCAAATGATATTGATTCCCCTTCTGTGTATAGAGCAGTCATAAAAGAATAAAACTTTTTTATTTTCGTAAAATCTTCTACATTTTTGATAATCCCCCTTTTTACTGGTGCAAATTCAACACTTCCAAAACTATGAAACTTATCCTCCTTAATAATTTTGATTATTTCATCACTATTTTGTAAAGAGACTCTACCAAAGTTACTTATGAAAATATCATGTAGTAAATCACTCTTTTGAATAATATACTGCGTCAAAAGCTGATCTAAACGTTGTTCGAAATTCTCTGCTTTTAAAAAATCATCAAAATTGTAGGGTGCTCCCAAACCATTTTGTACAAAAACAGCCCCCGCCTGCAAATAGCTCAAGATAAGGACTTCAACATCTTTAATTATATTCTTCTGATCATGGATTTTATTGAATTGATCCTGTGGTAGATACTCTGGGATGTCCCAAATCTGTTTTAGTTTTTCTGTAAAGCTATCTGCTTTTAGATATCTTAAATAGTCTTTATACTCATTAATAACATCTTCTTTTCTTCTTGTAATAGTTTCCTCCGGAATGGTTTCAAGCGTTTGTATTGTACGGTTTAACTCATGAACCAGAGTATCTCCTCTATTAGGATTTCCAAAATTTGATAAAACATAAGTTTCCATAAAGTAATCTTTAGTAAAATTATGTGCGCTCAGCGTTAGAACTTTATAATTAGGAAAATCTGGATAAGACTCAATAATTTTTGGTATCAGGCTACTTCCCATCAATAACCCTTGCTGGTGTAAGGATTTCAAGTAATATTGCTGAAGTGAAGAATCAAATTTAGATGATGGATTCACTGGAGATCTTGCTGATTTCAGTTCAAAATCTATTATAGGAGAATAATATAGTATATTTAAAAAGTCCCAATTTGTTACAACTTCAATATTTTCTGGTGCAACGATTTCTTTTTTTGTCTGATTAATAATTTTTGTGATTACTCTACCATTGATAATTCCCTCCCATACAAACAATGATCCTTGCGACAATTGATCAATTGGATAATTGAATTGTCTCATAATCGAACTTTTCCCAGCTCCGTTTTTTCCAACAATTGCTGATACTAAATCAATGTCTTTGCCATAAAAATTTTGAATAAAACTTACATTTTGTCGTATTTCTGATAAAATAATTGAATTCTCATCCTCTAAAAAAATGTAGTCATTATAACCACCTAGCTGCAATAAGGTGCCTATTTCAGTATGGTCGAAAAGGTGTTCGAGAGATTTTTTCGGAATATAAACTGTTGTAATCATAGAGTATTTATAACCTTAAAAAAGATATGAGAGACAATTTGAAGGTTGGTTATCTTTTTTTCAAATTTACAAATATTCCACTCATTTCGAATAGCCAAATTTGAAATCAAGATACAATTTAGGGTAAATATTGATAAAAAAAATTAATATGTATTTTATTTGCCTTTACGGTTTTCCTTACAATAGAGAAAAGACCGTTTTGTATATTTGAATTCTCACATAAAAATTAATTAAACACACAAGATATGGATCATACATGGTTTGAAATGCAAGATCTAAGAAAAAGAAAATTGGATAATTCCGTATGGGTATCACTAAGAGCTCAAAAATCTGTTCAAAACAATATCGCCTATGGAAAAAATGGCTACAAAGAAGATTTTACGGGTCATGGAACACTAATGATCCCCGTAGATCAAAGAGAAAGTGCTGAACAGTTATCATGGAGTGATTTGGGAATAGGTCATTCAGCAGGATTAAATTTTGTATATGAAAATTATTCACAGTCTGATTTATATGTGGGTGAGAATGTAGAGGGTATTCATTTAGTATTAGACCAGACTTTCGACAATAATTGCGATAATCATGAGTGGCACTTGCATCAGGACCTAGTAATAAATTTGGGTTTAAAAAGAGAGGGTGATGTTTGGATCTGCCCTAGACAGGGTTATACCGAAGTGGTAAAACTAGAAAGAAATGAAGAGGGTGAACCTGTCAATCTGCAAATAAAGAATCAATTTTTAAAAGATTACTTGGCTGCAAGGAATTCTGGCTTATATGTCACCTCCTTTTTCAGCAGGGATGCAATATTGGAAACTAAACCCCAACTACCGTGGGATCAAGATTCTGAACAATCTAAAAATGGTAAAGATATCTGGGAATTTAACATCTTAGAAATACATGAAGGAGGATTTGCATTTGGAGAAAAAATTGCCATATCTCATGCTAGCAGAACAGATATTGATGAAAATGATGATGTCCCAGATATGACAGCATTTCCTACGGACGAAAATGTAAAATCGGAATATTATGAAAAAAGTTTTGCAGGAAAAAAATTATACCGTCTGATAGCTGAACTATGGAAATATGAATGGATCAATCCAGCTGCCACCAGCCCAATTACTTTAGGACATGAGGACAATATAGATTTTTACTATATAGTTGACGTTATCGGTAATAAAGAGACCGGTAATCAATTAAAAAAAGGCGGAAAGTGGTTATGGTTCAAACCTGAATTAGCCTCACATATATTATCGATACGTGGGAGTTCTTTAGATTGGTATACAAGGGACACAGGAAAACTTTCCTGTTCACCGTCTTGGAATATACACTTTGGTGTCAATGAGATAGGTTTAATTACTGTTTATGCAAAAGACATCGGGAAGCTACCGTCTTGGCAGCAACAGATTTGGTCAGCGCACAACGTTGCTCCTGAAGGTGGAATTGGCAAAGAGTTGTACGCCTCGCAAGTGAAAGCAGAGCCCGCAAGCACACATGCACCAGAACGATTTCTAAAAAGAGTAATTAATGAAATAAATGAAGCATTTGAAAAACAGTTTAATATAAAGTTTTTTAGAGGACATCACTCTGTCGAAGAAATTATAGCTACAATAAATAGATTCCGAGCAGTTGACGACAAACGGCTGTTCTCTCTGGCGAAGGATATTGCTAGAATTATAATCGATGATATTGATATAGAATCCCTTCAAAAAATAGCTATTCCCCCAAAGGGTACTAAATGGGGTTCATTAAAAACTCTTGAAAATCTGCTAGCAGTAAAAATTCCAAAAGAAAAAGCAAGAGAAATTACCGCGCCTCTTGTTGGAGTCTATGAACTGAGACATGGAGATGCTCATTTACCAAGTAGTGAGATCAATAATGCCTTTGATTTAATTTCAGTTGATAGGACTTCGCCTTCTGTGATCCAGGGTTATCAAATACTCTTCGCTTGTGTAAATAATTTACATATTATCTTAAACATAATCCAAAACTGGATAGATATTGAAGTTGAAAAATAATAGAGTTAACAATATTTTAATGTACCAATTAAGTAGCTTCGAAACATAGCAGAGATCAAACCAAAACAAAAAAACATAACAATCAATCACATACATTCAAAACCTTTTCTAAATCCTCAAAAAATTGGTTCGATTTTCCTACAAGCAAGTCATATTGTCCATTTTATGTATTATTTAATCTCTTTAACCGGAGCTGAAAATATAGATATTAATTTCCCGGCACTCCCCACAGGTAGCATTTAAAAAGAGAGAAGAAAAATATGGCTTTACCAAGTCTTAATTTCATGTTATAAAACTGTTATCCATTCATATTCAACGACATTTTAAAAGTTAATTCAGTGATTTAAGAATATACAAATCCTGCAAATTGACTATTTGCAGTTTTTTTGTATACCGATTTCGTAATGATTTATTCTGGAAATCACTAATGCGTAAGAAAGTTCAACAATACTTTTTCTTACTTAGCAAGACAAAAAACTGAAAATAATAACCGAATCGAACCACTAAAATTTTAAACTTAAATATTTTTATATTATGGACATTAACACTATCGTGACAGCCGCAGGAACACTAGTAACAGTAATTCTTACATCTTTGGCAGCACCCTACATTTTAAATTTTCATCTGAAAAGGAAGTTCCAAAAGCTACAGTACATGATCGATGCTTACCCCTTGTTACAAAATCTCCAAACTGACTTTAAGGATAAATTTATCGAGCCAGCCATACAAGAAAATATATTCTTTATAATTTCAGGATTCAGGACAAATTACAAAAGTATTCCTGCCTATAACGAGCTTAAAGATAAACTCGGAAACAATTTCGACTGGCCAATTATAAAAAGTGCAAAAGCACATCTGTCATTTAATGAATTAGGCAAACTCTATGTTAATCTTACTAAGACAACAATATATTTCAAAAAATTTTCGCTCTGTTTTGCAGTACTTTTAGCATTGCTTGGTTTTTCGATCTTGGTTTTCTGTAATTATGCCGAACTGAATATGTTTTCAAAATATCTAGTTCTCTATATTTTAGCCGGTATGGCTTTCCTTCTGGCCTATTTCGTGCTAGGAAGCATAACTTCAATCTTAGATGCAGGCGTTATCTCAAAAAGATTGCAAAATGTTGAGAATGCCAACAACAATAACAACAACAACAACAACAACAACAACAACAACAACAACAACAACATGTAAATTCAGAAACCAAAATTGATCTAGATTTTATCATCCTGAAAGTGAATCACAATATTCCAACTCTTTTCTCATCTAATATTTTGATCACCAACCGATATTTTATCAATCGTCAAGATATAAAACAATTATTCCAGCAAATCAAACTGACTTATAAGACAAAATCTTCCGGAAATGTGTTTGAAGAGCATCTTTTTAAATTTATACGTAAAGACAATATTTATATACTACTTATTTTCAACTACATAACTCTAAAACATTTTCTATATCAGCAAAAAAAGAGTTTGGATAGGGATCAGCCATTTTGGCAAATTGTAACCATAAACTCCTGTCACTCTTGCCAGTTCGGTATTTACAGGCAGCTTCAACACGTAGCCCCACAGGTTCTTGTCATTCAGCTCACCCATCAGCGAAATCAGTCCCCAGTTGCTTTTACCCGGTTTTGTGGTTACAATAGAGATGGATAATTCGTTATAAAAATCATTATCGCAGTAATGGTAAGCGTAAGATGTAATAGCTATCAGCCCTTTTCCGGGCGTATAGGAAATCGGTGTTACCAAGCCCTTAACTTTTTCCGGAATCAGCTCTTCTATTTTTGCAATATCTGCCGTGTAAATAGCTGTAATGCTGCTGTTACTGTAATAGAAGTTCGGCGAGTATGTGGTAAAGCCCACTTCTTTTTTCTGTTTTTGAATGGTTTTGAACCAGCTAAGATCAATGTCGGGTCTTTCCTTTGCAACGATATCCATAGGCGAATTGGAATGAAATCTGTCGAACAAACCGCCTTTCAGTACGGGCATCTTCTGACCTGCCAGTTCAATGAGCGTATCCTTTTCAGTAGGATTGTTGGTTATCGGTTGTACACTTTCCTTATTCGAAGCTGCATTAACGATAGCCTTACTTAAGAAAAAGCCAGGGGCAAAAAGCAGGATTATAGCGATAATTACTACAATTGCCAGGATTTTTAATTTTTTCATTTTAAACTGTTTTTAATGTTGATAATTATTTATGATATTAGATTGTGCAATTTGTTTGTCAAGTTCGTGGATCACGACTTTTGCCATTTTCTTTGAACTGAATGGGTTTTGCCCGGTAATCAGATTACCGTCCACCACAACTTTGGAAGTGATCGGAATAAGCGCGTTTCTGTAATCTGAACCTCTGTCTTTCAAGCCCGCTTCAAGATTAAAGGGAACTTCTTATTCCCACTTGCATATATATTGATATTGGTGACAATAATTAATATTTTGATAAGACTCATTGTACAGGTATTTTTATACAACAAAGGTCCAAAACATACGATAAGTTAAAGTAGCCCAAATAAGGAAAGTTGTAACAGAATCTCTGTTTTACTGATTTAGTTCAAATTGGAGACTCAATAAAAAGATGGATGATAATAATTACCATCCATCTTTTCAATATGTATTGATATTAATTGTATTCTTTACATTAGAATACATTTTCATTAATTAAATGAGGCTCTGAATTCCAGTGGAGAAAAAGTTGTACGGTTTTTGAACAGGCGGTGAAATGATTGCGGATGCTCAAAACCTAATTGATAAGCAATTTCTGATACTGACAAATAAACTGAGGGTATCCCATTGATAACTAAATTATCATTTTTAAAATAATCATCCAGTAAGTTTTCAAACTTTGTAAATACATCACTATTCGAATTTTTTCTCGTTAAAAACTGACGGTTATAGAAACGGTTACAAGATTTTAGCCGCAGCACAAGATTTGTTGACAATAAGCAAGATTTATAAATATTGATAGAAAGATACATGGCAAATCTTTGGGCAGGCACATTGATGATTATACATTCTTTTCTTATCAATCCAGTGAAGCGTTACATTTGTCTGAGAGAGAGAAAGGAAAATTGTTTTGGACTGCTTCGACAAGATCAGTTATGAACTTGAACGTGGGGTGGACAAGCATAGCAAAATGCTGATTGTTGACAATATCGAATTGTTCTTAAACTATTGCATGCGTTTTTATGACCGTCAATTCATTTCAAGAAATGAGGCCAATACTGGTTATTAGCTAAGTTTGAAAGACCGCTAAGTGAGTATTTCCAATCGGATAAATCACAAACGATAGGTCTGCCGTTGTTGCTTGGTGTGCTGAACAGTTCCATCTTTCCAGTATAATTTTAGCTTCTTTCTCATTTACCTGAAGACAAATTAATTACTATCATACGACAAATAATTGATGAAGATAAAAGATTGAAATGTATTCCTTTGAACTGAGAATAAATGAATATACTTTTAAATTAATATTTGATTAAGTGCACTTTTATAACATCCTAAAATAAATTCAGTATAATATAACTGCGAATCTAATGCCTGAGTCTTATTATGAAGCTCTATCCGTTTAGAAAGAACAATCTCGCCTTTATAGCTGAATGAGCAGAATGAATACACTTTAAACCCTGAATTTCTTACAGATGCAGCATATCCCGTAGATGCAATTCCCCAATCTGTTCCAAATGATTCAGCGACCTTTACAGCCATTGTATCTGCCATTTTTTGGGTTTCAAAACCATTTTCCTGAGCTTCAATTCGATTGATATCTAAAAAGTTAACTTTTTCAGGCAATGTAAAAGTGGTTATTCCTCCTTTGTAAAACAGCTTTGCATTAGGCATCTGGGAAAAAGCAAGCTGTATTAATCCCGAGGTTACACTTTCTGCTATAGAAACCGTTTCATTCATTGTAATGAGTGAAGTACTGATATAATCAAGTAAACTTTGCTGAAATTTCATGGCATCAAATATTTAATGTTGATCTAAAAACTTTTTACGCTTCTGAAATCAATGCTCAGATAACGTCATAATCATTCATTGTTGTTGCAAAATAATGCTCAACTACTTCCCTGGCATTGCTGCACATTGCCAAAATATCCTCTCTGGTCGTATCTTCAAAAATAAAATCATCATGAACCTCAATAATGAACTCGGTCACTTTTTCGGTGTTCATCAGGTCATAAACCATTAAATCATTTAAATTATCTAATCTACATTCTTCCTTAAAAAAAGGAAGCTTCCGGGAAATGGAATTCTTAAACTGAAAAAGATGTATTGTTTTCATGATTTCCGATATTGGGTTAATTGTAAGAACAGCCTGTTTGGTGAGTAAAAAGGATTGTATGAGCCTATCTTTTTGTGGGTTCAGTTGATATAATTTATTCTACATGACCCTACCACATCACATAAACATGGATAAAAAGGACAGAAACCAGAGGGTTCCTATCCTTAACTAATTAAAACCTTCTAAAAACAGATCTACTATTTTATTGGGATTTTAATATGCTCATCATTCAAGTTGAGAATCCTTAAGCCTATTAATTTTTTATCATGGTGTATATTGGCTTTCCAGTCTTTCTTTACTACTACAATGTTTTAAAATACCGGCGACCAGCATTTTGTACAATGAATAATTTCAACTGTTCACTATATATTCCAGTCTAAAATTGCACTACCTTATGGTAATATAAACTTTAATGGATTTGATAAATTCCTGATTATTATACTACAAATATGGTTGTTTCAATATCTGCCCAGCTATATATATCCGGAATAATCTTACATATATCACACCTTTTATAGGTCTTCCAAATTTCCAAGACGTCTTTGTTTCAACTGTTTATAAAATGAAGGGGAAAGCCCTGTGATCTTTTTAAACTGGTTAGAGAGATGGGCCACACTGCTGTAATTGAGTTTATAAGAGATTTCTGTAAGATTGAGTTCATCATACAACAGGAGTTCTTTTACTTTTTCTACTTTATTAATGATGATAAAATGCTGGAGTGTCATTCCTTTCACTTCTGAAAAGGTATTGGCCAGATAGGTATAATCATATCCTAATTTTTCACTTATATAATCTGAGAAATTTTCTTTTGGAAGTTCATCTGAATAATGAATCATTTCTATGACTACATTTTTTATTTTTTCTATCAGGATACTTTTTTTATTATCTAATACTTCGAGTCCTGTTTTAAGTAAATTTTCTTTCAGAAGTTGTCTTAGTTCAACGCTGATATCATCCAATAATTCTACAGTTCCCAAATCTACAATAGCGTTTTTAATGCCCAGCCTTTCCAGTTCCTGATGGACAACCATTTTGCAGCGCAAGCTTACCATGTATTTTATATACAACTTCATCTCCCTTACTGTTTATAACTGTCAATTATTTCATTAACAGATATTTACCCAAAGTTAGTCTATTAAATCGGAAATATCTATGATTTATACAACAAATTGAGAGACAATTGCAAAGCTTTCCTTTTTTAATGATTGAAATTTACAGGTAATAAAAAATATTTCACAATGTCAAAAGAAAAAGACGGAAAAAAGAAATCAGATAAAACTCCACCCGCAAAATCCGCAAAAGAGAAACGGGAAGATAAGATGAATAAACGAAGAACCAGGGAAAATGAAGCCCAAAATACCGGCAACTAAATGGTATCCCTGAAAAAAGAAGGAATTATACTCAGAAAAACGACATTAGAATTTGAGAGTGAGGGTGTTTTAAACCCCGCAGTTATTCAGGATAACGGAAAAATACATTTATTCTACAGGGCTCTTGCAAAGAATAATTTCTCCAGTATCGGATACTGTATACTGTCAGATCATAAGACTATAGAAACCCGATTAAGCAATCAGGTTATCATCCCCGAGTCTGAATATGAAAAACATGGTGTTGAAGATCCAAGGATCGTAAAAATCGATCATTTGTTTTACCTTACTTATACCAGTTATGACGGGATTAACGCATTGGGAACGCTTGCTGTATCTGAGGATCTTATATCATGGCAAAAACTGGGAATCGTTGTCCCGAAAATTCCATACAAAAAGTTTAAGCTTTTAGCAGAAGCTCAAGGTGAAATAGGAGAAAAATACAGACGCTTCAATAAACTCCAACCTACTCATAAAAAGGATAAAGAGGTCTTCCTATGGGATAAAAATCTAATATTTTTTCCAAGAAGAATTAACGGTAAGCTTTATTTTCTTCATCGCATAAGACCCGATATCCAAATTGCAAGTATAGAAAATATAGAAGATATGAATCCTGATTTCTGGGAAGATTATTTCCTGCACTTTAAAGAACATATTGTATTGTCTCCCCAATACGAGCATGAAGTAAGCTATATTGGCGGAGGGTGTCCCCCTATAGAAACCGAACATGGATGGCTTTTGATATACCATGGCGTACATGATACCATTGAAGGATATGTTTACAGCGCATGTGCTGCTTTACTGGATCTCGATAATCCTGAAAAAGAAATTTCAAGACTTCCTTATCCTCTTTTCAAGCCCGAAGAAGAATGGGAACTGAAGGGAGAAGTGAACAATGTTTGCTTCCCTACAGGAGCCATCGCAGAAGAAAATACACTCCATATTTATTACGGGGCTGCAGATAAAAGAATAGCTGTTGCTTCTTTAAGCATCCCGGAATTACTGAAGGAATTACTACAGTACACATCATAATTGACTATTCTATACAGAATGTCAGACTTTAAAATAGATATCAACATGAATAAAAATATAAAATCAGACGTGGAGGAAAAGACAAAAAGACGATCTGTACAAAGTAAAAAAAGCACAATTAATCATAAGCCTGTGATTATCTTTATAAGTACTTTTCCTCCTAAGGTGTGCGGTATCGCAACATATTGTCAGGATCTGATAAAATCTCTTCAGCTCAAATTCAAAGAATCATTTACCATCATCGTCTGCCCAATGGAAACTGAAGATGAAAGCTATCAATACGAAGAAAATCTTCAATATCGACTTAATACATCCGATGCTATTTCTTATTTGGAACTGGCTGATAAAATCAACAAAAATGACAATATTCAACTGGTTATGCTCCAGCATGAGTTTGGATTTTTCACTGAAGCTAAAAACGGGTTACTGCTTTTTCTTCAAAATATACAAAAAGATATCATCATTACTTTTCACACCGTTCTGCCGAAACCTGATAAGGAATTAAAAGAAAAGGTACAAGAGATCAGCAATTTCGTAAAATCTATTATTGTGATGACCGGTATTTCTGCGGATATCCTTACCAATGATTATGATATTCCATCTGATAAAATTAAAGTGATACCCCACGGTACTCATTTACTGCCATTTATCGATAAAATTTCACTGAAAGCGAAATACGGATTTAAAGATAAAAAAGTTCTTTCAACATTTGGTTTGCTGGGTTCAGGGAAAAATATTGAAACTACTTTAGAAGCTCTGCCTGAAATTATTTCCCAAAATCCCGATGTAATGTTTCTCATTATTGGAAAAACGCATCCCGGTATCATTAAGTATGAAGGGGAAAAATATCGTGATTTCTTGCAGGACACTGTTAAGAGACTCCATTTGGAAAAACATACTTTCTTTATCAACCAATACCTTCCTTTGGATGAGTTGTTAGATTATCTTCAGCTTACCAATATCTATCTTTTCACTTCAAAAGACAGAAACCAGGCGGTAAGTGGGACCTTTTCCTATGCCATCAGTTGTGGCTGCCCTATTGTTTCCACTCCTATTCCCCACGCTCTGGAAGTACTCAATCAAGACCTGGGAATTATTATTGATTTTGAAGCTCCGAAACAACTTGCTGCTGCCGTCAATACATTACTGAAAAATGAAACTGCACAGGAAAAATTACGATCAAATAGTCTGGAAAAGATGGCTCCCACAGCCTGGGAGAATTCTTCTATTTCACATGCCCTATTATTTCAACAACACAGCAAAGACAAAATGACATTACACTATACATTTCCCATTATCAATCTAAGCCATATCAAAAATATGACAACGGATTTTGGGATGATCCAGTTTTCTAAAATCAATAAACCTGATATCAATTCCGGATATACTTTGGACGATAATGCCCGTGCTATGATTGTAGCCTGCAGACATTATGAACTAAGCAAAGATGAATCTGACCTTGATTTAATATCAACCTATCTGAATCTGATTAAGTTTTGCCAGAAGCCAGATGGAAGCTTCCTCAATTATATAAATCAACATAAGGAATTTGCACAGCAGAATTATGAGACCAATCTTGAAGATTCCAATGGAAGGGCTATCTGGGCACTGGGATATCTTCTTTCAATAAAAACAATCTTACCTCAACAGTTTTCTGATGAAGCAGAGTATATTATTGAAAAAAGTCTTTCATCTATTGAGAACATTCATTCTACCCGGGCAATGGCTTTTATCATAAAGGGATTACATTATCAAAACTCTGAAAATAATATTCCATTATTGAAAAAGCTGGCTAACAGACTGGTAAAAATGTATCAACATGAAAAACATAAAGACTGGCATTGGTTTGAAAGCTATCTTACGTACGGAAACAGCGCACTCCCTGAAGCTTTATTGTGTGCATGGATTACAACCCAGGACGAAATGTATAAACAGGTTGCCAATGAATCATTCAAGTTTTTGCTTTCTAAAATATTTAGTAAGGGAGGCATCAAAGTAATATCCAACAAAGGATGGCTGCAGAAAGAAACGGCTAAAAGTCCTCAATCAATTGGTGGTGAACAGCCTATTGACGTTGCTTATACCATACTGGCCTTATCTACATTCTACAAGGTTTTTAAGGATGAAAAATATTTGCAGATGATGATGAATGCTTTTAGTTGGTTTTTAGGGAAAAATCATTTACATCAGATTATTTATAACCCTGCAACGGGTGGATGTTATGACGGACTTGAAGAGAAAAATGTTAATCTCAATCAGGGAGCAGAATCCACGGTAAGTTACCTCATGGCAAGACTCTGTTTTCCAAAATAACAACCTTTAATGATTGGCTGATTTAATTTGAGTTTTTTAAACAACCTGTTTATGGTACTATTGTAATGAAAAGGTAAATTAAAAAAATAGCAATCAGTACAATTCCCTGCATAATATTGGTTCTGCCCGTTGCCAGTGAAACAGTAATAATAAAAAGCGATAGTCCCAAAAGTATTGTTGATTTGATATCTATTCCCAATGTCATTCGTATACCAGTCATTACAGATATAATGGCAATGGCAGGAATACTCAGTCCTATACTTGCTAAAGCAGAACCAAAAGCCAGATTTAATGAGGTTTGAATTTCATCACTTTTTGCTGCCCTGAACGCTGCCAACCCTTCCGGAAGAAGAACAATACCGGCAATAATGATACCTACAAGAGACCTTGGAGCGCCAACCGAAACAACGATATGTTCAACATCCTTTGAAAGAAGCTTTGCCAGTAAAACAACTATTCCCAGGGATAATATTAACAATATACAGCTGATAAACAATTGTTTTCGGGAAATCATCTCATGACTATTTTGTACAGGCTGATTTTTGGATAGTTTGTTTTGCGGAGAAATGAAAAAGCTTCGGTGTCTGAACGTTTGGATCATGGTAAATCCGAGATAAAGTCCCAAAGAAATCAAGGCGATAAAAAGCAATTGGAAGGACGTATATTCACCTCCGAGATGACTTACCGTATAATTGGGTAGAATAAGCACAAAAATGATAACGGAGGTAAGGGTAATGAGTGCGGTACTTACCCCTTGTAATGTAAAGCTTTGTTCTCTATATCTTAAAGAGCCTATTATAATGCAGCTTCCAATGATTCCGGTAAGGATTATCATCACTGCTGCAAAAACCGTATCTCTGGCAAGGGTAATGGTTTCTAAACCTTTTGCTCCCATCATGATGGAAATAATAAGTCCTACTTCTATGACCGTAATGGCAAATGCCAGAAGCAAGGTTCCGAATGGCTCCCCCAAACGATGGGCAATGACTTCGGAATGATACACTGCAGCCAAAACACTTCCTATCAAAAATAAAGTAAGAATCACAGAGTAATATCCTGAAGAAAAAACAGAATTTCCAACATAAGAGAGCCACGCCAGGATAGGAACCAAAAACGTCCACATCCATAAATATTTTTTTATATTCATAAAAGCATTAATAATTTTTACAATTGAATTGTCCTTTGGATGAAATCGACAGTTTTTATTAATGATTTGAAGACTGAGAGATAACAATATACCGGAAATATTACAAAATGAAAAGAAGAGAATAGGTAGGAACCGAGAGTCCGGATAGCCAGTTCAATGTAGTTATTCAGCAAGGTACGAATAATCAATCACTTATTTGGAATTATATAGTAGTATTTGAAGTTTATAATTTTCCAAAGGTTCAATAACTTCCACCAAGTCATCAAACTGAACAACTGTATTTCAGCTGCTCAAAACAAGCTGGTATTTTGTAAAAGTGTGATATGTGCAACATAAAAGAAACAATCTGTAATACAATAGATGATTAAACATCCAACTTTGTACTGTAGCAATGAAGTTACACTAAAATCCACCTTATGGACACAAACCACAACAAAGGCGACAAATTTTTCAAAACTCCCGGAGACTGGATTGAACAGTCAAAACAATTGAAAGAAAAGTTCTCAACATTAACGGATTACGATCTGAAGTTTGAAGAAGGTAAAGAAAAGGAAATGCTTGAAAGAATCGGAAACAGATTAAGAAAAAACCGTGAAGAAGTTCTCAATATTATCAAAGAAATCAATCTTTCATAAATTGTTTTCAAGGACAGTTAAAGGCTATGATGAACAATATTTATCAAAAGGCTTAGCTGGAAAAAGGGATGGGATATTAGACAGTTCTATCCCTTTTATTTACATACGATAGCTTCTGCTCTTTCATCCGTAAACAAGCTGTAATGAATCATCAAGAACTTGAGAAATCAAAAGTATATAGCACCAGCAATATAGTTGAATATATTTCGAACTCCGTAGTCAGTAAGACCATCCTGAAAAAACTAACTGGCAATATCAGTGCTTTATCATTTAATGAAAAAGAAGGATTACCCGAAAAAATTTCTCCTTTTGATACTTTTGCACAAATTATTGAAGGTAAAGCAGAAATTATGATAGACGGAGCTACTTATTTCATAGAAGAAGGTGAATGCATCATTATTCCCGCCCATAAGTCTCATTCGATAAAAGGAAATAAACGGTTTAAGATGATAGTAACAATAATAAAAAGCGGCTATGAATAATCTAAATACCATATCTGTTTTAACAAAAAAGATATTTAAAAAAACAGTTGAAATCCAAAAAGAATTTCCTGAACTCTATGAACTTCTAGATGAAACTCCACTATTTTTTTCTGAGAAAGAGAAAAATATCACGATCAAAGATTTAAGACAATATCTTATTTCCCTTATCATACAGCAAAAGTCCTTTGAAAAAGGGACTGTCAAGAAAAGTGATTTGCAATAAAATTCTAATGAAAAAGCCAGATAAACATCCAAAACTCCAAAACAGATTTGCCCTTAGAAATAAAAATAATATTTCAAGAAAAGCCTGTTATTACCAGTTTATCTCTCTGTTCTATCTAAGAAATACCAACATCACCTTAGAAAGAGATGCTAAAGAAATTCTTAGAATGTTAAAACAACTACAGCAGCTTATTAACAGATCAAGATTGGTATTTAGCACATACTGCAGCTTAAGCCAGCATAATCTGTGGCAGTCTGTTTTAGAAGACCTGAGCGAAAACATAAAGAATATTAGAATACAGTTTGAATATATACTGGAAAATATTATTAAAAAAAATAAAATCAATTCACCCATATTTTGGCAGCAAAACAAAGTCTATACAGATGAAATGGAGGTACTCCATAAAAAGCTCATTCTATTGACTATTCAGATTTTACCGGAAGACGAAAGATTATCATGGAATGTACATATTTGTACCTTTTATGATGAAATTTTTTCTTTACTTACTCCACTCATCAGGATCTGCAGGCTTGAATTGGACTTTATAGAGAAATATTTGCCTAAAATCTTCAACCAAACTGCTATGGATATTATTAAAGATATGCCAAAAAGTTACACATTACAGGAAGCAAAGGAATATGAACATGAATACTTAAAAGTGTTAACTAACTACAGTCATGAATTCTACAGAAAAAATAATTTTTGGAACAGCTTATTATATATACTTTCAGGCGGCATGTACCCATTACCATCAGAACGTACCTTATTCAAAAGATGGATCAGCAGAAAAATAAAAGGTAAGCTTTCTTAATGAACATCAACCTAAATTTTTTATCTTATAAATATTTTTGCAATGAAAACAATGCACCTCTTTCGGTTTAACGATTCTATTTTCCGTAAAATTCCTTTCTTCAAAGAAGAACATAGGTTGAAATCCGATGTAACGGAAATTGATCTGATGAATATTGAAATAGTAACCGAATATATCGTGAAAACCCATGATGACTTTAGTTTCGACGATACATCAGGAAATGATCTTTTATCAATGTGCAAAAAAGCTCAAAAAACAATTGAACATTACTTTGTGATAAGACTGGATCATTATGATTTTATATGAAAAAGTTATTTAATCAAATATTAAAATTGATTTTCATTTTTACGTTTCTCACCTCAGCAATTTATTTCCAGAAATGAGGGATCAGTGATAATAGCAATTAGCCATGAGCAATGGTTGATTTAAAGGGGCCTTCTTTTTTCCCTTTTCCCTTATTAATATGGATCCACTGACCATCTAAAGTCTCTTCTGCAAACACTCCTGTTGATTTGCTTCTGATCTATGGTGTGCCGGTCAGAAAACCCGATCATTTGACCTTCCAAAGCTTTATATTCTGTAAAATTATTGATGATCATCATCCTATCTATTGTCTTTGTTTTTATAGTAAGCTGACTGGAATTCTTTCTTGAAAAAACCTCTCACGTTATGTGAGAGGCAAATGAACATTATGAAAATAAAAAGTAATCTAATGTTCTTTCAAACAATATATCCAGATACCAATGGTTTTTGGATTTCAATTGTAAAAAATATAAAAATATGATACTGAAATTGAAAATAATATTTATTTCAAACAGATGATATTAAAACTTAATTACGCCAATTTTACATTAACTGCATTTAAGCCTTTATCACTCTTTTGTACATCGAAAACGACTTTATCATTCTCATGGATTGCTCTAGTGTCTAATCCTGAAGAATGTACAAATATATCCTTACTCCCGTCTGTAGGAGAAATAAATCCGAAGCCTTTTGCTTCATTGAAAAATTTTACTGTGCCTTCTTGCATTGTAATTATTATTAAAAAATTATTTATTATTTTCTGTAAACTCTACAGATTTTGTAAGCAAATTCACTTTTTAGAATTTGAGTTGGTGTATTATAGGATGAGCTGAAATATTTCTTCTCCTCATCATTTTTATTTGCATAACTTATTATAAATTAATTATTTATAATTCATAAGCCTGCAATAACATATCATTCCAGGATGAAAAAACTTGTAGGCCATTTCACATTAGAAACCCGATTGATAATTGGGCGGCTGAAAAAGCAAAGACTGAAAGAAAAATTGTGAGTTTAAACTATTACAGAATAGCAAAGGCAGAAACCTGTTTTATAAATGCTTTGCAAATGTACCATAAAATAATTGGGTAACAGTCAATTTAATTAACTGATTATCAAAAATATATTCATAGCTTACGCACATAAACTGAATTGTTTGCCTGTGCGGATGATTTTAAATTTTACCCCCATGCAAACGTCATCTCCCATAACTCATCCTCATCCCCAAACTTCAGACCTGCATTCAGCTCCGCAAGTGAGGATTGCTTATTTTATTATGATACATCATAAACCTGATGCATTTAAAGAAATGTTTCAGAAGATTTACACTAGGGATCAATTTTATCTTATTCATATTGACCGCAAAGCCAAAGCAGAATTAACGGAAGAGATACAATTGTATATAATACACTTTCCCAATGTATATATTTTAGAAAGCATGAATATTGTATCCGGAGGATTTAGTATGATTCAGGCAGAACTTAATGCGATGGAATATCTTTTGAATGTAAGCCCTGACTGGGATTATTTTATCAACCTAAGCGGTGAAGACTCCTCCCTTAAGTCACAAAATATTATACGTAAATTTCTTACCGATAATAATGGACGAAATTATCTTTTTTATTATGACCAGAAGTTTTATAGGCCTGATACACTTCAAAGGATACAAAATCATTTTACGGAGCTGACTCATAAAATATCTTCATTTATTTATAAAAGAGAGTTTATGAAAGAAGTTATACCTTATATTGGTGGGAAATGGTTTATCCTTACAAGAGAAACCTGCATATTTTTGACTAATAACAAAAGGGTAATGGATTTTGAAGACTATTACCTGCATACGCTTTTACCAGCGGAATCATTTTTCCAGACAGTACTTCTCAACACAGTCTTTAATGATATTATTGTGAATGATGATAAAAGAGCAGTCATTGAAAAAACTTTTTTTAGTAAAGACCAGTATGCGGACAGCTTCATCGAAACTCTAAAATCCTCTAATCGCCTTTTCATCAGAAAAATAAATGATAAAACAAATAAAAGTATTCTAAAATATATTAATGATACTTATCTTCTTCCTTTACCTGAAATTGATGAAGTTGAAAGAGAGCTTAAGAGAAATGATCACGACGACAAATGGTCATAAGAGAGCTTTGTACACGTATAAAATAAACTAGGAACCGTACACAAGATATTTTCACATGAATGATTAAAATAAAAATTTATGCTGATAAAAGAGGAGCTTTTGATGAACTGCGGAGCTAACATTGTAAATTTTATAAAGGGGGCAGTAGGTATTTAAAGAAAATAATGACGTACTCTCCTATTTTCAAATTTCGACACGAAGTGTGAAGATTGTCAGTGAGAAAAAAGGCGGATCGTGAATTTATTCATACTATTTCCAATGAGTTCACCCAGTCTCTGCTTTGGAGATTTGTAGACTGATGCTGAAGGTATCCTGTCTTTATTGTACCAACCTTCAATATAACTAAATGTCGCCAATTTAGCCTCTTTTCTGCTTTTGAATTTATAATGATTAAGCTTTTCAGCTTTTAGGTTCCTGAAAAAGCTTTCCATAAGCCCATTACCCAGCATTTCCTTTTCTACTCATACTTTGATTTACTGATAGACAGATCGTTGCAAGCTCATCTTTAAAAGATTGGCCAGCATATTGGAACCGCGATCCGAATAGAAAATCAGACCGTCCTGTGGTATTCTGTTTCTAACAGCTATTTTTGTCAAAATCATAATGATCATTTACATAAATCAACTGGTTTAAGGCTAAATCTTTATCACTACTTATTCACATTATTCCATTTTTAATCTTTAGTTTTTTTTCATTTTTTTGTCGAAAAGCAAAATATATAATAATTACACTAATAAACATTAAAATGGATGCTAGAAAAAAAGGCGCTCCTGAAAATTGAAATGGTGCTTTATCATGAGTGAAATAATAGAATAAGTTTGTCATAATTGGGGGGCCAAAAATAGAGGTAGCACTCACTAAACTTGATAATGCTCCCTGCAGTTCACCCTGTTCATTTGCAGGAACATTTTTACTGATTATTGATTGAAGTGCGGGCCCGCAGATTCCACCTAAGGAATAGGGAACGAGAAAAACAAACATCATCCATCCCTGATTAGTAAATGCAAAGAGCATTAAACCTAATGCATAAAATAGCAACCCAAAATATACACTTTTATATTCTCCTAATTTTGGAGTTGTCCACCTAATTAGAAGTCCTTGTACTAAGCCAAGCAATAGACCAAGCAAACCAAGCGATAGACCTACAGTTCTTTCCGTCCAATTAAATTTATACATAGTAAAAAAATGCCAATTGCTTTGTACAGCGTAGAGGGCAACATAGACCAGAATTAAAGCGATGACGAGATTTGATATTTTTGACTGTTTTCTCAAAAAATTAACTGTTCCAATAGGGTTTGCACGTTTCCAGTTAAATGCTCGACGTTTATCTTTTTCTAAACTTTCCGGTAGTATAAGCAAGCCGTAAAGAAAATTCACCATGCATAATATAGCGGCGAAATAAAAGGGAACTCTTGCCCCATAATGTCCAAGTAAACCACCTATTACCGGACCTATAATAAACCCTAATCCAAAAGCTGCGCCGATTAAGCCGAAATTTTTAGCTCTATCTTCATCGGTGGATATGTCAGCTATATATGCACTAGCTGTTGAAATACTAGCCCCAGTAAGACCGGCAATGATTCTTCCAAAAAACAACCAATAAATAGAAGGCGCTAGTGCTAATAGTACATAATCAATAGCAAATCCAAAAAGAGAAATTAAAATAATTGGGCGTCTTCCATAGTGATCACTAAGATTACCCACTATAGGTGCAAATATAAATTGCGTAATAGCATAAGCGAAGCCAAGCCAGCCTCCATATTTTGCAGCTTCACTAAGGTCACTATGGATAAGTTCTCCAATGAGTTTAGGAACCACGGGAAGTATAATTCCCCAACCTGTAATATCAATCAACAACGTGATAAATATAAATCCAATAGCTGCTTTTTTACCTGTTTTTTTCATGTTGTAAAATTAAATAGAGATAAAAAGCAGGCATTAACAATTTAATGGTGTTTACATACAATCTGAAAGCTAATACTATTCAGCGACCTGTAAATAGTGAGACATAAAAGAATATAAATTATTATTCGTTTCTATAGGTTTTTGGCGACACTCCCACTATTCTTTTAAAGTATCTGCAAAAGACACTTGTTTCTTCGAAATGAAGCTCATTGCTAATTTCTTTAATTGATAAATTAGAAGATTTCAATAGTGTTTTAGCATGTAGAATTGTGATATGATCAATCCACTGTAATACAGATTTTCCAGTTTTCTGCTTCAGGAAAGTAGAAAGATATTGTGGTGTTAAATGTAGCTTTTCAGCATAAAACACAACGCTTCTTTGTTGGTTAGCATGCTTTGAAATTAGCAGATAAAAATCATCTATAATCTCATGTGTGCGGTTTTTCACCAAGCTTTTGTTATTCGGTAAACAAGAATATACTTCAGAAATCATATTCATTAGAACCATAACAAGATGTCGAAGCATTTCCGTTTTATTATGGCTAGGTTTTTTATTGTAGAAGTTCTGTATAAGCGTCAATAATTCATTTTGCAACTTTATTTCTTCAGGCTGAAGTCTGATAATTGGCTGCCATCTAATTTGGTTGTTCATTATAAACTCACGTAAAATTGGAAATGCTGTAATAAAATCTGAGGAAAGACCAATTGTTACAATTTGGGCATCTTCACTCAATGATTCCGTGTCGATCATCAATTGCGGCTGTAAAATAGCAATATCACCTGCGTTTATTTCATATTCTAAAAAATGAATCCGTACTTTCATGGATCCTTGTATCAAGAATCCTAGCAATAAACCATCAAATAGCCGGCTATGAATTGTATATTTCTTTTTTGGATCATTTTGTTGATTGAGAATAACTATTCCTTCCGTCTTTTTTGAAGAATCAAGATTGTACAGTTTATAGACATTATCCAAAGTTATTAATAGAGCCATGTGCAAATATCTAAAAAAATGAAATCATATATTAAGTTAATAAGGTGCTAAATCAGCAGTACGGGATAATTTATCTTATTATCAGCAACATAAATCCAAAATACTTTCTATATCAGTAAAAAAAGAGTTTGAATAACATCCTGTCAAGTCACTTAAGGAGACAACTAATAAATAGTTGTCTCTTTTTTTTATTCACAAATATCTCTTTGTCAAACTTTTACAATCTGACATTTTGTGTTCGACATTTTAAACATAAAATGCTTAGTCTGTTTGAAACAAACAGTCTGAAAGTGGCACAATAGGCTTATAATCTACAATCATTAAGTGTTCGAAATCTCCTTAGGGTTAGAGCTTTTTTTCTCTTTTGACTTATTGTAGTTTGCTGCCACTAAGTATAACAATTCTAATATGTTCTTAGCCTCCTTCTCATTTACCTGAACACCATTCTTGGCCAGAATAATAATCGCTTGTTCTACTGAAACATTTCTATCAATGAAGTTCATTTTTCATATTAGTTTTTCGGTTACCTTTTTTTGATAATATTTTTGAGAGTGCTTGATTTAAATCTAAAGAAAGACCTCCTGTTTTATAATCAATATTAACCGGAGGAATCAGATTCACAAGATGAGTTTTATCTGAAGTATCAAACTGTGTAAACTTTTGGAAAACATCAACGAGTGTTTTATCTTCCATTTGACTCATCTTATCAATTATTCTCAATTTAAGAATAACTTCACGCTCTTCTTTTTCCAGGTTTTTTGTGTTGACTTGACTTTCTTTTTTTAATTCATTATAATCATCAATCTTTAATATACCTGCTATGAACAATTTTCTACCTCGGGAAAGCGTTAATTTTTCCTCTTTTATTTTCCTACCTAACAACTGTTGAGCGTACAAATAACTTGCCTTCTGAGTTCTAATATTATGATCTTCTAAAATGTTCTTAAATAATTCGATTGAACTATTTGATAATACCAATTTTTGAAGCTTATTTTGATAGCAATTATTAAGTAAAATTGCATCAATCCTGGTTCTGCAACCGTCGTGGCAATGGTAGTAGGGATATCTTTTCCGCTTACCTTTTGAAAAACTCCCAGTAAGTTTTCGACCACAAACAGGACAGATCAAAAAACCTCTAAGGAAAAAGATTTCTTTTAGATCATCTCTATTAGAAGTAATTTTTCTCTTTGTATTAATTATAGATTGAACCTGATAAAACAATGATTCAGAAATCAAAGGTTCGTGTAAACCTTGAATCATTTGCTCTTCTTTAGCATCTAATTTAATCGTTATAAGTCCACAATAAAGAGGATTACGCAACATCCTGAAAAAGTATGATCGTGAACATATCAATCCTTTCTCATTAGCTATTTTTCTAATCTCAGATATTCTATGATTATTCTGGGCAGCTTGATGAAATACCCATTTTATAATTTCAGCTTCTGGTTCTTTAGGTACAATTGCTTTTTTGCCATCCAGTAAGGTCACATTCATAAAACCCATAGGTGCTTTATTAGGATATCTGCCCAACAACTTTGCACGCCGCATACCATTTGAGGTATTTTGAGCTCTCCTGGTATTTTCTGCTTCGGGAACGGCTAAATACACAGCCAACATAACGGTACTTTCAGGTACAGAAAAATCTATGGGCTGCTCAATAGCCATTGCGATTGCTTTATATTTCCGAAGCTTCCCAATCATTTCATATGCACACTCTACATTACGACTGAATCGATCCCATTTTAAAAATAATATGTTTTTATCCCCTTCTCCTGATTTCTTTTTGACTTCGGAGAATAATTCTTTCCACTCTGGCCGATTAAAATTTTTAGCAGAGTAATCTTCCCGATAAATTCCTTTAACTTCAATATTGTTGTATTTACAATACTTTAGTAATCGATTCTCCTGTTCCGGCAGAGAGTAACCTTTTCTTTTTTGTTCGTCTGTACTTACACGGACGTATAAATAGGCTGTTTTCATTCATTTATTATTTATCTTAATTAAATTTAAAGTCAGAAAAATTACTTTTAATGGATTAATTTGAAATAAAAACTTATTAGCAATTATGTAGCATTACTAAATGCCAATTGCATTTAGTAAATAATATATTTAAATACTAATTACAAATAAAACAGTGCAACTATGGTTAAATATAGAAACAAATCAACTATCTATAAGCAAATTTAAGCTGGTGTAAACAAATTAGAAGAATTCAAATATTTTATTGTAATTACGTATATTAGCTTAACTAATAATCTGTAATGTCTTTCTATTTAATTAAATCTCATCGTTCTGAGATTCTGAAAAAAGTGGCTTCCGAGCACAAAGAACTTAATGACAGTAGGCTCTCCTGGCTAAACAAATACCTGAATATCCTATCTCAGAGAGATAAATACTGGCTTGTATTCATAATTGTAGTGGCATTACTATTAATATTGACCATTGTTCAGTTTGATGCATTCACCTATATAGTTCTTCAGAAAAAGTCGGCAGAAATACTGATTGATCAGCGTACTTCAAACGTTGCGACCATTATCAGTATGACATTGGCAGTAATCGGTCTGCTATTAAGCAATCTTGCAGTGAAGGATAACCAGACTTATAAACTACTGTTTGTCAATTCAAAACTTTACCTAATAATCTATTATACGCTGAGCGTCATTTTCTGTTTAATTATCATCTCGACTTTAAGAGATACTGTCGAACCTCCATTTTATCAAAGGTTAGTAGTAGCTGGAACCTATCTGGCATTATTCATCCTCATTGGAATTGGATATCTTTTTAGAACCATTATCAATTTTACCAATGCAGGGAAGATCCAAAGTACGCTAAGTGAACAGTTGATGATAGAAGCCAAACAGAATCTACGGATAGTACTAATATCTAAATACAGTCAGGTACAATTTCAGCAATTTTTAGCGGATAATGGGATTCAATCATTGGAAAATTCATTTATAAATGACAGACAAATCTCCGGTGCAACAGGATTAACTAGTGAATTACTGATATACGATATTAACTTTAAAAAACTTAAATTAAAATTAGATGGTAGATCTGATTTTTCCAAGCCACATTATTACAGCCGAAAACTGCATATTAATATGATCACAAAAGACTATAATAATTTTATTTGGCCTGTGATGAATGAGACAGTGACAGACCGTATGGATTTTACCGAGTGCTTCACACTTAAGAAAACTTCTTCCGTAATGGCAAAGTCAGATGAATACAAAATCTATTTTGATAATAAACTGAAGGAATATGCTGCGGAAGGAAAGCAAAACAAGGTCGATGAGATTCTTTCAATTTATGCTGATCTATATATTCTAAACATGAAATACGATTAACATGAAAGAACTGGATATTACGGAAGGACTCTCCTACAGCGTATGGTCATCCCTTCACAAGGCTGTCAACAGCAATAGTGCTGAAACAATTGATTCTTTCATAACCTTTTTCAGAAAGGTTTTGAGTGCAAGTATTTCGTACAGAAAATTTGACCCCTTTAAGGAATTTATAGGTTTTCCGGTAAGGCTTTATGTGGAGATTAGTCTACGTAATGGCAGTGATGGTAACACTGGTAAAAATTTAGTAGAGATTCCAGAAATAATGTCACTGCACCTTAAGGAAATTATAATGATGCTGGATTACGGCAAGAAGTATTCGGGACAACAACCTATGCCTCTGGACTTTTACTATAATGCATTTAGTACGTTTAATGATCTTCTTTATCATCAGACAAGATTCCAAGATTGGAATCTATTGGAAGGATCTCTGAACAGACTCGGTCAGTTGAATGCCTTACTTTTCAGCAGTGGGACGAGTAAAACGCTTCAGCTTCGTAGGTTGCTGGCAAATCGTAAAGCTGGTGACGAAGCTGAAATCAACCGCCTAAATAAAGAAATAGATTATCAAAGCCAGCTGGATTCATTCAGAAGGCAGACACTGACGGCTATAAAATATTGGCTCTTCTTTTTAGCAGACAATAATATATTGAATGACGAGCATCTTAACACACTGATTGCTGCCGTAAATAAGGGTTTGATTACTGACTGGGAAAAAGAAATAGAGGATATCCTATTTTTTCGCACAGAGGATGTTCGAAGATATATGGGCTGGGAAAATTGGGATTTTATGCAGCGACCTGAATCTGAAATGTACAGTCCACCGATCGCAGCGGAATGGATGACTTTTGGTTTTGTGCTAGACAGATTGCAAACAAGAAATTTTTCCTTCATTACTTCATTAGTTAATTCGAAATTAAGAAGGACGATCCCCTATTTCTATGAAGAGGTGCAAAAAAATATTCAATTCATAAAGAGAGATTTAAAAAAATGGGAAAGGATATTGAGGGTTAAGAGTATTGACGACTTGGATAGTATTGCGGAAAAATTACTATCCTCTATCTCACTGGCAACCAGAAACGTTGTTGGTGAGAAAGAAAAGAGCATTGCTTCAACTCCTCTAGATTCTTTAAAGGTCGACTGGTTCAAGATGGAGATAACATCTGCTTGGAAGGGGCAAACCCGTATAAGGAAAATTTTCGATTATTTTAAAAATAAAGAAAATGTTACAGATCAAAACATTCTTCTTAAAAGAGTTGGTACCAATAACTTTTTGGAAAAGGGAAAGGTTCACTTTATTGAAGGGGATTACAATATGACTATATACGGTCTGAATGATTTTGGCGCTATGATAGGAAGGTGGGAAAATAATCTTTTCATGGATGTCATAGAAAAGTCGGAACCAACCGTCGTTGTTGCAAAAACCTTGATTAGTGTTTTAGATGAGGCATTCAGAGTTTTAAAGAAAAATGATGTGATTCCCACTGCTATTATACTAGAACCTGAATTTCTTTATAAAGATGAAAAGTTGATCCAGTCCAGCAGATATACCAGCACATATAAATCAGAATATAACCCAGATAACATAGACTTCTTTGTAATAGGAGAATTTGATGGAATACCACTATTCTCTTTCTACAGTCAGGAACTGAAAGATAAAGTTATCATTAGTAATTTCGAGGATTCTTTTTTGATGCGATATAAGACTAATGAGAAATGGATGAAAAATGAACTGGCAATATCTGTTCAAGAGGTTTCTGATGAAATTGCTAATAAAAAATACAATGATAATCCTGAAAAATGGCGATCGACTGCTGATGGAAGCTACATTTCTGAAGAGGATGCGAAGATAATTATTAAAAATTCAGTAATTATTGATGTTGAAACAATTATTGATTATGAAGTGAAAGATATAAGCCAATTTGTTGTTGGTATCATCACAGAATCTTCTTTGGAATAGTACAATTTTACTATTAAATCTGTAATTTTAGGATTATATATTAGCATACATCTATGAGCTTTACAGTGATTCCGAACTTCGATGATATATTTCCTGGTGAAATAAAAGAAGATGCTTTATCATATCTTCTTAAAATTCCAAAAGAACTTATGCTTAAGAGCATTGGTTTTTGTAATACCTATCCCCTGCCAAATTATCAAAATTTTTTCAGTAAAAAAGAAGTAGCGAAAAACGTTTTTGTAAGAGTAGAAACTTTCAAAAAAGGCCTTAATAAAGACAAAAAAATTGAAATTATAACGCCTGAATCATATCTCAGATTATCTGAAATAGTTCTTTCAAATATAGCTCAATTTACGCAAGACGGAGACAAAGAATCTGACCCAGAATTAAATCTATTTAAAGCTTTTTTAGTTCTGAATTCTAGGATTGGCGCATATAATCATAAATTTGATAAAGAACAAAGTAAAGAATCACTGATAGATTTTATGATTTTACAGGGATTTCAACTTAATGAAATTGGATCGTTTGGAGATATTCATTCTTTTGTAAAGCTTGTTTATGCCACAATTTATAAAGTAGAATCCTTGTTGAAATTTCTTTCCCACAAAGGTTTTGACCAAATTAAAAGTAGGTTTATAGAATCTTTCGGAGTAGATAGTGAAAAAGATTTTATTTTCAATATGAAATTTTTATTCGGAAGTTTACTTATTGCAAAAGCTAATAACCAATTTATTTTTGCGATACCAAGTGAAACTTCTATTAATTTTTTGAAGAATATAGCCGCAACAGCTATTACAGCTGATGAAGATTTTACGGAGTTAAAAAAAACACCAATATATTTTTTAGATAAAAACAGGTTTTCCGTCGTCAATTTTTACTTTGCAGTTGATTTATTTTACCGAAGTGCAAAATTCAGATTAAAAACAATATTTGAAAAAAGTGATAGTGAAATTGATAATTTTTTAAGTTATTATAGCAAAGAGTTCTCAGAAAACTTTCTAATGAAAAACTTACTTGACCAGATTTTCAGTAAAAAATTCTATAAAAAAAAGACTGAATATGAAGTGGAAGAGAAAAATGAGCCTGACTATTATGTCAACTATAATAATACGTTACTTCTTTTTGAAAATAAGGATGTTTTGATTAATAAAACAATTAAGGCCGCCAATGATATTGAAACGATAGAATCTTTTTTTAAAGAGAGGTTTCTACAGAGTAAAAAAAAGGGCGTTGGCATTAAGCAGTTGGTAAATTCGATTGAGTTTATTTGCAATAAAACCTTCAAGTTTGACGAAACTATCCAATATAATCACAGATTAGAAATTTTTCCAATATTGCTGGTTCACGACAGAGTTTATGAGGGGACGGGAATCAATTATAAGCTTAATAATTGGTTCAAAGAAGAGTTAATTGTAAAAAAAATAAAAAGTAATGATAAAATTAAGATTCATTCATTAACGCTGATAAATATTGATACTTTAATTCTCTGGGAGAAAAGCATTAAAGATAATTTTAATCTTTTTAAGTCCCAACTGACTAGTCACAGCCAGCATTTAGATGAAAAATTTAGAAAAAGTCTTATTGACCCTAAACACTTTATGGACTATTTACAAAGAATATTAAGACCAATATCTGACCGAAAAGTTCCATTTAAATTAGATTACCACGATTTTATAAAACAATTTGTAGATCTAAATAATAAATAGCAAGTGCTTACAGTTGTACGAACATGAAAAAGAATGGTTTTTTTATGACCATTTGTTTGGGACTAGACAATTTATATAAGCAAAAGAAATGATGTTTAACAAAACATATATCGGCAACTAACCAGATATAATAGCAAAGACAATGATAACAAATGATAAACTTGGAAAAATATATAAACTGTAATAAGCTTAAACCAGAAGAATTTGAAGAGCTTTGCTTCCAACTAATTCTTAAAAGTGATTTTGTTAGGATTACTTGGAGAAGAGGTGGGCCTGATAATGGGCGTGACATTGAAGCTTACTATAAAACTCATAATAATATTATAAGTGAACAGTATGAAAAATATTTTTTTGAATGCAAAAATATGAAAAAGGTATTCCTCCTTCAGAGCTGAATTCTAAGATAGCTTGGGCAGACGCAGAAAGACCTAAGCATCTTGTCATTTTTGTATCAAGCTATTTAACAAATAACGCAAGAGAATGGATAGAAAAAATAAAAAGAGATAAGTACTACTCTATTCATGTTCTAGAAGAAAAAGAAATCATCAGTTTATTATTAAAACATGAAGATTTAATATCAAAGTATTTTATAGCAGATAAAAATAAAAAGCTACTTACGGAAACAATCGAAAAATGGCTGATTTATAATCTAATTCCTGATTTCTACACCTATTATTATTTACTAGAAAATCTAGATAAAAGTTCATTAACAACCAAAGAAGTTGTTTTTCTTTACATATTATACTTCACACATTATTCTAAATTAGAAGAGTTAGACAATAAAGAATATCACGGTATTGATATAAATTCTGATATATCGGAGCTGAACCAAATTCTAGTAGAAAATTTTAATTCTAAGGATTTCGTTTTAAGGGACGTAGTGAGAGTTGAAACACTTTCAAGCGAAGGATTATTATGTATGGATGAAGAAATGATCGATGAATATAATTACGACTTTATTGCAACTGAATTGATTCTATATAGTGGGTTAAGGGGTGATGAAAATTCGACATTTAAAATGGCAAACTATATGTTCAGAAGAATTTCTGACAATGAATTTATCGAAATTCTGCTCCACCAAAACTCTTCTTTAGGATACAAAATACATTACGGAAACAACTATACATTTAGCACCTATAAAAATGCTGTCAATTTCTTAGATTTTTCTGAATCGGTCATTTCTGAAATACTTGAATTGAGCATTCCTATGAAAAAAATAAAATTAATTAAGTAATATGAAAAATAGTATTAACTCTTTGTGGGGAACTGAACTAAAAGAATCGGGATATTCTAAAATTACGGTTGGTCATTTTGAAAAAAAATATAAAAACTATATTTTCTGCATCGACGATGAACTAGCTGATCATGTATTATTTCGCATTCTTCTCATAAATTCATTAGGTCAAACAAAATGCCTCCTTGATAGAACTATTCCAAATCGATCCTCAATTAGCTCTTTCGAAATCCACAATATTGTTAGAGAAATAGAAAAGGAGTTTGCTCAGGGAATTACAATATCGTAGAATAATTGCTGCAATAATGATATTTTATGCAGTTTTAAATTTAATGAGATAATTTTTAAAAGCGAACATATAAAAATGATAAAAGTTGAAGCTACAAAAGATTATAAATTTCTTTCCAAAATGGAAAGAGATATTACAGCAGAACTAAAAAAACGCTTGGAACAAGTTCTTGCAGATTATTCTATTATCAAAGGAGAAGCAGTAACCGTCCAATCTCTTCACGGAGTAATAAGTCTTAACAAATCGCAGAATCTCGATTTGGTGCATGGAAAATGGTTAACCTATGATGACTATATTGCAGCATGGCTTATGGGATTAAAGGATTCAATATTAAGCAGGGAAAGCCCCTCAATGATTCAGCAAATATTTAAAATTAGAACTATTAGGGAGTATATTCTTCTTTTTTTAGAACGTGATTTTTACAAACATTATAAAATCAGAATTAAAGATAAACCTCAAGAAAATCTATGGTCTATATGGTTTGGTGCCAAGAATTTGTTTTGGGGTATGCTCATTGTACCAAGATTTATAGACGGAGCCTGGCAAAATAAACCAAGCCATGTACGAAAAGTTAACTTTGATTACTGGACTATTGGTCATATCATACACACTGGCTTTATAGATCCTGAAAATAACACTGTTGTCAACTTTAAAGATCTAAACGATCTACTCACATTCTACCAGTCTATCTTAAAACGGGTTTCAAATTCTCTTTATGAAAAGCAGATATATGATTTTTACATAGAATATTTAAAAAATTCTGATGATCCATTCTCTGAACCATTCCTTATTCCTGAATTTAGATATGATGGACTGAAGCAGCAACATAAATATCGTTTAGATTTTACGATTTTGAATTGTTACACTGGAGAGCGTATTGGTTTTGAATTAAGCCCACAATCAACACATATGGCAGTCGCTGGAATCAGAGCAAAAACTCAGTTGGAAATGAACAAAGACTTAGCGCTAAAATGGAAACGTGAGATGCAGAAAAGAAATGAATATTTTCAACAGTTCGGTATAACCATCATTACATTTACAGATGATGATCTTAAGGATATGCACAACTGCTTTAAGGCAATGCAATATTATCTTACGAAAAGAAAATCTGAGCGTAAAAGCGTTGAAAATTTAATTGAAGAAATTATTACTTTACCATAATGATTTTATCGTCTGTAATAGAATAGACACATGCAGACGCTTTTGATACCACCATTAACTGTAATAATTCCGTGTTTTTACTGAACGATTTATATAAAATCTAAATGATATTTACGTTTACGGTTAACCGTAAAATTTAATCCTTTTTACACAGTAAATTTAGACATTATAATCAACCTACTATGATAATAGAAAAACAATTCGACTTGAGAGAAATTTTAATAAAAACAAATTATCAACTCGTTATACATAAAGAAAAAGATTTCAAAAATCTACCTGTAGCTTATGGCTCAGGTTTTTTCCTGAACTATCAGGAGAATCTATTTTTTTTAACCGCAGATCACAATATCCATTATAATGATCATCAAGAAAATGAAAGACTTGGGGTTGATAACTATGTCGGAATTCTCAACAATATAAGTCACCCAGAAGAACTTTCTACTGTTATAACCCCTGTTGGTGGTTTTTACTTTATGGAAAAGTTTGATATCTCTGAACCAGATCTCGGTTATGAATTGTTTGATGTCGCGATAAGTATGATCGACAGAAGAAAATTTGAAGCTCCTTTCTTAACAGACGAAAAATTAGTGGAAGAAACTGGTGAAATTATTGTTTCACCTAAAGAACCTAAATATGAGTTTTTAGAAGAACATATTGCAGAACCGAACGAAGAACATAGCTATTATGTTTATGGCAAGATAAAACCTGAGATTAAAGGGATTATTCTTCATCGCGTGGGAACGTTTAAGTCAAACCTTAAATTTATCCGTAAAGCTGGACAATATTTACTTTTACAAACTAAAGATATTATTACGCATTCCGATGATTGGGCTGGATTAAGTGGATCAGCGGTCATTAATCAAGAAGGAAAATGTATAGGCGTACTTTGCTCTGTAATTGAGAATACCAAATCTATTTTTGTTAAACCTTTTGAAAAGATATTGCCGCTACTTCAGATGATACCGCTGCAAGAAAAAATATTAAGGGATCGAAAGTCAAAAGATGACAATGAACCACAATAAGAATTAGTTGAATAATATATTGAAAGGTTGTATATAAATAAACAATTATTATGAAATATGAAAAAAGAATTTGCTGCTTTATTGACATTTTAGGATTTAGGCAACATATTAGAGAAACTGTTACTGAAAATGGAGAAGATCACGAAGACAAAATACAATCGATCATAAATATTTTTGAGTTATCGAAAAATATGGTTGATGATTCAGGATTTTCAAAAACAAAGGTGGTTACCTATTTTTCCGATTCTATCGTTATATCATATGAATATACCGAAAACAGTCAATTATATCATACATTAATCGATCTGCTATACCTGTCATTTGAGCTCGCCAACCAAGGTTTTCTCGTAAGAGGTGGAGTTACAATAGGTAGGTTGGTGCACACGAAAGATGTGATTTTTGGCCCTGCAATGGTAGAAGCTTATGATCTTGAGTCTAAAAAAGCTATTTTCCCTAGAATAATTATACAAAAGGATGTAGTAGACAACGGGGTTAAATATCGACAGGAAAACCATTCGGCAAGTGATGAGCTTGGATATATTGAGGACATTATTACAATGGATGAAGATGGACACTACTACATTGATTACATTGCAAAAGCAGACTCAGAATTCAATGATCCTGAATATGATCTCTTTCCTTACTTAGAAAGATTAAAAGAGTTTTTTATAAATTTTGATGGAATGAATGATGATGTTCAGAAAAAACTACGTTGGTTAAAACAAAAAATAAATGATCATATTGCTCTTATCCATCTTAACATAGAGCAAAATGATTTTGATTTAGAACTTAGAGACTATTACCGTATGTTAAAACCATTAGATATAAATTAAGAAATACGAGTTACTAATCGTTAAGGTCTGTGATACTTTAATGATTTTTTTTAAATAACTCTATTAACTCCAAAAAAGTTTGTAATTTATCATTATCTACTTTAAAAATATGAGCAGGAAAGAACTAACGCGTAATAATCATTATGTACCTCAATGGTATCAGAGAGGTTTTTCAACTAATTCTAACCAGCTCCATTATCTTGATTTATCACCCAAGGAAAAGTTGCTGCCAGATGGCAGGGTCATAAAACTTAAAGAAAGAAAGCTGTTGCCATTTTCACAGTGTTTTTTTGAGTACGATTTATATACAACCTTTTTCGGGCCAATAATTAGTGACATCATTGAGCGCGAATTGTTTGGAAAAATTGATGATTTTGGATCGCGTGCAGTACGAGCTTTCATTGATGGCACAGAAAGCGATCGACATTTTCGCTTCCAAGACTTATTTAGATATATTGACGCGCAAAAATCACGAACGCCGAAAGGATTACTTTGGTTAAAGAATAAATATAGTCATCTTAATCAAACACAACTTATGATGGAGATGGAAGCTATTCAGGACATGCACACGACAATATGGTATGAAAGTGTGAAGGAAATTGTTTCAGCTGAAAATTCTGTCATAAAATTTTTGGCTACGGATCATCCCGTTACAACTTATAATTATGCATGCCCAATTAGTAATCAAAAAGGTCAAGATCCAATTGAGCCGTCAATCGCTTTAAAGGCTTCGCAAACAATTTTTCCTTTAAACAAAAACTACTGCCTAATATTAACGAACTACGAATATGCAGAGCAGCCAGAACTCAACGACCCTTTGCAGAAAAGAACAAATGCACGTCATTTCGGTGAAACGATGGTCCGGACTAATGCTTTTATTAGAAATCGAAAATTGAATGACCACCAGGTTCAAGAAATAAATTTTATATTGAAAAAAAGTGCGCGTCGGTATATTGCAGCAGCAGAAAAAGAATGGCTATATCCTGAAAACGACACGACCATCTCTTGGGAAAGTGTTCAACGTACTTTATTGCCTCCGGAAGAAGAAATATTTGAGTTTGGTGGTGAAATGTTTGCAGGTTATAGTGATGGAAGAACCTACAGACAAGATGCCTTTGGAAGAACTGTGGATGAACATGAATTTTTAAAAAAGCCAGTACTTGACGAGGAACCGCAACCCGATGATTTTTGCCCATGTGGGTTAGGCAAAAGTTACACGGATTGTTGCAGAGATAAGCCCGAATCACTAAGACCTTCTTGGAGCATTCGAAGTATAAGAGAGCGTAACTTGATTTTCTATAATGGAATAGTTGATATTTTAGGATTATCACGAGGAAAGGATTGGGAAGATATTCGCCGAGAACTTAATGATCAGCAAGTAAAGGATATACATACTTTATTTGAAATAGTATGGCCTGTACATACCGACATTTTCAAACTACTTCCTAAGCCAGATGGAAAACTTCGAGCAGTCTATACAGGTATTATAGATTGGCAAATAATTTCTACATTTTCTACTACTGCAGCACTATATTTTGACCAGCTGATTGTTCATAACCCTTTCAATCATCCAACCGGAATGAACCCTCAATATAGCCCAGTTGCCAATCCTTCAATTTATAAACAACAAACATTAAAAAACGTAGCACTTTTTCTTGAGATTTTTCCGTTAGTTGATTCCGGAAGAATAATATTGCTTCCAGATCTTGGTATTTTTAGCAGACATTTACAATCTCAGGTAGTAGAAATGGCAAGAAATCGTCACAGCGGAGGAATAAGTATTGATGATGATGAATATAAAATTTTTAGAAAGCTCACTGACGATGATCTGCAGAGAGCCATTTGGCAAATGTCTGAAGAACAGCAAAAGCAACAAATCAGATCTGCTTTTCCTAATGCAGGGGAAAACTATGTGAATGAAGTTTTCGAATATTCTCAACAGAGAAGAAATGAGGATCCCCTAGCATTGCTGCAAGATGATTTACTCAATGGGAGCGGCCAACTAAGGCAGTTGAGTATGGGACCTAATTTTGAAATAACACTATTATTAGCACAGGCAACTGGCGCTATTATTTTTACTAATAATCTCACAAGATGGAAGGAAATACTAAATGCTCAACAAACTTCTGAATTGGGCAAAACTACACAATGGTCCCAACTTGTTGATGTAATACAAGGGTCGGCATTTCCATTTACTTTTAATCCTGAGACAGCAATAGCACTGGATGAAGCCGATAAATTGAAGAAAATGCGCGAATTGTGGCAAAAAATTTATTCTACAATTGGCTCAACCAAGGCAGAAAACATTACCGAATCGTGCGAAAATATTACAAAACAACTTATAGAGGCAATTGTTGAAACTAAGAAGGAGATATTGCAAATTTCTAATTCTGAAAGTATTGAAGATTCTGAAATTTCGAATTTTGACGCTAAATTTAATATAATTATTCCTTACGGAGGTATACAAGATAATAATGTTCTAAGATTGTTATTAACAAGCGGCGCGGATCACTATCTTAAAAGTAGTTCTATTGCTATTTTTGCACAACCCATAATTAAAAAATAATTTATAAAAAATAATATCTTAATAAACATTAGGTTACTAAACACTTTAATGTACCAAGCTTCGTCATTATTACAATCCTATTAATTATAACAAATTAAATATACAGTATATTTTTTTTCCCGTTTAAGATTGTCGGTCAAGTTTTATTATTTGCAGAATAACAATTAGCATTCGCAAGGAAATGAGTAATATTCGAATTAATTGACAGATTAAATCTTAATAAAAACTACCGTACAACAGTTCTATAAAAATAATTTAATACTATTTAGAAAAAAGTACTTAATTATTTTTAAAAATTGTGGTAATTTATTTCGACTAGAGCTTAAAATGGATGATGCGAATTTCGTAAATTAGACGATATATACCTAAGATATGGCCAACGAAAAACCAAATTTAAAAATTCAGATACCAAACCAAGGTTGGAAGCAATTTCTTACAGCAAGAGATGAAATGCTTTCAAATTATGATAAAGCACGAACGCATAGTAATAAAAGACCCGTTAAAACAGGTCACGGTGTTGTTGCTGAAGCCGAATTTAGAAAATGGCTTCTCAATTTTTTGCCGAAACGTTATGGTGTTACGTCAGGATACATAATTTCTCAGGGAATTCCACATTCAGAAAATTTTGTTCACTATGACGTAATTATCTATGACCAATTGGAATCTCCGATTCTGTGTGTCGACCATAGCGCAGACTCTTCAGAGCAAGGAAGATCTCTCGCAATTCCCGTTGAATATGTTAAGGGGGTAATTGAGGTAAAATCAGCTTTCAATAAAAAGTCAGCAAAAAAGGCCGTTGAACAGCTGTCCAAACTTAATCCTCTCCTCACTAAAATCGATTCGACTAATCAACCGCTAAAATTATATCTGCCAGCAAATTTCTTTTGTGCTACGGTCTTTTTTGAGCTTAGGGAAAAAGATGATAAGGAATTTTCTGCATTAGACGAGCTGATAGAAGCTGTATCTTTAAGAGGGTTTTATGGAGGTTTTATTTTACGTACTGAAACTCTTGGTAAATATTACAGCGGCAAGCTTTATCTGTTAAACGAAAGAGTAAATATTGCTCCAAACAATCAATCATTATCCTTCGCAGCTACATCTAAATGCATAGAATTGGCAGACAACACTTATTACAGGCTGAGGTTGGACCATTTTGAATCTTATTTTTCCGAGTTTGCATTCGACATACTAGCCTTGCTGAAAGGAAATTATAATCCCAATGTATTATCAAGCCTATACGGAATGGGCTCAACCCAATGGGAAGCAGGAAATGCTATAGATAAAAGATACGCTAATCCTGATGATGTTAAGAGGTTTAATGAAGGAACAGATAAATATTTGAAAAATCTTATGAGTGGTTCATAGATTTCATTTAATAATAACATCAAAATAATTTTACATAATGCGACAGCTACAAGAAGACATTTTTTGTTGTATTTGCCATTTCTTATTCTCTTTTTTACGAGCAACCACATATTTTCTGCACATAAACTACATGTAGTTATAACACAAAACTAAAACACAGAAGTGCGAAAATACCTAAAATTCAAAATTAAAATCCTTTGTCAAATCTCTCAAATAGAGTAACTGTACTTCAGTAATTATCAGTTTGTTTGACATTGGAGCTCAAATGTCCCCAGTAACTGTTAGACACTTGGATATCAATCAGCTTCATTTTCTGTATGGGGAATTTTATTGAACATTAAGCATGGTTGTTTATCCAGCTTGGAAATGTTCGGAGTGAAAGCTTACTACTATATTATCGGCATGAAGAGGCCAATTGTGGAAATAAAAAATTGAATTGCGCAGATAGGCTGCGCAGGGTCAGTTTTATTTTGTACCTACTTATGAAAAAAAGTCTAAATTAGCTTATCATGGAAGAAATTAAAGATATTAGAGAAGACCATTATCAGGAATCGATAAATATTGCGTGGGAAGCATATCATGCGAACAATATAGATGACGTCGAATCTGCATGCCTGAAAATGATTGAAGACTATCCAGAGAAAGCCAATTGTCACTATTTATTGGGGCTAGTGTATCATAGTAGAAAAAATTTTCAAAAAGCTGCTGATGAATTTCTAATTTCTATCCAAAACGATAAGGCTGGCAAGAACAATGGGTACGCCTATTATTGGTTAGGTCTGTCCTATGCCGAACGTTCATGGTCTAAATCAGATGATGGTGCCGTTTATATTTACAACAAAGCACAATCAGAGGCCTATCATAAATTGGCTAGTGAATCGTTGCACTTTCCACCCCATGCACTCCTTTATTTTAAATATAGTGTAAAAGGACAGGATAAAATTGAACTGCTGGAAAAAGGAATTACTCATTACCCTGAAATGGCTGATTTTTATGTGTTACTTGCAGATCATTATAAAAGTCAGGGAATGTCAACTTTGCAACTTGGATCATTGAATCGTGCAGTTGAAAAGGGAATTGAATCTGCCTCTGTACAGTTCAATTTAGGTCAGTACTATCTTGCCGGAGGAAATTGTGATCTATCAGCAATCCACTTTGCCCAAGCTTTAAAATTAAATAATAATACTAATTGTAACTCTGACATCAATTATTTTCAGGGACGGTGTGCTGAGCAACTCGGTGATAAAATTTCTGCAGAACAGTTTTATCTCGCCGCATATGATCAGGAAATAAATTCTCAAGACTGCCTTTTTGGTTTCTTTGGTTTGTTTACCTTGTATTTTGATTTAGATTATCGTCAGAAAATTGATGAGTTGATTCTCAACCTCAACATTAATCACGATTTACTCTGTGACGGAGGCCGGGTATCGGGTGGCCCGGTATTTCTTGCTGAACACGCAATAGATCACATTGAGATTTCGAACTTTGAGCAAATTATGGTCAAGCTTGGAAAGCTAAAGTTAGACCGTGCGAAACCTTTATTAAATGGTAAAATTTGGCTATTGCGTTTTTTCGTTGCTGGCCAGCTTGGCAAATATCAGGAGCAGTATAAGGCTGTTAAAAATGCGATGAAATCTCTTAATCATTATCACTATGATTTCCTTTATTCATTATATACAGATGTTTTATATCAAATCATTTCCTATAAGGCGGAAACCGTGATCGAACGAAATAAACTCTTCGATAACATTATTTCGGATTTGGGATATTGGAATGGATTGTCAGAGCAAGTTGCCTATTACGCTAATGATCTGTTTAAACTTTTCTTCGACGATCAGAGCTATCAAAAGATAATAGATCTTTCATCATTCTTTTCAAAAGACCAGTTGTCGGAAAACGATTGCCTTTTCAGGCTTGCTTATGCCTACGCTGAGCTGGATCAGAATACAAAAGCCGAGGAAATGTACCAACATTACCTCCTAAAAAGTGGGGATAATACAGCCGTACTAAATAACCTTGGTAATCTATTCGATTTAAGGGGTGATTATACTGGCGCAATTGCGCTTTACAAGCGTGGACTACTCATTGACAGTGAGCATGAGAACCTAAATTCTAACTTGAAAACTACCACGAAAAAATTATCGCTGGCCAATGAAAAGGCAGCACGGGAAGTAAGTTTACAGCAGGAATACCAGTCGGCCGTTAACTTATTAAAAAACGAGAATGACTTTGTTCTTGACAAGCTGGCTCAATTTATTGACAGAATCAAAAATGATGTTGCTTTTGACAACTGGAAAGTTCCGATACCACGATATAATTTTCAAAAATACTTAGCAGTCAACAAACAAGTAGCAGATTCCCTGTTGACACAATGGCTGAAAAAACAATATTTGGTGGACACCAAAGAGCGGGATGATTATAATGTGATTATTTATTCAATCAATCCGTATCTGAGAGAAGAGATAAACCGAATTCAAAAACACAAAATTCCGCAGAGATGGGTGGACGGATTTGTGGGGTTATCAGCAGATACACTCGAAGCAAAAGGCTACTTCACATTGTTGGCACGTGCCGAAGCCTTAACTGATAAATACAAAGCCTTATTTGAACGTGACCTCGATGAATTGTTTTTTAATTATCTTTTAGGCCATCAAAAAGCTACAATTGTTTTATCTGGATCGTTAGTTGAACTGGCCTTAATATTTCATTGTGAAATCAAGGGGATAGCAACGATATCGGTTCAAGATGGTACAAAAAAGAAAAACAAGGCGCTTTATTCTACCGTCCTCAATGAGTTGATCAGCTTTGCTGAGGATCAAAAATTCTTTGGTCAGGACTTTACACATTTAAGTAACCTCTCAAGAATCTACAGAAATTTCGTTCATCCTGGTAAAGAACTAAAGGATAGAATAGACAGCCATAAGGCAGATCTTTGTTTTATAAGCACAATCGAAATTCTTAAAAGAATTTTATAGAATCGGGTAATGGTACAGATGTGGAGTTTTTAATTGAATTCACTGATTTCCTACAATTGCTGTTTGATACCCTACATCGTGAAGTGATTCTGAAAAGAAAACTTTTGTAGAGTCGATTCCTTCTGCCAATTGTTTTTGTCCATTCTGATGACTGTACAGACCTGTCATCAAAGCAGCACGACTAGGCGTACATAAAGAATTTTCAACAAAAGCTTTTTCAAAGATAACTCCTTCTTTTGCCAGTCTATCAATATTAGGAGTCGGAGCCAGCTTCGAAAGTTTACTTCCGTAAACACTAATGGTTTGGTACGAATGATCATCGGTCATAATGCAGATGATATTCGGTTTTTTCTGAGCATAAGAAAATTGGAACGCTGCAGCCAAAGTCAATATTAAAAATTTAGTTTTTTCCATAATTAAACTTTTATTTTTTTTAATTAATAAAATTCAACCGCAAACGATGAAAATATTCTCATGTTTACGGCTAAATTTCTTTCAATTACTTTTTATATTTCTCTGTTCTTGCATCTTTAATCACGCCAGACCAGTTCATTTCGTATCCGAAATCGTAGTTGTGACCTTCGGAATCTTTGTGCGTTTCCATATCGTAAGGCACGTCTTCTTTCTGCTTTTCAACAGTCGCCATATTTGCAGGCATCTGAAGCGGAAGCAATCCTGAAGGTTCGTATTTTCCGGTTACAATGTCTACAACTGCCTCATGATTGTAAACAGAGAAAGTTTGGTCAATTATAACCAAATTTTTGAACTAATAATATTTCTTTTTAGCAAGAATGATTTAATTGTTAATCAAAAAGATCATTCTTGCAAGTTTCAAAAGAGTATTAATTACACATATCAATAAATAATTATGTAAATTTGGTTAAACTCATAATCAACAATAGTGAAACAATTACCTACACGTCCGGAGGCCCATGTCAAAGATACAAGAGGATTAAAAAGATTGTTAAATTTTTTCAGAGACGAATGGATTATTAGAGAAATTAAACCAGACTATGGTATTGATTTTGAAATTGAACCTTTTAAAAATTCAAAACCTTTAAATAAAATTGTAAAAATTCAATTAAAAAATCATGAAACTTTTAATGATTTTTCAGAGGCAATAAATATTTTATCAATGAAGGTTTCCACCTTAAATTATCTATACGAAACTGACAATACCTATCTTATCACTTTAACAAATGATAATATGTTTTGTTCGCAGATTAAATCTCTTTATAATACATTTACCATTAACCAGGAAAAAAAGAATTGTTCAATACCTTTAGTTTACAGAAGACCATTTAGGAGTCAACAATATTCTAAATGGGTGAAATATCCAAAATTTCGGATTATATTCAATTTGTTAGGTAACGAGTTAGCGCATTTTGAATTGGACAAAACGAAAGATTCATTCGAAAATTATTATTCTTTAACGATCAAAGATAATGAGGAAAAGTATTTTTTTGAACGTGAAGATCTGGCAAATTTCGGTTACTATTATTCGACATTAAAAAAAGGACAAAAGAAAGCTAAAATAAAACTTTTAGAAAAGCTTTCGGAAGCAAATTCATTGCAGAGAAGAGGTGTTATAGAAGGACTTGCTTATCTCAATTATAAAGATGATGTAACTGAACAAATAGCTTTAGAAATGATTGCTTCGGACAATACTCAAGATATTTTAGTAGGTCTAATGCATTTATCAATACCTGGCGAAAATAAACATTTAGATATTTATTTAAATGCGATCTACGGTTACTTCAATAACCGAAAATGCATATTATTTGATGAGGAAATCCACGGAATTGAGCTAACCTCAATTGAGGCATTATATAATATTTCCACAGCTGAATCGCTTGGCTTGATCGTTGAAATGTTTTGTAGTGATATTTTCAAACCCACTGAAGTATCTCTTATTTACTCATTATTATCTAACTCGCCAGTCTCAATTAAAGAAGTAATTATTGAGCTAATTAACAAACAAAAAAATTCTGATTATCAAATCTCTGATTATAATAGATTAATGACAGAATATTATGAGTTTAATATAAAAACTAAAAATTAATTTTCTAAAAAAATGAGTCTATTTTTTTACTCAGTCGAAATGTAAGATTAATTTTTTTTTCAGTGGTATTAATGATTTAGAAATACGATGTTCCCAATTTCTTGAGAATTACCTTTTATTATGAATAAAAAACCATTATAAGAGGTATGCATTATTTGTTCTAAAAAATAAGAAAGCTTTATTTTCAATTATGAGCTTTGATTAGACGATGAATATAGATTTAGATTGGAAATAATGATAAGAGAGATGATGTATATATTATATTTTTGTAGAAACATTCTTTCATTTATCTTTATAAAGATTTTCAGCAGAAATAAAATTATACAGAAAACATATCACATCAATTTTTATTGTAAAAACTGTTTAAGAATAAAAGACTAATAATTATGAAACATTTTGTATTTGATCCATTTGCAAATGGTTCGTTAACTGTGACATTTAATTGTGATAACTGTGGGACTGCAATAGTAAGTGATGAAATCGTTATTCCTACTCCTGATTATACAGCTGATTCAGCAGTCAAAAGTCAAACGCAGGAGGAAGGTTTTGCGGTTTGTGATCATTGTCACAAACAATTTGATATTGATGTGTTTTCAACTTACGCTGGTGGTGATGGAAGCATCAGTGATCTTTCCGAAGATTATGTAATTAAGGTTGATGAGTATCCAGAACCTTTTTACGAGGAACAATATGAAGCTATTTCCAGCAATACTCATTTTTTGCAGACATTCAGAAATGCAATTGAGAATCTTAAAGAACTCAATAGTATACAAATTGAAAAAACTACTGTAGATAGAATTTTAAGACAACAAATCTTTGTCGGTGTTATTGCTGCTATGGAAACCTATTTATCAGATGCTTTTATAAATACAACTCTAAAATCTGAAGAATATACAAAAAATTTCGTCAGTACATTTCATGATTTTAAGGGAAGAACTATTCCGTTAAATGAACTTTACGATTATCATGAAAAAATTAAAACGATATGTAAGCAGGCGATGATTGATGTAATATATCATAATCTGCCAAAAATTAAAGGCATGTATAAAGATACTTTGGGAATTGTAATTGGAGATATCGCAATAGCGCAAAAAGCGGTCAACATACGACACCATCTCGTACACAGAAACGGAAAAGACAAAAAAGGAGATGAAGTCATCATTACCAAAATAAGTGTAGAAAAGTTAATTGTTGACATTAGTTCTTTTATAGAATCGATTGATGAAAAAATTGAAGCTCTAAATGAAGGTTTACCTTGGTAACAGTTTGTTAGTTATTAAAGAATTTCATCTCTTCAAAATATATCTTCCTAATAACATAAAACCGTTTGGCAACAATATAATTTAATGTACCAAGTTTCATCTTTACATAAACCCTGCTAACTACTCACGATTTAAATATCTTGCTTAAAATATTTATGAAAAAAGAGAAATCAATCGAAGTCAAATGAAGTCAAACAATTCCAATTTCGATTTTTTCAAATATTTAAAATCATCTTGCAAAAAAATCACAACTATGAAAAAGTAAATTTTAAATTAGGAATTGCTAATTCCTGTTTAATTTTACTCAAACGAATTAAATCATCTATAAAAGAGTTTGAAGATACGCTCGTCAAGGTCACAAACAGCCAAATGGCGCCAACTAAAGACAGTTGGCGCCATTTTTTTATTTTTTCACTTCAGCAATCGCAGCCTGAATTCCACCACCTGCAACTTCAAAGAATGAAGGTCCAGCCAGCAAATATACTTTTTCTAATTTCTTAGTTTTAGACAAATTATGTTCTCTCAAATAAATTTCAGAGCGGTTGGCTAAGACAATTCCTTTCACAACATTCCCTGCTACTAAGGCGGTTGGAGAATCTATTCCCGCATCTTTTAAATCACTTGCGAAAGCGAAGTTTTTCACGCCTAATCTCATTGCTTCACGGGCTGCAACCTCTCCTACAGAAGCCATTAATTCAGGAGTAAATTTGTTTCTATCGCCCAAACCAATTAATAATAATTTTTTGGCAGACATAGTACCTTTTTTTGGAGAAATCAATAATGTTTCCAAAGAATGACCTTTGAACTGACCAGATTGTCTAATTTTTGTGAATTCTCCTTTCAAAGCGTCGTCTAAATGAACTAGTCCATTCAAATTTGCAGGTAAAGCTTCCGCACTATGAATATCGTTATCTGTATATTCGAAAACACAGGCAACTTGTAACTGAGCGTCTGCAGAAGAAGGTCCCTGAACCAATCCAATCATTGAAATTCCATCAACAGAACCCCAATTTTTTGATGTTCCAACTGTAGCCAGAGTTTTAGAAGAATTAGCTGTTGCTGTTTGAGAAAAAGTTAAAGTTGAAAAAACTAATCCTGCAATTACTAATGATTTGCTTAGTGTATTTTTCATAATATTTTTTTGTTTTAAAAATTTAATGTTTAATTGTTGTTTTAATGTTTGTCAAAGGTAGTTTTAGAAATAAATTTCAACGTTGATGTGAGATAATTAATGATATTTAATTTATTAAAATTTGAATACGATTCTAGAATTAATAAAAAGTCCATCTTTGTCATTTTCGATAATATCATCTACAAAATCTCCGGTTTTGAAATATTGAATTCCTGTATTGAAAGTGAAAAATTTATTGATTTTATAATTGAAACTTCCTAAAAATGCAGTTCCAATATATCGCTTTTTAGAATTCATTGAAGTTAAATTTAAAGAACCGCTCGGTCTGTAAACGCCATCCTGTAAAGAATATCTCCAGTTGAAAACCACATCTGCCTGAACAGTCATTTTGCTGTTTAAATCTATAGTCGCATAAGGATGAATGTCAATTAAATTCACAGGTCCGATTTGCGGATTGAATCCAAAATAACCACCTTTCGGATACAATGGATTGAAAGTCCCTAATTTCCCATCACCTTTATTTTTGTCTCCGGAAATGTAATCGTTGCGAAGATTAATCGTCGGTTTTCCTTTCACATTTTCGAATAGATAACCGACATCTGCAGAAGCTGTCCACGCACTTATTTTACTACTATTGAAGTTTCCAAATTGGTAAGCCGCTTCAAAGTTGTAAATAAAACCGCCGCCATATCTGTAAAATCTTCCACCCAAAGTATGTCTTGTTTCATCTCCTATTCCGTCTTCAAAACGTGATTCTTTTCTGTGAATTCCTAAATAATAGAATTCTAAATTTCCACTTTTCGGAAGAATTAAAGTGTTATAACTACCCCAAAGATTAATCGATTTTGAGAATTTATTGTCAAATGAGCCTGTATTGATTTCGCTTGCCATCATTATAAAAGCATCCGATTTGAAATTTCCTCTTTGATACATCAATTTCAATCCATCGAAATAAAGTCTCAAGTTAGGACCTTCACGAACCGAAATCAATCTTCCGCTTCCGTAATCCAACTCTTGTCTTCCAGCACGAACCGTCAGTTTTTCTTTTTCATTTTTAATTGCATCTACATCTAAGAAAAGGTTTTGAACATTCAGATGGTCTTCATCAATTGGTCTTGGCCCATTTTTTCTTCCGTTTTCCCACGCGCTTCTTAATTGTCCGAAAACTCTTACTCTTAAACCTAAATGCAAATCTGCGTGAACTGTATATCTCTGGATAAAAAACGGATTGCTTCCAATTCCCAGTCTTCCCCAGTCTTCATTATTAAATTCTACAAACTCAGCTCTCGCTTCTCCGCCCAACGATAAATATTTATCATTGCTTTTCTCAGAAAGCGGAATATATTTCAAAGAATTATAAAATGTTTTTGTTGAATCTTGATAAGCTGCATAATTTTCATCAAACCTCATTAGTTTAAATTGTGCGGAAACTATTATCGGCAGGACAAACTGAACAATCAATAAAATCTTAACTAGCTTTTTCATTTTAATTTTTTCTTAAATAATTATCGATTGAATATTTCCCAGAACCTACAAAAAGCAGAAACAAATAACATAAACTGTACATAAATGGCGTGTCTTTTATCAGCAAAGTATCGTTCCAGTGAAGGATAAAATATCCTGTCAAAGTTACCGCCAATATTGGTAGAACTGCGATTCTCGTAAACAATCCGAAGATGACAAACACCGGAAGAACCAAGTTGGCCGCGTCTGCAAAAAGGCTATTGAATACCTCCGGAAAGTTTAAAGGATTTGGAACTTTTTCTGCTTCTGAAACACCAACTCCTAGTTTTTTTAATCCGTGAGCAATGATGAGTTCTAGTGATAATGCAATTCTGAAAATAAATAATGCGATGTGAATTAATTTGCCTTCGAGATTGGTTTGGGTAATGATTTGAATGAACTTTTTCATTGTTTTAAGTCTGAGTTTTAGATGATGATTTAGGATAAATTTGTTGAGGCATATTTGTAAACCACCCGGTCAAAAATTCTTTGAATTTTCGCCACCTCTCCAGTGGAGGAGAATTTTTCGCGAAATTATTTTGTTTGGTAACCTCCGTAATATTTTACAGGAGACCATTCAGGAAGTACAGGAAGTGAAGCTGGAGAAACTGATTTGAAAGTTTCGTCTCCATACACTACTTTTCCGTCAACGATAGTTAGTTTTGAAGTGATATCTTTGATTTCTTCTTCACTAACATTAAAGTAATCCCTGTCCAAAATCGTAAGGTCTGCGAAATATCCTTTTTTGATTTTTCCTTTTTCATAATCCTTTATCAATTCATATCCTCCAAAAGTGGAAATTGATAAAGCTGTTTTTCTATCTAGGACATTTTCTTTTGCCATCATCTGAGTTCCACCCAAAGTTTTACCTGAAGTTATCCAATACAACGCTACCCACGGATTATAACTTGCGACTCTCGTTCCGTCTGTTCCCAATCCTACAGGAATTCCCATTTCCAACATTTTCTTAACAGGCGGAGATGCCAAAGCTGCTTTTTTCCCGTAACGGTGGATAAAACTTTCCCCTTGATAAGCCATTCTGTGTTGCACTGCAATTCCACCGTTTAAAGCTTTGATGCGTTTCATATTGTCTTCAGAAACCGTTTCTGCATGGTCAAAAAACCAAACCAATCCGTTCAAAGGTGTTTCTTCATTCACCTCTTCAATGACGTTTAAGAATCTTGTAATACTCTCATTATAAGTTGCATGAATTCTGAAAGGCCATCTTTTTTTAACCAAAAGACTTACAACTTCTTTCATACTTTTCTCCATTGTTGCAGGCAATTCAGGTCTTGGGAAAAGAAAGTTCTCAAAATCAGCACCGTCTGAAACTAAGTTTTCTCCACCTCCATTCACGTGATAATCAATTTCATTATGATCATTATGTCCGTGGTCATCGATATCTACCATTCCTGTCCATTTTGTGTAATCCGATAATTCAGAACCTTTCTTTTGAGCAAACAAATAATAAGGCAGCCTCACGGTAATTTTTCCCTGTTTGTCTAAAGCTTCCGTCGTTCCGTAATCGTCAGGAAAATTCTGAAAACCACCACCTGCATCCATTACCGCAGTCACACCAAGACGATTTAGTTCAGTCATATATTGCAATGTGGAATTTTCTTTTTCTGCTTCGGTCAACTCAGGTAATTTAGCTAAAGTTGAATACAAAATGAATGCATTCGGTTCTGCAACCAGCAAACCTGTCGGATCGCCGTTGTTGTCTTTTTCGATTAAACCTTGCGCCGGATTTGGCGTATCACCGTTGATATTTAATTCTTTTAAACCAGATTTATTCAACCACGCTTTTCCATAAAGATACATCACGAAAGCAGGAACGTCGCCAGTAGCTTCATTGATTTCTGCTAAAGTCGGCAGTCTTTTTTCTTCAAACTGATATTCGTTCCAACCACCAATTACTCTTACCCATTGACCTTTTGGTGTTCTTTGAGCCTGCTCTTTCAGCATTTCCAAAGCTCTTTTCAACGTTTTCACACCGTCCCAACGAAGTTCTGTATTGTAAAATCGTCCACTACGAATTACGTGTAAGTGACTGTCAAATAATCCTGGAATCACCCTGTTTCCTTTAGCATCAATGATTTTTGTTTTGGAATCTTTCAGTTTCAACATCTGAGCAGTTGTTCCCGTTTGGAAAATTCTATTGTTTTTGATGGCAACCGCTTGAACTTCCGGATTTTTATCATCCATCGTTGTGATTTTTGCGTTGGTTACAATTAAATCTGCTTTTTGAGCATTGAGCAATCCTGCACCTAAGACGATTGAGAATAGAATTTTATGTAGTGGTTTCATAATTTACTTTTTTAATGGTTTGAAGAAAAAAGGCAGGTCGGTTTTCAACCTGCCGTTATTGAAATTGATTAATGTTTAAGCATATCCTGAGCATACTGAATTCCCAATCCGTAAGCACCACCATATTTTTTCATTAAATCATTCACTGGTTTGTAAGTCTCTTTTCTAGACCAATCTCTCTGTAATTCAAGAACATACTGAACAGATGTAATCGGACGCGCACCAGCCTGAACCATTCTTGTAACCGCCTGGTCGTGAGCATCTTTTGAAATATCTCCCGAAGCATCTGTGATAATATAAACCTCGTAACCCTCATCAATTGCCGATAAAGCCGGCCCTACAATACAAACGCTCGTCCACAAACCTGCAAGAACTAGTTTCTTTTTATTTTTTCCTGTAATCGCTTTGTGAGCATTCACGTCTTCCCAAGTATTCATCGTTGTTCTGTCTACATATCCACTTGTTGATTCAGGATAAACAGCTGAAATTTCCGGGAAAACGGGTCCTGCGAAAGATTTTTCAGCTACTGTTGTCACTACTGTTGGAACATTAAATATTTTTGAACCACCTGCAACCAAAGCCACATTATTTCTCAATTCTTCCATACTGATGTTTTTTGTTGCGAATGCCATTTGCCCTTCGTGGTCAATTAAAACCAAAGCGTGGTTAGTAGGGTTTAACATTGTAGTTCCTGCTTTTTGAGCGAATCCCGATACTGATAATACTACTGTTGCGAATGTTAAGATTAACTTTTTCATAATGTTTAATTTTTAAATGTTGTTTTGTTATAATGTTAGATTGATTTTCAAAATCAATTTTAGTATTTGTTTTATTTTGATATGACAAATTTAGAGCGATTTTATCCCCTACACATTTAACTAGTTTAATAAAATACATTTAAAAAAAAGTTTTATTATTTTTATTTATGAAAAAAAATAATGTTATTAAAACAGAATAAACAAAACTTAATTTAAAATATAACTTATTAATAATTAATATTTTAAATTTAAAAATTACGTAACTGAAATTTAAATCAAGCCAAAAAAAATAGACTTAGATAATAAAATCCAAGCCTATTTAATTATATTATTTCACCCTTAAAAAAGCAACTGTTTAATTTTTTCAATTACATTATCATCGGAACTTCCATCAACAAAATCTCTGTATTTTCAGAAGTTGATTTGATGTTCAAATCGGAAATATCCCAAACACCAAAACCGTCTCTTTTGTCCAATTTCTGACCTTCAATTTCGGCACTTCCTTTTAAAATAAATGCATAAACTCCGTTTCCTTTTTTGTTGATTTTGTAGTTGGTGTCAACATTATTTTCAAAATTCCCTAAATTGAACCAAGCATCCTGATGAATCCAAACACCTTCATCATTTGCATTTGGAGACAGAATCTGTTGGAATTGGTTTTGACCTTTTGTTTTGTCTAAAGTAATCTGGTCATATCTCGGCGTCACATTTCTTTTGTTTGGATAGACCCAGATTTGAAGAAATTCTACCAAGCTGTCATTATTTTTATTGAATTCGCTATGCATAATTCCGGTTCCTGCACTCATCACCTGAATATCGCCACTTCTGATAATTGCTGAATTCCCCATACTGTCTTTATGCTCTAAATCACCTTCTAAAGGAATACTGATGATTTCCATATTATCGTGAGGATGCGTTCCGAAACCCCTTCCAGCTTCAACTTTATCATCATTCAAAACTCTTAAAACACCGAAATGCATTCTCTCCGGATTATGATAATTGGCAAAACTGAACGTGTGATTACTTTCTAACCACCCGTGATTGGCCTTTCCTCTTGAATCAGCTTGATGAAAAACAGAATTGTCTTTAATTTTAGAATCTGTATTGGGTAAATGATTGTAACCAATTGGCTCCAAAGGTTCAATTTCGTCAATTTCATTTTTCATTGTATTCCCAAGAGAAGCCGATGCAACAAACATTCCTGTTCCCAATAACCCTTTCTTTAAAAAATCTTTTCTGTCCATATCCGATGTTGTTTTTGTATGTATTAATGAGACAAATTTAGGCTGATGAAAAATCCTGCGCATTGAACTAGTTTAATAAATCAGCATTTTTGAAAAACTTAATAATAAACTTATACGGTTGCAATAATTTTAATTTCAACGAGTTGTCCTGGTAGAGCAAGTCCGCTCACGCCAATCATCGAGCTGGCAACCAATTTCGGATTTGAATAAAAATCTGTTTTGAAATTTTTTCTTGCTTCAAACGCAGTGGTCATATCCATTGCATAAATTACTTCTTCTACTACATTATCCATTGTCAGCTCAAATCTTGATAATAGTTCTTTGATATTAGCATAAGATTGTATCATTTGAGCTTCCATTCCTTCCGCCAATTCACCTTTCTCATTGTGACCTAATTGCCCGGAAATCCAAACCGTATTTCCTTTTTTTACCGCCTGTGCGTAACCGTAGACATCTTCCCAAGGCATTCCGAAGCCTTCTGCTGTTTTGTTTTCCTGTGACATTTTTTTATTGTTTAAATTAATAAAGCAAAAGTATGGCAACGAAAAATCTAAAAAATTGAACTAGTTTAATAAATCACTTTTGAACAAAAAAAATGTCAAATACTTTCATATTTGACATTTATACAAATTTAAACGTATTGTATTATTTCTCTTTATTCGCCAATCGCTTTCTAATTGTACTCACAAACTCTTTAGAAACACCCAAATACGAAGCAATGTAATACTGCGCAACTCTCTGTGGAATCGTAGGATACACTCGGATAAACTCCAAATAACGTTCAGAAGCCGGTTGGGAAATTGTATTGATTAAACGGTTTTGTAGGGTCACCACGTATTTCTGCATCATCAGTCGGAACGCTCTTTCAAACTTTGGAACTTTCTGCAACAGCTCTTCTTTTGTTTCCGGCGTCAACATATAAATTTCAGAATCTTCCAAAGTTTCAATAAAAATACGAGACGGAATTTGATTATTAAATGAAGCAATATCCGTAATCCACCAATCTTCCACGGCAAAAAGAATCGTCACTTCAAAACCATTTTCATCAAGATAGTACGCACGAATACAACCTTCTTTTATAAAGCCTTCAAACTGACAAATCTCTCCTTCCCGAAGTAAAATTGTTTTCTTAGGAAACTTTTGAAGCGTTAATAAATCTTCATAAATTTTTTCTTCTTCTGGCGTCAAAGTGACAAATCGAGAGAGATTTTTGATGATATTCTGAAACATAAATAAATGATTATGGTTGCAAATTAGGAAAAAGTGTGTAAACTTCGTTCTTTAGCAGTCCACTTCCTCCGCCATAATGGTCAATTACTTTGACCTCTTTATCAAGATTTAGACAAAACCTCTTAATTTCATTTTCAAATTCTTCCTTCAAACCGGAACTCAGCAAAACGATATCTACCTGGTTTTCTTTAATATAATCATAACAAACCGTTTCATCACTTTGGATTTCTGCTTTCCAACCATCATTATTTTCGATGATTCTTTTTAAGGTATTAAGAATTTCCTGATTTTTTCCAATGACTAAAAAATTTAAGTTTTCCATTTAATTTTATTTATATTTAGAAGTAATTCCCGCTATCCACTATATCTTTTTTCCAGCCGCAATTCCTTCCGCAAAAAAAGGATGCCGTTTCTATCGGGGCTAGGAAGTCGGTTTTCATTACAAATGTTTGTTTCCCGTAATTTTCAGTTCATTCAAATCCAAATGAGATTCTACCTTTCGGATTTCATCTTCACTGAAGAATTTTTCACGTTTCATTTTGAACAGTTCTTTTCTTTGCAATGCAAAAATATCGAGCATCATATTGTTGTAATCACTCACATCATTCCGCCTGTTGGTACACATTTCCAGAGAACTCAGATAGCCTTGCTGCAGAGCGACATCATTATCCAGATTATCTCTGAAATTTTCAACCAAAGAATTTTCCCTTAAAAGCGGTTCGTACTTTTCATTCACTCTTTCCAAAGCCAAATTATCCAGTCTGATTTGGATTTTCGCCTGCTGTTCGTGAGAGGGTAAAATATCGTCAATTTCACCAATATTCGTCAGTTTAATAATTAAAGGAAGTGTTAAACCCTGAAAAACCAGCGTCACAAAAATTACTACAAACGTAATCAGAATAATCAAATTCCGCATCGGGAATTGCTCCTGCTCATTCATCATCACTGGAATCGACAATGCGGTTGCCAAAGAAACCACGCCGCGCATTCCTGCCCAACCGATAATCAACGGATTTTTCCATCCCGGACTTGGGTCTTTTCTCACTTTCTTACTCAACCATCTTGGAATATGCGCAACCGGATAAATCCACAGCAAACGAACAACAATAACTATTAAACTGATAATCAAACCATATTCAATGCCTTCCATCACTGTATTTTCGCCCAAACCATTGATGATATCGGGCAATTCCAATCCTATTAAAATGAAAACCAAGGCATTCATAACGAAAACCAATGTGCTCCAAACGCTCGTCATATTAATTCTCGTCATTCCCGTTTTGAAAATCTCATGCGAACGGAATGACATAAAAAGACCGCCGCTCACCACCGCCATCACACCGGAATAATGAAAATGCTCGGCGCTCAGAAACAAAATATAGGGTGTCATCACCGTTAATGCTGCATCGATGGAAGGCGTTGTTGGTAAAAATCTATGAATAAAATAAATAATGTGCGCACCCACAATTCCTATAACGATTCCCATTCCAGCGACCAGAAAAAACTGTCCTGTAGCTTCTTCCATAGAAAACATTCCGGTCATTACGGCTGCTAAAGCAAATCTGAAAACGATTAGGGATGATGCATCGTTGATTAAACTTTCGCCTTCCAACATTGCGATGGTACGTTTTGGGACTTTTAGACCTTTCAAAACAGTTGTTGCTGCAATGGCATCAGGTGGCGAAACAATTCCACCTAACAAAAACCCCATCGCCAAAGTGAATCCGGGAATCAAAGCCTGTGATGCAAAAGCTACAACAATCGACGTTAGAAAAACCAATCCAAAAGCCATTAAACCAATTGTTCTTTTCCATTTCCAGAAGTCGTTCCACGAAGTGTACCACGCGGCTTCATACAGTAATGGCGGAAGGAAAATCAGGAAAATAATTTCCGGATCGAGCTGTAAAATCGGAACTCCCGGAATAAAACTGATTCCCAATCCTGCCAAAACAAGGAAAATAGGATACGCAATTTTAATACGCTGAGCCAGCATTACGAGCATCATTACGACCAGTAAAAGACCCAAAATAAGGAGTATATCTTCGTGCATAATTTTTTAATTTGAGGTTTGAGGTTTGAGGTTTGAGGTTTGAGGTTTGAGGTTTGAGGTTGAAAGTTATAATGATATCAACATTTATCAAAAATATCTTTTATCTTTTATCTTTTATCTTTTATCTTTTATCTTTTATCTTTTATAAATGAATAAAAAGTGACGTTCTTTCCTTTTTTTCGAGATTTTTGGTTTTGTGACCTTTTCCCGAAATATCTTCCACTAAAAGGATTTCTCCAGTTTGAAACTGTCTTATTTCACCTAATGAAGTTTCGATTTCCACACCTCCATCCAAAAGTACAATGTATTGTTTTTGCGGCGCCTGATGAAAATCAAAATCGTAATCAGCAGAGACTTTTCTGAATTGTAATTTTTTGACATTAATATCTTCTGATAAAAATCCAATTTCGCCTTGATTGATTAAAAGGATTTCGTTGTCTTCAAAATGAGATTCTCCGTTTTCGTCATTAAAAATTCTTGTGATTTTCATAAATCTTTATTTTAATTTGCCACAAATTCACGAATAGAATTTAATCATTCGTGCATTCGTGGTAATTTTAATTATTTAAAAACAATAGAATTCGCCAATTCAATTTCTTCCTGATTAATCGAATGTCCGAAATTAGCATAAACTTTCTCGGTAACATCAGCATTCATTTCTTTCAAAATATTAGCTGTCGCATACACTCTTTCAACCGGAACGTGGAAATCGGGATTGCTCGTTCCCAAGAAAATCGGGGTCTGAGCAAAATCTCCTTTGTAGTTTTCACGGTTGATTTTTTCACCAATCACTCCACCGATAATTGCTACTGCGCCACCAAATTCCTGAGCATTTTGTGCTAAAAATTCCAAAGTCAAACACGCTCCTTGCGAAAATCCGAAAAAGTAAATATTTTCAGTTTTGATTCCTGTATCCAAAGCAGTCTGAACTGTTTTCCCTACAGTCTCGATGGCTGACGACAGCCAAGGTTCGTTTTGCTCTGCTGGTGCAATGAATGAAAAAGGATACCAGGCTCCATTGGTTGCTTGCGGCGCCAATAAAGCGTAATCTTCCACATTCAAATGTTGAGATAAACTTAAAATATCCTGCGCACTTCCGCCTCTTCCGTGAATCATTATTAAAACTCTTTCAGCTTCATTCAACGATTTCCCTCCTGTTTTTATATCTAAAATATGACTCATTTTTATCTGTATTTTTCTGTTGGATAATTGATTTTTGGCAACACATCAATCAAATATTCTCTTTTTTCCTCAAACTGTTCAGGTAACATCAAATCTTCTCCCAAAGAAGCCAATTCCTCATCGACATCGAAGCCCGGACCTGAAGTTGCTATTTCAAATAAAACACCGCCTGGCTCTTTGAAATATACAGAAGTAAAATATTTTCTGTCTTTCACTTCGGTATGCTCTAAACCGAATTTATTTAATTTTTCAATCATTTCAAGTTGAGTTTCCGCATTCGGAGTTGCAAAAGCGATGTGATGTACCGTTCCTCTTCCTGCCAAACCTTTTAGAGCAGTTGGCGTGCAAAGCAAATCCACATATTTTCCAGGTTTATCTTCTGTTCCAAATCTGAATCGGTCTGAACTTTCTGCAATTAATTGATGGTCCATCTGAGTAGTCAACAAAGCTGCGGTTCTTTCGTAAGCATCCAGCCAAATTTCAACGTGGTGAATTCCTTTGATAGCAAAATCTTTTGGAATAAATCCATTATCGTAACCTTTTCTATCATCCTTCTCATTGAAAACCAATTCCAAACCCAATCCGTCAAAATCTTCCAGATAAATAAAAACTTCACCCGAAAATCTTTGCTGAGCCTGTTTGAAAGGAATATTAAATTGTTCCAAACGATTCGTCCAATAATCCAGAGCATCCATCGAAACCGAGAAAGCAGTTGTATTCAACATTCCTTTTCCGTGTCGCCCATTGACCAAACCTTTTCCATACGGGAAAGTTGTCATAATCGTTCCCGGCGTTCCAAATTCGTCCCCGAAATAAAAATGATACACATCGGAATAATCAAAATTGACGGTCTTTTTCACTAACCGAAGTCCTAAAATTCCGGTGTAAAAATCGATATTTTCCTGAGAGTCGCCTGTGATGGCTGTTACGTGGTGAAGTCCTGTTATTAATGACATTTTGGTTGTTGGTATTTGGTTGATTGTTGATTGTTTTTAGTGTTTTTATTTTGGTTTAATTTGAAAATTTATGCCTCTTCCTTGAACCAAACGTCGTTATATTCTTCAGGATTTCTCTTGAACTGCGCGTGAACATACGGACAAAGGGGAACGATTTTCAAATCGTTTTCTCTGGCGTAAGAAACCAATTGATTTAATAATAATTTAGCAAAACCATTTCCTGCATATTCGTCGTCCACTTCCGTATGATAAACGGTTAGCTTATCTTTAATCACCGAAATATCCATTTTTCCTGCCTTTTTATCGTCTGAGAAAAGCTGAATCTCGCCTTTCACATTTCCTAAAACTACTTTTGTTGTTTCCATAATAATATTTTTTGCTTATTGCTAAGTTATGAAGGTTAAAAAAATTGAGTGATGACCTATGATAATTTCGGTAAAGTCTGCTCAATTCTTTCACGTAAAGCTTCGTGTTGTTTTGGAAGTTTTAAGTTGGTTCCCAATTCGTTTAAAGACTCATCCACAGTGAATCCCGGATTATCCGTTGCAATTTCAAATAAAACACCGCCTGGTTCACGGAAGTATAATGAGTAGAAATAATCTCTGTCGATTTTCGGAGTGATATTCAATCCTGCAGACATTACTTTTTCACGGAATTCCATTAAAACATTGTCATCTTTCACTCGGAAAGCTACGTGATGATTGGTTCCTGCAGCATTTCTACCAGCTTGAATTTTATCGTTTTCAATAATGTCAACAAGATTAGCTGTTTCAATCGCATCGGTTGCAAATCTATATCTTTCGCCTTCCTGTTTCTGCAAATCGTATCCGAAAATATCGGTTAAAACTTTGATGGTCGGGTCAGCTTTTTTCAATGTTAAAGTAATGTTGTGGAAACCTTTCAAAGCATTTTCGTCTTTAATATCATCGGTTGTCCAAACTTTTCTGTCGTTTGGTATTGAAGATTCGATGAATTGCAATTGTAATCCATCTGGGTCTTGAAATGAAATCAGTTTTTCACCAAAAATTTCACCTTCCTGAAAATTCACATTGAATTGTTGAAATCTGTTTTTCCAGAATTCCAAACTACTCTTCGGAACTGAATATCCAATGTGCGTTACCAAACCAGAACCATTGGTTCCTTTACCAATTCCTTCCCAAGGAAAGAACGTTAAAATTGTTCCCGGCGTTCCTTCTTCGTTTCCGAAATAAAAATGATAAGTTCCGGGATCATCAAAGTTGACGGTTTTCTTCACTAATCTCACGCCTAAAACCTGAGTATAAAAAGCTAAATTTCTTTTTGCGTTGTCTGCAATCGCTGTGATATGATGTAGTCCTAATATTCTATTTTCCATTTTGTTGATTGTTTAATTTTGATATGACAAATTTATGGAGGTTAGAAATCCTTTACATTTAACTAGTTTAATAAATTACATTTTGGATAATTTTTCTATTCAATATAAAATCTCATTAAAAATTGAATTCAACGACTCATTTTGCCCGTTCATCGAAAAACCTCTCAATTCCAAAACATTTCGTCCGAATTTTACATCACTAAAAGAGAACAACTTAAATCTTACTATTATGAAAACAAAAATCGGAATCACAGAACAAAACACACGAGCGGTAGCAGACCAATTGGCAAAACTTTTAGCAGATGAAACGTTATTGTACATCAAAACAAGAAACGCTCATTGGAACGTAACCGGAGATAATTTCCACGCCAACCATATTTTCTTCGAAGAGCAATACAAACAATTGGACGAATTAATTGACAGCGTTGCCGAAAGAATGAGAAAAATTGGACATTACGCTCCTGCAACCATGAAAATGTATTTGGAACTGACCCATCTTACCGAATACAGCGACAGAACCAATGATGGTTTGGGTTATATGAAAGATTTATTGGCGGACCACGAAAACATTATCGAATTTCTAAGAGGAAACATCACTCCTTTTGCAGAGGAATTCAAAGATTTTGGAACCAGCGATTTTATCACAGGATTGATGGAAACGCACGAAGAAATGGCTTGGATGATTCGTTCATATTTCAGATAATTGGGAAAACAAGAAAGGAATAATTATATTTGTATCAACCATAAATAACTATTCCTATGAAAGCTTTAATCGTTGATGACAATGATATTGCAAGAACGACTCTTGCTCATTTAGCAAAACAAGTTCCGAATCTCATCATTGAAAAAGAATATTCCAATGCGATTGAAGCTTACAATCATCTGCAGACCAATCACGTCGATTTAATTTTCCTCGATATTGAAATGCCGGAAATGACCGGAATCGAACTCACGAAAAACCTTATCGGAAAAGATACAATTATCATTTTCACCTCATCCAACAGAGAATATGCACTCGAAGCTTTCGAACTCAATATTGCAGATTATATCTTAAAACCTGTAATGCCTGCGAGATTTTTACAAGCTGTAAGTAGAGCTCAGGCAATTATCGACAGCCGTAAAGAAAATGTAGAAGTCATAAAAGATGAATTTCTTTTCGTAAGAGATTCCAATATCACAAGGCGTTTGAAGCTGGATGATATTTTTTATGCAGAAGCAATGGGCGATTATGTTAAGTTCTACACGAGAGAAAAAATGTTTGCCATTCACGGCAAAATGAAAACCGCTGAAGAACGCCTTCCAAAAGACAATTTCATCAGAGTTCATCGCTCTTTCATTGTTTCTGTCAGTAAGATTGACACTTTACAAGATGGCGGAATTATGATAAACGGAAAATTCATTCCCGTTGCAGATGCTTACAGAAAAGCTCTTAATACGAGGATGAATGTTTTCTAAATACGGTGTTTGGCCTATCTGATTTTTCATCCATTTTTATAATTAATTATGAAAAAAACATCCTCAGTAATGGGTAACAAACGATTCAGTTATTTTATAATCCTTACGTTTATCGCAGGAACATTATTGTTGATTGCGGTTCAGATTAATTCGACTCAAAATACCAAAGAGCTGATTCAGAACAACAACACTTTACTTAATGAACTCCGTTCCAGCAATCATTTGCGCGAAATTGATCGAGATATTTTAGGTGTAGAAAGCCGAATCAGAGCTTCCATCGCTACCAATGACATCACTCATCTCCACGGAATAGACCAGAAAATTGACGAAGTGGAAAATTTTCTCGACTCCCTTTCAAAAGACAATAATGATGCCCAAGAACAAAAACTGATTCACAGACTCAGCGTTTTAGCTTTGGAGAAAAAACTCGTAAAAGAAAAACTTCTGTTGCGTCACTCTACCATTGGAGATATGGATGACCAAACTTCGATTGCCAACCCAAGAGCGAGAAAAATTTCGAATGAAATTACCAATATCACAGCAAAAATCTATGCAAAACGTCGTTTGGACATGGTCAACCTCAGCAAACAAAGTGAGGAAATGGGACAGAAAGCAAGATTTTATGATATTTCTTTGTTAGGATTGTTGATTTTGAGTGGCGGATTTGTTGGGTTTCACATCCTTCGTCAGTTCAAAAGACAACGTTCCCTTATTGAAGAACTGAATATTGCTGAACAAAAAGCATCAGTCGCCGCACAAACCAAAGAGAATTTCCTCGCCAATATGAGCCACGAAATCAGAACCCCTTTGAGCGGAATTTTAGGTTTTACTAATCTTTTACAGAAAAGAGATTTAGACAAAACTTCGGAAGAATTCGTGTCTTCCATTCAGCGTTCTGGAGAGAATCTTATGGCAATTATCAATGATATTTTAGACTTATCAAAAATTGAGGCTGGAATGATGAGAATCACTTCTGGAACTTTTAGCATTAATGGTCTGGTTAATTCTGTGGAGACATTTTTTGTGGAAAGAGCCAAAGAAAAAGGATTAAAAATTTCGAGTAAAATTGATGTTTCAATTCCGGATACTTTAAATGGCGATGCTACGAGATTAACTCAAATTTTGGTCAATCTCATCGGAAACGCCATCAAATTTACACATCAGGGAAATATCAGTATTGAAATTTACAACAAACAACAAACTGAAAAAGAAGTTGTTCTCGGTTTTAAAATCTCAGATACGGGAATTGGAATTGATAAAGATAAATTAAAGGAAGTTTTTGAAAGATTCAATCAAGGCGAAGATTCTACCACCAGAAATTATGGTGGAACAGGACTCGGTTTATCGATTGTAAAAAGCTTAATTCAATTGCAAAATGGCGACATCGAGGTCACGAGCGAACAGGGAAAAGGAACTACTTTTCACTTTTTTATTCCTTATCAGATTTCAGAAGAACAGTTGAATGTTAATCCAAAAGTCGACACTCAATATTTTAAAGATAATTCTAATGCACCTCTGAAGGTTTTAGTTGTTGATGACAATGAAGTTAACCAAAGTCTGATGAAGCATCTTCTTTCTCAGTGGAACATCGATTTTGACATTGCAACCAACGGTTTAGAAGCGGTTGAATATCTGACAAACAACGATTGCGATTTGGTTTTAATGGATATTCAAATGCCACAAATGGACGGTTATGTGGCAACACAAAAAATCCGTGAAGAACTTAAACTGAATCTTCCCATCATCGCAATGACCGCTCACGCTTTGGCGGGCGAACGTGAAAGATGTATGAGCCGTGGAATGAACGAATATATTTCAAAACCTATCAAAGAGGAAGAATTATTCAAATTAATTTCAAATTTTGGGTTGAATGAAGCTGAAAAAACGGAAACGAAAACCAAAGAAATTGCGCCTGTTTACGAATTCATTGAACTTTCTTATATAAAATCCATAAGCGATGGTGACCAGGATTTTGAGAGAACCGTGACGCAACAATTTTTAGATAAAGTCCCGACTCATCTTCAGGAAATGAAATCAGCTTATGAAAATAAAGATTTCAAACTGTTAAAATTGAGAGCGCACGATTTGAAATCGAGCGTGGCAATAATGGGATTACTTCCTTTGCTGGAAGAAAATCTCAACATTTTGGAATTAACCAACGAAGAAAATTCAACATCGAAACAGGCTTTGGAAGAAATAAAAGATATTCTACTGAAAGCTTTTCTCGAAACCAAATTATTTTTACAGAATATTAAATCTTAAAACAATGAACTTATTTAGTCCCATAAAACTTCGCAGTCTTGAACTTAAAAACAGGATTGTGTTATCCCCTATGCAGCAATACAGCTCAAAAAACGGAATACCAAGCAATTGGCACCTTGTTCATCTCGGAAGCAGAGCCGTAGGTGGTGCCGGACTGATAATGACGGAATGTACCGCAGTTTCCGAGGAAGGATTAGCGACTTTGAGCGATGTAGGAATCTGGAATAATGAGCAGAAAAATGCGTGGAAAAACATTGTCGATTTTGTGCACGAACAAGACGCAAAAATCGGAATTCAGTTGTGGCATGCAGGCGGAAAAGGCAGCCTGAAACATCCCAACGAAAGAATGAAACCTCTTTCTGACGATGAAGGTGGCTGGACGGTAAAATCTTCTTCCCCAACAGAAATGAACGGCGTAATTCCTCAGGAATTAACTGTGGATGAAATTCAGGAACTTAAAGAGAAATTTGTGAATGCTGCAATTCGGGCTGTAGAGGCAGGCTTTGACACCATAGAACTACACGCCGGTCACGGTTATCTTTTTCACCAGTTCTACTCCGCTGTTATCAATAAAAGAAATGACGAATATGGTGGAAGTCTGGAAAACAGAATCCGTTTTCTTGTAGAAACCGTAGGCAAAGTAAGAAGAGAAATTCCGGACGGAATGCCATTACTCGTAAGAATTTCAGCAGTTGATTATCTGGAAATACCCGACGCGTGGACTTTGGATGACAGCCTGGTTTTAGCGAAAATATTAAAAGAAAATGGCGTAGACCTCATCACCGCTTCGGGCGGGGGATTTGCCAACGTGAGCAAAGACCGTGTTTTCCCAAATTACCAGGTACCATTTGCGTCCACCATCAAGCATCAGACGGTGATTGCAACCGGTGCGGTTGGGATGATTACCGAGGCTGTTCAGGCGAATGACATTATTGTGAATGATGATGCCGACTTGGTTTTCATCGCCAGAGAACATTTGCGTGACCCCTATTTTGCATTGCATTCTGCCATCGAACTGGAATTGGATACAGAAATTCCTTGGCAATACAAACGAGCCTTTTAAATTTATAAAAAAACGAATGTTATGGAAAGACAAGGCGCATCAGTTGTAATTACCCATCATATTTTGGATGGAAAACAACAAGAATACGAACAATGGCTTAGTGAAATGTTCCTTTGACCAAACATTCCGAAGGTTTTATCGACCATCAGATTGTACGCCCGATTCCGAATTTGACTTTTGTTTATACTGTAATTATCCGTTTTGATACGATTGAAAATTTAAAAAAATGGATGGAATCTGACAACCGAAAAAAAATGATTGAAAAAGTGAGTCCGTTGTTCCGAAAAAATGATAATTACAAAATAAAATCCGGTCTCGATTTCCTTTTTGAATCTAAAAGTGAAACTAAAGTTCCCGTTCGTTGGAAACAATATTTAGCGACTTGGTCAGCGATTTATCCTCTGTCATTATTGATTCCGTTGGTACTTCTACCCTTTTTAAGGTTATTAAAAATACCTACGAATCATTATTTTGATGGACTAATTATTTCTGGCGGAATTGTTTTCCTGATGGTTTATGTCGTGATGCCGAATTACACGAAGCTGATTCGGAAATGGCTTTATAAATAACTAGAGATTAACTAAAATCAATTTAAAATCATTGGGGTTTTCCAGTGATTTTTTTATGTATCTTGTCATTCTGAAAGAATCCTGATTGCCTAGATTCCTATCGAAATAACAAACTGTATGTTCTGTTTTTCGCAAACCAAGATTACTTTGCAGTTTGTTTAAAACAACCTTGTTTGTAACCAAATGACATTTACTTTTCACTTCAACAATGCAATTTGAAGCGAAATATCACCTCTTTAATCTTCCTCCTATTCTCTCTCCTCTTTTACCAACTATTCCTTTCAAATTCCCACCGACTCATTTTGCCCATTCATCGAAAGCTGTCTAAAAAAAAGCATTATCCTGTGTAGTTTTACAATAGAAATTAAGAACAAGAAACAAATTAATCATCACTAAAAAATAATATTATGAACACCGAGAATTTAAGCTTCAAATACGAATTAGAGAAAAAAGAACCACGCACAAACGATGGCGGAATCACGAGAGGCGCTTCTGTAAAAGATTTTCCAGCATCAATCGGAATCGCAGGCGTTTCTATGAGATTGCAGCCAGGAAGTATGAGAGAATTACACTGGCACGCCAACGCTGCGGAATGGGCTTACGTAATATCCGGAACGGTTCGTACTACGATTATTCATCCTGATGGACATAGTTATACAGACAATTTTGAGCCGGGTGATGTTTGGTATTTTCCAAAAGGGTACGGTCACTCGATTCAGGCGACGGGAACGGAAGAATGTCATTTTATTTTAATATTTGATAATGGTAATTTTTCTGAAGACCACACGTTCAGCGTGACGGATTTTATTTCTTCAGTTCCACCTGAAATTGTCGCTCAGAATTTAAATTTAACTTTAGAGCAAGTGGCAGCGTTACCTCAGAAAGAAGCCTATTTCGCAGCAGGAATTGTTCCAGATGAAATGTCTTTCGTAGCTGAAGCCCGTCCGAATGAATCTGATATAGAACTGACAAGTTTCCATCGTTATCCTTTGCATTCTCAACAGCCGAGAATTGTTCCCGGTGGTGGCTTGCAAAGATTGGTTACCAGCAAAGAATTTCCGATTAGCAGTACAATGTCTGGTTCTATTTTGGAATTGCAGCCGGGAGCCTTGAGAGAAATGCATTGGCATCCGAATGCAGATGAATGGCAATATTTTATTTCAGGGCAAGCGGAAATGTCGGTTTTCCTTGCAGAATCTACCTGTATTACAGAGCAGTTCAGTGCAGGAGATGTAGGTTATGTACCAATGGGAGCCGGACATTACATCAAAAATACGGGCGATACGGTTTGTAAAGTCCTGATTGGATTCAACAGCGGACATTACGAATCGATTGATTTGAGCGAATGGCTTTCCGGAAATCCGAAAGATGTAGTGGTTACCAATTTTGGCTTGAAAGAAGGTGAAATTGAGAAATTTCCGACTGAGAAAGTATTCATTCAACCTGAAAAGTAACCGTTTTGATTGCGGAAACAAAGTCTCTTTTATTATCTAATCAAATCAGAATACAAGAGAGACTGGCGATATTCTTAGCGTTCATCGCAGGATATACAGACGCCGTTGGTTTGATAAAATGGAAAACCTACGTTTCCTTTATGAGTGGCAATACCACTTCACTCGGAGCAGCATTTTCCAACGGTAAAACAGAAGTCATCAGTACTTCGATTACGGTCATTGCTTTCTTTCTTTTAGGAATTTATGCAGGAACTTGCCTATCATTGTGGAAGCGGATTAAGAACCAAATATTAACTTTTTATCTCGTTTCCGGAATTCTGATTTTCTATACAATAATTGCGCATTTTTATGATATTAATAATTTATCATCTATTGCAATTGTGGGATTTTCAATGGGAATGATGAATACAATTGTAACGTCTGTCGGAAATCAAAAAGTAAATACCGATTTTGTGACAGGAACTTTGAACAGCTTGGCAAGAAACACCGCAATGCTGAGTATTACTAAAGATCAAGCAGAAAAAGAAGAATATAAATCTAACTCGATTCATCTTTTGCTATTGTGGATTGGCTTTTTATCTGGCGCGTTTACTGCTCTTTTCCTACTCGATTATTTAGGGAAATGGATATTTATACTACCTGCTTTATCATTAATAATTTGCGGAATATTAATTTCAAAATTAAACTGTAAAAACTACTATAATGCTACAAAAAAATGACGTTGCCCCCGATTTTACATTGTTTGCAACACCCGACCAGAAAATTACTTTATCAGAATTCAAAGGGAAAAATGTGATTCTCGCTTTTTATCCCGCAGACTGGAGTCCGGTTTGCAGTGACCAGATGGCTTTGTACAATGAGACTTTGAAGTTTTTCCACAAATATGACGCAGAACTTTTTGGAATTTCTGTGGACAGCAAATGGTGTCATCTTGCCTTTTCTCAAAACAGAAATCTACATTTTCCTTTGCTCGCAGATTTTGAAGCGAAAGGAGAAACAGCAAAACAATACGGCGTTTATGATGACGAAGAAGGCGAATGCAAAAGAGCATTGTTCGTTATCAACAAAAAAGGAATCATCGAATGGAGTTACTTATCTCCTACCGCCATCAATCCGGGAGCAGACGGAATATTAGAAGCTTTGGAAACACTTAACACCAAATAAATTATGTCACTTAAACCATCGGTCGGCAAAACTGACCACGCCCAAGGTAACTTGAATTCAGATTTAGAAATTGTAGAATACGGGGATTACCAATGTCCATATTGTGGAGCCGCTTATCCGGTTTTGAAAGAATTAATGAAGGAATTTGGAAGTCGGGTAAAATTTGTTTTCAGGAATTTTCCACTTTCCGAGATGCATCAATATGCAAGAATTGCAGCGATTGCGGCTGAAGCAGCGAATTTGCAGGGGAAATTCTGGGAAATGCACGATGCAATTTATGAAAATCAAAGAGAGTTGAACGAAAACTTCCTAATGACATTGGCAGAACAATTGAAACTGAATATTCCTCAATTTGAAAAGGATTTGGAGAGTTTGAAACTGGCGGAAAAAATAGATGCCGATTTTGAGAGCGGGATTATGAGTGGTGTGAACGGAACGCCTTCTTTCTTCGTTAATGGGAAAAAATTTGATGGCGGAGCCGAAGATTTACTTGAGTTGGTAAGGGAAAATGAAGCTTAACTATATATTTTGCCTTTTCAACGATAGTTTGAACCTAAACGATGAATAGAAAAACAAAACCCGCAATAATCATTGTAGCTTAACATCAGTTAAGATATCAAAATAAAAAATATTCAGCCAAATGGATGATATTAAACTAGATTAATTTCTCAGAAGTAAAACCGCCATACATTTGCTAAAGAAATAAGACAACAAAAAATAAACAATCAATAAATTATAAACATTTAAAAAAATTAACTTATGAGCACACTAAAATTAAAAGACGGAACAGAGATTTTTTACAAAGACCAAGGCGAAGGACCAACTTTGATGTTTCACCACGGATGGCCATTATCTTCAGACGATTGGGATGCACAGGTGATTTTCTTTCTTCAAAGAGGTTTCAGAGTTGTTACTCACGATAGAAGAGGTCACGGTCGTTCCAGCCAGAATATTTACAATCACACAATTGAGCAATATGCTTCTGATGCGGCAGAATTGGTAGAATTTCTTGATTTGAAAGATGTAGTTCACATCGGTCACTCAACTGGTGGTGGCGAAGTAATCCGTTATGTGGCAAAATATGCAAATGGGAGAGCAAAAAAAGCAGTTTTAATAAGTGCAGTTCCGCCGATTATGGTGGCAAGTGATGAGAATCCTGACGGCGTTCCAATGTCAGTGTTTGATGGCATCAGAGACCAGACTTTAAATAACAGAAACCAATTTTTTATTGATTTGACTTTCCCTTTCTATGGTTACAACAGAGAAAGTGCCAATGTGAAAGAAGGCGTGCAAAGAAACTGGTGGAGACAAGGAATGATGGGCGGAATCGTTGCTCATTATGACGGAATCAAAGCGTTTTCTGAAACGGACCAAAGAGAAGACCTAAAAGCAACTGAAATCCCTGTTTTAGTTCTTCACGGGGAAGATGACCAGATTGTACCTTATCAAAATGCAGCTTTGAAATCAATCAAATTGTTGAAAAACGGAACTTTGAAAACGTATCCAGGTTTCCCTCACGGAATGCCGACAACTCATGCAGATGTTATTAATAAGGATTTGTTGGAGTTTATTGAGGGTTAAATCTAGAAATATATAAGACAAAAAGGTAAATCATAATGATTTATCTTTTTTTTTGCAATTGAATAAAAGAAATATTATTCTTCAATATCCTCAATATTTTTTTCTAATTATCTGGTTTTTTTTGCTGTGAAAGAATCTACAAATTGAAATAATTTTTAGAAATTCTACAGCAAATATTTCGATTTTTTTTTGGTCTCGTGTAATTGACAAATACTGCCAAATAAAGATTTAAAATGTGGGAAAAACAAAAAAAGAAATCTCAAAATAATTTCCTATATTTTTGATACCACCAATTTCAAAAATCTGCAAATCTGAAGTAAAGCCGATCTGTAAAGCTTTAGCCAAAGATTCTTTGCTGCACCAGAATAAAACATGTTGATTTGCATTAAGCTCAGAGGCCAGTTTTTTCTCTGTATCTTTTGCAGAAATAAGATCCAGCCAGTTTTTTGAATGATGATTAAATTCCACATCAATTCCGGCAAGAATCCTTTCATCAAAAGCAAAACCCGCGGATATATTTTTACTGTGAGATACACTAATCTTTACATGAGACGGTATCACCGTTTTTACAATCGGCTGGAAAAAAATTCCTGAGTCAATTAAAATTTCGGTGGGTGGGAGATTCAACAGAGCTGAAAGAGACTTCTTCGCACTGTACTTCCCATGCAAATAAGAAAATTGTCTGCTTTGAAATGAATAAGAATTAAAAACCATTTCTTCCTCCATATGCAAAAAATCTTTCCTGATCTCGCGAAGCCGTTCAAAAGGACAATCCGAAATCGTGATGATTCCATTGTACAACTTGTTTTTGCTTTTTATGGAGAGAGAAATGGTTTTATTTAAAATATTTTTAGTGATGATTAACAATTAATTCGTAGTGACAAGAGCTGTCTTCCTGAAGTTGCAGCACCTTCATTTCAAATGAAACATCCAGCTTCATGCCGTCGCAGATTCCCCGAATAAAGTCTTTTATAACAGGCCATTCAAGGGATTCAGAAATATGAAACTGCTGAGTTGCTTTATGATAACGGTCTATACCTTTTACCTGTAAGTGCAGTTGATTTTTATTTAATACATCAACTTCAAAATTATACTCGGGGCTAGAAGTAAAAACCGTCGCCAATAAAATTTTCGTCATATCCGGAATACTTGACGTAAGATTTGGGTGGATATTCAAATTGCGCAAGGCCGTCTTTGTTCCCAAGTCATAAAAAAAGGCCTCAGAAAGCTTACGAATCGCCTCTTCACCAAAAAGTTCACCCGTCTGTTTCAGCATTCCAGCATAGAAAGCGCCTGTAATATCCGAAAGACGCTGCACTAAAAGTGGAAAAGTGGGCGGAAAAAAATCTGTGATAAATTCTTCCTTATTCATATCCTGAAGATAAACATCATTTTTCCTGAACTCTGATAATACCAGATAAGTGTCCGGCAACTGTTTTTCTGTTGTATTCATTATAAAGATTTTAAAATTAATTTTGAAAGCATTTCGGGATGATCATTGATAAAAAAATGACCGCCCTCCAGGTGATGAAATTCTATATCTCCATAAGAATAACTTCTCCATTCCTCAATTTTGTGAGCATAGGTTTCCTTTGTGCCCATAATCGCTGTAATCGGTGTTTTGATACGGCTTCCGCTGTAATTGCTAACAGAATCAAGCAGTTTAAAATCAGCCCTTAAAATAGGTTCGGCATATTCGAAAAAGGTATGGTTATCGATGAATGTCTGCGGCATCCCGCCCATAGCGATCAATCTTTCAGCAAATTCTTTTTGAGGAAGCTGATGAAGCACTTTGAGGGCATCTGTATTGATGATCGTAGGTCTGGGAACCCCGCTCACGATCAGTCTAGCCGGCTTTTTCCCCGTTTTTTCAAGGCGGTACGTCACCCAATGTCCTAAAATGGCACCCAAACTGTGTCCGTAAATAACGTCATACTCAGGATCTATTTCTGTGCTGATCTGCTGGTAAATATCGCCCATCGCATCGTAAAAAGAATCGAGAAGTGATTCTTTGTGACGCTTTCCTCTGCCTGGTAATTCTAACGGAACCCATTCAAAATCGTCAAGATACGGCTGTAAAAACTGATAAGAATACCGATTTCCACCTGCAAATGGCAGTAAAAACAGACGTCGTTTCTTTTGAATCCCGTTTTGCTTAATAATATTTTTATCATTAACCGTTTTAATTTCTGTGACCATTTTGGTTAAAAACTGTCCTCCGATTTCTTCAAAATGAGTAACTCCTTTATTCAGCAGATATAAAACGGTATCCGTCCAAAGTACAGAATGACTGATCTGATCGCTCAAGACATTCCTGGCATTTTTTTCATCATAAGGGGTGGCATTCTTATTTGAAATCACGGGAATCTGCATTGGAGAAAACTCAAACTGATCGAGAAAAGAACGGAACAACTGAGATGCACTGTTCATATACCGTGAGTGAAAAGCAGCGCTTACATTTAGCGGAACTATTTTAATTCCTTCATTTTCAAAGTCTTTTAAAACCTCAGAAATGTCATCCACCGGACCAGAAAGTACAGTTTGTGAAGGTGTGTTATAATTCGCAATATCTATTTTTTCATGATTTGCTTTTTGAAGGATTTTTTTAATTGTTTCAATATCACAACCTAAAACCACAGCCATCCCGCCATTTTTAGCAGCAGCCATCAGTTCACCCCTTTTTTTTACTAATTTTAATCCGGTTTCAAAATCAAAAACTCCTGAAGCCTGCAACGCGTTATATTCTCCTAAGCTATGCCCAATCAAAAAATCGGGAGCAGAATTATTTTTTAAAAACTCCTGGTATCCGAAAGAATTCACCACATACAATGCAGGCTGGGTAAATTCGGTATTGTTTAATTTTTTTTCAGGATCTTCCAGACATAATTTTTTAATATCATATACAAGGATTGCCGATGCCCTCGCTGTTTCAGAAGGATATTGATCAAAAAGCTCTTTTCCCATTCCCTTATATTGAGAGCCTTGTCCGGGAAACATTAATGTTTTCATTCTAAATTCAAAATTTAATTAACGGCCTTGTTCATCATCATCTCTTTTTCCACGAATGCAGCCAGAGATTCTATGGTGGTATAATCATATAAAACATGAAAATCCATTCTAATATCCAACTGTTTATTTATACTTCGGATGAGCTCCCAACCGGAAACTGAATCCAGTCCAAACTCGAAGAAATCACTTTTTATATTCATTGTTTCGACAGGTTTTTTAACAATATCTGCGACAATTTTCTGAATCCTGTTTTCTATATTCTGAGATTCTTTTTCAGGAGCCCGAAGTGTTGATTTCACTTCATTTTTTAAGTCAGGAATCCAGAATCTCTTTCTTTCAAAAGGATAGGTCGGAAGTTTTATTCTGTCCGGTTTTGAGTCTCCATACAATAAATCCCAAGGAATATCCGCACCAACGCACCATAAATTAAGTAATGATCTGAAATTCGATTCCGCAATCATTCTGATTTTTTCATTCTCATCAACCGCTTCATTCAATATCTTCAACGAAGCTTTTCCCTGAAGAATATTTCCGCTAAATGCAGGCTCTTCCCCTTCCAGATAAGCATTGATCTGATATAAAAGGTCATTTAAATCTTCCGCAATCCATCCTACTCTTTCCTCCAGAAAATCTCTTCCCGACTGCAACGTCAATGCAATAGAATGAATATTTAATGAAGAATTCGAAACAATCTTTTCCTTTAAAAGCTTTGCATATTCTGTCAGTCGCTCTTTATTTTTTGCTGTTAAAAGGATAACCGCCGAACCTGTATGATCTATTTTTTGATGCGTATTGTGATATTCCTGCACAATGAGATGCGCATTTGCTCCACCAAAACCAAAACTGCTGATTCCCGCCATTTTAGCATGATCCGAATTCCAAGGAATCGTCTCAGAAAGCAGATAAAAATGACTGCCTTCTGTCTGCAGATATGGATTGGGGTTGATGAGCTGCGGATTTCCCGGTAAAGTTTTATGTTTAAATGCCATCAGCACTTTGATAAGACCTGCCACTCCGGAAGCCGATTCCGTATGTCCTATATTGGCTTTAACACTTCCGACAGCACATCCTGAAGGGATTATTTTCTTATCATTTTCTTTATATAGAGTTTCAAAAGCCATCTTTAACCCTTCAATTTCGATAGGATCCCCAAGAGCAGTTCCTGTTCCGTGCGCTTCGATATAACTAATCCTTGATGGATCAATGTTAAATTTTCTATAGGCTTCTATCAGCAGATCTCGCTGAGATTTAGGATTTGGAGCAGTTAAAGAATTCGCTTTTCCTCCGTGATTTTCTGCACCTCCACGAATTAATCCGTAAATAAAATCTCCGTCCTGTTTTGCTTTTTTGAAGGACTTCAGAATTACAATTCCCACACCCTCCGAGCGGACATATCCGTTGGCTCTGTCATCAAAAGATCTGCATCGTCCGTCCTGGCTCAACATTCCTGCATTATTGATCATCAAAGTAGTGTCAGAAATCAGCACTGTATTTACACCTCCGGCAATGGCATGATCACATTTTCCGTTTCTGATTTTCTCCGCTGCTCTGTGAATGGCAATCAAAGAACTTGAACAGGCCGTTTTCACCGGAACACTCGGACCATTAATATCCAGAAGAAAAGAAATTCTGTTCGCCAGCATGGCATCCGAATTACCAATTCCGGCATGAGGCTGTCGTCCCAATTCCGGATTTCGACGCAGCATAACGGCATAATCATTATTCATCACACCGATAAATACCCCTGTATTTGACCCTTTTAACGATGAAGGAGTAATATTCGCGTCTTCCAAAGCTGTGTACACTGTTTCGATAGTAATCCTTTGCTGAGGATCCATCAACGTTGCTTCATTAGGAGTAATTCCAAAATACTCGGCATCGAACTGATCAACGTCATTAATAAAACCACCCCATTTTACCTGTGTTTTTCTAATATTTTCGGCCGAATTTCCGTAATACTCTTTCCAGTTCCATCTTTCTTCAGGAATTTCTGTGATGGCATCTTCGTTATTTTTCAGCAGATTCCAAAATTCATCTACATTCTCTGCTCCGGGAAAACGTCCGGCGATTCCCACGATGGCTACACTGTTTTCTAATTCTTCATCTGTATCAATTTCATTCTCTGAATTCTCTTCTGACAAAGAATCAATTTCATTAAAATCAACTGTATCAGCTCTAAAATCAGCAGATTCAATTTTGAGATCCTGATCAGTATTTTTACGATGCTTTATTACTAATTTTTCCTGATGATTTTCCCATAAAAAGTCGACAAGATCATTGATGGTTGGGTAATTGTAAAATATACTTGGTGGTTCATTGATGTCATAAAAAGTATTTAATTCATTAGAAAATCTCACCAATAAATAAGAAGAAAAACCATAGCTGCGTAATTCCGCATCGGTGCTGAGCTCTTCTTTATCATAATCCAAAATTTCGGCAATAAGATTGAGAATATACTCTCCCGCTTCTTTTTTTGCCAAAACAGGCAGAGCACCATTACTGGGTTTATCTGCGGAGGAAGTTTCCTGCTGCATCTTTTCGCCTTCGGGTAAAAATTCTTTATTTCCATAGACCACAACTGCCTGATCAACCTTATGATGCAGCATTGCTTCCATCGCTGCAATTCCTTCCGAGGTCGGCATCGGAAGCATTCCCCATTTTTTCTCCAGAATATTTGCGGTATTCTGATCTATGTGCATTCCGCCATCTTCCCACAAAGGCCAGTTGATGCTTCTGCAAACCCCTTTTCTTAATCCATTCTGCTCCATTTTGTTCCTGTGAGCCGCAAAATTATCCATCCACGCATTAGCGGAAGCATAATCTGCCTGACCAATATTCCCTGCCACTGAAGCAATGGATGAACAAAGAATAAAGGAATCGAGATTTTCATTCTTTGTTTCCTCATCGAGATGAGTGAGACCGTGTACCTTTGGAGCAAACACTTTCTTAATTTCTTCCTCCGTTTTTCCTGCAATGTAACTATCATGAATAACCCCCGCCCCATGAATAATTCCCGTTATTTTTCCAAAACGAAACTTAATCTTCTGGATTAATCCGGCGACATTCTCACGACTGGCAATATCGCATGATACATAATGAATATTTGATTTTGTTATGGTAACTTCATTTTCAGGTTTTCTCCCGACAATAATAATTTCGGTATCCTTGGTTTCGGCAAGATACTCTGAGAATATTTTACCCAATCCGCCTGCGCCACCCGTTATCACATATACACCGCCAACTTTGGCAATGGGTGGAAGCATCTTATCCGTAGAAAAAGGAACCAGTTTTTTGATCAGCCTTTCGTTTCCTGTGATCTTTATTTCAACCTCATCATTCAACGTTTCTTTCTTTATAGATTCGACGATATCATAAGAACGGCTTTCGGAAAGCAGACCATCTACACTTAGTAAAGACCCTGACATATAAGGATTTTCTAAGCGAAGTGTTTTTAATAATCCTGATAAATAACCATATTTATGCTCATCTTTATTATCATATAAAAACAAAATCCTGCCTTTTCTTATCGTTTTTAATTTGTTTAAAATCGCAATAAAGAGTTCTTCTTTTTCCTGATTGGGAAGAACTGTAACTATTGAATTCAAATTTGTTTCAAGTAAATTGACGAAATTTTGCGAAATAGAATCTAACACAAATAGGTGCTGAAAGTCCTTCTTTTCAGCCGTATTGTTCTGAGGAGAGCTTTTCTGCCATGAATAATCATAAATTCGGGTGTATATATTGTCTTGTGCTTTCACGTTTTTTTCTTTTTTAATTAATGGATTAACCATCAGTTCGATCAATTCTATAAGAACATTTCCGGAAGGGTCTGTAATGGTGATATCAAATGAGTAAACCTCATCATGCGTGGGATTTCTTCGCACATAACTCCAGATTTTATCGGGTAATGTGTTATAGATATTGATATATTTCACCCCTGCCGGAACCAGCAATGTCTCCATTTTATCAATTAATAATGTTCCGATCGTTGCCTGAAGAGCGCTGTCCACCAAGGGAGGAGCAATGATAAAATCCTGCCCTGCGTCCAGTGAAATTTCTGCCAGCGCAACCCCTTTATCATAATAAATTTTCTGTATTCCCTGATAACCTGATCCGTACTGCAAACCATTTTCGTGAAGTATCTCGTAGTATTCTTTACCAGTCTTATGAAATCTAAGATTTGAAATAATTTTTGAAATATTTTGGGAAAGAGGCTGAGATATTTCGTGAGTAAAATTCACCGCTCCTTTTGAATATAAATCTGTATTTGATTTTACCCTATATTCTCCTGAATTTTTATCAATCTGTAGGTGCAATACCTGTTCTTCCCCTTTTGAAAACAAGGGCGAAATCCAACTGCAGTTTTTGAGCTGAATATTTTTTTGCTGATTGCTGTTTCGTACTGCAGCGAAAACCACTTCCAGATAAGCGGCTCCGGGAAACAAAACTTTACCATCCACTTTATGGTCTTCTAAATATTTTTCATCTCCTTTAAACTTAAATTCAAAATCAATCAATGCTTCTGTAGAATAATCCTGTCCTAAAATCGGATGAGAAAAGGACTGAACAGTTTCTTTCATCTTTTTTTCAGCTGAAAACCAATGTCTTTTTCTGTTGAACGGGTATGTCGGAAGCTGTATTTTGTGAGGAATTTCGTCTTTATAAAGCTTTAACCAATCGATTTTTGTCCCATTCACCCAAGATTGAGCCAATTTTTTTAACTCAGAAATATTTAAATCTGAAAATAAAAGATCTGCTGTATGAAATTCATTAATGGAACTCGTCTCTTGTGACGGATTGACAATATGATCATTCATTTCATTCCTTAGAAAACATTCTAACTGCCGTTTCAATTCATGATTATTTTCCGCAAGAAACGCTGCTTTTTCATGCATAGGCTCCCTTCCAACCTGCAATGTATAAGCGATGCTAAGAAAATCGGTATCCGGATGATGATTCAAATAATGGATAAGATCCTTGGCTTTTTGTTGTAACCTGTCTTTATTCTGAGCAGATAGCGGGATCATCATTTTTCCTGTATAAGCCCGTTGTGACGTTTCTTTTTTACGATATTCCTCCAATATAATGTGAGCATTTACACCACTAAAACCAAAACTGCTGATTCCGGCAATTCTAGGACGGCTATCTGAAGTTGTCCAAATTTCTGTTTCTTTTTGCAGATGAAAAGGGCTTCCTTCGAGTCTCAAATAAGGATTAGGTTTTGAAAGCAAAGGATTTCCCGGCAGAACTTTATGCTTCATCGCCAATAAAACCTTGATGATTCCTGCCATTCCTGATGCAGATTCCATATGTCCTATATTTGCTTTAACGCTTCCTATGCTGCACGTTTTTTCTGAAATATTTAAACCTCTTTCTTTGTACAACCTGTCGAATGCCATTTTTAATCCTTCTGTTTCGATGGGATCGCCCAGAGAGGTTCCTGTTCCATGGGTTTCGATGTAAGAAACAGAAGAAGGATCAACTCCGGCTGATTGATAGGCTTCAAATAAAAGCTCCGCCTGAGCCAAAGGATTTGGAGATGTTAAAGTATTAGCTCTCCCACCGTGATTTTCAGCAGTTCCACAGATGATTGCATAAATATGATCTCCGTCTCTCTCTGCGTCCTTCAGATTCTTTAAAATCACGACTCCCACGCCTTCCGAACGAACATATCCATTGGCTGATGCGTCAAATGGTTTACAGTTACCATCTTCACTTAACATATTCGCATTGCTAATATATAAGCTGGTTTCTGGAGACAATATTGCATTTACCCCTCCTGCAATCGCCATTTTACAACGCCCCGAATGAATATGTTCAACTGCCCTGTGAATGGCGATCAACGAACTGGAACACGCTGTATCAATAGGTTCGCTGGGACCATGAAGATCCAGAAGGTAAGAAATTCGGTTCGCCAAGATAGAATGAACTGTACCACTCGGAATTAATCCCTGAAGATAAAGGTCTTCATTTTCCTGTAGTAACATTTCGTAATCATTCGTCCATGTTCCGACAAAAACACCTGTATCGCTCCCTTTTAAGTCAGAGTATGCAATTCCTCCATCTTCTAAAGCTGTGTAGACTGCTTCCATAAAAATTCTCTGTTGAGGATCCATCAAAGCCGCTTCGGCAGGAGATATTCCAAAGAATAATGCATCAAATTTGTCGATATCCGAGATAAAGCCGCCCCATTTTGCTTTTGTTTTAGAAGAATCTATAGCTGGATCTCCATAAAATGATCTCCAATCCCATCTGTCGGCGGGAATTTCAGAAATCATGTTTTCATTATCATACAGTTTCTGCCAGAAATCATCCAGATTATCACAGCCTGGGAAACGTCCTGAGATCCCGACGATTGCTACAGTATTATCATCCTCACCACCGAAATCGGCAGATATTTCAGGTGTTTCAAGATTTTTATTTTCGGGAATTTGTATTTCTGAATGATGATGGTCTTTATTCTTAGCATATTTTTTCTCAAGTTGATCAGCGTGATTCTCTTCAAGGAAATCCACCAATTCATTAATACTTGAATAGCTGTAAAACAACGCCGGTGTAAGATGAATATCATAATATGCATTAAGATCGCTGGAAAGCTTTACCAACGTCGCGGAATCAAAACCATAGCTCATAAAATCCTGATCTGCCTGAATGGTCGAAATATCAAACTTTACAATATCCGCGGCAAAAACTCTTATCTGTTGGGTAACAAGTTCTCTTGTATTTTTATTTTCGGGAATGATTTGTCTTTCCTGTCCGTTCGAAAAATTATTTTTAACTGAATTGACAGGTTTTTCCGAAATTATCTGCTGAACTTTAGCAAAAACAACACCTTCCAATTCACATATCATATTTCCTTCATGACCGATTAATCTGATGGTAAAATTTTCTAATTTCTCACTGGAATTTTGACTTTCAACTTTAATATGACAGTAAAAATTTTCTGGAATCTCATCGTAGAAAATGGCTTTTTCCAATCGGAAAGGAAGAATCAGCTCATCACCACCATTATGTAAAAACAATCCGACACAGCATTGCAATGCAGAATCCAGCGCTCCAATTGTCCAGCGTATTTCTTTTGATTTTGCTAAATTGATAACAGCCAGCGCCTCTGTATTGTTCAGATATAATTTATTAATACCCTGAAATCCTTTGCCATAGTTTAAGCCTATTTCTTTAAACTTTTCATAGCATTTCTCTCCTTCCCAATATTCATTAAAATTGTTTTGCAAAGAAATAATATCTGTAAACTTTGGATGATGTATCGTTGTTCCTAATTTACCTGTGGATTTCAATTTACCTTCGCCATCACCCGATTCAATTTCATACAGAATCCTGTCTTCCTTTTCTTTTACATTAATAACAACCTCAGCTATGGTATTTTTTGTTATTTCTAAAGGATTGATCCAAGTAATCTGATGGACTTCGGTAATTTTTTTACCCTGACTCAATTCAGCTGCCGCTCTTGCCAATTCAAGATAAGCTACTCCCGGAAAAACAACATGTTCACCGACTTTATGACCAGAAATTGAGGATTCCTTGTCATTTAATATGCTTTTAAACTGTTGCTGCGAAAAATCTGAAGTATTGCGATGCACCAGAGGATGAAGTTTTCTTTCATTGATGATATTTTCTTTCGTATACCAATATGATTTTCTTTCAAAACAATATCCCGGCAGACTGATTTTTGAGCATTGCTCCGGCGCGTATAATGCCTTCCAATCGATGGAATGACCATTCATCCATGCTTTTCCAAGAACTTTCCAATTTTTATTTTCTATTGCACGAACAATTTTATCAGGATCAATCGGCTCTTCTGTATTATCATTATAAAAAACAGGTTGTCCGAGTTTCTGTCTTAAATCTTCAAGATTCTCAGCGATAATAAATTGCTTTTTCTCCATCGTCTTTCTGCCCAACTGTAAAGTATAAGCCAGATCATACAGATCGGTTTCCGGATTTTGCTCCAGGTGTAATCTCAATTTTTCACAATAATCAAGCAGCTGTTTTTCTGTTTTAGCAGACAATGGAATAAGAGCAGCTCCTCTATTTTCATACTTTTTTTCAACTTTTTTATATTCCTCTACAATGGTCACGACATTTGTTCCGCTGAAACCAAAACCACTCACCGTTGCCCTTCTCGGATCATCTGTTTTTTGCTTCCAGAATTCCAATGATTTCTGTATTTTAAACGGGCTGTTTTCCACATCGATCAGCGCATTGGGATTTTCAAAATTTAGGCTTGGAAAAAGTGATTTATTTTTAATAGTTAAAATCATTTTAATAACCCCAGAAACTCCCGCAGCCATTACAGAATGTCCCATATTGGTCTTCACACTTCCCAGACTGCAAAAATTCTTTTCTGCCGTAAAATTTTTAAAGGCAGCATCCAAAGCTCCAAATTCTATGGGATCTCCGAGACGTGTTCCGGTTCCGTGAGCTTCCACACACCCGATAGATTCAGGATTAATTTTAAATTTCTGAAAGGCTTCTGTTAATAAATTTTGCTGAGCCTTCCCATTAGGAGCCGTAATCCCGTTGGTACTGCCATCCTGATTGGTATATGTCCCCCTGATAACGGCATGAATCTGATCGGCATCTTTTTCGGCATCTTCGAGACGTTTTAAAATCAAAACTCCGACCGCCTCACCGGGTACAAAACCATTCGCTCTGGAGTCAAAAGCATAACACTTTCCTTCAGGAGACAGCATTTGTGCTCTTGATGCTTTTCTGTAAAAATGATGTCTGGTTTCAATCCATGCACCACCTGCAATGGCAACGCTGCTCTCTCCGCTCATTAAACTGTTACAGGCGAGATGAATAGCCGTAAGCGAACTCGAACAAGCCGTATCCACCGCGATCGCAGGCCCTTTGGTATCCAAAAAATAGGACATTCTTGCCGCAAAAACAGCCGGATCATTTCCCCACCATGAGGATGCTTCCTCCGCCTCAGTTCCTATATAATCGCTAAGTCCCGACGTCGCAAAAACGCCACAGCGAAGCGTCTTTAAAACATCCGGATCAATACCTGCATCTTCCAGCGCTTTCCAGGTTTCTTCCAGAAATAATCTCTGCTGAGGATCCATCACCTCAGCATCGCGTCCTGAAATACGAAAAAATGCAGGATCAAATTGATCGATATTCTCTAAAAAAGAGCCCCATTTTGAATATGATTTTTGGGCATCATTTCTGTCCGTTGTATAATATTCATCAATACTCCATCTGTTTTCCGGTACTGCCCTGATAAGACTTTTACCGTTTTTCAGCACCTCAAAAAATTCATCTACAGAATTGGCTGATCCAAATTTTCCACTCATACCGATTACAGCAATGAGGTCTTTATTATGATCCGGTTCGGTTTTTAAAGGAGTGCTGAATTCAGAAACAAATTCATCCGTTTTTTCTTTCTTAAGGATATATTTTTCTACAATAAGATCGGCAAGCGCTGATATATTGGGATAACTGAAAAGTTCGATCGCCTTTAGATCAATATTAAGGTTATCGTTTATCTGCTTAACATACGCCTGTACGGCAGATCCGCGAAGTCCATATTCAAGGAAAGGCAGCTCTGTAATGATATTTGACGAAGATATCTTTAAAATACCTGCCACCGTTTTTGATAAAAAATCGATCATGCTTTTTTTATCAGAAAGTCTATCATTCAGGATTAAATCAGCATCGTTTTTCTGAATGATACCGTTTACATTAAAATTAGTAGAATTCATTTTGCATTAAATATTTTGTCAAGAATTAAAAAAAAGGAAGCCTTGCCCCGACTGTAGAATCAGAGAAAAAGCATCGTAAAGAGATTAAAATTTATTATGAAATTTTAGGATAGACTCATGCTAAACAGCATTTTGGTAGTCTATTCCTTAGAAAATTGATTTCAGTCATAGTATATTTTTGATTGTATTAAATTTTAGTTTAAATCAATGATGATTAACGAAGATTATTTATGTGTTAACCAGTGATAATTTGTCGAAATATTGCTTCATAAACTGAGCAAAATGATCTGCCGTTCCTTCCAGTAAAGTGGTTGCCACATCCGCTACTTTTCTATTCCGCCAGTGTTCTAGTGCCGTGCCTTTCACCCAATGGTTAAAGCTTCCTAACGCCGGGCCGCAGTGGATCTGAAAATTCGCGATATGATTTTCTTCTCCCGCTAACGCCACTTTTGAGCTCAATCCAAAATACCATTTGAAAATCATTGCCATTTTATATTTTGGATCATTCTCCGCTTTCAGGATATTATTTTCCGAATGGTATTTTTTACATTCTTCAAAAACTTCCTGAAAGGTTTTTCCGAAGAATTTTTTCTCGATCATACTTCTCTCAGCGATATCTAATTCATCTAAAGAATTGTAGCGGCTATAGATATCAAAGAGCCTATTTGCCCTCATTGGAAAAAATGTATCTTTTTTCACCACCTGTACTTTTGCTCCCAGTTCAAACATATCTCCCGCGGGAGCATACGCCGTGTCGTGTATCGTTATTTTTTCCAACAGATCTTTCACCGTGTCGCTGGTTCCTGCTTCCACTGTGCATTGGTTGATGGAGCCCGTCACAATATAGTCGGCTCCCAATATAAATGCGGCTACGGCAGATTCCGGATTTCCTATGCCTCCGGTGGCGCCAATATGTATGGTTTCCGGATAATTATATTTTTCACAAAATTCATCTCGTAATTTGATAACAGCAGGTAATAAAATTGATAAAATCCCACGGTCGGTATGTCCTCCCGAATCAGCTTCCACACAAATATCACTGGCTACGGGAATATATTTTGCATATTCCATTTCTTCTTTTGATATTTCATCTTTCCTGTACAGATCCATCACGATATTTTCGGGTGCAGGTTTCATAAATTGTATGGCGATTTCCGGAATAGAAACTTTTGCCTGGATATTATTTTCAGCAATAATTGTATGGTCTGTCTTTTTTAATCCTTTAAGCCTGAATTTTACCAACTGTGGCGTAACACTCATATAAGCGGCTGCTTCGATATTTTTAACTCCGTATTTCAGGCAGAGATCTATCATTTCTTTTTCCCGGTCGGAATTATAAATATTATAAACGATGTTGACTCCAAAAGGCAAATTTGCTCCCAATTCCTGCTGAATTCTGATGATTTCCTCCTCCACTTTTTGTAAAGGCAAACCACCACTACCTAGATAGCTCATCATCGAATTTTTACCTAAAGCAATCACCAAATCTGACGAAGAAACCCCTTTGTACATTCCGCCAGCTGCATAGGAAGATGTTGTATGATATCTTTTTTGGTAACTTTTTGATCCCAAATCAGAAATACTCACTTTTGGTGTAATATGATCTGAAAAATCCTGTTCCGGAAATGCTTTTATATCCTGCACGATGTGGTCATCATCAGAAACAATTTCCCTGAATTCATTCACCCCGGATTGCTTTAAATATTCTACACTCTCATGCCGTAAAACAGGGTTGATAAGTTGTAAAATCAGATTTTTTTTGACGGTATTATTTTGATATGGTCTTGCATCAATCCCAGCGATTACAGGGATCTGAAGATCATTGAATGTGTACTTATTGATATATTCTGAAAACTCATTGATGGCTCCTTTCATATACCTTGAATGAAAAGCACCATCAGAATGATCCATTAAATATTCAGCTCCGGAATTTTCGAATACCGTTTTCATTTTCAAAATATCAGCTGATTTTCCCGATATGCTGAATTCTTTGGCTGAATGATGCGCCGAAATATCAATTGTATGGCAATGATGGCTTTTTAACAGCAATTGAATTTCATCTGCCGTTACATTCTTCACAACCGCCATTTTTCCCTCTTTGAATTTTGATACAATATGAGCTCTCTGATTTACGATTTTAAGCCCTGTCGGAAAATCAAAAACTCCTGAAGCGAGCAAAGCATTGTATTCTCCGACTCCGTACCCTGATAAAAAATCGGGTTTTGGACTTTCTGTATTTAAATAAATAAGCGCATTAATGACAAAAATAATCGGTTCACTATACTTTATCTGGCGTAAAAGATGATCTTGGGTTATTGATTTTTTTAAGGAGAAACCTGTAATTTCATCCGCTATTGTAATGAATTCTTTATAATCATTAAATAATGCTTCAACAGCTTTTATCTTTGTTATTTTCCCGGGAAAATAGTGTACAATCATGTTTAATTCTTTTTTAGAATTGGCAGGAAATTATATAAAATACCCTATAAATAAGATGAAAATATCAACAAATAATTCACATTAAAAGGAATTTTAAAAATCAAAGATAATTATTTATTTAAAACATATTTGTAGAGTTTTCTCTACAAAATTAAATTTAACAAAACAATAATGTAAAAATAATACACTTCAAATAATAACAATTGAAACACATCTCATTTTTACATTAATGTGAATTGCAAGTGAAAATAAAGTTAGAAGCTGGAGGCTGGAAGTCTTCTTTGTTAAGGTTCAAACAAAAAAAAGAGTCCGTTTCACTCATCTGGTAAAAACGGACTTCTTTATGCTTTTATCTGGCTTTATGCTAAAATGTCCTCGAATGTTGGATATTCAACCAAACCTCAGCTGCAAGATAAATTTTCTTTTGTTGGGAAATTGTGTTATTGTGTTCTTAGAATCTGATGATTAAGGGGCTATTTTGGTATAAACCATTGATGTTTTACCATTACCATTATTAATGATTGTAGCGTCTCTATTCAGTGCTCTGACTCCCAAATAATAAGTAGTAGGCGCCGAAACAGTAACAATTAATGTACCCGTGCCTGTACCTCCGTCAAGAGTGGTGGTTGCATTATATATTAACAGTTCTGTATCAGGAATTATCCCAGCAGCCGTTTGATCTGTACTGATAAAAGCCGTTGCAAATCCTTGTGCAGCAAGAGGAGCTGGTCCTGTAGCTGCCAATTGACCTCTCACAGAATAGATCAGTTGATAAGTACCTGATGAAGGCAGCGTCACACTTAATATATTATAATTTGGTGTAGTCGTAGGTACAGCTGTAGTTGCAGCGGTGGCCACCACTCTTCCATAGATTGGTGTAAAGGATGACCCCTGAACCGTGATCACATCACCTGTTGAACTTACTCCCAGAGTGGCACCACTCGTAATAGGTGTTGCAGATGAAAGATTGGTAAACCTTAATCCTGAAGCATTGGCAGTTCCTGAATTCAATTCTAATTTATTATTCGGAGTTATGGTTCCTATACCTACACTTCCTGTGCTGGTAACCGCTACATCGTTAAGAGATTGTGCTAAAGTTGGAGCGCCCGTTACTGCATTATCTTTCGCACCATCGATATGAAAAGCCTGTCTTGGGTTCTCTGTTCCGACACCAATCTGAGAATATAAGACCGATGGCATACACAACGAAGCAAATAGTAAAAAAAAAAATTTCATAATATTATTTAAAAGGTTAAATACGAGTTATTTGTTAGAATTCGCTTCAAACATATTTCATAAATATTAATTATATTTTAATTAAAATAAATTAAATTATATAAACAGTTATTACATTTGACTTTCCTTACAACAAATTTACTCTACAAAACAGAAATTAATACTTGAAAATTTCCCATATTTCTCTATAACGATGTAGAGATTTCTCTACAAAAAACCTTTTATAACAATCGTACGTCCTGTATTAGATATTTAAAGAGGATCTTTACTCAGCATGGTAACAGACATTTGCTGTCCACAATTTGAGCAAGCGATCATCGTACCATTAGGACTGAATTGGTAGGTTTTCCCAGCCACTAATCGCATCGCGTGAGATCCTATGATTCTATAATTAGATGCGTCCCCGGAAACTACTTCCGCAACATTACCGTCTGTAACGTTTGTTAAGGTAAAAAGTGTAGCGGTAGAGCCACCTCCTCCGGCATTCACACGAAAAGTAACCAGATAAATTCCAGTTTCCTGTACCTGAAACTGATTGGCTGCTGGCGTGTTCAGATTTAATCCAAAAGAATAGAGAATTCCTGTCAGTGGCATTGGCGCATTAGCTGCCACAGGCGTATTGGTTGCACGGTTTATGCTTAAACCCATAAAAGTATTGGAGGTATTCTGCCATGTTCCAACTACGTCTTCATCTGAAGTAAGAACTTTTCCTTTTCCCTGAGTTCCGTCTGTAATTTTAATGGCACCCGCGGTACTCCCATTGGCGATATCAAGTTTCGCAGCCGGACTTATGGTACCTATTCCCATATTTCCTGTGGCGGTTACCACCAAGTCATTATTTGCCTGTGCCGCAGAGTGTGCTCCGGATGCAGGATTGTCTTTCCCGCCATCTATATAAAACTGTTGTCTGGGATTACCTGTGCCTATACCTACCTGAGAATATACTGTAACTGAAGTGAGAAATAGCAAACAAGTGAGTGTTTTTATCAAATTATGAATTTTAATTTATTTGGATAATGTATACGTAGATCTTTACTATTTTAAGTTTAACATTACTTAATCAAAAAGCATGGTCTTTGTCTGATCTTAGATTTTTATCATAAAGAATTTGCTTTGAATAAATTGATTCAGGCGTTATCTTACTTTGCAAATATATTTTAGTAATTTCTAATAAATATTGAAAGAACTACCACATTTCTCCATTTTTAAATAGAAATTTTTCTACAAATATCAAAAAAAATAGAGGAATATTTAAATAAAAAAAACATTCGTTGTTGTGCTAAGAATCTTTAGTAGAAGAATTAATATATTCAATAATTAATGAATTAATTTAACTTTAATTGATTTTTAAATTGATTTTTAAATTGATTTTTTTATACTTTTGCCTTGAATAAAGGGATAAATCAATTATTTATGCCAAAAAAAAACTAAGATTGTACTTCGCCAGTAATACCGTTTATTGTATACATATAACCAATAAAGTATTGAAAATCAATCTATTAAGATTGTTTTTTTTCCTGATATTATCCAATACTCCACTTTTTTCCCAGTCTTCCAGTTTTAAATGGTATAATATGGATAATGGTCTGCCACAAAATAGTGTGAAAGACATTATCAAAGATAAGTATGGATATCTCTGGCTTTCTACAGAAGATGGTATTGTACGGTATGACGGCGTAAAATTTGAACATTTTAATAATTTTCCACTGCCGAATCTAAATTTTGAATATTTCAGAGGAGATATCTCAAAAGACAGTATTGCTATTTTTGGTTCGAATCCTACGCATCCTGTGATTATTAAAAATCGAAAACCCGTATTCTATATGGGCAAAGGTATTGAACCTCTCATGATCTCCCATAACAACTCATTGTATGTAAAAATCAACAAAAATCTTTTTTTTGAAGGAGGCCCTTCTTATTTTCAGACTTTTGCTTTAAATTTCAAAAATTCACGCTATTATTTTAATCAAAAGGATGTTTTTTATAATAATAAATCTGCGTCACTTGATATGCCGTCAGGTTTCAACAGCCTGAAAAGTCTCCCATACATTTTTGCAGATCATGAACATGTATTTATTATTGATAAAAAAAGAAACAAAATCATCACCATTTATCATGGAGAAGTTTCTGAAACAGTCACAGAAGACCTTATATTATACGACAAAGACACTAAAATTTACTGGCAACAACTGAGTAATCAGACTTTTTTGATAAATAAAAATAATATATACCGGGTTTATCATAAAAATAATAAGATTGATGTTGAATTTCTTACCCGATACGAAACTTTTGACACCGATCAAATCCAAGCTATGTTCTACGATGAGCAATACAAAAAGCTTTATCTCGGCAGTTCTACAAAAGGGTTTAATATTTTGCCTATCAATGGTTTCTATACATCAAAAAATACCATTGAATATGCAGATAATGTTTTCTATTCTACGCTTCCATACGGCAAAAACAGCGTGATAACTCCAGCCGGTACTGTATACACCCGAAACGGATTGATAGAAAATAAACATTTTGAAAAAATACCTTATAAAATGTTTTTGCTTTATGATGACCAACTGAATATATTTTACAAGAAATATTCAACTATTATAAAGCGTTCTAAAAAAAGTGGCTACAAAGAGTATGATTCTATTCCGTCAAAAAGATATCTGAAGGCTGTCAATTCATTTGATAAAAAAATAGTAGTCACATATAATGAGGCCGGGGGAAAAAACTTCTTTACGACTTTTGATGAAAACGGCAAAAAAGAATCGGAGGTAACACTTCATACTCAGGTAGCTCCTGAATTTATTGGAAAATTTGATCCTGCTTTTTATTTACTTCAAAATGGTACGGATTTGCTATGGTTTTCTATAAAAAAGCAAGCCGTTACCTTTAGTATAAAGCTTAATATCGGTTTAAAACAGATCCAGAAAATACAAAATGATGTTTATCTTTTAACAACATTTAAAAATGGACTGTATATTCTCAAGAATAAAAAATTACTGAAGCTTCCTTTAGATCCGGAAAAAAAATTGGCAACAGCCCATATTTTTTTAGAAGACTCCAAAGGCAATTTTTGGATTTCTTCCAACGACGGTCTTTATAAAGTCCGGAAAAAACATATTTTAGATTTTATAGAAAACAAACGTAAAAATGTATTCTACTATCGCTATACCAAAGAAGATGGCCTGGTAAATAATGAATTTAACGGAACCTGTTTTAAACCGGGAAACAAATTAGAAAACGGAGAATTTGTTTTTTCCTCTATGGAGGGACTGGTATTTTTCAAACCTGACGAGATACAGTCGGTTTATCCAAATTCAGAAGACCTTTATCTGGAAAGAGCAAAAACGGAAAATAAAATCGTGAGTTTCAAGAATAAGTTAGTTTTACCTGCGGATTATAAAAATGCAGAGATTCTTTTAGACATTCCTTATTATGGCAACCTAGAAAATATTAATCTTGAATATACAATTGATGATAAAAATAGCCAATGGAAAAGGGTAACGAATAAAGCCATTAACCTAGTGGGGCTTTCTTACGGAAAACATGACATCACCGTCAGAATGTTGGTTTCCCCGGATGGTAATTTCACCTATAAAAAAATAAGTGTTGAAGTTGAGCCCCAATTTTATCAAACCATCTGGTTCAGGATCTTATCTGTTTCTTCTCTTTTACTACTAATTTTGGTCATTGTACACTCAAGAACGAGGTTTCTGAAATCTAAAAATATAGTACTTAAGAAAACGGTTATTAAAAAGGCAAAAGAACTGGATGAAAGTCTGAAAAATCTGCAGGAAAATCAACAAAAGCTCTCCAACCAATCTGAGTATGAGAAGAAAATTATTGAAAACATTATTCATGATATCACAACGCCCGTACGATTTATTGCATTGATATCCCAGCAATTGACAGATGCTACCGATCCGGAAACACAGAAAGAATATTTTGAAAGTCTACACGCCTCCTCTGAGCAATTGCATAAATATACCCTGAATCTGAAGGATTATACCCAAATGTACAAGGAAGATACATACTACGAAGACGAATATTACTCTCTTGCGGAGATCATTAATGAAAAAAGGCTTTTGTTTCATAAAATCGCTTTACATAACAACACCATTATCACCAACGAAACAGACAACGATATTAAAATAAATATCAAAAAAAGCGTGATGAACATGATCCTGCACAATCTTATAGACAATTCTGTGAAAAACACATTTGACGGATTTATAACGATTTCAGGAACGCTTCATTCAAATAAAGAAATTATAATCAATATAAAAGATACCGGAAATGGCATGCAAAGCAAAGACATCGAATATTATAATAATCTTTTCAGCATTCACGGAAAAATATCTGATTCAAAATTTAAAAGCAGCCTGGGTTTATATTTGATTTCACAAGTTTCAAAAAAGATCAATATGAATATCACCTTTACGAAAAATAAACCACAGGGAACGAGTGTAGAATTAATCATAAAACCTTAAAAATTCTAATGGTTAAAAAAATAATAATTGCCGATGATCACCCCATCGTAAGAACGGGTACAAAACTAATTCTGCAGTCGAATTATAAGGAGTTGACGATAGATCAGGCCTCCAATTATACTCATCTCATCAATCAACTTCATAAAAATGAATATGATTTGGTTTTGCTGGACATTAATATGCCCGGAAGCATCAAAAGAATGATGATTACCGAGATAAAAGAAATTCAAAAAGACATCAAAATTATGGTTTACACCGCTTATGATCAGGATATTGCCATGCAATATATTTCGAACGGTGCAGATGGCTATCTTAACAAAAGCTCCTCAGAAAAAAACATCATTAATTCCATAAAGCATATTTTTGAATTTGGATATTTTTATCCTTCAGAGATTGTAAAAAAACTAGCTGAAAACCCCAATCTTATCGAAAAATTGTCAAAAAGAGAGGTTCAGATATTTAAACTCATGGCAGAAGGCTACGGTAATCTTGAAATTATGAATCAACTTAAACTTCAATCCTCAACAGTAAGTACGCACAAAAAAAGAATTTTTGAAAAACTTAACATTGACAATATTTCTGATTTGATAAAAGTATATGAAAAGCTGCATTAGAAATACATATTTAAAATAAATTTTTCAGGATGAAATAATCAAAACATCAACAGAAAGATTGTAGCTGTTTTTTAGAAAATGTTAAAATATTTTGAATGTTCTAGATTTGATGATTTATAAATAAAAGCTGCTAGTTTAAGGTTTTTAAGTTTTTCTTTATAAAAAATGGTGCTTATTGTTTTTAAAAAAGTTCAATAATTCAAGAATTTAAAGAACAATGACAAATTATAAAAAGAGAATCTTTTTTATGCAAAACAAACAAGATCAACTAAAGGTTAACGTTAGTAAGTTTACCTGCTTTTATTTTTGAATTTAAACTACAATAAAGCTTATATTATTTAGCTTAAAAGAAATTATTTGATAAAAATGAGTTTTTATAACTCGTGCTTAATCTGGCTCAAACGAACCAAATCATCGATAAAAGTGTTTGAAGATACGCTTGTCGAGGTCACCAAAAGCCAAAAGGCGCCAACTAAAAACAGTTGGCGCCATTTTTTTATTTTTAGAGTATCAACCAGTAGCTTCTTTGAGGGTTTAAGATCTGACACTAAAACATAATCGTTATAAATTCATTTTCATTAGATTCAGTTCAAAATTCACTTAAAAAATGTAGAAATATCTTAATAAAAATAACACCATTGCAATTGCGGTAGTGCTATTTTTTGTCTACTGACACGAGCTACATATTCTGGATCCTATATTCATTAATAGACCAAGCCTATATTGTTTTATTCTTTATAAAATTGCATCACTTGAAAAGCACTCAATTTAGTTCCTTAACAGAAATTTTGGATACAATAATTTCCTACAACTTAGTTGAAATTCATGAAATTACAAGATAAGAAATTCAATTAAATACCACCCGAAAATTTAGTAACCATTCCATAATACATTACTTTAAAATTAAGTATTACTACTGAATTATTTTTAAAAAAATAATATTAATATTGTCTTTATGACAAACATAAAAAGCTATATGGTATAAAATTGAATTTGTAAAACAATGTAATATTTTTTTTAATAATCACCTAGTATACCTAAAGAATGTTATTGCAATTTTAAAAATATAATCAACTCAAAAAAACTAATACCATGAAATTCAAATTCAAAAAATTGATGCTTTTGAGCATAACGACAGGTACTATTTTCAGCCTTATTTCTTGTAAAAAATCTATAGAATCTATAGAGATGAATAAAAATGATAAGGAATCTCTAGACCATTTTGAGAAAAAGTATTTTTCCAACTACAACAAATCATTCATCACAGATACGGATGACGATAATCTATGGAAAAATGATACTCTAGTTGTAACCAAAGAAGATTCTGCAAGAGCATTTCACACCTGGTCTTGGCAAAAGTATTTGCATTTAACACAGAATATTAAAGATTCAAAAAATCAAAAAACTCTAGATGGCTTGCCATTGTTCTTGGATGATTCAAAAAATATTTTTCAAATTACTGAATACGGAGAACCTGTACATCATGAGAATAAATCACCTTTAAAATTATTTGCATTTCATCAGGCAGGCAGTGACCATCCTATATTAAAATCAAATACAGACTTTGCTGGAATTTCTGAAGAGTATACTGTTTTTTATTCGATACATATGAATAAAATTATGCATGATCAGATGGTTAAAGCGACAGATTCTGCTATAGAAAAAGTAAAAAAAGGGATTAAAAATATAAGTGATTCAACAGAGGTCTATAACAATTCTTCATTAGAACTAAAGGCTGCCTGGGTAGATCTTAATGCGATTCCCAAGGATAAGCAGAAAAATTACTTGATTGTACATAATGTACCACAAATAAAAAAAGATTATTTAAACAAAATAGATTATTTCACCAGAAAAAATGATTATACTAATGTTAATCTAATAATTAATAATCCTCTAAACTATCAAAACATACCCGCTGTTGCTCTTATTGGTTTACATATCGTTGGCAAAGTACAAGGATTCCCAGAAATGCTTTGGGCAACTTTTGAAGGTCAGGATTTAGCACCGGATAATCTAAATAATTTAACTGATTTGAATTCAAAACAAAGACATGGATTCAAACCAAACACAAGTAACAGTCAGCCAATTGCTAACACAGAAACCGATTTTTTATTCTTTAAAAAAGGTGAACTTGTTGCAAAAGACTCCCTGAATGCTATTAAGTTTGATACCTTAACTAAAAAAGGTAAAATAGCTGATAAGGCCTATCGCAAATATCCATTGGGTATATCACAAAAAAAGTATGATCATCCAAACAATTCTGAATATAAAAGACATGCTGATCTTGCTAATGAATTAAATAAAAAAGCACTTACAAAAAGTGAAATTAAGCAATATTATAACGGTAATATCTGGCTAGCAATGCTTAATAGCAAAGAGCCTAGAAATATAGATGTTTATCAACAATTTAATAAGGGAAATTTAAAATTGGCAGGAAGTCCAAATGCGACAAATATTACAATGGAAACGTATCATCAAAATACCACCTGCTTCTCTTGTCACGGAATAACAAATTTTTCATTAGATCCTAAAAAAGATATTCAATACAAAACCTTACTAAATGTTAGTCATATATATGGAGCTTATTTTGCCGAAGCCTATAGAAAAAAAGATAAATCAAAAAATAATATACTGTTAAATATCAACAATATAACATCTTTTAATGAATTTATCAAAACACAAAACGAACAAAAATTAGAAGCAACTTTTAAATAAAAAAATAAGTCTCCTGTTGTTATTTGAAACAGCAGGAGATTTTTTCAAACTAGAAATCATCAATACCCCACATATATACAACACTCTTTTTGGCTCCAAACCAAAAACTATTTTATTCTGTAAAGCTTCGGAAGAAGTATTATCATATTTTAAATAATAAAGTACAGATAAAGGCTTTATCATAAGAGCTGGTAGTCATAACCACAAATCATACTGCATACAAGATGATAAATACGTTACTGATATTTCGGGATTAAAATCCTACACAAACAATAAAAGAGGAAAAAGTATTACCGTTGGTGCAGGGTTAATCAATCTTGAAATTATTTACAATCCAATCACTATAAAAAATAATTAATTAAAACTTATTAAAATGGAAAAAAAGTACATTAATGACCTTAAGGCTCAATTTATTGACACTTACCAAAAGGTTATGATAGAAAATGGTGCAAATCCAGCACCTAGAGCCGTATTCAGGAAACAACATGGTATAGTACATGGTGAATTAAGCTTAACCAATGACTTACCGATTGAAAAATTAGCAGGTGATCTTGGTTTTTTTGGAATTAAAGATAATTTCAAGTGTGTAATGCGTTTTTCAAGTGATACAGATCCTAAAAGAACAGATGTAAAGTCTACCATTGGTTTGGGTTTAAAGATTTTTGATTTACCGAATAATGCTGAAGGGCTTAATGGACCAAATACAGATTTTATATTTCAAAATATTGATGTGTTTTTTGCTCAAAATGCACAACAAATGGTTGAATTCACTCAAATTTCCACTTCTGGTGATATCAACCAATTAAATGAATATTATAGAGAAAACAAAGAATTGAAACGTATTTTAGACCAAATGGAAAAATACGAAGACAGTTGTTTAACCACTGCATATTACCCTATCATACCATTCCGATTAGGCGAAAAATATATGATAAAACTACGGCTTAAACCCGTAGTTAAAGAAAATTTCCCTGTCATCATGAAGCAGAAAGATTATCTCGCTAAAGATTTACAGCAAAAATTATCTAATGATTCTTACCAATTTATTCTTGAAGGACAAATCAAGGAGCTTGATGAAAAAATAGCAGATAATCTACAATTAAAATGGGATGAAAGTTTTATTGAAATTGGTAAATTAAACCTTCCCAAACAAGATTTGAATCTGATTGGAGTGAAAGAACTTGGTGATCATATTAATTTTAATTGCTGGCGTATCAATTCATTAAATCAACCTCTGGGTAGTATTGCTGAAGCAAGAAAAGATGTTTACAAATATGGTGCAGAAACGAGATACAGCGCTAATGCTTTAGAGTTCAGAGAACCTCAAGGACAAATTTGCCCTTTTCATGCACAAAATAAAGATGAAAAAATAGTTGACCACGAAATTGTGAGTGCAGCAATATATCCTTCAATAGGCATTATGCGTGTAGGAAATAGTGATGAGTACTATATAGGGCCACAAGTTCCAGAACCCATAATGTCAAATGATCTTTCTTTTTATAGGGATAGAGAAGGCAAAATTAAAAGACAAGCAGCAGAATTTAGAATATATGGTCTGAATATTAAAGGAGAAGTTGTAAAGGAACTTACTCATCCTGATATTAAAGACAATGTTGAAATTGATTGGTCGTGCCATTTAGCCAACCAAAAAGCAGCTTGGTATCAATTTAATCTTGCATTAGATATTCCGGAAGCAAATGAAGATGAATACAAATATTCATTTAAAAGAAATTCAGAGATCCCAGATCGTATGAGCCTCGTTATTGATGGAGGTGTAAAAAGTATCAATAGCAAATCGATCAACCAATCAGGGAAATTTTCAGGAAATTTTTTAGGAAACACAGAAGTTTATCTTGGAGAAATGTTTTTCGATAAGAATTCACCAAATTCTAGAAGATTACATGTACTTGGAGGTAAAGGGATATCCAAAAGTTATAAAAATGAAATTGCCTTAGATTTTGCCAATAATGATGATTGGTATGATGACACTTCTGATGGACCGGTAACAGCCATTGTAAAATTCAATAATAAGGAAATTAATGTAAAACCTGCCTGGGTCATTTGTGCACCTCCAGATTATGCTCCTATGCAACAATCGGTAAGAACAATGTGGGATTTAATGAGAGATCTATCCGTAAGAGAACTTAAATTGCCTGCTCCCATTAGCCCTTCATTCTCTTATGATATATTTCCCATCTTTAAGAGAATGACAGAACTACAATGGGTAAACAAAGGTTTTTTAACCACTTTTGGCTTCAGTGGAGCTTATAATTTCAATGAAAATATATGGATTGAAAAATTAAGAGATGGAACTATGAATAACTTAGAATTCAGAAGACAAATGTTTAATCAGTTCAGACAGTTTGATCTCCCAGGTTCTCAATCTCCGGCTTTATGGCCTTGGTTATATGGAGATGCTATAGAAATAGTAGGAAACGGAAGCCCGAGGCAGCATAGTACACTTACAGATTTGCAAATCAAAATGTTACAGCAATGGGTAGATGGGAATTTTATTGATGATTGGGATAAATATAAAACCAATTATATGAATCCTAAACCTTTAGATGAATATCCTGTAGAAGAACAAGCTGACTTACTTACAAGAGCTTCTTTAGATTTTTGTCTGGCAGATGCTTTTCATCCAGGTTGTGAAATGACATGGCCGGTAAGAATATCTTCTATGTATGATTCTCCTTTTAGACTTAAATTTGATAGAGATAATCTTATTAAAGACAACCTTGATTACGGTCCTTTTATAGATCAAACGTTACTTAATAAAATAATTAACCCTTTCGAATTTCAAGTTGCAGGCGGTATAACACGTTGGATGGCTATTCCTTGGCAAACAGATACCGCCTCTTGTAAAGACGGATACGACAATTCATATGACCCCTATATTCCAACATTTTGGCCAGCACGAGTGCCTAATGAAATTATTACTTACAAGCAATTCAAAGCTTTACAAGAAAAACAAGGAAATCCCCAAGAGCAATTAGAAATATTAAATCAACGTTTTGAGTGGTTGGAAGATTTACCTGGTAACCCCACTATTTATTCCCCATATCAAGAGATTATTAATAAAATGATTACTCATTTTGATTCTGTAGGCACAGTGCTACCTATAAAATTAGATGAAACAATTACGAATAATGAGAATACTAAAGTTCCGAATACTGTGCAAGTTGCCTTAACAAGCTCATACACTAAAATTATTAATATCATTTTAAAAGAAACCAGACAAAAGCAGCTAATAGACAATGTCGCAAAAGATAAGGTAATTGAAATAATATCAGATAATGTATTAAATTCTTCTAGATTACAAATTGACGAAGAAGTAAAAAAAGAAGCGGAGCATATATTAAATAACTCAGAAGCATTAGAAAATCTACTGTCGAAAGTTCAAGAAATGAATGAAAATTTACAAATAGAATATGTTAAACCAAATCAAAAAATAGTAACTATTAATGAAAGATTTAGAAGACGTTTTAATTCTTAATCATGAATAACTGTTTCGACATTATAATTATTGGAGGAGGTATAGCAGGGTGTATCGCTGCTATGCACCTCCATTCATATTACAAAATTTTAATCATTGAAAAACCAGAAAACACAAATGTTTTACATGGGGAAACTTTAGTGGCATCCAGTACACGTATTTTTAGTGAATTAGGTATTGATATTGATGCAATAATGCAAGATCCGTTGGTTGGAAAACCTACAATTGGTATGCAATCATACTGGGGAACTCCTCATCCTATCATACAAGATAGCATACAGAATCCTGAAGGTCACGGCTGGTCTATCCATAAGAGTAATTTTGTAAATGAATTACAAAAAATAACAAGTGAGCGAGGGATTAAAATCATTAGAGAAAATATTGTTAGTGTTTTAGAAGAGTCTCAACAATGGGCTTTGATTACAAAAACAAAGGCGGGTTTTGAAAATAACTATAAAGCCAAATTTATCATAGATGCTTCAGGACGTAGAAGTTTGATGGCTCAAAAAATGAACATTAAGTGCCTCAAAAAAGATCAGCTTATAGGGATTCATGGAAGTATATCCATTCCAACTTTAAAAGAACTTTCTACAATCTATACTGTGGAAAATGGATGGTGGTATATTACCAAACTACCTAATAATAAACACTTGATTAGTTTCTTTACAGATTCCGATTTATGCGATAAAAAGTTGACAAAAGATGGAGATTTTTTTAAAAATTATTTTTTAGCTGAAAAAGATTTAATTAAAATTTTAGAAATTAAAGAAGAAATATTAGATTATGAATTTTTAGGCACAAAAGCATCACATTCTTCTTATCTTAAATTTCCAATACAATCAAATTGGATAGCACTTGGAGATGCTTGTTTAACCTTTGATCCATTATCCTCTCAAGGAATGTTTAATGCTTTAGCAATGGCTGCTCAATACTCTAAATTGATCATTAAATCAAATGTAGTTCATACCTTATCAGAAAACATTAAAAATGCATTTATAACAGAATACAATCGTATTGCAGAAAATATTTGGTCTCGTTATGAATATCACCATTACATCTATTACAAGATGGAAAAAAGATGGCCAAACCAATTATTTTGGAATAGACGTCATTATCCTAAATAAGCATTATTGATAAAATTAAGTTATGAGATTTACTTGAAATTAAAGCAACAGTATACTTGAATGTATCAGGTTTCATCTTTATATAAATTCTACTCATTACATTCAAATTAAATATTGTTCTTAAAATCTTCATAAAAGAGAGAAACCAATCGAAGTAAAATGAATTCAAACGATTCCAATTTTGATTGTTTTCAAATATTTAAAATCATCTTGAAAAAAAATCACAACTAAAAAAAATTAAATTCTAAATTAGGAATTGCTAAATCCTTTTTAATTTGGCTTAAACGGATTAAATCATCTATAAAAGCGTTTGAAGATACGCTCGTCTTGGTCACAAGACGGGGATTAAGATTTTTTAAATTTTGATCCCCATTTTTTTCTCTACCTAATTCCTTCTTAATCAAGAAAATACTTTTAGCAAAACTATTCATTTTAGCGGTTCGAAAACTAGTTCCGTCAAAAGTTAACTTTTCAGGAAATATCGAACCAACAATAGCACGTTTATCAATCAAATTGGCATTTCTATAACGATCTGATACATTTGTTACAGCATCTAATGCCAAAGAAAGTTTTGTTTCAATTTCACTCTCTGGACTTTTCTTTATCAAACTTAGCTTTTCTTTTAATTCACCCAACTCTCCTTTGTATCTATTCTTAATATCTCTAAAATCATCTTCGTCGATTTTATCAGATAAAAACATATCTCTTGCCTTTGAGATTCTTTCATCGAGAGCGTTGATTCTATTTGTAATAGCGGATCTTTCATCTTTTACCGTTGATGAAACATTTTTGAAATTATGTAGAATTATCGTATTTAAAATTTTTCTAATACTAAGCTGAAACTCATATTTTGAAAGTTCACGTTCAAATAATTCATTAACTAAATCAGAATTATGTCTAAATCCACAGGCAGAACTGCAATGACAATAGTAGTAATGCTTTTTTCTTCCTTTTGAGCCGCTTGCAGTAAGATTGTTTCCACATTTAGGACAGAGTAAAATTCCTCGTAAAGGGTATCTTTCATCATTAATCGCTTTTCCTCCTGGCAACCTCAGATCTTTGGTCCCTTTTCGCCATAAAACATTTTGAACCTTCATAAAGAGCTCTTCTGATATTAACGGGGTCGTGTTTTCCCTCCACTATTTTCTCCTCTTCTTTTCCATTAGCACGTAATAATAATTTCCCACAATAAGCTACATTCTTTAAGACTTCCATAAAAGCATTTAAAGAAATATCCCTCCCATCACGTTTGTTCATTTCAACACGCACTGTAGCTATAGGTAAATGCCCTTTGGCCACTTGTTTAAATGCCCATATTATATTAGAAGCTTCTGGCTCTTTTATGGCGACATATTTCCTTCCATCTTCTGTGCATTTATTAATATAGCCATAAGGAGCAATTCCCATCATCCTACCTTCCTTTATAGCTCTTCTCATTCCATTTGTTACATTTAAGGCTCTTCGATCGTTTTCAACTTCAGGTGTGGATAGATATATTGCTAAGAGAACTTTATTTTCGGAATACTTAGATCCAAATTGTTCTATTGCTTGGGGTGTAATATTTTTCTTTTTGAGATAGCTGATCATTTTGATAGGCATCGCTTGTATTTCTGCTAAATCTATCCCATTTTGTAAATAATAGTAATCGTCCTTCTTTTTCAGCTTTTCTACGATTAAATTCCAGTATGTATTTTCGCCACCCTGGACGATCGAATGTTTTTGCAGAATGATCTTCAAAAATAATTTTGTCAATCATTATTCCTGAGCGTATACAATGGTTGCGAAGCCTCTCTCCTTGATCTCTTTGAGAATAACCTTTATCGGCCTGTTCATCTGTAGAAACTCGTATATATAAATCAGCTATACTCATTATAAAGTATATTTAAAATTGGAAAAAATCAGTATTGCCAGCTATTAAACATCTGGTTATTAGAACATTTAAAGAAAATAAAGTACAAAAAGCTATTTAGTTGAAAAACTTCTTTCAAAGTTATTTTTGCGAGTGTATTCAGGAACTGCATTAGGTCCTCAACTTCTCTAGATGTAAGATTAAGACCATAATCAGTTAATATTTTGGCAGATTGTTCTAGTGGAAATTCTTCAAATTTCACAATAGATTCAAGGTCAAAATTTTCTGAGTATTTCCTTTTTTGATCTTTAAAAAGCCTTGTTTTTTTATGCACCATCATCTACAAATTTTAAACTTAAATAGATGACGAAATTATATACTAAGCGATAAAATGGATAAGTAATAAGACTCTGGTGAATAATTTTGCCTATAGTTTCCTATTTAAACTATAAAATTTGTAGATGAATAAATGAGTATGGATGGAGGATCATCCTATACAATAAAAGTGACTGAAATTACATTTTCAAAACAAAACATTTTTAGGAACTTATACAACTTCATTAATATTCTAAATTAGCAAGACTATTAAAAATTATATTTTTTTACCCGTTGTGCATTATGACTTCAAAATAAAAAGCTGTTCATTTGATTGATAATCAGTAAATTGTTTTTACCACAAAACATTTACAATGAACAGCTTAACTGCAAATTACGAAAGAATCTTGGAAGTTCTAAGAAAAATTTCAACGGATAAACTTTTATCTTATCAAAGGCGTTCTCCCCGAATGAAAGATTTAGAGCTTGTAAGTTTAGCTTTGACAGCTGAATATATGGGAATTGATAGTGAAAATCATTTATTTCGTCAGCTTCCCGTTTTTTTGAGCAATAAAATAGAACGTAGTGTTTACAATCGAAGGAAGCGAAAACTATCATTTAAGATTAATGAGATCCGCTTAAAAATGGCTCAAAGTTTTAATGAGTTTGAAGATTATTTTATTGTAGACAGTATGCCTTTGGAAATTTGTAAAATCTCAAGAAGTCTACGTTCTAGAATATATAAAGAACAACAAAATTGCTATCCCAACAGAGGTTTTTGTGCATCACAGCAAATGTCTTTCTACGGTTACAAACTGCATGCAGTTTGCTCTGTGAGTGGTATCTTTCAAAGTATAGATTTAAGTCCTGCATCCATTCATGATATTCATTTTTTAAAAGACATTAAAGAGCAGTTCTCTGATTGTATTTTGCTTGGAGATAAGGGATATCTTTCATCAGAGGTACAGATCGATTTGTTTAATTATGTTAATATTAGGTTAGAAACTCCTAAAAGAATTAATCAAAAAAATTATAAACCTCAATTTTACTTATTTAAAAAGCACAGAAAAAGGATTGAAACCTTATTTTCACAGCTATGCGATCAATTCATGATTAGACGAAATTATGCGAAAACCTTTGATGGATTTAAAACAAGGATATTAGCAAAAATTACAGCTTTGACAACAGTTCAGTTCATCAATAAAAATTACTTAAACAGAAACATCAACAATTTAAAATCAAATATAATTTAAAATGCACAACGGGTATAAAATACAAAAGAGTATACTATCAAAGTATTTTCCAGTACTATTCCTTTCGGGATTGTAACGAAGAGTCCAATATTACAAATCTTGTTTAAGTTTTGATATCCGATGATTATATATTTGATCATCGGCAGATAAAAACTTAGTCCTAAAAAGTTGTTTTTTCAAGGTATCTCTTGAATATGTTTCAATCAGACTATCCATTTTCTTTATCGAATTTTCAAGATTGAAATTTAGGTTGGAATTAATACTGACCCCCTTATTCTTTGAGTATTGTCCTTCATTATCTGGAAACTTCTGATAATCAACCTTTATATGATCAAAGACAGAAATATCCCCATAAATAATCCGACCATTGATCATAGAAAACTTTATCTTCTCATCTTCATTTTTCAACATATCCTCCAGTACATGATCAGAACTACCAGCTTTATAAACAAATAGATCAGCAAATGCACCTTCCTTAATCACAGAATAATTTAGATTTCCCAATGCCTTTGCGGCATTTACTGTAGCCATATCAAATATCTGTGTATCTGAACATTCAATATTGAAATGATTACAATAATATCTCGCAAATTTCATCTCATCCAATATATGCTTACTTCCACTGGGAGTCCAGTCAGTCCCTAAACAAACATTAATATTTTCATCTAAAAGCTTTTTAATCGGCAAAGTATCATTATAGAGCAATAGATTGGATACTGGTGACCAAACGATACTAATATTATGATCCTTTAAAAAATGAATTGTATCATGATCTGAATAATCAATGCCATTGGCGTGAACTAAAATCAGATTAGAATCTTTTAAATCCTGAGCATTTACTTTTTGTTTTAATTCTTCAAATAGCTGCTTGCATTCATTCTCAGAATATTTGTCTTTTGTCGCTTTATATAAATTACCCGTTTTGCCTTCTCCAATATGGGCAATGGTAGAATAATAATTAGCATTTTTTTGATTAACGGAATTTATATAGTAATCAAGATTCTTTTGTTTTACAGGTGACCATTTTGAAGTATCTGCGACAGGTGTTCCATCGGGCCTGATTTCGGGGCTGTAGAAATCAACCACAGGAAATACCTTTAGCGATTTATCGATTCCCATATCTTCGGAATTACCGGTATTCCGGATAAGAAAATGTTTCATATCAGACTCCTCATCATCCAGACTTAGCGTTTGAAGCAAAAGTCCGGTTCCACCGCATACAGCCTGAATTTCAGAAAGGATAGCATGGATTCTTTCAACCTCAGTTATCGCCCGAAACATATAAAACTCACGATAAGTACTATTACTTTCATCGTATAATAATGAATTTAGTTTTGAGGGATCAATATAGTCTGCAATAAAGCTTTCTAAAAGTACCGGGTTGGAAGCCCATCCTTTTTTTATATAGTTTGTAAATTCTTTGATTTCTGCAATATACTGTGGAGAATTTCTCCATTGATGTCTATTATACCATATATGAGGAGAATTCCATATCGGCAATACATTATAGCCAATATGGGTATGAAGATTTATAAAAGCAGGGAAAATAATTTCATTATCACTAAGCTCAATGATAAAACTGTCTGACAACAGATCAGTATTTGATTTCCCTTCAATGATTTTCACAATTTTTCCATCATCAATAAATAAACTCTTCACTTCACATTGATCAGTTACTGAATCATAAACTCTACCAATCAGGCAGATCGGTTTTGTAGAACTAATTTTCATGATTTTAAGTTTTCAAGGTTAGTATTATAAATTTATAAAAAATTTATAATACTATGGAAATCAATAACAGTAAGATCCCAAATACCTCAAACAAACTCCATTCAATTTAGTATAAAACAATTCAAATATAAATTACAGAAAGTAACGATATACTAGAATGCACCAGACCATATTTTATAAAAATACCATTCTACCTCCTTTTATAAAATAAACAAGATCGATTATAAAACGAATAATATTGCATTTTTTGATTCAGTACATCCCAATATATAATTACCCTTTTTATTCATCCATTAAAAAACAAACCACTGGTTTACAGAATAGAAAACCTCTATTCCTTATCGAATTTAACCCATAAAACCTAGAAAATACTATCCACGACATAAATCATGTTTTATTTTTAAATCATTTGTAAATTATTTATTTATATTTGGACTAATTATAAATAACACATGATACCAATTTTTGAGCGTTTAAATTACTCCAAGTTTACGGCAGCTATTTTCTTAACTGCATTTTCAATTAAATACACTAATGCTCAAACAATTATCAATATAAAAAATGAAAATAAGGAAGCTATTTTCAACGCAAAAATCACTGTTGAAGGAAATGGAGTTATTACTCAACAGACAACAGACAGGAATGGACAAGTAACAATTTATGAAAAACCAGGTACATATATGGTTTCTGTAGAAAATTCGTTATTTAGGAAAAAAGACTTCAAAATTCAGATCAGTGAAGAGCGGGAAACATTGGATGTTACTCTTTTGAAATCTGCTTATGAACTTGAAGAAGTGATTGTGGAAGGAACAAAACTTTCAGCATCACAAAGAATCCGTGAGTCGCTGTATACCCCTGAAGTTATTGATTTCAGAGAATTTAAAACCTCCTCAAAAACAGTTGTAGAAGCCTTAAACCTTGCTTCCGGATTGCGAATACAGCAGCAAGGCGGAATGGGCAGCGCCGTGAATGTGATTCTTAACGGTATTGATGGAAAAGATGTTCGGGTTTTTGTAGATGAAATTCCTGTTTATATTCTGGGGCGTGGCTTTGAACTGCAGAATCTCACCGCCAACATCATTGATCGTGTTGAAATATACAAAGGGCTGATTCCTGTACAGTTTGGGTCTGATGCTTTAGGAGGAGTCATCAATATCGTGACCAAACAAGGAGAAAAAGATTTTCTGGGGGCAGGATACAGTTATGGTTCATGGAATTCTCACGAAGCCACCCTCAACACCTCCGGGCATCCTTTCAAAAACAAAAAATTCTATGCAGGCTTCGATGCGGTGTACCGTCATTCAGACAATGACTACTGGATGGATGATGTGGATATTGTGGTTGACGATTTATACAACACGAAAAAAGGGCGTGCCAGAAGGTTTAATGATCAATATGATTTTGCGTTAGCCAAACTACAGGTAGGTGTTAAAGACCTAAGCTGGGCAGATCACCTGAAATTCATTTCTACTTTCACCCACACGTATAAAGAATGGCAGCATGGAGTTACCGCTCTACAGCCCTGGGGAGAACCTTTTTCCAGAGAATATACTGGCGGAGCCGCTTTGAACTGGAAAAAATCAAGTGCACAAAAAAATAAATGGCAAATTGATGTGACTGCCGGATACAATTTTGAACAGACCTATTTTGAGGATATTTCATCACGAATTTATTTCTGGGACGGCAATTTTGCCCAGGGAACAACTAAGGGAGAAAGCGGTTTATACAGCCAGGGACGTACTCCAAAAATCAATCAGAATGTGCTGTATGCAAGAGAAAATGCTTTTTTCAGATTAGGAGACCATTACAAACTGAACGTTAATCTCCTAACCACAAGAATGGAATTAACCGGAGAAGATAAAGCCGGTACAGCTACTTACAAAGAAGATCCTTTTAAAACACCTCAAACATTATTCAATAACTTTTTCGGTACTTCTCTTGAATCGAAATTTTTAAATGGTCACTTGATTTCCAATACTTCTTTCAAACATTACTACAACCAAGTACGAGGCATTAATTTTAAGATTAATAATGAATTTGATAAACTCAATTCGTCTTCCTCTTCTGATATTGGTTTTGGTCAGGTTTTTAAATGGATGGCAACACCGCAAATTTCCATATTGCCCGGTTATGAATATACCGTTCGCCAGCCTGACAGCAGGGAAATTTTTGGGGATTATATTACAACCAGTCCCAATCCTAACCTGAAATCTGCCAAAAGTCATAACATCAACTTTAAGATACAGTATAAAACTTTAGAAGGAAAAATATTTACCGGAATCGGTGGTTTTTACAGAAATACAAAAGACCGTATTCTCCTTACCTCTTTTTCCAATGCCCTTGCTGCTTACACCAATTTATTAAAAACTTCTACCCTTGGTGCAGAATGGTTCATGGAATACAAGATTAACAACAAGCTTAACGTTAACCTTAATGCCACCTATCTGGATACCCGATTACGAGGAGTAGATGATTCCGGAATTTTTAATGACAAATATATTGGCGCCAGAATTCCCAATACTCCTTACCTGTTCGGAAATACCCAAATCTCGTACACACTGGATCCCGGGAATAAAAAAAACTATTATTTCAGAGTATTATACACCGGATCTTATGTTCATGAATATTTCCTTACCTGGGCTATCAATGGGGTAAAATCTTCCAAAACTACTATTCCATCACAGTTTGTCAGTGATATTTCGGTGTCCGTGCATTCTAAAAATGAGAAATGGAGTTTTGCAGTTGACGGTAAAAACCTTACCAACGCCAAGGTATATGATAACTTCTCTGTTCAAAAACCGGGACGGAGTATTTACGCCAAGATTACGTATCAATTTAACTAAACAAAAATCATAAAAAATCAAAACAATGAAGAACAAATTAACTGCTTTAAGTTTTATGCTGCTGAGCATCTTATCCTGCAACAGCAAAGATGATGAACCCGGAAATCCAACAGCGGATAGCGGAACAGCCAATTTCGCCCTGATTACAAGACCACAAAATTCCAATGGAATGTCTTTTTCTGCCTATATGCAGAAATTGGAATCTCCGGATTTTGCTGGAACATTAGACAATTCTAAGGCATACGAAATTTCTGCTTCCCATTCCGGAGGAGTCTATGAGTTTAAAAAGGCTGTGTATGTAAATGATTATCAAAACAAATCGATCACAAGATGGACTTTATCCAACGGAAATGCCGGCGAGAAAAAAGGATCTATTGCAGTTCCTGAACTGGGATTCCAGGGAAATATTGCCTTTAAAGATGAAAACACAGCTTATATAGGAGGATCAGGGAAAATTGTGATCTTTAATCCAACAACGATGACCAAAACCGGGGTCATTGACTGGACCTCCATGTCAAGAGTCGGACAGGTAACCAACTTCCCTACTGCCGGAGCCAAAATTCAGGCAGATGGGGTTACCGAGATTATCATCAATGGAAATTATATGTACGCAGCATTGTATTACATGAACGATTTTAACACGTTCACTCCAGCTACGACAACCTGTGACATTCTTGTTATCGATCTTACCAAAGTCAATAATTCATCCAGTGATAATTCTAATGCACTCGTAAAAATTATCACCGATACAAGAGGATCCTTTACAGGAGCCTGGAATACCGGCGGTGGGGTTTACTACATGAATAAAACGGAAACCGGAGATATCTATGTATTGTGTCACAATGTATTTGGCGGAGCCAGAAACGTGATTGGCAAACCTGCCTGTATGCTAAGAATCAAAAACGGAGCTACAGAATTCGATAAAGACTATTATTTTAACCTGGAAGCCGCCTCACAAGGAAACGGAAATCCTGTGACCAACTTCGAATATTACGGAAACGGTAAATTCCTGGCTACCGTACTCGATCCTTCAAAACTGGATCCGGGCAATCCGTATTCATATAATACAGATGTTATTTTCCGTTGGTGGAGCTTTGATTTAAATGCGAAAACAGCCACAAAAGTAGATGATGATTATACCATCGGAGGAAAAGTAGCAAGATGTTATTTCGCAAACGGATTCGCTTATGTTCCATTTGCCAATAAAACAAGCAACTACATCAATAAAATCAATTTAAGCAATCTAAGTAAAACCAAAACGGTCACTACAACAGGGATGTCTCATATTCTAAAACTGAACTAGAACATTGTAACGGAATGAGCGTCTGAAAGTTCTTCAGATGCTCATCCGTTGTTATTCGTCATTTTAAAACTTACACTAAAAAATCAAATATTATGAGAAAATCCATGACCATACTCAGGTATGTTTTTGCCGTTGTGTTGTTACTTTTCGGTGCAATAGGAACCTATGCCATGTTTACAGAAGGTTATAATCCGCAAAGCGAAGGAATTTTACTGTTTGGAAAGACCTTCCGCCAATTGCATGATGCTATTATGATGAGTTACTTAGGTCCTTTCGTCCGTTTAGCCCAATTATTTGCAGGAATACTTTTATTAACCAAAAGATACTGGTGGATTGGTTTACTATTCTATCTTCCTTTTGCGGTCAATATCTTTTTAATTCACATTATTCATGATATGCCGCCTGCTCACCCTGTATTTTTTGCTTCGGGAATGATTGTATCTATTATGAATTTTGTCCTGGTATTTTATGAAAAAGATCGTTTGAAACAGCTTGTTGTCACTCCAAAAACAAAGTAACCCATGGCCACCAATCAAAAAGTGTATGAAGCCATCATTGTAGGATCAGGATTTTCAGGAATTTCAATGGCGATCAGCTTAAAAAAACGAGGGATCCATTCTTTTCTTATCCTGGAAAAAGCAAAAGACCTGGGAGGAACCTGGAGAGACAATACCTATCCGGGTGCCCAGTGTGATGTACCTTCAGCATTGTACAGCTATTCTTTTGAACCCTTCCCGGGTTGGGAGAAAAAATGGTCAGACCAGCCACAAATTCTTGAGTACCTAAGATTCAATGCAGAAAAAAACGATTTACAAGAACATATTCTTTATGAAAAAGAATTTTCGTCTTCATCGTTTATGGAAAATGAAGGCTGCTGGGAAGTGAAGACAAAAGAAGGTGATGCCTATACTGCAAAGTCGCTTATTATGGCCATAGGCCAGCTGCATCACCCGAAAATCCCCGATTTTAAGGGAAAAGAAACTTTCAAAGGAAATACCTGGCATTCCGCACAATGGAACCATGAGATTGATTTGAAAGGAAAACGTTTAGGAGTTATAGGAAATGCAGCCAGCGCCATTCAGTTTATTCCGAAGATTGTTTCTGATGTAGAGTCTCTGACGGTCTTCCAACGAAGTGCAAAATGGTTATTGCCCAAGAAAAACTCGCTGTACAACGACAAGGACAGACGTTGGCATCAAAAATACCCTTTCATCCTCAATTGGTCACGTCATTCAAATAATACATTCAATGGAGTGTTTTATCATTTGATGGGCCAGAACAAATTCTGGAAAAAGCTTTGGCAGGGTGTCAGCTTGAGCCACCTCAAAAAGTCTGTCAAAGATCCGGAACTTCTGAAAAAGCTGATCCCGGATTATCCAATGGGAGCGGTCCGTGTCCTTTTATCAGACGAATATTATCCTGCTCTGGCAAAAGAAAATGTACAGGTCAATGTGGATGGAATCTCACATATAACTGAGGATGGTATTGTTACCAAGCCCGGAGATCAAATTCCTTTGGATGTCATTATTTACGCGACAGGATTCGAAAGCAACCCTTTTTTGAAAGGATTGAATATACAAGGATTAAATGGACTTTCTATACGCAACGCCTGGGAACAGTCCATAGAAACCTATCTTGGAATTACAACGGCAGGTTTCCCGAATTTCTTTATGATGTTCGGCCCCAACACGAATCTTGCACATAGTTCTGTCCTGCTCATGGTAGAAAATCAGGCTCATTACATCACTGAATGTATCACTCTTATTTCGAATAACAGACTGAAGTACATGGATGTGAAACCTGATTTCCAGAAGAAGTTTACCCGTCAGGTCAACGAAAGAATGAAGAAAAAGGCCTGGACTCAGGCTAAGAACAGCTGGTACAAAGACGGAGATATTATTCTCAACAATTGGCCCGGCAAAGCGAAAGAATATCAAAAACTGACAAAAAAAGTAGATCAGTCTGCTTATACTTTTTGTCAATAAATAACCACCACTAAACCAATACAACTAACATGGAAAAAAGTCATGTTCAAGTTATGCCCCATACAGCAGACCATCAGCCGTCTGCAAAAGATGATCATTGTCTGATTGATTTTCTGATCAAAAGAACTGCACAATACCCACATAAAACAGCATTCTGCGATGTGGATATTGATCTTCAGGAAAACCCGTTTACCTATCCGGAACTCTTATTTCAGGTAAAGGGATATGCACAGATTTTAAAACATAAAAACATAAAAAAAGGAGATCGCTGCCTGCTTATTTTTAATCAGGGGATCGAATTTGTCATTGCATTTTTAGCCTGTCAATGGATCGGAGCGATTCCTGTTCCGCTTAATATTCCGGGACGTTCAAAATCTTTGGACAAATGGGAGAATATTGCCGGAGAATGTTTTCCTGAAACGATCATTACAGCTAAAAAAAATGCTTCAAGGTTGATTCAGTCTTTAAGTAAATCTAAACTATTAAGCAAAATACCGGTAACCGAAGTAGAAATTTTGGTTTCAGATCAATTGGAAACAGCCTTTACAGATGAACCAGATATTCATCCTACTGCATTTTTACAGTATACATCCGGTTCCACAGGAAATCCTAAAGGAGTTGTGGTGACCCAAAATTCTCTGATCAAAAATTCCAGAGAATCCAGAAAAAATATGAATGCCACTCCAGACAGTGTATTTGTGAGCTGGCTTCCCTTCTATCACGATATGGGACTCATCCTGTTTATTGTACAGACAATTTATAATGGAAACAGTCTTTATCTGATGAAACCTGAAGATTTTATGAGCAGGCCTCTCAATTGGGTCTGTGCGCTCAGCAAATGGAAAGGAACGCATACCGGAGGTCCTAACTTTGCGTATCAGCTGGTCGCTGATAAATTGGTACAGCTCCATCACGAGCTTAAACAAACGAATAAAAAAGCCGAAATCTCACTGGAGGATCTCAAAATGTGTGCTTCTGGAGCCGAACCGATCCGTTTTAAAACCATCTGTGATTTTCAAAATGCCATTTCGCTGTTTGGAGCCAATGATCATGTCATTTCTCCCGGATATGGCTTAGCAGAAGCTACTTTAACTGTTGCTTTGAACAAAGAAGGTGAAAAAGTAAAATGGCTGAAAGTAGATAAAGAAGCCTTGAAGAAAAACAAGGTAATTCTCAAAGAAAGCGGTTTTCTGGAAACAGCCAGGGATTTCCCCGAAGATGAAAGTTCCGTTTATCTTGTAGGAAACGGACAGGTCATTGATAACCACGGTATCGATATTATTGCCATTTCTGACCTTGAAAAGGAATTACCGGACTCCATTTCAAAACTTACTGCCCTTGAACCTTATTCAATTGGTGAATTATGGTATTCAGGACCTTCCGTGACTGATGGATATTACGAAAACAGACAAGCTACATCCGAAAGCTATTTCCACTCCCGTTCCAATGATACAGTATATCTAAGAACAGGAGACCTTGCCTTCAAAGATGATGACGGACAAATTTATATTGTGGGCAGAATTAAGGATCTCATTATCATCAGAGGTTTAAATTATTATCCTCAGGACATTGAGCGTACCTCCTGCTATTCACATCCTGATCTGAGAACTGACGGAGCTGCTGCTTTTGCCATGAATAAAGAGGGTAATGAATGCTGTTATATTGTACAGGAATTAACCCGAAGTGCTGTTTTATCTCCAAAATTTGATGAATATGCCAAGACAATACGCAACGCTGTTTTACAAGAACATGGAATAGCCATTGAAAAAATTATTTTTGTTGCTCCCATGCATGTTCCCCGAACTACCAGTGGTAAAATTCAGAGACGACTGGCTAAACGTACTACGGAACGCAATGAGTGGGAAAACATTTTACACACTTCTCAGTTAGGTTTCACAGTACCTGTAAAAAATGCAGATACGGTTCACATTCCGCTTGAGGAAAATACCTTCAAAAATACCATTGAGGAACTACAGCATTTTCTTCAAACCAGAGTTGACAGCTATACCATTGACGAAAGGCGTTCAATTCCACCCTACATCATGACTGAGTTTTCCCGGATGGGATTAATGGGATTACTGATTCCACAGGAAAATGGTGGCTTGGGCTGTAGTCTCAGCCAGGCAAGAACTATAATAGAAATCATTTCTTCTGCTGATCTGACATTGGGATTATTGGTGAGCCTCCACAACTTACTGGGACTGCATCCTATCGCAAAATTTGCCAAAGAAGAAATCAGGGAAAAAGTGGTGAAAGATCTGTCTGCAGGTAAAGGAACCGCCAGCTTTGCATTAAGCGAACCCGGTGCAGGAAGCAATCCTAACGCAGGAAAAACTTTCGCACAGAAACATAACAGCCACTGGATCTTAAATGGTGAAAAATGTTGGGTCGGCTCTTCTTCATGGGCGAGTTATCTGACTGTCATTGCCCATACACAGGACGAAAATGGTAAATATCTTGGACAATCCGCCTTTTTAGTCCCACAAGGAACTCCCGGGTTACATCATATTGAAGAATGCATGACCATGGGAATGCGAGGCACTGTACAAGGACATTTTACGATGAATAATGTACAAATTCAGGCCTCACATATTCTGGGAGAGATTGGGAAAGGCGCTGAAGTTCTGCACGAAGTAGTCTCTATGGGACGCATCGGAATCAATTCTATGTGTATAGGAATCCTGAAAACCGTCTTATCCCGATCTAAACGATGGGCTGAAAACAGAAAGATCAATTCAGGATACCTCATCGATCAGCCTGTTGTTCTTAAAAACCTCAATGAACTTCTTTGGATATTAGAGATCGTTGAAACTTATCAGTCAAAACTCGTGCAATGGAAAGATGAAAGTCTTCTCCTTCCTGATATGCTGGTAAGTGCCGGAAAAATATTCTCCACGGAAGAAACCTGGAAAGGCGTTGATTTTCTGATGCAGATTACAGCAGCCAGAGGATATTCAGAACATAACGGCATTGCCCAGCTTTTCCGTGATACCAGAGTATTGAGAATATTCGAAGGCCCATCAGAATCGTTAATTGCTGATTTGGGAGGGCGTACCGATGAAAACATTATGGAAACCCTGAACTTTTTAACCCATCAGCATGTAGCGATCAACACCACCCTTCAAACAGAAAAAATACGGCATATCAAAAAGCAGTTTGAAGAGCATGCTACTAATTCCGAAGGACAACACAGGAAATTTGCCCGATATGCTTTTGGAGAAGTGCTCACTTATCAGATGATTGTATGGATGTGTCAGGACGATATTTCCTCTCAGGCCAAAAACTGGCTGGAGAAAAAAATCACAACGATTATTACAGATACTCTTGAATTCAATACAACGCTGCTTGCCAAAGAGCGTTTTGAAAAACAATTCAATCATATTCTGAAAGATCACGAGGCCATTTACACACAGCCTGTTTTTCCTGAAGCATCAGCCCGTTCTCCTTTCCGGGATCTGCAAGCAATAGAAACTCAGAATACACCAAAAAGATCAGAGGAACAAAATATTTCAGAAAAGGTCATATTGAGGGCTACAGCAGCAGAGACCAACAGTTCATCATCCATTAAACAACCCTCAAATAACAAAAATGTTTCGCAAATAGAGACATGGATTTATAACTGGCTGGAAAAAGAAGCAGGAATTGAACGCAGCTTGTTTACTCCTTTCACTTCTTTTTCAGAATATGGGCTCGATTCCTCATTATCGATACGCTTTATAAGTGATATGAATGTAAGATATACTATTCATGTAGAACCCTCAATTATCTGGAGTTATTCAACAGTCAACGAACTTGCCGCTTACCTGTGTGAATTTGAAATCAAATCATCCGGATCCATAACAACAAACGACAAAGGACTGGACGATGATTTTCTGAAAGGATTATTAGAAGACGATCTAACCTCTTAATCTCAAACAATACAATATGAACACCATCAAAAAAAATAAGATAGCGGTCATTGGTTTGGATTGCAAATTCCCGGGACAGTCCAATGGTCCGGATCAGTTTTGGGAAGCACTTTTACATCAAAAAAACGGAATCATCCCTATACCTTCCGACCGTTGGGATCATTCCTTTTATTACGATATTGAAGGGGGTAAAGGAAAAACCTTTGTCAACCGTGCCGGATTTATTTCCGATGTATTTGATTTTTCTCCTTCAAGCTTTGGTATTCCTGAAAAAGAGGCTGCCGATATCGATCCACAGCAACGTCTGCTGATCCAGTCTTCCTGGAACAGCATTCAGAATGCAGGGTATAAAATTGATTCCATTAAAGAAAAAACAGGCGTATTCTTTGGACTGAGCTATCGTGATTATTACGATTTCGACATTGCTCCGGATGGAGTGAATGGCTATACGGCCTCTAATCCATTGGGGAACTGTAATGCAATTGCCGCAGGAAGAGTGGCTTATTTATTAGGGTTAAACGGACCGGCTATTCAACTGGATACGATCTGTTCTTCATCACTGATGACTCTGCATTTAGCCTGCCAGAGCTTACTGAATGAAGAATGTGATTATGCCCTTTCCGGAGGAGTAAACTGTATTCTGTCTCCTCATGCATTAGTCGCATTGGCCCAAATGGGTGCTTTGTCAAAATCTGCGCAATGCCAGGCTTTCTCCAAACATGCGGATGGCTATATCCGTGGTGAAGGTGTAGGCGTTTTATTGCTTAAACGTCTGGAAGATGCGGAAAGAGACGGCGATTATATTTACGGGACTGTAGAAGGTACAGCCACCAATCATGACGGAAGAAGCAATGGACTCACCGCTCCCAACGGAAAAGCCCAGGTCAGGCTGATAGAATCATGTCTGAAAAAAGCAGGACTTTCTGCTGGAGATATAGGATATGTAGAAGCTCACGGAACAGGCACCTATCTTGGAGACCCTGTGGAGCTTGAAGCACTTTACCAGGTATTCGGAAGTGAAAAATCAGCAGCAGAGCCACTTTTTGTAGGGTCTGTGAAATCCAATATAGGACATCTTGAACCCGCGGCAGGAGTGGCTTCGTTAATCAAGTCTCTGTTGATCCTTAAAAACAATGCGATCCCTCCCGGACTGCATCTGGAAGAGCTGAATCCCGGCTTTAAGTGGCATGAAAAACCAATTGTCCCGGTCAAAGAAACTCAAAACTGGGAAAACAAGGAAAAATATATTGGAATCAGTGCCTTCAGTATGACTGGAGCAAATGTTCATGCGATTCTGGGGAAAGCCCCTGAGCAAAAAACAAATAATCCTTCAGGATCATCAGCTAAAAAATGGCCGATTCTCATTTCTGCGCAAAATGAAACCACTTTACAACAATATGTTTCTTCTCTTTTACATAGTATTGATAAGAATACCTCTATTGCAGCCCTGTCCAATACATTGATGAATGGACGGGAAATATTTGAAGAATCCCTCTGTGCCTGGCTGAATAACACAGAAGAATTGATAACGGAACTCGAAAAATTTCAACATGACCAGCAAAATATTTTCAATACTGTTTCACTGAAAGGAAGGAGAAAAAGAAATCAGCTTGTTGTACATATTCAAAATTTCAATGATTTTAATCCGGAATCTCTTCAAAGCTGGAGAAAAGAAGAACTGTTCAGGCTATCCATCACAAAAATTGATCATATTCTGACGAAGTTATTCGGTAAATCTCTTTCTGATCTTTCACAAAATCCTGCTACAGCATTGGAACAGAAAGCGGTCCGTTTTACTCAGGCATTGATATGGACTGATTCCATTATTTCTATGTTAAAAGCCGATGTCATCTTGAATACATCCGGTGATGGAGATTATCTGGGAGCTGTTTTCAGTGGATTATTGAACCTTGAAGAAGCATTGTTGCTGTTTATCCTGGAAAACGGATCAAAACGTGCACAACTGCTTGACAGAATTAGTTTCCGTACAGGAAATCATGATTGGGAAAAAGCTGAAAAAGCAGCTAATAAAGAATTCTGGCTTGACAAAACAGGAGATTCCTCAATACAGGAAATTACGGTGAATCTTCTGAATGATGATTCAAAAGTTTCGGTTTCATTAGCTGACACAACAGATCAATTATCCGATTTCATGTTGTATTCTTATGCAAAAGGAGTTGAAATAGAATGGACCTCTCTTTTAGGAAATCAACCTATAAGAAAAGTACCACTCCCTCCTGCTCCACTGGCTATGGGAACTTATATCTCAGAATCATACAGAATCAATAGTAGAAAAGATCCGGCAGCTTCCGGAAATATTCAACAACCTGAAAAAGGGAATATTATTGCTTCTATTCTTCATCATCAGCAGGATACGAAGCAGGATAACAGAAAAATTTTTACTTCATCATTCAGCCCTGAAAAGGAAGTTTTCATTAAAGATCATATCGTGAACGGAAATTATATTTTTCCAGGCGCAGGATATCTTTCCATGGTTGTTGAAGCATTATTTTATCTTCAGAAAAGCCATAAGATTACTTTAAAAAATGTACAGATTTTCCAGCCGATGAGTTTCCATTCATTGGAGGAAAAAAGAGAGGTACAACTGGATGTAGTGTATAATGACCATGAAGAACCATTTACAGCAAGTGGCTTCTGGGAAATCAGGAGCAAAAAAGACCAGGAGGATTGGCTGCTTCATATAAAAGGTAATTTTGAACTTCGTTCTGAAAATAGAGTTCCTAAACCCTTAGTGACCGTTAATGATGCCGCTTTAACTCCTATCGACACCCTAGTATTTTATGATCAATTGGATCAATGGGGAATAGAATATGGTACGGAATTCCGTTTGGTGAATCAGGTGAAATCCGATGACCGAAGCATGAAAGCTGTTGTAAAGCAGAATGAAAAAGCAAAGGATTTATTTGCTTCTCCTGAACTGCTGGATGCCTGTATGCATGCTTTATTTTCAGCCAAAATATTTGAACAGTTTTCCGAACCTTTTGTGCCTTCCCGTTATGATGAAATTAACTTTTATCAACCATTTCATGGCCCTGTTCATGCGTCAGGAGAATTGCTAAAAGCAGATAGTGATGCAATGAAAGCTCAGTTCAGTTTTTGTGATTCTGAAGGAAATCCTTTGATGGAAATTACCTCTATGGAAATTCGAAAAATTTTGACCGAATTTTTAAAACCAGGAAAAGAAAATGAATTCGTGTATGAAGAGCAATGGAAAAAGCTGGAGGTCAACTTTGAAGACACTGAGAAAAAAGCAAATCCGTCCGTTCAACAGGATCTATGGGTTTTCCTAAATATTCAGCAAGCTCAACAGGTATTTTCAGCGGTTGAAAAGAATTCTGAAGATCTACCACAGATAGCTTTTATTGGACAGGAATCTGAAAAAAAGGTACATCAAAACCTATCAGTATTCAATACTATTTCCGAGCTCATTAAAAGTCAGACAGAGGATAACAAAGAATTAATACTCTTTACCCCTCCTATTGATGATATTAAAGGGTTATCCTCAGTGTTTGCTGTATGCAAAGATCTGTTGTTGAATCTCCCTAAAAATCTTAGTTTCAGATTATGTACAGTTAAAGGAGCAGCAGCCAATACTACAGAAGAAGTCAATCCTTTTCAAACAGCGCTTTGGGGACTGGCCCGAACCATGCCTATAGAAGCAAAACAAAGATGGAAAGGGGTCATTGACCTTGCATCTATTCAGGAAACGACCTTCCTTTCTCAGGTTAAAAATCTTTTCACTGATGATCAGCTTGCCATAAGGGAAACTACGGTTTACACTCCTGTGCTTACAAGAGAAATTGACACTCATTCTGAAAATAAACAGCCCAAAGGCGACTGGAAAAACCCTGTATTGATTACAGGTGGATTAGGGCAAATGGGCCGGATCTTTACCGAGCAGCTGATCAAATCAGGGTGCAAAAAAATCTATCTACTGTCCCGTAATCCATCATGGCTGCAGGCAAAAGAAAGCCAGGCCAGGAAAATGAAACTCAGCCCGTCACAGCTGGATTTCCGCAAGTATGTGGAACAATGCAGATCAGAGGGTATTTTGATTTCAGCAATTGCCGGAAAAGTAGATTCTGCTGAAGACATGGAAGCCATTGCTATTTTGTTAAAAAAACAAGGCATTGAAGAAATCAATCTGATTCATGCTGCCGGAGCCATTACCCGAAATAAAGTCACTGAAGCCAATACCGAAGAACTTGAAGCTGAATGGAAGGCAAAATACGAAGGGGCTTTACAGCTAGATCAGCAATTTGAAAATTTCAAGGTTGGATTTACCCTGTACACCTCCTCTATTGCTTCATTATGGTCAGGAGACGGAGTAGCAGGATATTCAAGTGCCAACTTACTGCTGGACGGACTTGCTTTTAACAGAAATCTTTCAGGGAAAAGAACCCTTTCAGTCCGTTTCGGAAGGTTTGCAGAAAAAGGATTGATGAAAGACGAAGAAGCAAAAGAACTTGAAGCGTCCGGTATTTTGACCATTCCTATGAGCGTTGCCATTGACAAAGCTTTGGAACTGGCTGCCACATCAGCTCTCACGACTCCCGGGATTATGAATATCGACTGGAAACGTTTTACCCCGCTGTATCAGTTGCTTAATCATAATCAGCTGTTGTCACTGCTTACTCACAAGGAAACCACTTCAGGGAATAAAAAAGAACAAAACACTCCTAAAATCCAGGATAAACCTTTACGGGAAATCATTCGGAAAATGGTGGCAGAGGAACTTGAAATTGATATCGATGAAGTAGATTCTTCGATTCCTCTTTTTGAACTGGGATTGGGTTCTATTCACTCATTAGGCATACGAACCGACCTGGAAGAACTGCTTGATATCAAATTATCCGTAAGTCTTATTTATGACTTTAATACAGTGGATCTTTTAAGCCAGCACCTTGAAGAATTAACGCAAAAAGTTCCGGATTCCTCTGTCGACGATAAAAAAGAAGAAAGTGAAGAGGATCTTTTACAGCTTTTAATGCAGGAATTGCAGTAAATACCAAAACAAAATTCAATGGAAAACAATATTACAGATCGTTCAGATATTCTCAGAAAAGCTCTTGAGGAAATCCGAAGATTGAAAAAACAAATAGAACACAACCAGGATTCTCTTTTTGAACCTATTGCTATTGTAGGAATGGCGTGCAGGTTTCCCAAAGGAGCCAGCAGTCCGGAAAAATTCTGGCAAGCCTTACAATCGCAGCAAGACCTCATTGGTCCTATCCCGGAAAAGAGAACAGAAAATACATTGGGTGGCGCATGGGAAAGAAGTCCCTTTTTAAAAGAAGCCGGGTATCTTGAAGAAGATATCGAAGCTTTCGACCACCGCTTATTCCGTTTTTCCCCAAGAGAGGCAGAACGCACCGATCCCCAGCAAAGATTATTTCTGAAAGTCTGCTGGGAAGCCCTGGAAAATGCAGGATATGCCCCGGATTCATTGCGTGGAAGTAAAACAGGAGTGTATGCAGGTGTTATGCTGATGGAATATATGCAGCAGCTCGCCAGCGAAAGAAAACTGACTGCCCAATTTGAACCTTATGATGTATCAGGTAACGGATTTTCATTTATGTCCGGAAGAGCCAGCTATTTCTTTGGGTTCCAGGGACCGGGAATTACGACTGATACTGCCTGTTCTTCATCATTGGTGAGTATTGACCAGGCTTGTAAGGGCTTATGGATGGGCGATTGTGACATGGCACTTGCGGGTGGAGTCAATCTGTTGCTTTTCCAGGAATCCACAGCATTATTTTCTTCCCTGAATATCCTTTCTCCGGAATGCCGCAGTAAATCATTTGATGCGGAAGCCAATGGAACTGTTCGTGGAGAAGGATGCGGTATTGTGGTGCTTAAAAAGCTGGCGGATGCCGTGAAGGCTGGTGATCATATTCATGCAGTCATTAAAGCATCCGGAGTTAATCAGGGTGGATTATCTTCCGGTCCTACCGTGCCTCACGGCCCTTCACAGGAAATGTTGCTGAAAGAGGTCTGGAAGAAAGCCGGGATCAGCGAAAATGGCCCCGATTATATCGAAGCCCACGGAACCGGAACTGAAATAGGCGATCCTATTGAAATGAACTCCATTATCCATTTACTGCCTCAAGAAAGGCAATCTCCGGTGTATGTAGGTACCGTAAAATCGAACCTTGGCCACCTGGAAGCCGCAGCGGGCGTTGCAGGATTTATTAAAACCGTATTGGCATTGGAACATAAAAAAGTTCCCGGAAATCTGCATTTTAACACACCCTCATCCCATATCAACTGGTCTGAATCATGCATTGAAATTCCAACAAAAACAATAGAATGGAACGCCTCACAAAAGCCAAGAACAGCAGCGATCAGTTCTTTTGGGTTAAGCGGAACCAATGCTCATATCGTACTGGAAGAATATGATAATCCAGCTTCCTATCAGCAGGAAAAACCGAATGAAGCTTTCCGGAAGTGGCCGCTTCGTTTCAGTGCCAGAAACCTGTCCTGTATCAGAGATCAATGGACCGCTTTTGCTTCTTTCTTAAAGGAAAGCGAAAATCTGAGTATGGATGAATTATCCTACAGCCAGAATGTATCCAGAGCTGATTTCAAAGAAAAACAGGTAATCTGGGCAGCCGATCAAAACGAAGCCCTCAGGATTTTAGAAACTGCTCTTGCCGATGAATCGGATAGCATTCCTGTAAAAGGTCTTTGGAGAAACAGCAGTGATATTCTTGAAATATCTGAAAAAAGTGTTGATAGAATCTCCTTTTCAGATATCCAACTCAATCCGGATCTGGAACATCATGTCTTTGCAGACTGGATAAAAGGTAAAAAAACAGACTGGAAGTCCTATTACAAAGGATGCAGCCTAAGAAAAGTATATGTCCCGAATTATCAGTTTCGGGAAAAAGTATTCGGGTTGAAAACCACCTGATGCTGAGCAGCATTATTCAGATAAAACAATAACATTTAAAACTATTTTGTGATAACTATAGAACAAGAATCTCCACAGGTAACACTTAACAGTGTGTCAGAAGCTTTTGAATATCTTCAAAAGAATCTGATGGAAGAATTAAAGCTCGATGAAGACGAGCTGGAAGAACTTGAAAATGATGAAAATCTGTTTACCATAGGATTAGACTCTATTGCCATGGCTGACCTTACAGGCCGCTGGAAAAAAGAATTGGGTATAGAAGTAAGAAGTACAGACTTTTTAAGAGAGCCTACCTTACAAAGCTGGGCAGAATTCATCTTTGAACAGGTCAATGAACAACAGCTTACTTCTTCTGAAAATACTACCTTGAGTTTATACAAAAATGATGAAGACTCCAGATATGAAAGTTTCAGACTCGGAGATATCCAAAATGCTTACGTGGTAGGCAGAAATGCAGAATTGCCCTGGGGCGGCATCAGCTGTTACGGATATTTTGAAATGAACACCCGAGATCTGGACATGCACGCTTTACAGCTTGCCATCAATGATCTGATCAAAAGACACGAAATGCTTCGCGTGAGAGTGGATGAAAACGGTTTCCAGAAAATTCTTCCGGAAATGAATTACATTATTCCTCTGTTTAGCATCAATAAAGGTAAAGATCTACAGAAACATCTTGCAGAGATCCGTGAAGAGATGGAAAACCAGATCATCCCACTCAGCAAACCTTTATTTGATCTCAGAGTCAGTGAAATGGAATCAGGAACATGGCGCATCCATTTCGGAATGGACTTTATCGCCAGCGATGCATTAAGTCTGCGTCTGTTCTGGAGAGACCTTTCAATCTTATATTCGCAGCGATTGAAAAACGCTTCTTCTCAAAACGCTCTGCCGCAAATCAAAGCTTCTTTCCGTGATTATCTTCAGTACATTGAGTTAAGAAAAAGATCTGACCGATATGAAGAAGATAAGGCATATTGGCTGAACAGGATGGACAGCTTATCTCTTCCGCCCCAGCTGCCATTAAAAAAACAGATCAGTGCCTTTGGCCATACCGCCAAAGAATTTACCCATTTTGAACACACCTTTACCAAACAACAATGGGAAAAATTCTGTCAACATGCCGCACAGAAAAAACTAACCCCTACTGCAGCTTTGATGAGCCTTTTTTCAGAAGTACTCTCTGCCTGGGGTTCCGGACCACAGTTTGGGTTGATGCTTACCGTTTTTGAAAGAGATCCTGTTCATCCTGACATTGATAAAGTCATCGGAGATTTCACCCATCTGTCCCTTTTAAGCGTCAACTGTCTCAACCGCAGCGTAGAAGAAAATGCTTTGGCACTGCAATGGCAGATGCAGGAAGACCTGGAGCACAAAACGTATTCTGCCGTTGAGGTGGTAAGAGAGCTCAACCGTATCAATCCTTCAGCGGATCTGTTCTACCCTGTCGTATTTACCAGTGCATTAGGTTTAAGCAAAGATGGAAATGATCTGGGAGACCCTTCCGTGTTTGGCGAAGTAGGCTATTCTTCTTCTCAGACGCCACAGGTTTGGTTAGACTCACAGGTGATGATTAAAAACGAAGATATGGTAGTGGCGTGGGATGCTTTAAATACCATATTCCCCGACGGATTGATTGCTTCCATGTTTGAAACCTATACACGCTTAATTGAAAATGCAGTAGAGGAAATTTCATTCTGGGAATCAACACTAGATGATTTGAGACCTAATGATCAACGTGAAATCCAAAAGATTGTCAATCAGACTCAATACAATTATCCGGTACTTCTGCTGCATGAGCAGATTCTGGAATACGCTCAAAAAGATCCCAGCAGAGAAGCTATTATTTTTAAAGAACAAACATACTCTTACAAAGAATTAACCGAAAAAGCCAATCATATTTCGGCATTATTGCAGCGTAATCAGATTAAAAAAGGAGCCAGAATTGTGGTTCAGATGCAAAAATCATTTGAATCCATCGCCGTTATTCTTGGTATTGTTCAATATGGGGCATCCTATATTCCGATGTCTCACAACAATCCTGAAGCCAGAACCGTTGAAATTATTCAGCAGGCGGAAGCACTGGGTTTTATTACCGATCAGGAATTTGATTTAAACGAAATACAAACCGAAAATTTCCTGCACTTACAACAGTCTGATATCACCTGGGAAAAAATTGATTTTGAAAAAACGGTCATTCTCCCTCAGGACATTGCTTATATTATCTTTACATCAGGATCAACAGGCAATCCCAAAGGTGTAGTGATTACCCACGAGGCAGCTGTAAACACTATTCTGGATATCAACAGACGCTTTGACGTAACCGAAAATGATACTGTATTAGGAGTATCAGCCTATAGCTTTGATCTATCGGTATATGACATCTTCGGAGTACTGGGAACGGGCGGAAAGCTCATTGTTCCTACAGAAGAAGAACGTATTGATCCGATAGCATGGAAATCCCTGATTACCCAACATCAGATTACCTTATGGAATTCTGTTCCTGCCTTATTCAACATTTTGCTTGATGCTACTCAGGAGCAGAACAACCTGTCTTTAGAAAAAGTCTTTTTATCAGGGGACTGGATTCCGCTTTCCACTTTTGACCGGATGAAAAAACTGATACCTAATGCCAGTCTGGTAAGTATGGGAGGTGCTACAGAAGCATCCATCTGGTCAAATTATTATGAAGTGAAAGCACTCGAAGAAGACTGGACTTCCATTCCTTATGGGTATCCCCTATCCAATCAGCAATTTTATGTACTGGATGAATCAGGACGCCCGTGTCCAACATTCGTCAAAGGAAAATTACATATCGCCGGAAAAGGTCTTGCAACGGAATATTGGGGCCGTGAAGACTTAACCCAAAAAGCATTTTATATCCATCCTACGCTCCATATCAGATTGTATGATACAGGGGATTACGGACAGTATATAGAAAATGGAATGATTGAATTCCTGGGACGAAAAGACGATCAGTTGAAAATCAACGGATACCGTATTGAAATAGCAGAAATCCAAATGGCATTTCAACAGTGTAATCCGGCATTGGATCCTGTAATTCTGTCTATTGGAGAAAAAGCAGCCCACAAAAAGCTGGTAGCCTATGTGAAATCGGACGCAGATACTTTTTCAGAGTCTGATTTCAAAAAACAGCTGGCAAAATATCTTCCACCCTACTTTATTCCGGACAGCATCATTCCATTGAAAAACTATCCTGTAACCGCCAATGGAAAGATTGACCGAAATGCATTGATCCGGCAAGCTGCGGAACAAACCTCATCCCGAGCTGAAAAACCTGATACCGGAAAGGAAACAACCCATTCAAAAAACGGAAGTATCCATCCGGTCCTGAAAGTTGTGCGGGAAGTATTTGATCTGCCGGAACTCAATGAGCAGGATCAGTTCAGTGAACTGGGAGTTTCTTCTATGGATATCATCCGCCTTGCCAATCAACTGGAAACCCACTTCCTGGATCGTCCTACGGTAGGTGATATGGTGAGATTGAGTTCTGTTGCTGAACTGATTGAATATTATCTGGCCAAAAACATCCGGTTTGAAGAACTTGAAGAAACCGGAAATCATTCTGTCTCGCCTCAATTCCTTTTGTATACTGCTGAACAAATGAAATACCTTAGCGGATTACCTTTCATTGATCAGTTGGAACCGAGACAGTCTTACAAGAAAAGCAGGATTGCACAACGTACGGCTCTCTCTTCCGACAACCGGATTTCATTAGCAGACAGCCCAACACCGGATATCTATAGTGCATGGAGAAAAAGCTACCGTACTTTTATCGACAGAGCTGTTTCATTTGAAGAATTTAAAGGCTATTTAAATCTATGTTCTGCTCAGTCCATGGATCAGAATGTACGCTTCAATTATGCTTCTTCAGGGGGAATATATCCTGTACAGATCTATGTAACCGTTTTCAGGGACAAAGTAGAACATGTAAAGGAAGGGTATTACTATTTCGATCCGTATAATCAGGAACTTATCTTGGTTTCTCATGAAAATATCATCTCAGCCACGCAGCTTAATTTTAACCATAACTGGCTGGATCAGGGAGCTTTTGCGGTTCACATGATCGCAGATATGGAAGCCATTTATCCCATTTACAATAAAGAATCACTGCGCTTCTCTATGTTGGAAGCCGGCTTTATTTCGCAGCTGCTGGAAGCAGAGGGTGTACATTATAATATTGGAGCCTGTCAGCTGGGAGGTTATGATTTTGAACAGATCAGAGCCAACTTAAACCTTTCTATACAGCACTTTTATCTGCATACACTCATTGCCGGTGCTATAGATTTTCAATCTGAAAAAGCAGCCATGCAGACAGAGCTTGCATCTTTAGAATGGCAAAAACATACGGACACCCTGCAATCTTTGGTTAATGCATGTGAACAGAAAGAAGTACAGCTTTGGGTAGAAGAAGACAAACTGAAATTCAAAGCGCCTGAAGGAGCCCTTTCTCCTGAATTGCTTGAACAGTTAAAAGCCAGCAAAACTTTCCTGATTGCCTATTTGCAGTCCGAAACGTTTAAAAAACATCAAAAACAATACGAACGATTTGCCCTTACTCCTATTCAGGCGGCCTTTTTAATGGGCAGGGATAATACTTTTGAACTAGGAAATGTAGGATCTCATTATTACAGCGAATTGAAATGGCCCAACCTTGATGTCGAGAAACTGGAAAAAGTAGTGAATCATGTCATTGGGTTACATGATGCCCTGAGAACCGTTATTTACGAAGATGGAACCCAGGCAGTTTTACCACAGCAACCTTATTACCAGATTACAATATCTAATGAGACACCCGAAGCCATCAGAACAGAACGTTCCCACCATAAATATCCTCTTGGAAAGTGGCCTATGTTTCATTTTGAAGTGAGCAGCGCTCATTCTACCGACACCATTTTACATCTGAGCGTCGATTTACTTTTACTGGATGCCTGGAGCGCCGATCTTCTGATGCGGGAAATCATTAAAGCCTATCAGGGGCAGGAAGTAAAAAAGCCAGGATATACCGTTAAGCAATACATTGCCGATGAAAAAAAATGGCATCTGGAACATCAGCAATTCCTGCAGAAAGCAGAAAATTACTGGGAATCCAAGTTAAAAGACATTCCTTCCGGACCGGAATTACCGTTTATAAAGCCGCTCTCTGAGATTGAACATCCAAAATTCAAAAGGTACACATTTGCTGTATCAGATAAAGCCATTGAAGCTTTAACCCAAAAAGCCGGAGAGTATAATCTGAGTGCTACAGCCGTATTGGCAACCATCTTTTCAAAACTTCTGTCCCACTGGAGTGGCGGGAAAGCTCTTACTTTAAATATGACGCTTTTCAACCGTCTGGGTCTCCATCCGGATGTCAACGAGGTCATGGGTGACTTTACCAATGTGGCCTTAATCTCCTATTTCCCTGAAAATCAATCAACCTTCTTATACGAAGCCACTGCCATTCAGGAACAAATATGGCAGGCCGTGGAGCACCGGGCTAAAAATGGATTGGAAGTCTTAAGGGCTTTAAACAAAAACAATCCCGGAAAAGCAGTGATGCCCGTTGTGTATACCAGTTTGCTAAGCAGCGAGTCAGCAGATATGGAAAACAATTTCTTCCCTGAAGGCGTGAAAGAAGTCTATGCCGTAAGCCAGACTCCGCAGGTAGTCATTGACCATCAGATCTACCGCAGAGGAGATGAATACCTGATCAACTGGGATGTGGTGGAAGAAACTTTTGATCTTCAGCAGCTTGAAAAAATCGTGACGCTGTATGAAGCATGGGTACACCGGATTGTAGACGCTGAAAACTGGAACATTCAACTGAGTGCAGATTCATAAAAAACAAATTAAAACTACAGATTAAAACTAAAACTATATGAATATTTTACAAAGATGGTTTCCTTTTAACCATAGAAAAATACAGGAGGAACAAGAAAACACAGATTCGTTCAGACCTTCGGAAGAGCGCATCCAGGTATTTTGTTTTCCTTCAGCCGGCAGCAGTGCCGGTTTGTACAGAAGCTGGTGCAACGCCACCCATGCCATGAATGACATAGACTTTATTCCTGTGGAGATCCCGGGACGCGGCAATCACATTACATCTCCGGCCGCAACCTCCATTGACGAACTGGTAGAAGCTTTTTTATCGGTTTTTCCAAAAGTGGTACGCACTCCTTATATTATTTACGGGCACAGTTTTGGAGCAGCAGTTGCCTTTCAGGTCGCTTATACCTTACAGGAAAGAGGTTTCCAGCTCCCTGAAAAACTGATTGTAGCCGGACGCCATGCTCCTCATATGCAGGATCCTAACCCTTTGAGCAGCGCAAGTACTGATGCCGAAATCATTGAAGAAATCAAAAAAATGGGCGGTACTCCGGAAGCCATTCTGAATCATCCGGAAATGTTACAGTTTACCCTCTCCCAACTGAGAGGAGATCTGCGTACCCATGAATCCTTACGATACACAGGACAAAAACTTCAGATTCCTATTGAAGCCCATTGCGCTACACAGGACGATGCAACCAAAGAAATTGTGGAATACTGGAAAGATGTGACCACAGATGAATTTTACATCAAGGAGTTTGAAGGTCACCACTTTTTTATTCAGGCATTGGGTGAAACCTACCTGAATTCACTGATGGATACCATTACCCAAACAAGAAAATCACTCTCTTAAATTACTATGACTCATGACAACGGATTCAATTCATTATAAAACAATCTCCCAGCTCATCCAGGATGATACATGGAATACGGAAAGACTTCATATTTCAACGGAAACCTGGAAGGCTATTAGAGATCAATCAAAAGAGTATCACTTACAGCCTGAAAACATATTGGCTTTTGCAGCTGCACTTTCCTTAAAAACCTGGCTCGATCTGCCGGATCAGGAAGCAGATGAACAGATGAATATCATCAGTAAAAACGACTTTTTCTCCGTTTTACTCAATCCTTCTGAAAATATCGGATGGGATCAAAGTTTTCTGAAACACTGCAATGATCTTAATGATTCTGCCACTTCAGATTTCAATAAAGCACAAGAATTATTGAACCACAGGTTTTCCGTAATTCTTCATGATGGCTCCTCTGATTTTACTATTCCCATCATCACCTCTCCGGTTTTGATTATGATAAAAATAACTGAAGACATACAAATTGAATGGCATATTCATTCTGAATTTATAAAGGAAGAAAGAGTGAAATCTATAGCCAACACCCACAGCTATTTACTGAACTGGGCATCACAGGAAAACTGGCAAAATTCTTTACCGGATCTTTTGAGCGAACAGGAAAGAACAATCAGAACTGAAGTTAACCGGACTTCAACAGAAATTCAGCCTCAACTTATTCATCAGGCTTTTTTCCAGCATGCTTTGCAACATCCTGAGGATATTGCACTTTATTGGGAGGAGGGAAATACAGCTCAAATGAGCTATGGAGAACTAGCCAACAAAGCCTTAAAACTATCACGTGCTTTGGTTGATAACGGAGCTGGCCAGAATAGTCGTGCAGCAGTTGTACTGCCAAAAGGTTCCCTTCAAATCATCGCTGTGATGGGAATTTTGGGGAGTGGATCACTGTATATCCCGATTGGTGTAGACCAGCCTTCAGAACGTCAGAAAAAGATCTTTAAAAAGGCAGACATACAGTACATAGTTACTGATTCTTCAACGCTTTCCGAATTTCCGCATCTCAACAATCTGGCACAGGAACAGCATATTACCATCATTAATCTTGATGAACTCTCTGAGGTAGAGCCTTTGGAAAACCCTGTCAATTCAGGTACAGACCAGTTGGCTTATATTATTTTCACTTCGGGATCAACCGGAGAGCCCAAAGGGGTAGAAATTACCCATTCCGCAGCCTGGAATACCATTCAGAATATCAATACCAGGTTTAACGTAACTGCTTCAGACCGGGCTTTAGCGATATCTGCTCTGGATTTTGATTTGTCTGTGTATGACATTTTCGGATTGCTGGCAGTAGGTGGATCACTGGTACTGATTCGTGAGGAAGATCGAAAAGAAGCTTCTCTTTGGGTTCAGTGGGTTGAGAAATACAACGTAACTCTATGGAATTCAGTTCCGGCACTTTTTGATATGTTGCTTTTGAGTTCTTCGCCAGAAAATAATCTGTCAAGCCTTCGTCTGGTATTAGTCTCAGGAGATTGGGTAGGATTAGATTTAAAGGACAGACTGATAGAAAGATCAGAAAACGGCCAGCTTATCGCGCTGGGTGGAGCCACAGAAGCTTCCATCTGGTCCAATTTCTTTCTGGTGAATGAGGTTAATCCCAACTGGAAATCAATTCCGTACGGAAAACCTCTGGCCAACCAGAAATACAGAGTGGTGAATCATTTGGGAATGGATTGCCCTGATGGCATTGCCGGAGAATTGTGGATTGGTGGGAAAGGAGTTGCTTCAGGGTATACCAATAATGAGGAACTTACCCACAGCCGTTTTGTTACTTTTGATAATGAAAGATGGTACCGGACCGGTGATCTTGGACGCTATTGGCAGGATGGCAATCTGGAATTTTTAGGCCGTATTGATCATCAGGTAAAGATAAACGGATTTAGAATCGAGCTCGGAGAAATTGAGTCTGCTCTGAAAACTTTTCCGGGAGTCGCTCAGGCAACAGCTGCGGTAATTTCTATTCATCAATCTGCCCATCTGATTGCCGGTATTGTAGGAGAAAAAGCAGCTTTAACTGAAGAAACCGAATCTGATATACTGACAGCCGCCTCTCCTGCTGCCCAATCCGGATATCAACTTCAAAAGCAGGTGGTTGCCAATTTCCTGTACGAATTACTGGATTTATCAAACCACACTATGAAAGGAACTCATGATTCTGATCTTTTACTTTCAGAACCAGCCTTACCGTCTATGATCACCGCATTAAAAGCTGAAATCATTAATGAAATGGGCATTGCTCCTGAGCAGACTCCCGTACTGGATATGTGGTTCAACTGGCTGCATGAAGAAAATATTCTGACAGAAAAAGAAGGTCAGTTGTTATTTGCTGAGCCAAGTACTGTTGATTCTGATGATTCCTTTTTGAACACTTTCAGAGAAAGACTTCATGAACGCCAACCGATACTTCGTCAGATTCTATCTAACACTCTGCCTTCTGTCTCTTTACTGGATGATGACCTTTTATCTCCGGAAATCTTAAGCACCCATGATCAAAGTACACTGAAAGGAATTGAATATATAGCCGAAAAAATTAACCAGACAGCCAACGTATCTGAAAAAACTTTGAAAATTGCTATTCTGGGAGGCCGAACAGGTGTTTTAACAGAGAAACTGCTTCAAGCAACTCAAAATAACGGCATTGAATATTCTGTGATTGATGAAGGCCGTGCTATGGTTCGCAGCTGCACTGAAACATTATCTAAAGCAGGCTATCAGGTCGATGGAATTGAACTGAAAAACAATCAGGTTCCCGAAGAATACTGGTATCATTTTGATTTTGTGGTGGCTATCAATACACTGCATCGTTTCCCTCAACCGGATCAGGGAATATTCATCAGCCATCTTCTCCTCCATAACGGAGGGCGGCTTCTCGCTGTTGAGGCCGGATTATTGATGCCGGTTGCCCTTATCAGTTCAGGAGTTATTGACCGTGGTTTCCAGCACTTTGATCCTCAGCGCAGAGAAATATTCAGTCCGATGTTAAACAAAGCATCCTGGAAAAATTATTTTCTAAAAATAGGTTTTACAAAAGTGTTTGCCGAAGAAATTGAAGATTCTTTCACCCTTGTATATGATACACAGTGTCCGGAAAACCGTCCTCAATTAAAGGAAACACAGATTCTTTCCCACATTCAGACATTATTACCACCACACATGATTCCTGAAAAGCTGGTCATCCTTCCGTGGATGCCGTTAAGTGCGAATGGAAAAATAGACCGAAAATCCTTTATCGGACTGGTAAAAACCATGATAAAATCGGAAGTGAGAAAAAGTAAGGAAGATTTTGAAAAGCCAAACGGTAAGATGGAAGAAGGCATCGCTGAAATCTGGAAAGAACTATTGGCTTTAGAGGCCGTAGGAAGAAACGACGTATTCTTTGAAATAGGAGGCGACAGCTTATCGGCTACCCGTTTTCTTACAGAAGTAAAAAAACAGTTTGAAGTGAATCTCTCCCTGAGAGAATTATTTGGAGCGACTTTAAAAGATGTTGCCGCTAAAGTGCAGATACAGCACATCAAAATGCAGCAGGAATTGGAAACCATGGAAATAGGAGAAATTTAATTATGATAGGAATTATAGGAGGATACGGAGAAGTAGGCCATCATGCCTGCATTACCTTGCAACAATATGGTATTGGTCCCTTAAAAATCGGAGGGCGTAATCCTGAGAAAGGAAAAGCAAAACAGTCAGAGGCACTTCCCGGAGCCATCTGGGAACAGGTAGACGTAGAAGATGACGAAAGCATTGCCCGTTTCATTGCCGGGTGTGATCTGATCTTAAATTGCGCTGCTCCATCCCATCGTTACTCAAGACGGATTGCTAAAATATGTTTACAGCATCATGTCAACATGGTAGATGCCGGAATAGATAATGATTATCACAGTGATCCGCTGGAAACCGGAGATAATATCATTGTGTATGCTGCCGGAGCTACCCCGGGGTTTTCGGGATTGTTCCCGATCTGGTTCGGTCAGCAGTTTGACAAAGTCCACTCACTGCTTAGCTATTACGGCACTTCGGGACAGCTTTCAAAAGCCGGTGCGGAAGATTACCTGGAAGGATCATTACATTCCAACAATGTTCCCCGTGCGGCCTGGAGAAATGGTGTTGTACCGAATGTATTATCACGAAAAAGCGGAGTCGCACTTCCCTTCTTCCCCGGAGAAATTACTTTATTCCCTCTTTTTGATGATGAAACCCAGCTGGTAGCCCAAAGGCTTGAACTGGAAAACGGAGAATGGTACGCTGCGGTAGAAGGAGAAAAATCAATTGCAGCTCTTGACAGCGCCAGTTTTGAATATAAAACCAATCCCAAAGCTATGATTGAAAAATTGTGCTTTGCAGTAGAAATGGATACGCTGGGAAGAAGTCCTTATTTCATTCTTATGGTCCAGTTGACCGGAGAATCAGCAGGTCAGGAAAAAACACAGACTGCCGTGTATGAGGTAGGAAAAATCATTCCTTTCTGCGGAAAAATAGCCGCTATTATGGTAAAAGCAGTACTGGATGGTAAGCTAAAACACGGATTACATCACGCGGCTTCCATTGAGGATATTGACTATGTGATGGATCTTCTGGAAAAAACAGATTCCACACACAGTATCCAGATTATTGATCATTCAATTGAAGAACTTTCAGTGGAGGAAGAAGGAACCTTATAAAGATTAAAAAATGAACAGTATCAAAAAATATAAATCAGGAAAAATAAGAACCGTAGTCATTGGCTCTACTTTCGGGCAGTTTTATCTGGAAGCGCTCAGTAACCTGTCTGATGACTTTGAGATCAAAGCTTTGATTGCCGGTGGCAGTGAGCGTTCAAAAAAATGTGCAGAAGCTTATGGCATCCCACTTTTAAAAGATATTACAGAAATAAACCCTGATGAGGTGGATCTGGCCTGCATTATCCTCCGTTCAGGTGTTATGGGCGGTAAAGGAACAGAATTCGCTCTTTATTGTATGGAAAAAGGCATTCATGTGATACAGGAACACCCCATCCACCACAATGATCTGGCCACCTGTTTACGGGCAGCCAAATCGAACAATGTGCATTTCATTACAGGTAATCTATATGTTCATCTCCCGGCTTTCAGACGATTTTCTAAAGTGGCTCAACATCTTTTTGAAACAAAAAAAGCAGTCTATATTGATATTGCGTTGGCCACTCAGGTATCATTTCCGCTTGTCCAGATGATGATTGATCTTTTGCCTAACCCAAGACCACTGAACATTCATCATATTCTGAAAGATTCAGGACCATTCCAGGTACTTACCGGAGAATGGGGCGGTCTTCCTCTTACCCTTCGTGCCCATAATGAAGTCAATCCAAACGATCCTGACAACCATCAGCATTTGCTGCATACCATCTCTATCGGATGCTCCGGAGGAACTTTATCTCTTACGGATACCCACGGACCTGTGGTCTGGAAAGCCCAGCTACATATCCCGCACAATGAATTGCTGAGAAATGTATCTGACGGAAATCATCTGAATGAAAAAAGTACCATGGTCCTAGGACCTGAATTCCCGCCTACTTATCAGGAAATTCTTCAGAAACAATGGCCAAGAGCTATTGGAAAGGACCTGCTAGCCATAAAAAGTTTTATCACAGGCGAAAAAAAACCGGAACAGAGAGCTCACCTGGAACTATTATGTAGCCGTTTGTGGCATGACCTGACCCACGCTTTAGGATCTCCGACCTTAAAACCGGATGCCTCCTATGAGCAGATTGAAATAAGCCAACTTATCGAGATTGCCAGCCACGTTCCGGCCGAACCGGAAGAAATGAGTATCTCTTAATCTGCTTTTAAAACCCAATAATATGAATACCCATATGACAACTTATATAGAATCCGTTGATGTTCAGGAGCTGATGAACAGCATGCGAAAAAAGAAAATTCAGCTCTGGACAGAAGATGGAAAATTAAAATTCAAAGCTCCGAAAGGAGTTATGGAACCGAATGACCTAGAGCTTCTCAAGGAAAACAAAGAAAAGATCCTTGACTATCTGGAGTCAGAAAACAAGACCATGACCATCCAGAATGACCTGCCAAACCGTTATAAACCGTTTCCCCTTACCGATGTTCAATCTGCTTATCTTCTGGGAAGAAACCCCGGATTCAGATACGGCGGAGTTGCCTGTCATTTGTATATGGAATTAAAATACAATGCCTTAGACCATAAACTTGTAGAAAATACCTGGAACAGACTGGTTCAAAGACATGAAATGCTAAGGGCTACGGTGAGCAATCAGGGGTTTCAGAGCATTCAGCAGGAAACACCACGCTTCACGGTAAGTTATCAAGATGTTTCTTCATTAGCCATTCAGGAACAGGCTTCTGTTTTAGAGAAAGTACGGGGGCAGATGAGCCATCGTGTTTATGATACTGAACAATGGCCGTTATTTGATATTGCGGTAACCACGACACAATGGGAACAGAAAAAAGAATCTGTACTTCATTTTTCTATGGAGTTTCTGATTGCAGACTGGATCAGTATGTGGATGCTGATGGCTGAATTTGAAACACTTTATTTCAATCCCGATATTCAGCTTTCCCCCTTAAGCCTTAGTTTCAGAGATTATGCCATTGCAGAAAGAGGAATCCGTGAAACTCCTGCCTATGCCAAAGACCGGAACTACTGGATGAATCGTGTGGAAACGTTGCCCGCAGGTCCTACCCTTCCCGTTTCCCGCAGGGAAAATACCGCTTCCAATCATTTTACGAGAAACAGCACGTTGATTGAAAAAAAGAAATGGGAAAGCTTTAAAGCAACCGCCAACTCACATGGTATTACTCCCACTTCTGCAGTGGCAGCAGTGTACGCTTATGTACTGGAACGCTGGAGCGAAACCGATCATTTCTGTCTTAACCTTACTGTTCTGAACCGTATGCCTCTTCATCCTGAAGTTCATCAGATTGTGGGTGATTTCACTTCGGTTAGTTTACTTGAAGTAGATTACAGGGAACCCAAAGTATTCAGTGAGACGGCAAAGAATATGAATATTCAGCTGTTTGACGATTTGGATCATCCATTATTTACCGGTGTTGAAGTACTTCGTGAAATGACCAAAAAGCAACAGAACGGAAGAGTTCTTTTACCCGTTGTGCTAACGAGTGCCATCGGATTGCTTGATACGGGCGAAGATGCAGGACTAAAAGGACAGATCGGTGATTATAACATCAGCCAGACGCCTCAGGTATTTATTGACTGCCAGGTGGTAGATACCGCACAGGGACTTTCTGTAAACTGGGATACCCGTGATGGTATTTTCCCCGAACAGATGATTGACGATATGTTTTCAACCTTTGAAACGCTTCTCAACGAACTGTCAGATCATCCGGAATCGTGGCACAAAAAAGACCTGATTACATTACCTTCAAGACATCAGGAGGAAAGAGACCAACTGAATCATGAACCTGCTATGCTGCCGGAATCTTTACTTCATGAACCAACCTTCAAAAACTTCAAAAAAAATGCTGATAAAACAGCTATTGTAGATGAGTACGGTTCGTTTACCTATCAGGATATTGAAGAAAAAACAGCTGCTATCGCTTTACAATTACAACAACTGGGTTGTAAAGAACAGGATAAAGTAGCGATTACCCTTCCTAAATCCCACCATCAGGTAACTTCTGTACTGGCGGTTCTTGCTCTGGGTGGTGTATATGTTCCGATAGACCTCAACCAGCCTGTTGAAAGACGAACAAAGATTATTAAAAATGCAGGGATTAAGTATGTTCTGACTTCTGATGAAATCAGTCAGCAAGGATACGGAACAGAGAATGGTGTACACATTATTGCTGTAGATACTTTACAACATGATAAAGAAACCGGTCTTGATACAATTTCTGCCCACACAAAACAGGACTGCAATGCTCCTGCTTATGTCATTTATACTTCAGGATCTACCGGCGAGCCTAAAGGAGTGATGATTTCCCATCTGGGTGCGATGAACACGATTGAAGATATTAACAGACGCTTCAACATCGATGAAAAAGACAGTGTTCTTGCTTTATCACAGCTCGGTTTTGATTTATCAGTATATGATATCTTTGGAATGTTAGGGCTTGGCGGAACTCTCATCTATCCTAACCCGGACCGCCAGCGTGATCCTTCTCACTGGCTGGAACTGATGCAAAATTATCAGATCACAGTATGGAACACAGCTCCCGCCCTTATGCAGATGTTTGTTAATTTTCTGGAAACTGAAAAGCAGGAAATTCGTACTTCTCTAAGTCATTTCAGGCTTGCTTTGTTATCAGGAGACTGGATTCCTCTGAACCTCCCTGATACTCTGAAACAGCTGGTTCCTTCTGTACAGCTGATCAGCCTGGGTGGAGCAACGGAAGCTTCCATCTGGTCCAATTTCCATATGTATAAAGGATTACAACCGGACTGGAATAGTATACCCTACGGAAGACCGCTTTCCAACCAGGGATTCCGTATTCTGGATGAACAGATGAGAGATTGTCCGGAATGGAAATCGGGGGATTTGTTTATCACAGGTTCAGGGCTTGCACTGGAATACTTCAATGATCCTGATCTTACTGATGAACGTTTCTTTCTACATCCTTCAGACGGTGAAAGAATGTATAAAACCGGAGATCTGGGAAGATATATGCCCGGCGGAGAAATTGAGTTTTTAGGAAGAAGAGATAAGCAGGTTAAAATAAGAGGTCACCGTATTGAACTAGGTGAAATAGAATCTGCATTAACTACCCATCCTGATGTTTCCAATGCCGTAGTGATCGCTAAAACCCATACTGAAAACAGTAAAATAAAAACCTTATTTGGATTTATAGTTCCTTCCGGAAATCAGTCTGATTCCGATTTTACTTCTGAAATAGTACAGTTTTTAGGTAAAAAAGTCCCTGCGTATATGGTTCCTTCCCATCTTCAGGTTATTGATAGAATTCCGGTAACCGTGAACGGTAAAGTAGATATTAAAAAACTGGAAGAATTATGCATTCTCGATACCGGTAAAACCACTACAGGCAATCAGGATTTCACGGATGAACTTGAAAAAACAATTCATGATTTGTGGTGCAGCTCTCTTGGTCTTGATTATATCGACAAGCATCAGAACCTCAACGATTTTGGAGCAGACTCCCTGATATCAGCTCAGATGGCTGGAAAACTGAGGGATATTTTCGTAGAAAAAGGGCAGCAGCATCTGACTTTTGACCTGATTTTAAGACAAATTCTAACCTCTCCTACCATTGCAGATCTGGCAGATTTCTTTAGAGATCAGGAAAACAATGCAGGCGTTCAGAAGAAGGCAGAAGAAACCAAAAAAGAAACCCGTATCGGAACACTTACCCATTTCGGAGGGGACTCATCCGGGATGCATCGTATCATCCTTCATGCAGGAGGTGGAACTTTGGAAAGGTATAAACACCTGATCCGTGAAATGGTCAATCAGAATTCCGGAGCGGTCTATGGAATTTCCGTTGGAGATTTTGATGCTTATTGTGCTATAGAAAGCGATCAGCTGGTGGAACGTATTTCAGATGATTATTGTGCCTCTATTATTGAAAATGGTGCTAAACAGGTACAACTTATCGGCTATTCCATCGGAAGTATGATTGCGGTAGAAATGGCAAGAAGACTGAGTGAAAAGGGAATTGAAGTCGCTGATTTGTGCATTATAGATGCCATCCGTGTTCCTTTTAAAGTATATGATGATCTGTTTGTGGAATTCCGTTTTCTGCCGAATTTAGGAATTAACCCAGCAGATGCAGGTTTTGGAGAGATGAACGGAAAACTGTTCATGGAATGGGTAACCCAAACCTTACAGCAAAATAAAAACGAACTTCCGGAAGGGGCTATTTTTACGATGCAGGGTAACAGCGAATTGGTACAGATAAGTTCAGTTTTTAACAAGATGAAAGCTGCCAGCCAATCCGAGAGATTTGATGCTTATCTGGATGCCATGAAACGCTTATCCGGACGCGAAATGCCCAAAGAACTGCTGGAACGTACCTACCGTACTTTTGCCCAAAACTTTAAAGCTTCCCGGTTTGTGTCTCCGCCTTATTTTGGTGATATCCGGTATTTTAAAGCTAAAGATCAGGGAACTACGACTGCAACCGGAATCAATGATGACATTGTAGAACTGTGGTCAGAAATCAGCCTCGGAACTTTAGATATTACAGACATCGAAGGGGATCACCTGGGTTGTGTTGGCGAAGAATATACACCTGATCTGGCTCGTCATTTAGAAATTTCTGATCAATAATCATGAATAGTATTGAACAAAAAGATAAAATCCTACATGACAACTTATGGAGCTTAGCCTGGAATCTTTCCTGGCCTATCATCATTGCCATGGTGCTGTATGGGCTTAATATCGTTATAGATGCGGTTCTGGTTGGTTTATTGATTAGTGAAAACGCTCTGGCTGCTGTAGCCATTACCTATCCCGTGGTTTCTATAACCATGGGAATAGGTTCGCTCATTGGAGTGGGTGCAGGATCTTTGCTCAGTATAGCCATTGGTGAGAAAGATCAGAAAAAGCAGTCGGAATTATTGGGAAATGTCAATGTTCTCAGCATAGTTTTATCTGCAATTTATTTAGTTTTTGTCTTTTTCATGGGAAAAACCCTATTAGAATTTATGGGAGCTCAGGGTGAAATCCTGAATCTTGCCCATACCTATCTTCAGCACACTCTTTTTGGTGCTTTCTTTTGGGTATATGGTTTTTCAGCCAATATGATTGTAAGAGCAGAAGGCAAAATGAAACTTGCAGCGATTATTATGGGAACCGGATTGGTAGTTAATGTACTGGTCAGCTATTTCCTGATTGATGTATTGAAACTGGGCGTTGCAGGAGCAGCCTGGGGAGCCAATATTGGAATGCTTGTTTATTCAGTTTTCGGTTTTTACTATTTCCGCAGCAAAAATGTTTCCTTTCCGGCACAGCCACTGTCTTTGAAATATGATCAAGCTATCTTAAAGGCAATTTCTTCATTAGGCATGGCCTCATTCATTATGGTAGTCATGAATCTGATACAGGCAATAGCCGTTTTCAAAAGTGTTTCCAGATATGGCAGTGCATTGGATATGGCGGTATACGGAGCGGCTTACCGGGTATATACATTACTTCTGATGCCGATTGCCGGATTTATGAGAGCCCTTCAGCCTGTTATCGGAATTAATTTCGGAGCAGGAAAATACGACCGGACTGTGAATGCCTATATGATTTTCGTATTGCTTTCAACCCTGTTCATTTTACCCATATGGGTTCTTTTGATTGGTTATCCGGAGACCGTACTTTCTTCAATGATCAGTACAGAATCACTTAATAGTCAGCACTACAAAGACTTTCAGGTTTTATTGTGGGCAACTCCCGTAGTTCCCTTTCTGTTTATGACCATGAGTTTTTATCCCTCTATCGGTAAAGGAAAGCCGGCGGTATTGCTGGCCATTATCCGGCAAATTATTTTTTATGTGCCTGCCATGCTTATTTTACCTGCTTTGTATGGAATCAGCTGGATTTATCTTGCTTCAAGCATCATAGAATATGGTGTGGCGCTTATTGCCCTGATCATGATTATTGGTGAATTAAGACGGCTCATTCAGCTTAAAACAAAATCAGATTTACAACAAACCTGATTCTACCCCAACAAGATGAGACTTTCATGATTGGTGACTCCGGAATGGCTGATCAATCATGATTGTTTCATCATTAAAAACTTGTATTCAATCAATGAAAAACTTACCTAAAAACCTACATGCCGTCTATTTTGATGTGGATGGTACATTAACCAAAAGCAATATTGTAGAGCCTTTATTGTATATTAAAAAACAGGTGATGTCACCATTCAGATATAGCCTTTGGAAGGCAGGACTTCCCTTTCGCTTCATATACTGGACTTTTCTTGACAAGATTGATCGTGAAAAGGCTACAGCTTCCATCTACAGGCAGTATAAAAATATCTCTGTTGAAACGATGGACTCTTTAAAATATCAATGTTATCAGGAAAAATATCAAAAGAAACTCTTTCCAAAAGCTCTTGAAGCCATCAATACCTTCAAAGGACAAGGAACCCGGATGGTTCTGGTTTCAGGATCTTTGGATATTTTCCTGCAGCTTCTGGCTGAAGAATTAGAGGCAGAGCTCATTTCTTCCCGCCTGGAAACCAAAAACGGAATCTATACCGGAGCAATGGAGGGCCGTGCCGTTAGCGGAAAGCGAAAAGCTGAGCTCATTCGTCAACACGCTCACCGTAATCAGTTTACGCTGGAAAACTGTGCTTCTTTCGGAGACTCAGGTGATGATATTGCCATGCTGGCTTCAGTACAATATCCTGTAGCGGTTAATCCGGATAAGAAACTGGCTTCATTGGCTCAAAAAAACAATTGGGAACTTCTCATATGGTCTTAACATGCATATTTATTGTATCCATATTACTAATCTCTTGGATGAGGCAGAATTTAACGAGCTCATCCAATATGTCTCGCCCGATAAAAAGGCCAAAATCCAAAGATTCCGAAAACCCATTGATGCTGTAAGATCATTATTGGGCGATTTGATCATCCGTACTATTCTGTGCAGACACTATGGCTTAACAAATGATGAAATACATTATGAATACCAGGAGTTTGGAAAGCCCTATCTTCCCCACCACCCTCTTCTTCATTTTAATATTTCGCATTCCGGAGATTGGGTTGTGGGTGTGGTTTCAACCAACATCATAGGTATTGACATTGAAAAAATAACTGAGGTAAAAGAAAACTTTGTGTCGTTAGCATTATGCGCGGAAGAGGATAGACAGCTTCAGAGCCTTCATGAAACGGATCGCCACTCATTTTTTTTCAAACTCTGGACATTAAAAGAAAGCTATGTAAAAGCTATAGGAACAGGCTTGTCCGAAGGACTGAATACCTTAGAAATTACCATGGACAATGAGGATATCATTATGAAAAAAAATGAAAAACCTATTCCGGCCTATTTTGAAACCATGGAACTGCAGCAAGGATATCAGTTTTCGCTGTGTTCACTTTCGGAAAATACTTACCAGGATATACAGGTGTTTTCGCTTCAGGAATTCATTGAAGAGGTAAATATCTTCTTACCTGCACCTGATTATCAGGAGTTTTTCATTCACAAAACGCAATAGATTATGTTTGAAATTATTCTTTGGTTAAGAAGATTAAACGCAAAGTTCATTAATCATTCCGCTTTATGGTAAGGAGGCAAAACAATGCGACTTTGTCGCGGATGAAGCTTTATGCTTATCCACACGCTTCAACGAATCAACAAAGTTGATTCTATCCTTTGCTCCCTAAAAATCCACATAACAAAGCTAGAACTTTGCGTTTAAAAAGACACATCATCAATACATTAATCATCTGAATCAATAATTTATACACAACCTTCTTATCCTGAATGAGTGTCAGCCATCTTCTTTTCTCTCCTTCTTTGAACAATAAGGTGCGCCGCATCCAGCATTTTAACCGTATGAATGTAAGGCATCACGATATTCTTTTCCGGTAGATTTTCATAGACGCCCATGGAGAAATAGACGATTCCGGACATAAAATAATCAAATTCTTTGAGGGTGTATGCTCTGAATGCTTTTTTGAAAACCAGCAGCGGATTACGGTATTCCTTCTCCGAAAGCAGGCCAAGAAGCCATGGGGAAATCTTCTCCGGCTGGGTATCTACCGTCCATTTTCTTTCCTTTAGCATCATGAGATAGCCTGCCCGGATCAACGACCTCATCGATTGATGAAACTGGAAGATCACCGCCGGATCTTCATGGATCCAGCTATTTCTCTTTACCGCATAGTTCATCAGATTGCTGAGCATTTCTTTGGAATCATCCAGCTCATTGAAATGGAAGAAAGTTTCCATCATCTGTAGCCCGGAATGCTTGTTATCTGTTCGAAAACGGGTATCTAAATGTGTTTTTATCTTTTTCATGAGTTTGTATTTTTTTATAAATGTAAGAAAAAAACAAATAAACAACATATATGTGTTGATGAAAAATTTTAGAAAGCTCAAACTTTACTACATGTATAAATGGGAAATAGAAGAATTAAAATTTCAAATTGGAAAGCTTATTCAATTAAATAGGCTTAAAAGAGAACTTTCACAATTACAACTTGGAAATGAGCTCAATATCTCAAGCAACCATGTTGGTAGAATTGAAAGAGCTGAAACAAATCCAACCATTGAAAGTCTTGTTATATTCTGTAATTTTCTTGAAATTGATCTGTTACATTTATTTACAAAACTCAATGAAAAAGAATTAAAGAAGATTGAAAGTGAAATTGATCACCTGCAAAAAGAATTTAAAAATCAAAATAAGAGAAAATCCTGACGAAAGTTGGGATTTTTTACTTCATACAAAATATTCAAACGTTCAGTAAAAACACTGAGTTTTTATAAATGGTAATCTTATATATTTACTTTTTATGTCCATAAAATAGAATCTTAGTTACATAAAGAATTATTGAGAGATATTGATACGGTTTTCCGTAAGTAACATAAAAGATATAATTATAAATTTAAATGTTATAAAATCAGAAGAATTTATTGGCATTTACTTAAATATTAAAGCATTATTAAAAACTAATTTATGATAAACAGAGGCTCAGAATGGAGAAAATGGAATTTACATGTACATACTAAGGGTACTAATAAAAATGATCAATTTACTTCCACAACTTTAGATGAATTCTTTTACACATTTTTTAAAAAAGCATATGACAATAACGTTCAAGCGATCGGAATAACAGACTATTTCTCTATTGACCGATATAAAGACGCTTTGGAATATGTCTCTCAAATACAAACAAAAATTAATTCTATAAATGGAGCACAGTTGTTTACAGATGAAGAAATTAACTTTATTAAGAATATATTTATTTTTCCTAATGTAGAACTTAGAATGTTACCTGCTACAGATAGAGCTCGTCTAATAAACATACATTGTATTTTTAATCCTGACTACGTTACACATCTTGAAAACGATTTTTTTGGTCATCTTACAAACCAAGATGGAAAAAAAATGAATAAACATGGCTTAATTGATTATGGAAGAGAACTAGACCCGAATTTAGAAACAGATACTCTTAGATATAAAAAAGGAGTTGATAATTTTGTAATCGATTTAACATCTTTAAAACAACTTATTAATGGAAATAAAAAATTTAATGAGAATTGTATATTAGTAGTTAGCAACTCAAACCAAGATGGTGCTTCTGGAGTTCAACAGCATTATGATTTGTTCGAAAATGAGGAAGGTTCATTAGGAGGATTAAGAACTTCTATTTATAAAATTTCGCATTGCATCTTTTCAACCAATCCAAGAGATATCAAATATTTTTTAGGAAAAAGATTAGAGGGATCTGCAGATTATAACGAAGAAATATATAAAAAAGAAGTGGAAGAAGTAATAAATAATAGAGGTTCTTTAAAACCGTGCCTTGTTGGATGTGATTCCCACTCAGAAACAACTCTTTTCAATAGATTTACGTGGATTAAAGCAGATCTAACATTTGAAGGCTTACGGCAGATATGTTTCGAGCCTGAGCAAAGAGTTAAAATACAAAATTCTAAACCTGACTTTAAAGAAGAAAAAGTGATTATTGATAAGGTGAAATTTATTTCTCCCAATAAAAAATTTTTAGATACAGAGATTTATCTAAATTCAAACCTAAATGTAATTATTGGTGGCAAGTCATCAGGAAAATCAATTCTATTATATTCAATTGCTAAGACACTTCTTCCCGATCAGGAAATATTATTGACAGATGTTGCAGAAGAGAAATATGATTTAAAATCAATAGATAGTGAATTTAATTTTGAAATCACCTCTAGATCAGGTATTTCACAATCTATGTTTAGAAATTTGGAGGAAAATTCAATTATGCCTGATATAAAATATATTCCTCAAAACTACTTAGTTAAGCTAGCCGAACCAGAACTTAATAAGAAAGGACGGCCTCTTAATAAACTTGTAAGAGAGTTGATTAACGAAAATCCTGATTCTAAATCAAGATATGATAATTTTATTAAAAATGTCAAGAATTTTGATAAAGATAGAGAAGACCTAATTAATCATTACTTTGATTTAAATGATGAAATTCACAAAATAGAAGCAAATTTAAAAACAAAGTCGAATAAAGAAGTTTTGGAAACAAATATCAAAACGAATACTGATAAGGTTGAAGAATTGAATAAAGAAGCTGGATTATCCGATGAAGAATTAATAAGATATAAAGAAGTTCAAGGAAAGAAAGCTGATAACACTCAAAAAAAAGAAGAATTCAAGGAAGATTTTAAACATACTAAAGAATCTTTAAACGAAATTGGACAGCAGGTTGATAACTTAAACGCTTCGAAAAATACATTTATTAATGGTATTAAAGATGAGAGTATAAAAGAATATTACCGTCAAAAACTAGATATTATTTCAAACCTTAAACATGAGATAGATTATATGATAGAAGAAATTAAGTTAGCGCCGGATGAAGAAGGAAATAAGTACTTTACTAAGGATAATAAATTTAAAGAGCTTGTATCAATTATTGAAAATACATCTAATATTATTAACGAAGAATTAAAACCTTTTCAGAAAAATGAACAAATTCAACAACAGGTTAAAGTATTAAATGATTCTATATCTTCTGATAAAAAAACATTGACTGAAATTGATCAACTAAATAAGGAAAAGATAGAAAAGAATGAATCATTAACAAAATGTAAAGAAGACATATTTAAGATATATGATAGTACCTATCAAGAATATCAGCAAATTATTACTGATCTCAAAGGAAGAACAACAGATCTTGAAAAAGATGGGCTAAAAATAGAAGGTATATCTCAATTTAATTTTGTGAAATTGTATAAAAAAATTTTTGATATTAGCGATGGTAGAAAAGCTCATTACAATAGCTATCCTGAAATATTTAATGAACGAAAAAAGGCAACTTCAGATTTTGAATATACAATAATCAAAGCAGAGTTAGAAAAAATTTTCGACGAGATTTGTAATGGTAATTTTGCTATTCTTCCCAAAGTAAATAGAAAAGAAGGAATAAAAATATTATTGGATGATTATTTCTTTGATTACTGGAGAATAACTTATAAAAATGATAAACTAGGAGAAATGTCAACTGGTAAAGCTAGTTTTGTCATCTTAATGTTGATTATTGGATTAAGTATATCGAAATCTCCTATTTTAATAGATCAACCAGAAGACAATTTAGATAACAGATCGATCACCCGTGATTTAGTTTTTTATTTAAAAAATAAAAAACTGGAACGTCAAATCATTGTAGTAACCCACAATGCTAATATTGTAGTAAACTCAGATGCAGAAAACATTATTGTAGCAAATCAAAAAGGTCAAAATGATGTCGAATCTTCTAGTGACTTTTTATTTGACTATATAAATGGAGCGATTGAAAATAGTTCACTAATAAATAAAGAAGAAAAAGATCTTTTAAAATCAATGGGAATTAGAGAGCACATTGCTGATATTGTAGAGGGAGGTAAAGATGCTTTTCTCCTTAGAGAAAAAAGATATCGTTTTGAAAAATTATTATCATAATTTATTACTGCTCCACCACTTTCAAAAGTCTTCCAGCTAAATAACCTATAACTGTATTATCAAAAAAAATTAACTAATGGGTTTCGAACAAAAGAAAATAAATCATATTTTTCATTATACAAGAGGTATTTCCTCATTAAAAAGTATGCTAAAAAATGGATTCGCTCCTTCATACTGCATAGAAAAAGTAGGTGATGACAATTACTATATTCCTATGGTGAGTTTTTGTAATATTCCTCTAAAAGATGTTGAATTATATGCACGATATGGAAATTATGGTATTGGAATGAGCTTAGATTGGGCAATTAAAAATTCTATTTCACCTGTAGTTTATACACATGAAAACACAAAATTCCGTAATATACATAGTGATATAAATAAAATACATATTGGAGACTTATTTGAGAAAATGTTTCCAAAAATAATTGAAGCTAAGCTGGAAGGAAAAGAAGATACAACTGATTATACTGAATATGAAAGAATAATTAAAGAAGTAAATAAAATAACAATTCCAACCATTCAACATTTCAAAAACTGGAAAGTACAATATAAAGGAAAAGAAATAATTACTTATCTAGAACGAGAATGGAGATATATTCCAAATCTCCCGGAAGAAGTAAGTAAAATAATACATGAACAAGAGAATGAATTTCAACTATTACAAAATAACGAATTCAGAAAAAAACCTCATTTCCCCGAATTAGCTTTAGAGATTGATGAAATCAATGACTTACGTTACATAATGATTAACAGTGACTCTCAACGAAAGTCTATTATCTCAGTTTTAAATGAAAAGTTTGGAAAAGAAGTAATAACTGAATCTATTTTGAGTGGTAATTTAGTAATATTCAATCCTAAAAGCATTAAAAACGATTTCTGAGTATTAAGACCCCGCTCTCCAAAGCCCCCTGACTTTGGAGCAAACTTAAAAAGAATGTTTACTAGCTCAAAGCCGGGAGACTTTGCGTAGTCATAACTTCTTAATACTTAACTAGAGAATAAATTGCACTTAAAAAGATTAGAGCTTCGAAATCCATTGTATAAAATATATTATAATAAATATTTAATTTACTATCTTTAAGCTATAACTATTAATCTTGTTAATTCTATGTCAGAAGTTAAAAACATACCACTTCACGAAAGGAGAATTATTATGATAGCTTCTGATGAATCTAAATTAAAACAAAGAAAAATTGACTGGTCTAAAGTTTTTATTTCTGAAGAAGATGTGAATTTTTATAAATCATTAATAAATCACAAAAAAGATTCTTCTGATTCAAGAAGTGTACTACAAAAATTTAAGGATAAATTTCATAATGAAGTAAAGGATGGTTTTGCGTATTACTTTAAGGAAAAAAATTTACCTTTTGTTATTTGTAAAATAGATGATGTGATTAATAATTTTAAATTTCCTCCACAACATCCAAAAAATGGATTTGCATATGCATGCAGTGATGTAGAGCCAGATTTATATCTACCGTTATCTACGTTTCATTCCTATATGTATCAATCTAAACTATCTGCATTTAATGAATTATGCTCAGCCTTAGGCGCAAAAACTTGTAGAGTTATATCCGTTGAGGAAAACGGAAAAATTATCACTAAAAGTACTGACATTAATAAAATACCCACTAAATTAGGATTACTTTCTTCCAAATTAACATTAAAAATAAATAAAAAAACAAACAGTGAATCTATTATATATTTAGAACTACCAAAACCAAATAAAATAAAGCCTTACGAAAGTTTATGGTTAGATTCCGAACCAACCTGGAAGTCTCTTCAAAAAATTAGGTTAAATAATGACCTACTTAAATATACAGTGGATCTTAATTACACTGATGAAATGGGAATTGATAACAAATTAGCAGCATCAATAAATTCTATAGGTGGTAACATTGGTGGAGTATTTACTGGAATTACTAAGATTATGTATAGATTTGAAGTGGAATTTTGGCCAAAGGATCAAATTTCACTTCAAAAAAATATCTAATTCTATATTCTTATAAGTTTACATTATCTTTTCACCAGCTCTACTCTACGGTTTTGCGCCTTCCCTTGTTCAGAACTATTTTTCGCTATCTCATTTTTGCCACCAAAGCCCTCTGGTAAAAGTCCTTATTAGTCTATACCTGAATTCGTTATAACATTCAATACTGTTATAGCACGGTCTTTAGCCATATCTTACAGGCAAACACATTAAGCATCGATTTTCTGTTTTGGATAATTAAATTGAGTCTGTTCTCTATTTATTATTGCAACAAAGTTTCATTTTATAAAATTTTATCCCTACTTTTGACGCTTCTTATGCAAAAAACATTGAAAACCTTTTTTGTCTTTTCTTTGTTACTGATCTTCCTATCGAACGTCAGTGGAATAAGTACATGTCTTGAACATGCGAAGCACGCAACCGCCAACACCTTCCCTAAAAAAGATTCTAAAGAAGAAAAAGGATCTACCTTCTCCAAGGATGACCATTGCCAGTGTGCCCTCCATATGCATATGAATAATGTGGTTCTGCCGGAATCTTTAACAGTAGATTTTGCTGTAAACACTGCCAACAACAGTGAAATACCTCAACCGAAGGCCATTACCTACCGGTGTTTACTCGATTTTTTCAGCTCACGCGCACCCCCATCAGATTTTTATACTGCAGCCTGATTATTTTTTCGTTGCAGCCCGTTACCTATTGCAGGTCTTATGATCTGTAAGTCTATTTCTGTGGGCATTTGTATACCTCTCTGTATACAAAATCCTTTTTATTAATATACGATATCACAGATGTCTGTATCATTCTATTTGTAATGCGCATCAACCACTTTAACGGTCCGGAAGTAATGAACCTCATTTCCGGCAAAACCAAACAGCTTTCTGCATTGGGAGCTATTATTTCATCCTCTTTACTGAATGCTCAGTCGGTGAGCAAAGACTCTGCATCAGGATCAATACAAACGGTAGAGATCATCGGCAGAAAATCAAAAGATTATATTTCTGATTATTCTTTTGCAGCCACTAAAACAGCCATGAAGAATAAGGATCTTCCTTTAACGCTTAATACCATTACCAAAGAGTTCATCCGTGAACGCCAGGCCTTTCAGCTGGGAGAAGTATTAAAAAATGTAAGCGGTGTTTCTCCTTCAAGCTATTACAATCAGTACAACATTCGGGGAATCAGCCAGAATGAAGAAGGTCAGATCATCAACGGAATGAGAACCAGGCAGTATTATTTTCTGCAGCCTATGACCTCCAATATAGAACGTGTGGAGGTTTTTAAAGGTCCTGCCAGCATCACCATGTCCAGCGTAGATCCCGGAGGGACTATCAATATGGTGACTAAAAAACCTTTACCGGATTCACGGCACGAAATCAGTCTCTCAGGCGGAAGTTTTGATACCTACAGGATTACAACAGACCTTACAGGACCTCTGAATAAGAGCAAGACTTTACTGTACCGTTTTAATGGGGCTTACCAGAACGCAAAATCTTTCAGGGATCACATTAACAACAGTGGTTTTCTGATCTCGCCTTCCATTACCTATATTCCTGATGAAAAAACCTCTTTGAATGTGGAGATGGTGATGAATCATCTCAATGGAAATCTGGACCGCGGCCAGCCTATTTTTGGAGCAGTAGCAGGGAAAACCGACCTCAACAGCACCCCGAAAAGTTTAAATCTTGGAGCTCCTGAAGACTTTTTTAAAACCAGGGAACTGATCATTATGGGAAACTTTTCCAGGCATATTAGTAAGCACATCAGCTTTAATGCCTCTTACATGAAACAGCTGTGGAAAGAAGACCTTCAGGAGCATCGTACTACGGGGGCTTTCGTCCCTGATATTGAAAACAAACCCATATCCAGCCTGGCCATGATGCAGTTTGTCCAGAGAAAACAAAATTGGGCTACAGACAACCTGAATGCCTATTTTAATTTCAATTTTAAAACCGGGCAGGTGGAACATCAAACTCTTATTGGGTACGATAACCAGATCTGGGAAAAGCGAAAAGGAGGCCTGCAGAATGCTGCAAGAGGATTTCTGATGAAAGACGGTTCTGTGGCATCCTCTTATAATCCTGCCAATGCAGACCGTTATGAAACGATCCTATACAATGGAATAACAGTACCCAAACCGAACGTCACTCCTTTTGATTTAAGCCCCGGAGCGCAAAATTATCAGGGAGCAGATTTGTATAAGACCAATGTGACGACCCAGCTGCCTGCTGCACTTACCACCACTCATGCAGCCTATATTCAGCATCTTTTTACGTGGAAAAAATTCAAAGTATTGTCCGGGATCCGTCATGAATGGTTTAAAGATACAACCCACTTTAAAGAAGCTGACGAATCTTCATTCAGCAACAATAAGTTTTTATACAGACTGGGAATCACCTATAGCCTTACGGATCAGATCAACCTTTATGGAACGTATCTTACCGGATACCAGCCCCAGTCCAATACGGTGACATTAATGCCCAACACCGGGCGGTTTACCGGTTCAGAATCTGCTGCCCAATTCAAACCTTTAACTTCTGATCTTAAGGAAATAGGGGTTAAAGGGCGTTTGTTCGGGATGCTTTCGGCCAGTCTTGCGGTATATGAGATCAATCAGAAAAATATCCTGATCAATGCCAATAATCCGGCAGAACCGGATCAGCTTATCCAGCGTGGTGCCGACCGCAGCAGAGGTTTTGAGGCTGAAGTGACAGGCTATATTCTTCCTCAATGGCACATCTACGCCGGATACAGTTATATTGACGCCCGGATAGTAGACGATGCAGACGCAACTCTCATAGGTCAAAGAAAGGAGAATACGTCTAAGAACTCTGTTAATATCTGGACCCGTTATAATTTTTCAAAAACAAGCTTCCTGAGCGACTTCGGAGTTGGGTTGGGTATGCTGTACCAGAGTTCCAAAGTTCCCTGGTTTACCAGAGGATTTGAGCTTCCGGCTTACACCACTTTGGATGCTGCAGTCTACTATACTCTTTTACAGTCGAAAGTGCAGCTGGCTCTTACAGTCAATAACATCACCAACACGTCTTATTGGGTGGGTGCACAGAATTATCTCAGACTTTTTCCGGGAGCTCCCACAAACTATCTATTAACTGCTACCTATAATTTTTAAACTATGCCTATTTCAAACTTACGACGTATCGTCAGAAAAACCCGGCAGGATTTGCTCAAAGGAAAACAAAACCTGCTTATAACCGTTATTGTGCTCTTATTCTGTATGATGAGCATTGGAGTCAGATTCATGCAATATACAGACAACGTTTCCCAGATCAAAGAATACCGCAGCGAGGTGCGGGAACATTGGGAAGACCGGCCAGACAAGCATCCGCACAGGATGGCCCACTACGGATACCTGGTATTCCGGACTGCCCATCCTTTAAGCCTTTTTGATAACGGACTGGATGATTATCTGGGAAATGTTATTTTTCTGGAAGCCCACAAACAGAATACCGCCAATCTTTCCGAGGCAGGAAGTTCCGGAGCTTTGGTCCGTTTCGGAGCCTTCAGCAGTGCATTCATTCTTCAGAGCATTGTTCCGTTGATCATCCTTTTTCTTGGTTTCGGACTTATTGTTCAGGAGCGTGAGAACACCACCCTGAAAATACTAAGCATTCAGGGGGCGTCCAACAGGGATATTCTTTGGGGCAAGATCCTTGGACTGTGGCAGTTTTCATTATTCTTTCTGCTGCCTGTATTACCTGTGGTCTTGTTTACTGCCGCATTTTCGGAAACAGTTCTCCTTAATGATATTGTACTGAGAATACTTTCTCTCCTGCCTGCTTATATGATTTATTATTTCTTTATCAGCACCCTGGCGGTGGTAATATCATCAGTAAGCAGGACTTCTGCAACGGCTTTGGTAGGCCTGATCGGATGCTGGCTTCTCCTGGTCATTTTTCTTCCGAAAGGAATCCAGTTTGCCGCACAGAACCTCTACTCTACCCCATCCCGTATTGCTTTTGAAACCCAGCTGGAAAAAGATATTCTGAAAGCGGGAGACAGCCATAATCCGGATGATCCTCATTTCAAAAAGATTAAAGACTCTCTGCTTCTTCACTACGGAGTAAGCAATACCAATGAACTGCCCTTTAACTACAGTGGATTTGTGATGAAGGAGGGCGAAAAGATCAGTTCTCAGATTTACATTTCGCACCAGAAAAGGTTACAGGAACAGTATCACCAGCAGCAGAAATTCTCAGAGCTGTTCGGGTTTATAGATCCCTCTCTGGCCATCAGACATTTTTCTATGGCAGTAACGGGAACAGATTTTTTCTCTTACATCCAGTTTCAGAAACAGGCCGAAGAATACCGCTACAAGATGGCACAGCGACTGAATGATCTGCAGATACAATATATCAGCAATATAAAACCGGAAAAAGGAGGTCCTCCGGCTGTGATCGACGGAAAAAACTGGAAAGAATTCCCTGATTTCGAGTATGAGTATACTTCTCTTACCGAAAGCATGAAGAATCAGTGGATATCTGCTGCAGCCCTGTTGTTCTGGCTTGCAGCCTGTGTATTAATCATAGAAATAAGCAGTAGAAACCTAAAACTTATCTAATGAATCATTATTTATATAAACAATTTTACCGTAACAAGGCCTATCTTATCGCCCTGGTATTTTTACTGGCGGCAGGCCTCATGGCTATCTATACCGGAAAAAAATTCCTGGACAGAAATGAAGATATCATTGCAAAGAGTGGCAATTTTCAGAAAGAAAGCATTGCACGCAATGTAAAATTTCATAAGGATGATCTGGGCCTGATCTTATATTACGTCAAATTCAACCTTGTCAATGAAACGCCAAAGCTTGCAGCATTAAATATAGGTATGCGCGATCTGAATCCGTCGATACAGGGCGTTACCATAAGAAATCTGGAAGAACAGCGTTATAATTCGGATTTTTATAATCCTGCCAATGCTGCTGTCGGGAATTTTGATTTTAGCTTTGTCCTGATTTTTCTTTTCCCACTGGTTATTATTGCCTTCTGTTATAACCTCATCTCCGAAGAGGAGGAAAAAGGAACCTGGAAACTTCTTTCTGTACAAAGTGGGCATCTGGGAAGATTTCTAAATGCCAAAATAATCATACGGGGTATTGCGGTAAGCCTGATCTACCTTCTGTTGATCATCATTGCCACACTTTGGATCCGTATTCCTCTGGATAAGTTCTATATACTTTTTATCCTCTCGGGGTGGCTGTATATTCTCTTTTGGTTTGTATTATGCCGCTGGATCGTCCTGTTCAGAAAATCATCTGCTCAGAATGCCCTCATCCTTCTTATTGTGTGGGTTGCTATGAACTTCATTATTCCGATGGGGTGTAATCTGCTGATCCAAAAGTCTTATCCTGTTCAGGAATCCCTTAAGGCAGTTATGGAACAGCGTGAAGGTTACCACAACAAATGGGATGAACCCAAGAAGCCTACCATGGAAAAGTTTTACAAAGTATATCCTCAGTACAGGAAGTTTACCGTAGAAGAGAATGATACCTTCACCTGGACCTGGTATTACGCCATGCAGCATATGGGAGATGCAGAAGCCTCACAATCTGCAATTCTTTACAGAGAGAAAATGGACAAGCGTAACCGTGCCGCCGTTTTCCTTGGTTATTTTCTTCCCAACATCCATACTCAGCTTACCGAGAGCCGGCTGGCTCAGACCGGAATGGATAATCACCTGCAATACAGTGCGGCACTGCAAAAGTTTCATGAAGGAAAACGTTTGTTTTTTTATCCTCTTATCTTTTCAGGTCAGAATGCAGAATCCGTTAACTGGGCTACACAAACTGTAGACCATTTCACAAAAACTGAAAAACTGAATATGCTGCAGCTTTTCTTACCGTATTTGATCATCATCGTTTTACTTCTTCTTTTTTCACAAAATAAATACCGAAAACTATGTTAAAAACCATTAATCTACACAAAAAATATAATGATTTCACAGCGCTTCAATCTCTTAATTTAGAAGTTGGGAAGGGAGAAATTTATGCTTTATTAGGCCAAAACGGAGCAGGCAAAAGTACAACAATCAATATTCTTTTGGGACTCATCAAAGCTACATCCGGAGATGCTTTTATCAATAATATATCGGTGACAGATCATCCGCAGAAAATAAAAAAAGAACTGGCTTATATTCCAGAGACCGTGCTTTTATACCCTAACCTTACAGGCATGGAAAATCTGGATTTCTTTTCCAAAATAGCAGGATTCAATTACACAAGATCCGAACTGTCCGCATTTTTGAGACATACCGGACTGCAGGAAGCGGCCCATCATAAAACTTTGGGCGGCTATTCTAAGGGAATGCGCCAAAAGGTAGGAATAGCCATCGCCCTGGCCAAAGATGCCAAAGTACTTTTACTGGACGAGCCTACGAGTGGCCTGGATCCTATTGCCACAGCAGAGTTTACAGAAATTATCCGTCAGCTGGGACAGGAAGGCAGAACCATACTCATGGCTACCCATGATATTTTCAATGCAGTAAGTGTGGCCTCGAATATCGGAATTATGAAACAGGGGCAGCTGGTACAGAATCTCCAGTCTAAAGCATTTACGGCAGAAGAACTTCAGGAATTGTATCTTAAAACAATCTGATTTTGTTTCCACACATTCAATAATATAAGCAATTAAAAAAAGCCAGATGATAACCCTATCTGGCTTTTTGGTCATTGAATGATAAGACCCAGCTTTCCTATTGCCCTTAAATAAACCCAATCATCTATATTTCACGATAATCTCAAATAGATCAAATCTTTTTTCTCATATAATCATCATGTAAACTAAATAGCTGAAATGAATTATATGAATGTATTTAGATTTTTCAGTTGATGATAACTACTATAATGATTGAAAGAAAATTTTGTATAATTTTTTTACTGCTATGCATTTCCGTAAATTTGATCTGTAAAAATAAAATAAATCTTAAATAAGATAAGAATGGAAAAGTACAATTACGGGGTCATTGGTCTCGGAGTAATGGGAAGAAACCTGCTTTACAATATTGCCGATAACGGTTTTTCTACAGCAGGATTCGATTTGGATGAGGAAAAAGTAAGAGAACTGCATAACGGAGCAACTCCGGGAACTTCAGTGAAGGGAACCGCTTCTCTGGAAGAGTTTGTCTCAGTTTTGGACAGTCCGAGAAAAATTATTTTAATGGTACCCGCAGGAAAACCTGTAGATGCTGTTCTGGAAAGCATTACACCACTTCTCAGCCCAAAAGATATCGTAATTGATGCTGGGAATTCTTATTTCAAAGATACTGAAAGACGCATTGCTGATTTAGCTTCTAAAAACCTACATTTCATGGGAATGGGTGTTTCAGGAGGCGAGCAAGGCGCAAGAAGAGGGCCAAGTATTATGCCTGGTGGCGATTTGGAAGCTTTCAACCTGCTAAAACCTATGTTGGAATTAATTTCAGCAAAGGTTAACGGTGAAGCTTGTACCGCTTACATGGGCAAAGGTTCTGCCGGAAACTATGTAAAAATGGTTCATAATGGAATTGAGTATGCCATCATGCAATTGATCAGTGAGGCTTACGATCTACTGAAAAAAGGAGCTCATCTTAACAATGATCAGCTTTATGAGGTGTTCAAAAAGTGGAATGAAGGTGAAATGAATTCTTTCCTTATTGAAATCACAAGGGATATTTTCCAGCAAAAAGATGATCTAACAGATGGATTTCTTGTTGATCAAATTCTGGATAAAGCCGGAGCAAAAGGAACCGGAAAATGGACATCCGAACAGGCAATGGAAATCGGAGTTTCTATTCCGACTATTGATATTGCTGTAACTTCAAGAATTTTATCAGCTTATAAAGAAGAGAGAATAAAAGCTTCTCAATTATATCCTAAAGAAGCAATAAAAACTCCGGAAGATACAGAAGCATTCATCAAAGAAGTGGGTGATGCGTTGTATTTGGCTACTTTAATCAGCTATGCACAAGGATTGGCATTACTGGTAAAAGCATCTGAAGAATATCAGTTTGAAATTCCGTTAAAAGATGTTGTCAAAATATGGAGAGGCGGATGCATTATCCGTTCTGTTTTGTTAGAAAAATTCTATTCAGCATATTCTAAAGATCAGAATTTATCTAATATTCTATTGGATCAGCAGATTTCAGAAATTGTGAAAGATAAGATTCCTGCATTAAGAAAAATGGCTGCTTTTGCTGCATCCAACGGAATCCCAGGCTTAGGAATTCAGTCAGCTTTAGGATATTTCGAAGCCTACACCACAGAGTCCTTACCCATCAATTTACTTCAGGCTCAGCGTGATTATTTTGGGGCACATACTTACCAAAGAATTGACAGAGAAGGAGTTTTTCACACTTCATGGCAAAACCTAAATAACTAAACCCGGAAAATGAGCGACAATACAATCCTGCATCCAACAACCATTGTTATTTTTGGTGCAACGGGAGATTTGGCAAAAAGAAAACTTTTTCCTGCATTTTACAATTTATATATTGATGGCAGAATGCCCAAAGGCTTTAATATTTTAGCGTTGGGAAGAGCCGAAAATACGGATGAAAAATTCAGAGCTTATATTAAAGAAAACCTGGAAAGCTTTTCAAGAAAAACTGTAACCAAGGAAGATTGGGCTGGTTTTCAGGCTCACATAAGCTACTTTCAGCATCAGCTGGATGAAGAAAGCTCCTATCAAAATTTATATCAGAAACTGGAAAATTTTGATAAAGTTTATGGAGTGAGGGGGAACAGACTCTTCTATCTTTCCATTGCGCCGAACTTTGTGTCCGTTATTTCAAATCATATTAAGACTACTTCTATCGCTTCCGATCCTGCAAAAGACCGGATTATTATCGAAAAACCTTTTGGCCATAATAAAGAATCTGCTATAGAACTGAATAATCTTCTTTCACAAACCTTTCAGGAAGAACAGATTTACCGTATCGACCACTATCTGGGAAAAGAAACTGTTCAGAATATTTTGGCATTCAGATTCGGAAATTCAATTTTTGAGCCTTTATGGAATCACAGGCATATAGAATCGGTACAGATTACTGTTGCAGAAGAAGTAGGGGTAGAAACAAGAGCCAGCTTTTATGAGCAGACAGGGGCTTTGCGTGATATGATTCAGAATCACCTTTTGCAAATTCTCTGTATGGTCGCTATGGAACCGCCGGTTTCATTGGAGTCTGGAGAAATCAGAGATCGTAAAGTGGATGTTTTAAAATCAATCCGCAGAATTTCATCAGATAAAGTAGATCATTATGCTGTCCGGGGTCAGTATGGAAAAGGGAAAGTAAATGGAGTCAAAGTAAACGGCTACCGCCAGGAGGAAGGAATTGCTCCTGATTCCAACACCGAAACATTTGTTGCTATTAAGTTTTATCTGGATAACCATCGATGGGAAAACGTTCCTTTCTACGTTCGTACCGGAAAAAAGATGAAAGAGAAGCATTCTTACATTACCATTCAGTTTAAACCCCTTCCCCATTCTACATTTTCAGAAAGCTCATCCCCTTTATCTGCTAACCGACTGATTATTAACATTCAGCCACAAATGGATATAAGGCTGCAGTTTATGTCTAAAAAACCGGGGCTTTCATTAGAATTGAAACCGGTAGAAATGATTTTTGATAATTTTGCCTGTCAGACAGATACTCCTGAAGCTTATGAGACCCTATTGTTAGAGGCACTTGCAGGTGATCTTACCTTGTTTATGCGTTCTGATCAGGTAGAAGAAGCCTGGGATGTTGTAAAAACGATTCAGGAAACCTGGGAAACAACCAAAGATCCCTCTTTCCCGAATTACGATGCAGGAAGCTGGGGACCTGATGACAGCAATGCCTTGGTGGAAAGACAAGGGCATGAGTGGGTTTAGAATTTAACTAAGAAATAAAATGGATATTACAATATTTAATACGCTCGATACTTTATATAAAAAAGCAGCAGATACGTTTGTTGAGCTTTCAGAACAATCTATTCAAAAACATGGAAAATTTGTAACAGCGGTGAGCGGAGGCTCTTCTCCTAAAGCCATTTTCAGCTTATTGGCGACTCCTGAATATGCAGATAAAATAGATTGGAGCAAAGTGTATATTTTTTGGGTGGATGAAAGATGGGTTGCTCTTGATGACGAAAAGAGTAATTTCAAAATGACTCTGGAAACACTTTTGAATAAAGTTCCCGCCCATAAAGATCAGATTTTCCCAATGTATAAAAACGGAACTGAACCTGAAGATTATGCTAAAGAATATGAAATGCAGATCAGAAACACATTAGGAGAAGAAGGCGTTTTCGATTTTATCCTTTTAGGAATGGGTGATGATGGTCATACAGCGTCCTTATTTCCGGGAGAAGCCGTTCTGGATGAAAAAGAAAAATGGGTGACAGCTTATTATCTGAAACCTCAGGAAATGTTCAGAATTACTTTAACAGAGCCTATCATCAATAAAGCTGACCATATTTTGATTGTCACATTCGGGCCCTCTAAAAAGCATGCTCTGAATGAAGTTTTAAACGGCGAATACAATCCGAAACTGTATCCGCTTCAGTTAATTGAAAAGAAAGACGGTGTTCAGATTTTTACCGACAAAGAAGCAGGAGCTTAAATGTCGTAAAGGTTTTTCACCTGGTCACCAATATACAGTATCAAAATTGTAAACAAAAAATCCCGGTTAATCCGGGATTTTAATTTCTTATACTGAGATCTATTTTATCTCTACAGGAACTGAGATTTTATCCCAATCCATTGTGAATCCATTACTGTTTACCTTATACACTAAAGTTTCCTGTGTTGCCGGTAAAGCTTTTGTTTTTACATCCACACGTAAAGCATCTTTAGATTCTTCGTATTTATAGGCTCCCCATTGTTTTGGTTCCTTGTTAAAAATCGCAGTCCAGGTTCCGCTTTCCTTAGGGATTAAGAAAAAGCTATATTTACCTGCAGGAAGCGTTTTACCCTGAACGGTAATGTTTTTATCCGTTTCAAAAGTAGTGGCTTCATTAGCACCTGCACGCCAAACTTTATTATAGGATTCTAAACCGCCCCAGATGGTACGTCCTTTAACAGAAGGACTGCTATAGGCTATTGTAATAGTTGCATCTTTAATTTTTCCCGTAGCTGTAGCAGGAGGGCTGGCAGGTTTTTTAGCTTCCTGTGCAAAGGCATTTACTGAAATCGTCATTGCAGCAAAAATCATGGTAGCAGATTTGATCATTGTTTTCATACTATTTTTATTTGTTTGTTTTTGTTATTGTCCGTTTACGAATTTACATCTTTCGGCTTATAAAACAATAAACCGATTGCTGAAAATATAATTACTGCCGCTGCCCCAATTACGTTAAGCCAAAGGAACGAAACGATATCAAACTGATAAACGGCAATAACCGTAATTTCTGATAATATTGCAGCAATAAATACATTGGAGCCGGTGATTTTTTTATAATAAAATGCAACAAGAAAAATCCCCAATATCGGGCCGTAGAAAAGAGAACCCAATACATTAACCGCTTCAATAAGGGAACCCATCTGCGTGGCAAACATAGCAACACCGATTGAGAAAATACCCCAGGCTAAAGTATGCAGACGGCTATACTTCAATTCGGTGGCGTCATCAGGAATTTCTTTTTTAAATATCAAATGAACATCTTTTAATGAACAGGCGGCAAGGGAATTCAGCGCTGCAGAAATAGAACCCCAACTGGCCAGAAAAATGACGGCAAACAGTAAACCGATCATCCCTACAGGTAATGTATTTTTCACGAAATACAGGAAAATGTAATTGGTATCCGTTTTCTCAGCATTATAGTTTGAATGATTGATAGCCTCCTCTACCCTTCCATGAAGTGCTTTTACCTCGGTCTGTGTATTTTTAAAATCCTGAATTGTTTTATTGAGTTGGGGAGAATTATTTTCCTTCAACTTTAGAATTTCTTTCGATTCTGCATTAAATTTGAGTTGTAAATCCTGATGCTCCTTTTCAAAAACGGCAGCCTGTTCAGGTTTTGTTTCCTTTAAATATTGATAAGAGCGTTCATTAAAATAAATCGGAGCCGGTTTTAGAGAAAAGAAAGCAAAAAGCAAAGCCCCAATCAGGAGAATCGCAAACTGCATCGGAATTTTAACCAATCCGTTCAGCAGCAACCCCATTTTTGCATTGGTATTGTCTTTTGCTGTAATATACCTCCCCACCTGACTCTGGTCCGTACCGAAGTAAGACAATGCCAGAAAAAAACCGCCAATCAGCCCGCTCCAGATATTGTATTTATCTTTCCAATCGAATTCTGTGGTGATGACATTGAGCTTTCCGGATTTTCCAGCCAGGTAAAGTGCATCATTAAAACCAATTCCGTTCGGCATATTCTGAATAAGCAGATACCCTGCAAAAGCCATGGTTCCCAGAATAATGAGAAACTGTAATTTTTGGGTGTGAGCAATCGCTTTTGCACCGCCAACGTAAGTGTAAATCAACAGAATACCACCTGTCAAGACATTGGTTAAGTAAATATTCCAGTTTAAAACACTTGACAAGATTATACTCGGAGCGTAAATACTGATTCCTGTTGATAAGCCTCTGGAAAAAAGAAAAAGCAGTGAAGTAAGCACCCTTGTTTTTTTATCAAAACGGTTTTCCAAATATTCGTAAGCGGTGTAAACATTTAAGCGCTGAAAAATCGGGATGAAAGTGATGCAGATCACAATCATTGCCAAAGGCAAACCAAAGTAATACTGCACGAAACGCATACCGTCTGTATAAGCCTGGCCCGGTGCTGAAAGAAACGTAATTGCACTTGCCTGTGTAGCCATAATACCAATAAGCACAATATACCAGGGCATTTTATTATCTGCTTTCAGATAGGATTCATTACTTTTTTGACCCCGACCGATGAATACGCCGTAAACCACCACTGCAACAAGTGTAAAAATGAGAACTGTCCAATCTATATTACTCATGCCCAGAATTTAGTAAACCAATAATAAAATGCGATCTGAGATACTAATGCAAGGGCTAATAGTATGTACCAGATATTCCAATTTTTAAGTTGCTTGTTCATCAGTTTTTTTGTGCAGATAAAAAGTTTAAAAATAAACGGGCCGCCCCAACATTTCCTGCAGGCAGCTGTCTGAAAAATGCCAACGGGGTATAAATAAAATTACCCTTTCCGTATTGGGCATATAAAGTTGATCCCTGCAGAGGTTCTTCATCCGTATCGTGCATTTCAAAAAGAGGTTCGTACGCTGCATCCCATTGAGCAGGGAAATAAGCACCACGTTCCTGTACCCAGCCTTTAAAATCATCTGTAGTAATTTTGTTCGGAAAGTTCAGTAATTTATGATTTGGATTTAACAGCTTAACTGCAGCATTTTCTTCGGTAACGCGCTTATTGGCAATACTGAAATTGTACATTCCCAATTGGTCAACGGTTGTATCCTGATTGGTGTTGTACTGCATCACCAAATTACCGCCAGCTTTTGCATAAGACCATAAAAAAGGCATCCAGCGACCCAGTTTTTTCTCTGTATTATTGGCACGAACACCAAGTACGATGGCATCATATTGTGATAGTTTGTTCTGGCTACCGTTTTCTATGTTACCATAAAAATCTTCGTCTTTCAGGACCTCTACCTGAATACCTGCAATGCGTAGGAACTCAGGAATGAAATCGCCTGCACCCTCTACATATCCTACTTTTTTAACCTTCGCCTGAATATCACCTTTCATTACGGTTACCATGGCAGGTGTAAAATATTGTAAGGAAGGTAAATGCGGGTACTGAATTAATAGTTGTTTCTTATTATAAGTGACTCCATCTGCAACAAAATTAGCATCCAATTGCAAACGAGATGAATGAATTGCAGCAAGCTTAGCTTTTGGAATAACGTAATCAATCGTAGTATCTTTTCCATTGAGCGAACTTACATCAACGCCTCCTAATCGCTCTCCGCTATACATCAGGTTTAGAATACCCTTACTGTACGGTTTGTTAGAATTAACCTTAACATTTAAACTCAAAGGTAAATCTTCATTTTCTTTGACCAGATAAAGGGGTTGTGTAAATTTCAGTTCCAATGCAGGAACAATGCGCAAAGCTTCGACTACATCACCACGCACCGGGTCTAATTTCTTGAAAGATAAAGGAAGGCTAACCTGAAAATTTTCTGAACCTATTTTTAAACCAAGCAAAACATTCAGTGGTGATTCTGCCTCAGGCAAACCGACTAAAGTATCATTCTGAACAGAGAAAGTGGCTGCGTTCGTAGCTGGTTTTGCTAACCAGTAAGGTTCTGTGAGTGCTGCATCAGCAGGAATCTGAATGTCATGCTGAATAGTAATTAAAGAATCTTTTGACAGTTTTTTATTGAAGCTTTCTGACTGTCCTAACCATTTTACATTTTCTAAAACAACAGGATTTGCAGCTCTTGAAACCAAATTTAATCTGAAATTATAATGATCTCCGGCAACAGCTTCAGCCTGATTGGTAACCACTTCGCCCATAAATCCGGCGCAACTTAAAATGATTTGGTCAAGAGATTTAAGTTTATCTTTTTTTAGGTCTGCATCTTTTAGTACCATAACCTTTTTTCGCAATGCAAGCAAAGCAGGCAAGCTAAGGTCTGGGTTATTGAAATTGAAAGTAGAAATAATTGTATTTAAGGATTCGTCAATATCAGCATTTCCCTGTGAAGTCCAGGTTTTCACTACTCCGTCAAAAAGTGTTGTTTTTGCTGGTTCGCCAATAACATGGGAAAAATATTCAGTTCTGATACCGGCTACAGACTGTGTTCCTGCTCCCTGGCTTTTATGTAAACTTCTGCTTAATCCTGCCAGTTCACCATAGCCCATTCCCAATTGTGCATCATATTGCCCAACCGTAATTTTCAGTTGATTTTCAGCTGTTGTATTGACCGTACCAAAGCGGAAAGTATTCCACAATACGCGTTTTGGCTGCCATGTATTAACATATTTCAGTTGATCCGGGAATGCATTTTTATCGCCTGCCAGCTTAAAAGCTTTTTCTGCCACCACGGCCGAAGCCGCATGCTGTCCGTGGCCTGCCGCCGCATTAGGAGGAAAACGACAAATGATAACATCAGGACGGAATGTACGGATGACCCAAACTACATCCGCTGTAATGCTGTCTGCATCCCATTGTTTAAAAGTATCAGTAGTATTTTTAGAAAATCCGAAATCAATTGCCCGGGTAAAAAACTGTTGGGCACCGTCTAATTTTCTTGCCTCTAAAAGCTCATGCGTTCTGATTAAACCCAATGCAGCACCTTGCTCTGTACCTAATAAATTCTGACCACCATCTCCTCTTGTTAAAGACAAATAGCCCGTTTCTACATTTTGATCGTTGATTAACCAGGAGAGTAATCCTGTATTTTCATCATCGGGATGAGCTGCAAGGTATAAAACCTTAGGCAGGTGTTTAAGTGTTTTGAGTTCACGGTAAATTTCAGATGATTTGGAAGGCCGAACCTGCTGGGCCGAACAAAAAACCGTATAAAAGCCAAGGATAAATACAGTGCTTACTTTTTTGAACATTTAATTTTACTTTGCAGGGCAAATATAAGTAAATCATCTTTCTTTCAATAGTAAAAGAATTAAACTGTGAATTCTATAAAAAAGCTGTTTAATTTTTATTAACCACAAAAGGCATAAAAGTTTTAGATACTTTAGTTTATTTTAAGTAGCATACTTGATGCATAGTAAGTACACATAAGGCTTGAAAATCTTTGATTTTCTTCTAAAGAAAAACTTAGGCGTTTAAAATAAAAACATGTGTAATTTCCCCAAACTACGGAGCATAAAATCACACATAAACATCTGTGCTAATCTGTGTCATCTGTGGTAAAAATTTAACCACAAAAGGCACAAAAGTTTTAGACACTTTGGTTTATTTTAGTGATTAGCTAAATGTTTGAGAAGAGCACTTAAGTTTTAAAAATCAAAGTTTTTTTTTGAATGTACATACTTATTCTCAATCATCTGTGGTAATCTGCGGAAAAATATTAGATACAGGCTTTGTGTACGAATTACAGTTTCAAAGAAAATAAAAACTACTTATTTTTTCTAGTTATATTCCGTGTAAGATAGATATAATTAAACATGCAAAATGTGGCTATTGCTCCAAAGGTATGCCACAAAAAGTGTGTTCCAAAACTCAACCATTCCCATTTGTCAATGATGCGGGAAGTGAGTGCGAAAACAAACGACAATAAAGCAAAGCCTACCCATTTACCAGCTTTCCATTGGGTATAAATCAGATAACTCAATACCGAGAAAAGTACAAATGAAGCCATGATTGCATAATTTACGTTGATAAAGAGAGAAGGTTTATCTGCCAAAATCCAATTTCTCAACCCCAACGTAAGGACCAGATATACAAGAACCATTACAATAGCATAGTACCATTTGAGGCTCTGCGCTAAAAAATAAAACCCTGCAGAAAAGCACAATACCATAATGGGCATCCAATCCATCATAATAAATACCGGCCATTGTCTGAATGCATGATAAATAGTTCCCCCTATGGCACCAATATATAACAAAACCAGACAGTAGGTTAAAAAAGGATATTGTTTAAAATTACCTTTCATTTTAAGAGTCCAAAAAATGGCTATGACTAAAAATAATACAGCAGTGATTGCATTTAGCGGCTCAGGAAAAAAATGAGCCATATCTGTTTCTTTATAGAGCATACCTCCGTCCGGAGGTAATTGATTTATTGGCATTGTCCTTTTTATATGGGTTCATAGAAAGGCTGTAGAACGCAAAATGCAGACACAAGCCATTTTTTTTTAAATATAGAAAAAATTGTGACATTATATAGCTGGATATGTTCCATCATATTTTATAAAATTGTTAATTCAAAGCACATTAAACTATACAAAGCTGCGTCTGCAAGAAAATAGGCTGATACTCTTTCTTATCACAAAACCTTCTTTTATGCAAGATTAGGTATAACTACTGATAGACAAGATTTTTTTAAATAATAATTTTACAGTGAGAGTGAAATCGAAAAAAATATTTGGTTTCAATCTCATAACTATAATCATAAATCTATTAGTACATGAAAAAATTCTTACGAAAAAACGCGTGGAATGAGGAAGGAACGTTTAATAATCCCGATTTATACTGGTACGCAAAAGCAGTTGCTGAAATGCAGTCCAGAAAATTGGATGACCCAACGAGCTGGTGGTTTTTTGCCGCCATTCACGGGGAAAATTTTGCCGGGGATCCTGATGGTATTGACTGGAATACTATTAAAGCTCCGCCAAAGGTACCTACAAGCCCTTTTCCGTCTAAAGATATAAAAGATAAGTATTGGAATCAATGTCAGCACCAAACCTGGTATTTTGCCCCATGGCATCGTGGTTATCTTATGGCTTTGGAAATTCAGATAAGAGCAATAGTGATAGAGCTTAATGGGCCTGATGACTGGGCTTTACCGTATTGGAACTACTTTGGTGGAGAAAAAGAAAATAAAATACCTCCGGCATTTACCAGCCCGTTTTTAGACCGCGATACTCCTAACCCTCTTTTTGTTACAGAAAGACACGGTCCTGATAATGACGGAAATATTTACATCAAATTATTTAAGGACGGCAAGCCAAGGGTTACACAAAATTGTGAACTTAAGACAGTATACACCGGTAAACAAAATTGTTTCGGAGGGCCTGAAACTGATTTTTCACATTATGGTACAATATTTCCTGAAGAAAGTTTAGAAACCAATCCTCATAATTTTGTTCATAATGATGTAGGAGGAGTTGTTAAAGGAAATGAAGGTCTTATGTCTGATCCTAACGCTGCAGCACTGGATCCTATTTTTTATCTTCATCACTGTAATATTGACAGAATGTGGGCATCATGGAATGCCAAGGGAAACAAGAATCCATCAGAGAAAAAATGGCTGGGAGGCCCGAAGGAAATTGGAGAACGTGAGTTTGTAATGCCTTTACTTGATGGAAAAGAATGGACGTATACCCCCAATGATGTAACCAATCTTGATCTTTTGGATTACAGCTATGATGATCTTAAAACAAAAGTAGAACCTGCCGCCGCCGATACTACTTCTGAAAGATTGAGAAAACTAGGAATTCCGATTTTGGATGATGCTCAAATAACTGAATCTACTATGGATAATAATGAGAAACCAACAGAATTAGTCGCTGCCAACCAAGGTTCTTTTGAAATTAAGAATGCAGTAACCAAAACTACCGTTAATTTTTCTGATAAAGGATTAAAGAAAGTGTCTACAAGCCTTTTAAGAGCTTCTGCAGATGAAATTCCTGACCGTATCTATCTGGTTCTGGAGAATGTGAAGGGAAATATCAACGCCAATACGCTTGAAGTTTCTGTAAACAATCAGCATATAGGATTTATCTCGCTTTTTGGACTTCGCAATGCATCACTGGACGATTCTCACGGAGGAGGTAACGGACTTAGCTTTTCTTTAGATATTACCAATATCATTGATGAACTGCATCTTGAAAATGATCTTGAGAATCTAAAATCCTTAGATGTTGCCATTACTCCTGATAACGAAATCTTATCTGATGTGAAAATTACAGTAGGAAGAATAAGTGTTTACAGAGAAAAACAATAGCAATGAAAAGATCAAATGCTAATCAGAACCTTATAAGTTACAGTGTATGGAGTTTCAGTATTATCTGTTGGTTTATCCTGCTTTTCAATCCCGGCAATTTGCTTACAGCAGCACATTGTCAGATGAATTTATGTAACGGAAGCAGCGCTTCATTAAAAATGATCATCAAAATAAATCCTTTCTCTGAAATGATGACGGGATGGATATTGATGGTATTGGCCATGATGCTTCCCAAGCTGATTATTCCTATACAGATCATCATTAATCAAAGTTTTAAAAGTATGAGTTTTTTATTGGTCATTCTTTTTATAACAGGATATGTTTTAATGTGGGCTGTAACCGGGTTTTTATTAAACATTTTCATCATTTTTGTGAGTATTCAGATGCCTGGATCTTTTATTCCTGCAGTTATTTTTGGGATCATCACCTTAATCTGGCAATTTTCTCCCATTAAGCAAAAGTGTCTAAACAGGGGACATTATCATCCTGTTTTGGCAGCCTGGGGTTCTAAAGCTTATAAGGATGCTTTTTCATTTGGGCTTACTCACGGTTTCTGGTGTGTTGGCGCAGGCTGGGCATTAATGCTTCTCCCGATGTTATTACCGCAGGGACATCATTTGGCGATGCTGATCGTCACTTTTATTATGCTGAGCGAACATATGGAACATCCGCAAGCTCCACGTTGGCGCATAGATTTGAGGTTGAAATTACTGAGAATCATAATCCCTGAAAATCCTATCAGACGTTGATCTGCTGTTAAAAAAAGATTAGATTACAATATCCAAATAGCGCCATTTTTTATAAAGAGGCGCTATTTTTTGTATTCATATAATTTTCAATCAGGTGATCTTTAATTCAATTTACTTATTAAATTTGCTTAACTAATGATTAATTTGCATTAATGGATCTACAACAGCTCAAATATTTTCTGGCATTGGCCAAAGAACTTCATTTCTGGAATACGTCTGCGAAAATGAATATTACACAGTCTGCTTTGAGCCGGAACATTCAGTCTTTAGAAAGTGAACTGGGTGTTCAGCTGTTTTACCGTGATAAGCGAAATGTGAAACTTACCCCGGCAGGCCAATTTTTACAGGAAAAATGGGGCGAAGAGCTTAGTCAAATGGAGGCTTTTCATCAGCTGGCCCGGCAAATTCATTTAGGCGAACATGGAACAATAAGAATTGCACACCCTGATTCTATTTCTTCTTCAGTTTTACCCGATTTTGTAAAAAAGGTTTCAGCAGCTTTTCCCCATCTTAATCTGGAATTGTTTCAGCTGACCAATGAAATTCAGGAGGATTATCTTAAAAATTATAAGATAGATCTGGCATTTTCCCGTGATATCAATACCTATTCAGGAATTAATGAAAAGAAATTATACCAGGAAAATCTTTCTTTAGTGGTTCCTGAAAATCATCATTTTAAAACCTTATCTGATATTTCTGAAGAAACACTGAAAGATCAGAAATTCCTTTTAACCACAGGAGATGACGGCAGCAGTTACAATTTGTTAGTTCAGCAGGTTCTCGGTTTTTACAACATCAATCTTGATTCTTATATTCGTTGTGAGTTTGGGTCTACCATTATCTCATTAATTAAAAACGGATTAGGCATTTCGATTCTGCCGCATTCTTATCATCTTCATCAAAATACCGGAATCCGTTTTATCCCTCTTCCCTTTGTTACCGATTTGTACATCCAATGGCGGAAAGATGACCCTAACCCGATTCTTAAAAATATTCTGGAATTAGTTTAAAACCATTTCTATATGCGGAATACCATCTTCATCGTAAGAACTTCCGACCTCTTTAAAGCCTAGAGCATTGTAAAATTTCAGCAGGTACAATTGTGCACTGATCCGGATTTTTGATTCCTTAAGAATATCCTGACAGCCTTTGATAGAGTTTTCCATCAGCTGTTTTCCCAGTCCCAATCCTCTATAATCTGACCCAATCACAACACGGCCAATTGAAGCGTCTTCATAGGTCAAACCATGCGGAACAATCCGGGTATATCCTGCCAGATTTCCATCTACTAAACACATCAGGTGATGGCATTTTAAATCTTTATCATCAATATCCTGATATACACAATTCTGTTCTATAATAAATATTTCGCTTCTTAATTTTAATATGTTGTAAAGCTCGAGAGTGGATAATTCTTCGAATGATTTTATAAAAAATTCAGTTTTCATTGTGTTGCTTTTTAAATCCAGTTTCATCATAATATCGGTCTGCTCTTCATTTCCGAGTCTAAAAATATGTTTATCAAACTCTTTAAATCCATTTTTTCTGTAAAAGTTAATAGCCCTCAAATTGTTTTCCCAAACACCCAACCAAAGGTAATCTGCATTTTTTTCTGTGGCAATGGCCATCGCTTTGTCATAAAGAGCCTGCCCTACTTTCTTTCCGTGAAAGTCTTTAGAAACATATATCCTTTCAATTTCAAGTGCATGATCTCCTTTCATTTCGGTCTGTGATGAACCGGAGTTGAGTTTCAAATATCCAATGACTTTATGATCCAGTCTGGCAAAGTAGAATTCAGAATTTCTATCGTTGAGTTCAGCATGAAGCTTTTCTGTTGCAAAACTTGTTTCAAGATATTGCGCCATGCTTTCTTCTGTATTATCCGCAGAGAATGTTTCGGAGAACGTTTTTTTACTGATCTCCTGTAGCTCTGCTATATCGTTTTCTGTAATTTTTGTTATAATTATTTCCATGTTTTATACTTTCCATTCATAATTCAACCAATCTTTATTTTCTTTTGCTCCAAGGCGTTCATAGAAGTTTTGCCCGGATTTGTTCCAGGGTGCAACAGTCCATTTTATTTGGGAGCAATTGTTTATTATGGCCTCCGTCTTCAAAGCATTCATCAGCTGTTCTCCAATTTTCTGACCGCGATAATTTTCTTCTACATAAAGCTCTTTCATATAAATCACAGGTTTGTTTTGTGCTGTGTAGGGAAGAAAATAATACACCAGCATTCCTGCTATCTGATTTTCATTTTCTGCAACCAAACAATAAAAGTCGGGCGGACTTTTTCTAAAACCGGATTCTTTCACAATTTCAGGAGTAATTTCAAAACTGTCAATATAATTTTCGAAAACTGCCAATTGTTCCATCAAAACCCAAAGCTTTTCACTGTCTGGTTCCACAGCTTTTCTAATGATAATATCTGTATTCAAAATCAATCTATTTATTGCCGCAAAATTAGCTTGTAGAATAATGCAGAAAAATGCTATTTTTTAATTATTTGATTTGTTTTTTGCATTAAAAGAATGAACGCAAAGTTTATTAATTATGCCGCTTTATTTTGAGGAGTCAAAGAACAGAATCGCCAAAGTTGATTCGATGAAGTATACGTTTTAGCCTCACGCTTAATCGGCGGCGAAGTTGCAATGCTTTGCTCACTTATCATCAAAAGTTTCAAAAATGAAAACTTTGCGTCAGAGAAACATATCGTTTGTACAATCTCAGACCCCATTTAATTGGATACTCAAAAAAGTGTTTACAACTGAGAATTCTATCAAGAAAATTCAACTGGAATATTTTAAATCCCGGACAATTTACCAAATTCATTGGTAACCATTTATGTTTAACAATAATATATTTGGTGATAGTTTTCAGGGTATTAGGACCAATTTAAATAAAATAATAAATACAAATATCTGTATATATAAAAAATAATCTTATTTCAGAGAAAAAGAGAATTTTACAAAATTTGACATAAACAGCTTTAATCAAACATAAAATACTGAAATTAAAACCATTACAAATTCATTTAAAATCTACATATTTTAATAAAATGTTACGTATTAATTAATTTTATTCAACTATAAAGGTATTTTTTTATTTTTTTATTAAAAAAAAGTTATATTTGACTTACCCAAAATAACACCCAACATGAAAACAAAATTTACACAATTCAGTGCTATTCTTATCTCTGGATTCGCATTTGCCCAAGTAGGTTTCAATACCAATGTACCCAAAACAACAGTGGATGTATCTGCTAAAAGAGATGGTTCAGGAGTGATTACGGATAACACACAAACATTCGGATTGCAGGCTCCGAGGCTTACAAGAGCTGAGCTTACTGTAAATACGGCTACCTATAACAGCAATCAGCAAGGAGCATTAATTTACATTACAGATGTAACTGGTGGCGATGCTACAGGACAACGTATCAATGTTACTGCTATGGGCTATTATTATTTTGACGGAACAGTATGGCAAAGACTTACACAGGCTACAAATACCAGCATTCCAGTGATTTCAGCATTACAATGTAATACAGCCTACTTAAATCCTTCTACCTATACCGCCGGTACTCCTTTCAACGGAAACCTTAGAGTTACCTATACCCAGGGAAACGGAGGTTCATATAATTCAGGTGCTCCTTTTACAGTGAATGGATTAACCTTCCAGCTAAGACCCGGAACTTTAGAGTTTGGTGACGGCGAATTGGTATTCTCAGTGACCGGAACTCCTACCACTGGTAATAATATGACTCTTCCTTTAAACAGCACTGCAATTCCTTTCTTAACAGCAGGACAAAACTGTACTGCTACCGTGGGAAATACCAGCCGTGCAGACATTTCAGACCTTGCTGCGATGGGATATTCGACCCTCACAACCGATTCCAACGGGAAACAAGCCTATACTTTTCCTTTAACTACCCCAGATGGTAAGTATTCGATCAGGGTAATATTTGATACCACAAGTGGTACAACCGCTGCAATTCCTAATGTACAATTATATAATAATACAGGAGCTACCGTTAACCTATATTGGAATTATAACACCGAATATGGTGGTTATATTGGCGCAGCGGTAACAACCAACAATATTACTTCAGGAGTATGGGGTGGTATGGGAGATGCAACAGCTACGTGGTTTCCTCAAGGCACAGGGGCAGTAGGAAGCGCTTATTGGGGGAATGTAGGAATTATAGATGGAGCAAGTGGCGGACCTGAACATAGAAGATATACCTGGATAGACAGTAATGCTTCTTCAAAAACCGCTTATACCGCAACCATTATGGCAGGAGCCCCTACTTCAGGCAGTGCCCAGCCCAACCTTTCTAAAATATACATCAAGATCGAGCAAGTAAGAGCGCAATAATATAATACCTCTAAAATAGAATGCCCCTGAAAAAAGGGGCATTTTTTTATTTATCTACAATGTTTACGATAGATGTATAGATGTAAAATCATATTTGAAATTATTTGATAAACGCAAAGTATATGAGTAATTCTGCTTTATTGTAAGGAGCGAATTTTTCCCTAATGAAGCAATATGCTTATCCACACGCTTCAACGAATCAACAAAGTTGATTCTATCCTTGGCTCCCTGAAAATAGGCATAATGAAGCTAAAACTTTTCGTCTAAAAAAATACTTCATCAATACATTAATCATCTGAACCAATAATGTATACACAACCCTCCTATCCTGAATTGGTGTCAGCCATTTTCTTTTCTCTCCTTCTTTGAATGATAAGGTGTGCCGCATCCAGCATTTTAACGGTATGGATGTACGGCATAACGATATTTCTTTCCGGTAGATTTTCATAGACACCCATTGAGAAATAGACGATTCCGGACAGAAAATAATCAAATTCTCTGAGGCTGTATTCTCTGAATGCTTTTTTGAAAACCAGCAGCGGATTCCGGTATTCTTTCTCTGAAAGCAGTCCAAGAACCCACGGGGAAATCTTTTCCGGTTGGGTATCAACAGTCCATTTTCTTTCCTTCAGCATCATGAGATATCCTGCCCGGATCAACGACCTCATCGACTGATGAAACTGAAAGATGACCGCCGGATCTTCATGGATCCAACTATTTCTTTTTACTGCATAATTCATCAAGTTGCTTAGCATTTCTTTGGAATCATCCAGCTCATTGAAATGGAAGAAAGTTTCCATCAGCTGCAACCCTGAGTGCTTGTTGTCTGCCCGAAAACGGGGATCGAAATGTGTTTTTATCTTTTTCATTGTTTGTATTTTTAGAATGCATAAAACCGTCAGCCTACCGATGTACGCTGAGTTGTATGATAAATGATGAATAGAAATAAAATCTGTGTTCCCGTGAAAGCCCTGAAGCCACAATGGATTGTACACTCCATTGTACCCTATCATGATACTTTATGTGGTGAAGCAGCTTAGAAAAAGATGATTGTAGAAAAGCAGAACAGCATAAAAATAAAAACGGCATGAGACTCTACAATATCCGAACAGAGGTACTGGTATACCATGCATACAGATAAGAGAGCCCACGCCTAGGTCGTGAGCTTCCTGCTTATCGTCTCGTATGCTAAAAATTACCAGTTTTCTGTTCGAGATTCTAAGCAATAGCTTCTAATATTCTTTGAAGTATCGCAAAGCTACTTTATTGTAACTTATTTTACAAATGTAAGAAAAAAAACAAAAGGATACATATAAGTATCCTAAATTTTAACTCCAAACCTAGAATTTTACAGTTAATGAATGAAACCGACCTTCATAACTATAAAAAAGCTCTTGGTTATAGAATTTCTGAATTAAGAAAGAAAGTTATAAATCCCGAGACAAATAAACCTATTTCACAAGAAGAACTAGGCTTAAGAACCGGGCATGCGAAAAAGACAATTGGAGAATTAGAAAGAGGTAACACCAATCCTCGATATGATACTCTACTTATAATCAGTAAAGAGCTTAATGTTACCATACAAGAACTCTTTGAGTTTGATATGAAAAAATATATCAAGCTATCAAAAAAAACTGAAAACAGCTAAGTTATCACCAAATCTATAAATAACAATCTATTCTTTTGTATATCCCATCAACTGTTGTTACAATTCCTGATACATCAACAACTTTATCTTCATTCAGACTCTCTGTGAAAATAGAATTGGCCAAATCTTTTTTACTTGTATGTACTGTTAATAAGATCTTATAATATTTTTCTGATGAATCAATATAGAGCCTTGCACCTCCTTTACCTGTTTCACTATTGATTCTAAAAACAAGAATTCTATAATTCTGAGGTGTTTCATCAGAGACAACATTTGTTTCTTGATTAATTATATCTGTTGATAAAAGCTTTGTATTTACAATAGATTTATAATTACTATCAATTGTACCATTACTTAAAAATTGACCTTGTCTATCAACTATACCAATTTCTATAGAATTAAAGCTGTCGTTCGATTTCATAAATTCACTTACATCTGATAGTTTCTCTGCTACATTATTAATACCATCAATTAATATATCAGAAACGGTTGATACTGGTTCTTGATGAGAACTGTAAAATATTTCCTTAAAACTATTTTCAATTATAGAAAAAGCTTCTGAACCCTCTGCATGATTATTTAAAAACCCATCCTTTTCATGTGGTAAAGTTTGTGAAATATAGCTTAGATATAGATTTATAAATTCAGTTACTTTATCCCTATTTACTTCAAAAAAATTCAGTTGAGGATTAGGCATAAAATCTATATCAAAATTAAGTCTGTAACTTCCAACATTGGAAGGTTGTGAAAAAACTTTTGGTATAATTCCAAATATACTTAGTGCTTGTAAACTTTCATTTAAATAATCATATATTTTTGAATTTATATTATTAACATCATTTACCAATGCTTTATGTAAATCAGCTAACTTTCCTTTTAAACTAAAGGAATAATTTAAAGATTCAGCTACAACATATTTGTTTGGAATATATGAAGATTCTAATGGAATATAATCGACAGGGATGTCTGATATAGGAACAAAATAAGATTTAAGTATTTTATTATTATAATTTTTTTCTAGTATGAAAACCTCACTAGAATTAAGTATTAACTGTCTATAGGATATTTTTTTCTTATAAAAATTACTATAATCATCATCACTAATTATAATTGTAAAGTAAATTAAAGTGTCATTTTCATCATCCTCATCACAAAAAGATCCTATGATTTTATTCCCAAATTTATTTATACCTGTGAATAAAATTGGATATTCATCAAAATGCAAAACAGTATAATTGTCTGTTATTACAGGCAATTCGGAATTCACTAACTGAGTACTAATTAAGTTAAGCATCTTTATTCGGTATTAAAGGGATCATTTCAATTAATTCTAAACGATCAACAGTGAAAGAATCTTCTTTGTAAAAATCATAATGATGTTCACTATATTCCATCTGGTGTGGAGTATACTTTACTACACCTGCGTTTTCTTTTAGTCTAAAAACTGATAAATTATTTTTATGTCTTGGGCTAATCCCTGCAGTATAAAGATATTTCTCTAATAATATTTTGGAATTGTCATCATTCCAAATTTCAATTGAAACACCATGAAAACCACAAACTTCATCACAAGTATGCGTTTCTGGAGTTTTACCTCTTTCAAAATGATTCTTAAAATCTGCATCCTTCATATCAGGAGCTTTTCTAACCTTTCTGACAAACATATTTGTCAAATCAGTATGAGAATCATTTAAGCAACCACACTCAGTATTACTAGTTATCTTAATAAATTGCATATAGAAAAAGAACAGGTTATTGTTTGAAACAAATATACACATTCTTCTCAAATCCAATTATGTGCTTAACTAGTATTGTACTTTTCCCAAAACTACTTCCTTAATACGTCAAATCTTGTCGTAATTTATTCTTTATTATTTTTTAATATTACTTATTATCTGAAGTCTTTGAATTTAGAGCAAGTTTAAAGAAAATGATCTTATTGACCAGCCCAAAATCAGAAGACGTTGCACAGCAGACTCTGGACAATATCGATGTTGATGAAGAGACCATTGGTAATTTCTTTACTCCTCTTTCCATTACTGCTCACCAATGGCTCATTATCATCGGATATCTTCGTAAGTAAGGAACGCGATGCAGCGGTTTAAATTAGTTTTTACTCAAGCAATATGCCTGTAATTTCTTCATACAATGTCCGTAACTGTTTCTCTTTTATAGCATCGGTAAGCGTTCCCGCGTTTGTACACAGGACGACGCTGGTATTTTTGGAAGGAAAATAAAAAGCATAGGCACCGGCTCCGATCCCACTACCCTCGTGGCCGATGGCTTGCAGGCCACTATTGGTTTTATAAAAATACAGCCCTAAGCCATATATCGGAGTACCCTGATTACTCACCGCAACCTTCATTTCTTCCAATGATGCTGGTGACAATACCGTTTTATCATGGAGCAGCTTGTAGTAAAATCCCGCGATATCCTGAACAGAAGCTACAATACCGTCATCCCCAATGAACGTAAGGACTGTACCCAACTGTAGGTGGCTCATATCGGTAAAAGCGCCATCTATTTCCAGATAGCTGGCCGTCGTCCCCTGAGGAGCCGTAGTACTTGCCGAGCCCGCTATATAATAGGTATTGGAAAGTCCAATGGTGTTAATTATTTTGTCCGTAATATACTTTCGATGCCCGTTTGGAGTAACCCTATCTATAATAAGAGCCAGCAAGTGATAATTTATATTGCAATACCCAAATGAAGTACCGGGTGCAAATTTTGCGGGTTGATTGTATATATAGCTCAATACCTGTTCGCTCGTCATAGGCAGTGGCCCTGTAACAGCATCATTTAAAAACTGTTCGTTATCTAAATAATCAGGAAGGCCAGATGTCATCGTAAGCAGTTGCCTTACCGTAATGATATTTCCGTTTGGCAGATGATTACAAATGTCAGGAAGATAGGTGTTTACCCTGGCATCGAGATTAATTTTGCCCTCATCTTTCAGTTTTAGGACAGCCACTGCGGTAAAGGTTTTTGAAATACTCTGCATATAGTGAAGGGCAGAAGCAACCATCGGCTTTTCATTAATTACCGCGTCTCCTGCAACCAGGGTATAATTCCCGGAAGCTGTTTTTACACTAAGGCTTAAACCCGGGAAGTTGGACAAAGCTTTATCAAGTTTTTGCTGTGCCTGTGCTTTTCTATCGGCTGAGGAGTTTGAATTATCATTGCTGCATGAGGTGATAAAAATAAAAACAACTAGTAATATGAACTTTTTCATAACATGTAATTTGAATTATTTACATGCAAAATTCATATAAGAAAAATGAGAAGAGGTTTCAAAAGCTTAAAAGTGCATAAATTGGTACTTATTTCCTGGTATTTTTATATTCGTTTGGGGTCTGGCCGCTCATGACTTTGGAGCAAGTGTAAAGGAAATAATTTTATTTACCAACTCAAAATCGGGAGACTTTGCGCAGCAGAAGGTAATAGATCTAATTTATTTTTGACTACTGACACACTGCTGTCACGTTACTGGTGTAAGTTTGCATCATTAATTAATCTTTAAAAGAATAAAAATGACAAACGAAATTAGCTCAGTATTTAAGTCAACCCATTTTCCTAACCCCACTCTTATTTCAGTTAATGGTGTGGAACTGGAAGTCTTTGAAGCAGGTAAACAGAATGCCGGAAAACCTATTGTACTCTGCCACGGCTTTCCGGAACATGCATTTTCCTGGCGTCATCAGGTGTCAGCATTGGTTGCAGCTGGGTATCATGTGATCATTCCAAACCAGAGAGGTTATGGGAACTCATCCCGTCCGGATGAAGTAACTGAATATGATATTGTACACCTGACAGGTGACCTGGTTGCCCTACTCGATCACTTTGGATATGAAGATGCCACTTTTGTTGGTCACGATTGGGGAGCAAATGTTGTTTGGAATCTGGCACTATTGCATCCTAAGCGCGTAAATAAAATAATAAATCTGGCTTTGCCTTATCAGGAGCGCGGAGAACAGCCATGGCTTGAATTTATGGAAGCTATATTTGGAGGTGACTTCTATTTTGTTCACTTCAATCGACAGCCGGGAGTAGCAGATACTATAATGAATGAAAACACCTCTCAGTTCCTCCGTAACATATTCCGCAAAAATATGCCTCCAACACCACCAGAACCCGGAATGCTAATGATCAATCTTGCAAGAGCAGAAAATCCACAGGGAGAACCCTTAATGGAAGACAACGAACTGTCTGTATTTGTTTCTGCTTTCGAATCATCAGGGTTTACAGGAAGTATAAACTGGTACAGAAACCTTGACAGAAACTGGCACTTAATGGCAGATGTACCCCCAATCATTCATCAACCGACTCTTATGATATATGGTGAACAGGACACGATTCCCCAATCTGAAAACCTAAAAAATATTGTTCCTAATTTAGATGTTGTGAGTCTGGATTGTGGCCATTGGATTCAACAGGAAAAGCCAGAAGAAACCACCCAAGCAATTTTAAAATGGTTAGAACAACAAAATGCTTAACAAGGAAGTAGAAATGTATTTCCCTCAAAGCCAAACAAGTCTAACCTTACTTCAATAAATTGATGTGTAGCCGTTTGGTGATTTTGTGCATCAGAAATCAAAACAAAAAAATCCCAGCTTTCTCGTTGGGATTTTTAAGCAAAAGAATATCTAATTCTATATTCTTATAAGGTTAACATCATTTTTTCATCAGTTCTACCCGCTCTCCGAAGTCTCCTGACTTTGGAGCATATTTTACAAAACATTTTTAATTGCATGGCTCAAAGTCAGGAGACTTTGCGCAGCGGAATACCTGTGAAACGTTCAATCAGCTGTGGCAACTTTATGCCCTCATATGTTTTAATATCCAGTTTAAACATTCTTTAGAATCCATGATACTCCAGGAATGAGGATGTCTTGTACCGTCCGGGCGAATTCCACGATCATTGGTGATGACAAGATCAGCGTTTTTGTGACCTTTTATTCGCAACAGATTAATCATCGCTGTAATATCTGCCACATTAAGGTCGTAAATATCCCTTCCCCTGTTTTCCATCTGCCATATAATTCCCGGTTCTGTATAAATCAGAATAGGGATATTCAGAAGAAATTTTGCATTGCCACCATCTTTTTCACGATAAGAAAACATTGATTCTCTTACATAATTGGCTCTGTTTTTATCCGGTGTACCGATGGCATCAACCATTTCGTCAGTTAAAAACTTAGCTTCATTAGTTCCAATATCAGAGTAGTTTCTTTCAATTTCTCTCTGCAATCTGTAATACATATTCTCGTAATCTAACGGCAGATCAAGAGCGAATACAGAATTGGGTGTAAAATAGGTGTTTTTATCCCTGATTGCCCTTTCAGCATAGGTAACAGCCAGCATTCCGCCGCCGGAAAGTCCACCAATTGATATTTTATCTTTGGAAATTTTATGCTTTTCCACTGTATCTTTTACAATCCTGTCCAAAAATTTCTGTTCTGTATGAAATCCAAAATCCCCCTCTTCCCAGGTCGGGAATAATACGATAAGATTCTTCTCCAACGCCAGATCATCCAGATTAATCTGATTCATTACTTTTTCGCCATTTTCACCTCCACCGGGTAAGATAACAAGTATTCCTTCAGCTTTATCCTTCGGAACTAATTTCAAATAATGGTTCTGGGTATCTTTAAAAGTGATTTTTTCAGAAGTCTGTCCGAAAAGGTGAGTACAAAACATTCCCAGTAGAAGGGTAAAGTATCTGATGTTCATAATTAAATAGTTTATTACTGATTATAACGCTGATCCCAAAAAAATATTTGATTCATATGAAGGGTACTCTGGCTTTCTGCAATCTCTTGATTTTGGCGTAAGTTCAAAGGCAAAGATCTTATTTATCAGCTCAAAGTCTGGAGACTTTATGCAGCAGAAAAATAAAAATCACTTATGTTTTTCTAATTGTATTCCGTGTAAGATTGATATAATTAAACATGCAAAATGTTGCTGCCGCCCCGAAAGTATGCCATAAAAAGTGGGTTCCGAAACTCAACCATCCCCACTTATCCGCTATACGGAAAGTCAATGCAAAAACAAATGACAATACCGCAAAGCCTACCCATTTGCCAGCTTTCCATTGGGTGTAGATTAAATAACGCAATACCGAGAAAACTACAAATGAAGCCATAATTGCATAATTCAGGTTGATAAAAAGAGAAGGGTTAGCTATCAGGATCCAGTTTCTCAATGCAAACATGAGCAGTATATATACGAGAACCATTACAACAGCATAATACCATTTGGTGCTCTGCGCTATAAAATAAAATCCGGCAGACAAACAGAGCAACATGATGGGCAGCCAATCCATCATAATAAATACCGGCCATTGCCTGAATGAATGATAAACAGTTCCCCCTATGGCACCAATATATAGTAAAACCAAGCAATAGGTTAAAAAAGGATATTGTTTAAAATTACCTTTCATTTTAAGGGTCCAAAAAATGGCTATGGCTAAAAAAAACACAGCAGTTATAGCATTTAACGGCTCAGGAAAAAACTGAGCCATATCTGTTTCTTTATATAACATGCCTCCATCCGGAGGTATCGGGTTTATCGGCATTGTCTTTAATATACTTCTTCTAAATATAGAAAAAATTATGGCATGATATACCCGAATATGCCTGATTATATATTATAAAAATGTTAATTCTATTTCTTATACCAATAAACCAGATTGATTATAAAACGAATATTATTTTTGATGCAGTATATTTAAATATATAGTTTGTTATTTTAATTTCATAAGAATTACATTTGTATTTCTTCTTAAAAACCATGGACAAATACAGCTTTTTGGAAATAACAGCATTTGTAGGAATATTTTTAGTGCTTCTTCTTGCCTTATTTTTACTTACTGTTAAAACAAAATATAAACTAAGAAACTACCTTCTTGCTTTTTTTCTCTTTACAAATGCTGTAGATGCATTAAAGTTTTTGCAGCGGGAATTTCCAGTTAATTATATCAACCTCGAGGCGTTTCGTTGGAGTATTGTTTATTTGGTTCCGGCATCGTTTTATCTCTATGTACTGTCTGTTTGTTACTCCAACTTTCGATTAAAACCTAAACATTTACTCCATACAATTCCTTTTGTTGCTTACAGTTTGTATCTGATGTGGGGAATTTTTTTTGTAGACAGAGCCTCGAAAATAGATTTTATAAATGGCATGAATGATATGCCTCTCATGCAATTTTTTTACTTTCTTTTCGAATTGATGATTCAAGTTTATTTTATTGCTTCATTTCTGGTGATCAGAAAGTCTAAAACGGTATATCTCGAGAATTATACAAACCCCAATATTTCTGAACTTAACGCCCTTTACAAAATAACAATTCTATATTACGTCTTACACTTTATAGTCCTTATAAGATGGCTTGTCACTTTTATCTTCGGGCTGGGTGAGATCCGGGCCTGGATTGTAATGCTTGATGGGTTTGCATTTTTATTTTGTACGTGCTGGTATCTATTTATTGCGTTAAACAATCCTGAGTTTTTCCGAGGAGTAAATTCTGATCTGAAACCCATTACAGAAGCTGTTCCAAAACAAAAAAACAGCCCTTTAATAGTTGAGGAAAAAAATGAACAAATCGAATTCTTAAAAAACTTTATGGCTGAAAGAGAACCCTATCTGGATTCCTCATTAACTATTCAGGACTTATCGGAGCAAGTAAAAATGTCCGTTAAAGATTTATCTACTTTGATTAATTTGTATATGGATAAACACTTTTTCGATTTCGTTAATGAATATCGAATTGAAAAGGCAATGCAAATCCTAAAAGACCCGTCTCAAAAAGAACTGACTGTTTTGGAAATCTTATACCAGGTTGGTTTTAATTCTAAATCTTCGTTTAATACTTCTTTCAAAAAATATACAGGAAAAACTCCAACAGATTTTAGAAAACAGCCTTTGTAAAATCAAATTATTTTCAAAAAATGAGTTCGATTTTTTTTAATCGGTCGCGTCCTGAGGTTCTTTAAGGCATATTTGCAGAAAATAATTAAATCTAAAATAAAACGATAACCCAACAGTTTTCAAAATGAAAAAAACATGCCTTATCCTTTTCCTGATTTTTTCACTCCCCACTTTTGCACAAAATGTAAACAAAAAAATCAAATCATTCGAAAATAGTCTAAATTCCCGGAACAAGACCAAAAGCAAAAAATCGACCTTAAAAGAGCGAATGGATTTTCACGAAATAAATGCGGTAAGTATTGCTCACGTGAAAGATTGCAAATTAGAACCGGAACCTACCAATCAGAACGCAAAAGAAATGCTTCACAAAATCGAAAATATTAAAAAAAACAAACAAAACTAAACATACATGAAAACACTTAATCCAGAAAGAAGTATCAGTTATTTTTTAGTTTTGCTAATCATATTTAGCTGTAATTCCAGAAATATTAAAACGGAAAAAAATTCTGTCTACGTCAGTAAAATTGATTCCTTAATGGCAGAATCTTATGAAAGAGGATTGTTTAATGGAAATGTCCTGGTCGCTAAAAATCATAAAATCATCTATCAGAAATCATTTGGTTTTACTGATGAAACAAGACAAACTAACTTAAATGATAAGTCAATATTTAATATTGGTTCCATTGCAAAGGAATTTAATGCTGTTGCCATCATGATTTTAGTTGAACGTGGTCTGCTTAATCTTGATGACAAGGTCTCCAAATTTAATTTGGGCTTACCGAAATGGTCTGAAAAAGTGACCATCAGACATCTGATTAATTATGCCAGTGGTATCCCTCCAATCGAACGATTAAAACCCGAAAATGATGCGGAGGCATGGAATATTTTGAGAAGTAATGACAGTCTGCTCTTTGAACCGGGAACCAGTTACAGATATGATAATGGTAATGTATTTTTGCAAAGAAGAATCATTGAAAAAGTAACCGGAATATCATTTGAGGAATTTGTTATTCAAAATATAGTTAAACCACTGAAAATGACCAATTCGGTATTTGAACCAAAATTGGGTTATAAAAACCGAACATCCTGTTATGATATGAACCGTGTCCGATGCCCGGAACTGAAATTTATCAGCGGATGGCTTTGGGTAGATACCAATGATCTCTACAAATGGATTGAAGCACTGAATTCCAATCGATTAATCTCCAAAGCATCCCTTCAAACTTTGTTGAATAACCCGTATGCACCTGAAGAAGGTGGATCACTTGGCAGATACTTAGAAAAAGATGAATTGCAAAGACATAACGGAGTTTCTTATAAATTTGAATCCATCTTTTTAAACGATTTTAAAAATAATATTACGATAATTCTGGTGTCCAATAATCTAAATAGAGTTTGGGATCTGGGATATATTATTCATAACTTAATGTTGGGAAAAGAGTACGAAATTCCTAAAAAATCTATTTATCAGGAGATCAGAAAGGAATCTCTCGGCAATGTAAATAAAGCTATAGAAATATACTATGTCCTCAAAAAAAATTCTAAAAATGAATATAGCTTTGAGAATCCAGGTGAGCTTAATAAACTAGGCTATGAATTATTAAGGAGTGGAAATATAGATTCTGCCATTAAAATTTTCAGTCTTAATGTTTCTGAGTTTCCCGGATCAGCCAACACTTACGACAGCCGCGGCGAAGCCTATTTCAATAAAAAAGAATATCAATTATCAAAAGACGATTATCAGAAATCATTAGAACTGGACCCAACCAATAAGAATGCAAAGGAAATGATTTTGAAAATCACCTCCCTTTTGCCCAGTAAAAAATAATTATACTTTTCAGTATTTGGGATGGTAATTCTTACAGGATTATTTATTTCTGATCATTCCCAGGTAGTAACCGCAAAAACCTTCCGGATCTTCTGTTTGACTGTTCAGTTCTTCATCAATTGATGGTAAAAGGTAAAGGTTTTACTCATCCTGGTCACAAACAACAATATGCGCAAATTGTCCTAATTTGCGCATATTTATTTTACACCAATGATAATCATCAGGTTAACACTTATTGATTCATAGTTTTCATGACCAGAATCACTACAACAAAATATCACGGTTTCTGAATCTCTACCATGTAGGTACTAGAAATTCTCTGATAAAAAATGTTTGTTTTATATGACTGATGGATTTAAGTATGCCGTTACCATAAATAATAGTTGTAGTCCATTAAATCTCAACCATTATGAGACTATTTACTCCTCTTTATTACTTCTTTTACACCGCCTTTTGTTAGAATTACAGAATTGTAAAGGCCCTTACTGTCCGGAATAAATTCAATGGTCCTGTCATTATTATCCGCTCTAAAAAATTTGGTTTTAGACTCTGGGATGAGTTCCATTTCTGTACTGTTAAAATAAAGTTTACCGTCAATTTTCAATATGGTAATTGTATTATATGTACCTACATATTGATCATATAGGTTTGTGTTTATTTCAATTCGATGGTGCTTGTAAGGAAGTTCAACCTCTTTTCCCAATGCAATGGCAGAAAGTCCATAACTTATGATATAGGAAAATGATTCATTATTGGAAAGTACAGTCACAAAAATTTTATCATCCGTAAATCGGTTAAAGGAAGTCATGGTACCAAAAAAACCTCCGTCATGAGCAATTAACTGGTGCCCGTGATTGTAAAACGGATTGATAATGAAGCCATATCCCCAGTTTTCATCACCATAGGGCGTAAACATTAGTTTCTTCATCTGTGCGGAAAGAATATCAGTTCCATATAGAGCTTTATCCCATAAGGCCAGGTCTTCAACAGTAGAATAAACGCCATCATGCCCTACATTAATTTCCCAGTTGATATAAGGATTGTGAACAAGCCCATTTTCTGTGTGATAGTAAGCCTTTGCTTTCTTTTCAACTATAGACTCATTATTGCTGACGCCTGTATTATTCATCCCTGCTTTTTCAAATATATTCTTCTTTAAGAAAACAGCATACTTCTCACCTGAAACTTTTTCAATGATCCTGGCCAATAGATAATAGCCGATATTACTGTATCCGCTTTTAGTTCCGGGAGAGAACTCATAAGGCATTTTCTTTATTTCGGCATAAGCAGAATCCTTATTCATCGAGCTTAAGGCTATTTCTTTAAAACCCATAGCCAAGCCAGAGGTATGCGATAACAGCATATGGATGGTAACACTATCAGCCTTGGGGTAATCCGGCAGAAATTTACTCAGTTTATCATCAAGAGACAGCTTCTTTTTCTCAATCAATAGAAGTATCGCTGTGGCAGTAAATTGTTTGGTAACTGAGGCCAACTGAAATTTAGTATCTATGGTGTTTTTAATATTCCACTCGTAGTCTGCCAAACCGTAAGCTTTTTTGAGTAAAACTTTACCCTCTTTCGTCACAAGAACGGTTCCACTAAAATTATTTATTTCAACCTGGGCCTGCATATATTCCGCAAGACTAGCTGACCCATTTTTCTGTCCGAAAATAAGAAATGGAAATAACAGTATGATTAGGATTAGCTTCATAAACTATTGAATGATATTATTACACAGCAATGTTACTACTTAATAAGCCTATATCATTGTATTTTTGTAAACCTACTAAATAAACATCCATTTTATGAGATCTTTTTCAAGGGTTGTTGTTTTTGAAAAAAAAACTTTTGGGGTAAAACCTGTCAATTTTTTAAAATCTCTGATCATGTGTGACTGGTCAAAATAATCTACACTATAAGGCAGTCCAATTCTATTTTTCTCATCAAGCTGACTTTGAATAGCAGCCCTGAATCTGATAATCTTTTTAAACTGGGAGGGCGTTTTACAAATATGCTTCTCAAAATGTTTGTTTATTGTTGTTCGGGACCGGCCTGTTGTATAAGACAGTTTCGTCATAGACTGATTGATGTTATTGGTATCGAACATTTCGGCCAACACCTCTTTCAACAGGCTATCCTCAAACGGACGAAATTTTGAAAACCAATACAATTCTACTGCCCTGATTTTTTCATCCGGGTTTTTTATCGAAAGAATGGTCGCCATGGTTTCTTTATAATCCTCATATGGACTAAAATCAGGAAAGCTTCCTTCTGCGTAATCTCTTAAATCATTGGGTATGAAAGCATTAATCCCCAATGGTTTGAAATAAGTAGTAACTTCATTGATTTTGCCTTCATAGCTCACCAATACCGGTTCATTAAAATTGCTTACCAGATTTGTTTCAATTGGATTGGACAGGCAGTATCTGGTTATTATTTTGTCTTTGGTAGCCAGAGTTTCTGTTTTCTCACTAGCAGTAACAATAGTATAGATGTTTGGAAAGGTGAAATAAGTAGCAGAGGATTCTTCAGAGGTCTGCTCGAGAATATAAAAGCATTCAATATACTTTTTCAGTATGGGGTTTTCGGGTCTGTAGACTTTTATGGTCATCCTTTTTAGCCTTTAAATGTATGTAAATCCAGCTCAATCAACCAAAATCTTTTTTCCTAATCAGAGGTATGTTTTATTTTTGAGTGGGCTTCTGTTGTTGTTCAATAAATCATCTGCAATCTGTACCATTCCATTATTGTTACCACCACCCCAAATTGCCCTTCCAAAAATATAACTTATTGTATATTCTTTCCAGGTACTGCAATATTTTTTCAATTCTCTGTGGGATTTTGCCAAATATTCTATAAGCTCTTTTTCAGAAATATACCCCAGTTCATAACAGCAGCGTGCTAAAAACACACTTCTTCCATAATTCCAACCACTATCTTTTATTTTTTTTAACTGAGAAAAGTCTGTAATAATTTTCTGCTCAATCAACTCTGGAACTACTTTTCTCAGTTTTCGGAAATGGTCCAGATAATACTCAAAAGCTTCGTCTTCATTTGATAGATTCGATCTTAAAATGTCAACATAGTTTTCCGGATTTTCAAATGCTTTGTATACAATATCAAGGTTTTCATCCTGATTTCTGTCGTGCAGACTCTGAAGAGTTTCTATCGCCTGATTTTGATCTGATATTCCCCAATATGTTTCAATTAACTTTATAATATCAGATCTGTTCACTCCTGTTTCATAAGAATTCAGGTATGCCGATTGTTGTTCGGCATACATTGAACCTATGAGCAAATGGTCTAACAAATAACCACTTACTGTATTTTTATCATTTAACCGTATGCTTTTAAATGAGCTTAAAAATTTTGATAAAATTCCCATATTATATTAAGCCATTTTGAGGTTAGGGAATTTAGTCTGTGAAATTTTTACAAATTTTTCGCCAACTACCTGGTATTTTACTCTGGTCTCCAATTGCTTTTTCAGATTAAGCATATCTTCCGGGTCAACTCTGTAATTAAGTCTATCGTGAATTTCAAGAGATAATGAACTTCCGTCAATATCAAAGGTGATAATATGTGTTTTTGGTAAATATTCTTCTGATGATTTTGAATAAACCCCCAGTTGTGATTTCAATAGACCTCCATATTGAAGGCTTGCTTTTTCAACTCTAAAATTATCAAATACAATGTGTTCATCTAATTCGCCAACGGTATTGGTGCTGAAAAAATGCATATCGTTTCCGCTTAACACCCAAAAACAATCGGTTTCAATTCTTCTAAGCTTTACACCAATTGTGGATAATGCTATATTTTTTATCCCGTCGGTTACGAGATCCTGCACTTTATTGGCTGTTGACTGGGGAACAGAGGCAGAAGTAAAAGCATCAATGGGCTTACCTTCCATCCATTGTTTTAATTTTGAAAAATCCTGAGAGAGAAGCTCTTGTTTGTACTGGTCATATTTAGTTCTTTCAGAATCTAAATCAATTTCTGATTTTGCAGCTTTGTGTTTATTATTCATAATGATCATGAAAGCTACACCTGCAATTATTACTATTACTGGAATTAAAAATAATGGGTTCATACTTTTTAGGTTTAAGTTTTTGTTTTTTAAATATTTGTTCGATTTATTTTTTAATCATCTTAACTTCTGTTTTCAGGGAATCTCTTGTTAAGATGACAGCGTTTACCTTTCCATTGCTGAAATCGAACTTTAACAGGTTCGGATAATCTACAATTCTGAAGGTTCCATTTTTCAGATAGAGTAATTCATACTCATTTTTCCCTTTAAAATGTTCCAGAATTGGAGACTCTACATACAGACGGTTATTCTTTTCAAGAATTTTAGTTTCCATTCCCTGTCCATACAGAAAATCGTCATAGGTTCCGATGAGTTGTTTTTTAAGATTTAATGGAAGTTCCTGAATATCTTCATGAGTTTCTTTATTCCAATCCATTACTGTAAGAATCTTTGTTCTGGTATTATTCATGACAGGAAAACGATTCGGCTTTTCGCCATTGGCAAGATATACCATCCCGTTACCATCTGTCATAGAAGCCAAAACATTGCCCCCAACTCCAGTATTGGAACCATTACACGAGAACCAGTCATAATTACTATAACCAAAAGATTTTTGCCAGCCATAGCTCCATCCTCCAACTGCATTTTTCAAAGCAGTCACTTTTGTTACTTCTTTTGCTACCTGATGAGAAATCACCTTATTGTTTTTATTGCGTAGCGCATTTTGGATCTCAATGGAAAGCTTCGCTAAATCTGTAGGAGTAGACCATAACCCTGATGGGGCAACCTGAGGCGTAATGGGTAGACCTGTTTTTATCACTTTTCCTTCTTTATCATGTACAAAAGCTACATTCTTTAGAAATCCTTTTTCGTTAGGCTGAATCATTGTGGTATTTTTCATTCCAAGAGGGGAAAAGATATATTCTTGTGCCAATTCTGCAATAGGTTTATTCAAAGTGTCTTCTAATGCCATCTGGATGATTACATAGCCACCACCGCTATATTCAAAGCTGGTTCCCGGTGTAAACAAAAATTCAATTTCTTTATCGTATCTGGGAATCTGTCCCAAAAGGCTTTGCGTGATCGTTGGAATGGTTTCTCCTTCGTAATGATCTTCAAATCCACCCTGACTTGTACCGGCCGTATGATTTAAAAACTGTTTCCAGGTTGGGCTATTATTTTCAGTAAACTTACTTTTTGGCAAATGCCAGCGCTTTAAGTATTTATCTATTGGATCATTCAGATTAATTAAGCCTTTTTCTTCAAGAATATGGCAAAGAAGTGCGGTGATTGGTTTTGCAATAGATGCTGTAGAAAAAGCCGTGTTTTCATCTAACTTTTCTTTAGAATCCATTGATTTTACTCCCACCTGGCTTGAGTATACAATCTTATAATTTTCAAAAACAACAAGGCTAAATCCCGGAAGCTTATACTTTTCTAATTGGGGTTCAATATTTAAACTATCAGTAAGAAAGCTGTAATCTCTTTTTTCCGAAAAAACTTTTTTACTTGTTTGGCAGCTTGAAAGCAACGCTATAAGAATTAGTAAATAAAAGGAGCTTTTCATGGTATCGATTTTTTTATGTTAAAAATTATTTCGATACAAAGATGTGGAAGACATTAAAGCTGTGCGACCGAGTAAATGTAATCGGTCGGATTTGTATAAAAAATGAGTATGAATCTTTATAAAAAAGAGTACGAATAATTACAAAACACTGTCTTGCAGGTTTTTGCGATAGGAAGTCGGCGTATTGCCCGTGTGTTTTTTAAAAGCAGTATTAAAGGAAGATTTTGAATTAAAACCAACTTCGTATAGAATTTCTAAAACAGTTACCTTACTTTTTGAAGTATCTTTTAAAATATCCTTAGCACTTTCTATCCGATAGGCGTTTACGAAATCATAAAAATGCTGCCCTAATTGATGATTGATTAAAAGAGATAAATCCCGGACAGGAATTTCAATATCACTGGAAACATCCTGAATGGTTAGCGAGGAGTTTAGATAAGGTCTTTTCTCAACCATATATTTTTTTAGCTTCAAAAGCTCTTCATTATATTCTCTTTCATCTTCTATTGATTCCTTACTGCTTTTTTCTTCGGAAACAAGCTCAGAAACAAGTTTTAGTTTTGAATCAATATTCCTAAAAAGATCAGGGTTATTTAACGCTTTGAACAGATACCAACAAAAAATAAAAAGAGAGGATACGAAAAGTCCGATCTTGATAAATTCAGAAACCTGCTGATAGTCAGAAAATTTAAAAATGTTTTTTAAAAGAGCTACGGCATATAAAATACTCAGTACAACGGTAAACTGGAGCAGCCAGTTATAGGAACTGATGTTTTTTCCTGCATAGTTTTCAAGATATAGTTTCTTTGTTTTTCTTAGTATTCTAAAAACTGCAATGATATAAAGAACGATCTGCAGATGTATTAAAATATGAATGAACTGAAACTCTATCATATTCTGACGATTCTGAATAAAACTCATTTTTGATGCTGCATCCACAGTATAAAAACGGGGCAGTAAAACCAGATTAACAATTAAAAACGGGAGCAGATGCAGCAAATATTTTGGTTTTAGCTTAAAATCAGAGTAACAGACTGATATTACATAAAGATAAAAAACAGGAATTTGCAGGAAAGCGAAAGTAGTCCTAAACATTCCCAGGTTGGACGGACCATCGGTTACCATGCTAAACAAAGGCTCACTAATATCTATTGCATTTAATATTAGAAAAAAAGCAAATAAAGAATTACTTATTTTGTACTTTGTTTTAAGGGTAATCAGGAAAAATGCCAGAAACAACGAGATGAATAAAGAGATTATATTTACAACAATTAATAGACTAATATTATCCATTCTTTACTCTTATTTGTTTATTGCTATTTTATTTTCAAATTTTTACTGGAATTCCGAAAGCCTATTAAGGATAAGAATCCAACAGATGCAAATATAAAAATTAGATTGACTTTTGTTTGAGTTTTTTTCATCAAAAGTATATTAAATGGTTACCTAACATGCGAACAAGCTACAAATTAATGATTTTCAACAATATAAATTTAAAACACTTTTAAAATCGAGATTATCCGTTTTGCATTCTACGTTTAAAACAGTCTCACTCATGCGATTCTCCTTCACAAAAGTCAGAAAAACATCATAACTATTACTGATTGGTTTTGAAGCAGTATAATCTCCAAAATCTGATACAAAACAATTCTTTCTACTTGTTTTTTAAGGAAGTGTGACACTTTTTGTATGTATCAATTAAAGCTTCTGCTACAATTTTGGGATCTTGCTGGTGGATTCCATGACTGTAACGCGGCAACAAGATAAGCCGGCTATTACTGTTATTTTTTATCATCTCTGCGTAATGGTTTATTCTTAATTCATCCAACTCCTTCCACCACGGAATTAAATTGATCCCTAATTTCAGTTTTTCGTTCATTTCAGTTTCATAATGCTCAATATGCTTGTTGTATGAAATCATTACGGTTACAGGGATGTCTTTAAGAGGTTGTAAGGATTTATATTTTTTAAAGAATTCCGGTGAACTTTCATTCAGCTCTCTCTTTGCCTCATTTCGAAAACCTTCTGAGGTTAAGGGATCATTTATAATATTTTTAAGGTTTATCATAAATAATTCCTGATAGCCAGTGGAGCTTGATGTATTTATTTTCACCTTATTGTCTTCGTCTTTAGTAAGCATAAAATCTGTGGGATCTATGAAAAACAGGCCGCAAGTTTCATTGGGATACATTGAAGCATACAAACGTATAAACGGCCCACCTATAGAGTGTCCTGCCAATAAATAAGGCGGACTTATTTTTAAAGCTGCCAGCATATCGTGAAGCCTTTTGATCACATCTTCATCTGTTTTTATAGATGTATCAATTTCTGACTCTCCAATTCCATTTCTGTCATACACTATCCCTGCAAAACTTTTTTGAATGAAAGGAAACAAACTTCCATAGCCTCCACCTCCTGAACCGAGACCACTTTCAAAGATGACTACGGGTTCATTAGCTTTTCTTTCATCAAGTCCAAAAGTTTTATATGCTATTTGTTTATTGTTAACGGATACAAATTTTCTTTCAGAAGTCTGAGAAAAAACTAACGTTATTGAAAAAAAGGTAATACATACAGATATTATTATAGATTTCATCTTTTTTTGATTTGGTATAAGGGTCAGGCTTTAAAATTACTGTTAACTAAGAAATACACACGATGTGCATTCTGAATACTTTAAACAATATTAATGAATTTTCAGGTGCCAATATACTTTAATGTACAATAAAAAAAACATACAGGAAACACTCTGCCTTAAAAACATAACACATTACAAAACAAAACGTTGTAATTACCCGTACTCCTGTATTAATCTATTCGAACCCATTTTCCCGGAACAAATGAGTCCGAATACTTTCATTCGGTCGCATAGCTTCAGACTCTTCCACATCTTTGTATCGAAATAATTTTTAACCTTAAAACAACGATACAATGAAAACTTCATTCACCTTCTTTGCAGTACTGTTATTCATCAGCAGCTTTTCTTTTGGACAAGATATTTCCAAAAAAATAGATTCAATCATTGGGGACAATTATCAAAAAAATCCAGATGTAGCCATCAGTGTTGGTTTCATTCATAATGATGATGAATTTTATACGGCTTACGGAAAACTGAGCAAAGAAAGCCCTGTTGACATCAATAAAAATTCTGTATTTGAAATTGCTTCTATTACTAAAATCCTGACCTCCAATTTAATTGCACAGGCAGCTATCGAGAAAAAACTAAAACTGGATGATTATATTGACAGCTATCTGCCTAAAGGATATGTACTACAAAAAAACCTTAAGAACAAAATAAAGATTTCAGATCTGGCCTCTCATCAATCGGGGTTACCTGACATAGATTTTGGTAAGCTGATAGAACTGAACCCACAACAGCCTGTGAGCAATGTCACTGAAAAAACATTGACGGAAATCATCAACAATTGCGGAGAGCTTCTTGACTATGGAAAATATCGTTATTCTACTGTTGGGTATACTTTGCTGGGACAGATTTTGGAAAAGGTATATGGTAAAACTTATGATGCCATCATTCATGAAAGAATAATTGATCCTTTGCAAATGACCAATACCTTTACAACAGAGTTCAATGTAAAAAATAGAACGACAGGTTATAATCCTAATGGCGGAACTCAGGAATTCTTCAAATGGAATATTACGGCATCTGCAGGATTGGTAAAATCAAATGCTGCTGATATGATCTCCTATCTGAAAGCAGTGCTAACCAAAGGAAACCCAATATATGAAGCAGCATTGCTGACCGAAAAGATCTGCTATAAAGATGAAAAAAGAGAAATGGGACTGGGTACCAACATCAGTACTGATGATCAGAATACGATTTACCTGAAATCTGGCGATTCTATGGGACAATCTTCCATTATATGTTACAACAGAGCAAAAAATTGGGGAATCATCATTCTTTTAAATCAAAGAAATTCAAAAATGAGACAGGATTTACTGAATAAAATTTATGAAAAGGTGCTGAAATAAGGCAACAAAAGAAACGATGAAGATTATTAATCTCAAAAATAATTTTCACATCAGATAAATTCAATGGAATTCTAAAAGAAATCAGTCTAGGAATCAGTAATCTCCCCAAACAATAGACATGAACAGCAATAAGCGCCAATTCAGAAAATAGGCGCTTATTGTTATATTTAATAATCAATGAACTGATCTCTATCGTGTATTAAAGAAGATTTTCTACCCCTTTTTACGAACGTCTGTCTAAATATAGATGTAAGATTTACAATAAGGTAGGGCAGATTTTTATAAAAACATCGACTGCTATTTTGGAAAAGACATCACTGTAGAAACGTTTCAGTCTGCTGCTTTTTTGTGGATAAAGCTAATATTTCTATAAACTTTTGTATTTTTATGAAATAGATGATCTATATACCTGTAAGAAATACTTTGAACAAATTTTCGGATCGAAATTAAAACCAATGATGGTATTGTTTTTATTTCCTGGATAAAAAAAAGAACTGAAAAGGCAAATCACAAGCCTTGAAAACATTGAATAGTCATCCCTCTTCTCTTTAAAAACAAAAGAAAAAAGTGAATTATCAGATGGGTTTTCTGCGTTTAAAAAGCAGAAGCAATCATAAAAAACCAACGTCAAACAAAAATTATTTTTATCATACTTTATTACAAACCTAAATTTTCTCAATCATGAAGTTAGAATTATATCAGATAGATGCATTTACAGAAGAGATTTTCCAAGGAAACCCTGCGTGTGTTGTCCCATTGAAAAACTGGTTACCAGATGAAATACTTTTAAAAATAGCCTGTGAAAATGCTGTTGCAGAAACAGCCTTCTTTATTGATAATGGCAATACCGTTCATCTGAGATGGTTTACTCCTGAGATTGAGATGGACTTATGTGGTCATGCTACCCTTGCTACGGCTCATTGCCTGGTTTCTATCTTAAACTACCAGCATAGCAGAATTATTTTTGAAACTAAAAGCGGTGAATTAACTGTTGATGTAAAAGATGGTGTTTATTATATGGATTTCCCGTCAAGAATGCCTGAACCATCCACTCTTCCGGATAATATCATCAGGTCTCTCAATATACAGCCTAAGGAGGTCTTCAAATCAAGAGACTATGTGTTGGTATATGATTATGAGGAAGATATCAAAAAGATTACCGTTGAAAGATCTGTTTTTGACCTTATCAATCTGGATCCGGGAGGTGTTGTGGTGACTGCAGCTGGTACTGACAGTGATTTTGTTTCAAGATATTTTACACCACAGTCATCAATTCTTGAAGATCCTGTAACCGGCTCTGCACACTGCTCGCTCATTCCGTTCTGGGCATCAAGATTAGGAAAAGATAACCTTTTCGCCCGCCAGTTATCAGAAAGAGGAGGCGAACTCTATTGTGAAAACAAAAATGAAAGAGTGATCGTCGCAGGTAAAGCCAGAACTTATTCTATGGGACATCTATCAATAGGATGATCAGTCTGTGTAAGCTGAAATTTACAATTTCAACTTATTTTCTTCAGAAGAAAAATTAGATATCAATTTTTAAAGCTTTTAAATGATTAAATTAACACTGAATTAAAATGATGTAAAATTTTTATGAAAAATATATTCTGTGTATTGCTTATTGCAATGGTACCCTCCGTACTGGCACAAACTAAATTGGAAAAAGCAATAACCAATCTTGAGAATAATTATGTTCAGGAAAAAGTGTACTTACTGACAGACAAGTCTCAATATGCAGCCGGTGACCCAATATGGTTTAAAAGCTTTGTATTTGAAGGCTATAGCCGTTCTACACTATCTACTACCCTATTTGTAGAATTGTACGATGCTGATAAAAAACTAATAGACTGGAAAACAATTCTTCTAACCAATGGTGAGGGTAACGGTGATTTTCTGCTGAAAGAAGATCTTCCCGAGCAGGTTTATTTTATAAGAGCTTACACGCCTTACATGACCAACTTTAATGAGGACTTTCAGATCGTTAAAACTCTTCCGGTTTACAATCCAAATTCCCCTAAATCATTAGAGATTTCCAAAAACTCAGAATGGTCTGCAAAAGCTTTTCCGGAAGGCGGAACTTTCATTAACAGTACTCCTACAAAATTTGCAGTAAGAATATCCGGCAGTTCTTCTTTCCCGGAAAGCTGGACTGGAAAAGTTATAGATACTCAAAATCCCAATATTCCCATCACTACATTTAAATCTTTTGATAAAAATGTAGCCTCTTTTACCTTAACTCCGGCTTCAGGTAAAAAATATCAGGTTATCGTTCAAGATAATACCGGAAAAAGCAATACAATAGATCTTCCACAAGTTGCAGACAGCGGACTTCATGTAGAAATTAACAGTGCTAAAGAAGGGATTAAATATACCTTAAAAGGGATTAACTTACCCAAACCGCTTCAAAATTATAAGATTGTAGGAACCATCAATAATCAGCTTGCCTACAAAGCTGATATCAACCCGCTGACTAATGTGGTTTCAAGCCTTATTCCTAATAAAATAAGCAATGGTGCGAACGGCGTTTTACAATTAGCCATTTTTGACGATCAGGACAAACTGATTGCCCAAAGGCTCTGCTTTATAAAATCCGACAATTTAAGTATTGAGAAAGCGGAAATCACAGACCAGAACATCAGGCAAACCTCCAGATCTATCAACAGTATTGATCTTTCTCTGAACTCTTACTTTAAAAATTATACGGTTTTAGTGAGTGATGATGATGATGATGACAGCAATAAACCCGAAGAAGAAAATATTCTAAGCAGACTTTGGCTAACAGGAGATTTCACTTCGAAAATAGACTGTCCTGCACAATATTTTTCTAACAACGCGAATAATGAAGCTTTAGATGCTCTGTTAATTTCTGAAACCTGGAAAAGGTTTGACTGGAATTCAATACTCAGCGGGCCTGTTCCCACGCTTAGAACCAACGCACAGCAATTCCTCTCCTATAAGCTAAAACCTCTTAAGAATAATGCTCTGTTAAAAAACACTGAGGTAACTTTAGCGTTAAAATCAGGTAAAAATCCACCCATTATAAATGCATCAAAAACAGATCAGAACGGGTATATTTATTTGGATAATATTAATTTCAATCAACCCTTTAATGTTTCATTATTTTTAAATCCTGAAAAAGATCAAAGACCCAATGCTGATCAATTATCCTTCACCGTAGAACCACAGATTAAACCCACAAAGTTTAATGGTGCCCTTCCCAACACGGCTTATCAATTGGTGACTCAGACTGAAAATAAGGAACTTCCGGTTTCTATTTCCAGAGCCATCAACACTCAGAAAAATAACAAAAAAAATCAGGATAATAATGTTCAGATTGCTGAAGTAAAACTAACCGGAAAAAAGAAATATCCTACAAAGGAACTAAACAATCAACTGTCCAGTGGAATGTTCAACACCATGAATGCTAATATATTTGACTTTGTCAACGAAGAGCAGCATATCTTAGGATCATTTGATATATTAGACTGGCTGCAAGGGAGAGTAGCCGGTGTTGTGTTTAAAAGAAATGAAGTGGGAGAAAATGTCCCCTATATCCGTGGCGGTAGGGCTAAGCTATATTTAGATGAAATAGAGGTTGAGCCCGGTATAATTACGTCTGTTCCTGTAAGTGAAATCGCTATGGTAAAAGTCATAAAACAATCAGGATTGATTAATAACTCTATACTGATCTACACCCTGAGAGGCAGTATGGCTTCTAAGAGTACTCAACAGGATCAGAAGAACCAAAAGATCAGTTCTACTATCGTAAAAGGCTATGACAAACCTTCAGAATTCCCTGTTGAAATGATTAATGACAATGTGAAAATTGAAAAAGACACCCGTGAAACCCTGTACTGGAATCCTAATTTATTGGGCAGCAATGATACTCCGCCAAGAATCAAATTTTTCAATAATGACACGGCAAAACAATTTAAAGTAACGATCATAAGCTTTGATGAAGATGACCGCCTACTTTATCAGAACAATATTTTTAAATAATATATTTTCTGTACAACTCACTTTAAGAGACCACTAAATTTACGTTTTCATATCTCAATTTAAACAATATCTTTACAGGAATTAATACCCTTTACTGCCGTATGAAAGAATGATCAGCATTATCTGCTTTCTTTTACAGCATTTCAAATGATAACTAAAACCATAGAAACTTATGAGCATCAAACCCAAAGAGTGGGCTGAAAGCTATTTCAGCAGACTGAAAAACACGATTGAAGCATTACAGAACCATGATCTTGTAAAGAGTGTCGAATTCCTTCAGTGCCCCGGCGCAACTGAACAACAGATCGCTGAAGCTGAGGCAAAAATTTACGCAGAACAAATAGAGGTCACCGAAAATCATGATACCGAAGCTCCACAAGAACCATTTATCTTCAATGAATACCTGAGGGAGTTCTACAAGATCAGCAATGGCCTGCATATATCCTGGCATTCCGTTATTTTTCAGGAGGAAGAAAGGGAAGAAAGCTATAAAAGCAACTTCCCGATAGCAAAAGATGAAGATGATTTTAAAGAGGGCTGGATATCCATCCTTCCAATAGAAGGCTTAGCAAACCCAATCAATTTCGACCTGTCTGGAGATCCCCGATACACCACATGGGCAGAGGATCTGGATAAAAGCGGAGTATTATTTAATTATTTTGACGGCTTCAACTTTTACTATGACGCCTGCATAACTTTGTACAACGGTAATCCATCAATAGCTTTTGGTGATGATTACAGCGCTTCATATGATGCACCTCATGCCTGCGATTTTGTTATTTATATGGAATATGCACTTTCTACATTTTTCTCGGTAGAATGCCGCTCTAAGGGGTTATATTTTTCCAGTCAACATGAAGTATATCCTGAACTGGAAAACATGGTAGAAACACAAGATTACAGCAAGCTTGAATCCCTGCTGAAAGATAATCAACATACAGATATTGATTCGGTAATCGCTTTGGGATATGAGGAAAAGGGCTGCGAATATGCGGATGAGGACTATATGGAAAAACTTCCGGAAGCGATACGGAAGCGCTTAAATACGTTAATAGAAGTATAAGAATTCATACCATCCAGCATCTTAGAAGAAGCATAGTGAATAAATGGTTAGAAGGAGTCTGTACTTGATCATGTTATAAAAGAAAGATAAGCCGATAAGGTTTGTATTGAAAAATTTGATACATTCATACTAGAAAATAAATTATGAAAAACCTATCCCTGTATATTGGCTTATTTCTTCTTTTAGCAAAGGTGAACGTATATTCCCAAAACACGGCTGATAAAGGTAGTTTCACTTTCCTAGTACAAAAAGAACTGGGAGATATGAATCATGATAAACGCACAGACAAAGTGATGGTAGAAATGGATCTGAAAGATAATACCAGACCATTGAGAGTACAGATATTCCTTTCTCAGCCAGATAAAAAGCTTCAACTTATAGTTTCTTCTACAAAACTGATTGAAACCCAATACCCAACCTATAAAAAGGGAGAACATAATGGTAATCCGATCCCAGACTTCTTCATTGAGGAAGGTAATTTAAAAATGCTTACAGATATTAATGACCGGAAAAGCAGCTATGAATTCAAATGTAAACAGAATGACTGTGAACTGAATAAAATTTCACGGGTCATCTGGGATGGCAAAAACACCACTACTGAAACGGAAATCGACTTAGTAGCCCAAACGAAAGTAGAGTTTGACCAGGAATTAGGTTCAGATAAAATCTTAAACAAAAAGGAAAAGAAATTAAAAATTAAATCTTTGCCCAAAATACAGGATTTGAGTTTTTCTGACCTGGAACAGTATTAGAATCTTACGTTTTCTCTTTTTTTAAACTCAATTTGAAGTTTTATGTTCTTTTCTTCTGAAATAAGAGATCAATATCAATTTTTGAAGTCTTTAAATGATTAAATTAGCACTGAATTAAAATGCGCTAAGACTTTTATGAAAAATATATTCTGCGTATTGCTTATTTCAATGGTGCAACCTATACTGGCACAAACTAAATTAGAAAAAGCAATAACCAATCTTGAGGATAATTACGAACATGAAAAAGTATATTTACTTACCGATAAATTACAATATGCAGCTGGCGACAAAATGTGGTTTAAAAGTTTTGTCTTTGATGGGTATAACCGTTCCGAATTATCCACTACTCTATTTGTTGAACTCTACAATGCTGATAAAAAATTAATAGACTGGAAAACTGTACTTCTTACCAATGGTGAAGGCAGCGGGGATTTTCAACTGAAAGAAGACCTTCCTGAACAGGTGTACTTTGTAAGAGCTTATACGCCTTATATGAACGGTTTTAATGAGGATTACCAGATTATTAAAACGATTCCGGTTTACAATCCAAATTCCACAGAATCACTGGTGATTTCTAAAAGTTCTGACTGGTCTGCAAAGGCCTTTCCGGAAGGTGGAACTTTCATTAATGGGATGCCTACGAAATTTGCAGTAAGATTATCAAGCGATACTTCTCTGCCGGAAACCTGGACCGGAAAAATAATAGATACACAAAGCCCCAATGTATCTTTAACAACCTTTAAATCTTTTGACAAAAACGTTGCATCCTTTACTATAACTCCGGCTTCAGGAAAAAAATACCAGGCTATTATTCAGGATAATGCGGGAAAAAGTAAAACAATAGACCTTCCGTCAGTTTCAGACAATGGTCTCCATTTAGAAATCAACAGTTCTAAAGAAGGAATTAAATATGCTTTAAAAGGGGTAAACCTAAAACAAAAGCTTCAGGATTATAAAATTGTAGGAACAATTAATAACCATCTTGCTTATAAAGCACAGATTAAACAATCAACGAATGAAGTATCAAGCCTTATTCCTACCAAAATAAGTAACGGAGCTAACGGAGTTTTACAATTAGCCATTTTTGATGAGCAGGACAACCTGGTAGCCAAAAGACTTTGTTTTATAAAACCCAATGATTTAAAGATTGAGAAGGCTGAAATTATAGGCCAGAGCATAAAACAAACCCCAAGATCTTTCAACAGTATTGACCTTTCTCCGGAATCTTATTTTAAAAACTATACTGTCTTAGTAAGCGAGGATGATGGCAGCAATAAACCTGAAGAGGAAAATATCCTGAGCGGACTTTGGTTAACAGGAGATTTTACGACCAGGATAGACAGCCCGGCACAATATTTCTCTAAAAATGCCAATAGTGAAGCGTTGGATGCCCTGCTTATATCTGAAAACTGGAAAAGATTTGACTGGAATTCTGTACTTAGCGGAAATGTACCGACTCATAATACCAATTCTCAGAAATTTCTTTCTTACAGAGTAAAGCCTATTAAAGACAATGCTCTCATGGTCAACAGCACTGTGATTTTAGTATTGAGGCTAGGTAAAAACCAACCCACTGTTACTCCCGTTAAAACAGATCAAAACGGATATATCTATTTGAATAATATCAACAACGATGAACCTTTGGAGGTTTCAGTATTTGCAAATGCTGATAAGAGTAAAGAATCCAATGCTGATAATATATTCGTTACAATAGAACCACTGGTAAACCCTGTACAGTTTAATGGAAATTTCCCGGGTACAAAATATAAACTGGTAAAAAACGGAGACAAGAAGACTCTTCCAGCAACAATTTCCAAAGCCATCAATACCCAGAAAAACAATAAAAAAATAGAGAATTCCGAAGTAGAAATTGAACAGGTAAAATTAGTGGGAAAAAAGAAAGACCCAAAACAAGAATTGGACAAACAACTCTCCAGCGGGATGTTCAGTTCTATAAATGCTACCATATTTGATTTCGTCAATGAAAACCAATATGTTGCAGGATTTACTAATATATTTGACTGGCTTCAGGGAAAAGCTGCCGGTTTAACATTTCAAAAAGACAGTTCCGGGAATAATGTCCCTTACATTCGTAACCAGCCGGCTAAAATATATTTGGATGAAGTTCCTACTGATGCTTCAATGATTTCCTCCCTTCCCGTAAACAATATTGCTATGGTAAAGATTATTAAAGGAGCAGGGTTAGTAGGTGAAGCAGTAGCCATTTATACGATGAGAGGTAATATGCAATCTAAAAGTAATGAAAAGCCAGCTCTTCAAAAGAACAATTCATCTATGATAAAAGGCTATGATAAACCTTCAGAATTCCTTGTTGAAATGATAGATGACAATGCAAAAATTGAAAAGGATACCCGTGAAACCTTATACTGGAATCCTAATTTATTTGACAGCGATTACGTTCCGCCAAGAATCAAATTTTTCAATAATGACAGTGCAAAACAATATAAAGTATTGATCATAAGCTTTGATGAAGACGACCATCTACTGTATGATCAGCAAATCTTTAAATAATATTTCTACAGATTAAAAAGCCTTTCAGTTTTTTTGAAAGGCTTTTTTAGTATTTTAAATTAAGCCTCGTTAATTTGTAATGATATCGAATCATATAATATTGCCACATAATTGTATTTTCTTTTTTTTTCATAAAACCGGACACCCACCCTATTTCACTGTTGAACAGTGAAATAGACACGAATATAGCAAAATATTGCAATTGTATAATGAAATCATCTAGAGATAAATAATGAGACTGGAAGATAGAAGATGGAATTTATAAAGGGATAAAGAATAACTATTTGTTTTTTATGATAGTTTAGTTCTATGCTAATTTTACTAATCATAACTAACAGTGGTTTCTGGGTTATTATCTTCAAACTCCCTACCCTTACCTTCAATTCAAGTTAGCCACAAACCAGTGATAGATTGAATACAATCATAACAGACCGAAAAAAGTAATATAGGCTCTAAAAAATATAAACAAAGCATTACCCTTCTCCAAAAAAACAGGATCTTTCAAAAGAAAATACCAAATATTCCGTTTAATTCTTAAATTTGGCTAATGCGAAAGAATCTTTATCTCATCATTATATTATTTTCTCTTACAAGCTGCTATACTTATCAGGTAAAAAAACCTGCAGCCCCTGTTACCGACAATAAGCAAGAATCTAAAAAGAGTTCAGCTCCTGCTAATAATGCTTTAATGCAAACGAAAAGTGCAATAGCTGAACCTCAAGCCCAAAGCCTGCCCTCGCAACAACAGCCAGCTGCGCCGGCCAGTATTCAGGAGAAACTTGCTCCTAATAAAAATGTTAAAATTGATGTTGATGGCAAAAGCTATAAAGTAATTGTTGACCGATGGGAAAGCGACAGTCTGGTGGCCCACCCGGTTCATAATGCTAAAAAAACACTGAAATTCCATAAGAATCAGATCAATGCTGATAAAATTGCAGAAAAACGCTTTTCACAGCCTATAGCTGATATTATTACCGTTACTGCTTATGCCGGAATTGCTGCTGCAATCTGGTATCTTGTGCGCTAAGAATATTGTAGAAAAACGTTAGCGAAAAAAATAACATCCTTGATCCTTGTCAAGGTTTTAAACCTTGACAAGGATATCCAACAAATCCTCTTCACACAAAAGCAACAGTATTTTATCTACTCAAAGCTTATCTGTTTGTTTCAGAAAAAATGTCTTTCGCTGTTACTGCACGATTGCATCGTGTGGTTTCTGTATTACAAGTCAAACATTCTGAAAACAACAATATCATCTAAAAGTCCTTTTTCGTCAGAATAATCTACAGCACTGCTGTATCTATAATCTTCCGCGCGAAAAACTAGACCTGATTATCATGTCTCCAAAATTGATATTGAGTTACATTTGAAGTTTTTGAAGCTTCTTTAAGGAAGAAATCTAATAAAAACTCTTTTCTGCTTTCTGTAGGATTTTCCTTAATTACTGTCACAATTGCTCTGCTTGTAAATCTTTTTAAATCACCAATCAAAGTTTCTGGTTCCTGCCCATTTATACTTCTGAAAATTAAGTGTACATGGCTTGACATAATGCACCATGAATGTATTTCCATTCTTTACTCTAAAAACTTATGAAATATAATCCTTCAGGATTGTGGAATTTGTAATTACGACTCATCAATTATGTTTTTATAAAGATAAAAACTTTGTGAGAAAATGGTTGAGATAAAACCACATGATACAATCGTGCGGTAGCGAGGGGGGAAGTTATGTCTATAAATCATAAGATAAGAGCAACCTTTGCAATTTCCCATTTAGCATCAATAATAGTGTTTTTATTTTTGTATTTTTTATTCCAAGCTTTCGCTCCTTTTATTATGCCATAACCAGCGGCACCAGCACCAAAAGGAATCGCTGCAGTAACAACAATTCCTACCGCAGCTCCAGCACCTACTGTACTACCTAGAACAGCTAACCCAGACATAATGCCTGGGCCAGAAAGCCCTGCGACACCTATGCCTCCTACAACATTTGTTAGAGTTCCAAGTCCTAATCCCGCTCCAACAGCACTTCCTAATATTTCTAAAATGTTCTTCTTTTCTTCATCGGCTAATTTAACATAGGTATCGAATCCGATAGTAATTAATACCTGAGTCTGTTTTATCATTTCATTCGTTGGAAGAGTATTACCATTTAAAAGACGCTTTAGAGTTGCTCCAGAACAACCTATTACGTTTGAAACTTTCTTATACGTTAAGTTATTTTTATTAATAAATTTACTAAGTAATTCACTATAATTTTCCTGAGTAATATTTTCCATAGTTCTACAGATTTATTTAAATCTTACATTTGCTTATATAAAAACAATAAAAACAATAAAAATAATTAAAAATTAAAATTCGGTGAAAAAATGAAATCCAAACACTTAAAATAGCTACATAGTTAAAAGTTCGAAATTAAGACTTTTTATTTCTAATTATTAATTCCAGATTCATTATAAGAAAATGAAGGAAAACTCCTATTCCTATACAATAAATAACAACATAATGAATAGTATATAATATATTAGCCATTGGTGTCAATGGAGACATATTTCCGGTAAATATAGAAGATATACTGTATGGAAGTAGTGTTGCAAAAGTCCAAAAATTATTTCTATCTAATTCAACTTTTTTATCTCTGTAATATTTCAGTTCGTTTTTCAACCTATTAATATCTTCAGTTATTACACTTCCAAATTTTATAGAATCTAACTCAACCTGGCTTCCAACCTTATATAATCTCTTTTTTAAAATGCCTTTGTTATCAAAAATATAGACAGTTGCCGTAAAATCATAAGTTTTACTAGGTAAATTAAGATGATAATCTGTATATATTATATTCCTTTGACCAAAAATTAATTGTTTTAATTCTTTTAATTGCTTGTTCAATATAGAATAATTTGAAAGTTTAAGATTTTCAAGAAACTTAATCTCATAAGGGATACTCTTAGAGTTATCAATCCATTCATTAAGTACCAACTTTTTTCGGTTATCATGAATAGCAGTTTTAAATTCAAAACTAGCGGGATCATTTTTGAGCATTAAAATGTATAAAAAAGGAAACACGACTAAATGCAAAGTCAACATTATTGAAAGACATGCAATTGTATATTTAAATTTCTGATATTTTTCATACTTAGAAACTCTGTAGAGATATGCACAGAAAGATAAAATAATTAAGATTAAAAATGTTGTTGAAAAAAATTCACCAATACCAAATGAGATATTAATTAAAGTTAGTATCATATAATTTTTTTGTCTGCAAACATAGAAGAGATAACAATATATCAATTACGGGAAACCGTAATGCTATTATCTAATATCTTCACAGTTTTAAAAATTTTTCTTTTCAAAAAGCAAGATTCAATCCCGCTCTCCAAAGTCTCCCGACTTCGGAGATTCTATTTCAATCCAACAAAAACAATACTCCAAAACCTACTTTCCAGACCAGAACTCCTCAATTCCTAAGACTTTCTACAAACGTCTAATTTAAAGTCATTTAAATAAAACAATCGTAGTTTTACTACAATTTTTCAGATTTAACGAAAATTTACATTTCATACTATTTTTTTTATCTAACTTCGGTGACATAAGACCGCTAAAAAAATGCACTAAATATTATGAAAAACACCTCAAATTCTGAGAAAGTTTCAGAAAACCACATTTCGGGGATCAACCGGGTGGTAAAGCTGGAAATTGTGGTTGAGGGCAAGACTATCAATCACTTTAAACACTTTCGTTTGCAGCAGAGTGCAAGAAAGCACCATGATTTTGAACTGGTATTGGCTCATGACTCTTTAGGGGAAGTACAAAACCACAACCTCCAGCAGGCCCAAAAGTTTTTAGGAAAAAGAATCACCATTGTTTTTAGATATAAAGATTACGAAAATGAAACCCCTGAAAGAACATTTGTGGGCATCATTACCAAAGTAGCCTTCAGTCAGGAAAAAATGAGTCTGGGAAATATTATACTAAAAGGAATGAGCCCTACGATTCTGATGGATGCAGCTCCTCATACCCAAAGCTTCGGCGGCAACCAGTCTGTGAATACCAATATTATTGCAGACCGGATTATCAAAGAGACTTTAGGAACAAGTAAATTTGACTTTAGGGTAGATACCCAGAACAAAAGCTATATCAGTTACAGCGCACAATATAACGAAACGCATTACAATTACCTGACAAGGATTGCAGAAGCCTATGGCGAGCAGTTTTATTATGATGGTGAAGTTCTTCATTTCGGAAAGCTTCCTCCTTCTGAGAAACCTATCCTACTGGTATATGGTAGTAACGTTATTGATGTAAACGTTGAGCTGAGAGCAGTTCATACCAAACCTGAATATTTCGGTTATAACAGCAGCAGACATACCAAAATGGTAGGTGCTGATGACAGAATCAACCATTTGGGAGAATTATCTTCCAAAGCGTATGAGCTGAATGATACTATTTTTACCACCCGTTCATTAACCCCTACTCCTATCAATCCCAACGTATTCCTTGATGTGGATGATTCCCAGAAAAGTGCAAGAGGAAGTAAAGCAGTAGAGGTTTTTACCGTTTCGGGAAAGACCACCGTTCCGTTCCTTTATATTGGTTGTGTAGCGGATTTGGCAATGAGAAAGACCGACAGCAATGAAACGTCTCATTTTACAACACTGATGGTTACAGAAGTAAGCCATGAAGTGGATGCAAGAGGATATTATAAAGGAAGCTTTGAAGCCATTGCTGAAGGAACCGGTTTTATGCCAAAATCTGATTTTGAAATGCCGAAAGCAGAACCACAGGTAGCCACTGTGATCTCCAATGTAGATCCATTGAATCAGGGAAGAATACAGGTAAGGTTTGACTGGCAGCTAAATGATACAACTCACTTTATCAGAATGATGAGCCCGGATGCAGGAGGAACCGATGCAATTACCCAAAACAGAGGGTTTGTAGCCGTTCCTGAAATTGGCGATCAGGTCATGGTAGGATTTGAATACCATAACCCCGATTTTCCATTTGCCATGGGAGGAATGTTCCATGGGCAGGTAGGTCTGGGCGGAGGCCTTGACAATCACCTGAAATCTATACAGACCAGAAGCGGTATTAAGGTATTAATGAATGATGCTGATAGAAGTGTTACCATTAAAGATCCAAGTGGAAACACTTATTTTATGGATGGCCAGGGCAATATCAATGTTACCGCACCGAAGAATATGACTTTCACGGCAGGAGAAGATATGCATATTTCTGTGGGAAGGAATATGACCACCAAAATTGGACAGGACAGCACTCTCAACATAGGAAATGATCATACCGAATCTATAACAAAAAGATATACTCAGACCTCTGAAAATAAAACGGTTACCGTAAAACAGGATCAGACAGAAAGTACTGGAAGTAAATTTAAAAGCATTTCCGGAGAAGCTGATATACAGACTTCAAAAGGTGATTTAAAACTGAGAGGAACTTCACTGGCTGTATTCCAGGGCGGAAAAGACGTTAAAGTAAGTAAGGGTTAAATCTATATGAGGAATGAAAGTCAATTTTCATTGGCACCCTCAAGAACATGATGACAACCTCAACCATTGAATCCAATCCAAAATAGTAACACATGGAAGATCAGAAAACTTCAGCGCACGATCAAAAGCTTTCTGAAAAAAGAGCAGAACAACAGAAAAAATCCAGCGAACCTTCTCCTACCGAAAAAAGAGAAATGGTAATGAACGGAGCTACGCTGAAGTGTCCCTATGCTCAGGGGCCAGGAGAGCTGAAAGTGACCTCCAACGATATCAACCTTCAGGATCAGCCATTTGCGACAGTAGGTGATGGAAACAACATGGTTAACCTTCAGTTTAAAGGAACCTGCGGACATCCCAAATGGCCGGCAAGAAACATGTCTCCCCCACCCTGTATGAGCGTTATCAAATTAACGCCATGGCAAAATCCGGGAACCACTAATATACAGGAACAGACCGTTTTGGTAAAAGAGTCTTATATTAATTGTGATCCTGAATTTAATTCTGCTTCACCATCACCAATTCCGAAAGCGGAAAGTATAAAAAGTGAAATTCAGAATAGTAATGCTCCTAAAATCCTTGATGCTTATTTCGTAAAATGGACTACTGAGAAAGGAGCTGCTGTTGAAAAAGAAGAAGAAGTATTCAACAAAAAACTGGGCAAGAAAGTTACAGTTAAAAAGAAAGTGGATACCAATAAAATAACTGCAGAAAAAATATCTGAACGGGGATTGAGTTACCAGGTTGCTTTAGTCGTTGAGACTGAAGGACTCACAGGAAAGAAAATAAAAGTTAAGGTTAAAAGTGGTAAGAATAAAGTCTTATCAGACGTCAATACTGAGGTAGGTTTAATTGACTTAAAAGAGATAGAAAAAATTACAGATGCTTCAAAATATGCAGGCATAAAAGCAAAAACTGAATTTGAAGTAGAGGTTGATAATCTGGCCAATGACTCCACGATAGAAAATGCAAGTCAGTTCAAAAACAAAGCAGTGGTTAAGCTGATGCTCAATCAGCGTGCTGATGATTTGTCATTTAATTTAGCCAAACTCATTGCTGCAAGTCCTGATAAAGAAGCATCAGTCTATATTGAAGTAACTTCTGATGAACCCAAAGTTGAATATCTGGGGAAACAAGGAAGCGGCAGTTTAAAAAACACTTTTTTAAATGAAGGCGGTCAGTATTTTAAAATCAAATACTTTGAACAGCCGTGGATTGTGAAAGCCCGTGAAGAGCAGGAGCTTGGCATATCTGAAGCTACCCATTGTTCCAAGATCGTGGATGAATATCACGCCATCAACCGACAAAATAAACCCAAAGCCTGTGCTGATACGGGTAACAGTTCCTGGTGCGCCTCATTTGTAGGCTGGTGTCTGAACAAGAGCGGATATTCTGCCCAATTAGATCCGGGAGCTTATTCATACGGTGAAGAAAAGACCAGATACAGACAAGGGTTTAAGAAAAATCCAACCGATAAAAAAGGATTGGAAAAAGAAGAATTTGATGATCCGGTATGGGGAAAACTGATCGCAGGGAATAAACCTTTGCTGGGTTCAATATGTGTTTTATCCAATAAACATCACGTAAGTATGGCTGTTGGAAAGAGCAGTGACGGCAAAACCATATATTATCTCGGAGGAAATCAGGGAAACAAAGTTTGTGTAGGATCTTATTCAGACAGAACCTCATCCATGTATCCTACAGAATATACTAAAAAGACTGAAGATGATGAATTACCTATTTATTATACAAAAAATGAAAAGCTTAGTTACTAGTCTGATATTATTTTTCTTCATTCCTGTGTTCGGGCAAAAGTCTGTGCATGACAGTTTGAAAGTATATTATCAGGATTCATTGATGGTCAGTAAAAATTTTAAAGACGGAACGGTGTCCAATAAACTGACCGTAAAAGTCATAAACCCCTGTAATGCTGAAAAAAACAGGTTTGACGGTGTGGTAACCCTCATCAATGCTACGGTTCAAAATAAACATTATACAGATAATATAACTTACAATTATCCGTATGCACAATCCGGTTTAATCAATTTAAAAACAGGAAATATCTCCAATTTTACAATAGATAAACATCAGGCTGTCTTAATCCCTTTTACCTATTGCGGAAATATGGATAATGACACACAGGTCTCATACATTACGTTTTATAAGCATAAAAAGTATCTGCATCATATCAAATACTATTGTGGAGAAGACAATACCTGCAAAATCAAAGATGATCTGAATGTCACCTTAAAAGATTTGCCTTCCCAATTAAAGTCGAAAGTGATCAAAGACCTGAAAACAAAGTATAAAAACTCAAAGGATTTTTACTAATCAGCTCAAAATGTAATGATATGAGTGACGAACAAGAAAAAGACAGTTATACAGCAAATCCCCGTCAAATAGCTTATGATAAGCAAAGCCAGAAAGATCATGAGGTACATGTGGTGAAAATATATTTTGCTAAGAAGATTCCTAAAATGACCTGGGTACCCAAAGAAGAAACGTATCCTGTAAAAAGCGGCGGGCTGGTATCTGATGTCAAAAAGAAGTATGAACAAAAAGGAAGAAGAAACATACAGGCTGATAAAGAAGATTCGGTAAAATTAAAAGCCAAAGAATCTGTAAAAATTACCTGGGAAGAAGAAGTACAGGAAACGAAGGATGGCCAACCTGTTTTTAATTTCGAAAAACTTGATAAAAGCGTTATTAAAAAGAAAGTCTGGGTGGTCGCAGAATGCCAGGGATTCAGTGGAAAGCTCTCTGTGGAAATCCATGAAAATAAATTAACCAATCCGGAAAACGTATATGATAATCCTGTAAAATTTTTGGATGGTGATACGGAAAAAACCACGATTGAATTCCCAATCAACGGAAAGCTTGAGTATTCTACAGAAATAACGCTGCGTCCTAAAAGTGATCAGGATGTAAAGAAATTGGTAGAAAAATTTGCAAAAAGAGCAGATGTAAATGCTTTTTTATATTTTAAAGCTGAAGTAAAAGATACCCAGGATAAGATTATATTTCCGGATGAAACCCATGAGTTTTTAAATAAAGACGGCGAAAGGTTTGAAATTGCCGGAACGCCTTGCTACTGTAACAGAGATATCACGGTGGATGAAATGATCGATTTAATTTACCATTTAAGAGATGAGCAGAATTACAAATCGAAAAGAGATGCATTTTTTAATGGCGGCAAAGAAAAAATAACGGCTATTGGTATTACCAGCGGAAAGATCTCTGAAAACAGGGATAAGATAAAGCTGTTTACCGATGAAATGAATGCGATGTTTAAGAAATTCAGCATTAAAACCTGTAGAAGAAAAATTCATTTTCTGGGACAGATGTATTTAGAAACCATCAGTTTCACCTATACTTATGAAAGCCGGGACTCTGTTCCTGCCAATTATAAAGGCGGTGTTCCTTTCCAGGGAAGAGGAATGAAACAGATAACCCATGACTATAATTATCTGGCCTATTATGATTATGTGAATGGTACTAAACATTATGACACTTATATAAAGTTCAGATCCGGCTATGAGGGTGTTGGCGAATGCGTAACAAACAGACCAAAAGCACGGGAAAAAGGTCTGGATGAAGCTTTTTATGAAGATTTAAAGACTTATGCCAAAAACATTTCTGAAAATTTATTCCATGCCTTTAATTCTGCCGGCTGGTTTTCCACCATTCATAAGACCGATACTATTACTGCGATGGATAATGGATTGGCAGACTCAGATGTTGAGAAGGTAACACAAGCTATTAATGGAGGTCAAACCAATATAGCGGAAAGAAAAAATTACACCAAGTGGACTAAAGAATTTTTTAAATACGATACAGAATGCGTAAACAAATAATATACCTGTTTTTCCTCCTTTTTTATTCGCTGAACAGCTGCCAGAGTATTTCAGGAAGCAATGACAATATTGCGGTTTTGCAGAACAGGAAAAAAGTAGGATTTATAAATCAGACAAGTGATATAAAGTGTGACAGCTGTTATGCTTTGAGAACGGTGAAAATAGATGGCAGGGAGTTTTCCTTCAGAGTACCTGTTTCTTTAAATAATATTGATAGCAAGAACATCTTTCAGGAAGATTATGAGCTTATATTGGATCAGTCTGCCAAAGACCTGTCAATCAAATACAATAGTCTCAATACTTCTGATTCGCACGTTTTTAAGATTAAAAAAATTAAAAATAATGTTGTTATTACCGGGGTAAGCAAAGTGAGTTCCGCTGTTAATCATCATAAAATAGCCAAAGATGACTATGTGGATTATCCTGCTACTTCAATATGTGAAAAAGATACCCACCATGTATTGCGGCAAAGCCAGGAAATTAATCTGAATTCTTATTTTATAAACTCAGATAAGAATTGCTTTCTGTGTCCTTCGAAATACAGTATACAGGAGTGTTTAGAAAAGAAGAAAACAAATACCAAGTTCAATTGGCAATAGCAAGAGTGAAAAATAATGGAAGCAGTGTTTCCCATACATGTTAAATTAAACCTTCAGGAAGGAAAGAAATTTTACCGCTACACCTATAATGAATATACCACTGCCCATGGGGAAACTCATAGAAGTGAACTCAACAAAGTTTTTCATGTTACGCTGAAGCGTTTAGAAACAGAAGGATTTGAATATCATATTGAAATTTTCGACAGAGTTCACCGGGATAAAGAACTCTCGTCATCAGAAAAGGATTTTTTAGACAGAATAGCAGAGATCAATAATGATGTAAAGCTCATAACAGACGAATATGGCAGATTAAAAAGCATACAGAATCTACCTATTCTCCAGAATAAAGTGGAAAAAACAGTAGAAAAGCTTTCCCGATCTTATGTTGGCAAAAAGGCAGACGATTTTTATCAGTTTTTAAAAACTTTGTACCGGAATGAAGATCTGGTGGCTAAAGATTTTTTAAAGTATAATCATTTCGGAATAATCCTCCATCAGTTTTATGGAAGATACAATGAGAAGGAAGATCAGGTAAGACATAGCATACGCTACCGTAATTTTATGGATAATACCATAATAGATATAGACGAAAGCGTACAGACTGAAGCTATTCGTTATGATAATGAATTATTACTGTTACAGTATACCGGTAATATTCCTTCGGATAAAAACTGGGAAATGTTTTATGGAGAAATGCAGCGAAAGGAAATTGTTTATCACAGTGAAACAGATTTTCCGAAACTGGACAAATATAAAGGGCAGATCTTATTAGATTTTATTACCAAAGAAGTATTGGAACATAAGCTTACTATAGAATTTTCTCTGGGTGAAAACTACCAAAAGAAAATCATCTATCATATAAAAGAAATAAGCCATGAGGAATTATAAAAAAACAGGATGGGTTGAAGAGATAGAAAGCCGGCTGGATGAAAAATCCAGCAAAGGGCTATACTATACCGGTTGTGTATTTTTATTATTTGGATGTCTGAGTCTTACCTCTTTTAAAGAACATAAAACTGCGGATAATCCCCGTGAAGAAATATCAAAAACTCCCGTATTAAAAAAAGAAATATTTTAAAATGGCGACACGTATTACAATAACAGATTCCGGGCAGACGCAGGTTTTAAATGGTCCATTGGCTCCGGATACTCCTGATAACTCGTTACAGCGTATCACTGATGTTTATTTTGCCAAGAAAGTGGTAACAGACGATGGAACAAGAGTCAGTTTTACAAAGATTGATTCTGCCCATGTACAACAAGACCAACAAAACCAAGCGATTCCTTATGATTCTATCTTAGGGAAAACGGTCTATCTGGTCATAGAGACCAGTAATATGACAGACCTGAGTATTGATGCAGTGATAAGACCTTCTGCCAATACTTTGACAAATAATACAGATACATTACAGCTCATGCGTTTCGTATCTCCTGACCGGTATGAAGCACAGAGATTGTTTACAGTACAGGTAGGCAATTTTGATGCGCTTAAAAACAATCAGGGCAGCCATACTCATTACGGTAATTTACAAAGTGATCATATCAATAAAGCCATTATTAAGCTGCAACTCAGACCGGATGGAAGAGCTATTTTTGATGAGTGGACTGAAAGGCTGGCGGAGGGCGTCATCAATCTGGAAGTGGCCGTAGAGAGAACAGACAATAATCCCTGTGCCTATAAAGATGGACAGGAAGAAATCAACGGAGCAGGTATTTTCCTGAATGATGATACCGGAAGATTCAGAGTGGTTAATAAAAATATATATACCATTCACCATGGTAGTAATACGTACAATACTTTAACAGTAATTAATCCAGACCCTGAAAAAAGGAGAAGGATCCAGAAAGTTGTGAATAACCATTCTACTGATATTATTTATTTTTATTACGATCAAAATGATAATGAACACAGAATCTGTTCAAGGCCTAAGGTAAGTGTAACCAGAAAAAGAAGAGTGAATGCTGTTCCACCGTTAGCCCAAAGAGGAGATCTTTCGCAGACCATAGATTTCACGGCAAACAGAGCTGCTGGTGAACAGATTGATGCCCATCAGTTATTGGTGTATACTAATGGAACTCTTGGTGATGGAGCCACCGATAAATGGTACGCCAATCAACCTGGAAATGTAGATTTGGTGGATATGGATATTTTAGCAAATGATGGCGTAGGTCCACAGATTTTTGAAGCATTTAATTATAATCAGAATGGAGTTATTATCCGATATGGATTCCAGCATACCAGAAGGAGGAGTATTCAGCCGGATTCATTTGCAGGTTTCTTAGGGTCATTAGCACAATTCAGACAGGAGGGACACACGCATTATATCGTATCTCAAGGGTTTTCTTACTCAGATGCATCATGTTATCCCAGTGCAGAACACGTGAACGGAGAAGCAGGAGATCTGAATTTATTAACGACTCAGGAAAATGGAGTGAATACCATCCTTAGTGCTGCCAATTTTGATTATGAAAATCAGGTGATTCTTCGAAATATTCTTTATGATTTTGGATTTGAATCAGGCCGGTCAGAGAATTTCTCCAACACCTCCAATGCCAGTACTGATGATGATGTTACTACACGGTTACCACATACCACACATACCGCTACTCCAAGACATAATAACCACTTGCATGTTCACGGTTTCACCCCAATATCAGATATCTATGCCTAAAATTAATATCACTTATTTCACTGTTTTATTTTTCCTTTTTTCCTGTTATTCTAAGGCTCAAACGGAAAATAAGACTATCAGCACAGAAGCCCGTTCAACAGATAAAGGAACTACTATCTTTAATACCAATAAAGCAGATTGTATAAGCCTGCCCTTTGGATATTCAGATCTTTCAAAACAAACAACAGCTGATGTAGTTCTGTCTGTCATACAGAATGAGAATAACATAAAGGAAATTAAGGCATTACGATTTGAAACAGCAGTCCAAAAAGATTTTGTACAGCTTCCTGAAGAATATGATGTTTTCTTGCCATTCAATAAAAATGTCAATGAAAAGCATGACCGGATTAAGATTGCTTCTGATTTTCTGTGTTATGGAAATTATTCACTGTACTTTATGGCTGTTTATAATACTGTTCGTTATGCAGAACCTTTTATTGAAAAAATATATTTAGTTTCAACGAAGAACAACAAGCCGATTGATATGAAGAGGCTCTATCTTCATCATGAAGGAGAAATGGGATTTGCCAGCCATACCTTATTTAATATTGATAAAAATTATATTATTTCTCTACAGGATTATGAATTCAGTGAAAGTCCTTTTACCTTAAAACCTGCACAAAAATACCAGATCCTGCCTTCCGGAAAATTTGCCCGATACTTTGATAAAGATGGTTTATATAAAAATGAAGATGAACAGGGCATGGTGAAAAACCATACCAAAGAAGGAAAATGGATAGAATACAAATCAAACAGCTCTATAGATATACAAAAATATCCTGAATTTACAGATCCTTACACGTATCTGGAAGCGGAATATAAAAATGGGTTACCTTTCGGAACATGGAAGTTCTATAAATTATTGCAAAAATATAATGAAGAAACAGAACAACCCATCATCAATACAAGGAAAAAAGGACGATTAATCTATACTGAAGTGTATAAAAACGGGGCATTGGAAAAACAGGAATTTCAGTAACGTTATCTGAGGTACTGAATTTTGAAATTATATTTCAAAGATCTTTGCTGTAATCAATTCAATAAGACTGTTCACAATTTATCTGTGCCAATATAGACTAAGATGTAATATCTTTAACGTCCAAACTGTTATATAGACACATAATAAAACTACTCATGAAAAACCAATTGATATGCTTACTTCTTCTTGTTTCCGGTTATTTTTTTTCACAAACCATTCCTACTGAAAAATTGGATAATTACTTTAGTTATATTGAAAATAATAATCTGGGAGTTGGAAGCCTGTCGGTTTTTAAAAACGGGAAGGAAGTCTATGCTAAAAATTTTGGACAAAAAAACATTCCTGAACTAATTTATGATCAAAACACCAGATATCAGGTAGGTTCTGTAACCAAAATGATGACCGCTGTTTTAATTTTAAAATTGATTGAAGAAAACAAACTCCATTTAAACGATAAGCTTTCAGCATTCTATCCGGAAATCCCTAATTCCAATACAATAGTCATTAAAAATCTATTGGAGCATACCAGCGGATTGGGAAGTTATGTGGTAAAAGAAGGTGAAGTATGGGTGACCGGAAAAGCAAGTGACCGGGAGATTATGGACCTGATCATTCAACAGGGGAAAAGCTTTGAACCGGGTGAAAAGGTAGCGTATTCAAATTCTGCATACTATCTTCTGACAAAAATTCTTGAAAAAAAACATCAAAAACCGTTTCACGAAATACTTTATTCTGAAATCATAAAACCTCTGAACCTAAAAAATCTGGCGTCTTTCGTGCCTGATCAAAAAAATGTATTTCTGCCCTACCGGTTTGAAAAGGATTCCTGGAAGATTATTGATAAAGAAATAGACTTTCTCAATGTAATGGGTGTAGGTGATATCTCTGCAACGCCCTATGCTCTGAATATTTTCATCAATAACTTATTCCACAACAAGATTTTAAAAAAAGAATCTCTAAAGCTTATGGAACCTGTATTAGGCAAAGAAGATTGGGGAAGAGGGATCGCTATCTGGGATTTTGATCATCATATATTTTATGGACACGGCGGTGATACCTTAGGATCACATGCTCTTCTCATCTACAATAAAGAGGCAGATCTATCTGTTGCTTATGTGACTAACGGAGAACGGATAAAAAAGGAAGACTTCATAAAAAATGTAAGCGATCTGCTTTATAACAAAGAAATTAAACTTCCGGAGATTAAAGGTAAAGAGTAATAAATCTTTTCCAATTTAAATCACCAAAGATAACCCACAACCAATACTTATGAAAATCATCAATTACACAAAAATTTTCAGAGAAGACTGTATCAAAATTTTCAAAAGTAATTTACCTAAGTTTTTTGCTATTGAAGAATTACCTTTCTTTGAAGACTTTTTAGATCAATATACTGAAGAGAACTATTTCGTAGTTAAAATGGATGGTCAGGTAGTAGCATGTGGTGGATTTTTTTTAGATACAAAGAATAATGTGGCTGGATTATCTTGGGGAATGGTTCATGCCGACTATCATGGAAAAGGAATAGGAAAAGCCCTCACTCAATATCGGATTGATTTGTTAAAAAAGACTTACCCTTCCCTGCCTTACAAAATTGAAACCTCACAGCATACCGCTGAGTTTTATAAAAAGAACGGATTCAAAACGGTAGAGATTGTTCCGGATGGATTTAGTAAAGGAATTGATAAATACATCATGATCATGGAAGCGCTTGTTCCCTAGCACACTTACTTAATCATTCTGTCATTTCCACACCATAAACTTGATTTTTTGACTACAATATTTAATTATATTTGAAGACTAATCAATAAATCACTCAGAATGGATGATCATACCCATAAAATAGAACTTAGACCCACAACAGTTGCTGATTTGGATATTCTTTTCCAGTTTCAGCTTGATCAGGAAGCCAGGCACCTCGCTGCATTTACATCACAGGATTCTACCAATAAAGAAGCATATCTTGCTAAATATACACGGTTACTGAATGATCCCACTGTGAATAACCAAACTATTATGATAGATTCTGTTATCGCCGGAAGTATTGCAAAATTCATCATGGAGGGCGATACTGAACTCACCTATTGGATTGATAAAGAGTTCTGGGGAAAGGGCATTGCCACAACAGCATTGAAAAATTTTCTCACCATTGAAACAGCCAGACCAATTTTTGGACGTGTTGCTTTTGACAACCTTGGTTCACAAAAGGTTCTGGAAAACTGCGGATTCACCAAAATTGGTACTGATAAAGGCTTTGCCAATGCCAGACAAGCAGAGATTGAAGAATTTATTTTCAGGCTTGAGCATTAATTCAAAATGGAGATTCTGCAATTCTTTCCCCAACTTCCTTCTCTTCGTTTTCTAAAATTTTCTTATACTCTATTGGACCCGATATTTCATGGGTAATCTTTTTTGCTTATTTTTACATAAAATAAATAAAAATAACATATGAAAAGAATCGTATTAGCAGGGCTAATAACTATGGGAGGGCTTCTAACAGTAAAAGCACAGTGTAAAACAGAAACCGCAATCAACGAAAATTTTGATACATGGAAAGATATTAACAAGTGCTGGACTGCCCAATCAGGACAGGCAATGCTGTATGCCAGTGATAAAAAAATAATCTTTTATTCTATGAACAACCCGGGAGAAAACATGTATTTAGTGACTCCAAAAATTAAAGCTGGAAACTATACTCTTACCCTGGATCTTTCGGATAATGGAGGAGAAACTACACTGGAAATTTTCTCAGTAGACAATGCGTCCGACACAAAATCGTATGTTTCAATCGCTAAACCTTCAAAGATAACGGGAGATAAAAAAACATACAATATTTCTATAAAAAAAGATACACATTTAGGATTGAAGGTTTTACTGAACGGTATTCATCAGGCAGTTTATATGGATAATTTTTCATTGAAACAAAAATAATCAATGACCAAAAATCAGTCTTTACCCAAGTAAGCCTATACAGACTCTTACAAGTTCAATTATGCTCCGAAATCCCATGATTTCGGAGATTTCATTAGCACCAGTTCATAAGAAAAGTAGCGTATTTCAATAAAAATGATGATGACAGTTTTATAGATCAGCATTCTATGGTTTTTCCAGGTTATGCTGTCATTAAAAACTATTATTTGATATTCATTTTTTTCAAGCACAATATCTATGGATTTTAATTTTCATTAAAGTCCATTATAAATGATCTGGGATCTTTTTTCCCTTTCATCTTAGCTTGTAAGTATAAGTTTATCCAATCGTGTTACAGCCAGCTGATTATCAATCTGTACTATTTTTGATCCTTTAACCAGGGTTATATTTTTGATGGCAGGACGTTCAAAATTACGAGTGGTATTCAATTCTGCTGTTGCATCTTACCAGCTTCTTCCATATTGTATGTGATTCTGTTATCCTCACTTATTAAAGGACCAAAAACATCCACATATTCACTAAATGCATTTTGATTATAATGAACGATGACAGGAAATAACTGGCTGGCTTGATAGAACCTTTTATTTTGTAAGGCAGCTTGCATAGCCTGCTCTACTTCTTTTAAAAGAGGTCTGCAGTTTTTCTTCAACAGAAAATCCTTTAGATTGGATTCAAAGAACTTGTCTCCATAGTTATGTAAGAATTGTTTGATATAAGGATATAATTCCTGTTCGCTTTTTCCATTGAATGTCGCAATGTACAATGCATTGGTAATTACATCGTATACGTTATCTTCATGATAGAGTCTGTGGGGTTCAAAATTTTCTTTTTCATCCCATTTTTCATTGACGAACCGATCAAGTATTTCAAATCCTTCGGGTATAGACCATGCGAGTAAAATAAGCATGGCCTGATACACAATATATTGATTGTCATTATGAAGAAGCAGCTTCAATTTTTCTATCCTGCCAACATCCTTTTTTTCAAGCAGCTGTACTTCACTCAAGTCATATCCTTCGTATCCTTCCTCATTATAGTAATAAAGGAGTTCATGGAGTTCTTTATTCATTTTTATAAATCAACTGATTACGTTTTATGAAGCATTCTTGATAAGTTTCAGGATATATACATCCTCACCATCTTTTCGTTCACCTGTAAATTCGAAGCCTACAGAAGTATAAAGGGATATTGCCCGTTTATTGTCAGGATCTAGCCCAATGTAAATCCGCTCTATATTTCCATTTCTTTTTACCTGTTCTATAAAAGCAGTAAATCCTTTTTTTCCAAATCCATTTCCCTGATATTGATGATCTATCATATATCTCAGAACCCAAAAATTACCGTTATCCCTAAAATAAGGTCCGGACATCACAAATCCAATCAACGTTTGGTCGCTGTATATAGCCTGCGGGTTCAACAGCGGATAATATTTTGATTCAGCAATAGATACCGAATTGCTGCACAAAAATTCCTCATCTAACGTGGGCACTCCACTTTTATTAGTGGTCAGCAAACATACCTCATAATAATTGTCTGCGGTAATTTCTCTTAAAGTTATTGACATTACTTTTACTTTTCATTTCCGGTTTATACGAATAAAAATCTATATAAAATATACAAATGTGCTATATTGATCAAAGTGTATTGCTCAGCTCGCGGGCAAATGTAAAAACAGCGGGCAGCCCACCTGTATGCCAGAATAAAACATTAGACTGCGCCGGCAGTTTTTTATTTTTCAAAAAATCCAGCATTCCGTAGAATGCTCTTCCAGTGTAAACGGGATCTAAAAGAATTCCTTCATTTTTGGCAAGTTCATCAATAGCATATCTTTCATTAGCTGTTAACACACCATACCCCGCACTGTCATAATCCCTGTTGAGAACGATTTCTGATGACTCAGTCTTTTTGCTGATATTAAGTTTTGATGTTAATTCCTGAACGATTCCAAAAACAACCTCTTCCAGAGAAACTCCATTGGTTTCGTCTTTATCTATACTGATTGGGATCAGTTCTGCATTCAGATCATAAAGAGCTTTTCCGGCAGTAAGCCCAGCCTGCATTCCGCCAGAACTTGAAGCAAAAAAGATATAGTCTATTGTCATAGCTTTTTCGGCAAGCTGCTGTTTCAGTTCCTCCACAGCATGTACAAATCCTAATGCACCTATGGAATTTGAGCCACCATAGGGAATGATAAAGCATTTATTTCCCTGGCGTTCCAGTTTTTCTTTTAAAAGCTTTATGTCTTCTCCTTTCCTGTTTTTACCTGTAAAATGTATGGCTGCTCCAAGCAGTGAAGACAACAGCAGATTTCCATCATAGGTATCAGGCTGGTCACCGCCCAGAAGCAGATGACATTGCAGTCCCATTTTAGCACAGGCTGCCGCTGTCTGCCTGCAATGGTTGGATTGCTGTGCTCCCGCAGTGATTACGGTATCACAGCCTTCCTCCAATGCCTGTTGTATTAAGAACTCTAATTTTCTGGTTTTATTTCCACCTGAAGCCAATCCGGTATTATCATCTCTTTTTATATAAATACTGTAATCAGGATACAACTTTGACAGGTTCTCCAGCTTTTGAAATGGTGTTGGAAAAAAGCCTAAATCTATCTTATTTTTTTCCATATTTTTATTTTTCGGTGTTTTTAATATATGATTTCTTTTATCCTTTACTTTATCTGTAAATGTAACCAATCCGATACTTCTTTCAAAACAGTTGGTGAATAAGTCTGCTCAATACGTTGGTATTCCTGAGGTGCTCCCGTATCAGATTCCTGAAACAAATGGTTGAGTCCCGGTAATTCTTTTATCGTTACATGCTTGTTTTTAGCCTTTCCTAATGCTTTTTTTATGGCCTTTAAATTCTCCTTTGGAGTGATCTGCAGATCTTTTTCACCGTTAAGGGCTAAAACCGGAATTTTCACTTTCTTCAACGTGGACACAGGATTATATTTGATAAAATACTGCATCCATGGAGTCGCATAGGTATCAATCTGTAAGTTGATGAATTCATCATCCGTCGTATCACCAGCTCTTTTAAGATCCGGATTTTCAGTTAATATTTTTTTTAAGCTGCTTCTGAGGTCTTTTTTTAACTGTCCTATATCAGAGGATTTCTTAACAAGATTAAATATTTTTCTATTGATCATCTCTGTCCCCTTTATTTCTTCTTCGTTGGTTCCGGATGCTTCTGCAATCAGTCTTTGCTGGATTAAAAGTATTTCGTCTCCCGGAATTCCTGGGCCTCCAAGCATTACAATAAACGCAACATCTCTTGATTTTACAGCCACCTGAGGAGCAAGCAGACCTCCTTCACTATGTCCTATCAACCCGATTTTTGCAGGATTGATTTCCTTTCTTGTTTTTAAATAAGCAACTGCACTTTCCACATCAGTTGCTAAATCTACAGAGGTTGCCCTTTTGAAATCCCCTTGAGACAGAGCTGTTCCCCTGTCATCATACCGAAGAACAGCAAATCCGTTTTTGGTAAGATAATCTGACAATACAAGAAAAGGTTTATGTCCTGCCAGCTCCTCATTCCTGTTCTGAGGTCCACTCCCACTTATTAAAATAACAGCGGGGAAAACTCCTTCCCTGCTGGGAAGCGTTAAAGTTCCGGCCAGATGTATGTCGGCCTGTTTATTTTTAAAAGTAATATCTTCTGAATAATAAGAATAGGGCTTCAGAGGCTCCTGGGGTCTGTTGAGTTGAATATCCTGTGCAAAAGCTGAAGTTGAAACTAGCAAAATTGCTATCAGCGATAGAATGATTTTCTTCATTTTGTTAAATTGTTTGATTAAAAAAGTACTCAATGAAATGAATAACTATTTGTAGGAAATCAAGTATAATATCTTTTATTCCCTACAAATATGACTGGATTTATGAAACTTACAGGCTGTATCCGATTTCCAATCCGAAAGACTGGCGCTTTAAGGCAGAAATACTACTCATAGATCCTATTCCGTATTGTGATATATAGGAAGCACTGATCTGAAAGTGTCCGAAATCATAGCCAAACATAGCGGCAGCACCATAATTAAGCTGTTTCAATGATGATTTACCTTCTGCATCCTTGCTGTACATATCCATATCATCCATTTTAGCGCTTATTCCATATCCCAGATAAGGTCCAATCCCGAAAAACAATTTACCTGTTCCCAGCTTATACTGAAAAATACCATAAACAGGAAGTTCCAGATCATAGGATTCTAATTTGGATGTCTCGGCAGTGAACTTATTTTCCATTTCAGAATTTCTGTAATGCAGCATCAGATCAGACTGAAGGGCAAACCAGCTGCCAAAATCGTACTTGAGAAATCCTCCCACAGAACCTCCGAGTTCTGGCGAGCTTTTTGAATACTGACTCTCTGAATCATATTTATAAAAGGTTGAATTGACTCCGCCTTTAAGTCCTAAAGACATTTTTTTCTGGGCCTTTACTGAAGCTGTACCCATAAGAAGTGTTCCCGTAGCAAAAATTGATAAAATTGCCTGCTTTTTCATTGTGAAAAAAAATTTTTGATGAATAAACTGAAATTATTGTGATGCAAAATTGCAGGTTGGAAACACTTATATGAAGACTTTTCCGATCAACTTCAGAATCAACATGATGAAATGTGTTATTCAGTGAATCAAAATTTCACAAAAGTATATGTATTGCATAAGCATTATGCCTATGAATAAAAAGCAGTAAACCCACTGTTAATCCAAAAACGTAAGTTTTACGATAAATTCCGTATCTGTTTTTATGACTTCAATGGTTTTATTGTACAGGGCATATTGTTTTTGCAGGTTTTTCAGTCCTACTCCACCACGGTCAGCAGTAGTTCTCAGCTGAAGGTTATTGGAAACTGTAATTCTGTCCTCAGTTATTTCAATGTAGATCGTCAAAGGGCTACCAGCCGTCGTAATATTATGTTTTACAGCATTTTCTACCAACAACTGCAAACTTACAGGGATTACTTTACGGTTCAGTTCAGCTTTATTGACCACTTCCACACGTAAATTGTTTCCAAACCGAATCTGTTCTAAAAATATATATGAATCCAGAAAGGCCAACTCTTCCTGAAGGGTAACCAATGGTCTTTCATTGGTCAGTAATAAATAACGGTACACCCCTGACATTTTTTTTGCAAATAGATTCGCTTTTTCTGCATCTTCGTAGGCCAAAGACGACAAAACATTCAGGCTGTTAAATAAAAAATGAGGATTGATCTGGGCTTTCAAAGTATCATACTGATATTGTATTTTTTCTTTTTCCATGATGGCAATTTTGTTTTCAGCATCCACTTGTTGCTGATTGTAAAAAAAGATTTCAATTAACAATACCACAATACTGTTCCAGAGAAGAATAAAAATCCCGGATTTAATAATGTCCGGACTGTTCTTAAATGCAGATATCCCTAAAAGTGAAAGATTGACCAGAAAAATTACAAATACAGAAAACAATGAGGAAATAAACAGGTCCAGCGCAACATGCAGATATATATTTCTTATTTTTAAATACTTATAAATAATATTAATAATAAGAAAATCCATCAATGCAATCCCTACAAAAGGAAGTAAATTGATGACAAAGAAATCCCAAAAGTTTCTTTCCTTCCCGGTCAGTATCTGAAACATATAATAGAAGCAAACCAGAAGGATTGTCACGATCAGCACAAAGGCAATACTATGCTTTTTATCTATTTTTTTCATCATTTTCAATGCTCTCCGTCTACCCATTTAAGAAAATCCGGCACCCGCTCACGACTGACTAAAACTTCATGCGGGCAATCCGGCTGGAATAGAAGTTTCAACCGGCTGTTGAAATATTTGGAGATTTTTTTAATAGACGTAATATTGGCAACACAATTTCGTGAAACCCGGAAAAATGTTTTTTTGTCTAACTGGGTTTCAAGTTGGTTTAAGGTATAATCAATAACCAGTTTCCGGTCGGAAAATGTATGTAGGAAGACTACTTTTTCCTCACTGTAAAAAAAGGCAATATCATTGCTCTCTATATGGCTATAGCTATCACCGATCTGAATAAGAAAACGGCTTTTTTTGTATTGTCCCAATAATGCCGCTTCTATTTTTTTATAATCAAAAGTCTGTTCTTTTTCAATGTTCCGGCGTTGCAGTTTTTTCAATGCGGCCAATAAATTGGCTTCTTCAACCGGCTTCAAAAGGTAATCTATGCTGTTTAATTTGAAGGCCCTGATAGCATACTCATCATAAGCGGTAGTAAAAATAATCGGTACTGAAACCTCCAGCTGTTCGAAGATTTCAAAGCAGTTTCCATCCGCCAGACGAATATCCATCAGAATAAAATCCACCTGATTATCTTTGAGAAAATGAACGGTATCTACTACGGATTCTGTCCTGGCAGTCAGCGTATAATCAGGGCACAGCCTTACCATCATACGTTGTAATTCCAGGTATGCAAAATGTTCATCTTCTACGATCAGATATTTCATATTCTACATCATTTATTGTAAAAATACGGATTGTTGGCTTCAGAAAATCAAAATACAGATTAAGTTTATAATTAAGGGGATGAAATGTAGAATAAGCACAATCAAGCACATCAAAGCAGGCAAGTAACACTGCAATATTCTCTAAAGTCTCTTAGACTTTGGAGGTTTTATCTTAAACCCATCATAACAGAACTGTATTTCAGGAGTACTATGTCTATTATACTCTTAAAGATAATAGACGTAGCAAGAATTACGTTCTAAAAGGGGCTCAGCGCATTTTTTCTGCTTTTTAATTGTATTTTTTTAAAAAGGTTTTCAGTGTATTATAATATACCTCAGGTGCTTCAAATGGTGTATTATGCGAGGCATTTTTTAGGTATACTAATTCTTTATCTTTCTTGGGTACATTTTTAAGCGCCTTATAAATCGTTCTGCCCTGCTCAACTCCAATAGCATAATCATATTCTCCCTGAATAACAAGTACTGGTTTTTTGATGACTTCCACTTCATCTACAATATTCAAATTGTTGTAAGACTCTGTATTCATAAAAACTTCGTTGACATATTCAAGCTTTTCCATAGCTTTTTGAAGGAGTTCAGGAGTATATTTTACCCTGGCAAAAAAAGCAGGATCACTTAGTAATTTTGCTTTTTTTTCTTTCAACTCCGGTTTAGCCCAATATACATCAAAGCCCAAATCTTTTGGAAATTCATATCTCACCTTATTCATATTCTGAAAAAAATCTTTGAATCCACTCGTTTCAATCTCATCCAATTTTGTCAGAATTTCTAAATATCTTTTTTTCTTTATAGAATCGGTCGTAGTTTTTAGAAGTTCATTAGCCAATTGACGTTCATGTGAAATCAAGGCAAAGTTTCTTTGTGGACTATCTACAAATCCAGAACTGCTAATAAATGAATTAATTTTTTCCTGATGTTTTAGTAAATACAAAAAACCATAGGTTCCCCCCCAGGATGTGCCCAAAAGATTTATTTTTTTGTTGGGGTATTTATCTTTTATATAATCTACTACATCATCTAAATCTTTTACAAATTGATCTGTTGTAAGCATTGATTTGTCTTTGAATTCATCAGATTTTCCTCCTCCTCTCTGATCAAAGTAAACCACTAAATAATCTTTTTCAAAGACATCTCTATAAAACTCATGGTCTACAGAAAAAGCACCAGGACCGCCATGTAATGCTATAATTATGGGCTTTTCTGAATTACCCATAACACGTGTATAAAGCTTCGATTGGTCAACCGGTATAAAAAACTCAGTATCTATTTGGGTTTCTGTTCCTTTTTTTTGTCCCTTGCAATAATTCACCGTTGTAAAAAAAATCACTGTGAAACAAAGTAAAATATTTTTCATTTTTATCTAATTTTGGATATGTTATGGAAATTTATAATTAATCAACTCCATAAACAACCAAATATAACCTATTCAGACTGAAATTAATTTATTTTTTTTAACCACCTATCTCATTTAAAGTTTAAGAGTAAAATCTAGAATAGCCATAAGCGAGCGTGAAACTGTTTTCCAGCATCACTTCATCTACTATATTGACAATATCTTTGGTAGGTATTTTTTCTATGACAAGAATGGTATCTGTTGTAAAGTGTGACATGGTTTTCGTTAATTATTATTGATTTTCTTTATAAAAAAGCTTTCGAAGGACGAAGGAGTTTGAGAAGGTCGATGGCTTCGTATTTTTATTTACCAGGTTCTGCTGTCAATGGTAAAAGAATTACTCATTATATGTTCTTTTATTTTTTCTAAACTTTCTTCCATACTGATATAATTTCTAGAAGCATGACCAACATCTCCTACAATGTATTCATAGTCTATCAATTGGGATATTTTCAATATAAGTTCTGTCTGTCTGTCAGTACCATCAAATGCCAGATCTTTATCACTAAAAGAAATCTCAAACCCGTGAAGAGATTGATCATCCCATGTCAAATAATTGATCCCTATTTGAAGTCTAAAATCAGGATGTCTATACGAAAGCAGTCCCAGAGCCTTCCAAGAACAGATCAGATCTATTACCTGCTCTTCTGTCATTGATTCATCCAGTTCTACATAATCCTTTTCTTCCTCGTGTCGGGTATCGTTAAACACTATTATTTCATCTTCATCTTTTTCCAACAAAACATCTACAGACCTTAATTTTTCATTAAAGTCCATTATAAATGATTTAGGATCTTTTTTTTCTTTTAACAGGACTAATGTTTCATCAAAATTGCTCATTTTTCACTCTCTTTTATTTCTTTTCTATCCTATCATCAAAACAGGATAGCCAATATAAATCCGGCCGATCATATTATTTCCTGATCGATAATCTTCATGATTTCCTTTGCTCTGGCTTCATCTATAAATTCTCCCGGTGTTGGATCCGGATAATAACTTAATGCACCTTTAAAAGGATACCATTCCCCATTATAATATTCTTCTCCGGGCTTTGCTTTATCTTTATACATTACCGCTCTTAGCAAAGAATATTCTTCTTCGTTATCGAAAATGTCTATATCAAGGTGATAAAATAAAACTCTTTCTATGGTATCTTTCCCGTTCATTTTTCAAATAAATTTATCTGTTTTTATACTGTCTGGTATTGACCATCATTAATTGTTTTGCTGGTTTTTCTGCAGGCATTGGTCATTCATTCAGTTTAAAAAAGAAATACACTACCGCCGCCCATTCTTTTTTAATGCCTTTAGCATAGCCAATAGTACTACGGCTACTGTTTTCTACTGTTCCATCATCTTTAATATAACCAAGTGTGGAACGACTGCTGTTTTCTACTGTCCCGTCTTTTTTAACATAGCCTATAGTGGAACGGCTGCTGTTTTCTATAGTTCCGTCACTTTTGATATAACCGATTGTTGAACGGTTTTTATTCTCAATAGTACCGTCACTTTTAATATATCCAACTGTGGAACGGCTGCTGTTTTCAATGGTACCATCACTTTTGATATAACCTGTTGTACTGCGGCTTCCTGATTCAATGGTTTGTGCACTTGCCATGGAAAGGCTAAACAGAAGAGAGCAGATGAATATTATTTTTTTCATGGTTTAAAATTTTATTTGGTTATTAATTATAGATCATTTGACCGATCAGAAGTTTATACTATTAACCTGATTCTATAAAGTAAAGGTACGAAAGATCAAAAACAAATATCAAGCAGTTTGCTATTTCTTGTTTAAAATCCCCCATTCTCCCGAGTCAGAAGCTTCGGATTAGAAAACGTAAATTTCATTACCAAAAAAATACAGTATTTGAAATTTGTTTTTTTGATTACAATATTTAATTATATTTGAAACAAATCATTCTCCATCAGAAGCCTCGTTTGGTGGAAAATGAGAAAACTAATGTATCTGATTTTTAACCTTATCCATGAATAAAAGAAAACTATTAGAGAAAAAAGAATGGGAATATTATGTTTTTGAGGAAAACAACACCATTGAATTATCTGTCCCAATCCCCAATCCAATCCCCGGATTTGATATTACCTATACCCTGAGTGAGCCTGAAAGGGAAAAATATCTACATACCGGTATCAAAGCCCTTGAAGAAAGAATACAGGATATGAAAGTCAATTTTTCAAATTATAAGATGAATTCATGGAGATAATACGGTATCATTCACAGAAAAGCCATTCTCAAAAATTATGGGACTTTGAACAATGAAGGAAATGTTCACTTTCTAAAAAAATAAACTGATGTATAAGCTCACAGACCATGTTGATATAGAAATTATTGCCGGCCAGCAATTATCTGCCATTCCCAGAATGCTAATCTATGATGTGGAAATTGTACTGACAACCGCTAACAGTATTAAGGAAATGGATCATGAAATATTAACTACTTATGGAAGCGATAAAGGCTGGCTGTTTACAGAAAACAATGATACATTCAGGTTTGATACCAGTGATCATTTGCTAACCTCTATTTACTTCGATTACAGCGAACAGGAAAAAGAACCTGATCATAAGCTGGATCTGATAATGAATGCAAAAAAGATAGTGGGCATTCCTAAACTGTTCCAACCATCATCATTCGATCTGGAACCTTTTGAGTATAGGTATTGTGTACCCTCGAGCAACATCCTGTTAGGATATGGAGATATTTTTTTAAAGAGTCAAAATCAATGTACTGAGCTACAAATAACGGAACATATTTCTTTACTGTTTAATGAGAATCATTTGTATTGTGCGTGGCTTATGAAGCATCCGGAACAATTTTTAGTGAATAAGATAGCACCTATTGAAAAATACCCGGTTACCCCTCTTTTAAAGAAAAGTTTTTGGGATGTTTTTCAATTTATAAATCAGGAAAAAATAAGTCTCATGGAAGAAGAAGACATTCCTACATTTCATGAATTATTATCTCTATACAAAAACATTCACAGTACCTCTGAAAATAATAACGGAATGAAAACCTTAGCAGAAAAACTATTTGATTTTGCAGATAATTTCTACTCTCAGGAACAAATGAAGTTCTTTCACTGACATTTCAAAAGTAATTTGAACCCAGCCAATAATATAAATGGAAGATATATACGCATACAAAGATGAATATAACAATGACTGTCAATTTCTCAGGGGAAAGTATTATAAATACGTATCTGACTTAATTACAGATTTTTTTGAAGAGCCATTACCCGATAATGATTTTCATACCCGTTTTCTGAATGTATTAAATACTCTTGAAGATTACGATGATGTCTATTATATAACAAGCGAAATGCCTTTTTACTGGGCAATCTGCATCATCGAAAACAGAAGGACCCCTAATCATTTAATAAAAAATAAAACCAATGAAGATTATAAAAAATGGCATGCTAAGTACCGTACAGTAAATGATTTTGTTACATTTATTATAGAAGGAATACATGAGGAAACCTATATTTTCAATGATAATGAAGGTGGTAAAAGTCTGTTTTTAAGAGGAAAATATTATGAATTTATTTGCAATCTGGTTACAGATTTTTTAGGAAAGCCTCTTGAGAACAATTGGATTAACAATATGCTTATCTCCCATCTAAATGCTTTACCAGCCAGTGGACAGTATAAAAATATTAATCAGTTTATAGATACTCCTCCTTATTGTTGGGCAATGTCAATCATAGAAAATGAAGAAACAACAAATGTTTTAAATCCTGAACAATTAAAAGTATATACAAAGTTTCTTGAAGAGTTTTATAAAAATAATGGAATCAGTTCTTTTGTTATTCCACAGCATTCATAAAAGACCTTTAACATAGAAATACAGCATATGATTGATTTTGAAATAGAAAATAAGCTCATTACCTCAGATGAATTACATGAATTTGAAATTAAAACCGGGATATCTTTACCTCAGGATTATAAAGAACATATGTTGAAATATAATGGTGGATCTCCACTGAGCTATGATCTTTATTTTGGAGAGCCTGATGATGGTATACTCCTGTCCGGTTTTAAATCTATTAAATATGGGACTTCTCTTGTTGAGCAAAAAGACTATTTACCTCCGAAATATCTTAGCATTGGTTATACAGAAACGGGTTATTTAGCAATGTCGCTGGATGAAAAAGAATATGGGAATATCTTTATTTATTACTCAGAAGCAGAATTAACATTATTGGCTCCTTCTTTTACAGAATTTTTAGAAGGCCTGGTTGATTATCCTGATCTATTTCCATAAGTAATACCAGATGCTTCCGGATGTAAAAATAAATGCAGGCAGGCAAAAATATTTAAAATGAAAGCAAAAAAGATAATGTATGCCCCATCGGCAGTTGATCAGTTTACATACAAATTCAATACAGAAAATAATACCAATATTGAACATACTCATGAAATACTGGATGGCTCTCCTTTCGTGACCGTAAACTTTAAAGATACTCCGTTTCAATTAATCTTTGAATACACTTTTGAACTGGGGAGAATCCAAAGTCAATTAGCAATAAAAGACGAAGATTTTTTACCATTAGACTCATACCCTTTTCCTCCTGATGATGGCAAACAGATCGCCAACTTTCATCATACCAAACAAAAATTATTTGACGGAGAGGAAGAAAAAGCTTTACAGAAAGTTTTTGATATTGATTATAAAAAAACCAGCATAAAAGATTTTTATAACAACCCATTAAGAGCATTAAAAAAAGAAATAGATGAGGAGAGTTTTGATAAGGTAATTGAAGAAAGCAAATTTACGCTCATTAACAACTATAATGAAAAGGATATATCTGAAGAAGGATTAGAAGTTTATTATCTCATAAGAAATGAATTGATCTACCTGTTTTCCTATGGGGAATATCAGCCGGGAAGATATATGCTGTTTTTAGAAGGACTTTGGCATTACGAACCATGGGATAAAGAGGAATAAAAAAATCGCTACAAAAAATTAAATTTCAAACTATAAAAACTATGTATGAAGGAGCGAAAAGTTATCCGGATTTTCATCTGTTTATGAACCTGGAAAGTGATAAAAAAATACAGATTATAAGCGGATATTTTATATTTATCATATTAGAAGAATTTATAGAAGACTACAATCCCAGTAATAAAGAAATATATTTACTTAAAAATATAGAAAACATCAGCATCAATCATGATAATGTTATATCTGAAGGTCTGTAGATGTTGGTTGCAGAGTAATCATTATAATACAGAAAATGGAAAACAGATTCAATTTGTACAGTACAATCAAAAATAAAAATGATTACCCATCTGGTAATTTACCTGATTTTAATGAGACTGAAATCAAAGATATGATCATGAATGACCTTAATCTGGATAATCTGATCTCTGTAAAGTCTAAATACAGCTTTGTTGAATTTAATAATATACTGCTTTATGCAGCCTATTTTGTTCAAACCTCATTTCAGGATTGCATCTTTCAAAAAGTTGATTTTACAAAATCTAACTTAAACGATACTTCCTTTACATCCTGTGTCTTTATATCCTGCTCTTTTGCCCGTGTAGAAATCATGGGTGCAAACATCATGAACTGTACGTTTAAGGAATGTAATTTTAATAGTATCATTTTTAGTGAAAATACCATCAGTAATACTCAGTTTGAAATCACAGACCAATCATATGCTGTAATTAATGATAATACTGAGACAGATGTAACCTGGATATTTGAATAAAATGCGGAATACTACACTCAACGAAACATTTCAAACTTTTAAATACAATAGCTATAAATAGTAAACCATGAAAAATTACCGAAAAGAATGGAGAGAATATCATTCAGAAAATGGTGAAGTATGGGAAATATTTGCCAACACTGCTGATCATGAACACCCAGAAGATTTGATATCAAATTCAGGCAGCCATGCTATCATGAGAAAATATATGGAAACATCAGATTACGTACAGGTAACTATAATCCCATGTGCCAGAATAACAGATGGCATAACCAAAAGAGAAGGAAAAGAAAAATATTTTCGTTTAAAAATTAATCTTTTAAATGGTGAACCCTGGTTTGCTATATCAGGCATTTCTTTTGATAAAGAAGAAGTACTAAAGCTGGCCAACCTGTTTACCGGATTAACCCAAAAACAGGCCGAAAGAGTATGGATTGCAAAAAAACTAGGAAATTTCAACACAAACAGATTGGATTTATAGGCAGTACGTACCTTATTTGCTCTCCGAAGTCTCCTGACTTCGGAGCCACTTGAACGAATTATTTTACATATTAGCTCAAAGTCAGGAGACTTTGCGCAGCAGCTAAATAAAGAAACAACCCTGTAAAGAAAATTAGAAAGTTGAACGGTCATCAATTTAATGATATGAAAAGTATACAACAAAGGCTGGATGAAAATTATATTCCAGGCTGCATCAAACACAAAGAGGAATATCAATTCTATCTCATGCCTATTGCATGGTGGATATTAAATTATGCAGAATACAGTCCCTCCATATTACAGGATATATTTCCCGTCAAAATTTCAGAAATGGGGCATTCAATATAACCGATGATAAAATAGATCTGTTTTTTATATCTATTTCTGAAGATCAGATTTCAATACCAGAAGTAAAAAGCATGATTGAAAATTTCACAGAAGAATATTCTGCAATTACATTTTTTATAGATTTTGATAAAAAAATATTCATCAGTGCATTTGACTACATCGAAGCAGAAACATATTTACCTGATGAAACATGGAATGGAAGATATGGAAATCCAACTGATTATATTCCCAAGAGTATCGTAGATCAAATCAGCTGATTCCAGACTCATATCAGTAAAACCTCTCTGCTTTCTGAAGTCGGGAGACTTTGCAGTGAATGATCTTGATCCATCAATGACATTTATATTCTTCTGTAAGATCAAAAATCTCCTTTTTCAGATTTCCATTATGGTTCGTCATTGTTTTTGTCTTAATAATGCACCATCCAATTAGCCTAAGCTCTATAGGTATTTTTATTCCTGATCAAAATCGGCAGGTTTTAAAACAACCTGTTTTATTTCGCGTTTATGATGGAAAAGTTAAATATAATTTTTACTTTATACAAGCTCTTTCTATAAAACTTTTATCCTTATTTCCTTTTTATATCATAAATTTATCTAACATTGCAAAGAAACCATGAAAAACTCAAAATCAATTATAACAGCAACTTTGATGCTGTTTTCTACACTGAATGTGACTGTACAAAAAAAGATACAAAAACAGCTGTTGCCAGCCTGATAAAAACAGCAAGTATACCATTGATCCTAGAACAGGAGACCCTATTCAATCAATAACTCATTAATTTGAAAATATGATTTGCGCAGTACACTATTTTAGCCATAATAAATATGAATTACCTAAATTCAAATTAAAATTATTATTCAATATTGAGGATTTAAACAATTCTATTTTTGATGAAGTTTTTAATATCCTTACTCCACAGCAGCAGGAACAGTATATCGCTTTTAAAGCCTCTGAACAAGCCATAACGTATAGAAAAGAACGGAATTTGAAACTTCCTTATGTAGACTTCAACAATTTACCGGAAGTCTTTGATGACAAATTATTAAAAAAGATTATTCTCTATCAAGAAGATGGTGAAGTAGGCGGAGCCATATATGATCTACTCTCAGAAGACCATAAAGGACAAATTGCACAATATAATGCAGATCCAAAACCCCATTTTATGGGTAATGTGGGAGAACCGGATACTGTCACAAGCTACATCATAAAATATGGGGTAAATCCCTATACCAGAAAACCGGAAACCATTGAAAGCTTTCATCAGAAGTATACCATTGATCCTAAAACAGGAGATCCTATTCCAAAAGAAAACAATCAATAATCCCACTCGTAAACTGATAAAAGATGATAAAAAAAGCTGAAATACCGCGACAAAAATTATTTGATGGTGATGAAGAAAAATGTTTAAAAGAAGTTTTTCAAATTAAAAATCAAATCATCACTTTAACTGATTTCTACAATAATCCACTAAGAGCATTACAAAAATCGATAGATGATGAAACCTTTTTTGCCGTTATTAAAGAAGGTAATTTTAACCTGATCAACAGTTTTAATGAAAAGTACCTATCTGAAGAGGGACTGGAAATTATTTTTTTTTACAACAATGGGACGATATTCCTGTTCTCCTATGGAGAATATCAGCCAGGAAGATACATCCTGTATTTAGAAGGAGTCTGGGATCATCAGACATTAGAATACAAGTGAATAAAGAAGGATTACCTAAAAAATGAGGAAATCCTGTCATCAATACTGTGAAAACTTTTGAAGAATTAAATAAAACAGAGACTTTTGAAAGAATGCTGAGCAGCCGATTTGGGACATTGTATTATCATCTTGACACACAAGGCAATATTGATACCGTAATAAGATCCCTGGATGGCGAACTCATTCCTAAACTACTCCCGGTATATGTTCAATTATATGACGCCTTATTAGAGTTTATTGATTAGTATCACAAGATCAAAAAGTATGTATTCATGCCTCCATTAACAGAAGTTGGTCTAGACTATATTATCCGTCCTTTTTACACTTATTATGTATCTACCTGATCCTGATAAACCATTGGAACCCTACAGAGAATACTATGAAATGCTTGCAGCTTTCTCAGAAGAAATGAGGAATCAGTTTTCAACAATAGATATTACTGATCCTGATAAGCAAAGCATCATCAAAAGAATTTTAAGAAAAAGCCTCATAGAGCCAAGAAGCAAAACTTTTTTTGAGGGACACCATCTTAACAAATATATCATTGTAGAACCCGCAATATCCATAGAAGATATAGAAAAATCATTTTTAATATTATTTACCTTTTACCCTTTTCTGCTATTTTTAAAACAGCCCTACTTTAGAGTGCATCCAAAAGTTTATGTGTACAACTTTCCAATAAATTAGAAATCATTATTTATCTTTTAGCAGTTGATATTTGTCCAACATTCGGATTCTTTCTCTGAAAATTCTAGGATAAATTCTTTCGCATTTTCCATGTATTTACGTTCTATTATCTGATAATGCATTTTCTAGAGCTTCACATCTTTCTCTGAAATAAGTTAAATCTACATCCGGAAATAGTTTAGGGAAACGTTTAATAATATTCTTCATCTGGTGGAGAATACCTTCTGCCGAATATGTAAATGTACCATCCTTAAATTTATCACTAAAGGGATGTGGCATATTTAAAAATAGCGCCACTTACAAATAAGTGACGCTATCTTAAAAGATTTCAAACTTAGAGAAATCTTAGCTGTTACATTAAAACTTAATGCCTATCGCTTGATAACTTTTACTGTTTTTACAAAGTCATTTACGGCATTTATCTTAACTAAATAAACTCCTGATACGAATCCGGAAGCATCAATTGTTCCTTTCGTATCATTAATTGCTTTCGTAAGTATCAACTGTCCTGCAGCATTGTAAACCGTTACAAAAAGAATCTTCTGATCATAAGAGACCGTCAGGATATCCTGTACCGGGTTAGGATAGACTTTCAGCTGATCTACTTTTGTTGGAGCTTCCTCAATAGCCAAAGTCCCTGAAGGGCAAGCAATAGGTATAAAAACTGTCGTTGGACTATTGGTTCCATCTCCTAATTGCCCCTTCTCATTGGAACCACAGCTTGATAAAAATCCATTGCTATTGATAACAAGCCTATGATACATATTTACTGCAACAATTTTTCTATCAGTTGCTGTTCCTATTTGTGTTGGAACAAGCTTGTTCACATTTGTCCCATCACCTAATTGTCCAAAACTATTACCTCCCCACGCCCAAAGGGTTCCATCTTTTTTGAGTCCTGCTGAAGATAGATAATAATCAGCATTAACACTTTCCCAATCTGTTGCCATTCCGATTTGTATTGGATTCAATTTGTCAGTTGTAGTTCCATCTCCTAGCTGGCCAGAATGATTATCTCCCCAGGCCCAAAGCGTACCATCTGTTTTGAGGGCTACACTATGCTGAAGTCCGCCCCCAATATCTTTCCAATTCGTAGCTGTCCCTATTTGTATTGGGCTCAATCTATTTATCTTTGTTCCATCTCCTAATTGTCCAGTGTAATTAGCTCCCCAACCCCAAAGGGTGCCATCTGTTTTGATAGCAAGAGCATGAATTCCACCAGACTTAGCAATTTTCCAGTTATTTGCAGTTCCGATTTGTGTAGGGACCAATCTATTTACCTGTGTTCCATCTCCTAATTGTCCCCCTGAATTAGCTCCCCACACCCAAAGGGTTCCATTTGATTTTATTGCTATTGTATAATGGTCCCCGGCAGCAATACTTACCCAGTCTGTTCCTGTTCCGATTTGTACAGGAGTAGTTCTATTAGTATTCGTTCCATCACCTAATTGTCCATTTGAATTATACCCCCAGGTCCAAAGCGTTCCATCTTTTTTAAGGGCTGCAGTATGAAAATATCCTGCAGCTATTTTCTTCCAATTATTTCCAGTTCCGGCTTGGGTTGGGCTATTTTTTGAAATTGTACTTCCATCTCCCAGTTGTCCATAATCATTATTCCCCCAAGTCCATACTGTTCCATCTGTTTTAAGTCCCACCGAATGATTAAAACCAGCACTTACACTTCCCCAACAGCCTGTTGTAATTACAGGTGGTGTAGTAAAGGATCCACCCAGCACCCAACCAGGCTGGCCAGATCCACAATGAGATGCCACCCACCAATAATAAGTAGTATCGGGTAGTAAATTTGCCAAATTAGCAGTTGTAGAAAGTGTTTTTCCCTCAGTACCTCCAATGACTGAACTGGTACCATAAAGATAGAAATAGCCTTCACTAGGAACAGGAACTGCTGCTGTCCAACTAATATCAGCCGTCGTAGAAGTAATATTAGAAGACAAGAATTGGCTCGGAGGGTTACAGCTTACCGGACAAGCAACAGGTACAAAAATTGTTTTTGAAATATTGGTACCATCTCCTAACTGACCATATGTATTTTCTCCACTCACTGACAAGAATCCAAGGGTATTGATCACAAATCTATTATACGAATTTGATGAAATGCTTTTTGTATCTATAGCAGTTCCGATTTGTGTTGGAACAAGTTTGCCAACTTTCGTAGCATCTCCAAATTGGCCAGAACCATTATTTCCCCATGCCCAAAGGGTTCCATTAGTTTTTATTCCTCCAGAAGAATAATAACCATCTGCATCAATACTTTTCCAATCTGTTGCTATCCCGATTTGTATTGGGCTCAATTTATCAATTGTAGTTCCATCTCCTAATTGTCCGTATAAGTTCTGTCCCCAGCCCCAGAGTGTTCCATCCGATTTGAGCCCTACTGAATGATGAATTCCTCCTGCAATATCTTTCCAATTTGTATCCGTTCCTACTTGTGTAGGTACATTTTTCCTTATAGTTGTGCCATCTCCTAACTGACCCGCAGAATTATCTCCCCAGGCCCATAATGTTCCATCTTCTTTTGTTGCAAGTGTATGATTATTCCCGACAGCAATACTTACCCAATCTGTTGCTGTTCCTACTTGTGTAGGCACAGTTTTATTTATGTTTGTTCCATCTCCTAATTGACCATAATAATTATTTCCCCAAGCCCAAAGGGTTCCATTCGATTTTAGAGCTAATGTATAACCAGATCCAGCAACAATACTTGCCCAATCTGTTTCTATCCCAATCCGGGTTGGAATCATTTTATTGATTGTAGTACCATCTCCTAGTTGCCCATAATAATTATTCCCCCAAGCCCAAAGGGTTCCATCTTTTTTAAGTCCTACTGAATGATAAGAATCTGCTGCTGTTTTTAGCCAATTACTTTCAGTTCCGATTTGTATTGGGCTATTTTTTGAAATCGTAGTACCATCACCTAATTGTCCATCCACATTATGTCCCCAGGCCCAAAGAGTTCCATCTTTTTTAATTCCTAAAGAATGGTCAATGCCTGCACTCACACTTTCCCAACATCCTGTCGTTGTTGCAGGAAGTGTTGTAAAGGAGCCTCCTGAGATCCAATTTCCTTGGCTGGTTCCGCAATGAGATGCCACATACCAATAGTAGGTGGTGTTAGATAACAAATTTGTCAAATTAGCTGATGTTGAAACACTAGTTCCAGGCAGACCACCCACACCCAGATGAGTACTGTAAAAATATAAATAACCTCCACTGGAAACCGATGTTGAAGCTGTCCAATTAAGAGTAGCTGTTGTTGAAGTAATATTGTTTGTTGAAAACTGCACTGGCGGGGTACAATTTGAAGGGCAAGCAACAGGAGTAAACACATTTTTCCAAGTATTTGTACCATCTCCTAACTGCCCTGAACTATTTTGTCCACAAACTTTTAAAAATCCATTTACATTTCTTACAAGAGTATGATTAAATTTTGCAGAAATCAATATATTGTCTGAGGAGCTCCCTACCTGTAGAGGGGCTGTAACATTGGTAGGCACATTTGTACCGTTCCCCAGTTGCGCTGAATTATTGTTACCCCATGACCAAAGTGTTCCATTTGTTTTGTTTGCAAAAGTAAACATATCCCCACCAGATACATTGAGCCAATTGGTTGCAGTTCCTATTTGGGTTGGGTTCAATTTATCAATTGTGGTTCCATCTCCTAACTGACTATCCTCATTACCTCCCCAAGTCCACAGCGTTCCATCTGTTTTAACTCCTAAAGAATGAGTTCTTCCTGCGCTGATACTACTCCAATTAGCAGCTGTTCCTACCTGTTTTGGTACATCGCTATTAATAAGAATTCCATAACCTAATTGACCATCGCCGTTATATCCCCAAGTCCAAAGGGTTCCATTTTTTTTAATAGCAAGACTATGCTGCGCACCTGTTACAATACTTTGCCAGTCTGTTTCTGTACCAATCTGGGTTGGAGTCGTTTTGCTGGTTCCAGTACCATCACCTAATTTGCCAAAATGATTATCTCCCCACGCCCAAAGTGTCCCATCTGTTTTGATGGCTAATGTATGAAAATCTCTAGTGCTAATACTCTCCCAATTGGTTTCCGTTCCTATTTGGGTTGGAATAAGCCTATCGGTTTTAGTTCCATCACCTAATTGGCCATCCCTATTATTTCCCCAAGCCCATAGGGTTCCATCTGTTTTGAGGGCTATAGTATATTTGCTTCCTGCTTCTATTTTTTGCCAATTATTGGCCGTTCCTATTTGGGTAGATACATTTGTTGAAATGATAGTTCCATCTCCAAGCTGTCCATTAGAATTACTGCCCCAAGTCCATAATGTTCCGTCTGATTTAATTCCTGCCGAATGACCATCTCCTGCACTAAGACTTTGCCAACATTGGGCAAAGGAATGTAAACTGATGAATACAAATAATAAAAGTATTTTCCTCATATTTTAATTTTCTTCATATTTTCCTACTCGTATAGCTTTTCGGTTCCGCTTCGTTTAAATGGTTTCTGAGCTCCATAAAATAAATCATCTGGACTTCTTTTTTCTGAATCAAATGAATATGATATGATTTATAGCTCTGGCTCTAAAGGAATTTTGAGCACTTACAATTGCTTTTAAATTGTTGGAAACAATGAGTTGTGATGAATGGATAAAGATAAATACAATGTAGTTTACTCATTTTCATAGTATCATTTAGTTTTCAGGTTTTATTTTAAACTTTTGAGATAAAACAACAGGATATCAATGATGATTTTTTGTTGTTGGGTGCAAAAGTATATTTTTATTACAGATCATCAAATAGTCAATAAAACATAATATACTCAATGGCATATTTAAAAATAGCGCCACTTACAAATAAGTGACGCTATCTTAAAAGATTTCAAACTTAGAGAAATCTTAGCTGTTACATTAAAACTTAATGCCTATCGCTTGATAACTTTTACTGTTTTTACAAAGTCATTTACGGCATTTATCTTAACTAAATAAACTCCTGATACGAATCCGGAAGCATCAATTGTTCCTTTCGTATCATTAATTGCTTTCGTAAGTATCAACTGTCCTGCAGCATTGTAAACCGTTACAAAAAGAATCTTCTGATCATAAGAGACCGTCAGAATATCCTGTACCGGGTTAGGATAGACTTTCAGCTGATCTACTTTTGTTGGAGCTTCCTGAACGGCTAAAGTACTTGTAGGACAACCAATAGGCACAAAAATTGGTTTTTGAATATTAGTACCATCTCCTAGCTGACCATGGTTATTAAGGCCACAGCCTGATAAAAATCCATTGGTATCTATTACAAGCCTATTATACATGTTGGCTGAAACATTTTTTCTATTGGTAGCTGTTCCTATCTGAGTTGGAGCCCATCTATCCTCTTTAGTTCCATCACCTAATTGGCCATTCTGGTTATTACCCCAAGCCCATAGTGTTCCGTTTGTTTTGATTCCTACTGAAGAATGGTAACGGTTAGCTTTAATACTCTTCCAATCTGTTGCAGTACCAATTTGTATTGGAGTAATTTTCGAAGCTGCAGTACCATCTCCTAATTGTCCAAAAATATTATTACCCCAGGCCCAAAAAGTACCATCTGTTTTTACAGCTACCGTATGGCTAAGACCACCCTCAACATTTTTCCAATTCGTATCTGTGCCTATTTGAATTGGTGCTTTTTTATTGATTTTAGTTCCATCTCCCAGTTCTCCTTCATTATTTTTCCCCCAGCTCCATAATGTTCCATTTGTTTTAATAGCAAGAGAATGAGATGAACCGGTAGCAACAATTTGCCAATCATTTTCTGTTCCGATTTGGATAGGTATGTCTTTCTTTATAAGGGTACCATCACCTAATTGGCCATAATAGTTATACCCCCATGCCCATAGTGTTCCATTTGATTTTATGGCAAGTACATAATCGTCTCCAGCAGCAATATTTACCCAATCCGTAGCTGTTCCTACTTGTGTTGGAATATTTTTATTAACATTCGTTCCATCACCTAATTGGCCATAGTGGTTGTCTCCCCATGTCCATAGTGTTCCGTCTGCTTTAATTGCTACTGAATAATAGTTTCCTGCCCATATTTTCGCCCAATCATTTGAAACTCCGATTTGGATTGGAGTATTTTTATTAGTGGTCGTTCCATCTCCGAGCTGTCCATAATTATTATTTCCCCATGCCCATAGCGTTCCGTCTGTTTTGATCCCTACTGAATGATAACCACCAGTAACTACATTTTCCCAACAGCCTGTTGCAGAAGTAGGAAGTGTCGTAAAAGAACCACCCTGGATCCAATTAACCTGGCTGTATCCACAACTAGATGCCACCCACCAATAGTAAGTGGTATTAGGTAGTAAATTGGTTAGATTGGCTGTCGTATTAGAAGTATTTCCCTCTATTCCCCCAACAACTTGGTTTGTACTATAAAGATATGAATAGCCACCACTAGGAATAGGACCTTCTCCCATCCAGCTAAGGGTAGCTGTTGTAGAAGTGATATTAGAAGACTGCAATTGGCCTGGAGGGTTGCAAGTTATAGGACAAGCAACAGGAATAAAAATCTTCCTGTCAATCAATGTACCATCTCCTAGCTGACCAAAGAAATTAGCTCCACAGGCCGATAAAAGTCCATCATTACTTAGAATAAGTCGATTAAGTCTCTTTGCTGAAATGATCTTTCTGTCAGTACCTGTTCCTATTTGAGTTGGGCTCCATTTATCAACTTTAGTTCCATCACCTAATTGTCCATAATAATTACCACCCCATGCCCAGAAGGTACCATTTGTTTTAATTCCCGCTGAGGATTCGGATTTGTCTGCAGTAACAGTCTTCCAATCAGTAGCCGTTCCTATTTGGATTGGAGTATTTCTACTGGTAGTAGTTCCATCTCCCAATTGGCCACTATCATTCAGTCCCCATGCCCATAGTGTTCCATTTGTTTTTAATGCAACAGTATGACGCCATCCTCCGCCAGCACTTTTCCAATCAGTTGCAGTACCTATTTGTACCGGAGTATTTCTATTGGTAGTAGTTCCATCTCCCAGCTGGCTTTTATCATTAAGTCCCCAAGTCCACAATGTTCCATCTGTTTTGATTGCAATATTATGATACTGTCCACTGACAACACTCTGCCAGTTATTGTCTGTTCCAATTTGTGTTGGGATTATTTTTTGAACAGTAGTTCCATCTCCCAGCTGACCATCACTATTATTCCCCCAGGCCCAAAGGGTACCGTTAGACTTTAAAGCTACTGTATGAACAAAACCACCTGTGACACTTACCCAGTCTGTTTCAGTTCCTATTTGCGTTGGAACAATTTTACTAATTTTAGTGCCATCACCAAATTCACCTTGTGAATTTGTTCCCCAAGCCCAAAGAGTTCCGTTTGATTTTATGGCGAATGTTGTGTTTTCTCCAGTACCAATAATTGCCCAGTCTTTGTCTGCACCAATTTGGTTTGGAGTAGCTCTATCGGTTCTGGTTCCATCTCCTAGCTGTCCAGAATTGTTACCTCCCCAAGTCCACAATGTTCCATCCGTCTTGATCCCTATTGAATGAATATCTCCTGCTACCACTGTTTTCCAGCATCCTGTAGAGGTTGCAGGAAGTGTGGTAAAGGATCCTCCGGATATCCAACTCCCTTTATTGGATCCGCAATGAGATGCCACCCACCAATAATAAGTGGTATTAGGTAATAAATTAGATAAATTAGCCGTCGAAGAAGAAGTAGTGGATCCATCTATACCTCCAACAATTGGATTCGTACTATAAAAATACAAATACCCTCCATTGGGAGCTGGCGTTGATCCTACCCAGTTAATAGTAGCCGCTGAAGAAGTAATGTTGGTTGTTGAAAATTGTGTTGGAGGAGCACAGTTTGAAGGACACTCAATAGAAGTAAAGGTACTTTTATGAGCAATTGTTCCGTCTCCTAATTCTCCCGAAGCATTTCGCCCACAAACTCTTAAAGCACCACTTGTATTTGTCTCAAGAATATGGAAAGATCCTGCAGAAATCAATTTACTTGCGGACAAAGAACCTACCTGTGCAGGTGATTTAGATCCTGAACTTTGTCCTAGTACTCCATATGCAGCTGATCCCCAACTCCAAAGAGTACCATCTGTTTTATTTGCAAAAGTAAAATTACCTCCAGCAGATATATTTTGCCAGTTGGACGCCGTTCCGATTTGTGTAGGAGTATTTTTATAAACATTGGTTCCATCACCTACCTGTCCAGAATCATTATGGCCCCATGCCCAAAGGGTACCGTCTGTTTTAAGTGCTACAGAATGCATACTCCCAACATCTATACTTTGCCAATTCGTATCTGCCCCAATTTGTGTGGGTATATATTTGCCAGTTGTTGTTCCATCACCCAGCTGGCCAGTAGTATTATATCCCCATGCCCAAAGCGTGCCATTTGTTTTAATGGCAAGAGTATGTGATAAACCTGTTTGTACGCTTTGCCAATTCGTTGCTGTTCCTATTTGTGTAGGTACAGTTTTATTTGAGATTGTTCCATCTCCCAACTGCCCGTAATAATTCTGTCCCCAGCCCCAAAGGGTACCATCTGTTTTGATCGCAATTGAGGAATAAACTCCAGCACTAACACTTTGCCAGTTTGTTCCTGTTCCTATTTGAGTTGGAGTAAATCTATTCATTTTAGTTCCATCCCCTAATTGGCCATACTCATTTTTACCCCATACCCATAAAGTTCCATCTGCTTTGATCGCTAAGGTATAAGAACCTCCAGCAGCTACTTTCAGCCAATTATTGGCAGTTCCTATTTGAACAGGAACGTTTGTTGAAATTGAAGTTCCATCTCCCAATTGTCCATACTGATTACTACCCCAAGCCCATAGTGTTCCATCGCTTTTTATTCCTACAGAATGCTCACCTCCTGCACTCAGACTTTGCCAGCAGCCTGTAGGTATTGGAGTTTCTACATTAATAACATTTTTAAAGGCAGGCCCCCAAACACCTGTATTGTCTTTAATACGGATATTAAACACATGCAGACCACTAGACGGCAAAGTAATTCCTGTTTTGATCAGTTGCTCATAAGTACTGTCAAAATTCCCATCAGCAGCTAATACTGGTGTACCGTTTCCTGCTCCAGGATCATTGTCCCAAAAATATTCAGCCTGAGAAAGAGCTATGATATTTGATGTTACAGGTTGCTGAACATTAATAACATTGGTAAAAACAGGTCCCCAAACCCCAGCATTGTCTTTGATACGGACAGAAAACTTGTGTAATCCGTTGCCTGGTGTAACGATGTCTGTCTTGATCAGTTGTTCGAAAACACTATTGAAGTTCCCATCTGCAGCTAATACCGGTGTACCGTTTCCTGCTCCAGGATCATTGTCCCAAAAATATTCAGCCTGAGAAATCGCTATGATATTTGATATTACAGGTTGCTGAACATTAATAACATTGGTAAAAACGGGTCCCCAAGTACCTGTATTGTCTTTTATACGGACAGAGAATTTATGCAAGCCGTTACTTGGCGTAACAATGTCTGTCTTGATCAGTTGTTCGAAAACACTGTTGAAGCTCCCGTCAGCAGCCAATACCTGAGTACCGTTTCCTGTTCCCGGATCGGTATCCCAAAAATATTCGGCCTGGCTTACGTATACTTGTGCCGGGCACAGTATGACCATAAGCAGAGCAATTATACTATAGATATAATTCTTCATATTGTTATATCATTAAGAATTATTTAGAAAAACCGGATCCGTTAATATTTAAAGTACCGCCGCTAATAGATCTTGGAGTTACTAAATAGTTTACCTGTGGTCTATTGCCTACATTGGCTGGCCAGTAATTTGCCCAGCTGTTAGAACCACCATAATGCCCGGCATCGTTTCGGGTTAAGTCTAAATCGGTATATTTTACATCAGGATCTCCTGCATTTTCATTCATCCCCGTCAATGTATAAGTTGTATTGTTGAAATTCATATTCACGGTACCTGAATTGTTGTTTTGGGTGACATTACCCTGGGTTACAAACGCATTGGTAAATACATTGTAAGTAGCTATTACATTCGCATTATTGCTTTGATTTTGAATACAGGCATTGGTTTGGCCTACCGCAAAAGAAGCGGCATTGTTCATAATAAGAACAGTTCCTGCATTTCCATTATTATTTGAGCTTATGTAAAATGGAGCAACATCACTAGGGGTTGGATTATAAACCGTATTATTAATAATTTCGTTGAAACTATCCGTTTTAATAGCTTGAATAGCTACATGGGCACAAAAATTATTATAGAATCTAAAATTGTAACTCGTTTGTGTGTATGACAATACATCACTAACTATATTGCCATATACCTCCACATTAGATGTAGCCATGGAAGTATCTGGCACAAGAGAATGCACACTCATATACTGAGCTTTATTAGCAGTAGCCCTTCCGTGAGAAAAAATAATAGATCCGGTAGCTATACATCCGGAAATATTGGTAGTAATATTGGCAGTATTGGTAAGAACATAACCGAGATTACAGTTCAAAAGATTAATAGTCGTTCTTCCTCCAGTGGTTGCCCCGTTTGTCTCTACACTATAGCTGCCGGAAAACCAGGTACTCAAATTACTTATAGTCACCATTCTTCCCGCTGCCGGATTGATAGTAACATTCCCCTGAACAATATATTTGCTATAATTGGTTTCGGAAACCAAGGTCAATGACTTGTTGATGATCAAGTTTTCTACATACGGATCTCCATTTACTTTAGGTTGAATAATAATACGATCTCCATCAGAAGCTGCAGTAATAGCTGCACTTATAGTAGAAAATGCTCCACCAGTTCCGCCATTTCTAACATATAAATCGGCTGCAAAAGCCATAGTGCTTGATAAGCCTGTGAAGGCAATGATTAGTAGTTTTTTTGTCATAATAGTATAAAAATTAGTTGGTTTAATATTAAATTATAGTCTTTGTTTTTTTTAACATTTCTTTAGAGCAAAGCACCAGCAATTTTCAGTTTGTCATTTGCTAAGCATAAAGATTAAGGCATAAAAGTTTTAATCAATGAATAAGCATTGATTTTGATAGTTTTTTCGTTGAGTAAATAGTAATACATCATAAATGACATAAGGTTCCTCTAATCATTGATATGACTTGTTGCTTTTTAGGAAACTCTGAGGATTCAATATTGTTTTAGATCACTGGAAAACAATTAGTTCGATGTATTGATAAAAATAAATACAGTGTAGTATAGTTCATTCATGGCATAATTAGTTTTCAGGTTTAGTTTTTAGTTTTTTTAGAAAACAACACTATCATTTACAATAATTTTATGTTGTTGACTGCAAAAGTATATTTTTATTATGGATCATGAAATAGATAATGAAAAAATTAATAATAATTCACTCTGAATATAACATAACCGCTATTTATCAAGATTTACTATGTCCTGTTTGTTTCTGTTTTTGTAGTGATCTGTTTTTGGTTGTAGCAGATGTACATAAAAAAAGAACAGACCTCTGAGATGCCTGCTCTTTTTTGTGTTTACATTGTATTGATTCAGAGTTAATTTATGTACTCCTTAATTCACCTATTTCTTTTACCAGTTTCGGGTACATCTTTTGGAGATCAACACCATTCTTCGGTTCACGGTTCATATTGCGATCCATGCTGTCATAATGATTTTCCGGATAAAGTTCGTCAACGGTGTCTCTTATTTCTGATTCATCTTCATTGTCATGGTTTTCTGAATATGCCTCATCAGACACATATAATAACCCTTCTGCCCAACAATCCCCAATATTAAAGCTATATTTCCCGCTGACAAATGCCTGTATATCTTTCTTAATATCTTGAAAAAACTCTTTTCCTTTCAGTAGTAACCAACAACGGAAATAAATGAATCCGTCATCAGAAAGATACCCATCAAAAATATAATTTCCATTTTCAGTTTTGAAATCAGATTCAAGGATGATGGAAAGTTCGGCAATTTCAGCAGTATAAAGTTCACTCAGTTTTTCCTGAAGAGTTTTTTCAAAAAGGATCAGTCTTTCTTTTCCGAATCTGGAAAGATAGACTGTTAAATTCTCCAGATGTTCATCTATATCATATTCGCTCCAGTGGGCCTTTTTGTATTTATTGGATTTTTCGATGGCTTCCCAGAAATAAATATCTGCTTTTTCAGCTTCGGAAAGTTCTGTTTTCTGCGGGATTTTATCATTTTCAAGGATTTCCGTGTATCCTTTTTTGATTTTCTGTCCGATCAGTTTTTCAGACTCTTTGGTACACTCTACTTCATCTTCAAATTCTTTAATGGTTTCTCGGCCCTGGGTTCCCGTTTTTCCAAACACTATTTTCTGTGTTTTCCCCCAATATTCGATATTCCAAAACTTATCAGAGACTCCATTTTGATTGATAAAATTCCTTTTCATAAAGTATATACAATGTGATTGATCTATTTAAAAGGTTAAACTACGAAAAAAATAAGGAATCTGGCTATTTTAGGCCGCTTTAGTTTCCTCATGATATTGTGGTCTTCCTGATTTAGGCAGAGTGATTTATTTTGTTTCTTTTTTATCTTCCAGATATCTCTTGTAATGAGTTTCATCCAAGACAACCTGTATTTCCTCAAATGCTTTATACTTATGCTTTTCTGGTAACAAATCATAGATATCTTCATAATAAACTACTTCATTTCCGAATAGGATTCCCTGTTCGGAAAAATTTTCATATCCCAGCTTTTCAAAATCGAAATCTGTGGCACCATACTCAAAGCACAGTATGATAAAATCTCTCAAAAAACTATTGAATCTCGGAGTATTTAAATACGCTGTTTCTGAATTATCTACACCGAAATTTGCGTTTCTATTTGATAATACTTCAAAAAAAGTATCTGCCTCAAATGTGATATAAAAATAATTTTTAAAGAATAATAAGGTAACCGGCTCTGCATAAGTGCTATCGTCATTGTTACATACAACATCATGATAGGTTATTAACAGATCTGCATTTACAATTTCCTCTAATTGAATGATTGAATCTCTTTGAGTGTATATATGAGAATGATATAATAGTTTTTTGTTATGCGCATAAAGCTTATTAATTCTGAAAATGGCCCAATCCTCAGTATATATAGTTTGGTCTGTCCTGATAAGATGTAATACATCTTCCCTAAGACAATCGCTCACTTTAATATTATGGGGCAATAAAATACCATATTTATTAGCCAACAGAACATATTGACATATAAAATCTGCCTCATTTTCTTCCAAATATCGTTTGGCTTTTTCGGTGTCCCAATTTATAGTATAAGCAGAAACATCAAAATCCATTTCTTTCCAATACTCGCTTGTATTATTTATTTTATGATCACTCATCGTTATTAGTTTAAAAATTTCATGGGCTGATCCTATTGCTTTTCATATATCTCACCAGCTCTCCGAAGTCTCCCGACTTCGGAATTCCATTTAAAGAATTGTTTTATTGTATATTGGCACAAAGTCAGAAGACTTTGTGCAGCGGGGTCTCTTTTTGTATTACTGAAAGATTCACTAAATATTTCTTGACTGATGATCATTTATAATGTTATCTATAGCTATAATAAAATCTTTTATGCGAATCTTTGGGATAATTAATTTTTGTATTATTCTGTTATTCGGTGAATGTTGAAGAAATATGCCCCCTTTTTCTCCTGCAAATTCCCAATCACCAAATAGTATTTGAGCTTCTTTATTTTGCAATACTTGATTCAAAAATAGATGAATACTAATTGCCTGTTCATTATTTATCCGAAGTTCAAACATTGAGTAAAATTCATTTATCCAATATTCTGATTGATCTTCTTTATATATTATTAAAAAATTTAAATCAGAAAAAACGATATCATTTAATCCATCCTGCACTTCTATATGTTTTACCAGTTTGAAAGCGGCAAACGCTAACTCATCACGTAGTTCATAGTTATCAAAACATACTCTATGCAAAAAAGCTTTATTAAAGTTTTTTAAATCAGGGAATTCATCACTGTCTATATAAGGAGTAAAAAGAGCCTGTTCTCTTCTTTCTATTGGCTTAGTACAGATTTTGCATTTTGTTTTATTTTCAAAAAAGAAATATGACATATTTTTATTTATTTCCTATAGTTTGGGTAAAAATAATATTTCCTTCTCCGTCTCTTTTTCTACTAATCTGATATAAGTCGCGATCATCAAAATAAGAGATTATTCTTTCTTTTATAAACCCAGGCACCTTCATATACTTTTCCAAATCTTCAGTACGGGTTTTACTGATCGTTTCGTATCCTCTTATTTCCTCTGAATCATTCAGTTCGTCTATATATTTTGCCTCCTGCTTATACAGTTCATATTCTTCTTCGGTAATAAAAAAAACAGTATTTTTATATCCATAATAAGTTTCTGGATCTGAAGGAGTTGGGTTTTTAAGTTCAGGCTCTAATATTCTTACCTGCCCTGCCCATTCATTGTAAGGCAAAACAATATATAACTCTGTAAGAAGTAATACTTTACATATATCTTCAGCGGATTGTATCAAACGATAATCTATATAAGGAGGCCATAATTTATCAATATTTCCAATTCCTGGTAAGAATAAAATTTCCGGAAAATGAAGCCCTAACGTTAGCTTGAAAATACCCTGCATTTTTTCTTGCCCAAATTCTTCTGCATAGAAATGCAAATCATCCTGTTCATTTGTACTATCTGAATAATACACAATATAATTAAACTCTTTTCTATAATTTTTCATATTGTAAGAAACTTAACCCCTTTATAAAAAAATTAACCTATTCTAACTAATGTATTAAAATCCATCAAAAACAATATTATCGTTTTCATCCTTTATTCTTTCTATAGAGTGGAGATCATGCTTATCAAAACAAGAAATAATCTTCTCTTTTATGAATACAGGAATTTTCATACGTTTTTCCAGATCCTCTGTTCGGGTATAACTTATAATTAAATATTCTTTTTCTTCTTCTAAAGTATTTAGTTCCTGTATTTCTTTTACCTCTTGTTTATAAATTTCATATTCCTGTTCACTAATAAAAAAAATAAAACTTTTAGATTTAGATATCATTTCTTTTTTAGGCTGAATTAAAGAATTTTTAATATCAGGTTCTAAAATTTTCACTTGTCCTGCCCACTCATTGCAAGGTATAACAATGTAAGACTCTAGAAATAGTATTCCTTTATATATATCTTCTGCCTGTTGATTAAGATCATTATTCTCTATAGGAGACCAAAAATCTTGTACATTTTCAATTTTTGGTAAAAAGAATATTTGTACTCCCCCCCATCCTAAGCTTATTCCAAAAATATCTTTTATCTTCTCATGCCCAAAGTCTTTTCCATAATTGGATAGAATAATTGAATCTTCATATGTAGAATCAAAGTAGCACATAGAGTAATTAAACTCACGTTTTATATTCAGCATGTTATTATTTTAATTGTTTAATTTCATTATAAACAGCTATTTTAAATCATCATCACTCAAAGAGTATGAAAAATAAGCATCGCCATCTTCATCAAGAATAAAAAATGTAACGATGTTATTTTGGAAATAAACCATACAAGGCATATTTGAATGTAAATAATTCTGTTCTCCCTCCGGATCTATGAATTCATTATTTTCATATTTAAAATTTACATACATAGCCGAAGAATAGTTCAACATAGAAGGTAACATTTTATTATGTTGCAGTTGATTAAAAATACCTTCAGAAATAACAGTATAATCACATCTGGTTAATTCTGTATAAGGAAATTCCTCTTCTGCAAAAAATGGAAGTTCGTCGTCTATAAGTTCTTTTATTAATGCGCTAACTGCCTCTAAAGAATGATCTCCCAACAAATATTGATCAATCAATGCCTGTGTATTATTGTAATAAAATCCTGATTTAGATTTATTTAAATCTATTTGTGTTATCCCTATGGCCATTTTAGTTTTATTCTGGTAATTTAGGAATTCCCCATGTAAAACTGGCTAAATTCGGTATCAAATCTGCCCTATTGAGCATAATCTTACAAAAATTTCTGGTTTTCTCTTTTTTGCAAACAAATTCCGTTACCTTTTTCGATTCTAACCCCGATTCTTAGTTTGGCAATCGAAGGTCTATAGTTACTGATGGACTCTATAAAGAAAAGAATGCTTTATCTTTATCTATGTTGAAAAAGAACTGACCATTATGAATTATAATATTGAATTTCCTCAACATATGTAAACGTTTTGAAAAATGATTGAGGTTACCTTTGCTTCATCAATGTAAACCTTATCAATCATGATTCATTCTAAAAACATCCTATATAAAGGAAAGCTTCTTCTGGCTTCATTTATTTTTATATTGCTATTTTCAAGCTGTTCACAAGCTAACAATGACACAACCAACAAACAAAAAAATATGACAAATATCGAGTCTAAAAACCCGGAAACTCTATTTGATCCTACCCCTTTTGCTTTTTCGCACGCCACAAGCGGTATAGGAAACGGAAAATATGTATTTATATCAGGACAAAGTGGTGGTGAAGACCTGCATCATCATCTTTCTGAAGACTTTAGACAACAAGTTCAGTTCGCGCTGAAAAATCTGGAGACGGTTCTTAAAGAATATCATTTGAAACCTGACGATGTCCTTAAAATCACAGTATTGATTGTTGACCACGATCAGGAGAAACTCAAAATATGGACAGAAGAAATGCATAAAGTATGGAAAAACAATAAGTTTCCTGCCAGCACTTTAATTCCTGTTCCAAAATTAGCGTTGGATGGCATGATGGTAGAAGTGGATGCAATAGCTTTTATGCCTTTATAACACTAACCACATAAAGCCGTTTATTCGCAAACAGTCTAAAACAAGGTAATCAATCATTGAGAAAACGGCAATCCCTGCTCTCCTTAGTTTGGAGAGCAGGGATTGATCTATAAACTTGTCTTCAGTTCCATTATACTTTAAAAGTGTAAGTCAAAGCGAAATACAGCATAAAAAAACAGATCAATGTATAAATGCCATTAGCGATCATCAATACAGCTCCCAATTTCGTTTTTCTTGATGCAATGGCTAGTATCAAAGCTAAAATGACAACTCCAACAATCAAGAACATGACAGGGTTTTCCCAATCATGAGTAAACAATACCTCATCATACTTCATGAGTATCACTAATAAAATAATATGAGTAAGGGTAGCAAACAGGCTTAATTTTGATGTAGACATATGTATATTTTGTAAGCAAAGAAAGTGACATTTCAGTTTTTCATTGTCAGAATATCAAATATAATACATTCTGTTTCATCAACTGTATTTTTCAGGAACATTACCTATATAATTCGTTATAATGGTCTATAATATCACGAATGCTTTTCCATGCAGGATCATCATAGGCATTCATTTTAGAAATATCGCCTGCACTCGTTGTGACAATAATCTTCGTGTCAATTCCGTCTACAGGCTGTACACTTTTTCCTTCTTTTACTGCCCGGAATAGTTTCTGATCAATTGTAGCAACCAGTTTCTTCCAGTCCTCAGGTTTCACGTCTCTGCTGTACGTCAGATTTTCGGCTTCATTAGCTGCTACCGTACGACGGTAATGAATGGAATCTTTATCAATTAAAGTGCTGGAAGAAAACCCCAGTCCTCCACCGGCAGAGATCATTTTTACAGATTGAATGGTTTCAGTATGTACCATAATATTGTCATCTGTTTTGCTCTTATTTTCTTTACAGGAAACAAACACCAACAATATAATAATCAATATTTTGCCTAAAATATAATGCTTCGTTTTAATCACTGACGGTATCTTCTTTTTCATATTATATTGATTTGGTAATCTCACGATTAATACATCTTAAAATAAACTAAACAATGAGACCATTCTTTAAAAGTATCATTAAAAATACAGAACGACAAGAAATAAAGGCATATACATAAAAATTGAGCACTAAAAAGTGCCCAATTAACAAATGTAGTATATATAGAGCTATTAGTTCTGTAGTTGTGCCCTGTTAAGCCTCTTTCTGAAAAGGAACAGTAATGAGCTGAAGAATATCAGATAGGCAATATTGAATATCGCTCCCCCAACCCAGCCTGAATAAGGCAGTGGCAGCATTCCCTTTATTGGAATAATAAATAAGGTCAGCACAAATGGGGTCAATAAAGCCATCCATCTTGGAAGTAATGTTTTCTTCAAAAGGATACATACCGCAAATGAAATCCATCCGATAGCTAATACTCCAATGGCTGCTCCCCAGGCTATATTAAGCATTTTCATAAACCCTCGCCCCGTTTCTAAAAGGTATGGATGAGCCACTGGATCGGTATGATAGATTGCCTTATAGATTTCCCCCACATAAAAGAATCCGGCGTGGCCTAAAGGAGACAAAACAGCCCCTGCTAATAAAATCCAGTAAACAGCCACCGAATACCAGGTTTTGGTATCTTTAAAAAACTGGAAAACCAGCCAGCTTGCAGGAAGCAGTAGAGGTCCAGTGAGCGCTCCGATCAAAGCCCCAAACATCAGTCCCGGAGTGGTACCTTCCAACATCAAAGTTGCAAATCCTACATTTACCTGATTGGCATAAGTCTTTGAAAACAATGGATAATCTTCAGGATTAGGATCAAATCCTGCGACAAAAACATCTCCGATAATCCAACATACGGATACCATTATTGCAGCAGCAAAAGACCAGTTTATTTTATTTGAATAGTTCATATTTCGTTCTTTAAATAAGTTTTAGTAATTTTTGATTCTAAGAAATCCGGGGTTATAATATATTTTCAATTTTCAAATCAGAATTGATGAATTCTACAGTCTGTAATCCTTTCCCTTGTATAAGCTCTAACCCTTCCTGATTGGTGAGCAAGCGGTTTAATAGCTGAGTATTCACACAATCGGTGCCTACCTTAATATTTTTCACTCCTACAATTCCGTTGGGATGATTAATTTCTTTGGGCCTGGGATTAGGAATATAGGCAGACATTAAAAAAGGAAAATCAATATCATCAGGCATCAGAAGTTCCCATTTAAGTTTATTTCCATCTCCATCTTTTCTTTTAGCCTTATGAAACCTGAACCCTGTATTTTCACTTTTGAAAAACTGTTTCTCTGAATTCAGGTTTTCCAATGCAGACTCCAGAGACCATTCACACCAGCCTTCTTTTATATTCTCCCATTGTTTCATCCGTTCTAAAACAGATTGATACCCAAAGATCTTCATCATCCATCGTATATAAACAGGAAGCCCGGAGTTATGGTAAATCTCAATAAATACTCCTTTCTCAAACCATATCAAAGCATTATAAGCCTTATCAGGGTATGCTCCATATTCAACAATAAAACCTGCATCCTGTAGCTTTTTTACCGCAATATGTAAATCCTGCACCCGATACAATACATGACTTAGTTGTACATTATTCTTCATTTCTATTATTTTTTATTTGATCTTAATAGATAAAACTAAGTCCATTATTAAGAATCATTCTAAATAATTATTTATCTTTGTGCAAATCTAAGATGAAAATTGGGGCACACAGGTACGCAAAAGGGAGTAAAAAGTCCGCAAAAAGGAGAATTCTAATCATAATAAAATAATAATGGCATTACGGGTCTACGATGATAAAATTGGTGGAACATTGGTGGAAAGAAAATATCCCAATGCCTATTACCAGAACGATGGCGAAATCAGAGAGTGTATTACCCATCTGAAACCTCCTTATGGAAATGGTTTTTATCATGAGATCTGCTTTGAGAATGTTCACATTGGCTTCGGGAATGTTTCACTTGAAAATAAAGTATTACTGTACTTTGAGGCCGATTTCGAAAGTGTTGAAATGCATTTTTCGTTAAAAGGAAAAAGCGCTGCTCTTTCAGAGAATTTCAACAATAAAGTTTGTTTTGAAAGTTATCAGCATAATATAATTTATGCCCATCAGATGAGTGGCCAGATGGAATTCGACGGTCATGAAATGCAGATCCTGGAAGTTAATTTAGCCCCGGATTTTTTTAAGAAATTCCTTCCTGAAGACTCTGAACTATTCAATACATTCAGAAATGCTATTGAGAAACAGCATTCATGTCTTATCAATCCGGACCATTGCCGGATCAGCCTGGAAATGTACCAGGTTCTGAACGACATCATTCACTGCGACAGAAAAGGTATTTTTAAAAGAATCTACCTTGAAGCCAAGGTGGCTGAACTTCTTCTTTTACAACTGGAACAGCTTTTTAATACTACTTCTTCACCCTCATCACTTCTGAAAAAAGATGAAGATAAGATCTATGCGGTGAGAGATTTTATTGTCAATAATCTCAATGAAAACTGTTCATTAATAGACCTTGCCCATCAGGTAGGAACCAATGAATTTACTTTAAAAAAAGGATTTAAGGAACTATTTGGAACCACAGTATTCAGTTTCTGGAATGATATAAAAATGGAACAGGCAAAAAAAATGCTTATTGAAGGTGATTTAAGCATTAATGAAATTTCTGAGGTGATTGGATATAAAAATTCCAGACATTTTTCAGCAGCATTTAAGAGAAAATATAACATCATTCCAAGCCAGTTTAAATACGGAAACGGAATCAGCCGTTAATTTTTTTTTCCTACATTTTAAATGCAGTATTTTAGAAATTAACTCCTATTTTGAGGCTTTGAACTTATTCAGTATTTTCCTTCTGTTTTTAAATATGAAAAGTTACTACAAAAACACACCTTTTATTTAAATCAATTTAAAATTCTATCTTATTTGTTAACAATTTGGTAATGAAAAAACCGGACAAATTCCAGATATTATTTTAAAAACATCAAAAGACACATTTCGTAATCAAAACGCTATCAGCAAATTACATTCAATTAATTATTGTTTGCATAAAATATTTTGTCGTTTTCATAAAATGTCTATATTTACCATCAAGGAGTTCTTAACACCTTCTTTATCAACCGAAATTGGTAACACTTAGCTGTGTATTAAAAGGGAATCGTGTGCAAATCACGAACTGTCGCGCAACTGTAAGTAACAACAAAAAGGTTTTTATCAAATTCATATCCACTGTATGCTCCGGCATATGGGAAGGATGATAAAAACTGTTACAAGTCAGGAGACCTGCCTATTTCGAATTGACGATGCTTTCGCGGTTTGAAGCTTATAGTCAGGTATGATACGGTATGGATAATGATATGATAAAATAGTTTATCAACTCGTATTATTTTTTGAGATGGACAATAGCAGAACAACAGGTTCTTCTATGAATCTACCGCTCATCCGTGTCCCCTTTCCGTAATTTTTCTTTCTCACAAAGCATTGTGAAGTCTGCAGGAACTTTTTATAGCGTTTAATGCATGTAAAAAGTAAAAAATGTACCTAACCCATTTCGATAATTCCTACACACCCAAAAGATCTGTCAAGATCCTGAAATGCTGTTTCCTAAAAAACACACAGATTTTCTGTCTGTTGGCAGCAAATCGAAGCGATACTCATTATTCTCTTTTTACTTCCCTGCAATTAAATCATGATCGTTATTCTTCTCTATCTGTAAACAAATTTCACCTAAACCATAAATATTACAATGACTAAAAATGAAAACTGGAAGTCTCCCGGTACTCAATTCCGGAAGGCTATGCAAAAAGAAAGTCCTCTTCAGATTGTCGGGGCCATCAATGCCAACCATGCATTATTGGCCAAACAAGCCGGCTTCAATGCCATTTATCTTTCAGGCGGCGGCGTTGCTGCCGGATCTTTAGGAATTCCTGATTTGGGAATTACCACGCTGGAAGATGTATTAATTGATATTCAAAGAATTACCAATGTCTGTGATTTACCTTTACTGGTAGATGTGGATACAGGATTTGGCCCATCAGCATTCAACGTCGCCAGAACTGTAAAATCATTGATTAAAGCAGGTGCAGCAGCTTTACATATCGAAGATCAGGTAGGAGCAAAACGTTGTGGACATCGTCCGGGAAAAGAACTCGTAACCAAAGAAGAGATGTCAGACAGGCTGAAGGCTGCTGCAGATGCCCGTACAGATGAAAGTTTTGTAATCGGAGCCAGAACGGATGCTTTTGCCAATGAAGGGCTGGAAAAAACTCTTGAAAGAGCCATTGCCTATAAGGAAGCCGGTGCTGATTTTATTTTTGCCGAAGCAGTTCCTGATCTAAGCTTTTATCAAAAATTCGTTGATGCAGCGGGAATCCCTGTATTGGCCAACATCACAGAGTTTGGAATGATTGATATGTATACGGTTGATGAATTAAAAGATGCAGGCGTAGGATTGATCCTTTACCCTCTTTCAGCCTTCCGTGCAGCCAATAAAGCAGCCCTGAATGTCTATGAACACATCCGCAAAGACGGAACCCAGGCCCATGTATTAGACACTATGCAGACCAGAGAAGAACTCTATCAAAGCATTGGATACCATGATTATGAACAAAAATTAGATAACCTTTTTAAACAAAATAGTAATGTCAACGAATAGCGAACCAACATTCAAGCCTAAGAAAAGCGTTGCCCTTTCTGGAGTAGCAGCAGGCAATACAGCGCTTTGCAGCGTAGGAAAAAGTGGAAATGATCTCCACTACAGAGGATATGACATCCTGGATCTGGCTGAAAAAGCGGAGTTTGAAGAAGTAGCTTACCTTTTGATCTATGGTCAGCTGCCTACCGGAGCTCAATTGAAAAATTACAAAGCTAAATTAAAGTCTTTAAGAGGGTTACCCCATTCTGTAAGAAATATTTTAAAGAGTATTCCGGCAGCGGCACATCCGATGGATGTAATGAGATCCATGGTATCCGCCATTGGCAGTATTCAACCGGAAAAAGACGATCATAATATGGCCGGAGCGAGGGATATTGCAGATAAATTACTGGCATCATTCAGTTCGGGTTTATTATACTGGTATCACTATACCCATAATGGAAAAGAGATTGATGTAGAAACAGATGACGATACGATTGGAGGCCATTTTCTTCATTTATTACATGGAAAAAAACCTTCTGATTCATGGGTAAGAGCCATGCAGATCTCGTTAAATCTTTACGCCGAACATGAATTTAACGCTTCTACATTCACTAGCCGTGTGATCGCAGGAACAGGTTCAGATATTTATTCAGCTATTACAGGAGCCATTGGTGCTTTAAGAGGTCCTAAACATGGTGGTGCCAATGAAGTGGCATTTGAAATCCAAAGCCGATACAATTCGCCAGATGAAGCAGAAGCAGATATCCGTCAGCGCATTGTCAACAAAGAAGTGATCATCGGATTCGGACATCCTGTTTACACAATTTCGGACCCAAGAAATGTGGTGATTAAAAAAGTAGCTAAAGAACTTTCTGAGGAAGCCGGAGATATGCTGTTGTATAATATCGCTGAAAGACTGGAAACCATCATGTGGGAAGAAAAGAAAATGTTTCCGAATCTGGATTGGTTCTCTGCGGTATCCTATCATCTAATGGGAGTACCTACCCTTATGTTTACTCCACTCTTCGTTATCTCCAGAGTTACAGGATGGAGCGCTCATATTATTGAACAGAGACAGGATGGAAAAATTATCCGCCCAAGTGCTAACTACACAGGTCCTGAAAATAAGGAATTCATCTCTCTACAAGACAGAAAATAAACATATCACAATTAATAACTAAATTATAAAATAAAGATGTCATCACACATTTCAAATGAAAGACCCCAACCGGATAAAGTATTAACAGATATTGCAGATTATGTATTGAACTATGAAATCAAAAATGATCTGGCCTGGAAAACAGCCCATTACTGTCTTCTGGACACCATCGGATGTGGACTGGAAGCATTAACTTACCCTGCATGTACAAAAATTTTAGGTCCTGTAGTAAAAGGAACTGTGGTTCCAAACGGGGCAAAAGTTCCGGGGACACAGTTTCAGCTGGATCCTGTTCAGGCAGCGTTCAATATTGGAGCCATTATCCGTTGGTTGGATTTCAATGATACATGGCTGGCTGCAGAATGGGGACATCCATCAGATAACCTCGGTGGAATTTTAGCCACAGCAGACTGGTTATCAAGAACCCATATTGCGGAAGGAAAAGCGCCTTTAAAAATGAAGCAGGTTTTGGAAGCCATGATTATGGCCCATGAAATTCAGGGAGTAATGGCATTGGAAAATTCTTTTAATAAAGTAGGTTTAGATCACGTATTATTAGTAAAACTTGCTTCTACCGCTGTTGTCGGAAAGCTTATCGGTTTAACCCGTGATGAGATCATCAATGCTGTATCATTGGCTTTTGTAGATGGGCAATCTTTAAGAACATACCGTCATGCACCTAATACAGGTTCCCGTAAATCCTGGGCTGCAGGAGATGCAACATCCAGAGCAGTACGTTTAGCACTGATTGCTAAAACAGGAGAAATGGGCTATCCATCGGTATTAACTGCAAAAACTTGGGGATTTTATGATGTTTCTTTCAAAGGAAATGAATTCAAATTCCAGAGAGACTACGGTTCTTATGTCATGGAAAATGTACTGTTTAAAATCTCATTTCCGGCAGAATTCCATTCTCAAACAGCTGTAGAAGCGGCAATGACTCTGCATACCACTCTGAAAGACCTTGGAAAAACTACAGATGATATCAAAAAAGTTACCATACGTACGCATGAAGCAGCCATCCGTATCATTGATAAGAAAGGACCTTTAAATAATCCGGCAGATCGCGATCACTGTATTCAGTACATGGTGGCTGTACCATTCATTTACGGCAGATTAACTGCGGCAGATTATGAAGATAATATAGCTTCAGATCCAAGAATTGATGTTCTTCGTGATAAAATCGAATGCATTGAAGACATACAGTTTACTGCAGATTACCATGATCCGGAAAAACGTTCTATCGCGAATGCCATGACTGTAGAACTGAATGACGGAACTATTCTTGACGAAGTTGTAGTAGAATACCCTATCGGACACCAACGAAGAAGAGACGAAGGAATTCCGGAACTGATTAAGAAATACAAAATTAATTTAGCCCGTATCTTCCCTGAAAAACAACAAAAAACAGTGTTGGAAAATTCATTGGATTATGAAACGCTGATCAACCTTAATGTCAATGAATTTGTTGATTTACTGATTATATAACCTTATACAGGCTGAAAGTAATTCATAAAATTGCTTTCAGCTTTTCCTCTCAACTTTCAACCCCAAAACTATGTCACAAAAAGTAAAAATATTAATCAATGGAGCGTTTATTGAAAGTAAAGCACATGAACATCTTCCTGTAGAAAATCCTGCTTCCCAGGAAATTCTCGCCGAAGTCCCTTTAACTCTATTGTCTGAAATAGATCAGGCTATTGAAGCAGCCACAGAAGCATTCAAAACATGGAAAGAGGTAGCCACTCCGGAAAGAGCAAGATTATTTCTGAAATACCAGCACCTCTTAAAAGAACATCAAAAAGAAATCGCCGAAATCCTATCCAAAGAAAACGGAAAAACCTTTGCTGATGCTATGGGCGATGTATGGCGTGGTATTGAAGTGGTAGAACATGCCTGCAATATTCCAACCCTGATGATGGGAGAAACTGTAGAAAATGTAGCCCGTGGAGTAGATACCTACAGCTATATTCAGCCTCTTGGAGTCTGTGCGGGAATTACACCCTTCAACTTTCCTGCGATGATTCCTTTATGGATGTTTCCAATGGCGATTGCCTGTGGGAATACCTTTATCTTAAAACCATCTGAGCAGACCCCGATGACCTCTGTGAAAATGGCCGAACTATTCTTAGAAGCAGGCTTTCCAAAAGGAGTTCTGAATATTATTCATGGTTCCAAAGATCAGGTGAATCATATCCTGAATCATCCTGAGATCAAAGCTATTTCATTTGTAGGTTCTGTACCGGTTGCTGAACATGTTTACCGTACAGGAACAGATAACCTGAAAAGAGTTCAGGCATTCGGAGGAGCCAAGAACCACATGGTTGTTATGCCGGATGCCAACAAGGGACAAGTGATCAATAATTTGGTAGGGGCTTCTTGTGGAGCAGCCGGCCAGCGTTGTATGGCTATCAGTGTTGCCGTTTTAGTGGGCGAAGCTCAAAACTGGGTGGAAGATATCAAAACTGCTTTAAGTACCATCAAACCTGGAGTATGGTCTGATGAATCTGCCGCATTTGGCCCTTTAATCAATAAACAGTCTAAAGAGAAAGTTTTAAGATTAATCAAAAGTGCCTATGATCAGGGAGCTGAAGTGCTGCTAGACGGAAGTAATTGTAAAGTAGACGGATATGAAAACGGATATTTTGTAGGCCCTACTCTATTCAATAATGTATCTGTAGAGATGGATATTTACAAGGAAGAAATCTTTGGCCCCGCTTTACTTTTATTAAAAGCAGAAACACTGGATGAGGCAATTCAGATTATCAATAACAATCCTTACGGAAACGGAACTTCTATTTTCACCAACTCGGGTGCTGCAGCCAGAAAATTCCAGCATGAAATTGAAGTAGGACAAATTGGGGTCAATCTTCCTATTCCGGTTCCATTACCATTCTTCTCTTTTACAGGATGGAGAAAATCTTTCTTTGGCGATCTGCATTCTTACGGAAAACAAGGCGTAAAGTTCTATACCGAAACAAAAACAATTACAGCCCGTTGGTTTGAAGAAGATGTTCCCGGAGGAAATGTAAATATGACTATCAGTTTAAAATAATTGAATGAAAGGCTGAAAAAAGTGAATATATTCATATTTACAGGGATCAGGCTTTCCATTCTTAATGCTCAACTTTCAATTTAAAAACTATGGAATTTAACCTAAGTGAAGAACAATTGGCATTTCAGGATGCTGCAAGAAAGTTTGCTGAAAAAGAACTCGCTCCCTACGCTTCAGAATGGGATGCTCAAAAAATATTCCCACGAGAAGCCATAGCTAAAGCCGGTGAATTGGGATTTTGTGGCGTATATACAAGTGAAGCTGCCGGAGGGTTAGGCTTATCCAGATTGGATGCTGCCATCATATTTGAAGAACTGGCAGCAGCCTGCCCTTCCACTACTGCTTATATTACCATACACAATATGGTTTCCTGGATGATTGATGAATTTGGAAACGATGAAATCAGAAAAGAACTATGTCCTCAGTTAGCATCAGGAATGTTATTAGGATCCTATTGCCTTACTGAGCCAGGTTCCGGGTCAGATGCTGCAGGGCTGAAGACCACTGCTATCATGAAGGAAAATAAGTATATCATTAATGGCACAAAAGCTTTTATTTCAGGAGCTGGTGAAAGTGATATTCTTATTGTAATGGCGCGTACAGAAAACTCCGGAGCCAAAGGAATCAGTGCTTTTGTAGTGCCGGCTCAAACTCCGGGAATCAGCTTTGGGGAGAAGGAAAAAAAACTGGGCTGGAATACCCAGCCTACCCGCTTTGTCTTTCTGGATCACGTAGAAGTAGATAAAAAATGCCTTTTAGGAACCTTAGGAGAAGGATTTAAAATTGCTCTGAAAGGTTTGGATGGCGGCCGTATCAATATTGCAACCTGCTCAGTAGGAGCGGCACAGGGATCTATCAATCAAGCTCAGCGTTATATGCACGAAAGACAGCAGTTTGGAAAATCACTGGCACAGTTTCAGTCTCTTCAGTTTAAAATTGCAGATATGGCAACAGAATTGGTAGCAGCCCGTCAAATGGTACATCTGGCCGCTTTCAAACTGGACTCCAAGGATCAGAATGCTACCACTTACTGTGCAATGGCCAAACGACTGGCAACCGATTTGTGTTTCAATATCTGTAATGAAGCGTTACAGATACTGGGGGGCTATGGCTGCACTCAGGACTTTCCTGTAGAACGTTTAATGCGTGACGCAAGAGTACATCAGGTAGTAGAAGGAACCAATGAAATTATGAAACTTGTAATTTCAAGAAAAATTCTCGAAGAAGGTGCTACCTTACAGATCCGTTAATTCAAAACAATCAACATCATGAGTTTAATACTTACAGAAATAAAAAACAAAACCGGAATTATTACTCTGAATTCAGAGAAAACACTGAATGCTCTGTCATTACCTATGATCAGAGAATTAGCAGCCGTTTTGGAAGAATGGAAAACATCCGGAGATGTAGCCTGCATATTTCTTCAGGGAGCAGGTGAAAAAGCCTTATGTGCCGGAGGCGATGTGAGGCAACTATATAATGCCATCATCGCACAAAGAGCAATAGATCCGACTCAAATCCCACAGGACTGTTTTAATTTTTTTTCTTTGGAATATCAGGTAGATTATACCATCCATACCTATCCTAAGCCCATTATCGTTTGGGGACATGGTATTGTGATGGGTGGTGGCATCGGTATTATGACCGGAGCTTCACACCGTATTGTTACGGAAAAAAGCAAGCTGGCAATGCCTGAAATTACCATAGGTTTATATCCTGATGTAGGAGCAACCTGGTTTCTGAATAAAATGCCTTCTGCATATGGCATTTATCTGGGTCTAACCGGAGCAAGATTAGATGGAGCAGACTGCAAATTTCTGGGATTAGCAGATTATTACATAAAATCTTCCTCAAAAGATATGATACTAGATGCATTGGAGCAGGCCAACTGGAAAGAAAATCCTCATAAAACTGTTACTCATATTTTAGAAAACATATCTAGGCAAGTGAGTATCCCGGAATCTCATGCGGCGGCCCATCAAACGTTTATACAACAATTTGAAAAAGCAGAAACTCTGGAAAAGTTCAGAGAAATATTAAGCAGTTATCCTGAAAAAGATGAATGGATCAATACAGGGATTAAAAGCTTTGATGCAGGTTCACCAAGTTCTGCTCATATTATTTTCAGGCAGCTGCAGCAGGGTGAAAATTTGAATCTGGAAGAAGTTTTTCAGTCTGAACTTAATCTATCCTGCCAATGCTGTGTTCATCCTGATTTTGCTGAAGGAGTAAGGGCTTTATTGGTAGATAAGGACCACTCTCCAAAGTGGCATCCGGCAACCCTTGATGATATTACCGGAGAATGGATAGACTCTTATTTTAAATGGATCATTGGAGAATGGAAAGTAAATTTTTAACCTCCAGTTACAATTAATCAATTTTTATAACCTTTTAAAAAACAATCATGTCAAATATAGCATTTATAGGATTAGGAAATATGGGCGGGCCTATGGCGGCCAATTTAATAAAAAAAGGCCATAACGTTACTGGATTTGACCTTTCAGATACAGCTTTGGGAGCTTTGGTTTCTGCAGGTGGGCAGACTTCCGTTTCCGCTTCAGAAGCTTCTAAAAATACAGATGTAGTCATCTCAATGCTGCCTTCAGGTAAGCATGTTGCTGAATTATATTCTGAAGAGTTTATCAGTAATTTAAAACCCAATACATTACTGATTGACAGCAGTACCATTGATGCAGTTACCGCCCGTGCCGTGGCTCAGCTAGCGGCTTCAAAAGGCTGTAAAATGATAGATGCACCTGTTTCCGGAGGAACAAGCGGGGCCCAGGCCGGAACTTTAACCTTTATCGTAGGCGGCAAAACCGAAGATTATGAAAAGGCAAGACCAATATTAAAATGTATGGGTCAAAACATATTCCATGCAGGGGATTCCGGAGCCGGTCAGGTGGCCAAAATCTGTAATAATATGTTACTGGCCATTCATATGATCGGAACATCAGAAGCCATTAATCTGGGAACCCGCCATGGACTAGATCCTAAAACACTAAGTGAAATCATGCAGAAAAGCTCCGGTAGAAACTGGTCACTGGAAGTATATAATCCTTATCCGGGAGTCCTGGAAAATGCGCCCGCATCAAGAGAATATACCGGAGGGTTCGCCGTAGATCTCATGACCAAAGATCTGGGACTGGCAGCAGAAGCAGGGCTGGAAACCAGAACATCTACTCCTCTGGGAAACGCCGCTTTAAACTTATATAGAATATGGAGTGAAGCTGGTAACGGGACAGTAGATTTTTCCAGCATTATCCAATTATTAAACGGAAAGTAAAAGTGGAAAACTGAAACTGAATTTTCAACAGAACCACTTAATAAAACTTTCTATTCTCAACTTTTAACTCAAGAAAAATGAATTTCGAAACATTATTATTCCAGCAACATGGACATATAGGAACACTGACAGTTAACCGTCCGCAAGCATTAAATTCACTGAACACGACAGTCTTACAGGAACTGAAATCATTTGCAGATCAAATCAGATTGAATAAAGACATCCGGGTCTTAATCATCACAGGTTCCGGTGAAAAAGCTTTTGTAGCCGGTGCAGATATTAAAGCAATGCAGGGAATGACCCCAAGAGAAGCAGAAGAATTTTCAGGAATGGCACAATCTGCATTTAACGCTATTGAGACATTACCGTTTGCTGTGATAGCAGCTGTGAATGGTTTTGCATTAGGTGGTGGCTGTGAGTTAGCATTATCCTGCGACATCATCCTTGCCAGTGAAAAAGCAAAATTCGGATTACCGGAGGTTACATTGGGGCTATTGCCTTGTTTTGGAGGAACACAAAGACTTCCAAGAGCCATCGGATTATACAAAGCCAGAGAAATGGTATTCTCAGGAGAATTTTATTCTGCAGAAGCCTGTAAGGAATTTGGATTTGTTAATCGCGTTTTTGCCCCGGAAGAATTACTGAATGAGACTCAAAAATTAGCCGAAACCATTGCCTTAAGAGGTCCTGTAGCAGTAGCCAAAGCAAAACAATCATTGAATACAGGTTTTGAGCTGCATATCACAGATGGTCTGAAGCAGGAAGCTGTTTTATTTGGTGAATTATTTGACACTCAGGATCATCATGAAGGAATCGGAGCATTTATAGAAAAAAGAAATCCTGCTTTTACAGGTAAATAATATTGAAAACAAACTAAACAGCCTCTATACAAAGCCCTGTATTTCAGGACACGAAGATCTTTAATTATCAATTTCTTTTATTAAATTTGATAGGGAATAACATGTTTTGCCAATAGAGCAAATAATAAAATAAGAAAGATGATATATCCAGTTCCAAATAACGAAATAAAGAGAAGTCTTTCCCCAGATGTCAAAACACTTTTTCTGGTCCTTTCCGGAATTATACTGACAATTGTAGGTTTGACCATTTTTCAGGATTTTCTGGAATCAAAGAGAGGTGGATATCATTTTTATATCAGCGAGTCTTTCCTTTTTAAAACAGTCTGGTTTTTATACCTTCCTACTGTAATGGTCTTGTATCAAAAGCTTAAATATGAAACCTTTACCAGCCTGTCAAAAACTATTGTTTTGATCCTCGCCCCGATTGCAGCCCATCTTTTTATATTGCCTTGTCTGGCAACCTTTTTCTCTATACTTTTCTATGAAGGGCTATATGACTGGTTCAAGTTTTTCTCCTATAATTTGACCCATGATTTATATCTATTGATGGCAGTCTATACTGGGGTTGTTTTGGGCTACAGATATTTTGGAATGTCTAAAAACGAGATTTCTGTTCCCTCTGAAAAACTTAAATCCAACTCTCTTGTTATTACAAACGGAAAACATAATATCATTGTGAATGTGGAGGATATTCTGCAGATTACTTCTGCTACACCATATGTTTCAATTCATGTTAATGATAAGAAGTATCTGCATTCAGAAACATTGAAATCCATCCACAGTAAGCTGGATGCTTACCAGTTTATCAGAGTACATAAATCTGTATTGGTTAATCTGTCCAAAGTCAGATCATTCAGATCCCGTCTGAACGGAGATTATGATCTGGAGATGTCAAACGGTTCTGTAGTAAGATTAAGCCGGACTTATGCAGCTGATTTTAAAAACCTTTTCCATAAAGGGTCATCGGGTTAGACTATCTATTCCTCAGGATAAAGCATTTCATTTTTATATCTGTTTTTCTGTCTATAATTTTATCGGGAAATCATTTTTAACACGATATATTATGGATTTTAAAAGTAAAATTATGACATGGCTTTTCCTGATAGGATCAGGCTTAGCGTCATGTCAGAATCAGAACAGTAAAAACGTTGGCGGCCCTTGTGAAGGATGTGAAGCTCTCTTTGAATACGGAAATAAAAAACTGACTTCCATTGATATTCTTCCCGGATTTCAATACAATGAACCGAAATTAAAAATAACAGGAACAGTTTTCAAAAATGATGGAAAAATGCCTGCTGAAAATGTCATTATTTACATTTACCATACCAATAGAAAGGGAATTTACCCTACTAAAGGCAACGAAACCGGCTGGTCCAAACGACACGGCTTTATAAGAGGATGGATTAAAACAGGAAAGAATGGCCGGTACACCTTTTATACGTTCAGACCTGCAGCTTATCCTGATGGCAGCGAATCGGAACATATTCATATTACTATTAAAGAATCTGACAGAAATGAATATTATCTGGATGAATACCTGTTTGATGATGATCCTTCACTCACACAGACAAAAAGAAATAAACTCCCCAATAGAGGTGGATCAGGAATCGTAAAACCTTATACAGAAAACAAAATCTTGACGGTTAAAAGAAATATTATTCTGGGAAAAAACATACCGAACTATAAATAAGCTAAATGTATTCTACTGCATATCAACTTCCTGATCTAAGACAATGGCTCACAACAACATGAGAAGTCATAGGTATGTTAAGAAGCTTTGAATATATATGATTCGGGCAGGCATCAGAGATGCCTGCCCGAATCATATCTTAAAATTGAAAAACTAACGATTAAGTATTGCTGAACCAAATGGATTATCTACAATCCATAGCCAATCGCCGGTTTCATTCTTTTTCATGATGCAGGAAGTATGACCGATCATTTTTATCGGCTGTCCGTCAGGAGCCGTCCCGGTCATTTCCCAGCGGTCAAGCCACATTGCTAAATTATCAATCACTGTAACATGTGGAGTTTCCCCCTGTATATTTAATTGTAACCTGCATATACTATCCATAGCTGGCTGTATCTGCTCAAGGCCTCTTAGCTCTCTCCCATCCCGATCAATATAAACAGCTTCAGGATGAAAGCAGCTCAATGCTCCTTCAACATCTCCATTTTTTATACAGTAACGAAAATAAGCAACTGCTCCGGCTTGGGTTTTCCTGTTAAAATCTTCCATTTTCAATAGATTATACATTTTCGTCAAAAGTATATTTAATATTTGAAAAAGACATAGTTATTTATTAAACATTCTCTGTTTAACAGAAAAAAAAGAACCTCTGAAAGCAAAACCCAGTAGAGTTTTTATGATGTAAAATTTTTGTTAAAATCAAATAACTATCATATCTAAAAACAGCATCATTCTAAAATGATGCTATTTAATATTCATAAAACTGATAATCAAAAAAACGATCAGCTATTTTTCATTAAGTATTAATTAAGCCCCTGATTAGTTTTTTGAACAAAATCATTCCATTTTGTGTTCAGGGATTCTACAGCTAATTTTTTCTCATTTTTATTCAAAGAAGAATAATTAATTGAATTGAAAACCAATTTCTTCAATGCTTTCACATCCAATTCCCAATATACATAGGCCACCCAAAAATCATAGCTTAATCCTTCATAACCATATACAGCCGGATCATCGCTATTAATAGAACATTGTACACCATTGCTCAGTAAAACTCTTGCCGGGTGATTTCTCATATCACTCACATATCCAAGGACCTGGTTACTGATCGGGCTTACTTCTACCAGTTTATTCTGTTTTTTAATCAGATCCATTGATTTTGGAAAATAAATCAGGTTCAGACCATGACCAATTCTTTGGTTATTCAGCAAGGTGATATCCAGTACATTTTTATTGAAAACAGAATTGCTTTCCCCCGCATGAAGAAACAATGGCATTTCCACTCCTGACTTTTTAGTGATCTCATTTATTTTTGTCCAGTTTTTCTGGAAAGAATTGATGCTATTTCCAGCAGCTTCATCGGCCACAAGATCAAAACCGGAAATCATATCCGGGAATTGCTTCTTTAATTTAAAAGCAATTTCCAGCTGTTTTTCTATGCTGTCAGAATCTAAAAACTTAAAGCTAGAATAAATCAGTTTCAGACTGAACTGAGGATCTGACTGACGCATTTGCTTTACAATATCCTGCAGATCTGTAATGGATTTTTCCAATGGATATTTTCCATGCTCAAAATCATAAAGTTCATCAAAAACATACCTGATCTCCACATGCTGCACATGATCTTTGGCCAAATCCTGAAACCCTTTCAGATAATATTCCTTAAAGAAAGGGCGATAAGGTAATAGCAGGTTGATCCGTTGGAAACGCTTTTCAAATTCAATCCAATAATTGTTATAGGAACAAAGATTATCACGTTTCAAAAGGAGAAGTTCATGCAGTTTCTTTTCAAAACCGGCATCTGAATTCAGCTTTTGATCAAGACTGACAAATCCTGCCGGAACTTTTCCGTTTTCAAAAAAGCCCAGTTGCCCAAAAATAAATTTATCACTGTCTTTTTGATCATATACATAGCATTCTTTATATTTTCTAGCCGTTGCTATCAGCCATTCGGCATTAGCCAGACCGCCACTGTGTGTATGCAGCAGGCCACCTTTGGGCATTGTCTGAATAATTTTAAACAGCTTACTGGATTCTATTAATGGCTTTATTTCATTAAAAGAACTGTTATATAAAGGAATCTGCTGTTTTTCAGTTTCACTCAGAAACTGTTTTCTTATCTGGAATAATTTTTTGTCTAAAGCAATCTCGGCATCAGATAATTTTACATCGGCATCAAAGGCCATGGCTGCATTTTCTCTCTCCAGCGATGTCCAGTTCTCCTGATAAGTGGATTTTTCAGCCACTTTAGTTTGGGCTCCCAACAGAGGAAACCCCAACATTAATATATAGGTAAGGTATTTTCTCATAATAATAGTAACCTGCATTATGACAAAAAAGACTTTGCCAATACAGTATTCAAAAATATAATTATTTTTTTTGTAAAAGAGTTTCGATCTGAAAAAAAACAAATGATCAACCTTTTAACGACATATTTTTCATCTTCATAATCCTTCCCTCGCTCCGGTGTGAGGAGTATGAGTGGATAGTGGGATAAGGCTCCCTGAAAAGAAATCGGGCGTAAAATACACAAAAAGTCTACAAAAACAATAGACTTTATGTGTTAAATATTATTCATCAGCTAAAATGATTCTTTTTTGATTTGACATTCATATTTTTAAATCAAAATAACAATCTGTTTTTCAATACATTAAGATCAAATCAAGATCATTTATTCAATTACCCTACTTAATTAGTAGACTAATATGATTTTTCTCATACTTTCTTTTAACAAAGTTTTATGAATTATTAGATAATTTTGACCCAGTTAAAAAAATAAAACTCTATTCTCATGAATAAGAATGACTTTAATTCTTACCTATACACTATCATGGCTATAGTTTCTGTTCAACATAAGGGTTGTACAGGAAAAGGCCTTTCACAGCACAATATTACTTCTAAGAGCATGTGCTTTGAATCTATGATGTGTAAAATGATGATGCCATAAATTCCTGAAGAAATATGCACATTATTGTAGGAATTAAAGCCCGATAAGCTCAAAGCCGATTTAATCCGGGTACACCTCCTCTATTTTAACATTTTCTTTCTGACACCTCCTTACAAAAGGGAGGCAGGGATCTCTTTTTTTCCTAAACGGAAGATAAAGCGTACTACACACATTCAATTTTTTTAAACCTAAGATTAATATAATGAGAAAAAAACAATGCAAACTTGGTGTATTGGCCGTACTCTTATTCGCTGAATATGGCTTTGCACAGAAAAAAGACAGTCTTTCGCAGGAGACTTCCATCAAAGAGGTGGTGGTAGTTGCCTTCGGAAAGCAAAAAAAGGAAGAAATTACAGGATCGGTACAGTCATTAAAGGCAAAAGATCTGGGGAATCTTCAAAACGGAAACGTTCTTCAGGGAATTGGTGGTAAAGTTGCCGGTGTACAGGTAATTTCTTCAGGTCAGCCGGGTTCTCAGCCTACGATAAGAATGAGAGGTATTGGTTCTATCAATGCATCCAGTGATCCTTTAATTGTATTGGACGGGATTCCCTACAGCGGTGACCTGAACAGTATTTCTTCAGCAGATATTGAGAGTATTTCCTTTCTGGAAGATGCTTCTTCCAATGCTTTATATGGCTCAAGAGGAGCCAATGGAGTCATCATCGTGAATACCAAAAGAGGAAAAAACAAAAAACTGAGTGTTGATATTGATGTAAAAACCGGGGTTAACTTCAGGTCTATTGAGGATTACTCAGTATATACTTCACCACAGGAATATTATACTGCCTACTATAACAGAGGAAGAATCGGGGAAATTGCAAAATCACTGCAACCAGGTGCTATTCCTTCCGGGAATACTCCTCATGCAGCAGGAATCACTGCTCTGAACGGACTGGGATATAATGTTTACAATGTTCCCTTTAATGAACTCATAGCACAGGACGGCTCTTTTAATTCTAAAGCTAAACTACTTTATCAGGATAATTGGAAAAAACTACTTTTTAAACCTGCTCTCAGAAGAGAAGCTACTGTGGGGATTAACGCCAGTGGGGATCAGGTAAAATCATATACTTCTTTAAATTATCTGGATGATAAGGGATATCTTATTTCATCCGGTTTTGAAAGATTCGGAGTCAGATCCAATGTGGACTACTCTATCACTCCAAAGTTGAAATTAACAACGGCGCTTTCTTATACATACAGCAAGCAGAACTTCGGAGAAACGGGAGGTTTTTCCAATCCATTTCAGTTTGCCAGAAATATAGCTCCTTTTTATCCGGTTTTTCTTAGAAACGATAACTACCAACAGCTCTATGATAACCACGGAAATGCTTTATATGATTATGGTGACGGACAAGGCCCTAATGGCTCTACAAGATCCTACGCTGTTTTTGAGAATCCAGTGGGAAATCTTCAACAGGATAAATCTCAAAGGGTCAGTAATATCACCAATGCCAATCTGGGATTAAATTATGAAATCATCAAAGGATTGGATTTCACTTACAATTTCGGGGCTTATCTTGAAAATTTAAAAAACCTTCAGTTCGGGAATACACTGGGGGGAACGTCTTCATCTGTGGGTGGAACAATTTCTCATGAATCTATATTTAATTATACGCTGAATCATCAGCAATTGCTTACCTACCAGAAGAAATTTGATAAACACAACTTCAATATTCTTGTTGGTCATGAACTGAATAAAACGAAGAACGAAGGATTTTCAGGAACCAAACAACAGCTTTTATTACCGGATTCATCATCTTTTGATAATGCCGTAAAGATCACAGAACTGTCAGGAAACGGATATGAATATGCTGTAGAAGGTTATTTCTCAAGATTACTGTACAACTATGACAATAAGTATTTCTTTAACGCGAATGTTCGTAGAGATGGTTCTTCAGTCTTCGCTCCGGAAAGCAGATGGGGTACATTTTACGGATTAGGAGCTGCATGGAATGTTGCCAAGGAAGATTTCCTTAAAGACAACAGCATCATTAATGCTTTGAAGTTAAAAGCTTCTTACGGACAACAGGGCAATGACAACATCCTTCTGAATAACACTACAAGAGATTACTACGCTTATCAGGACATCTACGGAATCAATGATTTTGGTGATGGAAAACCTGTACTTTCTCTGAAGAAACAAGGAAACAGAGACTTAAAATGGGAAACATCCAAAAACCTGAATGCCGGTTTTGAAATTGCTTTGTTCAGTAACAGAGTGAATCTGAATGCGGATTATTTTGAACGAAAGGTATCGGATATGATCTATACTCTTCCACTGCCTATATCCAATTCTGGTTCCTATGTGAAATATGGAAATATCGGAGATATGTACAACAAAGGAGTTCAGGCTAACATTAGTGTAGATATTCTCCGTACAGATGACGTTCAGTGGAATTTCTATGCCAATGCTACCCATTATAAAAACAAGATTACAAAATTGCCTGCCGAACAAAGAGCTACAGGACTGGTTTCAGGATTGTTTATCTTAACTGAGGGTGGTGACCGATATAATTATTATCTGAAAGAATTTGCAGGAGTAAATCCTGTAAACGGTGATGCATTATGGTATAAAAATTCTATTGACCCAGCCACTCAGCAAGTTGTAAAAACAGTTACAAATAATTTTAAGGAAGCCAGTGATTACAACACAGGAAAATCTGCTATCCCTAAAGTATATGGTGGATTTGGAACAGATATTACCTATAAAAGGCTCAATCTTTCTCTTAATTTCGCTTATCAGTTTGGCGGATACGGGTATGACAACATCTACAGAAGTTTATTCCACTCTGATGCTTATGCTTCCAATTATTCAACGGATCTTGATAAGACATGGACTCCGGAAAATCCCAATGCTGATTTACCGCGTGTAGATCTTACTTCGACCAGTCAGAATGAAAATTCTACACTTTATCTGATCAAATCCGATTATATCAGTCTTCAGGATGTGACTTTATCCTATCAGCTATCTGAAACTTTCATAAAACAGATTGGTTTATCAGCATTAAAGATTTATGCTACAGGAAACAACCTGTACTTATGGTCCAAAAGAAAGGGATATGATCCGAGAGCTGCATTAACAGGGGTATCTGATGCCTATAAATACTCTTTACTATCCAGTGTTTCACTTGGTTTTAAACTAACATTTTAAAAGAAATTATGAAAGCAATAAAATACTTTATATCAGCTTTAGCCGTAGGTCTTATCACAACCGGCTGTGCTAATGATCTCAATACATTACCGGAGGGTGATATTTCCGGTGAGCAGCTGAATGATGATCAGTCGAAGCCGGAAAAGATCCTTGGCGGAATTTACCTTGATCTTCGCAGTAATGGTGCCGGAGGAAACATCTCATCTCATTCAGATTTCGGTATTATGGGAATAAAGGCAGGTGCCGATTTAATGTCTAATGATGTGATCCAGGCAAAAAATCAGCATTTGGGAATGTTTTATAATTATGAAGCTACCAATGCGAGTAATTTGGCTTCAGAAATCGTATGGACCACTTTTTATGCAAGAATATTCATTATCAATAAGCTTCTTAATGACTTGAAAGATGATACAAACCCTAAGAACAAAGCTATTAAAGGACAGCTGCTTGCCCTAAGAGCTTATTCTTATTTTCATCTGATTCGCTTTTATGCTAAAGATTTTAAAAGCCATCCATCTGACCTTGGCCTTCCATTAGTTCTTACTACTAATAATCCCAGCCAGGGACTTTCAAGATCAACGATAGCAGAAGTCTATGCTCAGATTGGTCAGGACATTGAAGAATCTATTGTTCTTTTGGAAAGTTTTGCCCGCCCATCCAGAGCTCAGATCGATCAAAGAACCGCTAAAGCCATCGCGGCTGATATATTCCTGCAAACAGGAGATTATACAAAAGCCGGAAAATATGCTGCAGACAGTAAGCAAGGTATTGCCCTGATGACAGAAAACGATTATACCACGACTGGATTTTCCAATCTCAGTAATCCTGAGGTAATCTGGGGATTCCATAATACGATTTCTACGATGAGTACCGGAAACTATTATGCGTCTTTCTTCTCTATGTTTGATAATACCAATGAAGGGTATGCAGGAGCTGCTCAGATCTATAAGCTTATTGATAAGCGTCTGTATGAAGCGATTCCTGATACAGATTACCGTAAAAAAGTATTCAACGGCAGCCAGCCTTCCAAATATAGCTTTAACGGGAAAACAAAAAATTATCCTGCCTATGTAAGCTGGAAGTTTAAAGACCCTAGCATGTTTGAAGGAGATTATATCTACATCAGAGCTTCTTCATTGTATTATATTGAAGCTGAAGCCCTGGCAAGACAAGGCAGAGAAGCTGAAGCCAGACAAGTTTTGTTCGAAATCGCATCCAAAAGAGATAACGCCTATGTCCTTTCCACAAAAACAGGACCTGAACTGATCAATGAAATTATTATGCAAAAAAGAATTGAACTGTGGGGCGAAGGATATGCATGGTTTGATATGAAGAGATTAAATACTCCGTTGGAAAGAGTATACACCGGAACAAACCACACCTTTGGAAGGTTTAACCTGACAACAGATAAATTCATATTCCAGATTCCGAATAAAGAGATTAATAATAACCCACAAATCAAACAGAACTAGCAGACAGAACACAGCAAAAAACAATTTTAATATATTTCAAGTGAGGCATCGTTTATTTTAGACGGTGCCTTTTTATTGTATATTCAGAATTATTTGAATCACCAAATCTCCTCAAAAGAAAAGACAGATTTGCAGAACATTTTTTATCAAACTTTTTATTGAAATTCATAGTTGCTTTTAATTGTAAATGATGTTACCTGCTGATGCATTATACAGAGAAACTATTCATTTACTTTTCTGTAATAAATTTATACCTGACGACCAGAATATCAAGAATTCCGACACAGAGATAATAGATTCCCCCTGCCAGCATACTTGCCGGGAGATCGGAATACAACGTATGAAAAGATAATGATACCAGTAAAATGAAAAACCAAAGGATCAGCTTTGCAGAAAAAACCCCGGCAACCCTGGAGATCATCTCATCATCCTTTACTATTTTGGACTGAACCAGACACTGCACGAGCGTAATCAGGTATCCGTAAAGCAGTTCTTTCTCTTTCATTAAATCAAAGAACCAAAAATAAAGAACAGGCATAGCAGCCACTAACAGCCAAACCAAAAGTTTCAGAAAAAACCCGGCTTTAAACTCTTTTGTAAGAATAAGTGTTGAAATAATGAACAAAGGAAAAACAAAAAACACTGAATACAGCATATATTTATAAGTCAAAAGCAACTCTGTTTTCACTTCATCTGAAATCCAGAACATCCGGAAATATAAAACTGACAGGTAAAATGAATTCAGCCCAAAAGCAATTGGCAATACTCTGTGTTTCATAGAAAATGGTTTATCAGCCTGTTTATAATGATCATTAATTTTTCCTTTTTCAGTGATGGACAATTTATAAAAAAAGTATGAATCTGCTGCAAAATTTACAACAGCTTCTCATCAAAGAAATAGCACCATTTATTTTAAATGATGCTATTCATACAATTTGATGACCAATAGAATTAATCTTTTCTTCTTATTTATCTTTTTCCAGTTCCTGAAGCTTACGTTTCATCAGCTTATTTCCTCTGTCTGGGTGTCAAGAATATTTTTTTGCAGCTTTATCAATTCCGGATCGGTGAGCTTTGCTCCCTCAGACATCATCAGAGCGGCTGCATGGTGGGGAATCATTCCTTTTACAAACTGCTCGTCTCCAACACTTACCTGTTTTCTGATCCCAATCCACGAAAAAATGCCAATTATAAGTGCTATAATAACAATAAACCAGTTGAGCTTGGAATTGGTGTACATTTTTTTCATAATCCATATCTCAATCAACAGCATTACAGACACCATTAATGAAGTCATGTATTGAGATTTGGAATAAGGTTCCGCAGGTTGTCTATCATCGCAAACATCATCAGATACATCGTGATGAACATGGCCAGCGCCATCAATACAAAACGCCCCTACATTGAGTATTTTTGAACATCCTGTAATTCATTCAAATGTTGATTATAAAAATACAAACATATGTTTAATGGATCTTATGCTTACAATCATAAAGCTTATGAATGCTAAACGGGTATTATTCCTAAAAATTATGTGTGAAAGAATGAAAGTTTATATTTAATATACCTTTGGTTCAATTTCTTATTACACAGAAATAGTTTGTTCCCCCAAGAAAACACATCACGAGTCTTATTAATTAAAAATATTGCACAGATCAAAAAACGGATAAATGAAATCCATATATTTGGAGATCAAAAATCTATTTAATAACCATTTGAATAAATGAAATCAAAGAAAATTATTCTTACTCCATTCTTTGTATTTTTAAGCCTGACGCTTTTTTCACAGAATACATCCGGTCTGCAATTAAAAAAAACTCTTGAATCTATCATTACCAATAAAAAGGCAGATATAGGAGTGGCCGTTTTAGCCACAGACTCCCCAAAAAAAGAGATTGTCGAGATCAACGGGAACAAACTGTTCCCTATGTTAAGTACCTTTAAGTTTCATATTGCCTTAGCTATTCTTAATAAGGTAGAAAAAGGTGACCTTTCCTTACAGCAAAAAATTTACATTAAGAAAGAAGAGCTTCTGGAAGATACCTATAGTCCTTTTAAAGAAAAATATCCGGAGGGAAACATGGAACTTACTTTAGAAGAGTGTATAAAATGGATGGTTGCACAAAGTGATAATAATTTAACAGATATCCTTCTCAGACTGATTGGAGGGCCTGAGTATGTTGAAAGATTCCTTAATAGTAAGGATGTGATCATTAAAAACGATGAAGAAGGCATGCACAAAGATTGGGATTCTCAATTTATCAATAAAACAACTCCTAATGAGACCATCAGGCTATTAGGCCAGTTCTATAATGGAAAAATATTGAATAAGGAACTTACAAAGTGGCTGTATACCACTATGCTGGGTAATGTTTCAGGGGCTAAAAGACTTAAAGGCCATCTTCCAAAAGAGGTTAAAACAGCCCATCGTACTGGAACCTCATTTACCAATAAAGCAGGGATGACAGGGGCTATCAATGATTTTGGAATCATTGAACTTTCAGATAAAAAAAGAATCTATATTGCTGTTTTTGTACATGATACTTATGAAACATTTGAAAATTCAGAAGCCATTATTGCAGCTATTGCCAAAGCAGCTTATGACCACTACAACAAAAAATAAACCTATGATCAAAACGAAATTACTTTTCATTTTTGCAGCCTTCACATTACAGTCTGTTTCTGTAAAAGCACAAAAAGTAACTCCGTATTCAAAAAAGATCGACAGTATCATAACGGCTTCTACTCCACTGACATTTAATGGAGTGGTTTTGGTTACTCAAAACGGAAAAACAAAATATCTGAAAGCCAATGGATATAAAGATGTTGAAAAAAAAGTGGCTTTAAAAACCGATGATCAGTTTGAAATCATGTCGAATTCAAAACAGGTTACCGCTGTTTTAATTTTACAGGCTGCTGAACAGGGTAAACTTGATCTTCAGACTCCGATAAAAAAATATCTGCCTTCACTTACCCAGCCATGGGCAGATACCATAACAGTCCATCATCTTCTGAATCATACTCATGGGATTACCGATCTTGATAAACCGACAGCTTTTAAAGCGGGCTCACAGTTTAAATACGGAAACCTTTCTTATATTCTTTTGGGTGAAATTCTTCAAAACACAACTGGTAAAACCTTTACAGACCAGGCTGATTCTCTTTTCAAAAAGCTGAATATGAAGAAGACATTTGTATATAACAGTAAAAATAACCAGGCATTGGTTCCAGGCTACAGAAGCGATAATAACCAATTTGAAAAGGTCGAAAATTCCTTTTTAAATGATGATATCGTATCTGCGGCCGGAGTTATTTCCACCGTAGAAGATCTTGCAAAATGGGATCAGGCATTGTTCAAGGGAAAACTGCTTTCCTCAACATTTCAAAAGCTGATACTGACTCCTTCTACATCATCTCAACATAATGTTTTCGGGAAAGAGAATATGGGATTTGGATATAATATCAGATTCATCAGGGAAGCCGGGCTCGATTACTATGCTGTGACTGGCCTTGGAGATGGATTTACCTGTCTTAATGTATACTTCCCGTCTACAGATATGAGCCTGATCATTCTTGAAAATCAGATGCCCAGAAACAGTGAACATTGGAGTTTTCAGGAAGCTGCCATCAAGAATGCTGTACTGAAAAGTATTACTTCAAAATAGTTTTGCTTCACAATAATACTGAATCTATAAAAAGCGGTCTCTCTTATGAAAGCCGCTTTTTGTTTTCCTCTCGCAGATCCAACTAACAGAGCAGTTACTGTTGCTCAAAGAGCTGTAAAATCTACAGGAAATATTCGTTGAAGTCCTAAGAACTTTACTTACTCTTCCGATAAAAAATAGGGCCTGTCTCCTGAAAAATTTTTAGCATTCAATAAATCATTCAATTTTTTTGAAATCACCTTAACCTGTATTTCTGCAGTCCCGATCAGGCTTATATAATATTCAAATGCTTTTGCGACCTCTTTTGAACCTGTGGCCTCCTGTTTTATGCCATAAAGCTCTTCAGGAATACTGATTAAAATTCTTATAATTTCGTTACTGTTAGTCATTGTAACTCCGAATGTAGAGGCAATTCCTACAACATCATCTTTTGTTTGTGCTATTTCGGGAGCTCCTATCGCAATAATATCTGCATTAGGATATTTTGATTGTATAGATCTGAATATGGATTGAATTGTTTTCTTATCTGAACGTTCTCTGCCAACCATCCAGGCATCTGTTCTGCTTCCATCCTGATTTGTCACTAATTTAAACGTCGGAAAATCAATCGTCCCGATTCTAGCGGCTATTCGGCTTACTTGATCCGCATTCACTAATTCATACTGACGGTAATTATACTTTTCCTGTCCTACTTTAAATGATTCGGAAGAAGATAATGTCTGTATCCCTTTTACCTGACACAAATCTTCCGCCAGTTGAATAGGGTTCAGCAGATTAATATTGATATCCGGTTTGAAATATTCAGGAATACTGATGGATACTCCCAATCCGGAAACATCAGCAGGTTTTATCATCTCCAGCACCCTCTTTTTCTCATTCTTCAGGATTTCCGTTTCTTTAATATAGCTTGCTTTATCTGTTCTGACAAGGTTAAGTGAGAAGCGGTTATCTTTGGAAGCCGTTCCGATATAATAAAATTTAATCTTCAGCTGATCTCCTTCTACCCTTACATCATATACGCTGTCTAATAATTTCCCACCGTCTTTCAATCTGCATCCGGTGAGAGATTTTAATTCAGAAACCTTTATTTTTTTCTCATAAGGATAAGTAAAAACCAGAGAATCATCATTTTTAGAAAGATGAATCCGCATTTCTGCAATCATTTCCATATACGCCAATGTTACTCCATGAAACGGCTCTTTGCTTTCCTTCGTGACCTCCTGCCCTTTCCAATAGGATTCTTTTCCCTGCCCGTTGCAGGAAATTACAAACATCAGAATACCCAGCAGTGATATTATTTTTTTCATAGAGTAAGAAGTTAACTTTTAACGTATTAAATCTATCAATTTATTTCAACTGCAAAAATATTATCATTTACTTTTTTGTATCTTTTCAAAATATAGCTGGAAAAATGGGAATATTATTACTTGTTTTTATATTCATTGCACTGGGTATTTTCTTTATATCCAGATTAAATGTTTCAAGGCTTCAAAAAACAATCTGGTCTGTACTGCTCTTTATTATCACCTTCTCTCTAATTGCCTGTTTCTTTATTCAGGGGTTTGAAAGAGGAAGAAATCCCAGACCTGCAACAGAAAGACTTATGCAGCCTGTAAAGTAAATACATCATTTTATTTTCCTGATTTTAAAATCCTTTGCTTAATATCAGCAAAAGGCTTTTCAATAACAATCCTATACAGCAAACTTCCAATAAGACATCCGGACAAACAAACAATCAGGCATACCATATCCGAAGTTTCAAGGTTGAACTGTTCAAAAACAGCCTGAATCATATGAATAATTCCTTTATGGGAAAGATAGACTGCATACGACAAAGCTGCCAGTTCAGCAGTAATACCGGATCTCCATCCTGAAAGAAATGATGATTCTGAAACAGCAGCCATAACCATCAACCCATAGCTTATCGCTACCAATGTAAACCCCAATACAGAAGCAATTTCTGAAGCCTGTTCATTACAAACCCAAAATGTAAAACCCAATAACAGTACTCCTGCAAGAAAAAGTTTGTTTCCATTGTGGTGAACCATTCTTTTAAAACCGGATGAATACTGCATCAGATAACTGATAAGTATGCCTATACTGAGACCATCCAATCTTGTATAGGTAGGATAATATATTTTCATATACCATGAACGCCAGAATTCCAGAGCACTATGATCCATTCCGGCAATAGAAACATTCCAGATGATAAGCCGGAGGATTAGAGAAAATATAATAAAAGATACAATCAAAACAGCAAAATATCTGAATAGCTTCGAAGGCATTATCATTAAAAGAAACAAGGGAAGAATAAAGTAAAACTGTTCTTCGATACATAATGACCAGGCATGGGAAAATGTTCCCTGATCAATCACATCCAGTCCGTAATTCTGTGTGAACGTCACAAACTTCCATAAAGGCGGCAAAACCTCCCGTTCTCTGAAAAAAGGAATGCTAAAATAGAGAAAAAGAGTAAAGAAATAAGCCGGAATAATCCTGAAAAAACGTTTCATATAAAATGTTTTTAAACAAATTGCCCCCTTATTCCCCATCTCTTTAAACAGTTGTCCTGAGATCAGGAAACCGCTTAATACAAAGAAGAGATCAACTCCGGTCCAGCCAAATTTCCCAATAGTGTCAATCCATTCCGGATGCTTAAATGCCCGGTAATGAAAGAGTAAAACCAGTACAATAGCCAATGCTCTCAGATGATCCAATCCGTAAAGCCTTTCTGAACGCTCTGTTGTCATATTTTTTTAATGCAAATCTTGTTAAAATCAGGAATACGTTTAAGCCGTATATTCAGAAACCCAGAATTACGGTACCAATCACACAATAAGCTGTCTGCCCTTTAAATGATATTGTTTATCCTTATTTTATCAGATTTCACATTAGTTCTGCCAGACGTATCTTAAGTTTTTTTATTTTTGACGATGATGAGGATCGGAACAACCAGCTACAACCGGCAAAATATATACTTCCAGCTATTTTTCTGGATCGCTTTGTTTTTGTTTGGAATAGCAAGAACTTATGACGATTACAACGGTGAAATGTTTAAGCAGTTGGTGATGTATAATTTTTGTCATTGGATCTTTCAGATACTGGGAGCCAATTTTATTTATTATGGACTGATCCGGCGTTTTTATGACCAGAAAAAATATGTTGAATTTTCTTTGTACCTTATTCTAAGCCTTTATATTATTTCTGTAATCAACAGGCTCTTTATTGTTTACCTTGCAGAACCCTTTTTTACCAACGAAGCTAAAGACAGTTTTATCAGCATTGTTACCGATATCCGGTATCTTTTGTTCCATTATACATTTCCGATTATCAGTGGGGCTTTTATCTTTATTTCAATCATGTTCTTTATGCGGTATAAAGATGAAAAAGCAAATGCCCTTCAACTGAAAAAAGAAAAGACCGAACTAGAACTGAAATCACTCAAATCTCAGCTTAATCCACATTTTCTGTTTAACACCCTGAACAATATCTATTCGCTTTCTATCAGTAATTCAGAGAAAACCTCCCAATCTATCAGCCAGCTCTCTGATATCCTGGATTATATTCTTTACAAAGGACAGAAAAAATGGATTTCGGTTGCAGAAGAACTTAGTATTATTGATGATTATATTGCCCTGGAGAGCCTTCGTTATCATGATGAAAGATTAAAAATCACCAGAAATATTACACTGAATTCTGCCAGTGCTATTCCACCATTGTTATATCTTACACTGGTTGAAAATGCTTTTAAACATGGAGCTAGTGGAAGCTCAGATCAAACAGAAATAAAGATAAATCTGGAAACCACTGAAAAGCATTCTGTTTTCAGTGTTGAAAATACCTTTAGAAAGATTTCTCATCCTAATGAAAAAGGAATTGGTCTTAAGAACATTAAAAGACAGCTGGAACATTATTATCATGGAAACTTCACCTTCCGTATCTCACAGGAAAACAATACTTTTACCATTGAAATAACCACTCCATCACACTATGATTAACTGTATTATTGTAGATGACGAACCATTAGCAGCCACATTACTGGAAAATCATATTTCCAAAATCGATCATCTGAAACTGACAGGAAAAGCAGAGAATGCTCTTGAAGCCTATAAACTCCTTCAGAATCAGCCGGTAGACCTTATGTTTCTGGATATTCAGATGCCTCACTTCAATGGAATTGATTTTTTGAAATCACTCTCTCAAAAACCTAAAACCGTATTTACAACGGCTTATAGAGATTTTGCAATTGAAGGATTTGAACTGGAAGCCGTAGATTACCTTTTGAAACCTATCACTTTTGAGCGATTTTTCAGATCTGTAGAACGGGTACTGAGGCATGTCAATCCTCCAAAAGAGGATTTCATCCTGTTTAAAACCGAAGGAATGTATCGGAAAATTTCCCTTGCAGATATTGCTTATATTGAAAGCCAGGGAAATGATATCAAAGTAACTTTATCTACAACTGAAAATTTTATTTCAAAAAGTAAGATCACAGATCTGGAATCTACTCTTGCATCCAAGGGGTTTATAAGAATTCACAGGTCCTTCATTATCAATACAGAATTCGTTACCGCTTTCAACAATAACGAAGTGCATCTTGGTGACTATAAAGTCCCTGTAGGAAGAAGTTACAAAATTGAATTTGATACTTTTATAACGATTATTTCTAAACGCTCCATTAATAAATAGAAAAATCTATCTTTTCATAACCCACAAAGGATTAATTGATTACCTTTAACTGAAGATAGATATGATATGCTTTTGAAGTATATTCAATTATAAACCTCTCCATATGAAACATAGATTCTTTGTTCCGTTACTTTTAATCATATTATCCTGTTTACCATGTACAAGCTTTCTTTCACAATCAAAGGGCTACACACCGGTCTCTCAGGAATTATATACTACCATAATGAAGAGAGACAGTATCCTTTTTAGTGCAGCCAATTCAGGAAATATTGAAAAACTAAAAACTTTTTTCACTAAAGATCTTGAGTTTTTCCATGATGTCGGCGGTTTGGCAAACTATGAGGAAACTATTGATAACTTCGATAGAGTAGCCAAAAACTATGCATATACCCGAAGAGTTTTAGTTCCAGGATCTATGGAGGTATATCCTATCAAAGACTATGGAGCCATACAAACAGGAACCCATCAGTTCTGCCGTTTGGAAAATGGGTCCTTAATTAATTGTGGAACATTCAAATTCGTTCATATCTGGAAGCAAACTCCTGATGGCTGGAAAATTTCAAGAGTTGTAAGCTATGGGCATTAAATTGATTATTTTTTTCCCACTCTTAATTTACCCACTAAATATCAATGAATTACCACAGTAAAAAAGACTTCCTTGATTAATTTTAACGTTTCATAGATCACCCACTCAAAATAAATCTAAAACACTGAAAATCAACAAATTAAAACAGGATTAAACCAATACAAAATGGATAACATTCTTCTATCATCCCGTATGGATATTAAAAAAAAGTATTACTTTTGTCTCAACGAATAAAATTGTTTTTTAGCCGTTTTATTTGTAAGTTTATGTGCACCAATATCTAAAACATTAAAATTTCATTCTATGAGAAAAATAATTCTACTTATTACATGTATGTTCGGTATTTCAGTTTTCTCTCAGATTAAAGTGTTGAAAAATGAAAGTTTGGTGGAAATCGGCAAAGACAACTCTGTTGGTTTATATAAAAAAGAAGACAAGTTTACAGTCAATTATCAGGATCTGAATACCAGCAACCTGAATACAATCCGCGCTTTTTCATTCCAAAATCTGAATGGAGACGTTTCAGGACTTTATAAACTGATTTTAGATGGCTTTATCTCTCCACCTGAAGAAAATATCGTATTGGAACTTCCCAACGATATCATCGAACTTCATTATGAGAAAAACTATGGCCAGCCCACTGTACAGTTTATCCAATACATCAACAAAAACAGAAAGTATGTGGGTAAATCACAGTTTTTAACTCAGAAGCAGGTTGAAAAAGTATTCGGAAGAACAAACGGTAAATATACCATGTATGATAAGCCTGCCGGTACTAACCAGGATATGATGAGAAAAGGAGGAGCAAGTACAGCTTCCGGCACAACTCCGGCTTCCGGTGCAAAGAAAAAAGCAAAAAAATAATTATAATTTATAAATATTGCGAAACTCATTCCATCGAATGAGTTTTTTTATTTTATTTTTGCAGAAAGACATTAAAAATTATGCCGCTTCAGATAAATAATTTAACCAAAAAATTTGGTGAACAGACTGCCTTAAACAATATCAACATATCTATTGATAAAAACGAGATCATCGGTCTTCTGGGGCCTAATGGTGCCGGAAAATCAACCCTGATGAAATCTATCGTTGGCGCATTGAGGATTGATGAAGGTCAGATTATTTTTAATGGACTGAACATTTCTGAACATGAGATCGAAAGCAAGAAAAAAATAGGGTTTCTCCCGGAAAACAATCCGCTTTATCTGGAGATGTATGTAAAAGAATACCTTCAGTTTATTGCCAATATCCATAAAATCCCTGCATCTAAAGTAGATGAAGTCATCGAACTGGTAGGCATTACTCCTGAAAAATCAAAAAGAATCAGCCAACTTTCAAAAGGATACAAACAGCGTGTAGGATTAGCCCAGGCTATTATTCACCAACCTGACCTATTAATTCTTGATGAACCTACCAACGGACTGGATCCTAACCAGATTCTTGAAATAAGAAATGTAATCAAGGAAATCGGGCAACAGAAAACCGTTCTGCTCTCTACACACATCATGCAGGAGGTAGAAGCGCTTTGTTCCAGAGTAATTCTTATCCATAAAGGGAATATTCTGCAGGATTGTCCTATTGATGAGTTTAAAGGGAAATTTGACAGCCTGGAAGAGGCTTTTGCAAGCTATACCGCTGTTACCAAATAAAGATACCGATTCAGAAAAGTACCATAGAAACACTTTTATTAGATATAGATTTCTGCGGAATGATAAAGTATATATTGTACTTGTCATTCCATAGGAACCCAAACTATATTATTCTAAAATATAAGAAAGACGATATATTCATCCGGTCCGGAGAGGTGGATTCAAGAGTTATAAATTTTTGGACACAAGTGGTTTTACAATTCCTAAAAGTACAATCAACAACTTAAAAATTCTCTCCTCATCAAAAAACAATGGCTTTATATTTGATGGTGTTTGAGAAGTTAACCAATAACCATTACAAAATGATTAAGTACTTCTTATTAGGAGCTTTCTCTTTAGCTCAATTTTCTTTTGTCTATGCTAAAGAAACTCCGGATATTCCAAAAAACAGAATAGTTTCACATACTGCTTTTCAGCAGGTGCCTAAAACCGTTATCATTAAGACTAAAAAATTTAAGATCAGAATTGATAAGCAACCTAATGGCAACTATCTGTATCAATCCTGGAACGCCAATGCAAAGATTACAGCTAAACCCAGTATGATCATCAGTGACGGAGAACTGATTCCTGATGGCAGTGGTGGCAATTATTATTTCAATTTTAATAACCAAGGGCACAGTTATCAGGTCTGGAGAAACTATCTGACCGATTCTGCCAAGAAAGCACCTTATACTCTGGTAGTCTATGATACGAATGATAATGAAATCGTACGTCAGGATGCACAGATAGTTAAGAATTAATATAATTTTTTGGACAGGAAGCTGGAAGGAGAAGGCTGGTATTCAGTTTTTTTTTTAAGTCTGAAGTTTATTTCTTCCTGCTTCCTTTTTTTATGTAATGCTAAGTTCCGGCCTGTTTCAGCTCTGTCAGAAAACGACTGCCGTCATAGCTTTCTTTAGCGGCTTGATATCCGATATCAAAAATCTGCTCTAACCGATCTTTTCCACGTTCAAAAGTTCCGTAAGCTGCTAGTTTCTGAGAAGAAATAAACCAGTCACAGTAATCAAATTTAACCTTTTCGATCCTGTAGGAAAGGAGATCATATGAGCGGGAAACAATGGCTTTGATTGAATTCAGGTCTTTAATTTTAGCTTCATTGGGTGGGGAAACAAAAACTCCGATCAGTTTATCACAATCGTCTCTGATGATATCTGCCGGAAAATTGTTCAGGACTCCGCCATCACAATACATTTCATCCCCGATGATATATGGAGTGGTAATTCCAGGAATAGAACAGGAAGCAATGATAGCATCTACAATCTCAAAATCTTTATCAAAGATTTTCTGAGTTCCGCCCACCAGTTCTGTTGCCACAATTTTCACGTCAATATCCAGATCACCCAATTTCATCTCATGAAAAATGGGTTTAAGATAATTTCTGAAAATAACTGAGGAAACCAATCCCGGCTGATTGAATGCAAAATGTTTCCAGTTGAAAAAATATACGGAATTAAAAAATTCCAGAATTTCTTCCGGAGTTTTTCCTATAGCATGAAGACATCCTACGATAGACCCTGCACTACAGCAGGAAAGGATATCTGTTTCTATATTTTTTTCTTTCAAGAATTTCAATACTCCTGCATGCGCAATTCCTTTGGTACCGCCGCCTGACAAAACAAGTCCTACTTTCTCAAAATTCATTGAATAAATGTAAGAAAACAGGTTGATATAATCAGGTTAATTTTTATAAATATGCTTATTTTAAAATTATTTTAACATAAAACTATTAAATAGTGAGTAAGATATTATCTGGATACTCCTAAATATAGGCAATTAAAAACCTAACAAAAAATGAAGGCAAAACAAAAAATTGCTAATAAAAATTATTTTCTTCATCGTTAATTATAAAAAAAGCTCAGATTACTCTGAGCTTTCTTTATATAAATTTCTGTATATCAAATTAAATGTGGATCACTTCTCCGTAAGCTGCTGCTGCTGCTTCCATGATCGCTTCAGAAACTGTTGGGTGCGGGTGGATTGATTTGATGATCTCGTGACCTGTAGTTTCCAATTTTCTAGCTACTACAGCTTCAGCAACCATATCAGTTACTCCTTCACCAATCATATGACATCCTAACCACTCACCATATTTAGCATCAAAGATTACTTTGATAAATCCGTCTGTATTTCCGTTAGCAGTAGCTTTACCACTTGCAGAAAGAGGGAATTTACCTACTTTGATTTCATATCCTTTTTCTTTAGCCTGCTTTTCAGTAAGACCTACAGAAGCTACTTCAGGGTGGCAGTAAGTACATCCAGGGATATTGCCATAGTCGATTTTCTCAACGTGCATTCCTTTGATTTTCTCAACACAAGTGATTCCTTCTGCAGATGCAACGTGAGCAAGAGCCTGAGTTGGGATAATATCACCGATTGCATAGTAACCAGGTACTGAAGTTTCATACCATTCGTTTACTAAAACTCTACCTTTATCTGTCTGGATACCTACTTCTTCTAAACCGATGTTCTCGATGTTAGCAGCGATACCTACAGCAGATAATAATACATCAGCTTCAAGGGTAATGTTTCCGTTAGCAGTCTTAACGTTAGCTTTTACTCCTTCACCAGTTGTATCTACACTTTCTACAGAAGCGTTTGTCATAATTTCGATTCCTGATTTTTTCAGAGATTTCTCTAAGTGTTTAGAAATTTCTTCATCTTCTACAGGAACGATGTTTGGCATAAATTCAACAACAGTTACTTTAGTTCCCATTGTATTATAGAAATCAGCAAATTCTACTCCGATAGCTCCAGAACCTACAACGATCATAGATTTTGGCTGCTCAGGAAGAGATAATGCCTGTCTGTATCCGATTACTTTTTTACCATCCTGCGGTAAGTTTGGTAATTCTCTTGAACGAGCTCCTGTAGCAATGATAATGTTGTTAGCAGTATATTCTACTACTTTACCGTCTTTATCTGTTACAGAAACCTTTTTACCTTTCTGTACTTTTGCAGTACCAAGAATTACGTCAATCTTGTTCTTTTTCATCAAGAACTCGATTCCTTTGCTCATTTTGCTGGCAACGCCACGGCTTCTCTGAATCACATTCGGGAATTCGAAGCTTGCTTCTACTTTATTTAATCCGTAGTCTTCAGCATGGTTGATATAATGAAAAACCTGAGCAGATTTCAATAAAGCTTTTGTTGGAATACATCCCCAGTTAAGGCAAATTCCTCCTAAGTTTTCTTTTTCGATAATTGCGGTTTTGAAACCCAATTGTGCTGCTCTGATTGCAGTAACATATCCACCAGGACCACTTCCAATGACAATAATATCGTAATTCATTACTTTAAAAATTTTTATGCGAATTTAAGGAAAAATATTGGATGTTTCACGTTTCCTCCAATTGATCTTAAAATGCACCAATAAGCCATTTTCGTTTAATTTTAAACAAAAAAAGAGAACACTAAAAGCATTCTCTTTCAACAAAAATTATTTTAAACTACAAACTTCGTAAAATTTCCTCTATAAAATTTTACGTATCAAATTTTAATAAGTGCAAGAAATCCGTATTATTTTACTTGTTTAAGCAATCGTTTTTCTGTCTGATATCTTTTATTTAAAGCCTTCATCTGATCCCTTTTCATCTGTTTGGTCGCTAAAGGATGATTCAGTATCAGTTTCTTTTCTGTATTGTATTTTTTATCCAGTTCTTTCATCTTAAGACTGACCAATTCATTTTTTGAAGGGTGTGGTGGTGCCGGCGGATGTTTCTGACCGAAAACATTCATCGATAAACCAAATACTAACAGGGTTGAAATCAATAACTTTTTCATGATGCTTATATTTTTGAATGAATTCAATCACTTACTCAAATTCATTCAGGTTTACATTTTAATCTTACATATATCGTACCAATATTTTCTTCTAAAAAGCAGTATATCTATAGCTTAACAATATTTTTCCTGTTTGAATCTATTCTAAGTAAAATGACAAAATATTATCATTACTCTAAAAATATCGAAATAGAAAATTATACAACAACAAAAAACAATTTAATCAATAAAAACAAAAACAACACACTATCAATTAGTTACAAATAAAAGAAGAACGAATGTAAAAATTACAAAATATCACAGTGTAGAGATTTATGTTAAATAACATTAAAATTCATTAACAAAAAAACACAAATGTAATTATTTTCTATATTTTTGTAAAAACATTTAAAAAAATCAACATGAAAAAATACATTTTACTTTTTTTATTTGGAGCTGCAGTATTAAATGCACAGGTTGGCATCAATACCCCAAATGCCAATAGTACTTTAGCTGTTAACGGATCTTTAAGAGCAGGTTATAAAGAAGTGTCGGTAACGAGTTACGCTGTTCTGGCTACAGACCATTATATTACTTACAATGGATCAGCTAATACAACATTTACCCTTCCCGTTATTGGAACCGGAACAGCAAGTTATACCGGAAGAATTTACAAGATCAAAAATATTTCTTCTTCTACGATTACGCTTCAGGCTTCCAGCGGCAATACTCTTAGAATTGACAATACTCCGGTTGCTTCATTTGTTATTCCTGTAGGGGCTTATGCTGAAGTAGTGAACAATGGTAATACTACAGGCGGAACATGGGATTTGTCTTTCACAGTTCTTCCTAAGCCAAGTAATGTGGAGATTTATGGGGCGCAGCTTACCATACCTCCTCATAGTGGGTCAAGTGCACCGATTGCAGACTGGACAAACCACACCAATACATCCTTTGATACAGGAACAGGAGCTGATGCTTGGTGGATTATCAGCAAATCCTCTGTAAGTTCTGCATTTGGTGCAACTAATGCTACTACGGGCTATACGAACAGTAGCAGAATGACTCTTGTATATGAATATCAGGGCGCATCATTCAACGTAAACAATATGTATCCTATCCTTACAGCAGGGAATAATTCAAGTTATCCTGATGTATTTACAGCATCCTTTGTAAGTCTTGCCAATGTAGGTGGAAAAACCAGGCTTACAGTATCTGTGGCTCGTGTAGATTTTATGGGAACTAACGCAGGGAATAGCAGTAACTGGGCTGGTACATTCCTGTTGAATGTTTTGTTAGCAAGAAAATATTAAAATTATGGCACAGGCAATTGTAAAACCAATGGTTTGCCTTCCAAAATTTCTACTCCTTCAATGATATCATTGAAGGAGTTTTTGTTTTTGAGTCATAAATTCTGTCTGAAAATCATTGATCTTAAGTCACTGGTTGTGAAGTTTTTTATACCTTTAATGACCATTTAGCCACCATTCAAAAAAAATCTATGAAAAAAAATACACTCACCAGAGACAGCCTTTGGATGAAGGAGCCTGAAGATCATGATTTTCCTGCAGCTGCAGATTATCTGGAACTTCTTTTTCCCCCTGATGAAGTTCGGAAAATTGTAGAAAAATTAAAAGAAGCAACAACTGTTACCAAAAAATCTAAGGATATTCTCAGAGCCAGCAAACTTGCTCTGCTTCCGGATACCAATATCCATGTTAAGGAGAACCTGAAAAAGGTAGAAAAGAATAAAAAGCTCTCTCCTATTCTGCTGGTAAGAGGAGAACATGAACTGATCATTGCTGACGGTTATCACCGCTTATGCTGCAGCTATTATCTGACAGAGGATCTGGAAGTTCCCTGCAGGCTTGTGTAGACTTACTCTGTCACTAAAATTTATAACTTCAGCAAATTAAGGATTGCTTCGTCAAAGGTTGGATAAGAGAAGTGAAATCCACTTTCCATTAACTTTTGGGGATAAACGTTACGGCTTTTCAATAAGAGTTCGGTTTCTGTATTCAGGAATACAGAGGCAATTTCTAACTGCCAGACGGGTGCATTCAATCCAAATGGTGCTTTGAATTGTTTTCTCAGTTTTTTCATCATGGCTTCATTGGATAATGGGGCGGGTGCTGTTATGTTTACCGCTCCATCCCTATTTTCATTTTGAATGATCCAATCTACAGCCTTACAAAAATCTTCAATATGAATCCAGCTTACCATTTGATTTCCTTTTCCCTGTTTTCCGCCCAAGCCTAGCTTTGTAATCATTTTTAGTTTTGGAAATGCACCTCCATTATTTCCCAATACAATAGAAGTACGGAGCGCCACTTTTCTTATTCCACTATTTTTGGTTTTAAAAAATTCTTCTTCCCAGCTTTTGCAGATATTCATTGAAAAATCATCGCCAATAATTCCGTTTTCTTCTGTATTTAAATGTTTTTCTGAATGTACATAGATCGTTGCAGAGCTTGCATTGAGCCAGATTTTAGGTTTTAGGATACAATGATCAATAGCTTCCTGTAATACTCTTGTACTCTCGATTCTTGAATTATAAATTTCTGCTCTGTTCTTTTCATGGTAACGGCAATCAACAGATTTCCCTGTAAGATTGATGAGTACATCTGCCTGCTCAAGAGTCTTTCTCCACTCTCCTATTGTTTTAGCATCCCAATAGATTTCGTTTTTACGTTTAGGATTGCGGGTAAGGATATAGACCTGATCTCCTTTTCCCGTAAAATATTTTTCTAAATTTTTCCCGAGGAATCCTGTTCCTGCTGCTATGATTATTTTCATTTTTATATTTTAAAGATTCATTAGGTGTATTGATACAAGTTACAAATTATTGAAAATCATTATTTTTCAAATAATATATCTCTTGGTTTTTACCTGGATTTCAGAACCTTCTGCCAACATCACTGAAATAGGTTCTTTATTATTAAGACATTTAAAATCACTTCCATACATCTTCTGAAAATCAATTTCCAACTGATAGTCTCTCACCTGATAACAATCCCATTTGGGGTGGCAGACTTCATATTCTGAGGTTTTATTTTCTTTCCTGGTAAAACCGTAATAATGTTCTGTAATGAATTCAAATTCTGAATCAGTTTCCATAGGCTGTGCCTTGTTCTCTGCTGTAATCTGAATAGAATGCCAAATTTTGTCTTTCCATGAATATCGGATCAGCAATTCATCTTCTTTATGATGAATCAGATTTTTCATCGGCAGGGTATGATAGTTTTCCTTGTAGAGAGAATTCGCTACAAAACTTAAGGCTGGCTTCGGAACAATCTCCTTAATAAAGACAACTCCTCTTTTCCACTCTCCATTTTCGTATTTCTTTACATAGAATCTGAGATTTACCTCTTCAAAATTTCGGTGAAAAGGAATAGGCAAGCCCAGTAATTTTGTATTTAAAAACATAAAACCGACAACACTTACATAACATTTACCTTTATAAAAATCCAGTTCCGTACCTTTCGGAAGGTATTTTAATAGTATATCCGGATTTATTTCGTAATTGATGATGGCTAACTTTCGCCATTCTGCTTTTAAAAAATTCATGATGGTGTTTTCTTGTTTGATTAATTTGTTTGTATTACTGTCTGTGTTTTGATTCTGCAATCGTTTTAATTAGTCGGTTTCTTTCCATCAGAAATTTTTTGAGGTAATTTCTGAGGAAAAGCTTATTGAATATTTTTCCTATTATTCCCAGTGGAGATTCGAAATCAAAGATATCTGTCATCATTGTTTTATCATTTACTATTTTAAAAATATGCTGATGATGTAGGGATTTGAAAGCACCTTTCTGCATTTCATCGGTAAACTGATTGGGTTTTTCCATACTGATGATCTTTGTGGTAAGGGTTTGGTACACTCCCAAATGTTTTGCTCTCCAGGTTACGGTTTCATTTTCTTCAATCAGACCGGATGTGCGACCTGCTATTGCTTTTTCGTGGGTTCTTGAGGTTGACTGCTGGTGTAAATCTATATTTCTTGCTAAATCAAAAACAGTTTGAATATCAGCTTCAATAAGGGTTTCTAAATAAATTCTTGACATATCAATAATTTTTAAATGGTGGTCAAAATGATGATGGTCAGTGCCGTTAATCTGAACAACATCCATGAAATAGTAGGAAAGTAATTCAGTTTTAAAATTCTGCATCTTCTCAAATGTTCAATAAACATGATGAATACTACAACTCCGAAATAGATGAGATAGAAAACCGACGTAAAACTGACAAGCAAAGCCGGAATTAAGAGCAAGGTTCCCAGTAAGGAAACGGTCATCATATTTCCAAGGTAGTCCCAAATCTTATCTTTTAAATAGCTTTTTAAAAATAAGGTTTGCCAAAGGATCTGACCTAAGCATACGGTTAATTCTCTTAAGAGATTCGGCGTTAGATTGACACCAAGCTTTCCTGAATATAAACTTAAAATATACGCTGAAAATATGGCCACAAAAGCGATATAAGACAATCTGTATTTCAGATTAAAAGTCGGAACACATGACTTTTCTGTATAATCATTTTTGGATGGAATGATCTGTTTACGGTTATAGGATACAAAGGAATATAACTTCCTAAAGAACCAATAAAGAGGTTGCAATTTTGCAATCTTTACTAATAACGGAAATGAATTTCCAATGATCAGCAACAGGCTATCCAGGCCATAAATCACTTTATTATTTTCATGGTCTACCAGAGCAATCTCGTTTTTTGCCCGGTGAAAATCCACCTGAATTTTGTTTCTATCTGACATCTCCGTAAAGGCTTCTCTTCCATTTTCATCTAGCATACCACATTTTGTAAACCCTCTGGAATAGATACTGCACATGGGACATTCATTATCGTAGATGAGGGTATGATTTTTGAGTGTTTTCATGATATTTATTTTAAAGATTTATACAGATTATGGCTTTCAAAAACATATAATAATGCCATAAAAGGGCTGTAGAAAAATGCTGCTATTACAATACATCTGGGAATAGCTGTAATTTTATAATCAATCCCACTTGTTCTCAGTATTAATATTATTACTATAGAAATCCACACAGGCAGTATTACCATTCCATAGATCAGAAAGAGCGGTGATATTTTGACTTTAAGAAAAATTTTAACTAGAAAACTTACTAACTGAGGGAGCCCTACAATAAAGTAAAAGAATATCCATCCGTTCCAACCTTTAATGATCGTAACAAGAACTCCGGTTATCATGAAGAATATCTGTATATAAACGTCATATTTTATAAACTTTTTCATCGTGTTTTATTTTAAAGGTTAAGAAAATCTCCCCGGGTTCGTTTGTGTTTTGATCTGAAAGTAAGATACATCCAGATCCTAAAGATCAATGTTTTCATTTTTAATCTGGTTTTCTTTATTTAATGCGTGTTTACGGCCTTTCAGGAATAATAGTAAGTTTAAAAGCATCATTATTCCAAGATAAATGGAGAAACCGCCAATCTTTTTGCTCAGGGCAACCACTAATCTTTCAATACTTTCAATTTGAAAAAACTCGATAATACATAATGCAAAACCTATATTCAGAAGGTAAAAACCAATCTTAAAAAGGGAATTTGTTGCCATAGCGATGTCTTTTTTCTGATGAAAAATATCAATCATAAATGCTTTTGAATTTTTGAACAGAAACTGTGATACCAAAACTGTAAGGCTTATTACAATAGGTAAATAGATCATGTAAACTGAAAAATTATACGTGGTAGTTAAAACTGTAAGTGCCATAATAGTATTATTTAAATGTTAGTTTTTTTCTCAAAAAATACAAGGTGAAAATATTCGTATAATGCAATCCACATAAGATTAAGATAATTCCCCCAATGCGTACAGCAGTTATTTTTATCATCTCTTCTATATTGTCTATTCTTTCCCAGTTTGTAAGGCTTATAGCGATATAACCTAAATTCAACAGATAATAACATCCAAGAAGAATTCTATTAATAGTCAGGCAGAGATTTTCATCATGAAGCAAATATTTTAAATAGTCTTTTCCTGCCTCATAACATCTTCTTCCTACGTCAATCGTAATATAGGAACTGATGCTAAGGAAAATCAGATATGAAATAATATTGAACATTTTAAAAATATTATATTTTCAATAATTTTTGAAAGCTTAATTGAAATAAAAAAGGATCTTCATCCCTTTCTATTTTATTTCAACAGGTTGGTAATTTTGCCTACCAGCCAGTGATCATCACTTTTAATCGCCAGATCCATAATATTATTGATCTTACCGGTTACAGAGCTGAAATCATCCATTAACTTGATGAATTCCTTTGCTTCCTCCGAATCGTTATCTTCAATATTCCTTAATTCTTCCAGAAAAGAAATGACCGGCTCAATCTCTCTTTTTCTTCTTTCTTTGGTGATTTGTTTGAAAAGATACCATACATCTTTCTCCGCAACGAAGTATTCTTTACGATCTCCTTTTATAAATTCTTTTCTTACAATGCCCCAGTCTATCAAAGCACGAAGGTTCATATTGGCGTTCCCTCTTGAAATTTCCAGTTCTTGCATCACCTCATCGGTAGACAATGGTTTACCACTCGCCAAAAGCAATGCATGCACCTGTGCCATCGTTCTGTTGATTCCCCAGTTGGTTGCAAAAGTTCCCCAGGTCTGAATGTATTTTTCTTTGGCTTCTGAAAGTTGCATTTTGTCTGTACTTTAAATTTCTGATACAAATGTAATTATATTTTTTGAATTTTCAATAATTATTGAAAATAAAATATAAAAAACCGCCTCACATTACTTAACAAACTGTTTTACAGTGTAGTTTTATTTCTAAGCATTAAATTTTCAGAAATGCTTAGAAGTAAAAATCCGCTTCATAAAGAATGAAACGGATTTTAAGATCAAAGTAAAGATCATTGAATAAATTAAAAATCTATCCCTTAGTAAATATATTATTGCTTAATTGCTTTATAGCTTTCAACCAATCTTATAAATTCTGCTCTGTACCCTTCTGTATCTATACTTCTTCCCTCTTTTGCCAGGTTTCCAATCTCTTTCAGATCTTTATTTTTAATGAATTTAGACTCTCTTAAAACCAACCCGAACCATGCCACAGAAGAAGCAAATTTAAAATCCGGACTTACTTTTGATTCAGATAAAGACTCTTTTTCAATAACTTTGGTTATTTCCTGACTTTTATCTTCATTCGGTTTTTTATAACGAAATTTAACAGTTGCCAATTCATTGTCGAAGTTTTTTGCACTAGAAGAAGATGAATATTTCAGTTTTGTATCTTTTGGAAGAAACTCAGACTGCGCGCCAATCGGTATAATCTCGTATAAAGCAGTAACGGTATGCCCGCTTCCTAATTCTCCAGCATCTATTTTATCATCTATAAAATCTTCATTCCTTAACTTTCTGTTTTCATACCCAATCAAACGGTAAGACTGTACAAATTCCGGATTAAACTCTATCTGGATCTTTACATCTTTTGCTATAGTGTATATACTTCCTGCAAACTCACGCCCCAAAAATTTATTGGCTTCCTGCATATTATCAATATAGGCGTAATTTCCATTACCCTTGTCTGCCAAGGTCTCCATTTTATTGTCTTTATAATTCCCCATTCCATACCCTAAGCAGGTAAGAAAAATTCCAGTTTTTCTTTTTTCTTCAATCAACGTCTCAAGTCCTCCTGTAGAAGATACTCCCACGTTAAAATCACCATCTGTTGCCAATACTACTCTATTATTTCCATCTTTTATAAAGTTTTCCTGGGCTAGTTTGTAAGCAAGTTCAATTCCCTGTCCGCCTGCTGTACTTCCACCTGCCTGAAGATTATCTAAGGCTTTAATGATTTGGGCTTTTTCTCCGGCTGAAGTAGAGGGTAATACTACTCCTGCACTTCCCGCATATACCACAATTCCTACTTTGTCCTGAGGCCGTAACTGATCCAATAAAACTTTAAGAGAGGATTTTAATAATGGTAATTTATTGGCTTCATCCATAGATCCTGAAACATCAATCAGAAAAACGATGTTGGATGCAGGCAAGTCATCCATCGGAATATTTTCTCCCTGTAATCCTATTTTAAGTAATTTATGTTTAGAATTCCATGGAGCGTTTCCATATTCAGTATTAATAGAAAATGGCTGGTTCTTTTGAGGCTGTGGATAATCATATTTAAAATAATTGAGCATTTCTTCTACTCTTACTGCATCTTTATCTACTTTATCTCCATAATTAATCATTCTCCTGATATTGGAATAAGAGGCATTGTCTACATCTATAGAAAAAGTTGATAATGGCTGCTTCTTTGTTAATTCGAATGGATTTTCCACTAATTTGCCATATTCTTCATCATTATAATTAACAGGCTTTAGGGTCTTTGTGCCAGGCTTTTTAATTTCTTTTATTACAGCATGAGTATTGTAGGCCTTTTGGGGAGCAGTATACGGTCTTCGACCTGTTGAAGATACTACTTCAGATGCTATCAAACTTTTAGGTTTTGGGCATCCATTATATTCTGGTGCTCCCGGAACAGTAGGACATGCATCATCTTTATCCAGAACTCCATCTCCATCTGTATCAGGCCATGGGCAGCCATTATTCTCAGGAGGTCCAATTACAGTTGGGCAGGCATCATCTTTATCAATGACTCCGTCCCCATCAGCATCAGGCCACGGACAGCCATTATTTTCAATTGGCCCTGCCACATTCGGACAAGCATCCTCTTTATCAGTCATTCCATCTCCATCAGTATCAGGACAGCCCTTAAATTCAGCTAACCCTGCTATTTCAGGACATTGATCTTCCTTATTAGGAATACCATCCTGATCTTTATCTTTTCTGATACTGTATGTTTTGTTTTCTTTTGACGGGTCCGAAGCCTGTTGAGTTTTACAGCTTAGCAATAAAGAAAATCCTAATATGGTTATAATCGTTTTTTTCATGTGTTATCAATTTCTGTGGGAAATTATTAAAATTATTTCAAATGGAGAGGAGTAAAGGCTGGAAGATGGGAAGAGGGAGGTTACTTTAAGGTTGGATGAACATTGGAAGTCATAAAAGTCACTTTAAAAAGTGGCAAATAAACATAATAGTCATTCTTTATGATCTCCATAACTTCCAGCCCTCTGCCTCTCCTTCTACGGCAGAACTTCAGCCTTTATTCCCTGGTTCCAGTATTTTGCTTCCGGCATATAATAGAGGTATACATTGCTTGATTTTCCTGTATAGGTTCCTGCAAATTCTACTTTCAGATCAAGGTTGATGGTTTTCGTTTCTTCTGCACCGAAATGCTCCCAATACAATACCAGATAATTATCAAAAATCTCATAATAAGAAATCTGTTTTTTATCTATTAAATCCTTCATTAAAGCACTTTGCAGAGTCAGTCCTGCAGGAATACCAATTTTAGCAACGGTCATCGGTAACTGATTATTTATTTTATTTTTAATTGTAATGGTCATCCGACTGGTTTCTCCTACCCTGGAATTTTCAGACTTTAATTTTGTATCCATCATTAAAGGTATATCAACATTTTTCGGAGCCTGTAAGGTATAATATTGATATTCTAAGTTATAGAAGAGTCCTGCTTGTGCCGGGTAACTGATACTGATCTTATTATTTCCGGTTTTATAAGCTGATGAAACGTTTATACCGGATGATACTGATGCATTATTTACTTTAATAACAGGAACATCATTGCTATATAGTTGTTCGTTTTTTATAAAAACCTGAGACAGGGCCTGCAGTGCCAGACTTGTTGCCTGAGTAGAACCAAATCCATAAACTCCATTATAGCTCATCAGCATATCTGCTACTTTTACAATGGCTTTCTGATTATGCTTTTCATCTTTCTGAAGCGCCATTATATACAGGGAAAGTGCTTCTGCATCAGCAGAAATTCCTCCGGAGCCGGTAAAGGTTGTTTCAGCTTTAAATTTCAGATCTTCAAATTGCTTATTTAAAGTAAATACCAAAGTATCATATTCTTTAGATTTTCCGAGATTAGCAGATATATTTGCCAGTAAAGCTAATTGATATGCGTCGTTTTTCAATAAAGCTCTGTTCAGCAATACCTGGTAGGAATCCTCAATTTCTGTTTTAAAACCTAACTTAGACAATGCATAGAGAACATACATATTTCTGGACCAGTAGTATTCTGAATATGTTGCTGATTTTGATTCGTAAAATTTCCTTACTTCAAAAAGTCCGTTTCCGCTTTTCTTTGATAAAATAAATGATGAAAGTTCCTGGATCAATTTAGGATCTACAGCGATATGCTTTTTAAGATCTGTAAACTCCAGTAAGGCAAATGCAGAAAGAGATACATCTGATTCAGTGGTGTTAAAATATCCTACTCCACCATCTTTATTTTTATAGCTCAGCATTTTCTGAAAGCCTTTTTTCAGGTTTCTGATGACCAGACTTTCTGTAGAGCTGTCTATCCTTTGGCTTGATTTTAAATAATCCAGGATAAAAATATTGGGATACACCGTTGAAGAAAGCTGTTCAAAGCATCCGTGAGGTTCCTTCTTCAGCCTTTCAAGATCATTAAACATCTTCAGTGCTGTATTTTCAAAAAGATTATAAGATGAAAACAGACTGCCATTGATATATTCAGGAATATCCAACTGAATTTCCTGTGCTTTATTATCTATTACGGAAAACTGATGCAGAAATCCTTTTTCTTCAACTTTAAAAGGTAGAATCATTGTTTCCCTGAAATCTCCTGATCTTATAATGAACTGAATATTTGAATTCACAACCTCATCAGTTTGTATTTTAGCATATAATCTCCCCGACTCCAGCGGCTTTAAAGTAATCAGGCTGTCAGAAGAAATGAGTTTTACGTGATTAGGAACAATAACATCCATAGTCATTTTCCTGATCTCCTTTGAATTGTTTTTAATCACCACAGGAATAAGCATTTCATCTGTTCTTGTCAGATACTGTGGAATCTTAGCATCAATGGAGATCAGACTTTGCGCTGCATACGTGGTTTCATCTCTTCCTATAAGTCCGGAAGCTGAAATACCTTCTGTTATTGCTCTGAATGTGGAAGTGGCATCAGAATTATAAAACTCTATTTTTGCTTTTCCGTTTTTATCTGTTTCTACTACAGGATTCCAGTAAAGCGCTTCTCTATAATCAAATCTATAAGGAGTATTAGTTGTTTTATATTCGGGATAAGCAAAATGTTTACTTTCAGAATAATGGGTAAGAGCTGTACTAGGAATAGTCATCACTGCAAAATAAGACTGAGGGGTAATATCAAACTTATTCTGGGTAGTACTACCAGTATAAGAATTAATAATAACGACACCATTAGCAGCTCTGCTCCCATAAATAGCAGTTGCTGCGGCATCTTTAAGTACAGTGATACTGTTAGCATCGTTTGGATTAATTGCTGTATTAAAATTTTCTACCGGAACTCCGTCTACCACAAACAAAGGGCTTTTGTTTGGGATGGAAGAGGCTCCTCTGATTACTATATTTCCTTTCTGCTGGTCTCCTGCCGGGATAACGTACAATCCTGCTACTTTTCCCTGCAATACTGATCCATAATTAGAATCTTTAATTTCAGAATTGGCTGTAATGCTTACTGAGGAAGTATTTGTCTTTTTATTCATTGTTGTTCCATATCCTACAAGAATAACTTCTTCAATGTTCTTATTACTTTTACTGCCATCAGATGAAATAAAATCTTCAGGCCTTACGGATTGTGTTACAGGTGTTGTCTTTTTCGGTGTTTCTTTGATTTCAGACTCCTTTATGATCTCTTCTACGTCTATATTCTTTAATTTTTGCTCAGCCAGCGGATTAATCTCCAGTTTATAGGCCAAAACTCTGATCTTTACTTTATGTCTTGGTTTAAGGGATTTTGCAATGACTCTGTATGAAGCGCTGTATTTCATTCCTGAAAAATAAAACTTTCCGTTTTCTGCTGTTGTTTGCTTAAGAATCTGCATATCATTTATTTCGACCAGAAAAACATCGGCTTTTACGGGATTTTTATTCTCATCTTCTACCACACCGTATATGGTACCTTTCTTTTCCGGAAGGTACTTATATTTACCTGTTTTAATAATCTCCGGAATGGGTTCAAAATACCGGTATCCGTTGGTCAGCATCACAAGATCCAGACTTTTATCTGCTTTTTCTTCTTTTGTGTCGAAATAAAACTGAGGCTTTTCAATCTTTCCTTTCAGTTCAGAATCCATCAGGAGCCATGAAATGATATGGTTCTGTTTATCATCAGCATAAGTCCAAAGTTTATCATCCACAACACTTATTGCCAGGTTCGCCGGTATAGGATTATTGTACCTGTTGGTAGTTTCAATATTCAGGACTACTTTTTCTCTGGGCTGGTAGTAATCTTTCACAGACTTTACCTTTATATTCAGCTGCTGATCTTTATTGGTAAAAACAATACGTTCTGCAATGGGAACATTATTTTCAAACAGTGTAAACCGACAGATTCCAACCGGGAAGTTTTTTTCCGGCAGTTCAAATAGGCTGATCCCGTTTTTCAAAGAGAGCTCTTTGCTGTATATTTCTTTTTCACGGAAAAAGCCTTTCAAAATGATATCCCTTTCCTGGGTGGAAGCTGTTTTAAATGAAAGCTTTTCATTTTCTTTTTTGATATTCAGCACCAACCCTTCATTTTTAGGGACTGGCAGATGATAAATCCGGGTAATTTTTTCCGGCTTTACTACTTTTGCATAGTACGTTTCTCCTGTTTTCGGGGTGAAAAGGAAGCTTCCCATTCCGAAATTATACGCGGAAACTTCAGTTATTTTTTCATCTCTCTGATTGTAAATATTCAAAACTGCGTCTACAGGTTTTTCATATTCATCCAGTATTTTAAAAGCAATATTCTGCTCTACTCCACTGATAAAAGTTCCTCCTTCCGGCAAAAATTTCACATCCAGATGATTCAGAACAATAGGAATATTCCGGGAAATAGATTCTGTAAACCCATCAAAATTCACTTTGATATTCAAAAGGGCATCAGAGGATTTCAAAATCTGCGGTAGCCTGAACTTCAAAAGTTTTTTTCCTTCTTTATCTGTTGCAAGTTTGCCTTCTGTAACAGTCTCTCCGTTATGGGTCACCACATAATCAGCTTCATAAAAAGGAATGGGCAAGTTACCCAGGCTTCTCATAGAAAAATCAGCAGTTACCTCATCGCCTGGACCATATCCTTTCTTAGGAAAATCAAGCTTCATTAAAATTCTCGGAGATACTATTTTCTGCAGGGTAATTTCTTTTTCAAAGGCATTTTTTCCTTCTTCATTCTGCATCCAGTTGGTGTAGGCTCTGATCTTGTAAATACCCCCCTTCATGTCATTAGCAAAGAAAAAATACCCCTCCGCATAGCCATTGTTCACTTCATATTTTGATTTTGTAAGGACACTTCCTGCGGGATCTATAATTTCCCAATTGACCACTTTACTGTCCTCAGCCGGAAGGTTATTTTTTCCCTGTACTACATATATTTTAAAATACATTTCCTCTCCCGGTTTATAGAAAATATGGTTGGTCTGTATATACGTTTTTTCTTTTCCAAAATCCGGAAATGTGTTCTGTGCCTTCAGAAATACGGAGGAAAACAACAGGGTCAGCAGTATGATATATGATGTAAATTTAAAATTCATGGGTTAAAATTTGAATGAAACAATACAGCCAAATGTTTTAAAAGACGGAAGATTAAAGAAATCCAGCCCTCTTCCATTATTGGTATCATAGAAATTCTGATTGGGATCTACTCCTTTATTAGCCTGCCAAAGCATTATATTATTTACATAGAAGGTAAGTTTCACAGACCGCTGACTATCATTCAGTGGGAAATAGGTAGATAGTGAAATATTATTGATCCTTATATGATCTGCTTTCTGAACATAATTCTCTGCGACGCCGAGATATCCATATCTCGACCATCTGTTCTCCTGGACATTTTGAGAAGGATTATAAAAATCAACAGGAGTCTGATTGCTATTACCATTAGCTAATACTCCCTGAAAAACATAATTTTTAATATTCCGTTCTTCTCCTGAGTCATAGGAACGTCCATAATAATCCAAAACAGCCTGAGTTCCATTCCAGATCTGACCGCCTTTTTTCCATTCCCAATTGATATCCAGAGTCCATCTGTTATAGGTTAAGTTATGATTGAATTTCATAACAAAATCAGGAGTTGGATCCGCAATGATCTTCATACCATCAGCTTTTTCAGGAAAACCTGAATCATCAATAATCAACTGTCCATCGGCATTCCTTTCAAAATAACTTCCCATTACTGCTCCTAGAACTTGCCCTTCCGTCAAAGTTTTATAAACATCCTGAAATCCAGCGACAGCACTGTTGTTATAACTTGGTATCACACGATCCACAATATCTTTATATTTGAAAAACGACACTCTGTTTGTAGTCAAAAAATCACGTCCCAGATAAAGTCTTTCGTAGGCAAAATTAACTTCATACCCGCTATAGGTATGATCTGCCATATTTTTTAGCTTTAGCTGGTTGTTCTCAAATACCGGAAAAATATCATTTTCGCTTTTTCTGTTAAAATATTCCCCTTCAAGACTAATGTTATATCCATAATTTATCCTCCCACCTATTTTCCATTCTTTTGTATTGATATTGGATAAACCTTTGAAGCCTTCAACTTCATGTACGGGAAAATATCTATAATAATTTTCTGCCTTCAGTAAAGTAGTAGCATAGGAAGCATAAGATCTGGTAATTTCAGGTTCTGAACTCAGATGGCTGTAGCTTCCTGAAACTTTAAAATCATAATTATCCCAGTCAAAAATATCTCTAAACCGAAGATACCCCGTGGCTTTTGGAAGCCAATAGCTGTTTTTAGCGGATGTATTGGAGATATAAAATGAATTTCCAAGATTAAAATCACCCTCAAAATCACCAGACTGGATTTCCATATTATAATTAAAAATATAATCCTGAGAGGTTCTTTGATAGGTATACTTTTTATCTACCAGGCTATTGTAAACATCAGATTTTATATCATTCAGAATAAAATTAAGACTAAAAACATTCTTAAATCTATACTCCCCCAATTGATACTTCCCCTGAATATTAGAATGGTACAATCTGTTATTTTGTTCTCTTTCATTCGTTATCCCGTCCTTGAAACCATTAGTAGATGGCAGATATTGATCCCGGTTCCAAAGGAAATTATTCTCGTAAGACTGAACGATATTGAGTTTAAAATCCCCAAATGCTTTATCTGCACTAAAACCCAATTGTCTCTGACGACTCTGGTAACGGTACTTTTCATCCTGTACGAAAAGGAATTCAGGATTATCAGCATACTGGCTGTAGCTTCGTTGATTTCCATTATCCAAAAAGGTCTGCTGAGCATTCGAAAATGAAATGGGAGTCAATAGGGAATTTTGATAGGCTCTATTAAAAAGTCCAATTCTATTGGTATTGGTGGCTTTGTCTTCTTCATAATTAAATGAAAACTTCACCAGATATCCACCCAGATCTGTAGTCAGCTTTGCTTTGATAGCATTGTTAAGATTAAACTGATCGATAAAGTACAATTGATTTTTCTGCTGTTTCAGATCCAGTGAGAGACGAAACCGGTCTTTATATCCCTGTCTTATCACCGTATTGATGTTAAGCTGATTATTGTAGCCAAACATAGTTTTAAACAGACTGTTATTATAAGCTTTTGCCTGCTTAAATCCTCCTGCTGACGGAACCAGTCTGCCATTCTCATCATACTGATAAGGCTGACCATCAAAAGCCAATGTAGAAATATCCGGTCCGAAACTGAACATTTCATTGGTTTCAGGACCGTTCCATATCAGGTTTCCCCCATTTGATCTTCCCTGTACGTATTTGCTTTGAGTAGCAGGAAGGGCGTTATGGCTTTTCACATCCAAAGAAGTACTAAAGTTACCATTCAACAGCAATGTCCAAGTGCTTTGATCCTTCAGAATATAAGTACTATCTTTTTTCTGTTTCAGCTTTCTTACCCTGCTAAAATATCTGTCAGAAATAATCTTTAGATTGGTTTGTACATTATCTATGCTGAAATTATTTTTCCCAGAAATTAAACTGTCATAAGCCTTACTGTAAATCTCCTGCACATATTTTTTCTCTACCTGCTCCTCCATAATCTTTTTCAGTTCTTTGAGTTCAAAAGATCTAACTACAGCCCTGTTTTTCCCCTGATTCCACACTAAGGTATCATAAGGCTTAGCTGCAATGACAGCTGTTCCTTCAGCATCTGTCAGTTCGTAGATACCATTATTTTTATTGTATACTTTTAAGAAATTCTGTGGTTTATCTTTATGATTTAAAAATTTTCCCGAATAATATAGGCTTGAATCCTGTGCCTTCAGTACCGTAACAGTAAGCGGCAACAGCAGCAGTAAATAGTTTTTTCTCATCTTCATGGTAATAGGTACTAAAATAAAGAAAAAGAAATTTCCGGGGAAATTCCTTTTTACAAATTATTTTTGAATTGTTTTATAACTCTCTATCAATCTTATAAACTCTGACCGATAGCCTTCTTCATCTTTATTTTTACCCTGTTTGGCCAGATTTTCAATATCAGAAAGATCTTTTTTCGTGATCAGCCCGGAGTTTCTCACCACTAAACCAAACCAGGCCACTGAAGAGGCAAATTTAAAATCCGGACTGGCAGAAGATATTCTGTCATCAACGTTTTTAACAATTTGACTGATTTCACGGCTGGTATCTCCATCCGGTCTTTTATATCTGAATTTTATAGTAGCCAGCTCATCACCAAATTCTTTTGAAGATCTACTATTGGTGTACTTCAGATCATTTTCTTTGGGAATAAAGTCTGATTTTACATCTGCAGGAATTATCTCGTACAAAGCTGTAACGGTATGTCCGCTTCCCAATTCTCCAGCATCTATCTTATCGTTGACAAAGTCCTCATTTTTCAGTTTTCTATTCTCATAACCAATAAGGCGGTATGATTTTACATATTCCGGGTTAAATTCAATCTGGATTTTCACATCTTTGGCTATGGCATACATACTTCCTGCAAATTCTTTCCCCAGAAACTTATTGGCTTCCTGCATATTATCAATATAGGCGTAATTTCCATTTCCTTTATCTGCAAGAGTTTCCAGGGTATTGTCTTTATAATTCCCCATTCCGAAACCTAAACAGGTCAGGAAAACACCGGATTTTCTTTTATCTTCAATCAATGTTTTAAGATCTGAGGTGGAAGATATTCCTACGTTGAAATCACCATCTGTTGCAATAATAACACGGTTGTTACCCTCTTTTACAAAATTTTCCTGTGCCAATTTATAAGCCAGTTCAATTCCTGCTCCTCCTGCTGTACTTCCTCCTGCCTGAAGATGATCCAGTGCCTCAATAATTTTATCCTTTTCGAATGCAGATGTAGGAGGTAAAACCATTCCTGCACTACCCGCATACACTACGATTCCTACTTTATCTACAGGCCTCAGCTGATTCAGCAGAACCTTGAAGGAAGACTTCAATAATGGCAATTTATTTTCAGCATCCATTGAACCCGAAACATCAATAAGAAAAACGAGGTTTGAAGCAGGTAACTGATCCATCGGAAGATTTTTTCCCTGAAGTCCTATTCTAAGCAACTTGTGCTTCGGATTCCATGGGGAGTCATTGTATTCGGTATTTATTGAAAAAGGTTCCCCATTTTTAGGTTGTGGATAGTCATATTTAAAATAGTTGACCATTTCTTCGATTCTTACTGCATTTTTATCAACCACCTGTCCATTATTAACCATCCTTCTTACATTGGAATACGAGGCATTATCAACATCAATTGAAAAAGTAGATAAGGGTTGGCTGTGGGTCAGTTCAAAAGGATTTTCAACAAAGGCATCATAACTTTCATCATAATGAGTAACTGGTGAAATCTGTTTTTGTTTATCAATTTCTTTCTGAAGTTTCTTCAATTTTCTTTTTTCCTTTCCTGAAAGACTTTTCGTAGTCACCACAATCACTCCATTGGCAGCCTTATTTCCATACATTGCTACAGCTGAATTCCCTTTTAAAACATTCATACTTTCAATTTTGTTTGGATCTAAACTTTTGAACACTTCCTCTTCCGCCACTACTCCATTAATAACATACAATGCTTTATTCTCTGCTGTAACAGATGATATTCCTCTGATCATGATCTTATTCTCATTAAGATACCCCACACTATTGTTATTCATTATATTGTTCCCCTGATTTCTTACCGATCCACTTCCGGAAGCAGTGATTTGTAACCCTTGGACAGTTCCCTGCAATGAAGAATAAACCGTAGACTGCGGCAAACTATTTAAAGTTGTAGTTGTAATTGTATTTGAAGAAGACACCGATTTTTCAATCCTTTTAATCCCTAATGCTGTGACAACAATTTCCTCAATTTCCTTAGTGGACTCACTAGTATCTTTCTTTTTAATAAAATTAATATCCGTTTGATGACCTGCTTTTCTACTACTAAATATAGCATCGTTTTTGTCCTTCTCCGATTGATATTCAGAAATTACCGGTTGATGTATCTGATCAGAAGACTTAGCAGGTTCAGGTGTTACATTGGCAGCCAGTTTTTCTATTGGTTTAACAGTATTTTTCTCTTTTTTGATATTATTTGTTATTGTACTGTCTATTTTTGCAATATCCGTTTTGCTTACCGGACCTCTTAAATTTGTATCCTCTGCGATTACAGGTTTAAAGGAGTCCACGGATTCTTTTTTATTCATGAAGTAAAAAGCCCCCATGCTAATCACCAGACTTGCAGCGATACTATAAGGCAGCCAAAGAGGAATCATTCTCTTTTTTTCTTTTTTCAGATCCAGTTTTTCTTCAACTTTTGTCCATACTTTTTCAAAACCAGGAAAAACCGTTGGTTCTTCTGAAAGCCTGGAAGCTTCATTGAATTGTTGATCTATATGATTATTTTCCATTGTTGTAAAAGTTTAAATGTTTTGATTCACCAAAAGTTCCTGAAGTTTTTTTCTTGCAAAATTGAGCTGGGATTTTGAGGTTCCTTCACTGATAGAAAGCATGGAAGCTATTTCTTTATGCGGATATCCTTCAATCACAAAAAGATTAAAAATAGCCCTGCAACCTTCAGGAAGAAAGCTCAGCAGGTTCAGAATGTCTTTTTCGAAGGAAAGATGTTCCTCAGATCCTTTTGAAGGTTCCACCAGGGTTTCTTCCAGGGAAATAAAAAGAGCTTTATCAGTTCTTAATTTCTGAAGGCATTCATTCACCGCAATTTTTTTAGCCCATGCTTCAAAGGTATCGGGGTTCTGGAGCTGGCTGATCTTCGTAAAAATCTTATAGAAGGTATCAGCCAATACTTCTTCTATATCTTCATCGTTTTTCAAATAGCGTCTGCAGACAGAGTACAGCCTGCCCGCCATTTTCTCGTAAATCTGCCGCTGTGCATTGCGGCTGTTACGCTGGCATTCCAATAATAATTCTCGTTCCATAGTCAGGAGTTATATTAGTATAGATGCAGGAACTTTAGCTGGGGTTGGAAACATGATCAACTTTTTTGGAGGTAAAAAGGTAAATTATCTTATTTACGTTCTATTTCTGTATTATTTTTAATTTCAAATTTAACTTTTCCCTTTGTAACAAATCTCTATTATTAACGACTATTAATGTAAATAATCTTTTTATAGTAATGAAAAATGCCAAAATTGCATCATTACTTTTTGTTTTGTCTGCAGGAAGTATGATGTTTGCCCAAGATGACTTAATCAATAAGTTAAAAAACAACCACTCACAAAATGCTAATTTTCAGTTTACAACGTTAAAAGACGTTGGAGCTACTTCTGTAAAGAACCAGGGTTCGTCAGGAACCTGCTGGAGCTACTCAGGAAACTCTTTCCTTGAATCTGAAATGCAGAGAATGGGCAAAAAACCTGTAGATCTTGCTGAAATCTTTACAGCCAGAAACTCTTATCATGATAAAGCGAAGTTATATGTTTTAAATAACGGTGCGATCAGCTGGGGTGACGGTGGAGAACTTCACGATGTAATCAATATGTACAAAAAGTACGGAGCTGTTCCACAGGATGTTTATTCAGGATTAAAAGCCGGACAGACGACCAACAATTTCAAGGAAATGCAGGGAAAATTAAAGCCGGTTCTTGACAGCCTTGTTCAGGCTTCTTCTAAAGGAAAGCTTACGGACAACTGGATGGATTCTGTAGATACTATTCTTGATGAATATTTAGGAAAAGTACCTGCGAACTTCACGTATGAAGGGAAGAACTACACCCCTAAAACTTTTGCTTCAGAAGTAGTGGGAATCAATGCTGAGGATTATGTAGAATTATCTTCTTACAAAGATTATCCTTACTACCAGAAATTTGTAGTTCCGATTCCTGATAACTGGAGCCACGATTCTGACTGGAATGTTCCGATGAAAGATCTTACAACAATCATCGATAATGCTGTAACAAAAGGATATTCTGTAGGTTGGGCTACTGATGTTTCCGAGCCTTATTTCTCTTATAAAAATGGAGTGGCTTATGTTCCGGACATGGAATTAGGTCAGATTACTGCAGAGAACAAACAGACTTTGTTTACAGAGCCTAAAAAGGATAAGGCCATCACTGAGGATATGCGTCAGAAAGCACTTAACAATCTTTCTACAACGGATGACCACGGTATGCATATCGTAGGATTGGCAAAAGACCAGACCGGTAAGGAATATTATATGGTGAAGAACTCTTGGGGAGTAACGAATGACTTCGCAGGATATCTTTATGTAACAAGACCTTATGTTGAATATAAATCGACTGCTATTTTGGTTCACAAAAAAGCAATTCCAAAGAATATCTTAAAGCAGTTGAAACCTACTAAAAACATTGGTTTATAAGAAATCACTTCTGTCATTTTGATATGACGGTTTTAGATATTTAAATCTGTTAAAAAACGCGCTCCCATCATGATGGGAGTGCGTTTATCTTTTATCTATCTAAGGATTATTTTTCAGTTATATGACGATAATAATCTACCAATGAATATATTTTAGGTTGAGAACCTGCTTTATAATCAATGACCAGCCATTTATCTTCAGATTTATTTTTATCAAATACATAATTTTCTTTGGGAAAACCGATGATTCTATAACCTGTATAAATGGTTGCAGGCGCAGCTTCAAATATTTCTGCTGAATAATAATTAGCATCATCAGCAATGGTATAGAAATTATCTTCCCCCTGTCTTTTTTTAATTTCGTCTATCTCCTCTTCATCAGGTCCCAGCAGTAATATCGTCGATTTTGTAATAACAGTATCTGCCTTTGTTTTCTGATGCTGATCCGACGTTTGCTCAGCAGGTTTATCTTCTCCTTTTGTACATGAGTATATACTCATTAGCACTGCAAAAGAGAATATTCCTACCCATTTAACGGCTTTCATTTTTAATAACATAATTTCAGTTTTTCTTTATCTTTACTTCTCTTGCCTGATCAGGGTTCATAAAATCATACAGGACAATCTTTTTGCCTTCTCTTTTCAATCTGAAAAAATGATCTTCACAGACATTTTCATCTCCGGCATACCTCAGTTCTGCTTCATCTTTATTACCTTTGATGCTGTAAGTTCCTATACAAAGAAGAGTATTTCCATCAACGGTAACTTCATTTTTAGATATGGAAATTTCAAAGCAAGTCACTGACTTGAATTCATCAGATCTTTCATCCGGCTTACAATAGCCGTATACTCCTTCCCATTCAGCATAGAGATTGAAAGGAATTGCTTTCTGTTCTGTTACTTCTTTGCGAAGTGAATCCAGGGCTGCTTTTTCCTGTTCCAGAATATGGCTATCCATAACTTTGGATTCGGATTTTATTGTTTCCTGTTTGCAGGAAAGAAACAGAAACGCTATTGTGGGTAATAAATATTTATATGACACAGTGCTTTTTTAAAGTCCTTATTGTAAGGATAAATAGATTGGCAAAGAAAAGAAAAAATGAAACAACAAATATGAATTTATATTTATTTCACAACTTAAAGAAAAACCTTGCGGTATTCATAAAAAATATTACATTTGCAACCATCAACAAATTATTACCTATGAAAAATTTAAGAAAATTAGCAAAAGTAGAGTTAAAAAAAATTAATGGTGGAAATGCTCCGAACTGTCCTCCGGATACCACTCCTTGTTTATATTTTTCTGACGGACGTGCCCGCTGGAGATGTATTTTAGTGACTGAGGAATGTGATTAATTCATTCTGTATTTCTCACAAAACAAAATCAGTTCAATACTAATCAACACATTACACTATGAAAAATTTAAAAAAATTAGCAAAATCAGAATTAAAGAAAATCAATGGAGGAAATGCTCCTGTCTGCGAGCCTGGAGCAAGACCTTGCCGTTATAAGGCAGAAAATGGACATCCGGCCTACTGGAGCTGTGTAGGAGATGAATATGCATGTTGATTTTATGAAATATAATAAAACCGGCTTTCAGAAGATTCTGAAAGCCGGTTTCTTTAATAAATAGGTGAAATTAAATATAAAATAAAGTGAATTATGATGATTAATATGAATAGTGAACCATTAATTTTGCTTCGCAAGTGAATAAAATATGCTGTTAAAAAATTGACAGCGAAGCTTATTAACTATCCACCATACTTATTAAAATAATACGCTCATACTTTCTGCTGTAAAGTCCAGAATTTCTTCTGTATTTCCGTCTTTGATCTTCTTTACCCACTGGTAATCCTGTAAGATAGCACGCCCTACTGCCACAAGATCAAATTCTTCATTGTCTAACCTTCTTATCAGTTCTGTAAGATCAGTTTTTTCCGTTCCCTGTCCTGCAAATGCATTCATGAAATCTCCGTTTAGGCCTACAGAACCTACAGTAATTGTTGGTTGCCCTGTAATCTTTTTTGCCCAGCCTGCAAAGTTCAAATCTGATCCATCAAATTCCGGTTCCCAGAAACGGCGTTGTGAGCAATGGAAAATATCTACTCCGGCTTCTTTTAGCGGTAATAGCCAATCTTCCATTTCGTTGGGAGTAAGGGCTAATTTGGTTTTATAATCCTGCTGCTTCCATTGAGATAGGCGAAGAATTATTGTAAAATCCTCTCCCACTGCCAATCTTATGGCTTTCACCACTTCAATGGCAAATCTGCTTCTTTCCTTTAAGGTCTTACCACCATACTCGTCTGTTCTTGTATTGGTTACTTCCCAGAAAAACTGATCGATAAGATAGCCATGTGCTCCATGAATTTCAAGACAGTCGAAGCCAAGATCTTTCGCTGATTTTGCAGAAGCAGCAAACTGTGCAATAGTATCCTGAATATCTTCAATGGTCATTGTAGATACTTTTTCCATTGGCAATAGCGGATAATCTTCAGACATTCTGGTATCTCCTACATGCCAGATCTGAGGTCCCATTTTACCGCCATTCTGATGTACGGTATCGATTACGTTTTTCCAGCCGCTCAAAGCTTCACTTCCATAAAAATCCGGAATATTCTGCACGTTTTTCGATGCAGGTCTGTTGATAACAGTTCCTTCTGAAAGAATCAGTCCTACTTCTGAAGCGGCTCTTCTTCCATAATAATCAGCTATTTTTTGCGTAGGAACTCCATTGTCGGATTGTGCTCTGGTCATTGGAGCCATTACGATTCTATTTTTAAGCTGTAAATTTTTGTATTGAAACGGTTTAAATAATGATGATGTACTCATATTTAAAATCTTGTTTTATAATTGTTACACAAAGTAACTAATAATAGTTCGTTTTTGTATCTTTCATTAAAAAAATAGTGGTAACTTCGCAGTAACTTACATTAGTAACATTAAAGTAACGTATGAAAAAGAATGAATTAATGCAGTACAGCTGTCCTTTAGGTAAAGCAATGGCTGCTTTGGGAAGCAAATGGAAACCAATTATTGTATTGGTAATTAAAGACCGAAAGCTACGTTTTGGAGAACTTGCTGTGCGTATTAATGTGATCTCCAGAAAGGTATTGACTGATCAGCTGCGTGAAATGGAAACTGATGGTTTGGTGATTCGTGAAGAGTTTAAAGAACTTCCTCCAAGAGTAGAATATTCGCTTACCGAAAAAGGGTTAGCCCTATTACCTATTTTATATCTTTTGGAAGAATGGGAAGCGAAATATCAGGTGAAAGGAACCTATTCGGAAGACTGTATCGAATTGATTCAAGAAAAGAAAAATACCGTTAAGATTTAAACAGGCAGCTATATTTCAATAACCTTAGTCTTTGTACTGTACTCTTTCCGATATTTATTATAAGCAGAATAGCACAGCAACATTCTTCCATCATTCATGATAAGAGTCTTATTCAGATAAATTTTATGGGTATCTAGATCCCGAAGTGGCTGCAGATCGTGTTTCTTAAAGCTTCTGATTTTCCGTGAAGAGAAAATAACAAGATCATTTGAATGATTAAAACGGGCTGCTTTTATAAAACCTTTATATTCTGTATTTAATAGGACCTCTATTCCGTTGTCTGTGGATTTCAGCACGATCAGGTTTCTGCGGAAACTCAATATAACCTCTCCCAAAGCGTTGATATCCTGAATAATATAATGATCATTTTTTAAAAGAAATTTTGTGATACTTCCTTTTTTAATATCAACTACAAAAAGTCTGTCATTTATTTTCCCTGAAAATATATTCTCACAACAAACATAGTTATGTAAATAAGGTATTTCAATATTTTCACCGTTGGTAATATCCTGTATGAGAATCTCTTTAACTGTTTCTCCTGTATAAGAATGAAGAACTATTTTTAATTGATCATTTCCTGTATAAGTATTTTGGGTAATATTCCTACATTGCCATTTTTGCTGGAAAGAAACAAAGTATTCACCATATATCCAAAGGGTCTGAATCAAATATTCTCTCAGATGATTGTCATCATATTTCAGTTTTTTCTGATCAATACGACGTTGCAGATGAAGTCTGAACATATCCGGAGGGGCAACCACATTAATATTTTCAGATTTTAAGAAATTAATAGTTTCTTCACTCATTGAGTTAATAAAAATTCTATTACCGTCAAGTTTCTGCAAAAACCGTATTGAATTAACTGCTATTATATTTTCCCAGTCATCCAGATCAATACTTCTTATGTATCCCTTAAAATCGGTTACAATGATTCTATATTTATCGTGATGATACAGATTGTTCACTAAAACAAACTTGTCATCTACATCTATGATACTATAAATGTATTTATTTTCATCAAAAACACTTATTTCCATATAATAATGTCAGTTATGGGAGAATTAGAAGCATTGATGGTACTTCAATGATTCAGTATATTAATATTTACATTCAGTCTTTCCGTACAATCAGCATATTAGCAAAAGGAGTTATCTTTTTATTTCTGATTATTTTCAGTCCGGAGGGAGCAATAGAACTTTTCCATTGTTTCCAGCTTAAAAAATGGAATGCTCCGATATTAAAGAAAATAAAATTGGTAGTATCTCTGAACTGTTCTGAAATAATAATTATGCCTCCTTTCTTTAAAATCCTTTTAGCCTCTTTAAAAAACAAAACTCTTTTTTCATGATCTAAAATTTCGTGAAGGGCTGTCACTGCGAGAATTACATCTTGAGAATGATCATCAAAAGGCAACTTATCAGGAGATATTTTAATTTCTTTAGGGTTGGGAGGAAACATCTTTTTTGATACTTCAATACCACTTTCGTGCTCATGGCGGTTTCCGTAAATATCACAGACTGTTAAGTCCAAATGAGGGTATTTTTCCTCTAACCTCAGGGACAGTGGATCAAAACTGGCGTGAATGAGAACAGCATTTTCAATTTTACTCCAATCTATATCTTCTTTTGAATCATTCAGCTCATAAAGATCAGAAGTATCATAAAGGATATAAGAGGCCAAAAGAGACGCAATGATATTCAAAATAATAAGAACACCCCATACCCTCAAAAACACAGCAAAAACAGCTGAATCAAGCTGAAATGACAGTATAAAAAGAAAAAGTGACACCCCTATTCCCAGCAGGATCTTTTTATAATTGAAAAGAATGACTAATTTGGTAATTTTCATGATAATTTCTGATGTTCCTTACTTCAAATATACAAATTCCAGTCCCGGTATTTTCATCACCTACTTTCAAAAAGGTTAGTATAGCACGAAAAAGTAAGTATATAGTTTCTCAACTATTTCTAATGCAAATTTGCAGAAAATATTTCATTATGAATTACAAAGAAATAGCAAAAGAAACCATTGGTTACCTGTATAAAGCCCACTCCAGCATCCGAAAGTCTGGTATTGATGAAAAACTGATTGCACTGGCAGAATTACGTGTATCTCAAATCAATGGCTGCGCTTACTGCTGCAGTTATCATGCTAAAGAACTTCTTAATTTTGGCTTTGAACAGGATATCATTAACCGATTACCAGGCTGGAGACATACCCAAGTTTTTGATGTAAAGCAGAAGCTTGTTTTGAGCTGGGCAGAAGCCGTAACTTATAACAATAATGACTGGCAAGAAGCCAGGGAAAAAATATTTCAGCATTTTACAGAAAGAGAAATTATTGAACTGACATCGAGTATTACTTTAATGAATACTTTGAATAAGCTGCGCATTACTTTGGCTGAAGAGGATTAAACTGAAAAACAAATTAACAAGAGGTATCAATTATTAATTCAAGGTCATATTTACAGCATCAAAACAAAAAAACCGCTTTCAGATAATGAAAGCGGTTTAATTTATCTTTAATCCTAATTAGAATATCGCAGGATATTTCTGAGGATTGGTTTCATTAAACATAGCGTAGATCTTTTCTACCATATCGTCTGTAGACGGCTTACTGAAATAATCACCATCACTTGCATATGCTGGTCTGTGATCATTTGCAGAGATCGTCAACGGATCTGAATCCAGGTATCTGAAAGCTTTCTGCTTTTCTAAGATCTGCTGTAGGATAAATCCTGTAGTTCCACCTTCAACATCTTCATCGATTACTACTAACCTGTTAGTTTTCTTAACACTTTCAGCAATCTCGTGAGATAAATCAAAAGGAATTAACGACTGGATATCGATCACTTCTGCAGAGATTCCTAATTTTTCTAACTCGTTAGCTGCTTCTGTTACAATTCTCCATGTAGAACCGTAAGTTACCAGAGTAACGTCTTTACCTTCTTTCGTTACTTCAATTTTACCTACAGGAACACTGAATTCTCCTAAGTTATCTGGTTGCTTTTCTTTTAATCTGTATCCGTTCAGGCATTCTACGATAATCGCAGGTTCGTCCGCCTGAAGCATTGTATTGTAGAATCCGGCAGCTTTAGTAAGGTTTCTTGGTACCAATACTAAAATACCTTTTGAAAGGTTAAGAATTCCCGCCATCGGAGAACCTGAATGCCAGATTCCTTCCAATCTGTGACCTCTAGTTCTGATGATTAGTGGAGCCTTCTGACCACCTTTGGTTCTGTAATGTACTGTTGCGAGATCATCACTCATTCCCTGTAAACAGTAAAGAACATAGTCTAAGTACTGAATTTCAGCGATTGGTCTTAAACCTCTCATTGCCATACCAATTCCCTGTCCAAGAATGGTAGCTTCACGAATTCCTGTATCAGCGATACGTAATGCTCCGTATTTCTCCTGCATCCCTTCCAATCCCTGATTTACGTCACCGATGTTTCCGGTATCTTCCCCAAAGATTAGGGTTTCAGGATATTTTTCAAAGATTTTATCAAAATTATTTCTGATCACTACTCTTCCGTCAACGTCTTCAGAGCTGTCTGAGTAAACAGGCTTAATTTCCTGGATGTTTTCAGCCTTCCATTCAGACTGAGAATATAAGTGAGATGAATAATTGTCTTTTTCAATTTCAGACACTTCATTGTACTTCTGCATCAATTGATTTCTTTCAGCAGAGTTGGTTCCTCTTGTTGCCAGTAACGTTTTTCTTGCTAAATGGAATACATCTTTCTTAGCTTTTGAAACCAATTTATTGAAGTGAGTAAGTGCTGCTTCTACTTCAGCATTCTGACCTTTAATATTTTCTACCAAAGGAACAACAGACTGAATTAATTCTTTGATGGCAGTCTGGTAGCTATCCCAAGCTGTTTTTTGCCCTGCTTTAGCTGTTTTTTTAGCATCTTCATCAATCGCTTCCAATTCTTCAGCAGTTGCAATTACTTCTTCTTTTCCATCAATTTCGATAGAATAGTTCAGAATCCACTCTTTGAATTTCACCAATCCGTCAAACTCAGCTTCCCAGGCTAAACGCTCTTCGTTTTTATATCTTTCGTGAGATCCTGATGTAGAGTGCCCTTGAGGCTGGGTAACATCTACCACATGTACTACTACAGGAACACTTTCTGTTCTCGCAAAATGCTCTGCTTTAGCATAAGCATCCAATAATGCTGCATAATCCCAAGCTTTCACCTGAATGATTTCACAACCTTGATTTTCTCCTTCTTTTCTTTGGAAACCGCTTAGCATTTCACTGATATCAGCTTTTGCTCTCTGGTTTTTGGTAGGAACTGAAATTCCATATCCGTCATCCCAGATTGATACGATCATAGGAACCTGAAGTGCACATGCAGCGTTCAGTGTTTCCCAGAAGTGACCTTCAGCGGTAGAAGCATCACCAATTGTTCCGAAAGCAATCTCATTTCCTTCTCTTGAAAACTTCTCAGAACCGTCAAATTTTACATTTTTATATATAGTAGAAGCTTGAGCCAATCCTAATAGTCTTGGCATTTGTCCTGCTGTAGGTGAAATATCCGAAGAAATATTCTTCTGTGCTGTTAAATCTTTCCAGCTTCCGTCTTCATTTAAACTTCTTGTTGCAAAGTGTCCGTTCATCTGTCTTCCTGCTGAAGCCGGCTCTCTTTCTACGCTTGTATCCGCGTACATCTGTGCAAAGAAACTTTCTGCCGTTAAAGCATTTATTGCCAATGCAAAAGTCTGATCTCTATAATACCCTGAACGGAAGTCTCCATTTCTGAAAACCTTCGCCATTGCAAGCTGAGGAAGTTCCTTACCATCCCCAAAAATTCCGAATTTAGCTTTTCCGGTAAGTACTTCTCTCCTTCCGAGATAAGACATTTCACGAGAAATCCTCCCTAACCTGTAGTCTTCAAGTATCTGATTTTTAAAATCTTGAAAGGATATTTGCTGTGTTTCAATATAGGTTGTTTGCATAGCTAAGTAAAAAAGTTTTTGTTCTTCAAGTATTCCGCTAATATACACTTTTTAAATTAATTTTAATTTTTATTAATCTTTTTTAAAAATTTGATAATAAAAAAAATTGTGCTTTATTTTGAAAAAAATTGTAAAGATGGAAAAAAAATCACCCCACATTCTGAATGCATCGAGCAATCTTCTAGGGTTTTCATTGATTATTATTACTTCTCTGAAAATCGCTAAGATCAGTCACAATACATATTTAGACGAATTTGCAGGCTTTGCCTGTATTCTTTTTGCCTGTAGCTGCTTCTTTTCCTTTCTGGCCATCAGAACGGGAAATAAAAAGAGGGAATACACGTTTGAGAGTATTGCGGATTATTTATTTTTAATCGCTTTATTTTGTATAGTTCTAGCTGTTATTATTGTAACTATGAAAATAATTTAATTAATATTATCCTATTAATCGCTTTAAAAACTATTTAAAATTACAGATTAAACAAATAAATATTAAAATTAACAAATAAAAAATACTTAAATAAACAAATAAATCACAAATGAGTGAAATATTTGTTCGTTCGCTGTCATAGTTGTAATTTTACCCTTACATATCTCAAAAAAAAAACAGATGAAAATTAAATTATTGGCGGTGGTAAATGCTTTGGCATTTCCTATGTTTACAATCGCACAGGTAGGGATAAACACGAGTAATCCCCTAGCTGCATTCCACGTTGATGCAGCAAAAGATAATCCAACAACCGGAATCCCTTCCGTATTGCAACAGGCTAATGATTTTGTTGTAACGGGAACAGGAAATATGGGCATTGGAACTACTGTACCTACGGACAAACTGGATATTAGTTCAGGAAATGTTAGAATTCGAAATATTAACTCAAATATTGGGGTAGGAGGAAATGACAGAGTTGTGGTAGCTGATGCAAACGGAGTACTAAAGACCATTAATTTTACAGATTATTCGTTATTTCATGCCCGTCTTACAGCCAGTCAAAATCTTACGACTATTTCTATTACCACATTACTGTTTTCTACTCCATTAGCAACTTCGCCATTTTATTCCTATAATACAAGTACGGGAATTTTGACGTTCAACCAGCCGGGAAACTACCTGATTACCCTGCAAGCCAGTTTCTCAAATGCGGCAGCCGGAACCCAGCTACTTCTGGGAATACGTCCTGTTCCTGATGCCAATTATCTGGGAAGGGGAAGTCATTATAATGCTACAGCAACTTCCGGAACCGTAGGAGAACTTATGAATTATAGCACCATGCTGGTCATTCCTACTGCCGGTTATCAAATCCGTTTTACAGCCGCACCAAATCAAAACTGTACAGTTCTTGCGACAGAAACCGGAAGTACCGGAAGCGGAAATGTAACCAATGTAACAATTCAGAAAATTTAAAAGAAAAAATCGGAATGCTTATAGTATTCCGATTTTTATTATGTTTTATTCTTAAAATTTCCTTTCAATAACATAGCTCAGCATACTATGTAAAGAGCTTCGCACTTCAGAGTCTGGAAATTCATTAAGAATATCTTTGGCTTTTTGCAGGAAGTCTTTCATCACAGTGATCGAGTATTCCAATCCACCGGAATTTTTAACGAACTCAATAAGTTCTTTTACTCTCTTGGGATTGTTATTATAGCGCTTGATGGTATCGAAATAGTATTTTCTGTCCTTTTCATTTGCTATTTTCAGGGTATGAATTAAAGGCAGGGTCATTTTCTGTTCTTTAATATCAATTCCTACCGGCTTACCGATTACATTGGAGCTTAAATAATCAAAAAGGTCATCTTTGATCTGGAACGCCATTCCTGTATAAGTACCGAAGTCCTGCATTTTCTTGGCCAGCACTTCATCCGTACTGTTAGACAATACTCCAATCTCACAGCAGGCAGCTATTAAAGTGGCTGTTTTCTGACGGATAATTTCGTAATAAACATCTTCTGTAATATCCAGTTTTCTGGCTTTCTCCAATTGAAGAAGCTCACCCTCAGACATTTCTCGGATTGTTCTAGAAATCACTCCCAATAGATCATAATCTTTATGGTCTGTAGATAATAATACTGATTTTGACAGCAGATAATCCCCTACCAAAACAGCAATTTTATTCTTCCATAACGCATTAATAGAAAAGAAATTACGACGTTTAAAACTTTCATCCACCACATCATCATGTACCAAAGTAGCCGTATGAATCAGCTCAATCATGGAGGCTCCACGATAGGTTTTTTCGGTAACATTTCCTACCAGCTTGGCACAAAGAAAGACAAACATAGGACGCATCTGCTTTCCTTTGGTAGTAACAATAAAACGGGTTACTTTATCCAATAAAGCCACTTTACTCTGCATTGATTCATAAAACTTCTGTTCAAAAAGCTTCATTTCATCATTGATCGGTCGTTTAATTTCTTCTACTGTATTTGCCAAAATCTGCGAATGCTGGGTGAATAATCATTAATTCTCACAAAGATAATTTTTTTCGCTCAATTTTAAGCGAAAATTAATCTCTGAGTTGGTCTTTTGGGATAAAATAAAGAGAAGGCTTGGTCTTTCCCAATGGAGATTTAAATTTTTCTCCTGAAATAGAAATCCCTGTTTCGTCTACTGCGATCCCTTCAATCTGCCCTACAGATAAAGCACTTCCTAAATAATAGTGTTTCGGGCTTTCTTTAAAAAATATTCCCGGTTCAGTTTCTGTAAAAACATCCAAAAACACTTCTGTTTTCTTACTGTACCCTACCAAATAAAGCTTTTTATCAAAGTAGGCAGCATCGGTTACCATAAAATTGGTTTTATAGCTTTCTGCCTTTACAGCATCCTGTTTTTCATTTTTTTCAGGATCAATGACATAATGGACTGTTGATTTTGACACCCATTCTTTGGTAAAGACATGAAGCTTTCCATGAGCATACACCATCGCTTCTGCATCAAAATCTGTCTTAAAATAGCTCGATATATAATCAGTCTGCTCAGGATAATGGAATTTAATTTCCTTTACCTGATTATTTTGCAGACTATCTCCCTGAAAAGGAACTTTATAAATGGTAAGATGCCTTCTGCTCCCGTCATTGTTCCCAAAATCACCAATATAAAAATGATCACCATCATTTGTAAGCGCTTCCCAATCCGTATTTCTGGCATTTACCTTTAAGGTTTTCACCACTTCTCCTGAGGTTTTATTGATTTCAAACAATTCCGGAGCATTTCCGCTGTCATTAAAAGTGTACAGCTTTCCATTAAAAAAATTCAGTCCGGAAGTCTCCTGGATCTTATTATCCAAATAATTGATTCTATACTTTTTAATTTTCAGGAAATCTGTCTGTTGAGAAAATGCTGTTTGAAAGGCAAGAAAAGCCAATAGCAGAAGTGTTCTTTTCATAAGGACAAAATTATGGGTTTTATCTTTAACCTGAAAGTTCCACTCTACTAAAATCATTCGAATACTTTCTAAAAAATGGGCAACACTCAGTTTTTCTTGTGTTGCCCTGTTTTATATTTTATATCAGAATAATATCAACTTTATTATACTGTTAATTTAGAATTGTCTATAACAAAAATACTGTTAACGACCGTTCCTTCTGACAATAGTACAGGATCAGCGGAATTGATAGGATTTCCGTTCATATCGGTTAATGTACACCAACTTCCTGTTGCATCTACAACTCCCTTTACTAAGTATCTGCTTAGAGATTTTGAGATCACTGCATCACAGATAGTCTGTGAGTTAGAAGCTGCTCCGTTTACTTTAAAAGCGATTGGATATCCGTCAAAAGATGTTGTGGAGCCTATCCTTAATTCAGCGTTGACAGTCAGATGATTTTTTGATGAACTTATATTACTTTTAAAACTTCCATCTTCAAGAGATACACCACTTAATGACATATTGTTATATTGAAAACTAAAATCACCAGAAATAACAGCCCTATTATTGTTATCCGAGTAAAATGACTTGATATTGCTTACCTTTAGGTCTAGTATTTTGCCTTGTTGTGATTTAACGTTTCCGTAGCAACTAATATCAAAACCAAAATTGTTTTTATATTCAAAAGAATTATTTAAAATGTGAATCATTCCTAAATCCATAATTTTACCCCAGTAAAACACGCATCCAATATCCAAATTGACACCAGAGTTATTGTTGATAAAAATACGATCCATACCGTTAATCTGATTTTCATCACAAATACCTGAAAAGAAAGAACATGGTTTATCATAAGATTCATTTATAAGTGTATTGTTTTCAACAAAAACATTAGATGGTGCTTTTTTAGCATTGATTCTTATCAATTGCTTTACTTCATCTTTTACCTTTCTATTGGTTATAGTTCCTACATTAGATTTTATAAAGACATTCTCTATATCAACCGGAAAAGAAGAATCACCTTCTAAATTTCCGTTGTAAAAATCAACAAAAACACAACCCAAACTAAATACGTTATCATGGATATAAATATTTTGGATCTTATCCTCAGAATTATTAATACCTACCCAAAGTCCCTGATAATAGTTTTCAATCGTATTATTGAAAAAATTCTGATTGCTTCCATGTACTTCATAAGCTACCCTTCCCCCTACAGGTTCAGGCATAACATCATTGTAAAAAGTATTGTTATAACAGTTAACATCTGTTGCCCATCCGAAAATAGAAGAATGATCTGTTGAATCTAAACCATTATTTTTAAATAGGTTATTCCGGATAATCCAATTTCTCCCTAATTTTACTCCCACTTTATTGGACTGGCACATTGAAATACAAGTTACCCCTGCTGTATTAATAAAACTACAATTTTCAATCAAAACGTTATCTGCCCCGCAGGCAACTCCATCTTTTGTTCCTGAAAAGCCAAAATGAAACTGAGTCAGCAGACTATACATGATCTCACAAACTTCTTCTCCTTTTTCATTCTTCCGATATGTCACTATCTTTGGGGTAATTAAGTTGTTCAAACCATTCATATCCAGAACTAGTCCAGACATGCTGATGTCATGTAAAAAATCATTGGAAAAAAACATTCTTATAGCTTTGGGTGCCGCTTCAGAAGAAATCCCATCTTTTAATTTTAAAACGGCTCCATCTGAAAAAACATCCATATTACTTTGTATAAGCATTCCAACATGGATATCAGGTGAACCAACAGTTGACTCATCAAATGTTAATATCTGCGGATCAATCATGTAAAAATGATCCGTTTTAGGAATAAAAAGTCTCATTTTCAATCTCGATGTTACTTCTATCGCATAATTGATTATTAGAGAATCATTATTAATTCCATCCCCTTTAGCGCCAAACTGTTTCACGTTAACATATTCCCCGGAAATATAATTGCTTAAAACATACCATTCACTTCCTTTTGCCCTAAAAATGACACCATCATCAATTATAGATCCTGCTCCGGTATATTTTACATAATTGACATTTTCCTTAGTATAGCTATCAACAAGTTGTACTAAATTATCAGCAGGATAATTACTTCCTTGTAAAAAAAAATCTTCAGTATAAATCATAATAATAAATTGTTAAATTTTGGTAACCAACCGGCTGGCATTATTTCCTTAACCAGCTCTGATTACAAATTTAAATTGCTGCCACGACAAAAGTTGTCGTATAAAAAATCTATAATTAAATTACTATGTTCTGGTCTTCAAATTCCCTATAAATAAAAAGACGGACTAAAAGCCCGTCTTTCTTTATAGATTTCTATTGATAATTAAGCAGATTTCTGCTGCTCCTGATTCTTTGCCTGCTCTTTTTGTGTCTGCTTGGCAAAGTATTCTTTCTGATATTGTCTTACTGTTTTCCCGGTTCCGTCATGTCTCCATCCCGGTGAGTTGAAAATATAATTGATCCTGTCTGTAAATGTTAATCCTGGCTGCTTAAGGTCTTTCCAAATTTTTCTCCATTCATAGAAGAGTACTGTATCAGGCCTGTTGTCAGGCATTTTTGGATAGATTCCATATTTTACAGGAATATTCGGGTCCTCTTTCTGGAAGGTTCCAAATATTTTATCCCAGATAATGAGACACATTCCCATGTTTTTATCCAGATACTTTATATTACAGGCATGGTGTACACGGTGGTGAGAAGGGGTTACCAGAATATATTCTAAGAATCCCATACTTTTTACCGTCTGTGTGTGCACCCATGTTCCATATACCTGACCAATAGCATAAGCTACCATAATATGCCACGGATTGAACCCTAAGAATGCCAGTGGTGAAAAATATAAGTATCTGTAAAGCGGCTGTAAAACCGGGCTTCTGAAACCGGTTGTAAGGTTGAAAAATTCTGAACTATGGTGTGTAATGTGAACTGCCCAGAATGCTCTGGAACGGTGATCCACATAATGCAGGACATAGTAAGCAAAATCTGTAATTATAAAGCAGGCCAGCAAATACCAGATGCTAAGATCCCATGAAAGAAGTTTGTGGTTGTAAAAGAAAAACATTACCCCCATTGCAAACGCCTTCATAATCAGGTCAAGACCAAAGTTCATCAAAGCAAGATAAACATTTGTAGCAAGGTCTTTTCCACTGTATAACTTCGCCTCCGAAACGTGGCTGTAAATCATCTCAGCTAAAATAACAGTGGCGTGCAAAGGAATTGACCACGCATATACATTTTCTAGCCCATTCTCGCTCATAAAATACTCCATCATCACAAAATAATTTTATGCAAAGGTAGGATTTTAGGCGATGATTTAAGAAAATTTTAAGATTTTTTCAGGAAAATTTTAATCAGCATTTTTATTGGCTAATTGCCCACAGGCAGCATCAATATCCCCTCCACGGCTTCTTCTTACCATTACAGTTATGCCAGCATTTTCAAGCTGACGGATATAATTTTCTTCAGCCTGCTTGTTACATTGGTCATATTTTCCGTCCCCGATTGGGTTGTATTGAATAAGGTTTACTTTTGAAGGAACCTGCTTACAGTATTTGATTAAAGCTTTGATATCCTCGTCACCGTCATTAATTCCTTTCCATACACAGTATTCGAAAGTGATTACTGAACCCGTTTTCTGATACCAGTACTGAAGTGCCTCCATAATATCCGTTAACGGGAATTTATCTGAGAAAGGCATAATTTCATTACGCTTTGCTTCAATCGCTGAGTGAAGAGAAAGTGCTAATTTCACACGCAATTCATCATCAGCAAGCATTTTGATCATCTTTGGAATTCCTGACGTAGAAACAGTGATTCTTCTTGGAGACATTCCTAATCCTTCCGGTTGGGTAATCTTTCTGATGGCTTCCACTACGTTTTTGTAGTTCATCATTGGTTCTCCCATTCCCATGAATACGATATTGGAAAGCGGTCTGTCAAAATACATTCTGCTTTGGCTGTCAATAAGGGCAACCTGGTCTACAATTTCCGCCACTTCAAGGTTTCTCATCCTTTTCAGTTTTGCAGTAGCACAGAATTCGCAGTTTAATGAGCAGCCTACCTGTGAAGAGACACAGGCTGTTGTTCTTGTTTCTGTTGGAATAAGAACAGATTCTACCAATAATCCATCATGAAGTTTCACTCCGTTTTTGATAGTCCCGTCGGTACTTTTCTGAAGAAGATCTACGGAAACAGGATTAATGGTATATTCTTCTGAAATTTTTTCACGAAGAGATTTCGAAAGATTCGTCATTTCATCAATCGAATGGAGGTTTTTACTCCATAGCCAGTCATAGACCTGTTTCGCACGAAACGGCTTCTCCCCTAAAGATACAAAGTATTCTTTAAGCTGGTCTAGTGATAATATACGGATATCTTTCATTGTAAGGTTGTAGATTTTAGGCTTTAGGTCGCAGGTAACTCCTACCTGCAACCTATTACCTAATATCTTTTTATAGAATTAACATTGCGTCACCGTAAGAATAGAACTTGTACTTTTCTTTTACAGCTTCTTCATAAGCCTGCATGATGAAATCTCTTCCAGCAAATGCAGCAATCATCATAATCAATGTAGACTTCGGTGTGTGGAAGTTCGTGATCATTGAATTAGCCACTCCGAAATCGTGAGGTGGATAAATGAATTTATTCGTCCAACCGTTGAAAGCGGAGATTTTTTTGTTTGAAGAAACAGAAGTTTCCAATGCTCTCATGGTAGTAGTTCCTACTGCACAAACTCTTCTGTGAGATTCTACTGCCTTGTTGATGATATCAGCATTTTTTTCGTCAATGATGATCTCTTCAGATTCCATTTTGTGCTTAGAAAGATCTTCTACCTCAATTGGGTTAAAAGTTCCCAATCCTACGTGAAGTGTAACTTCAGCAAAATCGATTCCTTTAATCTCTAATCTTTTCATTAAATGCTTAGAGAAGTGAAGACCTGCTGTAGGGGCAGCTACTGCTCCTTCTATTTTAGCATAAATCGTCTGATATCTTTCTGCATCTTCCGGTTCTACTGCTCTTTTGATATATTTTGGAAGTGGAGTTTCTCCTAATTCCTTCAATTTCGTTCTGAATTCATCGTAAGAACCATCGAATAAGAATCTTAATGTTCTTCCTCTTGATGTAGTATTATCAATAACCTCAGCTACCAAAGACTCATCTTCTGTGAAGAATAATTTGTTACCAATTCTGATTTTTCTTGCCGGATCTACCAAAACATCCCAAACTCTTGTTTCCTTATCAAGCTCTCTTAAAAGGAAAACTTCAATTTTAGCACCTGTTTTTTCTTTATTTCCATAAAGACGAGCAGGGAAAACCTTAGTATTGTTGAAGATAAATAAATCTTTCTCATCAAAATAATCCACTACATCTTTGAATAATTTGTGCTCGATAGTTTGTGTTTTTCTATCAAGAACCATTAATCTAGCTTCGTCTCTGTGCTCTGATGGGTGTTCTGCCAATAATTCCGCAGGAAGATCAAAATTAAAATCTGATGTTTTCATTTTTTAAATTACGGTTTAAAAATTATTGAAATTACAAGGTGTAATTTTCGGAGTGCAAATATACGACATTGAATACCCCTTTGTCAAGTATTATTTTCAATCAAATGTAAAACCGTGATTAGATGGGAGTTTTTCTAGTAAAAAAAGTTTATTTTAGTCAAAAATAAAATAGATTAATGGAATCCGTTAACAAAATTCACTTTCTGAACAGCCCTTATCCTAATGGGCACCAACTTACAGCATTTATCTGGAGAGGGAGAATTGACGAAGATGAATCTGTTTGGTTTGATTTTCATTTAAAATCTGAAAATTATTATGCAGAAGAAGAGGAAGAAGAGAATAATGATGACTTCGATGAGAGTGAAAATGAAGATATCTCCAGTTGGGATTCCAAAATAGTATGGGACAATTACCTAGCCTGTACACTGTCATCAATCTATTGGGGTGAAGGAGGCGGAATCAGAATTGATAATTCGGGTGAAAAAATAGATCTGGACAAGGTGATTCAAAATGATCTGTATACCAATGATCTTCCCTCTGAAAATGATTTTGATGAAGATGATCTTGCTTTTGGTATTTATCTGCTTGGCCACGACAGCTGTGCCAATCATAGAATAAAGTTTTCAAAAAAGGAGAACCATTCATATGATATTGAATGGACCGGTAAAATTGCTTTAACTTATTCCGGTGATGATGAGTTTTCCCATGAGTTTACAGCATCTATTAAAAATGCAGAATTTGATGGCTTTCATTATCCTAAAACCTGGTCTGTAGAAAAAGCAACCGAAGTATTTCAATCCAAACTTGCTTATTTTGAAGACTATGAGTTTGTAGATCTTAATCCTAAAAGCAATAAGCGAGAATATAAATTAAATAAAATCAACAAATAACATTAGAACAAATCTAAAAACTATCCAATATGAGCAAATATTCAATTGAAGCATTTATCAATGAAACAAAAGAGAATCCACAGAAAAGGGACTATTTTGAACTGGAAACCAAGCACCTTTTAGAAATTAATCTTAACAATCAGGCAGTATGGACTAAAAAAGGAAGCATGGTGAGCTACGTGGGAAATATTAATTTTGAAAGACAGGGGATGCTGGCCGGCGGTATCGGAAATCTTCTGAAAAAAGCCATCAGTGGAGAAGGAAGCAAACTGATGAAAGCTGAAGGAACCGGAAAATTATACGTTGCAGATTCTGGTAAGAAAGTTCGTATTCTTTACCTGAATAATGAATCGGTTTGTGTGAACGGTAATGATGTTCTGGCTCATGAACAAAGTGTAAAAAGTGATATTACCATGCTGAAAAGTATTGCTGGAATGATGTCCGGAGGTCTTTTCCAGGTAAAACTTTCAGGAACAGGCCATATTGCAATTACCACTCATGGTGATCCTTTAACCCTGCTTGTAACTCCTGACACTCCGGTTTTCACAGATCCGAATGCTACCGTTGCCTGGTCCGGAAACCTGAGCCCGGAACTGAAGACCAACGTTTCATTTAAAAGCCTTATCGGAAGAGGAAGTGGTGAAGAATTCCAGATGAAATTTTCAGGACACGGATGGGTTTTGATTCAGCCTTATGAAGAAGTATATTTTATGGAAAAATAAAAAACTTAAGCTTGGGCAATTTTTGTAATTTAGTACTAACTAAAATAAAAGCAGATGAATAACCTGATCAAATTAGTTTTTGTACTGTTTATATTTCCAAATACAATTATTGCCCAAGTCTCAAAGAAATCTTATCAATATAATATAGACCTTCTTCACCTGTCCGGTGACGAAGTTAAAGTTTCTTTTACGCCACCCAAAAACAATCTTAAACAAGGAAAATTCATTATTCCCAAGCTAGTTCCCGGCTTTTATCAACCTATGAATTTCGGGCAGTATGTTTCAAATCTTGTTGCCACTGATAAAAACGGAAAAAAAGTTACCATCGAACGTCTGGATCAAAACAGCTGGATGGTACATGATCTTAAGCATGTCAGCTCAATATCATATCAGGTAGCTGATGGCTGGGATTCTTTAGAAAAAGACAGTCATGAGGCCAAATCTGCCGGAAGTATGTTTAATAAAGACAGTGTTTTTGTCATCAACTATAATTCGTTAGTGGGGTATTTTCAAGAAATGCAGGATATTCCTTATCAGATTAAAGTTACAAAAAATAAAGATTTTTATGCTTCTTCTGCCTTAGATTACAAACAGAAGGACCAAAACACAGATGTTGTCTGGGCAAAAGATTACCGTCAATTGGTAGATTCTCCGGTTTTATACTGTATTCCCGATACAACCTCGTTAAAAATCGGACATACTGAGGTTCTCGTATCATTTTACAATAAAAAAGAACGACATTATTCCAAAAAAATAGCACTTGAAATTGAAAGTATTTTAAAGAATCAGCAAGCTTATCTGGGTGGAACTTTACCGGTAAACAAATATGCTTTTTTGATTTATTACGAGGATTCAAATGAAAAGGGATTTATGGGAGACGGACTGGAGCATTCACAATCAACAGTCTGCCTGTACTATTCCGGAAGTATGGATTATCTCTCCAATGCCTTAAACAGAGTGGCTTCCCACGAGTTTTTCCATATTGTTACTCCTCTTAATATTCACTCGGAGGAAATTCAGCATTATGATTTTCTGAACCCTTCAATGTCTCAGCATCTGTGGCTCTATGAAGGAATGACGGAGTACGCCACCATTCATATGCCCATAAAACAAAAAATGATAAGCCTGGAGGATTTCGAAAAAAGCCTGGAAGAAAAAATACAAGGGATGCAGGAATTTGACAATAAACTATCCTTTACAGAGATCAGTAAAAATGCGATGGAGAGACAGGATCAGTATATGAACTTTTACCAAAAAGGACCATTACTGGGAATGTGCCTGGATATCAGATTAAGAGAACTTTCCGGAGGAAAAACCGGCACTCAGAATCTGATGCTGGAGCTGATGAAAAAATATGGATCCGGTAAGTATTTTAATGACCTTGATTTATTTGATGAAATTACAAAATTGACTTTCCCGGAAATACGTACATTTTTCAGTGATTATATTGAAGGTACACAGCCCGTTCCTTTGAAAGAATATCTGGCAAAAGTTGGTTTTACTTATGATGAAAATACTGGAAAAATAAGTCTTTTGCCCAATCCTGATTCAAAACAAATAGCTTTAAGGAAAGCCTGGATTGGCCAGTAACTTTGATTAAAATTATCCTTACCTCAATATCCATAATAAAATTGTTACTATGAAAATAAAACTTTCAGGATTGTTTATGATCATGATTCATTTTGCTTATCCGCAAGTACAGAAGGTGGAACAAGTGATTCATTCATGCATAAAAAAAGATAATTTCAACGGTGCCGTCTTAGTTGCTCAAAATGGCAAGACCGAATTACTTACTTATACAGGTTTATCCAACAGGCATTATAATATTCCATTTTCAGATGAAACCCGGTTTCATATTTTCTCTCTCACCAAAACATTTACTGCAGTATTGATTATGCAGCTTTATGAAAAAGGGAAAATTAATCTGGACGCCCCTATTTCCACTTATTATCCGGAATATAAAGGCGAAGCTGCAAAAAAAGCAACTATAAGAAATCTTCTTACTTACAGCAGTGGCCGTGAAAACAAGGATATCAGTTCCCCGGAACTCATTCATGAGGCTTATGACAACACCATCTGGAACCTGGATGATTTCATTACCACTTTTCTTTCTGAAAAACTGATAGATGTACCCGGAACAAAGTTCAGTTATAACAATGGTGATTTTATACTATTGGGAAAGATCATTGAGAAAATATATCATCAACCTTTTGAAGAGGTATTAAAAGAACAGATCTTAGTTCCTCTCAAAATGGAGAACACCGGATTTCTTCATCACAATGATATCATTCAAAACATAGATGAAGGGTATTCAGCTGATCCTTCTGATCCATTTGCTCTTCACACGCCTACCAATACTTATATTGATAATTTCTACTCTGCCGGAGCTATGTATTCTACTCCTAAAGACCTTCTTATTTTTGATCAGGCCGTATTTAATCATAAGCTGTTTAATAAGGCTACATTGGAGACTATGCTTACACCGGATAAAAAACTTGAAGATACTGCACTTGGTTTTTGGGTTTATCCTAAAAAATTCGGAACGGTTAATACGTTATTTGCAGAACGTCAGGGAGAAGGTTACGGACACAGTGCCAATTGGGTACATCTGGTTGATAAAAATCTTAGTATTATCATATTATCCAATACCAAAGACATCAAATACCTGAATAAAATGAGAGAAAGATTAATTACAGCTTATTATGGGCAATGATTTTTGTGAAATTTGATCTTAATAATGAAGTAAGACTTGAAGATAATAGATGGATAGATAATAGACGGATAGATGATAGACTGAGAAATGTAAGCATTTAACTTCTTACACCTACATCCCGAAACCCACACACTCCAAAACTCTCAAACCCTCAAACCTAACAACTCCCACTCCATCGCCGTTTGCAAAAGTTTTAATATATTTAGAAAAAAAATAAATGGACAATAGCACTTCCCGCAGAAATTTTATCAAAACAGCAGCTTTGGCAAGTTTTGGTGCATTGGTTGTACCCAATTCCTTATTTGCCTATTCAAGTGATTTTAAAACAGATAAGAAAGTCCGTGTAGGATTTATTGGTGTAGGACTTCGTGGTCAGGAACATGTGAAACTATTGGCCAAACGCAGTGATGTAGAAATCGTTGCTTTTGCTGATCCTGATAAAAGAATGCTGGCAGCCTCTCAAAAGATATTAAAAGAAAACAATAAAGCAGCAGCTCAGGAGTTTTCCAACGGCGAGTATGATTACCGAAATCTTTTAAAATTGAAAACGATAGATGCTGTAGTCATTGCAACTCCATGGGAATGGCATCTTCCTCAAGGGGTAGAAGCCATGCGTGCTAAAAAGATTGTAGGGATGGAAGTTTCCGGAGCGATAAAGCTTCAGGACTGCTGGGAATTTGTGAAAGTATATGAGGAAACAAAAGTTCCTATTTTCATGATGGAAAATGTATGCTACCGAAGAGATGTGATGGCTATTCTGAATATGGTCCGTAAGGGGATGTTTGGAGAATTGGTTCACGGAAGAGGTGGTTATCAGCATGACCTGAGAGGCGTACTTTTCAATGATGGGGTTACTCCTTACAATTCAGGAGCTGAGTTTGGTGAAAAAGGCTTCAGTGAGGCTAAATGGAGAACAGAACATTATGTAAAACGCAATGGAGAGCTGTACCCTACCCATGGATTAGGCCCAATTGCCATGATGATGGACATCAACCGTGGAAACCGTTTAACGAGACTTTCTTCATTCTCATCCAAATCTGTAGGACTGCATAAATATATTACAGAACATGCAAAAGGTGGAGAAAATCACCCGAATGCTAAAGTAAAGTTCAATCAGGGAGATGTTGTGACCACACAAATTGCCTGTGAAAACGGAGAAACCATTCTTTTAACCCATGATACCAGCCTACAGAGACCTTATGACCTTGGATTCCGTGTACAGGGAACTGAGGGATTATGGCAGGACTTTGGTTGGGGAGATTTCAACCAGGGACACATTTATTTTGAAAAAACAATGAATCACACCCACCGTTGGGATAACACGGAAAAGTGGATGAAAGAATATGATCATCCGATGTGGAAGAAATTTGAAAGCACTGCTGCAGGAGCAGGACATGGAGGAATGGACTTCTTTGTGATGAATACTTTTATTGAATGTATCAAACGAAATATAGAATTCCCAATGGATGTTTATGATCTGGCCTTATGGTATTCGATCACACCATTGAGTGAAGAGTCTATTGCTAAAGGAGGTCAGGCAGTTGATATTCCTGATTTCACCAACGGTAAATGGAAAACCCGTAAACCTGTATTCGGAATGACTGATGAATTCTAAGAAAACATTACTCATCCTGGCAGGTGGATTAGGAAGCCGTTACAAAGGACTTAAGCAAGTGGATGGAATACTTGACAATGGTTCTCCCATTCTGGAGTATTCTGTCTATGATGCTCTGGCAGCCGATTTTTCCAAAGTGGTTATTATCGTTAACCGATTGATTCCTCAAAGTTATATTGAGCGCCTCAATGCAGTTTCTGAAGCCAAAGGTTTTGAACTCCATTGGGTATATCAGGAAATGGATAGTATTTCTATCTCTGATTTTGATTATTCAGAACGTCAAAAGCCTTGGGGAACGGGACATGCTGTGCTTTGTGCTAAAGATGTTATTCAGGAACCTTTTGTTATGATTAATGCAGATGATTTCTATGGAAAAGAGGTTTATCAACTGACCGCAGAAGGATTCGCACCCTATATCTCAGAAACAAAGTTTGGGCTGGCCGCTTATCCTGTGGATACAACATTAAGCGGTAACGGAACTGTTGCAAGAGGAATCTGTACATTAGACTCAGAAAATTATCTGGTTCATGTGGAAGAGCAAACTTCAATACAAAAGATAAATGACACTATTATTTATACTGAAAATGGGGGAAATATAGAAATAGCACCAGACACCTTGGTTTCCATGAATTTTTTCATTTTTCATCCCAGTATTTTTAATTCGTTAGAGAAATATTTTTATGATTTTATCGCATCAAAACCTGGATCTACTCAGGAATTTTATATTCCTTCTGCTGTTCAGAGAATGATTGATGAAAAAAAGGTAAAAGTAATGGTAAAAGCATCCCCTTCTCAGTGGATGGGTGTAACCTATGCTGATGATAAAAACAATATTAAGGACTTTCTGATGTCAGAAATTCAAAAGAACAGATACCCGGAAGATTTATGGAAATAAACGATATCGTGATGCAGTTCATCGGTACAGAGAATTACAATCTTTCCCCTATTACAGATGGACTGATTAATACAACTTATCTTTTGGAAGATAGGGACCGGAATGAAAAGTTTATTCTGCAAAAGATCAATCATCATGTCTTCAGACAGCCGGAAGTTATTGTCAACAATCATTTAATGATTAATGAACTTCTCAGGTCCAATAATTATCAATTTCAAATTATAGAACCTATTCCTTCTCTTACCCATAAACTTCTGGTAAAAGATGCAAATGATGAACCATGGCGGATGCTAAGCTTTGTAGAAAACAGCATTACCTTTCTTACCGCTCCATCTTTACAGACGGCTTTTGAGGCAGCTAAAACCTTCAGTTATTTCCTTAGTATTGTAAATACTGAAAAGCTGCCAGCTATTGAAGACACTCTTCCTAATTTCCTCAATTTCGAAAAAAGAATTGCAGATTATAAAAAGGCATTAGAAAATGCAGCTCCACAGTTAAAGGAAAATGCAAAGGCTGAAATAGAAATCACCAACCAGCTTATTTCCTTACCTGATCAATGGATAGAAATGGAGAAAACCAATCAGATTCCTAAAAGAATCATCCATGCTGATGTAAAAATCAGCAATATCCTCTTTGATCAAAATCATCTTCCGTTAGCTGTAATCGATCTGGATACCATGATGATTTCCACTATTTTATATGATTTCGGAACGATGATTCAGTCCTATACCAATACAACCCATGAAGATGACGGAAGTGCTAAAAACAATTTCAATCCTGAAATGTATAAGGTTGTAAAAGAAGGATTTCTTTTCTATCTAAAGGAAAAACTGACTCAGGAAGAGGCTTCTCACCTTGATTATGCTGCACAAGTCGCCATTTATATTCAGGAGGTTCGTTTTTTAACTGATTACCTCAATGGAAGTGTTTATTATTCTACGAAATATCCTGACCATAATCTGGACAGAACGAGAAATCAACTGGAATTACTGAAAGGCTTGAGAGCTTATTTGGAATGTTAATTTTATTCTTTTCTTACTAAAAAAGTAAAATACAATATTGAGATTCCCTGCGGAATGACAAACAGAGCATTTTAGTCATTCATACACTTTGTCATTCCGTAGAAATCTCTGTTTTATCAGGTAAATATAATATAGTTTCACAAAAAAATTAGAAGCACTTTTCCCTTCTATAATGCTCAGCCTCTCCCACTCAAAAACTCCAGAACCTTCTTCCATTCTTCAAACTTCTTTTCAAAGGAAATGGTATGAAGCGGACTTGTGGATGGCATTAATAAAATGGGAAGCTTATAGTTTTTTCCTAAAAGCTTCTGCAAGTTTTTATACGATTTCCCACCGTTACAGAAGATGGCTTTCACATTCGGATACCCTTCCAGCAGTTCAGCAATCTGATTGGCTTCTTCGTTTTTAATCTCTGAATCCAGACTCCCTTTTCTTTCACAGGAATCGATGACATCCCAAAGGGCAATGTGATGTTTCTTTAAGGTTTCAATTCTTTTGGAATAATCTTCGGTAAATTCTTCATTCAGCAATTCAAGGATGATTTTCCAGAATTTGTTTTGCGGATGGGCATAATACTGCTGCATTTCCAGGGATTTTACTCCAGGAATAGAACCCAGAATTAAAATTTCAGACTGATCATCAATGAGTGGTGGGAAAGAAGAAATACGGTTTTGCATATTCAAATATATACATTTTGGCTAAAGCCGTTGGAATTAACCATTATCAATAAAGCGGGCTTCTATTGATTTTTTCATTATTAAAAAAGCCGGAAAAACCGGCTGTTAAATATTTTTACACCATTACTGAAGGAGATCTGCTTTTGCATTTCGTTTTACTGGTGGAGTCAGAAGACCTATAAATTGAACATCATCTTTCAGTTTATACTGTGGTCCTACAAAATAAGATTTGGCCTCACCGTCATTATAGCCCATATATTTTAACCATGCTACAGAAATACCCGCAAATTCATTCTTTGCAATATCCATCGTTGGACTGAAATGGGTGGCTGTAGTGGCTGTAGCCGACCAGGCTGGTACATTTTTAATCAAATTACTTTGCCAAAGATTTGGCCAGGTATCTGCCGGAACTACAAAATCCAGTCTTCCTGTAAGCGTAAAAGTGGGAACTCTCACTGTTGACCCTATAGCCACAGGCCCCGGCTCAATAGGTAAAGCAGCTACAATTTTCAGATCAGGATCAATCAGTTTCACAGCCGTTTCTGAAATACTGGATGTTAAAAGAGTAGCTCCTCCTCCTGCAGAATGACCTGCAATAATCATTTTTGAGAGGTCTGCTTTTCCGAAAAGGGGAGATTGTGGATCTTTGTTTAATTTAGCAACATTAGCCGCTCCCAAAATATGCATATCCGGCATACTATTGATAAAATTGGAAGAGATCACAACAATAAAACCATAGCTCGCCCATAATCTGACCATCTGGTCATAATTCCCCTGACTGGAAAGAATACCGCCTACAAAATTGACAACGGGAAGCTTATTCATATTTGCAATATCTGACGGATAATAAACAGCGGTAGAAATTGGACTTTCGAAACCATACGGAAAATTGTTACTGCATTTAATACTCTGATCCAATATCCCTATCGTCTGTAAGATAGGAATCACAAGACCTGCAAGCTGATTACAGTCTCCTACAACAGCATTCGTACTTACCTGATGAGGCCCAGGCTTTCCATATTGGATATTGGCAGTGCCTTTGGAAGGGAAAAGGACAGATTTATCTGCTGAAACTTCACTGATCTTTCCGGCTGGATCACTTTTAAACACTTCCTCTTCTCTTTGGCAGGAAGCCATAAGTAAAGAGATCAATACTGTAGTTACAATACTTTTTTTCATATTTTTTTGGATTTAAATTCAATGTATTGATTTTAAACACCAACGGAACAATCTTTTCAAATATAAAGAAAAAAGAAACGCATTATGTTTTATTTATTATGGGTTTCATAATGAGTTCATTACTATAATCATTTGCCAATCAGGCATAAAAAAAACGGAACAAGTCCGTTTTTTTATATTGAGAAATAATTCTGTATTACAAGGTTTCCTTTAACCAGTCAAAGAATTCTCTCTGCCATACCAATCCGTTTTGTGGATGAAGTACCCAGTGGTTTTCATTCGGGAAGTAAACCATTTTAGATTTTAATCCTCTTAATTTTGCTGCCTGGAAGGCTTCCTGCCCCTGCTCATAAGGTACACGGAAATCAATTCCTCCCTGAATGATCATGATTGGCTTGTTCCATTTTTCTACGAAGTTGCTTGGATTGAACTCTGTATATGCTTTTGGCAATGGTTTTTCCCATGGAGAACCAAGATCCCAGTTCGCAAACCAAAGTTCTTCAGTCGTCAGATACCATGATTTCATATCGAATAATCCGTCATGAGCAATGAATGTTTTGAATCTGTTTTCGTGGATTCCAGCCAGCATAAATACACTGTATCCCCCATAACTTGCTCCAACCGCTCCAACTCTTTCCCCATCTACATACGGTAATGTTTTGGCATAATCTGTAGCTGCAAGATAATCTCTCATTGGTTGTCCACCCCAGTCTCTTGAGATGTCTTCATTCCATTTTGTTCCCCAGCCCGGCATACCTCTTCTGTTTGGAGCTACTACGATATAATCGTTGGCTGTCATCAGGGCAAAGTTCCATCTTACGCTGAAATATTGTGTTAATGCAGATTGTGGTCCTCCCTGACAGTATACCAGTGTCGGATATTTTTTATTGGGATCAAAGTTCGGTGGATAGTGGAACCATACGCCCATTTCTTTACCATCCGAAGTTTTTACCATTTTAAGTTCAGATTTTCCTTGTGCTAGCTTAGCATAGGTATCTTTATTTGCTTCAGTAACCTGCTTCATTTCCCCGTTTTTAAGGTTTACAGAGAATAATTCTGTAGCATGGTTTACATCTGTTCTTCCTACTAATACTGAAGTTTTGTTGTCTGTGAAAATTTCATTCACATCAAAATCTCCTTTGGTGATCTGCTGTACTTTTGCAGACTTTGAATCTAAAGAGAACAACTGTTTTGTACCTCTGTAAGCCGCTGTGAAATAGATTGTTTTTGAATCTGCACCCCAAAGTACATCTCCGGAAACGCTGTCATCCCAACCTGCTGTAAGGTTTGTAGTCTTTCCTGATTTCCAGTCCAGGATTTTCACATCATTTTTATCCGCTTCATATCCGTCTCTGGCCATACTCTGCCAGATCAAAGATTTCCCATCCGGGCTGAATTTTGGATTGACATCATATCCTTTGTTTGATTCTGTAAGGTTTTTAGTAGTTCCTGTAGCTAAATCATAAGCAAAGATATCTGTATTGGTACTGGTAGAGTACTCTTTACCGCTTTTCGGTTTGGTAACATATAAAAGCTGTGCAGAATCCGGGCTCCATACAAAGTCTTCGGCACCTCCGAAAGGTCTTTGAGGAGAATCCCATGTTTTTCCTTCCAATAAATCTTTAGCTGCTTCTACTTTATCTGAAGTATTCACTACAAATACGTGGTTGTATTTCCCTTCGTTGAAATAATCCCAGTGTCTGTGGTTTAGGTCTGTATATACCTGAGCGGTAGTTTTAGGAGTATCACTGTATTTGTCTTTCCCCATTAATTTTTCTACCAAAACCTGCTTACTGAAAGCAATTCTCTTCCCATCAGGAGAAATAACGATATTGTCAGCCTCTCCAATGGTATAGAATTCTGCCCATGTTTTCCCGGCGTCTTTTGAAAGATAAATTTTATCTCCTTCCTGAGCATAGATCCCGTTTTTATCCCACTGGATTAATGCTTTTTTACCGAAATCGATTTTGGAAGCCTGGTGATTAAGAACATTCAGAAAGTAGTTCTCGTTTTTTGTTTTTTCTGTTTTCAGATCTACCTGTCCTACTTTATAAATAAGGGATGCCTGATCCGGTGAAATTGCCTGTACTCCTACTTTTTTCAAAGTCCAAAGAATTTCAGGCGTCATTAATTGTTGTGCATTCATTAAAAGCGGAGCTGCCAGAGCCAGCAGACTGTACTTAAGTTTCATATGTTCATTCTTTTTTAGCAGATCTAAGAAACCATAGTGATTTCATCAAATCCTTTCATTAAATTCAAAGATTCCCAAAGTTAGTATTTAAAATAAAAATTAACGAAAGAATTAACATTAAAATTGAAGCTTTAAAACAAAATATTGAAAAGCAGAGAAGGTTGATCACAAAATAAAGAGTACTTCACTCCAGTCCCTAAAACATTCTTTCTTTCAAACCCAATAAAAAAGTCCGTCAGCATAACACCAACGGACTTTTCAATTTTTATTTTTATCGATTAATCTCCATCAGAGAACATTGAGTTCGCCAGAGATGTCACGATTGATAGTAATATACTGAAGATAAATGCCCACCAGAAGCCGTCTACCACCATACTGTCTATAAAATAATCAGCAATCAGGATAATACCTGCATTAATCACCAATGCAAAGAATCCTAACGTAAGAATGGTAAGCGGAAGCCCGAACAGGCTTAAAATAGGCTTTACAAATATGTTTAAAACTCCAAGTACAATGGCAAAGATAATTGCTGTAGAAAAACCTTCAAACTGTACTCCCGGTAAAATTTTAGTCAAAAGATACGCCACTATTGCTGTGACGAACAAACGGATAATTAAGTTCATTTCGTTATTTTTTAATAGTTATGGGGTGTAAGGAGCAAAAGCCATTCCATTTTTGGGAATAAAATTTCTTTAAACCCTTTATTCAGGGAAGATTTTACTCAATCGCTTCAAAAAATATGTTATTTAATCTTCATCATGGTTACTAATGAAGTCGCTACGTGGCTTTCTGATCCCGAGCCTTCATTCTGAACATAGATTTCTACTCTGATGACGCTGATCTTGGAACCTCCTTTAATAACATAAGCTTTTGAAACCAACGCATCTCCCATGGCCGGGCGAAGATAGTTCACTTTTAATTCAACCGTCACCACATAACAGTCTTCCGGATAATGGCTCACTGCAGCATACCCTGCGGAAACATCTACCAGGGAAGCAATCATCGCCCCATTGAACATTCCTGCTTTTCTGGTCATCATTTCCATTTTGGGAATTTTAATGGAAACAAAGTCCGTTTCAACTTCCAATAGTTCTGCTTTATAGAATTTCAGGGTTTCCGAACGGCCGAAGCTATCGGTCATGAGTTTCTTTTTCTCTGGGATCATGAATTTTATTTTAAACAAAGATAAGAGATTGTTGTACTCAGCCATGGATACACGGATAATTTTCACCAGATTAATCTACTGTATTCATTCACATCTTTCAACAGAAAAGAAAACAGCCACTTCAACATTGAAGAAGTGACTGTTTCTGAGTTTCAAACTCTATTTAAACGAACGATAACTTTCCTTCTACTCCTGATTCTTTCATATGATGATCTTCTTTAATCATATCTGCTGCTTTTTCGCCGATCATGATAGTAGGAGCATTGGTATTTCCGGAAACTACATCCGGCATGATGGAAGCATCTGCTACACGAAGACCTTTTATTCCATATACTCTTAATCTTGGATCAACCACAGAAAGGCTGTCTATTCCCATTTTACAGGTTCCCGTCATGTGATGATAAGTGGAGCATGATTTTTTGATATAATCTATCACTTCTTCTTTTGTTTTCCCTTCACCTGGATAGATTTCGCCATCATTCCATTCTTTCATTGCTTCTGTACGGCCCATTTCACGGCAAATTTCCACACATTTATACAGCGCTTCCAAATCAGATTCTTCGGATAAATATCTTGGATTGATTTCCAGCGGTGAAGCCGGATCTGAAGCTGTTAATTTGATATACCCCTTACTCTGAGGTCTGATAAATCCAGCACAGAATGTGAATGCATTTTCGGGACCTGTAAATCCTGGACTGTAATAAGGAAGCCCCATAAATAAAGGTTGTAAATCAGGGAAAACCATTTCTTCTTTACTTTTCCAGAAAAGCTGTGCTTCCAATAAGTTGGCTTGGGGTGCTGGAATTTCTTTTTTCGCTTTAAAAATAACACTTGTCAAAAGATGATCCTGAAGGTTTTTCCCTACTCCTTTCAGGTCTTTTATCACTGAAATCCCCACAGATTCCAGTTCTTCTTTATCCCCAATTCCGGAAATCATCAGAAGTTTCGCAGATTCTATAGTTCCGCAGGATACAATCACTTCTTTGCCTGCTCTGACTTCTAATAATTCTCCATTCTTTACATACTGAACCCCTACACATTGATCTCCTTCAAAAATTAGCTTCTGAGCTAGCGCATCTGTTTGTATATGCAGATTGGAACGTGATGAGACAGGATCTAAAAATGCTTTGGCAGTAGAACATCTTTTACCATCCTTACCTACACTAAGGTGATTCAGACCCGCACCCCAAATTTCCTTGTTAAAGTCATCTGTCAATGGATATCCTAATTCTTTACATGCTTCAATAGCACTTGCTGAAATGGCATTCGGACGCTTAATACTGCTTACAAAAAGGGGACCTTCTCCTCCATGCATATCATCCTCTCCATCTTCATGAGTCTCGGATTTCTTAAAGTAAGGCAGAATGCTTTCCCAGTCCCAGCCCACACATCCATTATAAGCCCAATGATCATAATCCTGCTGATGCCCTCTGATATAGATCATCCCATTGATGGAGCTTGAACCTCCTAATGTTTTTCCACGAGGCCAATATCGTGTATTTCCGCCCGCATTTTCCTGAGCAACGGTATGATAAGCCCAATCTCTTTCAGTATTCCATATGGCTGGCCAGCCGGCTTGTTCCTGTACTTCATTAACTTTATCATCCGGTCCTGCTTCTAACAGGAGAACACTTATATTATTATTTTCACTTAATCTGTTGGCAATAACAGCTCCTGCAGAGCCAGACCCAACTATTATAAAATCGTATTTCATAAGTTTTAATTTAAGATGTTTGCTTTTTGATACTGATTACTTTAGGTGTGGTTACTGCTTTCAACCCTTCGATACCGAATTCTACACCATACCCGGATTGTTTTGCACCGCCAAAAGGAACGAACGGATGAATAGCTCCATGTTGATTGATCCAAACGGTTCCTGCCTCCAACTGTACAGCTACTTTTTCTGCCTCATCAGAATTATCACTCCATACTGAAGCACCCAGTCCGTTTTCTGAATTGTTAGCTTTCCAGATAGCTTCTTCCACTGTTTTATATTTAATAATAGGTAAGACAGGTCCAAACTGTTCTTCGTCAACAATTCTATCACCGTTATCAACATTTCCGATAAGGGTTACGGGAATAAAGTATCCTTTCAGATCAGGCTTTTGTCCTTTGAATAGAAATTCTGCTCCAGTATTTTCAGCATCATGAATCAGATCCTGAATTTTATCGTATTGCATTTTATTCTGTATAGGTCCCAGGACAACAGTTTCATCAGCTCCGTTCCCCATTGGAATATTCGAGGAATATCCAGCCAAAGCCTGAACTACTTTTTCGTAATCATCTTCATGTACATATAATCTTTTCAAACAGGCACAGGTTTGTCCCATATTCAGAAAAGCGCCCCAGAAAATGTTTTCTATGTGTTTGGCAACATCTAAGCCAGGTAAAATGATTCCGGCATCATTTCCACCACATTCCAGTGTCAGACGTGCCATATTGTTAGCAGAAGCTTCAATGACTTTTTTTCCTGTTGCAATGGAGCCTGTAAACATAATTTTTCCTATTTCCGGATGGCCTGTAAGATAAGCTCCTACTTCTCCTTTTCCTGTAACTACCTGCAAAATATCCTCAGGAAGTACACTATTGATTACTTTTATCATCTCCAGGCTACAGAAAGTTGTATATTCTGAAGGTTTCATGACAACAGCATTTCCCATTCTCAATGATGGAATAATCTGCCAGATAGCAATCATTAATGGCCAGTTCCAGGGGGCAATTGCAGCAACCACTCCAATCGGACTTCTGTACAGGATATCTTTTCTGGTTTCATCTTCAAAGACTATTTCTTCAGGCAGATCCAGTGATGCCGGCACTTGGGTCCAACCAACACAAGCCTGCATTTCAAAATGAGCACCCGGCCCGTTAAGTGGCTTTCCCTGTTCTTTGGTAATCCATTCTGCAAGATGTTTTGAATGAGCCTGCAAAGCTTCTGCTACTTTCAATAAAATTTCTTTTCTTTCAGCATCGGGTCTTGCTGCCCATAATTTTTGGGCTTTTTTTGCTTTCACAATGATAGCGTCTATTTCTTCACTGGATGTATTTTCTACTTTGCCAATAACCTCTAATGTAGAGGGATTCAGAGATAAAAAATCAGTATTTAGCGTGTTGTTTTCTTTTTCTAACGATGTTCTTTCCATTATTTTAAATATTTTGTATTTTACACAATTCGAAAATGACGAAAACATGATGTAATTCATTTACCTATTCTCTATTTTTTTTAACCTAAACTCTATCTTATGGAAAAGATCGAAGAAAGAACCGTTTTCAGCATTCCTTTTGGTGAACTGAATGTATTTGAAACGAATGTAGTGTGCCATGATTTTCCTTTCTTTTTTGAAAAGCCTGTCATCACCCTTATGCTGAGTGGCAATAAAATCATCCGAAGTGAGGAGGAAACTTTTGAGTTTAATGAAAGAAGTGTATTCATTCCACCCTGCAACAAAGAATTGAGTATTGACATCCATCCTGTTTTCCGGGAACCTACCAAATGCCTGGTCTTGAATATAGAACAGGAATATATCGACAGCGTTTTCCATGAAGTTATTGAAAACTGGCACCCTGACTGGGACAGAACAGGAATCATGATGAAGGAAAATACTGTGAAAAAGTTTGTAAGCTCTGATGAATCTTTATGGAGATGCCTCACCAATCTTTACAACAGAAGAGTGGATGAAAGTATTTATAATACGTCAGATTTTCTTTTGAGTTTAAGCCTTAAGGAATTGATTTACGAACTGATGAAAACCAACGCAAAGCATATCCTGCTCCATTCTGATAAGACAGATGATCCACAAAACGGACTTCAGGAAGTGGTTTATTTTATCAAACACAACTACAGAGAACCCATTACCATAAAGAAACTGTCAACCTTAGCAGGAATGAGTGAAGCCAATCTGTTTAAAAAGTTTAAGCATTCTTACCACTGTACTCCGGTGGAATATATTATTCAGTTAAGGATAGAACATGCCAAACAGCTCTTGATCAACAATCCGGAAATCGGAATTAAAAATATATGTTTTGAATCCGGATTTAATACCCTGGAATATTTTTACAGAAAGTTTACCCAGATCACCGGAAAATCTCCGAAGAAGTTTACCATAAATTAATACCTTTGAGAGCTGAATATTACTTTATAAGGTAGCGCGTTTGACTGGCAGTCAAAAGGTCACGGGTTCGAATCCCGTATTCTCCACTGAGTAGATTTGAAAAGTCTTCAAAACTGTACTGTAGGTGTATCTTTGTTACCTATTAATAACAGATAATTATTGTGTTTGTTATATTCCATACTAAATCTATATCTCAAATATCAGTACCAACTAATCTAAGCCTGATATTATAATAAATACTGATTATAATGAAAATAATTTTCTGTTTTTTATATATATAATTGTAAAAAAATAACTTTATGGAGGATTTTAAAATTGAACCCTTTTTGCATAGTGAAAACAGTCCTCATTTTATCACAACAAAAGGAATATCTGATCTTCTATTGACCAGACCTACTCAACTTTTTCAGCCACATAAAATATTATTTAACTGTATTCATCTTTTTTGTGAAGGTGAAGGAACAATTAATATTGATTTTAAAACAATAAACATTAAGGAAAAACATATTTTATTTGTCTCCCCGAATCAAATCTGCCAATTTGATACTCCTGTTAATTATAAAAGCAGGATAATGATTTTTACTGAAGATTTTCTTTGCAAGAACAGTACTCAAACTCAATTTTATAGTGAAACCAGTTTGTTTAATGATCCCTTGAATTTACGATATTTCGATTTAGAAGATAGATTTGAAGAAGTATTAGCTCTATTCAATTATATAAAAAATGAATTGGCCAGACCATACAGAGATGTACAGAGCACTATATTAAATAACTATTTGTTTAACATACTCCTGATTGCGGAGGAGATATCCATAAATTCTAAAATTAACCTTGACTTTTGTGGAGACAAACTGCTGGTTGCTAGATTTAAATCACTGGTAAATAAAAATCTAGATCGACATTTAAGTCTTGACAACTATTGTGATGAATTGAATATAACTCTCCGAACACTTCAGAAAGCTTTTCTTAAAGCGGAAAAGGAAACCCCAAAACAGTGGTTAATTAACAGGATGATATTAGAAATTAAAAGAAATCTGATGTACAATCAATTAAATGTCAGTGAGATTTCTTACAATTTGGGATTCAAAGAGCTTACCAATTTTACTAAATTTTTTAAGTCAAAAACAGGGGTAACTCCAACCCAATTTAGGAAGTCCATAGAAAAATAGTTTTTATCAAATGAACCTCATCTGATTAGCTATTCATTTTGGTGTTTAGCTATACAACCGAAAAGTACAGTAAATTCAATGCAGTATGAACACATCCAGAAGAAGCTTATTCTATTCAGAATATGATCTAATTGTTTGAAATCTAATTGTGAAAATATGCCACGTGAAAATATGCCACGTGAAATTTTCTGGAATTTAAAGGTTATTAATTTTGTCAGATTTCACACCCGAACAAGTGTTAAACCTGATCATCCCTTGTTAACGAAAACCTGTTGGGGAATTTATTATCATTTTTTTACGCTTTTCTATCATAATATGTGTAGTAATATATCTAATTTTGCGACTCGAAATAATTTTTTTTCATCATTTGTGTTTTTATCTCCGGCTCTCCCGGAGATTTTGTTTTTTTGGAAATGGTAAATGGATTAGGAGTATCATGAACTACTCCTCTTCAAAAATTTAGATTTTCTTTGAATTCACCTATCCGAAAAAGAGTAAATTATTACTTCTCCAATTGATATATTGGAGAAAGTTGTTGGGGTAAAGTTATATGACCTTATTAGTGTAATGATTAGCCAAGCTGTACCTGGAAATCATCAGGTAAAGAAAGAACCCCTTCTGTAAGTCCTTCCGGATGAGCGCTAAAACCTTTCAGTTTAGAAGTTTTCCCTTTTAAAACAAGATCTAACAGCTGTTTATCAGATATTTTTTTTCCGAAGATTTCAAAAGTGATTTTAAACCCACAATTTTTGAAATCAGAACACCCTACAGCTGTTTTCCCTTTGATGAGATTATGTTCCTTACATTTCGGGCACTTGGTTTCTTCCCAGGACTGGAGTTCTTTTTTCTGTGCAGGCTCTCTTTTTTTCTTTTCCTTCACCTCTTCTTTTTCTTCATCCTGAAGGGTAATGACCTTTCCTTTTCCGTAAACTACTTTATCAGTAAGTTCTGTTACCATCTGGATGAGTTCTTCTTTGAAAAGGTTGGCTTCATACTCCCCTTTTTCAATTCTACGAAGTTTAGATTCCCATTCACCTGTCAGTTCCGGGCTCTTTAGAAGCTCATCTTCAATGGTATCGATCAGCTGAATTCCTGTTTGAGTGGCAATCAGATTTTTCCGCTTTTTTTCAATGTATTTTCTTTTGAACAGCGTTTCGATGATGTTCGCACGGGTAGATGGTCTTCCGATCCCGTTATTCTTCAGCATTTCACGCAGTTCTTCATCTTCAACCTGTTTTCCGGCTGTTTCCATTGCTCTCAGCAATGTTGCTTCCGTATAAGGCTTTGGAGGAGTTGTTTTCCCCTGGTGAATCATTGGGTCGTGAGGTCCGGTTTCCCCTGCTACAAACTCAGGAATGGTTTGTTCTTCTTCTTTCTCTTTTTCTTTATCAGTAGATTCTTCTTTCGGTTCTTTTGCATAAACGGCTCTCCATCCCGGTTCCAGAATCTGTCTTCCGCTCGTTTTGAAAGGAATAGTTCCTACTTTACCTTCAACCAATGTATTGGAAATTTTACATTCAGGATAGAAAACAGCAATGAAGCGTTTCGCGATCAGATCATAGATCAGTTTTTCTTCCCTGCTCAGATTTTGAGAAGGGGGAACTTCCGTAGGAATGATCGCATGGTGATCGGTTACTTTGGTATCATCAAATACTGCTTTTGATTTTGGAATCGGGGCTTCCAGTAATGGAGCAATCAATTCCTGATACGGATACATTTTTCTGAGAATCCCTTCTATTTTCGGATATAAACTATCTGATAAATACGTGGTATCAACACGCGGATAGGTTACATGCTTCTTTTCGTAAAGGCTCTGAACATAGTTCAATGTATTTTCTGCAGAATACCCATATTTTTTATTGGCCTCAACCTGTAATCCTGTTAAGTCAAAAAGCCTTGGATTCTTTTCTTTTCCTTCTTTTATTTCGAAAGAAACAATTTCAAACGGATTTACTTTAAGATATTCCAGTCCTTTTTCTGCGCGTTCTAATGTCTTTAAACGATCAATTGCAGCATTGAAAACCACATCACGGTATTTGGTTTTCAGTTCCCAATATTCTTCTGTGGTAAAGGCATCAATTTCTTTTTGACGCTGAACCAGCATCGCTAATGTAGGAGTCTGTACCCTTCCAATGGAAAGAACGGCTTTATTTCCGCCAAATTTCTTGGTAAAAAGTCTTGTTGCATTGATTCCCAATAACCAGTCTCCTATTGCTCTTGCATTTCCTGCCAGATAAAGATTTTTATAATCTTCTGCCGGCTTAAGGCTTGAAAATCCTTCTTTGATGGCATCTTCCGTCAATGAGGAAATCCATAAACGCTGAACAGGCTTGTTGCATTTTGCTTTTTGCAGTACCCAACGTTGTATGAGTTCACCTTCTTGCCCGGCATCCCCACAGTTAATGACCTCATCACATTCTTCCACCAATCTTTCAATCACTTTAAACTGATTTTCAACGCCTTTATTCGGGATCAGCTTTATTCCAAAACTGCTTGGAATAATCGGTAGTGAAAATAAATTCCAGGATTTGAATTGTGGACCGTAATCGTGAGGTTCCTTAAGGGTACAAAGATGCCCGAACGTCCATGTTACGCAATAGCCGTTCCCTTCCATATAGCCCTGTTTAGATGCGGTAGCACCTAATACTTTGGCGATATCTCTGGCAACACTTGGTTTTTCGGCAATACATAATTTCATGAACTCAGGTTTATTGAAGGAGGCAAAAATCGGGATTTTTTTTGACTTTCACTAATTAAAAAAATTAAACCCCGGAACCTCTGAACATCAAAGTGTTTCAATTTTTCAGCCGGTCAGTTGTATTAAAGCCCACTTCTTCCTTGTACAATATTTGCCCCTGTTTCCATTCCCTTTCTTTTATAGCTCTTCCCTACTTTTTGCTTTTATCAGTTTCATAATTTATATTATCAACCCCCATTTTTCATATTTACACAATTCACAAAAAACTCAATTTATTTTATCTTTTTTACAACATAAAAAACCAACAAATTCAATTAAAAATGAATTAAAAAATAAAAATTAAAGTTTTAACAATATTAAAATCAAAAAAATATCAATTTTAAAACACTGAAAACAAGTGATATAAAACATTAACAACAATTTAATATTCAAAAACCCTACTTTTTTAGTGGACTAATAAAATTTATATTATATATTTGCAAACGTATTCAGGAAATAAAATAAAATGAGCACAAAAACAAGAAATACCGCAACCAATAAATACATCATTAAAAACATGATGAAGGATATGTGTATGCATGTGCATCAAGAATACTGTGGGTGACCTTACTTTTAATATGACATACTTTCAAAGGCCCTACCGAGTTGTAGGGCCTTTTTTATTTAAAAAACCAAAACATTAAAAAAATAAAAATGAGCAATTCTAAAAACAAATGGCTGGTTCCATTGGCATTTACAAACATCTATGTAATATGGGGGATTACGTTTTTAGCTATTTCATTTGGCTTGAAAGGTTTTCCGCCGTTCATTCTTTCGGGATTGAGATTTCTGGTAGCAGGGATTCTGATGATCGGATATCTCCTGTCTAAAGGAGAAAAAGCAAACTCACTGATCAACTGGAAGAAGAACGCGATCACCGGAGTTCTTATCCTTACCGGAGGAACAGGTCTTGTAGCCTGGGGGGAACAATATGTAACAGCTTCTGAAGCTGCAATTTCTATAGCAACAGGACCCTTCTGGTTCATTGCCATCGACAGAAAAAACTGGAAATATTATTTCTCGGATAAGTTTATTCCAATAGGATTAGCCATTGGTTTTGTAGGATTGATCTTTTTCTTAAAAGGAAGTGTAAATTCAACGGCTGTACATGCCGCTGCTGATCCCCAACTTCGTATTACTGCTTTTGTCGTATTAGGATTAAGCTCTATTGCATGGGTTTTAGGATCTTTATATTCCAAGAAAAATCCGGCTTCACAATCTACATTTATGAATATTGCCCAACAACTTATTGTAGCCGGAATAGCCGCTTTTCTTATTGCTTTATTCAGAGGGGAATGGAATGATTTTTCGGTCTCAAACGTCCCTGTATCCGCATGGGCAGGTGTTCTGTTTTTGATCTTCTTTGGATCTATAGTCGCTTATTTGTCGTACATTTGGCTGCTGTCTGTGAAGCCTGCTGCGTTGGTAAGTACCCATACCTATATTAACCCTATTATTACGGTTATTGCGGGATGGGTTGTAGCCAATCAAAGTATCAATGGAGGCCAGTTATATGGTTTGGCAATCATATTGCTGGGAGTATTGCTGACCAATGTTACCAAATATTTCAAGCTTTCAAAACGATCTAAGGTGAAAATCAGAAGAGTTAAAAGATTTTTTAACAGGGCAGGTAGTAGACGCTATCAGCCAATTTAAACAGTATACAACATCAGAATGATAGAAATCAAAAACATATCAAAAACATTTTACCAGAAGAAACAGGCCTTTAAGGCATTGGATCAGGTGAGCCTCAATATAGATAAAGGAGATATCGTAGGAATCATAGGATTCTCCGGTGCAGGAAAAAGTACACTGATCCGTACAGTTAATCTCCTGGAAAGGCCAGATGAAGGGCAGGTAATTATTAATGGAAAGAATTTTACCCAATTAAGCTCAAAGCAGCTTGCTGAAGAGCGTAAGAAAATAGGAATGATCTTCCAGCATTTTAACCTTCTTTCTTCAAGAACCGTTTTTGATAATATAGCACTTCCGTTGGAACTGGATCACAGCAGCAAAGATCAAATCCATAAAAAGGTCAACGAATTACTGAAAACTGTAGGCCTTGAAGATAAAGCCAATGATTATCCAAGAAGTCTTTCGGGAGGACAAAAGCAGAGGGTAGCTATTGCAAGGGCACTGGCCAATGATCCTCACCTCCTCCTTTGCGATGAAGCAACCAGTGCGCTGGATCCGGTAACCACTCAATCTATTTTACAGTTGCTAAAGGATATTAACCTGAGATTAGGAATTACCATCCTTCTGATTACCCACGAAATGGAAGTGATTAAATCGGTTTGTAACCATGTTGCTGTGATAGACAAAGGAAAACTATTAGCTAAAGGAACTTTAAGTGAGATCATTTCAAACCGGGAAAATCCGGTGATCCAACAATTTATAAATTCAGATGTCATGACCCTGCCACAGGAACTCAATAACAGACTACAAAAAGAACCACAGGATGGTTTATTTCCGCTGGTCGAAATAGAACTTAACGAAAACATAAGTGTTGAACAGATTCTTTCAGCACTATATAACGAGCATAAAATCCCTTACAAACTTTTGAAAGCGGATGTAGAATATTTTGGGAATTCTAATTTTGGTAAACTACTTTTGCAACTTCAAGGAGAGGCTGAGGAAAACCAAAAAGCCATCTATTATTTTAATCAGAATAAAATTCAAAATACAGTAAAAGGATATGCTTAGTGATGCAGTACTTGCCCTTTTGGCAAAAGGAACCTGGGAAACGGTTTATATGACATTTGTGTCAGGATTTTTTGGTTTTGTTCTGGGACTTCCGGTTGGTATTCTGTTATTTTTAACAAGAAAAGGACAACTGCTGGAAAATGCAGTATATTATAGAACGTTATCCATTATTGTAAATATTTTCCGTGCCATTCCGTTCATTATTTTAATTGTTTGGATGATTCCTTTTACAAGGATTTTGGCAGGAACATCTATTGGAGTGAATGCAGCTCTGGTTCCGTTAAGCGTTGGAGCAGCACCGTTTATTGCAAGATTGGTAGAAAACAGCCTTATTGAAGTTCCTCATGGATTAATAGAAACTGCGAGAGCATTGGGAGCTTCTCCTTTGCAGATTATCAGAAAGGTTTTACTTCCGGAAGCGCTTCCTTCATTAATCAATAATGCTGCGATCACTTTAATTACACTGGTGGGTTATTCTGCAATGGGTGGAGCTGTAGGAGCAGGTGGTCTTGGTCAGGTTGGTTACCAATATGGATATATTGGTTATGATATTGTCATTATGAATACGGTATTGGTATTACTTGTGCTTTTGGTATTTATCATCCAGTTTATGGGAGATAGATTATCTAAGAAATTTGACCATAGATAAGTTTGAGGGTTTTAGAGTTTTAGAGCAAGAGAGATAATTTTGATTTTGTGATTTTACTGTTGGAACTTCTTTACAATTTAAAAAGAATAGAATGAAAAAAATAAAGATTTTAGGTTTAATCACTGCTGGAATATTACTTTTCAGTGCCTGTTCGGGAAGAAAAGATGATCCGAATTTTATCAGAGTTGGAATTACCTACGGACCGGAACAGGAAGTGGCTGAAGTCGCTAAAAAGGTAGCAAAGGAAAAGTATAATCTTGAAGTAGAACTTATTCCTTTCAATGATTATGTTGTTCCCAATGAAGCTCTGATGAACGGAGATATTGATGCCAATGCTTTTCAGCATGCTCCTTATTTAGCTGAACAGTCAAAACAAAGAGGATATAATCTTGCTATTGTAGGAAATACATTTGTCTATCCTATCATAGCTTATTCAAAGAAGATCCAAAATCTTAGTCAGTTGCAGAATGAGAGCACTATTGTTATTCCCAATGATCCTACCAATGGTGGGCGTTCTTTACTTCTATTGCAAAAAAATGGTTTGCTGAAACTAAGAGCAGGAGTTGGATTACTTCCAAAGGTTACCGACATCACAGAAAATCCGAAACAGTTGAAAATTATGGAAATTGAAGGGGCACAAATCCCAAGGGTTTTGGATGACAGAGATGTTGTAGTAGGAATTATCAATAATAACTTTGCAGCACAGGCCGGATTGGATTCGGAAAAGCAAGGGATATTTAAAGAAGATAAAGATTCTCCTTACGTTAACCTTGTCGTGACAAGACAGGATAATAAGAATAGTCAGAAGGTAAAAAACTTTGTTAAAGCTTATCAATCGGACGAAGTGGAAAAGAAAGCCCTTGAAGTGTTTAAAGGAGGAGCCGTAAAAGGATGGTAATGCGGTTCAGGATGCGAAGTTCAGGGTTTATAGTTTAAGGTTGTTATCCTTTCACTAATCATTGACAATTCACTTACGAAGCAATATTGACTATTGACCTCAAATCTCACATTACCCAGCCTATCCGCCTATAATCTCTTTCCCTTCTAAAAAAATTCTGTCAGCAATTTTGTAGGCAGTTTTTTTATGCTTTAAAATTTATTTTCTCAATTTGAGATAATATAAAAATTTTGTTTATTTTTGCTTCAATCCAATAATAAGGCAATATGTTAAAGAAAACCGCCATTGTAAGTTTATTCACCTTTATTTCTGTTTCTTATATGGCCCAGAACACTACTCCCGTTTATTTAGATGAATCGAAACCTGTAGAACAGCGTATTCAGGATGCTCTTTCCAGAATGACGCTGGAAGAGAAAGTAGCCATGCTTCACGCACAGTCAAAATTCAGTTCTCCTGGTGTTCCAAGATTAGGAATTCCTGAATTCTGGACGACTGACGGACCTCATGGGGTACGTCCTGAAGTAATGTGGGACGAATGGGATCAGGCCGGATGGACCAACGACTCCATTATCGCCTACCCTGCCCTAACCGCTTTATCTGCTACCTGGAATAAGAAAATGTCCTGGAACTATGGTAAAGCTTTGGGAGAAGAAGCCCGTTACAGAAAAAAAGATATTCTGCTGGGACCTGGTGTCAATATTTACAGAACTCCTCTGAATGGAAGAAATTTTGAATACATGGGTGAAGATCCTTATCTGACCTCAAAAATGGTGGTCCCTTACATCAAAGGGGTACAATCTAATGGTGTGGCAACTTCTGTAAAACATTTTGCTCTGAATAATCAGGAAATGTTCCGCCATACCAGTAATGTAAATGTGGATGACAGAACATTATATGAAATCTACCTTCCGCCTTTCAAAGCAGCAGTGACCGAAGGAGACTCCTGGACGATTATGGGTGCTTACGACTTGTATAAAGGTCAATATGCCAGCCAGAATCAATATCTTTTAAATGATATTCTAAAGAAAGAATGGAATTATAAAGGGGTAGTAGTTTCTGACTGGGGCGCTGTTAACAATACCGAACAGGCCATCCATAACGGATTAGATCTTGAGTTTGGTTCATGGACGAATGGTCTTTCTGCCGGAACCAAAAATGCCTATGATAATTATTATCTGGCAAAACCTTATCTGGATCTGATTAAAGCACGAAAAGTGGGAACTCAAGAATTAGATGACAAAGTAACCCGTTTACTTCGCCTTGCTTATAAAACCACCATGAATAGGAATAAACCTTTCGGGAATATCGCTTCTGAAGAGCATAAAGCTATAGCCAAGGAAATTGGAGAAGAAGGAATTGTTCTGTTAAAAAATCAGGGGAATGTACTTCCTATTGACATCAACAAGGCCAAGAAAATTGCAGTTATTGGTGAAAATGCCATTAAAATCATGACCGTTGGTGGTGGTTCATCTTCATTAAAAGTAAAATATGAAACCCTTCCTTTAGACGGGATAAAATCAAGATTTGGAAAACAGTCCGATGTCCAGTATGCCAGAGGATATGTAGGAGATATTGGTGGTGAATACAATGGGGTAAAATCCGGGCAGGACTTAAAAGATACCCGTTCTGAAGCTGAACTTCTAAATGAAGCTGTAGCATTAGCCAAAAAATCTGACTATGTAATTTTTGTTGGCGGACTGAATAAAGCAGACTTTCAGGACAGTGAAGGAAACGACAGAAAAAGCTATGGATTGCCATATAATCAGGATAATGTAATTGCTGCTTTAGCCAAAGCAAATAAAAACCTGGCTGTAGTTTTAGTTTCGGGAAATGCTGTTGCCATGCCTTGGATTAAAGAAGTTCCAACTGTTTTACAGTCGTGGTATTTAGGTTCTGAAGCTGGAAATTCCATCGCTTCTATTTTAGCTGGTGATGCCAACCCATCAGGAAAGCTTCCGTTTACCTTCCCTGTAAAGCTTGAAGATAATTCAGCACATCAGCTTGGAGAATATCCCGGTCAGAAAGATGAATTGGCTGCAGGAAAAGGAAAAGATCAGAAAAACCCGATCAATATCACTTACAACGAAGGCATATTGGTAGGATACCGTTGGCATGATACCAAAAACATCAAACCTCTTTTCAGCTTCGGACATGGATTAAGTTATACCACTTTTGAGTTTGGAAAAGCTACAGCAGATAAAAACACCCTATCACTAAACGATACCATCACTTTTACGGTAACGGTTAAAAATACAGGAAAGAAAGCCGGAGCAGAAGTTGCCCAGCTTTACATCAGTGATTCAAAATCATCTGTTCCACGTCCTGCCAAAGAATTGAAAGGCTTTGAAAAGGTGTATTTAAATCCTGGAGAGCAAAAAGATGTGACTTTCACCATTGACAAATCTGCTTTAAGTTTCTTTGATGCTCAGAAGCACGACTGGGTAGCTGAACCTGGAGATTTTGAAGCTCAAATCGGAAATTCTTCAGATGCTATTAAAACGAAGGTGAAGTTTACACTGAAGTAACCTTACTTATATATTTCTAAAACGAATGCCCGACTAAACTCGGGCATTTTTTATATCAAATTTTAATGTATTTTCTTGAAACTATTTACGAATAAAACTTAGCTCACTCCCCATAATAGTATATGTCAGAGTAGTTTTTGTGACTTTATATTCACAACAAGAAAAATCGTCTCCCACTTCATTCACACAAAGTTTTCCGTTTTCCATTTTCCATTTTGTTTTTTTGCTAGCACGCCCTTGTTTGCTAATCATTACACCACCAGGAGCAAATGTCTTTGTTAAATCATTTTCAACTTTCTGGCCATCTATTTTATGGATTTTCCAGGTACCTTCAATACCGCTACCTGTATTATTTTCAGCTAAATGAATGGAGTTTTCAGTCATTACGTCAGATGGTTTCTGACCGAATAGAGCAGCTGTCCCTAAAATTAATCCAGCTGCAACAATAAAGCTTAATGTTGTTTTTTTCATGGTTATTTTTCACAAACTTAAGTATATGTAATGATATAGCCAAGAAAAATCATACCCTGTCATCAATAAAAAAACAGATTCCAAAACTGAAACCTGCTTTTATATTGAACTAACTTTTTTTATTTTGCACCTCCTGCATTTTTCTCAACATCTGTTTTGGTATTTTCTTTCACCTTCTGGTTTCCGAAACGCTTTACAAAAGTAATATTCACTCCATACCAATCCCATAATTCATATCTTCTCACTGTTCCGCCCTGATTGTAAGTGATGTCATCAGAATAAGGTCTTTTAAAGATATTCATCAGCTGTATACTGGCTTCCATCTGGGTTTTAGGAAATATTTTTGTAATGGAAATATTGTGGAATACGTTGGTATTATTGGCTTGAGTATTTCCATTATTCTGATTGGAGATTTCCATCCAGGCACTCAGGTTAATATTTTTATTGAAAAGGTTCGTATAAGAAAGATTGGCAGAACCACCCCAATAATTGATATATGCTCTTCCTCCGATATCATTCTTCAAATTGAAATCATGATTATCAATATAATACCAACCGAATCCAACATTCAGATTCAGCTTATTTTTAAGAAAATTCTGATTGGTATTGGCAAAAATATAATATTTCTCAACTTTCCCATTGAAATTTCCAGGGAAAGATACATTTCTTCCTCCTTCGCTGGAATAAGTGGTCCAGTAATCCTGATTGGTATGCATATATCTTGCAGAAATAAAATACTTTTTCAGGATTCCAAACTTCAGATAAAGCCTGTCATTAGGATTAGGATTCAGGTCCATATTTCCTCTGGAATAGGTTCCGTCAATAGATGGAGTTAAAAAAGGATTGAATTCCGAATACCAGGGTCTCCATATTTTGCGGTCGTAGGTAAGACTCAGATCATATTTATCTGAAAAATTATATTTCAGCAATAAATTAGGAAGAAAAGTACCATAGCCGTCTTTTCTTTCGGTTCCTGCTACATCTTGCCTTACTTTAAAATCAATATATTCATATCGAAGCCCTATCCTGGTTTCCAATTTCTTGAAAAATGTTTTGCTATAGTTGGCATATGCAGAAGTAATATTATCCTCATAATGGAATTTATCCCTTGTCGAGAGCCCTGCATATTCAGAAGTTCCCAAACTGTATCCATAAAGGTTATTAGGAATTACATGATTGTTGAATTCCGTTTTTGCCCCTACTTCAATCGTTCCCCAGGATTTACCTAATGGCTGGGTATAATCTACTTTCAGATAATAATTACGCATCTGTCCATTATTTATTGATCCTATTTCTTTAATATTCGGATCGTTCAATATTGTTTTATTGATGAGTTCATTATTATTATTTCCGGAATAATTGGTTCCTAGATTAATGTCCAGAATTCTGTTTTTTTCTTTATCGTAATATTTATAAAAAGCATTCGTGCCCAGATTACGGTAAAAAGTATTCGCATTTTGAGCCTGATGATAATCAACAAAATCCTTTTTCAGATTATTATATTCTCTCCCCTCTGTATCTGATGAGGATAAACCCCTGCTTTGATAATATTCAAGAACAAGCCCTATATTATTTTTATCATTAAGCTCAAATTCGGAAGTAGAGGAAAGGGATGGCGTTTCACTTCTGGATATGGTTTGATAGTTTAAATCTCTATTCAGCTTGTTGTCCGCATAAAACACAATATTACTGGACCCTTTTTGTACATAATTATTATTAGAATAACTTCCAATCAGGGTTTGCGTAAATTTCTTCTTATGATAATTGAGGTTGAAATTGGAATATTGAGAATTCTTTGTACTATGTCTGTTACTTAATGAGATACTCCCTTTTAATCCTTCATCATCACGTTTCTTCAACACAATATTGATAACAGAACCGGAAGCTTCATATCTTGAAGACGGACTTGTAATCACTTCAATCTTCAGTAGATTATCTGCCGGAATCGTTTTAAGATATTCCTTCAATTCCTTTCCTGTAAACACTGATTTTCGGTCATTGATATAAACTGTCACCGTCTGACCTTCGGCTTTTACGGCATCATTATTATCAATACTTACCAGAGGGGTCATTCTCAGAACATCCCAAGTTGTATTTCCTGCTACAATAGCGCTGTTGGCCACATTAAAAACAGTTCGGTCTACTTTAGACTCTACGGTTGGTTTTCTTGCCACAATGGTAACTGCCTCTATCTCTTTTGCATTTCCCTTTGCAGTATCCTTAGCAACCGGATCTGGGGCCTGTGTCTGAGCCAACGCCAGAGAACCTGTTAATGCTGCTATAGAAAGTAATATTCTTTTCATGTGAAATCTTAGTTTTATCTATAAGACCACTATACTCTAGCATTTGTTACATCAAAAAAATTAGAGAACGAAATAAACCACTAGTTTTTAACAGTTTACAAAACTCAATTTTGAAAATAATTTAAAAAAATAACAGTTATTAAGACAAAACAAACAATTAAAAACCCTTATTAATAATATATAGTCAAAAAAATTAGAATTGCGATAATTTCCATTAACCAAACTTTAACATATATATATTCATTTTACCCATAAAAAAAGCCCGGATCTCACCCGGGCCGCTAGCAATAGCAAATTTACAAGGATTAAAAAATAAAAAATATGCTAGTTTATTGTTTCAAAATAATGGATCATGCCCACTTCCGGCAGATGATGCTGATCTTCATTAAAACCAGCTTCCTGATTATTGGTATTTTCTAAAAAAGAATTACTGAATAAAGCATAGGAAGGTTTTTCTGCCCAGCCATTTTTCAACAACTGATGGGCTTCTACAATCGGTTTGCCATACAGTTTTCTGAAGTTTCCGATATTATATTGCGAAAAGACACCATAATGAACGATAAATTTCAAAGACAAATCTATCGTAGTGCTTAAGCTCTTACTCAATTCTTTTATTTTTCTGTTGAATGCATTACGCATTTTCCAAAGCATCTTTGAAATATTCTGATAAGACGGATTTTCATCATACCGATAAAATAAAATGGCATCGCCTTCAATTTCAGAAATTTCAAAATACTGATCATTCATATCAATCAGCGTAGATAGTAGTTGTCTTACAATATATTCTCCTGTATAAAGTTTAGTATTGAACACAAATTCGGTAAATCCGCTGAAATCCGGAATTAAAATGATTCCCTCCTGTATATTTGTATCCTTCATAATGATTTTAGATTAAAAACCTGCTGCATCATTAAAGACGAAGCAGGTTTCATTTTACTTTATTGCCATCCACCTCCTACAGAGCGGTACAGCGCTGTGATTGCATTCAATCGTTGAGCTTTCAGAGAAGCCAGTTCCAATTCAGCATTAAGCTTATTGGTTTGGGTCATAATCACCTCTACATACGTTGCCGAATTGTATTTAAATAATACATCTGCCTTTTTTACAGCTTCATTAGATTTTACTACTAATCCTTCAGCAATTTTCTGCTGTTCTTCCAGCTTCTGAATCTGCACCAATGCATCGGAAACCTCTCCTACCGCACTTAAAACAGACTGTTTAAAGCTTATTTCAGCCTGATCTGCCAATACTTTAGACTGTTCGTACTGGGTTTTCAACTGTTTACCATTCAAAATAGGCTGAGCAATAGCTCCTGCAGCCATTCCGAAAAGAGATCCCGGAATACTGAACCATTTGCTGATCTGAAAAGCATTTACTCCGCCCTGAGCTGTAATATTCAATGACGGATACATACTCATTCTGGCCACATGAATAGCTGCAGCACTCTTTCTTACTTCCAGCTCTGCTGTTTTTACATCAGGTCTGTAGCTTAATAATTCTGACGGAATTCCCGCTGAAATATGATCCGGAGACTGAACAGTATTCAGACTTGAGCTTCTTTCAATTTTCCCAGGCATAGAGCCGGTTAACAGGCTTAAAGCATTTTCTTGCGTAGCTACAGAACTTTCAATAGCCGGAATTGTTTTCAGGATCTGATCCTTTACAATTTCCTGCTGTTGAACTGCTAAAGCCGTAATCAATCCTAGCTCCTGCTGTTTCACTAAAAACTTCAGGGTATTACCAGCATAGGTGAGATTAGATTTTGTGATTTCCAACTGAGTATCCAGCATCAGAAGATTGTAATACCCCTGAACTACAGCAGCCACCACTTGTGTTTTTACCGCTTTTGCTGCTTCCTGGGTTTTAAGATAATCAGCCAACGCCTGCTCCTTTCTTCCTTTGATCTTCCCCCAGATATCAGCTTCCCACGAAAAATTGAGTGCTGTAGTATAGTCTTCCGTATACCTTTTCCCTGTAAACTGTCTGCCCATCATTCCGTTCATACTATTGTCTGAAGCACGGTTGATACTGCCGTTTGCAGTAGCATTGATGGTAGGAACATTCCCCCATTTGCTTTGCGTATATGCTAATGAAGCAAATTCTATCTGCTTTAAAGCTACCTGAAGATCATTATTCTGAATCATCGCTTTATCAATCAATCCTACTAAAACCGGATCTTTGAAAAAGTCTTTGTAACCGATTTTTGCGATGTTTTCATTCTGCTCAACCACGATACTGTCAGCTCTGAAAGCTTCAGGCATCTTCACTTCAGGCTGTTCATACTTTTGAACCCCACAAGAAACTGCTGTTCCTGAAATGAATGCGATATATGCTATATTTTTAATTTTCATTGTTAAAATCATTTGAATTAATATTCCCAATCCGCATCTGTTACCACTTTTCCGTTGATTTTTTCATGCAAAGCCTGGAACATCACGAAAAGTACCGGAACTAAAAAAATTCCTAAGATTGTTCCGAAAAGCATCCCTGAAATAGCAGCATATCCAATGGAATGGTTACCCATTGCAGACGGACCTACTACAAAAATCAATGGAAGCAATCCGGTAATGAATGCCAAAGAGGTCATCAGAATCGGACGTAAACGCGCTTTTGCTCCTTCTACTGCTGAAGCAATAAGGCTTTTTCCCGCTCTTCGTCTCTGAATGGCAAATTCCACAATCAGAATACCATTCTTTGCCAGAAGCCCGATCAACATGACCAGAGCAATCTGAACATAAATATTATTAGACAATTCTGCGAAAGTAATTCCCACAAAAACTCCAGACAACCCTACCGGAATAGCAATCAGTACAGCAAATGGAAGAATATAACTTTCATATTGTGCTGATAAAAGGAAGAATACAAACACAATACACAACCCGAAAATCATCACTGATTGCGAACTGGACCCTGCTTCTTCACGGCTCATCCCTTTATAATCATAGGTATATCCCGGTGGAAGTACCTGCTTGCTTACTTCTTCCACAGCAGCCATTGCCTGACCAGTACTATAACCCGGAGCTGCCATTACTGTTAAATTGGATGAATTGAAAAGATTGAAACGGTCTACCACCTCAGCTCCTGTTGTCTGTTTTAAGCTCACCAAAGTATTGATAGGAACCATTTGTCCAAGATTATTTTTAACGAAAACACCATTCAGAGATTCTTTATCCTGTCTCATTTCCGGAGTAGACTGCACCAAAACTCTGTAATATTTTCCGAATCTGTTGAAATCTGAAGCCTGAATACTTCCATAATATCCCTGCATCACTCCCAATACATCAGAAACATTCACACCAAGCTGAGCCGATTTCACTTCATCTACAAGCACTTCAAACTGAGGATAGGTAACATCAAAAGTGGTAAATGCTACTGCCACTTCCGGTCTCTGCATCAAAGCACCCATCATTCCGTAGGAAATATTTCCAAGGTTCTGAAGTTCTCCATTGGTACGGTCCTGAAGCACAAGCTCCATACCACTCGTATTCCCGAAACCATCAACCGTTGGCGTATTGATCACAAGGAAATTCGCTCTTTTATCCTTAGAAAGCATTCCCTGTGTCTGCCCGATAATATCATTGATATTGTCGACCGCACCTCTTTTTCCTGAGTTTTTTAATTTAACAAAGATAGAAGCTGCTGAAGAAGACATTGAACCACTGAATAAGTTGAGCCCATCTACTGAAATCACTTTATCTACCGCCGGATTTTTCATCAAAAGATCTTCCGTATCAGAAACCACCTTGGAGGTTCTGTCTTTAGAAGCTCCCGGAGCCAGATTAGCAGTTACAATGATAAAACTCTGATCTTCATCAGGAATAAATCCTTTTGGAGTTGTCATAGACATCCACGCAAACAATCCTCCAAAAGCAACAATCATTGCCACTGCAATCCATTTTTTCTTTAAAAGGAATAATACCGCTTTTCCGTAACGGAATGTCAGCTTATTGAAACTAGCATTAAACCCAGCAAAAAACCGGTCTTTAAAATTCATTTTTTCATGAGCACCTCCATGATGCTGTTTCAGGAATAACGCACACAAAGCCGGACTCAAAGTCAATGCATTGATCGCAGAAATCACAATGGCAATGGCTAACGTTAAGGCAAACTGCTGATAGAATAATCCTGTGGAACCACTCATAAATGCCACCGGAACGAATACCGCAGACATAATCAGGGTAATAGAAACAATTGCTCCTGTAATCTCACTCATCGCCGACATGGTTGCTGCCCTTGGGTTCAGTTTTTTATGCTCCATTTTAGCATGAACTGCTTCCACCACAACAATTGCATCATCTACCACAATACCAATCGCGAGCACTAAGGCAAACAATGTCAGGATATTAATTGAGAATCCAAAGATTTTCATGAAGAAGAATGTTCCTACAATCGAAACCGGTACTGCAATAGCCGGGATTAATGTTGATCTAAAATCCTGAAGGAAAATATATACTACGATGAACACAAGAATAAATGCTTCTATCAAGGTATGAATTACCTGTTCTATAGACTGATCCAAAGCTTCTTTGGTAGCATACGGAATTTCGTAAGCCATTCCTGCGGGAAATGATTTCTCCAGTTCCTTCATTCTTTCCTGAAGAGCAATCTGCACTTCATTCGCATTTGATCCGGCCATCTGGAAGATCGCCATCGTTACGGAAGCCTTCTTATTAAAATTAGAAGAAACCGTATAGCTGTAGGCTCCAAATTCTACTTTGGCAACATCTTTCAGTTTTAAAACAGAACCGTCGCTTAACGCTTTAATGGTAATATTTTCATACTGTTCCGGCTCTGTAAATTTCCCTTTATATCGAAGGACATATTCCATCACTTCTTTACTTCTCTCTCCTAATCTTCCGGGTGCTGCTTCAAGGTTTTGGGTCTGAATCGCACGGGAAACATCGGATGGAGTAAGATTATAGGAAGCAAGCCTATTCGGATCAAGCCAAACACGCATAGAGTAATCTTTATTACCATATACCATAGCATCTCCCACTCCTTTTACCCTTTTCAGTTCCGGTACAATATTGATTTTCGCATAGTTCTCAAGAAAAAGATCATTCATAGAACCATCTTTACTCGTCAGGGAAACCATCGCAATCATACTGTTCTGCCTCTTCACAGTGGTAATTCCGGCCTGGATCACCTCAGCAGGAAGCTGGTTCGTTACCTGTGCTACCCTATTCTGAACGTTGATGGCTGCCTGATCAGGATCTGTTCCCAATTTAAAGATAACAGTAATACTTAATGTCCCGTCATTACTTGCTGTAGAAGTAATGTAATCCATATTTTCCACTCCATTGATGGCATTTTCCAATGGCGGAGCCACAGATCTTGCAATCGTTTCAGCATTAGCTCCGGGATATGCTGCCGTTACCATTACAGTAGGTGGTGCAATGTCTGGAAATTTTGTAATCGGCAGACTGACCATACCGACGATCCCGAGAATAACAAGCAACACGGATATAACCGTGGCCAGTACGGGTCTTTTTATAATTTTCTTTAACATGATTTCTTCTTACGATTTTTTCTGTTGAGCATTTTTCTTTTGTGCCACGACAGGCGTTCCCGGCTGCAGTCTGTCGAAACCGGAAACGATGTACTGATCTCCAGCTTTCAGGCCTTTGGAAACGATGAAATGATCCCCCGTTTTTCCATTCACTTCTACCGGAAGCATTTCTGCTTTTCCATTTTTGATTGTGAATACAAAAACTTTATCCTGAATCGTTCTGGTAGAAGCGATCGGAAGTAATACAACATTGCTGTAAAACTGATCTAATAAGATCTTCCCGGTATTTCCGCTTCTCAAAAGATGATTCGGATTATTGAATTTTGCTCTTAAGGTAATAGAACCCGTAGTTTTGTTAAACTGCCCTTCAACGGCATCTATCCTTCCTGTTTCAGCGTACTTTTCACCCCCGGAAAGCAATAGAGATACTGCCGGAGTATTTTTAATAACCTCCTCAATGCTGCTTCCTACATATTGTTTCTGGAAATTATTAAAGTCATTTTCACTCAAACTGAAATACGTATATACCTGATGAATATCAGACAAAAGGGTAATGGGCTCCTGATTGCCAGGGGTCATCAAACTTCCCAAACGATAGTTGAATCTTCCGATAAATCCACTTACCGGAGCTTTAATTGTAGAAAAATTAAGATTGATCTTTGCAGATTCAATAGAAGATGTTGTTTGGCTTACCGCTCCTCTTGCCGCATTATAAGCTGCTTCTGCTTCTTTCACCTGGATTTCGGAAACCATTTTATTTTTGAAAAGTTCCTTTTTCCTGTCCAGATCAATTTTAGAACTGGAAAGATTTGCCTGTGCCGTAATCAGTGCTGCCTGTGCACTTTTCATCTGCTCAGCGAATATCTTATCTTCAATTTTGAACAATGGCTGGCCCGCTCTTACATAATCTCCTTCATCTACAAAAATTTTACTTAGGTATCCTGTTACCTGAGGTCTGATCTCTACATTGGAAACTCCTTCAACTGCTGCTGCATATTCTCTGGAGACAGAAGCATCTCCTTGTTTTACTATTTCTACAGGAAGTTCTGGTGCCTGTTGCTGATAAGCTTGGTTTTGGTTACTTTTCTTACATCCCGTCAAAGCGATGAGCGCAAGAAAAAGCATTGTCGATTTTTGAACAAAAAATCTTTGCATAACTATAGTCATTTAAATTTTCGCCACAAAATTCGAACGAAAAAAATTCAATAGATTTATTCAAAAAACTCCTTGTTTTGTCAAAAAGACTCCTTATTTTAAAAAACATGAGATATATCATTCATAGACAAATTAAATAATATATTTTTAAAATTTAAATCAAAAAAAGGCCTTATTTTATCAAAAAGACACCTAAAACACAACTAATTGATTATCAATACAAATCATCTTTCCTGTATTCTAATGGAGCTCTCCCAGTGTGCTTTTTGAAAAATTTACTGAAAGACGCCTGATCTGAGAACCTAAGCTTTGCAGCCACTTCATTCACGTTAAGATTTGGGTTCTTGAGCAATAACCTTGCTTCTACCGCCAATACCTGATGAATAATATCCCGTGGCGTTTTAAACATGGTTTTATTGATAACTTTGGTAAGATACTTCCGACTGATAAACAACTTGTCTGCATAGAACTGAACATTATGTTCCTCTTTGAAATGCTCCTGAACAAGTTTAAAAAAACTGGTAGTAAGTTCATCTTCACGAGGAGTCACCGAATGTGGTTTTTCTATTTTTTTGAAATAATTATCAATCTCATAAATAACCAGCGAGAAGTGATGCCAGATCATTTCATTAAAATAATAATTATCTTTCTCTTTGTTATTCAGCATCTTTAATTCATCAAAATAGAACTGTAACCTTTTGTAAAGCTCCGGTTCATTCCTTACGATATGGGTAGGATCTGACGACAAACTCTTCAGTACATTATTGGATTTATAGTTAAAACCAGCCTCAGAAATAAAATCCAACGAAAAGAAAATATATTTAGCATTATAATCAATAGCAATATTATCTACCCAGAAAGTCTCAGCCATAGGACAAAAAACAATATCTCCTTTATAGACCATGTAATTTTTATCATCCAGTCTAAAACCTACACTTCCTTCCTGTACAAGAAAAATACAGAAATAATCTGAACGGTATGGGATATTAGGCTTTATGATATAATTCGCCCGGTCAATTTCCATAACAACAAACTCTTTGACTCTGAGATCAAATTCTACCTGCTGTAATAATTCATCAAAAGCCAATTGTGAAACAAAATCAGGTTTCTGGAGAAGTTCTTTATGGGATTTTTTAGCCATAGGAAATGGGTTATGAGGTACGAAGGTAGTGAAAAGAGGGAAAAAAGCAAAGGGCACAAGAATGCTGGAAAAACAAGAAAGCCAGCGGGTAAATCCCATCTTTAGCCTATTTGATAAACCCAGCCTTCCCCATATTATATTTCCACAATTAGTTCTTTCTCATAACCATTGTACTTTTCATCAATATAACCATGAGGGTTACAAATCACTTCTGTTTTCCCAATACTATATCTGCAGGGTGTGTGAATATGACCATGAATCCAGTATAATGGCTGATATTCAAGAATTACGTCTTCCAGGCTGGAAGCATAAGCTGAAGTTAATGGATCTTCTTTATAATGTTCCGGTACAGACTGAATACTGGGAGCATGGTGAGTAACAACAATATTTTTAAGCTCTTTTGAAACTTCAAGACTCTCCCGCAGCCATACTTTTGAAAGCTGATGAATTTTGAAAGTGTCTATGGTTCTCATTTTTGAATAAGATGGATCGCGTCTGATTTTTTTATAATCATTCATCTTCGGCTGACAGATCATTCCATATTTCACAGGGTTTCCAAAGATGGAAAAATCGGTCCATAAGGTAGTTCCATGAAAACGGACACCTTCAATATCCACAAAAGAATTTTCGAGTACAAAAACATTGGAACCTTCTGCTTCATCTTTTATTTTATGAAGAGTCTTCGGATATGAGCCTTTATAATATTCATGGTTTCCCAGAATATAAATCACCGGCTTACCAGGAATTGTTTCTTTAATCCATTCAATTCCTTTAGTTCCCAAATTAACATCACCAGCCAAAACAATAACATCTGCATTATCAAAACATAATTCAGTTCGTCCAAATTCCTGATGAAGATCACTAATGATTTGTATTTTCATGATGCAAAAGTAATAAAGAAGAGCGGAATCTTGAAAAAAACCATTGCAGCTTATTCTTAAAAAGAAAAAAGGAACCAATGCCTAAACACCGATTCCTTACTCATATAGTTTGTGTAATTTTAAGGCCGCTTATGATGAAACAGCCATTTCCGCCTGTTTCACTTTTAAGCTTTTCAATATAAAATAGAATAACATTCCAAGGGCTAAAAGAGCATAGCTAACCAGTACAATCAAATTCAGGCTTCCAACCGCAAATTCTGAAGGAAAAACCTGACTCATTAAAGTCATGAACGACAGCCCGATCCCAGCTCCAAGGAAGTAACTTGTAGAACTCAAACTTGATGCCAATCCGTAGTTGGAAGGCTCAACATCCTGAATTCCCATCACAGAAAGTGCTGTAAAACAGAACGTCATTCCTATTCCCGAAATACACGCAGCTCCTAATAGAACCATCGCTAACGGATGCCCTGCATACACTGAAATTAACAACAGTAATCCACCAGCCAGCATAAAACCCCATCCTAATACGCCCATTTGAGATGAACTCAACCGTTTGGAAACATGAGGCAGTACAAACTTAGCTGTTAAAGCCGATAGAACACTAAACGGAACCAACATTAACCCTGCTGAAGCCGCACTATAGCTCATATCTTTCTGAAGCATTAATGAAATCAGGAATAAAAACCCGATGAAAAATGCTCCCAGCATGAAGAAAGCTGCATTGGAAACAACCAATGAACCATGTCTGAATAATTTCAGGTCAAATAAGGGCTCTGCAACAGTTCTCAATCTGAAGAATACCATCACTAAAAGCAATACTGCAACTATTAATGAACCTATTACAAGAAAAGGCTGTTCTTTAATATGAACCAATTCATGGGTTCCGTATGTTAAACTCAAAAGCCCTACAACCATTAAAATCCCGGAAATAAGATCTGTTTTTTGTGCAGTTTCATTTTTCTCATCTGTTGGTAAATAATAATAGGATAAGATTAACGTAATTAAAAGAATTGGAACATTAATAAGGAAAACCCAATGCCAGCTCAGGTAGGTACTGATAATCCCACCCACGGAAAGACCACTTCCTGAACCAATTGCAGCAAAAGAACTGAAAATTCCAATCGCACGATTTCTTTCCTGTTCTTCCCTGAAAGTATTAGTTACAATAGACAATGCTGCCGGCATCACAAGCGCTGCTCCCAATCCCTGCAGAGCACGGAATATAGCCAGCATATTGAAGCTTTCTGAAAGACCTGCCCCCAATGAGGTCAGCATAAAAATCAGTGCTCCCAATAAGAATATTTTCTTTCTTCCAATCTGATCGGAAAGTTTCCCTCCAATAATCAGAAAGCCACCAAAAAACAATACATACAGCGTCTGCAACCACTGAACGGTTCCCGCACTGATGTTAAACTGTTCCTGAATAGAAGGAATGGTTAAATTAATAATTGCAATATCCAAAGCCTCCACAAAAGTTCCCACCGATGCTAAAATTAATATTAAATTTTTCCTTGTATCCATATATTCAAATTTCCTGCAAAATTAAAATTAACAGAACGTAATTAAAAATTTTACATTAAATTTGGAACAATAAAACTAAATAAACATAATAAAAAGAACAAAACAACTGAAACAAAGAAATTAACCCTATAAAACAGAACAAATGCCAACAGAAAATTATACTCCCGATGAAAAAGACCTTTCGATTCTGCGAATTCTCCAGAAAGATGCGAAGATGAGCATCCGTGATATTTCCGCCAGGATCAACCTCAGCCCCACTCCTACTCATGAGCGTATTAAACGTATGGAAAAACTAGGGATCATCAAGGAATATACGACTGTAGTAGACCGTAAAAAAGTGAATAAAGGAATGATGGTTATCTGTATGATTGCCTTGAATCTCCACAATAAAAAAACGGCTGGCAAATTCATTGAAGAAGTCGGTAAACTCAAAGAAGTGGTCGAGTTTTACAACATCAGTGGGGATTTTGATTTTATGCTAAAAATTCTGGCACCGAATATGGATGAGTTTCATGAGTTTTTTATTAATAAACTATCGGAAATTGAGGGAATCGGTCAGACGAAAAGTATATTTGTGATGAGCAGCATTAAAGAAAGCGCTCAGATTTTATAAGATATTCCCAAAAAGCCATAAGATGAATTCTCATTAAAATTATTTTCAATTTCATAGGTAAAATACACTTCCACCAGCACAACCAACCGATAAAACACTGATATTCACATATTTTAAAAATCCACAAAACTTATTATTCTTCAATAATTAATGTCTCTATCAACCAAGTAGGTATTGGATCATTGTTTATTTTTCACTACTTTAGTAGTTTAAATTTATCTGCATGGATAGATTTATTAAGCAACAAAAAGATGATGAACATTACATTTATTAATTCAGGCTACTGCAATAAGTGGTCCGGTATACCATTACCGATCAATCTATATAATAGGTATCCGTACGGTTTTACAACAACTAAAACTGAAATGACAGACTTCTGAAAAACACAACAATGAAACTTTCAGAAAAAAGTATTGAGACTGAAATTGTGAAATAATTTCATCATTAGACAAATGAGTATAAAATCACAGAATTCATGAACAGCATAAGTGATACCCCTTTCAAAAGTCACAGAATGTATTTATATCTTTTTATTGCAATCTCCTTGTGTAGCTGCAGTAAAAAGATCAATATTCCTGAAATAGACAACGCACTGCTGCAAAAAAATGAAAAATTAAGACTTGAAGGAAAAGACAGGGAACTTATCATTCTGAATACTGAAATCATCAGACAATCAAAGGAAGGCGGCTACCCAAAAGGAGAAGCTTTAGGCTATATTAACCTGGCCAATACTTATGGGATGATGGGAAGTTACAAAACCAGCCATGAATACCTGAAGTCTGCGAACAACATTATCACCCGTCTTCATGACAATTTTCTTTACGCTAAACTCTACCACGAATATGGCCAGATCAATTATGTTACAGGATTAGTAAATACAGCCTTAAGCTATAATGCAAAAGCTATTTATTATGGTAAAAAACTGAACGAAAAAAGCTGGCTGCTGGGAAATATGTATGAGCAAAGAGCCGATTTTATTGCTGCCATGGATAAAGATTCAGCATTGATCTATCGCCACAAAGGCTTCAACATAGATCCTTCTGCTCTTAATGCTTCCCTGATTGGTTATCATCATTTACAGCAAACCAAAAACCTAGATTCAGCCACTATTTATATTGACAAAGGACTATCACTTCTTAAAAGTTCTGAATATGGAACGGTAAGACAAGGCATCATCTATTCTTTTTATGCTGATCTTCTTTCTGAAAAAAAGGAATATGAAAAAGCATTAGATTTTTATAAAAAATCATCAGATATTTTAGTTAAAACAAAAAGAATCAACAAATTACCGAGCCTCTACCGCCAGATCAGCTTTGTTTACCAAAACCTCAACAACAGGAAAATGGAAGAAGCTTACGCTTTGAAAGCGGAGGAATTGGACCAGAAACTGAAAATATCCGGAAATGAAGCCATTGATCTCTCTCTGAGCGAGGTAATTGAACAAAAAAATAAGGATCAAATTAATCTTATCTTTATTTCCATTGGTGTGTTTATTCTCATCGCAGGAACAATTTTATTTTTACTGATCAGAAACAGGAGACATCAGAAAGAGAGTAAAAGTTCTGAAAAATCAAATACGATAGCTTATCCTTCTAAAGAAAGAATTTCAAAAGAAGATTTCACAGAATTATTGGACCTGGCGAAGGGTAATGATCTTAAATTCATCAAGAGATTTGAGGAGATCAACCCAGGCCTGTTTCAGAATATTTTAAAGATTAACCCACAGCTTACCAAATCAGAGTTGTCTTTGTGTGCAATGATATGGCTCGGCTTTTCCTCAAAAGACATTGCTGATTTCACTTTTATACAACACAGATCTGTACAGACTAAAAAAGGCAGGCTCAGAAAAAAACTTAATATTTCTTCCGAAACAGATCTTTACAGCTTTTTCACGTCCTTATAGTAATGAAAATTTTACTCAACAGGGAGTCTTTATAAAACTTTAAAACATTTCAATTAACAGATATCTGTTCAGATTAAGAAAATCCTGTTCCAGGCAAGTTCAAAACCGGGAGACAGAACCAAGTGATGAAGTTAAAAATGACAATCACATATATTTTGCTCTTTTTAAAAAGCCATTTTTATTATCCCAGTTCCAATATTTAATTTCAGGTCCTTATCCGAACTCAGGCCAATAAGAATCTATAATTCATAAAAATTCCACCCTCTTTTAATAATATTCACTACATAACATATAGTATAAAATTTACACTGTAAGGATATTTTTTATTAAAAACAAACAATACTTAAGTAAGAAAAACGGTCTTTTCAATAAAAAAAACTAAAATTTATTTTACAAAAAACAACACCTATATCTTTATTTATTAAAACTTATTTAACTGAAAATCAAATTATTGAACTATAAGTAGTACCCATAGTGTAGCTGTGTCGTATGCTGTTTTTTGGAAATGTTTACCATTATTGAATATGTTTGTCATGTTAAAAATATAAACCTTTAATTTTTTTAAACACTCCACAAAAAGAATACACATAAATTATTTACAGAATCTTAAGAATAATTATAAAACCCTCCCCTCTGCAACCACTTTAAATTTAATCTAATAAAAAGTATTAAGAACAACACAAATGATAAACACAAATGATGAAAATCCAGAGGGGTGTTTTTTTAATAAACTAAACAAATAATATAAGCTAAAAACACAAACAAAAAAAAGAGGCCTATTAACACAACATTCTATGATGAAACAATATCTCACAATACTATAAAAACATTTATAGAAAACTGAGACTATTACAATCTATATTATTTGTTTAACTGAGAGATTACACTTTAAAACTGTAATCTCTTTTTTAATATACGCCTAAAAAAAGCAGCAGTATATCTCAATATACCACTGCTTCAATATCCATTATAAACTTATTTAAACCGGTTTCCCGGAAAATTATCTTATTTCTTATTGTAAGGTTATTTCCAGTAATTCCAGACTGAACCATCAAATACGGCGAGTGTTTTACTGGATGTGTCATAACATATCATTCCAGGATATGGATTCTTTACATTACTATGAGGAGTTGCAATCTGAGGAAGAATCATTGCTTTATCCGGAGACTCCAATACCAATACTCCGTCTGCAGTACTGGTTGTCGCTCCAATAATAACCCCCTTCCCAAGCTCTGCAGAATTATTTACAACAATGGCGCTTGAGCTTCCTGCATCAGATAAAAGCTTCCATGTATCATTTTCGTAAACCTTTATTTTATTGTCAGTTATATCAAAAACAAATGTTCCATTTACCAGAGATCCGGTTGGAAGACCAGAAATTGCCGGAAGGATCAATCCTTTTGTATTTCCGGATATATTATTGAAATCCAGGACCGTACTATTTCCGTCTACAGCTTGCTTTCCAATTGCTACCTGAGCAACAGAAAGGTTAAAAACAACAAGGGCGGCTGCTATGCTTATATTTTTTATGTTTTTCATCCTTTTATTAATTTTTAGATTAATCATTACAGCTTCTTACTACACATTTCCATTCTGTACCGTTATACAACTTCACACATTTATCCAGAAGATCGTATACGAGCATCCCCTCTTTTGGATCTGCAATAGCATCTCCTGACTGTGGAGTCTGGCTCACATGCTGAACTCTGGTAATAACGAAGCCTTTATCTTTTGCTTCCATTGCAAGAAAACCGTTAGGAATATTTTCCGGCCATTCACTCTTTTTTTGCTGAACGGTAATTCCGAATTTCGTAAACCCATCAGGTGTTCCTGTTGCTCCCGGTTTTGTACAAAAAGCATCCATATCATCAATAATGGTAGGTGCATTACCACAAGTTGATTTATCATCAGACAATCCTTTTGGCCAAAGAGATGGACATGTAGCAGAAGTAGCATTAGGACCACAGAAACTTGCATTCCCCATACCAAGCCCTACCACGTTTCCCATAGCAATAGCAACAATTTGGCTGTCATTACTGATTACAGCTGCGCCACCACCACCACTTACATCAGCTTTCGCAATACAATAAGCTTTACCGGTAGGAATTCCAATATATCTAACAGATGGATATGTTGTAGACTGTTGGGTAAATGTTCCACAAATCTCTACAACACTGTTTGTCCCCATGTCTATGGTAGAGGTTGATCCCGGGAAAGCGCCAAAAAAAGTAGGATCTTCCTGAACGACTGATCCAACAAGAGACAGGAATGATTTGGTTCCTAATTTAATTCTTGAATCCTTCTGAGAATTAAATGCTCCAACTGTAACGGTACCTGTAGATTTCACACTTGCACCATCACCAATCTCCAGAACTCCACTCACCTGAATACTATTAGATTGTAACTGACCAGACTGAACAATAAGTGTTGCTCCATATGGAATGCTGATATTGGTTACTACATTAAGATTCCCATTAAGACAGTAAGTAGTCCCGCTTACCATTGTCTGCCCAGTATAAGGTGTACACGTTTGGGCATAAGTTACACCATAGAAGGCTATCATTAATAAAAAAATCAATTTTTTATTAAAACCTAAAAAAATTAAATTATTCATATATCTTCATCCTAAATTAACAAATTATTCATATTTTAATGACAAATATGTGTTTTTTTTACATCATCGAATCCCTACTCAACAATTAACATACCAAACATCATTATTATTTTAAATAATAATAGAATACTGTGAGAAATTTATTCTTATTAAAAATATTTCTTTATAGTATTTAATTTTGAAATAAAAACAACTTATTAGTAAACAAAGATTTACATAAATCAAAACTACATATATTTAAAAATTCAATATTATCGTATGTATATATTGATTTATGATCTCCAAAAAAGCAAATCCAAGAAAACATAAAACAATATGTATCAATATTGTACGATTTGGAATACTTTCTCAATACATTGATGCAGATTCTTTCTACATCCCTTAAATACTCCAGATTTTTGATGCTCAGACAACGGAAAATGATATAATAAAATTTATCTATTAAAATAGTTATGATTTGTATAAACATAGCCTTTTTTTCACCTCCTAATATGCGGACATTGTCTCTGAAAACTATAGTAACAGGATTCCTATAGCTATAACTTCCACTAATTTAAAATGCACAGCAACTGCGTTCTCTATATTTAAAAAAATCCAGAGGGGAGCGTGAATATTTCTGAACCTTCTCATTCCAATAGGAAGTATAGACAATACATATAGCCTCTCTATAAAATTTGTATTAAAAAGCTTAAATTTGCACCATGAATAACGATACTATTTGTGCACTGGCTACAGCCAATGGAATAGGTGCTTTAGGCATTATCAGAGTTTCCGGAAATGATGTTTTACCCATTGTTCAGAAAAGTTTTCCTGCAAAAAAACTGGAGAAACAGAAATCTCATACCATCCATTACGGTTATTTTATGGATGGTGAAGAAGCTATTGATGAAATCATGCTATCCATTTTTTTGGCTCCGAAAAGTTTTACTACTGAAAACTCAGTAGAAATTGCTTTCCACGGTTCACCTCATATCGGAAAACGTATTCTCGAAACTTTGATTAAAAACGGCGCAAGAATGGCAAAAGCCGGAGAGTTCACTCTTCGTGCATTTATCAATGGAAGAATTGATCTTTCTCAGGCAGAAGCGATTGCTGATGTGATTGCGTCTGAAAATGAAGCTTCCAGAAAAGTAGCCATTAACCAGCTAAAGGGAGGAATTACTAATGAAATATCGTTATTGAGAACAGATCTTCTGAACTTTGTATCATTGATAGAACTGGAACTGGATTTTGCTGAGGAAGACGTAGAATTCGCAGACAGAACTGCATTAAGCGGTCTATTGGATAAAATTGAATTAAAATTAAATTCCCTTATTGAAAGTTTCCAGTATGGAAATGCAATCAAAAATGGTACTGCCGTTGCTATTATCGGAAAACCCAATGCAGGAAAATCTACTCTACTCAATGCTTTATTGAAGGAAGAGAGAGCTATCGTCAGCAATATTGCAGGAACAACCAGAGATACAATTGAAGAAGTACTTCATATCAAAGGACACGCTTTCCGTCTTATTGATACTGCCGGACTTCGTGACACGGTGGATGAAATTGAAGCAATTGGGGTAAAAAAGGCTAAGGAAAAGGTTGAAAACGCTAACATTCTGGTTTATCTGACAGATGCAGCTACCGAAAGTTTTTCCGAAGATATTGAAATGATACAATCTTTATTGAGGGAAGATTTAAAGCTCATCATTTGTGCTACAAAAATTGATGAAGTCACTCCTACAAAATATGAAGGTGTTGAAGATATTTTCAGAAATGCAATTACCCAAGAATTTGATTTTATAAAGATCTCAGCGGTTGAAAATCAGAATATTCAGGATCTTAAAAATGAATTATCATCGTATGTTGAACATTTAAAAACTGAAGAAAGCAATGTTGTGATTACCAACCAGCGTCACTTTGAAGCTTTACGAAAGTCACTGGATGCAGTACATCAGGTAAAAGAAGCTATTACTTTCCGAATTTCTACGGAGCTTTTAGCATATGAATTAAGAAATGCCCTGGAGCACCTTGGAACCATTTCTGGTGAAGTCACAAATGACGAAATACTAGGTAATATCTTCTCGAAATTCTGTATTGGAAAATAACCAAGTTATTAAAAATCAATTAAATACAAAGTAAACTATTAAACAAAGCGCTGTTTTTGCAGTGCTTTGTTTATTTAATAGAAGAAAATCAATATTATATTACAAATAGATTAGATTAGCCATCCAGTAAAATCCGTTTAACTCCAAATCTGTTATTTTACATCCCACGAAATACTTTGGCAAACCCTAACTCAAAACCCTCTAATTTAACACCCTCTTCCTCCTTTCTATGGATATCAAAGTCTTCCCATAATGTAATACTTCCCCCATTTATCATTCTGCTATTTTTTAAGGAGCCGACTGTTTCATTCTTATTACCACTAACAACCATAACCAATTGAACTCCAGAAGACAATATTCCTAACAGCGCCTTTCCTATATCTCCAAGTGAACCTTTGAGGGCAATTTTCATACTTTTTCAATTTTAATTTGAAGGAATAACTTTTTATTAAAGACAATGATATTCTCACAATCTTTTGTTATTCAATTTATTTCACAAATCAATACAGAAAATAAATGATAGATATACTCAAGAGGAAACATCATCTTATACATAGCCAAAAGTTAGAAACGTTTTATTTACAGCCACAACGTTTTATTATACAGAATTATCAGGGCAGTTAAAACATACACAAATAGTAGAATCAATCATTTTCGACAAATTCCCTGATGTAAAAATATTCCTTATTTTATAAAAAAAATATACCATTACTCTCTGTTTGACCAATTAAATAATAAGCAAACTACAACTCATGGTGTAGGCAATCAATTCTGATGATGTCTTGGTATTGGTTTTCTTTCTGAGATTACTTTTATGATTCTCTACCGTATGATAAGAAATGAAAAGTTTTTCTGCTATTTCAGGGGTATTGAGTCCCTGTGCCATAAGCTTCAGAATTTCTTTTTCCCTTTTGGTAATGGCAGGCTTATCTACCTCTACTTTCTCATGAACATACTGATCAACATGCTTGAAGTACTGTACTTCATCATTCGTAAAATCTATTACGGAAAGCAGCGGCCGATTCTGAATCTGAAAATGAGAAAGATCATAAACCATCACTAACGAGGATTCTACCTCAAAATTCTGATTAACACGTTGCTGTGGTGAATGCAACAATATCCAACGATACTCACCCTCCCTATCAATCATTCTTCCATAATAATTAAACCGGACCCCGGTTTTTCCGGATTTCAAAAAATTCTGACGCATCGTTGCACCAAAAATAAGAGCTCCCATAATGTGGATTTTATCTTCCGGATGAAAAAGATTAATAAAAAAATCGGTATCCGAATTAAGCCATTCTTTTTTGCTGTAAGGAGTAAATTTTTCTATGTTATCACTAATAATCTCTGTCCGCATTTTTGTATTGTTAGTGATGAACCAAAAATAAGGACCTATCGCAAAACTTCCTGCAGTCTTAATAGCACCTGTAAAGTAGCCTTCATAGTCTTCAGGTAATTCACCATTTTTTGAAAAATATTCATAAAACTCATCAACTTCTACTGGAAAAATCTTTTTTTTCATAATATGATTAAATAAAACATAAAGAATAATCAAATTTGTTTTTATATTCTCATATTCCAAAACCATACCAATGAAAATTGATAATAAATAAAATCAACGTAAATCCATAAAAGAACTCAACCAAATAAACACCTGATTTATAAACAATTAAAAGAAGCGATCATATCAGTAAAAGATTATATCTGATTACAAAAGCAATTAAAGCAGAGGATGTCTTAGTTCCTGTTTTTTTCCTGAGATTGCTTTTATGGTTTTCCACTGTAGAATAAGAAATAAAAAGTTTTTTTGCTATTTCCGGAGTTGTAAAGCCTTGTGATATCAGTCTCAAAATCTCTTTTTCACGTTTGGTAATATAAGGTACCTCCAGTTCCATTTCATTCTTTTCAATACTGTTATTCTTCCCTTTGTAGTACTGGGTTTCTTTAATATCAGGAGTAATGATTGATATCAGGGGTAATTGTTCAAACTTAAAGTTCTGAAGATCAAAAATAACATTCAATGTGCTATCAATCTGATCATATTGGTTAATGCAAAGCTGTGGACTTTGAAGCAATATCCATCGATAATCATTATCCTTGTTAAGCATCCTGCCATAAATGTTTACTGTAGTGGCATTTCGGGTATCTTCATCAATCCCAAAATACTTATCAACTGCAAATTCAAATGCAGCCAATAAAAAACTTCGATCTTCCGGATGAAATAAATTTATGAAGAAATCAAATTCAGAAGAAATCCAATCACTTTTTGGAAAGGGTGTGAAGTCACCAATATTATCACTCACCAATTGGGTTTTCTGCTCCCTGTTACTTATGATGATCCAAAAAAAGGGAGATATAGCAAAACGGCGGATATTTTCTATAGTATTAGAATACAAACCAAGGTAGTCTATATTTTCAGTAGAATTTGTCTTTAATTTGAGAAATTTGTTAGAAGTTATCGTATTTAACTTATCCATAAAGTGGGCTTGTGTTTTTGCAATAATAACTAAAGTAATAGAACATTATTACTCCACTGAATGAAAATGATGGATATCCACTATATTCATATAAATCCCTTACAATAAGCTTTATTCATCATATATCAACAAGGTAATTGATTGAAAAACGAAGCTTTCAAAGAGTTAAAATAATGGATATCTACTATATGTATTCACCCTGGTCCTAATTAACTTTGCCACCATCAACATCGCATAGATGATTTGAAAAGTAATCAACATCAAAAAAACACATATCAATCCAAGATGAAAAAAACAGTAATTCAAACAGGAACCATATCATTCAGAAGCTATAATCCTAAAGATTGATTTAGCATACGGACAAACATTATAACCCATTCAAGTTATTATAGACAATCAAATTTTTTATCCCCCAAAAAAACACAATAGATAATAGATTATCTGCTCTTAAAGACATAATCATAAACTGGTCTGTGATATACTAAATGGGTTATTCTTTCAAATATTCCATCACTTCGCTGAACTTAAACTCATTCATTAATAATGGATTTCAAAAACATACATATAGGACAGATGATAAAGGAAAGGGTATCAGAATCTGATATTGATATTCTCCGTATCTGTAAATTCTTTACTACTTCAGAACATGAGATTGAGAAAATGTATTCTTTCAAAAGCATTGACTCAGAAGTATTATTGAGGTGGTGCAAACTCCTGGATTATGATTTCTTTAGAATCTATTCCCAGCATCTTATTTTATATTCTCCGATGATACCCAGCCAATATTCCAGGGAATCTGCATTACCAAGATTTAAAAAAAACATTTATACAAAAGAAATAATATGTTTCATCATCAATATGATAGAAGTAGGGGAAAAAACCAAGACTCAGGTTATTGAAGAGTACAGGATACCCAAAACTACTTTACACAGATGGATCAGCAAATATAAGCCCTGATTTTTTAAGCTTCAATATAGTAACGAAAAACACAAAGACATCATGATCAATACAGAACCCAATTATATCAAAATATTTTCAGACATCATTTCAAAGAGGTTTCCTCAAAAATTATCCCATTGTCAACATTTCTTACAAAAGGAAAGATTATCCTCATTGGATATCATTACCCTCAACAGTATTTTATTTTCCGAATCGGATACGAATAATGATCACAAATCCTATGATAAGGAAAGTATTGCAGAAATATTAAACTATCAAAAAAAGACCAAAATGAACAACTCTGAGGTCGCCTCAATTTTTAAAATAAGTAGAAATACCTTGGCAATATGGAAGAAAACAATGGTAAAGAAATAGCCATAAAATATTACAATTATTGACAAAAATAACGGACTCCTATAATTTTCTACAATGAATAATAAAAACCACTACTTCCATGATGAAAATCAAAACATCCAAATATCAGAAGGTGAACTTCCAGGAAAAACATTGGATGAATTATATGATTTTTTAGGAAATTATGAAATGCAAAAGATACACCCGAATGAATGTATTTTTATTATTAAAAAATATTTTTGGGGAATAGTAAGTCTAAAACTACATCTCTACCTTAGTGAAGGTGTCGTACTCAGCTATTGCATCAAGTATTGATGATTTTCCCATAAAAATCTATTCTTCCTTTAGTTTTTTACAAGTTAATACATACCTTTTTCCATCAATTTTATATCCAACCGACGATCCGGCTGGATTTTTTTATTACCGAATATAAGAATCTGTTTATTTTTCAATTTGAATATATCTACATGTAAATCAACTATATATAATCACAGCCAGTAAAATAAAGTATTCTTAGCTTACATTTTATATACATGCAGAAATTAATCGTTTAAACACCCATTAAAACCAGCAATTCTTAACTCATCTTTATTTCTAATAACAATATAAGTACTTTTATATATAAAAGTACTTATATTTGAATAAGCTTTAATTGTTATGAATAACTTATTCCGTTTTTTTTCCACCTCTTTATGTTTAGTTTTATCCAATTGGGTATACACACAAACCTTAATAAAAGGGAAAGTAACTGATAAAAGTAGTATTCCGCTTACTGGTGTTAATGTTTTTATCAAAGGAACAATTGAAGGTACCTCAACCAACGATAAAGGAGAATTCAATATGACGACCAATCTTACTGGTGATACTATCATTATTTTCCGACATATTTCAATGCAAGAATTGCAATTGCCGATAGATATCCAAAGAGACTTAACTGAGCTTTCTGTTCAAATGGAAGTAAAAGCAACCGAACTTGAAGGAGTTGTCATAACGACAGGTAATTTCAGTGTGGGCGACAAAAACAAAGCGACGGTAATGAATACTATGGATGTGGAAACCACTGCCGGAGCAGATGGAGACATTACAGGTGCTTTACGTACCTTGCCCGGTACACAGCAAGTAGGTGAAAGTGGCCAATTGTTTGTACGGGGTGGTAGTGGTGACGAGACCAAGATTACAATTGACGGGTTGGATATTCCCAATCCATTCTTTTCGGGTATTCCCGATGTGGCACAGCGAAACCGTTTTTCACCACATCTTTTCAAGGGTATTGTGTTCAATACAGGCGGGTACTCTGCCCAATATGGTGGTGCATTATCTTCGGTACTAGCTTTGGAAACCAAAGACCATCCGTCAAAACCATCAACGGTTATTGCACTGATTCCCTATGGTGTGCAAGTAGGCCACGATTTTTTGAGTAAAAAACAAGACATGTCAGGTGATATTGATGTGGGATATTCCAACTTCGCCCCATACTATAAGGTAATTCCTCAAAAAACAGATTGGTTGAAAGCCCCTGAAAGCGGAACGATAACAGCCAACTTCCGTAAAAACACAAGTGGAAATGGTATGATAAAATGGTATGGCTACGGAAATTTGTTACAGCAGTCCATCAACTATCCCGATGTGGAACAGCAGGGCAAGCCATTTCCATATGAAGTAAAAAATGCCAGCTTTATATCTTTACTGACTTATACAAGAGATTTTTCTGATCAATGGAAAATGTATGCCGGTTATGGATTTAATTTCAATCGGGACGATATTGTTCAACAAAGTATTGCTACCAGAGCAAACTCATTTCAACATCAATTAAGAATGTCTCTCACCGGGAGGCTTAACAACTGGGCGAAGCTACATATTGGCATGGAAGGCTTTCATTTTAATACTTCTACTGACAGCTTACAAATAGAACAATTTTCAAAATTCAGAGACAACGAAATAGCCTTATGGATGGAAACTGATTTAAACATCAATCACAATTTCATCATCCGTCCGGGAATACGAACAGAACATAGCGAAGCTATAGGTACTTCTATTTTTTTACCACGTTTATCAATGGCTTATCGTATAAACCAACACAGTCAGATAAATCTTTCGGTAGGAAAATATGCGCAAAAACCCAACTATTTTTTCATCGCTGAAAATCCAGAGTTGACATATACTAAAGCTACCCATTACATCGCCAATTTTCAATATGGAAGTCAGAAGCGAATTTTCCGGGCAGAAGCTTATTATAAAGATTATCATAAATTGTTGACAACGGTACCGTACGCTGAAAACAAGGGCAACGGCTATGCAGGTGGCATAGATCTTTTTTGGAGAGACAGCAAATCGCTTAAAGGTTTTGATTATTGGGTTTCCTATACCTGGTTACAGACAGAAAGGAAATTTATGGATTATCCTGTCATGGCAAGACCAACCTTTGGATCTCCACATACGGCTCATTTTGTAGCGAAATATTTTTTTGAACAGATAGGTCTTTTCGCAGGAAGTTCGTATTCTGTTGCAGCTGGCCGTCCATATTACAACCCCAATAACCCGAATTTTTTGGGAGACAAAACACCCGTTTATCACAACCTCAATTTTAATATCGCTTTGTTGCGCAAGTGGGGGAACTCTTTTAATACGTTTGTGTTTGCGGTGAACAATCTTTTGGGAAACGAGCAGATTTTTAATTACCGGTACGCCACAGACGGCAGCTTTCGAGCACCGATAAGTCTACCATACAAACGCAGCTTTATGTTAGGCTGGTTTATTAGTATTGGTAAAGATCGGTCGGGAGAAATTTTAGAACAATTACCATAATTTATAAAAATGTAACAACATGATTAAAAAAACAATTTTTACAACAATTTTATTTTTTGGCTTAACCATGACATACAGCCAAAGTACCTATGACGGAATAATGACTGAACGCATTATCGAATTGGACTCCGCACAATCGCACAATACCCTACGACGTATTGCCAACGATTTTGAACGTATTGCCCTGGCAGACGAGACTAATTGGTTGGCACATTATTATACTGCTTATGCCTACCTACAGATGGCGTACACAGCACAGAGTGAGCAGGTTGATGGATATTGCAATCAGGCAGAAAATCACCTGAAAAATGCTGAGAAAATCCACCCGAAAAATTCAGAAATTTATGCACTGTATGCCTATCTTTACGGTGCAAAGGTAAACGTTGACCCTATGGCAAGAGGTGCCGAAATGGGTAAGAAAAGTGCCAGCTATATAAATCTTTCCATAAAAGCAAACCCTGAAAACCCACGCCCGTACCTACTGCGTGCCATGGGTATTTATTATACACCCAAAGCTTTTGGAGGCGGTCCCGAAAAAGCCATTCCTTATTTGGAAAAAGCACTGGAAAAATACAAAGTCTTTACGCCTGCATTCACCAATGCACCACAATGGGGAAAATCCCTTACAGAACAATTGTTGAGTACAAGTATTAAAAGTAAGTAGATGATTTTGTAAATTTGACAATTATTCTATCAAAACCAACGTAGTATCTTGATAAAGCAAAAAAAAAGGAAGCTATATATTCAAAAAAAACTATGGAAAAAAACATAAAGAACGAAGCAGAGGACAAAATAAATTTTATATATCAAGTAATCAATCAAATTAGTAATGCTGAGCGCAAAAGTGGTTTTCATTATATTGTTTGGGGTACTGCAATTGCTTTGGCAATGATGGTTCATTATTTACTTCTTGTTAGCTTAAAATCACATATAGCCACCTATTCCTGGATTGCTATTACGGCTATTGCAACGGTATTGTCTTTAATATATTTCTTAAATGAACGAAGAAATTTACAAACAGAAAGCAACGAGAAAAGGATCACTCAGACCATTTCCGTTGTATTCCATTTCTTTTTATTTTTACTACTTATCGTGATTCAGCAAACAGGAATACCTGCTGTGCCTATAATATTCATGGTATATGGAACCTGGCTGTTGATTACAGGAAGTATTATTAAGTTCCGCCCTTTTACCTGGGGTGGAATTTTAAATTGGGTAATGGCATTAAGTGCTATTTATATTCCACTACCTTATCAGCTTCTTTTGGGCACTCTGGTTTGCCTGCTAAGTTATGCACTACCAGGTTATTTACTGATCAGGAGAACTACTGCAAATGCTTAAAGAACTTGACCCATTGCTACATAATTCGCAATTGCGATTAGGCATCGTTTCCATTCTCATCACCGTGCAGGAAGCGGAGTTTGGATATTTGTGTGCACAAACCAAAGCAAGCGAAGGAAATTTGAGTATTCAGTTAAAGAAATTAAAAGAAGCGGGTTACATAGATATCATTAAAGGTTACAAAGGAAACTTCCCATTAACTACCTGTAAAATATCTGAATTAGGTGTGCAAAAATTTAAAGATTATATCAATGCTCTAAAAAGTTATATTGATTTTAAAGGGGATTGAGTTCATTAAAAAATGCTATGAATTCTGTTTTGAAGGATCAATGAAGAGGGAGGAAATTGTGGTAAAAAAACATATTCTTTCAAAAGCATTGACTCAGAAGTATTATTGAGGTGGTGCAAACTTCTGGATTATGATTTCTTTAGAATCTATTCCCAGCATCTTATTTTATATCCTCCGATGATACCCAGCCAATATTATATGATTTTTTAGGAAATTATTAAATGCAAAAGATACACCCAAATGAATGTATTTTTATTATTAAAAAATATTTTTGGGGAATAGTGAGTCTAAAACTACATCTCTACCTTAGTGAAGGTGTCGTACTCAGCTATTGCATCAAGCATTGACACCCTTACCTGAAATAGAGAAAATTTTATATTGTTATTTGTTAAGCAAAAAAATATCCGGAATAATTCCGGATATTTTCATGAGGACTCAAGGATTGATATTCCTTCCCGTAATACTTAATGCAGACCTGCAGCTATCTACTCTTACATTAGATAATTAAGCTATTGGATGGAGCCAGCCATACAATATTCACATCACATCCACAGAAAGTAGCGGATGTTCTTTAAGACATCCAAATAATCTAACAAAACAGTCATCACTACTTCGAATATTGCTAACAGTAGTACCCGATATTAAAATCGGGCATTTTTCTGCAAAATTTAGCTGATACATTTAAGTATATCATCTTTTTTATTGACAAACCGGTAAATCTCGTTCACCCTATTCTTCTGATCCTGTCATTGTTTTCCTATCAGATCATTATTTGAATCGATAGCCAATACTCAGTCCGAATTTTGTAACCACATTATGATCTGTTTTGCCTGCATTGAACAAAAGTTTTCCGTACCCTGCGTTGGCTTCAAAAACAAATCCTTTTTTTGTAACCAGCTTCCAGCCAAGACCAGCACCAAGCGCAACATCATAAACATCTTTATTTTCAGTGAATGCCAGATGGTCTGCTGAGTATATTTTTTTCCCATCAATGGAAGTAAACATTCCAAATCCTTCAACAAAAAAACCGGAAGCATATTTTTTTCCAAAATAATATCTGTAATATGGGGAGATATTGTAATTCATATCCTTTTCTTTTGTATGATCATAAACAATAAATGAAGAAATCCCCAGTGATGAATTTTTGTTTAAATGTCGTTCATAACCTACTTCAACGGCACCCGATAACGGAGAAATTAGATTCAGTTTAATTTCATTGTTTTTCTGATAAGGATCTACATCAGTTTCACTTTGAGCATAGACAGAATAAAAAGCAAACAAAATGATGAGTAGTGAAAAGTTTTTTTTCATAAAAATTTAATTTGAATTATTTAAATGCAAACTTCAAATAATTCAAATTACAACAGGTTTCAAAAGCTTAAAAATGTATAAAATGGTACTTATTTGCTGGTATTCTTATATTCATTTGGGGTCTGACCAGTCACTTTTTTAAAGGCTTTATAGAAAGTCGTTTTTGAAGTAAACCCAGCCTCCAGCCCCATGGTCAACAAAGTATAGTTTTCATATTCCGAATCTGATATCATCTGCTTGACGGCTTCCACCCGATATTGATTGATGTAATGAGCGAAGTTGTCCCCAGTTATTGTGTTGACAATTTGTGAAACATATCCTGCACTTATACCTAATTTTTCAGCTACTTTTTCTCTGTTTAATGTACTGTCGGTATAAATGTGCTGATCTTTGCAAAGAAGTTCCAGTTTTTGGAAATAAAGATTATCCGCCGTGATAGATTCCTTATATTCCTGTGGGATACTTGTGCTATTTTGTACAATTTGCAAATCAGTAGACGGAATAACTGAATCTTGATTTAAAAAATTGTGGACAGCATCCCTGTTTTTAGCAAGCTTATATTTGTAAATGCCTACATAAGCTGTCCAATGAATGATGAATGTTGCAAATAAAGCCAAGGCACTCATCGTAGAAGAAATGTCATAGTCAAAAAGTAAGCCGGCCAGAGCGGTAATAAGCCAGACTAATAGAACTGAAGATACCATTGTTAATAAGGCAAGTATCCATTTTTTTTCCTGCGAATCTTTTAAATGTCTTATCATGAAATAACAATAAACCGGCAGGAATGGGATAAAGGTAACGGCTAAAAAAAGTTGAATCAAACCAAGTATCTGGATGATAGTGTTGCCTGATTCAGAAAAAGTATAAATTCCCGCAACATGGTCAAGATCGTTTATAATGTTAAGGACAGCGGAATAAGCAAATGGAATAAAACACAGATAATTTCTTTGTTTGCTTTTTCCAGTATGATCAATCCTGTTCATAATAAACAGGAACATGAAAGCCGGTATCAGAAATACCCACTCTATGTTGTCCAGAATACGTAGAAGAGGATAGGATATTAATACCTTTTGTATATCAAAAACATGATTCAGTAATTTAATGGAAATTGTAAATAGTAAGTAAGCTAAATATTTATTTGAATTGCTGTTGAATAAGGAAGATTTTAAAATAACGAAACCTAAAACTATTCCCTGGAAGATAGCAATATTTAAAAGTGTTGTATAAATCAATTTTTTATAAAAGTTGTTTTAAAAATTTGTTTTTGAATACCATGACAATTCTTACAAAGATAAGCTTTATAAGAATCTTCCCATTCAATAATAAAACTTTCCAACTCTTTCAAATTAAAATGAACCAGTTTATTGCTCTTTTAAAATTTACTCTGAAAAGAATGGTGAAGATATTTATAAAAACAATGCAATTCTCCAATTGATTTGTCTATTCGACCCTAAAAATCCGTTTCTTTTTCTTTACTACGGAAGTCATCAATTGTTTGGGTAAATCAGATCATTGAGTCAGAGATGAGGCACTAAAAAAGTAAGTCAGACCACCTCATAATATTACCTGAGAAAGCTTTTTATGAAATATTAGATTGGTTTTTTAATTCTTATACAGCAACAATCAAAAAAAAACATTTTATAAATGCAATGCAAATGTACGATAAAATGACTGTCCAATAATTAATTTAATAAATTGATTATCAAAAACATATTCGTAAATTAGAGCTATAAACTGAATTGTTTGCCTGTGCGGATGATTTTTAAAATTTAATCCTATGCAAACATCATTTCCTATACCCCACCCCCATTCTCAACCTTCAGACCTCAAATCAGATCAACAGGTAAGAATTGCTTATTTTATAATGATACATCATAAACCTGATGTATTTAAAGAAATGTTTCAGAAGATTTACACGAAAGATCAGTTTTATCTTATTCATATTGACCGGAAAGCCAAAGTAGAATTAACCGAAGAAATACAATTATATCTAGTGCATTTTCCTAATGTCTATATTTTAGAAAGTATGAACATAGTATCCGGAGGGTTCAGTATGATCCAGGCTGAACTTAATGCAATGGAATATCTTTTGAATGCAAACCAGCATTGGGATTATTTTATCAATTTAAGTGGTGAAGATTATCCTCTCAAGTCACAAAATACCATACGTAATTTTCTTACGATCAATAATGGAAAAAACTATCTTTTTTATTATGATCAGAAATTTTACAGACCGGATACACTTCAAAGGATACAAAATCATTTTACAGAGCTCACCCATAAAATCTCATCATTAATTTATAAAAGAGAATTTATGAAAGGAGTTACACCTTATATCGGTGGGAAATGGTTTATTCTTACAAGAGAAACATGTGTCTTTCTGACCCATAATAAGAGGGTGATGGATTTTGAAGATTATTACCTTCATACTCTTTTACCAGCTGAATCATTTTTCCAGACTGTTCTTCTCAATACAGTTTTTAATGATATTATTGTGAATGATGATAAAAGAGCTGTTATTGAAAGTCCCTTTTTTAATAAGGAGCAATACGCTGATAATTTTATTGAAATTTTAAAATCTTCTAATCATCTTTTCATCAGACAAGTAAATGATAAAACAAATAAAAATATTCTAAAATATATAAATGACAATTATCTCCTTCCTCTACGGGAAGTTGACGAGATTGAAAGAGAACTCAGAAGAAATAACCGTCAAAATAATTGATAATACCACATAATTATACACCTCATCAGTTCCCAAAATTCACAAAATGGGGCACCTCTGTAGCAAAACTGTTCATTGGCAGAAGGTTGTTTCGGTTGCTGTTAAAATCAAAAACCGAATTATTATCAAAAGGAACACGCGGATAATAGGTGAAAGAAATCTGAATCCTGTTGAATACCAAAAACGGATTATTAATTAAAACTCCCACTCCTATTTTGGTGTTCGCCTTGGTTTTCAGGAGTTTATCATCAGGCATACCCAGCCACCCTACTGCCATTGTCAAATAGGGACTGAAATGAAAATTCTTCCATGTTTTGTTGATAAACATTTGAAGCTGATACCTTAAAACCATTTTTTTAGTTCCGATATAATCTGAATTGTAAACAGGAAACTCATCGGATGAAGAAAGGGTAATCCTGTCTTTGTAAGAATAATTATGCTGTGGATTTCCTAATGCGACAGTTGGTGAAAAGAAATGCCTTACTTTAGCAAACTTCCAATCCATAAGGTTCGTAAAATAAGTTCCATCCACCCGGAAGGACTCGCGGTTTTGACTGTCTTCATTAAAAAATCTTCCAAACTGGGCTTTAAGAGTAAAATATCCCAATTTTGTAAAGCTTCCATAAGATGCTGAAATTCCTACGTAAGGATTCATTTCTTTGTTTCTTGACAAGCCACCTGCAATTACACTTACAGAGTTTCCATAAGCGATATCCTCCGGCAGATCATACTGGAAAATATTCTTCTGAACGGAGAATCTTCTGTTGATAAGCCCCACAGACATCAGAAAGCTGTTGTAAGAGCTGAAATATTTATACTGATCAATCCCGGGACTATCTTTATACTGGTAATTCTGAAAGCGTCCTATAACAGCAATATTACTGGCAACTTTTTCGCTGGCATCAGATGAAACCGGTATCTGATAACCTCCCCATACATCCTGACTATAGACTTTGATCTGAACTTCCGGATATGCAGTATCTGTTCCTATCGGAAGCAAAACATTCCTCATAAAATACTCAAATGTAAAACCACCTGCCCATTTCGTTAAAGGGGAAAAGAAATCTCTTCTGACATTGAAATTGATTCTTTCATTTCTAAAAAAATCCCGCTCTCCCAGAATTTGAGCATTGATATAAGAACCCAAAAGATTATAAGCTGTATAGCTTCCTAAAACATAATCCTGCTTTTCTTTGGAATCATTTCTGTAAAGGAAATCAAAGGTATGCCCTAAGCCCAATACATTTTCTTCGGTTACTCCCAAACCAATCTTACTCCCCGAATAACTGACTCTTGGCTTTAAACTCCAGGAATCAAGTACTTTGACAACAACATCAATAGAATCTTTACCGGAAGTATCATCGGAAACGCTGATATTTACCCTATTGATAAAAGGCATTGTCCTCAACAAACGTTCGGATTCATAAAGTTTCTGGGCATTATATTCTTCTCCTTCCTTAAAAAGTAAATAGTTATTAACAGTAGAAATTCTTGTCGTGGAATGAAGATGATCTGCCAGCCAATCATACCATTTCAGTTTTTCCTTCTCATCCTGGGAACCATATCCAAAAGGGTCAATGGTTTCTACTCTGATATTTCTGATATACCTTTTATTATAAGCCTCCTGGGGAAGTTTTTCAATTCTGGATTTCACAGAGGTAGAATCTGCCTCCCTACGGAATATGAAACGATGAAGAAATTTAGTGACTTTTCTTTTATCTGAAAACTCTTCTATTTTATAATAAAGCGAATCTTTTTTCTCCTGTGCATTTAAAAAGAAAAAACCACTTAAAAAGAAAATTAAAGTTACAATCGATCTAGTCATTAGTCATCAAATTCAATACAGTTTGTAGCGTTAATTTACAGGTCAACAGACCGTAAATACGGGATAATATCTTTAAAGGTACTACTTTTTAAACGAAAAGTCAAACTATAATCTACAGTAATAAATGATCAAAATAATTTAGCAAATCAAAAGCAGGCGATATTCACCCTCATTTTCAACAGGAGCTCTATGTACACAGGGTAAAACTTTTTGTTTCGGATGATCTACTGCCAATCGCCAAAGATGTCCCAATCCCAGATTGGTAGGCTCTGCATTGCGTTTAGCCTGATAATGCAGATCGAAGAAACAGTCTTTCAGAAAGTCTTCAAACCCCTCCTCAGGACCATCATGTAATTCCTTAAGCTTTTTCCGTATCTCAGGATCCTGTATTTTTTGTATGGCCTGTTCATTGGGTAAAACATCACTTGCAGCACCATAATAAGTGCATAAAAAAGTATCTGTTCCAATGGGTGAACGATCTACATGATATGAATATACATCCGTTGATATAAAATCAAATTCTTCGTCCCGCTCATAATTTTTAAGCAAATTAAGAGAAGGTAAAGCCCCGAAATCAGTTAATAACTGTAAATCATTAAGGATAATTTCCCTGGCAACATTTCCCTTTTCTGAAAGCTGTAACGTCAAAAGATCTTCGGCAGAAACCTCTGTAATATTCTCTTTTAACTGAAGCTTAGAAACAATTTCTTTAAAATCTCCGCCTAAATTTCTGTACCAGCACATGGCATTGACAGTTCCCTGAAAATCGGTATTGACTAGTTCGGAGAAAGTAGAAACTATTCCTATTTGATTGTTTTCAGAAAATGGATCGTTCATATTTTGGGATAAACAGTTTTGCAGTTTATGCTTTGCAAAAATAAGGAATAGCTTTTATTATGAATCCTGTTCCCCATAAACTCTTAAAAACACTTTATAAAAAATGTTTCGGTTTTTTTCCCTGTGCCGCATTTTCTACGATCTCATCAATACGTTTCTTCCGGGTTTCCGGCCGCTTGGCAAGAACAATCCACTGAAGCATCATCTTTTTCATAGATTTACTTAAACTTTGGAAATATTCTTCAGAACCTGTGTAGTTTTTAAAAGCTTTACTTAAGTCTTCCGGCACCATCAGATCTTCCACTGTATCAAGGATTGTCCAGGAGTTATTTTCCTTTGCAATTCTTATACTCTCATAGCCAGCTTCCGTCATCAGCTGATCATCAATTAACTTCTGTACTTTTTCTTTATTAATTCTGGACCATGTACTATTCTTTTTCCGTTTGCTGAACAGTTGTTTGAATGACCCTTCATCAATGGTTTTTCTCGTACTGTCTATCCAACCGAAGCAAAGTGCCTCTTCCACCAGTTCACTCCAACCCACGACAGGTAATCCTGACTTCCTGGTATTGCAAATAACCCAGACTGATGGCCGGGACTGATGAAATTCGGCCAGCCACTGTCGCCAATCTTCTCTTGTACTGATATGGATATCCTGTCTTTTGTCGGGTTCCTTCATCCTTATTTTTTTGAAATTAAAACTGTATTGTTATACACGAAAATACGCAATATCTGGCAGTTAAACCTATTGATTAAAGTCTGACATTAAAGGATGATATCATTTTACGCTTTTCCGTAAAACAGAGAATAAAAAGAAACGTAAATTTGGTGCCTGAAGTTCAAACTTTGACTTCGCTTCCAGTAGTTCCGAAAGTAGCAGATCCGGAAACATGATAATTTCAAGACCAAATAAGAATAAAGGTGTATTATAAGGAAAAGAAAAAATATTATTTTAAAATTGATACAGAAAACAGTGAAGGTGTTGAAGTCTTTGTCGGACAAAATGCAGGCACTCAATTAAATAATGACATTCTGAATGCAAAGGCGGAAGTATTGATCATTTCTCCTTATATAGACGAGGTAAAGCTGGATGATCTTATTATGCTGAAGAACAGGAATATTAATGTGAGATTAGCATTCAGTGATCTGAGACCTGAACAATCCGGAAACATATTGCGAAAACTTATCCATCAGAACCGGGTGACAGATGTAAAGAAAAAAGAAAAAAGGGAAAGTCTAAAAAATTTATTCTTCCTTTCTTCTATTGTATTGTTTTGCCTGGGAATCTTTGCCCTCATCTATTTCGGGATCCATCTTGTTGATGACCTTACCAATTCGAATAATTTCGTTGCGCTTTTGGTTGCGGTTGCTTCCCTGTATGGATTTTTCAGATGCTGGGAAAAGAAAACTGAAGTGGAAAAAATGGAGATCTATACCTATCATTATTCTGAAAATCTGAATTTCAAATACATTCGAAATAATCGTTATGACAATAAGTTTCTGCATTCAAAGATTTATGTGATTGATAGAAAAGTGGCTTATCTCGGATCATTGAATTATACTAAGAGCGGATTTACTTCTAATTTTGAATCCCGGATCAGAATTACACAACGCGAAAAGGTAAATGAGCTTGTTCGCTTTGTTCATGATATTTTTGAAGATAATGTGAACCTGAAAAAACATGAGCTTTTCTATCTTGGAAAAAAAGTATACAGTGAAGATATGTATTAATATTCATCCATAAAAAACAGTGGTATTGATGAATACCACTGTAATACTAAAGACCTGTACAAACCGTATTACCGGCATATTTTTATCAATTATTTCCAATAATTCCAGACTGATCCATCAAATATGGCTAATGATTTGCTGGTAAAACCATAGCAGCTCATTCCCGGATATAGCCTTTTAACGTTCGTATGAGGAGTCGTTATCTGGGGAAGAATCATCGCTTTACCAAGGGATTCCAGAATCAATTGCTACCTGGGCAAATGAAACATTAAAGTCAATAATCAATTAAATTAATCATTGGAGCTTCTTTGTATACAATTTTACATTTCTGTCATTCTGACGAAGGAAGAATCTAAACTATATATGAAATTTTTCCTTCGTCGGAAGGACAAAACAAATGCTTTATCCAAAATTGTATAGAGCTACCATCATTAAAACCAGTAATCATCATTTATTTTAAACGGTATTATAGATTTAATTCAGTGATCACATGGCATAAAAAAACAGTGCCCTCCGAGGAGAGCACTGCTTATTGAATGAAGTATGGATTAATTTTTAATCAATTTGCCTTGCAGCGAGGTTTCTCCCGCTTGTACAATGACAATATAAGTACTTTGCAACCAGTGTGAGATGTCTACATTGATCTCTCCTGAAGCTGCTTTAAGTTCTTTCTGGAATTTAATATTACCCATAGTATCAAAAACCTTGATCTGTGTTGCCAATAATTTCTCATTGCCTGTATTATAGGAAACTTTCACTATTTCCTTCGCAGGATTCGGTGCCAGCTTCAGAGAAGAAGCCGTAGTAAGGCTCAGGCCTTTTCCTGTTTTGTCTGAAATAGATTTACCTATAACATGTGGCTCAGCAACAAACTTACAATCGTCTTGTCCTAAGAATAAAATTGCATCATTTCCTCCAGGATAACTAGCATTTGGATAGAACATCAATGGATTGGCATTCATATCATATGTTCCTCCTGCCGGAATCGTAATCATAGATGGGAAATAAGTTCCATATCCATAAAGACTTGAAACGTTAAGCATCACCGGAAGGCTTCCGCTGTTGTATATAGTTCCATGAACATTATAATGATCTCCTGCCCATTTGAAAGATTCGATTTTGACATCAAAGTTACATTGTGTTTCTATACCACAATCTTTCCCTGGATAATAATTCATTGCTCCTGAATAATATCTGCAATACATTCCGCCTGCAGTCTGATCAATTCTCAGTCTGTAAGTTCCCGGAGTATCCCCAAAGCTAAATGAATCAATGAAGGTATTGCTTCCGCTTTGCAGATTAACTCCAAATCTCTCCCATTGATGATAGTCAAAGGTTCCTTTTGGCCCAAGAATACGACGATATTTATCTCTACAGTAACTGTAACAACCTGTAGGGAATACCCACATCAGACTTTCGATACTCATTGGTACATCTATCTGAGCATATACTTTACAGCCACTTGGTGCAGTGTAGAATACTCTATACATTCCGCCTTCATCTACTGTAATGGTTTGTCCACTCATTCCATTACTCCAGTTGTATTCTCCATTTGCAGGTCCGGATACTGTAAGTTGAATTTTGTAAGGCTGGCAACCAACCTGAGTATATGTTACTGTAGGAACTGCCGGTGGATTGCTCACTGTAACAACAAAATCTTTATATCCTGAACAATCTGTAGTTCCTGGTACACGAGCTTCCAGAGTGAAGGTATAAGTACCTGCCGATAATCCGCTTACAGTATAGGCAACTGGCTGAGCAGTAAGCCATCCTGCAGATAAAGGAACTCCATTTCTCTTCCATCTGTACTCCAGAGTATTGTCTGTTAAAATACCTTTAAGTACTCCATAGCTATTCTGACAGATGTTTGCTTGTCCTGATATATTTACATACGGCGGCTTTTTAAATGCAACACCTACCGCTTTAACACTCATTACATTAGTAGTACAACCGTCTGCTGAAATCAATACCGGCCAGTAACTTCCTGATTGTGTCGGTATAAAGTTCATTGAGTTAGGAGCTCCCGGCACCTGAACATTTCCATTCATCCAGATATAACCTGAAGGTACCGTACCTGAAGGTACAAATGAAATAAGCGGTGAGCTTCCTTCACATGCAACGGCATTGGGAGGGGTAAGATTTCCATCTAAATTAGCTGCATAAACCGTAATATTACGTACAATAGAATTATACTCACAACCCTGCGGAGTCTTAATCATTAAGCTTACACTCTTAGGTCCGGCAGTATTGAATGTTACATTCATATTCTGTTGTGAAGTCACAAAAGCTGTTCCGTCAAAAGACCATGTATAGATATTTCCAGGAGTGTATGAACTAGGTGAAAGAGTAATCACCTCTCCTTTACATGCTTTAAATGGAAGTAAGAAATTCGTACTTGGAACAGGTGCCAACGTGATCGTTTTCGTGATCGTACATGCCGGCAATGACGGCTGTGATGGGATAGACATCTTCATGGTAAAGGTATAAGTACCCGGCGCCAAATTATTATAAGTAGCTGTCTGGCCCACCTGATCTGGCTGTCCTGCCATACTGAATCTATATTCTATAGAACTAGCAGGATTAACTTCAAATATTGTAGATGAATTATATAAAGTAACATTATATCCGTTCCCACTACAAACCTGACCAATATTGAATTTAGGCTCATATAGTTTTCGAACTTCAAAACTTGTTGAATACCAACATGAACCATATCTTAAACGTACACTTACAATGTGTGCACCGGCAAGATTAGTTTGGAAAGTAGCCGTAGGCTGTCCCTGAGGGCTTACCAGCGTCAGCACGTTATTAGTCACCCACTGGATTTCATCCGGAGCAACACTTACATTTAAATTATTTACAGTAATTGTATTACAACCAGTCCATTTTGGAGTAAAACTCACCATAGGAGGCGTTGTACAGTTACTAGCTGTTGGACAAGAATTGATTACTTTGATCTCCTGTGAATATACATAACACTCATTAACATCCTTAGCTCTTACCTGATAGGTTCCTGCAAGACCTGTTCCTGATAAAGTATATGCATTGGTATTAAATCCTGGTAATGCAACACCATTTTTAAACCATTGCCACTCTACAATATTCGTAAGACCTGTAGAGCTGTTAGCTGTAAGGGTATAAGGCTGTAAAGGAAAGTCATCACAAACCATAAGATTATATACCGGAGAAACTGTAATAATTGTTTCAGGAAGAATGATAAAGCTCGCACTTGCTGTTGGCTTATATGCACATCCATTGGTTCCGCTATAAGTTACCGTTACGATCTGATTAACATTTCCACCTGTAGCATTCTGAATGTACCCATTATTTGGGAAATCATATACTCCAGACGGATTGAATGTTGTGGTATAGGTATCTCCATTGGCAAAAGTAAATGTTACATTTGTTGCTGAAGTAATCACTCCCTGATTAACAGTAAAATGAAGATTCGAACCTAAGCACACTTTTCCAACGTTCGTAAAGTTGACTACCGGAAGAGCTAGTTTACTTATAGGCATTATTATTATCTTTTTCTGCCCACATACAACAACTTCCAGTTTCAGGTTAGTTGAATATACACTACCAGCAACCTCGTTGATGTTTACAGTGATCGAAGAAGTCCCCTGCCCGGATATAACACTTCCGAAATTAGGAGTATCAAAACTCCATTCCATAGAATCAGGAACAATACCACCTAAATTAGCTGAAAAATTTTGTGTACTGCTTGGGCAGAAAGGTCCTGAATTCTGATAAATATAAACCTTATCAATATTCATCGGTTTTATCGCCAATGAAAGTGGTTTAGACAGACAAGCTGCAGTGCCTTCCGTCCTGTAAGCAACCGATACTGAGTATGAAGATGCTCCAGGATTAAAAATAACAGTAGCACTGTTACCGGCATTACTTCCCTGAATGGTACCATTTGTAACACTCCATACCGGAATAACCCCAGGTTGCACTGGTGATGAAAGTGAATATACGTAAGGCTTATTTGGGCATACTACAATATCCCCCGTAATAGGCCCTCTTGGGGGTCTTGGAATACTTACCACCCTAATCAATATTGGATTACTTTCACATCCACCTCTGATTGCTGTAATCACATAATTTCCTGGTGTTAAAAAAGGATAATCAAGAGGAGCAGTAGTGGGTTGTGGCGACGTATGTACTGTGTCACCATTTAAAGTAACATTCCAGATAACAGGAACATTAGGTGAAGCCGTAAATGTCTGTGGTGTTCCCACACAGATTTCCTCTTTCCCTCCTGATATTGTTACAGGAGCTTCTACAACAATCGTTTTTTGTGCAGTACCCCCACATAGCAATAAAGTATTTGTATATGAAGCCGTAAGTGTATAAGTACCCGGCACACTTCCAGTGAAAAGAACTTCATTTCTTTGCTGGTTATACGTCAGCTGACCTGGTCCAGGTCCTGTTACATCCCAATCAATATGGGTAGTAGGCCACTGCGGAAGTGAATAGGTGTATTGCTTTCCTGAGCATACTATTGATTCTCCTTTAATTCTTGCTGTTTTTAAAATCACAGGAATCTTAACAGTAGTCCATACCGGGCAGCCACATTCAGATCTATACATCACATAGCCAAAACCGTCTTCAGGATCTACACTGTCCCATTTTACTTCGATTTCGTTTTCTGAGATATTCTGCCAAGATCCTCCAATCACTTTCCATTCTCCTTTGCAGCCATTCTTCACGCTGTACCTTTCAGCACTACCTTCACACACCACTGAAGCACAGCTGATCTGTACTGGTGGGGCTTCTGCTATTTCTAATTTTTGATAGGTCGTTTCTGAGCATCCACATTTGTTGGTTACCGTTAAAGAAACAGTAACTCCTCCACCCTGAGTATAGGTATGAGAAGGTTCAAAAGCTGTAGATGTTGTTCCGTCCCCAAAATCCCAGAAATAATTAACAATATCAGTACCGCCATTTGCATGGGATAAATTGTCAAAATGAACCTCAGTATTTTTACATACGATGTCTTTCAGGTTAACGAGAGTGAATTCTGCAGTAGGCTTATTTATTTTCTCAATGCAGATGTTTTGGGTTTCAGTAGTTCCATTCGTAAATGTAATAGTTGCCTGTAAAGAACCTGACCCCGCATTTCCCCATAAAATTTCAGCTTCAATATTGGCTCCTCCTGAAGTAGTTTGTAACACTCCTCCAGTAGGTATCCATGCTACAAAACTGATGTTTGAGCCATGAGCTGTATATTTCACTTTACTGCCTTCACAGACCCGGACACATGCGCCGGAATCAATGTCAGAAGCTCCGACGAGATTTTCTCCGGATCCTTTTTCGCCCCGGACGATTTGGCATCCCACCTGGGAATCCCAGGTAATATGACTTAATGATTGTGCTTGTAGCCCCCAAGGCACCAGGAGCCAACATAGCAGGAGCCATCTGAAGATGTGCTGCCTACTAAAGTAAGTAGTGTTTTTCATGGTTAATAAAAATGTATTAATTTTCATTTGGAAATTAATGAAAATTTTAACACTAAAATCATTTATTAGTGAAAAATATTACATTTACACACGCTAAAAATCAATAATATTCCGGAATTACTGATCAAAACTTAATTCATGACCGATAATTATTTAGAGAAAAATTAATTTATTTTCATTTTAAAAGCATTAAAAATGAATTTTTCACTGATTTTATTAATATTTAAAAGTAAAAAATTAACCAAAAACCAATATCAATATGTATTAATTACATCAATAAAGAAAAAAACCATAAAATAAAACACATATTTTAAACACACTTAAACTAATGACAACGGTGTAAAACCGCATATAGTTACCTTATTTTTATAATTCAGCAGGAACTGTTTCAATTCATTTAAAATATTTCTCTGAATACGCATACGTAAACCGGAAGACCTGATACGGAAATGACTCATATAACGAATTTCCTTCATTGAACGAGTTTCCTTTTTCAAAATTCTCCTTTGACTCCTGAAACAAAACTTTAGCTTCCTCATTCTTATTCATTTTGAGCAATGACATTGCTTTATAATACTTTGCATCTGCAAAATCTTTATAATATTTCATCGAAACATCAAAATATGCTGCTGCCTTCGAATAGTTATCAGTTTCATATTCTATCACCCCCAGATAAAACATTTCATATGGATTTACAAAATCACGTTTTCTTCCAAAGGCAACTGCTTTTTCCATATACTGTCTGGAAAGATCAAACCTGTTCATCTGCAGATAGCACAGGGCCATCCAAAAACTATAAGGATGATCCATCACTGTTCCGGATTCATATTTCTTCGTTAATTCTTCAAATTCAGACAAAGCACCGGTATAATTTTTTTGAAATAAACATTTTATAAATGCCCGGTATTCTTTATAATGATCAGTTGTATCCAATTCAACAGCTTTATTCAGATACTCCATGCCCAGTTCATACTTTCTCTGCTTGAATAAAGGCATTGCCTTCTGCTGCCAAAAGAAAGCTTCTTTCGGTACAATAGTAATGATTGAATCCAGATAGAGCTGATGCTGGACAGAAAAAACAGAAACCTTCGCGTCTTCTTTCAGCAAATTCATAAAAATCTTCTTCTGGACATCATTCAGATCTTTAGTCATGGTTCTGCTCTGCGAAAATATGATTATAGGGAATAAAAGAAATACTATTTTCATCGGTAATGAGTCTTTGATAATAATGTCTGTTCTCAAATATACACAATTAGCCAAGCGCTGTACAAAGCATTTCTGTTTTAATTTCTCACTCAATCTGTATCCTTTGTACAATAAAAAGAACTTATTTTGCAACAAAAATAAAGCAACAGAAAAATGAAAAGATATTTCAGGGAAATAATGATTCTTTTGATAGTAGTACTGTCAAGATTACCTTTCATTTTTAATAGTCTCGGTTCAGATCTGGATGCCTGGAGAGAAGTCTATACAGGAAAAATATTGTATGAAGATCATATTTACAATGTTTCCCGTTTTCCCGGATATCCGTTTCCTGAATTTTTATATGCTTTAGTCTATGACAAGCCTTACTGGTACATCAATTTACTTTCGGTTTTATTTACTTTCGGATGTTCCTTATATCTTTTTAAGACTTTGAATCTTCTTAAAATACAGTCAGCCTTCCTCATTAGTATCGCATTCTCTTTTGTACCGGTTATTTATCTGAACAGTACAATCGCCATGGAATACAACTGGTCTTTGTTCTTTCTGCTGGGCAGCGTATATTATCTTCTGAAGAAAAACCTTTGGATAGCTGCATTGTTTTTTGGATTGATGGTAAGTGCCAGGTTCAATAATATTATTTTTCTGCCGGCCTTTCTTTTTCTTACGTATTTCTATACGGGAAAAGAAGTAAAAAAAAGTATTCTATTTTCAGTTCTGGCTTTTCTTTTTGCCGGTATTTTTTTCTCGCCTGTTTTCCTGAAATATGGATTTAATTTTTTCCAGAGTTCCGGAGATTCAGAATTCAACCTCACAAGTCTGTTGAGCCTGAGTACATTATATATCTATGGAGCCTTAGGAATTACCTCCATTATTTCAGGCTTAGGAATCCAACTCTTTACAGGAGGTTATCAGAAAATAAAAGAGGTACCCAGGAACCATTTTGCCTTATTCAGTATTCTAATCATCATTTTTAATCTGGTATTCTTTATTAAGTATCCACTGGAAGCAGGATATCTGATCCCTTCAGTTCCTTTTATCCTGATCCTCTTACAATACATCCTGAATGAAAAGCTACTGAAACCAGTATTATGCGTAATAGTTTTTTCTTCATTTTTAGTTCATATAACAGCCAATAAAATACAGATTAAAGGAAGTGTATTCAGCAATGAAGATTATGAAGATCAGCAATTAAAATATTGTAAAGATCTCATCGGGGAAATTCAGGTACATTCCGCCAATCAGCCTGCAGTTTTTCATTTAGGAAATTTTTCCGAACAGGTTTTATTCGTAGGAAATTTTGATAAAAAAAGCAATATAAAGATTGTTAAAAACCTTAGTCCCAAAGATGAGGAAGATATCATAAATAAAAAAATCCCCTTATACTATATCAATACAGGAGATGGAAAAATTGAAAATAACAAAACCCATATCCTGGACAAATATGGCACATTGTTTTATAAAGATTTTGAATTAAAAAGGTAAAAACCTTACTTCTCCAAGGGCATAATCAAAAACATACCATTCCCTTCTCCATCATTGCAACCCTCCCTAAACCTTGCATAAAAAATGAAATATATTATCTTTGTTTTTTCGAGGCTTATCTTAAACTTTTATTCGAAAATATTCTACATGAAAAAAAATAGCTTTTTATTTTCCGCTAAAGGAATTCTTATCGCAGGTTTTTTATCCTTAAATACAGTGATGTATGCTCAGAAAACAGCAGATCTTTCAACGATTTCAGAAAAAACTTTAAGCAGCATACTGGAGAAAAACAGAAATTATTATACACAGGGTAAAGTAGCGGATTATATTCCTGAACTGGGTAAAATGGACGCTAAAGCTATCGCCTTTTCTGTAGTGGATAAAACCGGTAAGGTATTCAGCACAGGAGACGTTCAAAAGAAATTCACCATGCAGAGCATTTCCAAAATCATTGCTTTAATGGTTGCCGTAAAAGAAAGAGGAGAAGCCAATGTCTTCGATAAAATGGGATATTTCGGATCAGACAGACCATTCAATCACTTTTCTAACCTGGAAACAACGGGTAAACCGCTTAATCCGATGATGAATGCGGGAGCAATCCTTACCACCTCTTTAATTTCCGGTGATGGGGAGAAACCATTCCTTAAAGTGTTGGATATGGTTCGGTACATCACGAAAAACACGACGATTGATTACAGCAAATCCGTCTATGAATCCGAAAAATCCACCGGACACCGTAACCGGGGCATGTTCTATATCATGAAAAACAGCGGACTGATTTCAGGAAACGAAGATCAGCTGGATAATTATTTCAAGCAGTGCTCTATTGAAGTTACCGCTGAAGACTTAGCCAAAATCGGATATTTCTTTGCCAATCAATGTGTGCGTTTCGATGGTGACACCCAATATAAAAATGCTGATGTTGCCCAACTGATAGAATCTCAAATGCTAACTGCCGGAATGTATGAATTCAGTGGAGAATACTCCCGAATGGTAGGCTTACCAAGCAAATCAGGAGTAGGTGGCGGAATTACCGTAAGTGTTCCCGGAAAAATGGGAATTGGCGTATTCAGCCCTGCTTTGGATCAACATGGAAACTCATTGGTTGGTTATCACATCATTTTAGACCTGGCCAAGCAATACAATTTGAGCATATTCTAAGAAGATAAAGATTATTTTTGATTATATAAAAATTGAAAGTAAACAATTTGCTACTATAATTAAACATTATCTTAACAAATCAAAACCTATAATTAATTCATGTAAATAAATCAAAAACATTAAAGAACAGGAATATTTATTACAGAATAATCAAATCGTCATTAAAATATACAAAGAGGACTCATTAATTGCAGTCCTCTTTTATTTTTAAATGAACCTGATAAAAAAAATCTATAATGATTAAAATTATCATTTCCTTAATCTTATACGTTAAATAATTCACAAAATACATTCTTCACTTTACCTCATATAGTATTCCAATTCAACCCCATGCAACACTAACTAATATTTTTGCGATATTTTCAAATTTACTTTTTGTAGATTTCATCGTAAAATCCGCATGTTATCTTTTTGTAATATAACAAAAACAAATCTCTTCTTTTTGAAATATCTTATTTTTTATTTCTATATTTGCTTAACATTTCTTTAACTATAATTATTTATTTTTATAGTTACACAGATTGTGCCGGCTTGTTTATAACGAATAAGAAAATAAACCATATACTTTTATAACATTTGAACAATTAACATTTGTTTGTTAAAAAATTATTATCGAATTTCATTTATGATTAAAAACATATCATAAATTTAATATTTTTATTCATGTATTACGAACAATTAATCTATACAACCATTAGATTGATGTTTTAATACAAAATCGCATATTATTATTTTAATACTAAGTGCAATGAAAAACTTGACCATTTTTAGGCTAATGCCTTTTGAAAAGCCGGACACCTACCTTCACTCTAATTACCTTAGGGAAAGCTATAATTTGTTGAATTATTTTCAACAATCAAGCCATACTTTTAAAAATATAACAAATACCAATTTTATGATTTTGTCATAAGCATCTCTCTTTGTATCAAAGACTTATGCACTATCACAAAATCCTTACTAACATATCACGCCATGAAAAACCTAACCATTATTGGACTAACGCCTTTTGAAAAGCCAGACGTCAACCTTATGCCTAAATTGCATCAGGCAGGTGTATTTCCTGTTCTCAGCTTAGGCCAAGAGTTAACGACCGCCCAGGCAGTACTTAGTCAACTGGAAGAAACAACCCTACCCTCTTATGGTATTTATGTTTCTAATGAAAAATTTTCAGATCTTCCGCTTCCTGAAAATGTAAGGTTTGCGATCTTACCATTCGGGATGAAGGTTACTCAAAATCCGGAACTGGATATTATCTATCAGGTAACCAGCTTAGAAGAAGCTAAACAAGCTGAACAATCAGGAGCCAAAGGAATCATCATCAAAGGAAATGAAGCCGGAGGTCAAATCGGCTACGAATCTACATTTGTATTGTTCCAGCGTATTATTAATGAAATCAAAAGCATTCCGGTGTGGGTACAGGGGGGAATAGGACTCCATACTGCCGCAGCCGTGAAAGCTTTGGGTGCCACAGGAATTGTACTGGATAGCCAACTGGCTTTATTCCCTGAAAGTTCTGTTCCAAAGGACATAAAAGAATTGTGTTCAAAACTTAACGGAACTGAGACTAAGATCATTGCCAATCACCGTGTATTGGTAAGACCCAACTCACCTTCATTACCGGACAATATTACAGCTGAAGACCTTAAACAGCATTTTAAAGATCTTGATATCAGCAAGAGCTACATCCCAATGGGACAGGATATTTCCCTTGCAACTGATCTTTATGAAGAGTTCAGAACACTGAAAAAACTTGCATTTGGTTTAAAAGAGGCTATGTATGGTCACCTGAAACAAGCTAAAGCTCTTCAGGTTATTGATCAGAACAACCCGTTAGCACAGGATCTTGGATTAACATATCCCATTGCACAGGGACCAATGACCCGTGTAAGTGATGTTCCCGGATTTGCCAATGCTGTTGCAGAAGCAGGAGCTTTGCCATTTGTTGCCTTATCATTACTGAAAGGAAACTCAGCCAAGTCTTTGGTTATGGAAACTAAAGAACTGGCAGGTAACAAAACCTGGGGTGTAGGTATTTTAGGATTTGCCCCTCAGGAATTAAGAGACGAACAAACCTCTTATATCCTTGAAGCCCAGCCACCAGTAGTCCTGATCGCAGGTGGAAGACCGGCACAGGCCAAAGTATTTGAAAAAGCAGGAATAAAGACATTCCTTCACGTTCCATCTCCTGCCCTGTTGGATATTTTCCTTAAAGAAGGAGCAAAGAGTTTTATTTTCGAAGGCCGTGAATGCGGTGGGCACGTAGGTCCGTTATCCAGCACAGTTCTTTGGGAAAAGCAAATTGAACGTATATTAAAAGAAGACCATCCGGAAAATATTACCGTATTTTTTGCTGGTGGAATCCATAATGATTTCTCAACAGCATTCGTTTCTATCATGGCTGCTCCATTAGCTGCCAGAGGGGTAAAAGTGGGTGTATTGATGGGAACTGCTTACCTGTATACTCAGGAAGCCGTACAAACCGGAGCCATTCAGGAAGAATTCCAGTTACAGGCAATGCAGGCTAAAGATACTGTCTTATTAGAAACAGCTCCGGGACACGAAACCCGTTGTTTAAATACATCATTTGCTGACCACTTCAATACCGAGAAAGCTAAACTTTTAGCAGCCGGAACAGATAAAAAAGAAGTTTGGGAAAAGCTGGAAAAACTTAACGTAGGCCGTTTAAGAATTGCTGCTAAAGGAATAGAACGCCAGGGAGATCAATTAGTAAACATTCCTAAAGATGATCAGTTAGATCTTGGAATGTACATGATTGGTCAGATTGCAACGATGCAAAACAAAGTGCTTACTCTGGAAGAACTTCACCAAAACGTAAGTATTGGCAATTACGAATATATTCAAAATGCTGAGTTATCTGAACCACCAACATCAAGCGAAAAACCATTAGACATTGCCATTGTCGGAATGGAATGTATTTTCCCTGGCGCTAAAAATCTGGATGAATTCTGGAGAAATATTATCTTAGGAAAAGACAGTGTTACCGAAGTTCCGGACGAAAGATGGAATAAAGATCTTTACTATAAACCGGATTCAGACGAATCCGATGTATCCCATTCAAAATGGGGTGGTTTTATTCCGAAAATTGATTTTGATCCGCTTACATTTGGCATTCCGCCACAATCTCTTGCTGCTATTGAACCTACCCAATTGCTTACGTTATTGGTAGCAAAACGCGCGATGGAAGATGCTGGATATGGTGAAAAACATATTAATAGAGAAAACATCTCTGTAATTATCGGTGCCGAAGGTGGTAACGATCTTGCTAACAGCTATAGTTTCAGAGGCTTTTATAAACAAGTCTTTGGAGAACTTCACGAAGAAGTAAAAGAGGCATTCCCACATACCACAGAGGATTCTTTCCCTGGTATTTTGGCCAATGTGATCGCAGGTAGGATTACGAATCGCCTGGATCTTGGAGGAAGAAACTTTACTGTAGATGCAGCATGTGCTTCTTCTTTGGCTGCCCTCGATTTAGCCTGTCAGGAACTTGCACTGGGTAAATCAGATATGGTTCTTGCCGGAGGTGCAGACTTACACAACGGTATCAACGATTACCTGATGTTCTCCAGTACTCACGCTCTTTCCAGAAAAGGAAGATGTGCTACATTCGACAGTGAAGCAGACGGGATTGCCCTTGGAGAAGGAATTGCTATCCTTGTTTTAAAAAGATATGAAGACGCTATCAACGATGGCGACCGTATTTACTCTGTAATCAAAGGAGTGGGCGGATCCAGTGACGGTAAAGCGTTAGGTCTTACTGCACCAAGAAAAATTGGCCAGGTAAGAGCCTTAGAACGTGCCTATACTCAGGCAGGAATTAGTGCTGCCTCTGTAGGATTGGTAGAAGCTCACGGTACAGGAACTGTGGTTGGAGATAAAACAGAATTAAGTGCTTTAACGAATCTATTCAGTCGTTCAGGTGCTTTACCGGGACAGACGCATTTAGGTTCTGTGAAGACCCAAATTGGGCATACCAAATGTGCTGCAGGATTAGCAGGTTTAATCAAAGCTTCTTTAGCGGTTTACCATGGAGTGAAACCTCCTACCCTTCACCTTAAACAGCCTAATGCTTATTATAACGCAGCAACCAGCCCATTCTCTTTCCATGCTGAAACAGGATTATGGACTGAAAAGAACCGTTATGCAGGAGTCAGTGCCTTTGGATTCGGAGGGACAAACTTCCACACAGTAATTGCTAACCATCCGAAGAAGGATGATTCTATTGCAATGCAGTCATGGCCTTCAGAATTATTTGTATTCCGCGGGGATACTTATGAAGAAGCAAAAGGACAGTCAGCTCAAATCAAAACATTATTGGAAATCAATGATGAAATTCCATTAAAAGATATCGCGTACAGTTTAAGTATCACTTCAGAAAAGCCAATTCAGTTCAGTATTGTTGCGGACACTGCAGTTGACCTGATGATGAAAATTGAATTAGTATTGCTGGGGATAGAGACTAAAGATACTTTCACTGTCAGTAAAAAAGAAGGTAAAGTAGCGTTCACATTCCCTGGACAAGGAAGCCAGAGAATCAACATGGCCCGTGATCTGTTCGTAGTATTCCCGGCTATGCGTAAAGTGATTGATAACTATCCTGAACTTGAAAAAGTAGTTTTCCCTTCAACAACATTCAATGAAGCGGATTTAAAACAACAGAAAGAAACTATAAAAGACACCCGTTTAGCACAACCGCTTTTAGGAATTGTTGATCTTGCATTGGCTAAATTCTTAGAATCACTAGGAATTGTTCCTGATATGTTAGCCGGTCATAGCTACGGAGAATTGCCAGCCCTATGCTTCTCAGGAGTATTTGCTGAAGATAAACTGGTTGACTTAAGTATTCAAAGAGCACAATCTATTTTAAATTCAGTAGAAGGCGGAGATCCGGGTTCAATGTTAGCTGCAAGCGCTACTCACGAACGTTTACAGCCGATCATTGCCAAAGTGGAAGGATGCTATCCTGTTAACTTCAATGCTCCTACTCAATGTGTGATTGCAGGAAGTACACCAGCCATCAATACGTTATTGGAAGTCCTTAAACAGGAAGGTATTTCTGCTAAAAAACTGGAGGTTGCGTGTGCATTCCACAGCCCGTTATTGGCAAAATCAAAAGATTTATATGCTGATGTATTAAAAGACGTTCCTTTTGAAGAAATGCAGATTCCTGTATGGTCTAATACAACAGCACAAGTATATCCATCGAATCCTTCGAACATCAAAGAAAGATTGACTGACCACCTGGTACAGCCAGTAAGATTCGTGGAGCAGATGCAGGCGATGTATAACGATGGAGCAAGAATCTTCATCGAGGTAGGACCAGGAAAGGTTCTTACAGGATTGGCGAAATCATGTATTGAAAAAGATCAGTTAACCTTATATGTTGAAGACAGCAGCCGTAATAAATTCACCCATCTATTATGCATGTTAGCTCAGTATTTAGGAACCGGACGCAACTTCAATATTGAAAAACTTTTCGATGGCCGCTTCGTTCAGCTTGTTGATATCAATCAGCCTGAACTGTACAAGAAAAGCCCAGCCATCTGGCGTGTTAACGGACAAGCTGCACATCCGACAACAGGTTCACTGCCTGCTAATGGTGCGCTCCCTATCATAAACCCTATTCCTATGAACAATTTTACGACTCATAATACGCAACCTCCTGCACCGGAAGGCCTATCTACGGCAGAACGTATGCTGCAGGAATATTTAAACAGCATGAAATTAATGATACAGGCACAACGTGATGTGATGCTTTCCTTTATGGGACAGAATCCTCAGGTGAACCCAATGCCTGTTTATAATACACCACCGCCGGCTCATGCTCCTGAACGTACAATACCTGTACAACAGGTTCAACAAGCGACAACAGTTGCAGCTACTGCTGTTGTTGTAAAAGCTGCTCCAACAAGAGATATCAAAGCTTTATTACTTCAGGTTGTAAGTGATAAAACAGGATATCCTCAGGAAATGCTGGGCATGGAAATGGATCTTGAAGCTGATTTAAGTATCGACTCTATCAAAAGAGTGGAAATCATCGGAACGCTTCGTAACGAACTGGGAACATTGGCTAAAGGCAATACCAATGAAGATATGGTGATGGAACAACTGGCAGGAATCAAAACCCTGAGCGGATTAGTTTCATGGCTTACTGAATTCTCAGGAGCAGATACAACACCAGCAGCTCCTGAAACAAACGGAACTTCAGCTGAAGCAGCTTCAACACCACAAGCAAAAGCGACTTTATCATTAGAAGACCTTCAAAATGCTATCCTAAATATCGTAAGCGAAAAAACAGGATATCCGAAAGAAATGCTAGGTCTAGATTTAGATTTAGAAGCAGACCTTAGTATCGATTCTATCAAGCGTATGGAAATCATCGCTGATCTTAAAAACAAGATCGGTTTTGGTGAAAACCTTGAACAGGCTGATGATGTAATGGAAAAACTGGCAGCGATCAAAACACTTCGTGGATTGGCTAGCTGGATCAGTGAAATGAGCGGTGATACTAGTGAAATAAAAAATGAAGTAAAGCAAGAAGTAACTTCTGAAGCTACAAACAATGTATTATCACGTCTTCGTTTTGATATCACTCCTACAGATGCATCTTCAGTACAAAATACAGAGGTTCTGCAAGGAAAACGTTTTGCAATCACTCAGGATGACAGCCAACAAACCTCAGCGATTAAAGCTGAATTGGAAAAACATGGAGCTATCGTAGAATTGGTAGATGCAGATAAAGATCTTTCCAATGTTGATGGACTAATCATGTTAGACTTATTCTCAGCTACGGATAAACCAAGCATTATTGATCATGTTGATTTAATTAAAAAACTTGATTTTGATAAAGTAAAATGGGTATATCTTATTTCTGATATCCCTGCCCATATTCAGGAAATCAATGATGTAAGCGTATTGCGTCATCACCAGGGTTACCCAGGACTTTTCAAAAGTTTAGCTAGAGAATTTGATAACACAACTTGCAGATTAATCAGCTTGAGCAGTCCTCAGGAAGTAGATCAGATCGCTGAAATCACTTTAAAGGAAATCCTTACCAATGATAAACCTGCTGAAGTAATTTATAAAAACGAAAAAAGACATAAGGTAGATATTATCCCTTCCCCATTGTCAACAAGCTTAAGTGAAGCCCACATTCAGCTAGATCAGAAATCTGTAGTACTGGTACTGGGAGGAGCGCAAGGAATCACTGCAGAATTGGTGAAACATATGTCTCAGGCTTATCCATGTACTTATATTTTAGTTGGAAGATCAGCAGACCCAAGAAATGAGGCTTCTGCAAAAGAATTCGAAGGAATGAAGACGAAAGAAGAAATCAGAGCATTCCTGATTAAATCTGGAAAATTCACTTCTCCTGCTGAAATCGAAAAAGAAACAACAAAAGTGTTCAAAAACAATCAGATCCTACGCACGATCCGTGATATGGAAGCACTTGGAAACACTATTATTTATCAGTCATTAGACCTTTGTGACGAAGAAGGATTAAGCAACCTGATCAGCGGTATTTATGAAAAATACAACCGTTTAGATGGGGTGATTCACGGAGCAGGGCTTTTAGAAGATAAATTGTTCAAACAAAAAACAACTTCATCTTTCGGACGTGTATTTGATACCAAAGTAAAACCACTTCGTGTATTGGCTGAACAGCTTCGTACGGACTGTCAGTTTGTAGTATTATTCTCAAGTATCGCATCGGTATATGGTAATAAAGGACAGACAGATTATGCGGCTGCCAACAGTGTATTAGATGATTACGCTAACGCTCTGAATAAAAGATTAAAAGGAAAAGTAATCTCCATCAATTGGGGCCCTTGGAAAGGTGCCGGAATGGTTTCTTCCACCCTTGAATCTGAATACGAACGTAGAGGAATCTCTATGATCCCATTGGATGAAGGAAAAGAAATTTTCCTTAACGAAATAAAATACGGAACTGAAAGCCAAGTGCTGATCATGTCAGGAAATAATTGGTAAACTCTGTATTAAACTAAGTATGAAAAAAACAGATGTTGCTGTAGTTGGACTATCCTGCGTCTTTCCCGGGGCGCAGGATGCCCATACTTTTTGGCAGAATATTGTCAATAAAGTAGACTCTACCCAATCCGCTCCGGCTGATCGGATAGATCCGGTGCATTTTAGTGATGCCACCAACCCTGTCGATCGTTTCTATTGCAAACGAGGCGGGTTTATTCCTGATTATGAGTTTGATCCTACCAGCTTTGGTATTTTACCCCTTGCGGTAGAAGGAACAGAACCCGATCATTTACTGACCCTTGATTTAGTTCAGAAAGCTTTGGAAGATGCCGGAGTATTTCAAAAGAATACTTCCCTTGAAAAAGCAGGAATTATCATCGGAAAAGGAAATTATACCGGGCCGGGAGCTACCCGTGCCATTGAAATTGTAAGAACCGGAGAACAGATTTCCTCTTTATTGCAGGAATTGCTGCCTCAGGTATCTTCTGCTGATATCGAAAAAGTAAAACATGCGTTCCAGGAAAGAAAAGGACGTTTCGCTGCTGATACTGCCATGGGATTGATTCCTAATCTGGTAGCTTCATTGGTCGCCAACCGCTTTGATCTTGGAGGCGTTGCTTTTACTGTGGATGCCGCTTGTGCCAGTGCTTTAATCGCTGTAGATCATGCAGTACAGGAACTTCAGAGAGGGCGTTCCGACATGATGATCGCAGGAGGAGTTCACACCGGACAAAATGCTGCGTTCTGGAGTATTTTCGCTCAATTGGGAGCAATGTCTCGCCAGGAACAGATCAAACCTTTCAGTATGGATGCTGATGGATTGCTGATTGGAGAAGGTTGTGGTTTCGTCGTGTTAAAACGACTGGAAGACGCTGTTCGCGATCAGGATAAAATCTATGCAGTGATCAAAGGGGTGGGTGTCAGTAGTGATGGTAATGGAACCAGCGTGATGAGCCCATCCGTAAAAGGACAGTTAAAAGCATTAGAACAAGCCTGGATCAATGCTGATCTGGATAAAAATAAAGTAGGTTACCTGGAAGCCCATGGTACTGGAACTCCGCTTGGAGATAAAACAGAACTTCAGACCTTAGCACAGTTCTTTGGGAAAGAAGAAGCGGCCCCGGTAGCAGGAATCGGTTCTGTAAAATCCAATATCGGGCATGCCATGCCGGCTGCAGGAATCGCAGGATTAATTAAAACCTGTCTGGCTTTACACCACGATACTTTACCGCCAACCTTATACTGTGAAAATCCTACTGCAGACATGCAGAGCACAAGATTTGAGCCTGTACAGGAAGCCAAAAACTGGTCAAAAACCGGACTGCCAAAAGTAGCAGCAGTCAACGCTTTCGGATTTGGAGGAATCAATGCACACGTTGTTCTGGAAGGCTATGATATGCCAAAAAAAGACAAAGTATTGCTATTGGCAAGACCTACTCACGCAGAACTCGTTGCTGCATTAAAAAATAATCAAACAACAACAGGAGAAGGAGATTTCAGAGTAGCCATATTCGATCCCACACCTGCAAGAATAGAAAAAGCCCTTAAAATTGTTTCTAAAAACCTGATCTGGAAAAATAAACAGGACATTTGGTACACTTCTACCCCATTATTAAAAGATGGTGGTAAAGTAGCCTTTGTATTCCCTGGTTTGGATGGTCTGGCAAAAGGTGAAGTGGAAAGTGTAAGTCGTTATTTCGGATTAACAGCGCCTATAGAAACAGAAGGCGAAGGCCTTTTAACCGATGCTTTAAACATCTTCAATACCTGTAGTATCCTTGATAATTCATTGAAAAAACTGGGAATTATCCCGGATATGAATGCAGGACACAGTTTAGGAGAATGGCTGGCAGGATATTCATCTGAGCTGGCAGAAGCCAATTCTGTAAAAGCACTAATTGATGTATTGAATCCGGAAACTTTCGAATTAAAAGATTCCAAATTCATTGCCATTGGAGCCGGAATTGATGTCGTACAGCCTTTTATTGCTGAAATTTCAGACCTGTATGTTTCCAATGACAATTGTCCTAATCAGGTGATTCTTTGCGGAAGCAATGCGGCATTGGATGAATTGGTTCCGCAATTAAAATCAAAACAGATCTTCCATCAGGTACTGCCCTTCCAATCCGGATTCCACTCTCCTTTTATCGCTGATAAACTAGATGTGATCCTTGCCGGAATGGAAAAAGCACAATTCCAGAAAACGAAGATCCCGTTATGGTCTGCCACTACATTAGAACCTTATCCGGCAGATCAGGCAGCCATCAGAAAACTGAGTGCAGAGCATTTGGTAGAACCTGTTCGTTTCCGTGAACTGACGGATAAACTATATGAAGAAGGCGCAAGAGTATTCATTCAGGTGGGTACCGGCGGTCTGATCGGATTTATTGATGATACCTTGAAAGGAAAAGCATTCAGTACGATTGCTTCCAGTGTTCCTGCCCGTTCTGCATTGGCACAGTTACAACGTGTTGTCGCTTCGTTATTTGTAGAAGGTAAAACCGTTGCACTTGACTTTCTAGAGCTTCAGCAGCATTCAAAAAAATCATCAGGTAAAGGGATAAAGCTGGAATTAGGCTCCCCTATTATCCGAAATTTTAAAGAAGTAAAAGCATTAGCTCCATCCTTTGAAACACCAAAACAATATACAGCAACAGCTTCAGCTATTGCTACAAAATCAGGACATCCGCTTGTACAGGCATTCCAGGACAACGTTACGGATATGATCCGCATGCAGGAAGAAGTCCTGACTTTATTCCAGAACCGTCCGGAAATCACCATTCCACGTCCGGCTCCTGTAGGACAGCAGGTTGTGCCAAAAGCACCAAAAAGCACAACCTTCTCAAAAGATCTGTATGTGACACTTGAAAGTCATCCATACCTGATCGATCACAGCTTATTGAGACAGCCTAAAGGATGGGCTCATGTAGCCGATATGGAACCGGTCATTCCGATGACTATGATCTTTGAACAACTTGCTGAAATTGCAGAAGCGGAAATCCCGGGGACACAGGTTCATAAAATCATGAATGTAAGCGTATTCCAATGGATGAACGTAGCTCAACCTTTTGAGAAAACCGTAAAAGGACAATGGCGTGGCGAAAACCATGCATATCTGGATATTGAAAACTTCGCCAATGCTGAAGTGATCTTAAAATCTTCACCTGTCCCTACTCCAACGTTCAACCTTTCTGTTGGTGATCTTTTACCGATTGAAAGAACGCCTGAAGAAATCTATGATGCTCACATGTTCCATGGCGATAAATACCAGGGAATTACGGAAGTTTCAGCGGTTGGAAATAAAGGAATCGTTGGAAAGATCAAAGGAAATGGCGGAAAAGGATCTCTGTTAGACAATGCCGGACAGTTATTCGGGCTTTGGTTACAGCTTACCTTGGTGAAAGACCGTATCGCCTTCCCGGTGAAGATCAGAGACATTGAATTCTTTGGTGATATGCACGATCAGGAAGGTATTTTTGAATGTACCTGTATGCTGACCGAGCTTAATGATGAATTTGCCATTGCAGATATCATCCTGAAAAGAGACGGAAAAGTATGGTGTGCGATCACAGGCTGGCAGAACAGAAGACTGGAAATTGATGCCGCTTTATGGAATGTTTCCATGTCGCCATTACACAACCGTCTTTCTGAAGAGATTGCTCCTGAAGTATTCTTCTTCCACCAGGCCTATACCAGAGTCGCTTCATGGGATTTTATCCTGAAAAGATATTTCAACCAAACGGAAAAACAGCATCACCAGCAATTATTACCCAACAAGAAGAAAAACTGGATGGTAAGCCGTGTTGCGGTGAAAGATGCCGTTAGAAACCTTCTTCGTCAGGAAAAAAATCATGCGTGCTTCCCTATCACCTTTGAAATCCGCTCTGATGAAGTAGGAAAACCTTACCTCATCAGTGATTTCACAGAAGACATTCATATTTCACTCGCTCACAAAGGAAAAGAAGCTGTGGGTATTGCGAGATATGGCCAATCTGTAGGAATCGATATGGAACTCATAGAAGAACGCAGCGAAGGATTCTATGATCTGGTATTTACAGACCATGAATTAGCTTTATTAAAAGGAAAAGATCAGGCAGAATGGACGACTCGTTTCTGGGTCGCCAAAGAAGCCTACGGAAAGTTCTTAGGAACCGGACTGAAAGGGAATCCAAAAGCCTTCGAAATCGAACTTATAAAAGATGATCACTTGTGGATCAACAATATTGAAATCAAAACTGTTAAACATAAAAATTATATTATCGGATGGACACTGTAAACGCAACATTAAAAATGAACCACGAAGAACTTTTTACTTTATTAAAAGGTTTTATTACTGAAGTGATAGGTGCTGAATTTGTAGAGGAGATGGACATTACTCCGGAAAGTTCATTCACCAAAGATCTTGAAATGGACAGCATCGAGATTGTCTCTTTCTCTGAAAAGATCAAGGCGCATTTTGGCGATCAGATCGACTTTACAGGTTGGTTATCTTCTATGGATCTTGACCAGCTTATTAATCTTGACCTTAGTATGATCATCAATTATATCTACGAATGCCAATAATCACTGTCAATAATAAACAAGTTCATATACAGGAACTCAACAAAGGAGCCGAACAAACCGTGGTACTGATCCACGGTATGTTCAGTAACCTGTCCATTTATTATTTTAATATTGCCCCTATTCTGGCAAAACATTTCCATGTGGTGATGTACGATCTGAAAAGTCACGGGATGAGTGAACGCTTTTTGGATGGGTACGACCTTGATAACATGTCATCCGATCTGATGGGTTTAATGGATCACCTTCAACTGGAAAAAGTACATCTTACAGGCTATAGCTTCGGTGGTCTTATTGCTTTGAAAACAGCATTAACATACCCTGAACGTGTCAATCAACTCGTAGTGATGGAAGCTCCGGATCCTCAGGACGAAAAAGCAAGGAATATCATTGATGAATACAGCAAGGAATTTCTTGAGCATTATGTAGCCAATTTTACAGATACTACCAAAGTCCAGATGGGTAAAAGACAAATGGAAAAGAACCATCGTATGTATGAGTTTCTGTTTAACCAAACCAGCATCAAAGCAGATATGATTAAAGAAAAGCATTTCCTTGGTGAAGCGGAGTTCAATCAACTGAAAGCTTCTACTTTACTGCTTTACGGTGTAGATTCCAACTGTAGACCTACAGGAGAATGGTTGCAGTCTCAAATCGGTTCAGCCGAACTTGAATTAATTTCCGGCGATCACAATATTCCCATCCAGGAACCTCAGCTCATCGCAGAGACGATCGCTCAGTTTTTATCTAATATCTTAACGAAGAACCATGGCTAAATTTGCATTTATAGTTCCCCCCTTGACAGGACATGTCAATCCTACCCTAAGCATCGGTGCTACACTGTTGGAAAGAGGGCATGAAGTAGCCTGGATCAGCCTTGACCCAACTTTAGAGGCTAAACTTCCCGAGGGCGGAAAATTATTACTGATCCAATACGATCAGACCGACGAAGAAAAGAAAGAAAGCGAACAATATCTTGATATTATTTCCAAAAAAGTAGTGTATGGAATCGACAGTGTGAAGTTCCTTTACGAAGAGGTGCTTATCCCGCTGAACAGACATTGCTATAATGGAATTGTTTCTTTATTAAAAACATACCAACCCGATTTAATCATCGGTGACCATCAGTTATTTGCGGCGCCGATAGCTGCCAAAGCATTAGGAATTCCTTGTGCGACTTCCGTTACCGCTCCGGCTGCCATTAAGATCATGAATGAGCTGCCAAAAGTACACGAATGGGAAGTGAATCAAATCATCGATTTACAAAAAGAACTAGGCTTCAACGAGGAACGCTCTCTGGCGACTTCAGATCTGTTGACCCTTGTTTTAACTTCAACTTATTTCTTTGGTGAAATGGATGATCTAGCCCCTCAATATCAATTCACAGGGCCAGTTCTTACAGAACGTCGTATCTCATGTGAATTTGATTGGGACAGACTAAAAAGTGCCACCAATAAAAAGATTTTAGTAAGCATTGGAACTACTTTTGATCACGATCATAAAAAAGCATTCTTCCAAAAGGTAATGGATGCTTTTAAAGATGAAGATTTAACGGTTGTGGTGGTTTCTGATCCACAACTTTTCGAGCAGTGGCCGGACAACTTTATGGTGTATCAGCAGGTTCCACAATTGGATCTGTTACCTCATCTTGATGGTGTGGTTTGCCATGGCGGTCACAATACCGTTTCTGAAACCTTATCCAACGGAATTCCTTTGGTAGTCATTCCTATCGCGTATGACCAGTCGCATGTTGCAGGACGTGTGGTGCGTACAGAAGCAGGTGAAAGACTTAATTTCAACCGATTTAAAGCCAATCATCTGAGAGAGGCAGTACAGCAAATTTTAAATAACCCGAGCTACCGTGAGGCCGCTCAAAAAGTAGGACAATCTTTTATGGAAGCAGGAGGAGCATCTACAGCAGCTAATTTATTGGAGACGGCTATTACTAAAGCCTCAAAACACGAAAAACCATCTAAATTTTTATTCGTTGTTCCGCCGTTTTTCGGACATGTAAGCCCTACTTTAAGTGTGGGAGCCAGTCTGATTGCCCGTGGCCACGAAGTAAAATGGTTCGGAATTACTCCCTTAGACAACAAACATATTCCTGAAGGTGGTTCTTATTACTATCCGGAAGAAGACCTTTTTCCTTATCAGGATGAAATTGCCCGTATTTTAAAAAGACAGGATGACGGACCAGCGTGTTCAGGTCCTGAAGTCATGAAACTGGCATTGGAAGAAACCTATGTTCCTTTCGCTAAAATGATGATGCCAGGATTAACAAGATTAACAGAAAGCTGGATGCCTGATGTGATCGTGAACGACTGTATCACTTTCGGAGGTGCGCTTTTCGCACACAAACATAATATTCCTTGTGTAACCACAACACCCGTTCCGCCGGATGTAATGGGAGATACTGAAAAAAGTGCCCCTAAAATCTGGGAATGGCAGCAAAACTTAATCAAAGACTTACAAAAAGAAGTAGGCATTCACGAAGAAGGAATTTATATTCATTCTCATAAACTGAATATGGTCTTTACTTCACAGGCTTTTGCAGGTTTTGATACGGTGCCATCACATATGAAATTTGTAGGCCCGGTAAAAGGACGTCCAAACGATGCTCCATTTGACTGGGATAAATTAAATGCCTCTACCACTCCAAAGATCTTCGTATCCCTGGGAACTTTATTGGTAGACATCAGAAAAGCATTCTTCGAAAAGATCATCGCTGCATTTAAAGATCAACCAGTAACAGTGATTGCTGCTACTCCACCGGAAATCTTTGAAGAATGGCCGGAGAATTTCATCGTAAACAGCTTTGTTCCTCAATCTGCGGTAATGCAAAGAATGGATATGGTAATCTGCCACGGTGGTTTCAATACCGTAAACGACACCTTCCGTAATGGTTTACCGATGTTAATTACTCCTATTGCTTACGATCATTTCCATATTGCGAAATTAATTGAGCAGGCAGGTTGCGGAATCAGCATCCGATACAAAAGACTTCGTGTAGATGCCCTTCGTGAAACTGTTTTCGAATTACTGGAAAACCCTAAATACAGAACTGCTGCCCAAGAGGTTCAGAATACCTTTAATCTTGCCGGAGGTAATGATAAAGCGGTAGAATTGCTGGAAAACTTTGTACAGGAACATTCCACATTAGCTTCTGTATAGCCTATGAAATCGCCATGATTTACAGGCTCAACACCGATAAAAACGATGCGATTGCATATGACCTTATAAAAAAGATAGACATCTACATATGAAAAGAAGATTGTTATTTGGTGAGCGAATGTTACTGGGAGACGGAACAGAACCGTTCAATGCGGTAATCCCTTTCAGACTCAGAGGTACCTTTGTATTGAAGGATATCCAGCAGGCTTTGGCTCAGATCCAGAAAAAACATCCGTGGTTAAAAGCGTTGATCGCTCATGACGAGAAAAATATTCCCTGGTTTGATGTTCCTGAGAATCCCATCTCCATTCCGGTACGCATTGTAGCCCGAAAAGGAGACGATCACTGGCAGGAAGAATCCAAAAGGGAATGGAATACTTTATTCGATCCTAAAAAATTGCCTCTTATCCGGTTTGTCTGGATAAAGGGGGAAGACGTGTCTGACATGCTGTTTGCGTTCCATCATTGTTTATGTGATGGTGGTTCTGCAATGGCTTTTCTTTACGAATTTTTAAAAGTGCTGGATAATCCTTCAGCAGATATTGGGATAGAAAGTCCTATTTTAGGGATTCAGGATGTAGTTCCCGCCAATATTTTAAACAACCGAAAGCAAAAACTAAAGGCTAAATTCATCGGAAGATTGGCTGCTACAGCTATCAAGGTTATTCCTACCGGTAAAAAATCCATTGACCGCCAAAATGATTATTTAATCAGTTGGAAAGTAGATGAAACCGTAAGTCAGCAACTGATTTCCTATTGTAAATCCAATGGTGCTACGGTGAATACATTCTTAAGTGCTGCTTTACTTCAGGCTTTCAAAAAAGTAAAAGGAAGCGGAGCTTTCAATAAAGTATCCTGTCCTGTAGACATCAGACGTTTTGCTACCCAGGTGAAAAACGATCATATTTTTGCTTTTGGACTGATGATCGTAGTTTCTGCCAATGAAAAGCTGAGCTTTATAGAAAATTTACATGCCATGCAGGCTTCCGTAGAACGTAAAACTTCTAAGCTAGATCCTTATATTACCATGATGGTGATGGAATCCGGGCATGATGCATTGAACAACTTCACCAGGCTTTTAAAGAACGGAAAATCCTCTAATGACTGTATGTTTTCCAATCTGGGGCGCATTCAGATTCCTCATGAGTATAAAGAATTCTCTGTGGATACTATTTTCAGTCCGTCTGTAATTGGTCCGCTGGGGAATACCACCACAATGGTAGTTTCTACCTATCGAGGAAAAATGGATTTTTCTTTTGTCGGCAGTGAAGGCTATTTACCCTATACCGATGCCCTGGCCATCCGCGATGAAGTCATGAAGATCATTAAATTACAACTGGAATATATCGCTGTATCATGATCAAAAGAAAACTAATGATGGTGGAAAGGATCATGTATGTAGATCCTGAAACCCCTGTAAACTGTGTATTTGCAGCCAAAATAAAAGGAGGACTTCCGGAGCAGAATTTTAAAACTGCTCTGGAAAAAATCCAGCAGAAACATGCGTTATTAAGAGTGGTTATTGATTCTAAAAGTGAAAAATATCCTTTTTTTAAAGAGGAAAAAGACATCGCTCCTATCCCACTTCGCATTGTAGAAAGAAAAACAGAGGAAGACTGGCTGACAGAATCTCAAAAAGAATGGAAAATCTTATTTGAGGAAGAAAAGACTCCTTTAGCCCGTGTAGTATGGGTAAGAGGACAGCATGTTTCTGAAGTCTTTTGGGCCATCCCGCACTGCATTTCAGACGGAACCACCGGAGTTACCTTAATGAAAGAGCTGCTTCAGCTTTTGGATGATCCCGCTTTAGAGTTAGAACCTTATGAACCTTTCATTTCAGTAGATGAATTTTTACCTTCCAACTTTAATGTAAAAACTAAGAAATTCAAGGCTAATCTTTACCGGATGTTTGCCAAGCTCTTCTTTCTTTTACAACCAAAAAGCAAAAAGAGAAATCTCGGAAACGATTACGTTCTTCACCAGAAACTGGATCCGGCAGCCACAGCCCAAATTATGGAGCGATGCAAAGCTAACGGAGTTTCCGTACATGCTTTATTGTGTTCTGCATTTATGCAGGCCTTTCAGGAGATAAAAGGGAAAGATGCCAAAGGTAAAGTGATCAGTCCGGTAGATGTCCGTCATTTTATTCCTGAGATCAAAGAAGATCATTTATTTGCTTTTGCACCAACGGTTGATCTAGCCATAAAAAAAGGGACTTCAGATCTACTGAACAACGCCAAACATATCAAAGAAGATCTTACCCAGAAAATTGGAAAGATGGAAGCCCGTGAACTCCTGTGGATGGGTGAACAGATGCACCCGATTGTAGACCGTATGATCTCCATGCTAAAATCAAGCAATGGCGGGCATGATGTGACCCTTTCCAATATGGGAAAAATCAACATCCCAAGTGAGTATAAAAACTTCAGTGTAGAAACCATCTTCAGTCCAACCGTAGCATTTCCCTGGTTGAACTCAAACACTTTGGTGACGAGTACCTACAACCATCAAATGGATTTTATATTTTTGTCCAACGAAGACTTCCTGCCCAAGGCAGAAGCCGCTAAAATAAAAGAGAAAGCCATAGCGCTAATGACCACCTCCGTATGAAATTGAAATTTAAGCCGAAGCCGCCTAAAAAGCTCAAAAAAACCACCCTTAAACGCTTTCTCATCAAGCGTACAATTTACTATGTCCTTCCGAATGTATTTTTCAATTTCATCATCGCCTATGCCAGCTTCAAAGAATTAGGCTACACCCATTTTTTCTCCGGCGAACAGAATCTGGCCCGCCTTACCTTACCCATGGCCCTATTTCTCCCCGTTGTCCTCACCATAGACATCATCAAAAGAGTAAACGATGCCGCCGGACAAGGCGCCATTGAGTTTACCGTAGATGAAGCGTTGAATATTAAAAAGCTAATGACTAAACTAAGTATTCTGCATGGTGTGATTACCTGTTCTTTGGTATTAGCGATGCTTTTCTTAGGGCAGTATAATTTTTCTAAGGATTATAGGCTGGATGCTACGGCGATGGCTGTTGTGGTGGGGATATTGGCTGGGGTGCTGTCTGTGGTATTTGTGTATTTGCCGGTGTGGAGGTTGAGGAGGTGGATGTGTAGGAGGAGTATATCTATATGAAATATATTTTATAGATAAGTCATCATTATAGTCTTGGTTCTAAGCATTTTTAATAAAATTTAGAAAAGAAGCTTCTACTGTGTTTTAAAGCGAAAAGTGTTTTATTTATAGTAGGTTTTTAGTAAGTTTGTCTTTTACCAGTGATTTTTTTAAAGACAATAACCTATACTATTAAAAACACCTAATGCCATCAAAATTTTTATTTCTAAAGGATCTTTATCCTGAGCTTTTTAATTGTTCAAGATTAGCTGAAACTTTATATTATATAGATGCCAGTTCATCGATCTCAAAATCAAGATTATTCTGTGAAAAATTGGTTGGTTTAATTGCTGGTTTTGAATCAGAAGATATCTCTAATTTAAATCAACACGATGCTATACAGTATCTAAATCATCACGAAATCTTACCTGATACAATAACTGATATTTTTCATGTTATTAGAAAATCAGGTAACAGAGCCTCTCATAATGGCTCTAATAAATCTGATGAAGCTTTATTTATTTTAAAAAAAATATTTAGTCTTGCTAAGTGGTTTTTTGAAACTTACGAAGAAGATACTATTGAAAATCTTGTCTATGAATTACCACCCAATAAATCTGATGAGGAAATAGCATCTTTAACAGATAAAGTTGATGAATTAACCATTCAATTAAAGAGATATGAATTAAAAATTCAATCACTGAATGTTTCAGAAAGTGGTATCAAAAAGAGAAGAGAGAAAGCTCAATTCTATGCTGATAAAATTAATCTCAATGAATATGATACAAGAATCCAACTTATCGATGTTCACTTGAGAGCCGCTGGATGGGAATGTGATACAGAAAATATTAATTACAAGAATAAAAAAATATTACCCGAAAAAGGAAAAAATAAAGCAATTGCAGAATGGCCATGTGGAGGAAAGTATGCTGACTATGCTTTATTTATTGGTACTGAACTCTACGGTTTAGTTGAGGCTAAGAAATATAATACTGATATTTCTACCAACCTTCGGCAGTCTAAGGTATATTCAGAAAATATCAACCCACAGGATGAGATTGTTTTACTCGGGCAATGGGATGCTTATAAGGTTCCATTCTTATATTCCACCAACGGGAAAAAATATTTGGAACAACTGAAAACCAAAAGTGGAATTTGGTTTCAGGATATAAGAAAATCTACCAATCGTCCGTATGCTTTAAAAGGCTGGTATTCACCGGAAGGGCTAAAAGAGCTATACAATAGAGACTCAGATACCGCTAAAGAAAAGCTTTTAGAAAGTGATTATGAATATTTAGCCTCTCCAAGCGGATTAAGTCTTCGTGACTATCAGATAGAAGCCATACAATCCGTTGAAAATAAACTGGCTGAAGCTCCCTTTGATAAAAGAGCTCTACTTGTTATGGCTACAGGAACTGGAAAAACCAGAACCATTAATGGTTTAATATATAGATTGATAAAAGCCAACAGGTTTAAACGAATTCTATTTTTAACAGACAGAAAACTTTTAGCAACCCAGGCTCGTGATAGTATTAAAGAAAATAAAGTTGAAGCTCAACAGTCTTTTGGAGGAATTTATCAATTTGATGACCTTGGAATAACCATTCCGGACTCAGAATCTCGCCTACATTTTGCTACTGTTCAGAGCATGGTAAAAAGACTCTTCTATAATGAAGGGGAATCATTAACTGTAGACACTTATGATTGTATTATTGTTGATGAGGCACACCGTGGTTATCAGCTGGATAAAGAGATGAATGAAGATGATTTTGGTATCCGAAATGAAGATGACTATGTCGCACAGTACCGCAAAGTTCTTGATTATTTTGATGCTTTTAAAATAGGGATGACGGCTACACCTGCTCTTCATACAACAGAAATTTTTGGAGAATCTGTTTATAATTATTCCTATCGAAAAGCTGTGATAGATGGCAACCTGGTAGATCATGAACCTCCATTTAATATTAAAACTCTTCTAAATACCGAGGGCATTACATGGGAAAAGGGAGAAAAACCTCAGGTATATGATGGTGAAACCGGAGAAATAACGGATTTAGATGAACTGGAAGATGAATTGAAATTTGATGTAGAACATTTTAATAAACAAGTTCTTAATGATAATTTCAACAGAGCTGTAGTTCAGGAGCTTGTTAAAAACCTGGATCCCGAAGGCAATGAAAAAACAATCATCTTCGCAGCAAGAGATAGCCATGCAGATACCATAATCAACATGTTGGGCGAAGAGTTTGAAAAAATTGGCGTTGATGTTCATGAAAAAGCTATTCAGAAAATTACAGGTAGTGTTTATGATAATGCACAACTAACCAGAGATTTTAAGAATGAGAGATATCCTAATATTGTTGTTACAGTAGACTTATTAACTACCGGAATTGATGTTCCGTCTATATGTAATGTTGTATTTATGCGTCGTGTACGTTCCCGTATATTATACGAACAAATGTTGGGAAGAGCCACACGTCTTTGTCCAGAAATAGGAAAAGAATCTTTTAAAATATTTGACGCAGTTAGATTATACGAAGCACTGAAAGACTATACTCAGATACAGACCGTAGGAAACGCTTCTTATACCTTCCAACAACTGGTAGAGGAAACTGAGAGAATTTCTGATGAGCAGCGTTTATATAAACAGGTTGAACAAATCATTGCAAAATTGCAAAGAAAGTCCAGAAACCTAACAGCTGAACAAAAAGAGCATATTTCTTATCATACAGATGGCAATACTATTGAAGAATTAATACAATCTTTGAAGAATACAACCAGCTCTGAAATAAAAAATACAGTAGAGCAATTAAGCTCACTTTGGAATTATCTTGATACAAAAGTATACAAGAAATATTCTCAGTTTGTCTCTACACACGAAGACTCTGTAATGGAAGTTACCCGTGGATATGGAAATGCAGATAAGCCTGAAGATTATATAGAAGGTTTCAAAAAATTCTTGCAAGAAAATAGCAATACTATAGCAGCAATAAATATCATTTGCAACAAACCTCAGGAGCTAGACCGTAAGTCATTAAAAGAATTAAAGTTACTTTTAGATGAAAAAGGTTTTAATGAAACTTCTCTGAATACCGCTTGGAAATCCACAAAAAATGTGGATATTGCGGCCGATATTATAGCTTATATCAGAACACTTTCTATGGGAATTGACTTAATCACCCCTCAGGAGCGTGTTCAGAGAGCCATTAGCAAGTTAAAATCAAAACATCAGTGGACTGCTGTACAATTAAGATGGATAGACCGTTTTGAAAAACAATTGATGGCAGAAACCATTCTTACAAAACATGACTTAGACTTAAGACCTTTTGTAGATGAAGGTGGTTTTACAAGACTGAATAAGATATTTAATAACGAATTAGAAGAATTGATAACAGAGCTGAATAATGAACTGTATTCAGCATAGAGATGTAAAATGAGCGCACAGGAAATAGCCAATAAACTTTGGAATTTATGTAATGTGTTGCGCGATGACGGCGTAACGTACCACCAATATCTTAACGAACTTACTTTTATCCTTTTCCTTAAATTATCTGAGGTAAAAGGATTTTCAGATCAAATCCCTGAAGATTACAGATGGAATAAATTTGTAGAGGAAACAGATAATGTTGAAGCTTTTAGATTATACCGTGATTTTTTAGCGAATGTAAGTAGCAAAACAGACAGCCCATCTATCAAAGACATCTACACTAATGCTTCTACTACACTTACTAAGCCTGCAAACTTTAATACTTTGGTTCAGGCTATCGATAAGCTTGATTGGTACGAAGAATCTGATCGTGATGTCATGGGAGATATTTATGAAAGTTTATTGGAGAAAAATGCAGGAGAAAAGAAAAGTGGTGCCGGGCAATATTTTACTCCACGTCCATTAATTAATGTAATGGTAAAACTAATGGCTCCGAAATTAGGAGAAAGATGGAATGATCCTGCCTGCGGAACCTTTGGCTTTATGATTTCTGCAGATCATTATCTGAAAGAAAAATATGATTACCGTTACGTTCTGTCTTCTGAAAAAATAAAATTTCAGGAAGAAGAAGCCTTTTCAGGAGTAGAACTTGTTGCTGATGCCCATCGTTTGGCTCTCATGAACGCCAGATTACACCAAATGGAAAGCAATATTCTTTTAGGAGATACCTTAACCGGTTTAGGTGAAAACCTAAAAGGCTTTAATGGCGTACTAGCAAACCCTCCATTTGGCACGAAGAAAGGAGGAGAAAAACCTACCAGAACAGACTTAAAATATATATCTAGTAACAAACAGCTTAACTTCTTACAACATATTTACAGAAGTCTTATTACTGATGGGACTGGACGTGCTGCTGCAGTATTACCAGATAACGTTCTGTTTGAAGATGGTGATGGACAACGCATCCGAAAAGATCTGATGGAAAAATGTAATCTGCATACTATTTTACGTTTACCAACAGGTATTTTCTATGCTGCAGGGGTAAAAACCAATGTACTTTTCTTTACAAGGGGTAAAAAAGAAGAAGCAAATACCAAAAATGTATGGTTCTATGATATGAGAACCAATATGCCAAACTTTGGAAAAAGAACACCTTTTACAGAAAAAGCATTTGAAGATTTTATCAAAGCTTATACCGGAGGATTAACTGCTGAAAACGTAGTAAAAGAGTATGAAGGAGCAATAGATGAAGGAAAAAGAAAGCAGATAAAAGACAAACGTTGGCAATGCATTTCCCGTGAAGAAATTGCAAAGAAAAATGATTCTTTGGACTTAGGATTGATTGCAGATGAAAGTTTGACTAAATCATCCGATATAGGTGAACCTTTAGATATTGCTAAGTATGCTTTAAAAGAACTTAATGCTATTCAGAAAGAATTAGAAAATTTGATAAGAGAATTAGGTAATGGAAAATAATTTACCCAAAAATTGGATTGAAGTCAACTTAAAAGATTCAGTAAATTTTAGAAAAGGAAAAAAACCTAAAATTTTATCTGAAGAAAATTTTGACAATTCATTACCTTATAGAGATATTCAAGCTTTGGAATCTGAAGTAGTTAGATATTATGCTGATAAAGATTCATCAAAGCATTTTAAGGAAAATGATATTGTAATCGTTTGGGATGGATCAAGAAGCGGTCTAATATTAAAGTCCAAAAAAGGAGCAATTGGCTCAACTCTAGGAGCATTAAACCCATATATTTATAAAAGTGAATACTTATATTACTTTTTACTAAGCCAATATGAAATAATAAATTCTAAAGCTAGAGGAGTTGGTATACCTCATGTAGATCCAACATATTTATGGGGACTATCACTCCCCCTTCCCCCATTACCAGAACAAGAACGTATTGTAGCAAAGTTAGATGCTTTATTTGCACAACATGAAGCAATGAAAAAAGCATTGGAGCGTATTCCTCAATTGCTTAAAGATTTTCGGCAGCAGGTTTTAACGCATGCTGTTACAGGAAAATTAACTGAAAAATGGCGAGAAAAAACAAATAATCTTGTTGAATGGGAACTCAAAAAACTCAATGAAATTTCACTTTCAATTACTGATGGAGATCATCAAGCACCCCCAAAATCTGAATCGGGTGTTCCTTTTTTAGTAATTTCCAATATATCAGATGGAAAATTAAATTTCAATCATATTTCTAGATATGTACCGATAAATTACTATGAAAAATTAAAGGATATTAGAAAACCTAATACTGGAGATATTTTATATACTGTTACAGGGTCTTATGGCATCCCCGTTTTGGTAAACGAAAAGATAGACTTTTGCTTTCAAAGGCACATTGCAATTATAAAGCCTGACCCTCAAAAAGTATATAATATTTTTTTATATTATTACTTAAAATCTCAAAATATTTTGGAACAAGCAAAAGAATGTGCAACTGGTACGGCGCAATTAACAGTTCCACTTTCCGGATTACGAAAATTTATTTTAAAAGTCCCTACAATTTTAGAACAACATGAAATAATCAATAGAATTGAAAATTTATTTTCAAAAGCAGATATTATAGAAGAGCGATACAAAAATTTAAAAGAAAAAATAGACAGTCTTCCACAAGCAATTCTACACAAGGCCTTCAAAGGAGAATTAGTTCCCCAGCTTCCTACCGATGGAGATGCAAAAGACTTATTAGAAGAAATTCTAAAACTGAAAAAAGAAGTAAAGAAGAAATAAAACTGAAAAAAGGTTCAGCACGTGCTGAACCTTTTTTTATATTTTAAACAAATTATCCCTTCTCAATCAACCTCTCCAGCCTCTCCATCATCTCATCCTTCTCCTTCAGCATCCTTTCATAAAGAGCAATCTTTTCATCATTTAATTTCTTGATTTCTTCTAGTGCTTCCAGCCATTTTTCAGAAGTGTTAATAGTAGGATTTATCTGAAATACTTGACCTGTTGCATTATCATTGACAGTAGTCACTGTATTCGCTATAATATTCACCGCCTGCTCCTCATCAAAATTCTGAAACGCTTCCACCGGAATTTTCAATACTTCAGAAATTCTTTTCAGTAAAGGATCTTCAATAATTTCTTTCTGTTCCAGCAGAGAAACTTTCTTCTGGTTCCAGTCATCCCCAAGGTCAAGAGCCAATGCTTCCTGCTTGATGCCCAGCATTTCCCTGAATCGTTTTACATTGCGTCCCTGATGTATTTTATGTTCCATGATAAATCAACATTTATGAGGTTTAAATATAGAAAAATATTTGTGAAAATTGGCTCTTAAACCAATATAATTACAATCTTCATTCTCCGCTTTTCATCTTTAAATCCACTCATAAAAGACCTAAAAATTTTTTCAATCCATATTTATAGTTTGTTTTTAGAAAATTTACGTTTTCCTGTAAGCAAAAACTAAAGATTTTTCTTATCATTGCTACTTTCAAATCAATATTCCTGAATCACCCATGATTCAAAATAATAAAACTAACTATGAATACCTTCGGAAAAACCATACGCCTATTCTTTGTAGATGGTACCCCAAACAGTCTCACCACTGCAGAACTCAGTAACTGGACAGGAATAGGCATTAGAGTTCCCCGTATTAAAGTAAGAGAATTCAGCAATCGTACAGAATTTAGAAAACCTGGGGTCTATATCCTGATTGGTAAAGGAGACAATAATGAAGATGCTGCCTATATTGGCGAAGCAGAAGTCATTGCCGACCGCCTTGTGAGCCATATAGCCAATAAAGAATTTTGGAATGAAGTGTTATTCTTTGGAAGTAAGGATCAGTATCTGAACAAAGCGGGTGTTAAATACCTGGAAAACCGTTTGTATGAACTGGCCATTCATGCAGAGCGCTACTCTATTAATCAGAATATCCCTACCCGACCGGAACTCTCTGAAGCAGAACAGGCAGAATTGGAAGAATTTTTATCTAATGTCAAAATACTGACTGCCTCATTAGGCCATAAAATATTTGAGTCTCTGGAAGAAACTGTTGAACAGGATGAGACAAATCAACTTATCTTATTCTGTAAAAATGGAGCTGGAGCAGATGCTAAAGGGAGCCCATCTACTGAAGGCTTTGTTGTATACAAAGATTCTCTTTTAATGATATCAGAACAAACTTCATTACCTAATAGTATAGTAGCAGAGAGAAGAAAAATGTTAGAAGAAGGAATTTTACAGAAAGAAGAAGGCTTTTATAAACTTTCTAAAGATTACATCTTTACATCATCTTCAAGAGCAGCAGCAGCTATACTGGCAAGATCCTCAAGCGGTCCTGTAGAATGGAAAACCGAAGCAGGAGTCCAACTTAAATATTTAGAAATATAGTTTGAATAATAGTGTTGAGATTCCTACGGAATGACAAAGTGTATGGATAGATAAGCGTAATATTTGTCATTCTGAAGGAATCTAACCTCGCCTATTTGATGCGCTATTTTAACCCGTTAAGAAGAGATTAAGAGGATCAAGAATATTAAGACAAGCTTTGTTTTATTTGTAAATCTCAAGAAAATTTTTGATTTTCTTCTTATGTGAACTCATTATACAGTATCCTTCTAAAATAACTTAAGTGAACTAAAATATTTCAAATAAAACTTTTGTGCCTTTTGTGGTTTAAATATAATGGAACAAACTATAAAGCTTCATCCGGTTTACCAGATAAATTTTCTAATTCCTACGCCCATCATAATACTTTAACAACCTTTATACCCTATCCCCAGATAAATTTTCGTTCTTTTGCAAAAAGTTTTAATTTTTACCATAACATGTCGAAGTTTGATGAAATTCGTTATTTTCATGATCAGGAAGTGAATAAAAGATTACAGAGCATAGCCCGTGATCCGATGATGAAAGCACTGATGAACTTTACTTTTCCCGGAGAGGATGAGCAGGTTTGGCTGGAACAGTTTAAAAACGTTCATTCCATAAGTGATTTTCAGCATCAGTTTGTAGCGTATGCCGTTCGTCAGATTCTTGCCAAAAGTTCTGAAGGATTAACGACTTCTGGCTTCGATAAGCTTGATAAGAACGCTTCGTATCTTTACATTTCGAATCACAGGGATATTGTACTGGATACTTCCCTTCTTAACCTTGTTTTGTTGGAAAGCGGCCACGTTATGACCGCTTCAGCCATTGGTGATAATCTTGTAAAAAGAAACTTTCTGAATGTTTTAGCCAAACTGAACCGTAACTTTTTAGTTCAAAGAGGATTGTCAATTCGTGATCAGCTTAAAAGTTCACAGACCATGTCTGAGTATATTGATATGCTGTTACATGAAGAAAACCGCTCCGTATGGATTGCTCAGCGCGAAGGCCGTGCTAAAGACGGAAATGATGCGACTCAGCAAGGTGTTTTAAAAATGTTGGCCATGGCCGCAGGAGATCAGTCACTGATAGATTATTTTAAAACATTAAAGATCGTTCCTATCTCTATTTCCTATGAGTATGATCCTACCGATTCCTTAAAAATGCCTCAATTATTGGCACAACACAGAGAAGAGGCATACATCAAAGGAAAAAATGAAGATTTTAACACCATACTCAGCGGAATTTTAGGACAAAAGAAAAGAATTCATATCCATGCTGGTGATGTTATTGATACAGAATTGGATCATATTGCCGCTACCATTGAGAATAAAAACAAACAGTTGCAGGCTATTGTACAGCTAATTGATGATTCTATCATTAAGAATTACAAGCTTTGGCCTACTAAATATATAGCCTACGACCTAATCAACAATACAGACACCTATGCTTCTCAATATACAGAGCAGGAAAAACAATTGTTTATCCGAAGATCAGAGATGCGTATAGATCCGTCTGATCCTGTTTCTAAGGAGTATTTCCTGGCGATGTACGCCAATCCTCTGGTAAATAAATTAAAAGCAGAAGAAAAATAATTTCTTTACCCACAGATCTGTACAGATATTCCTTCCTATTTTAGGAGGAACACCTCAAAATACTTGAATTTTTTTTGGGCCACGAATGCACGAATGAATAAAGAATTCGTGCATTCGTGGCTAAAATTATACATACACTTAGAAGGATCAATGAAATTGATTCAACTCTTTGCTAGCTTAAAAATATAGCAGAAACCTACTGAAAACTTTGCGTCTGAAAAACAAAAGAATTTTAAAACATTAAGGATACTTTACAGCTCCTATTATTTTATAACCACAGATTTTCTCAGATCTACACAGATATTATCGCTTCTTTTTAATAGGAATCCCTCGAAATAATTAAAGATTTTTTTGGCCACGAATGCACGAATGAATAAAGAATTCGTGCATTCGTGGCTAAAATTATACATACACTTAGAAAGAATCAATGAAATTGATTCAACTCTTTGCTTCCTAAAATACTCCAGCCTTATTTTAGAAATCTTTGCGTAAAAAATTTAAATATTAAGAAAAGTGAAGATTCATCAAAGATGAAATTATAAGGTTGTACAATCAATAGCTTCAGCCATTCCCTTACCTATTTTTATCCTCTCTACCCTTTTAATGGTTCAAATATCTTGAATCATATTCATAAAATCACTATTCAGGCTGAATCCGGAGCACTACCCTTTACGGGATTCCGTAATTTTCTTTACTCTGTTGTTTGTAGTTTCGGGCATTATAAAACAAAATGTTTTTTTATAACCTCATTCAAAAAACAACAGATACATTATGAATAAAAAAATGACTCCTGCAGATCTCTTTTTGGGAATTCTTGCAATCTTACTGATCAGTGTAAGCTTTTACCAGACATGGCTTGGGCTGCAGCAGATCTTTGGCCCTGCATCATTTGTCATTGCCTTGGTTTTATCATTGCTCCTCCTTTTCCTGTGCTGGATGCTGAGAAGTGCCAAACTGGAAGGTAAACCTACCGGAAGTCTGGTGGGAATTTACATCTTTATTGCCTCATTCTGCTTTATAGCCAATTTTAATGCATTGTACACAAGGTTTATGAAAACGGATATTTATACCGATGAGCTTCGTGATATTAATAAAAATTTCACAGCTCTTGAAAACGATGTGGAATCGAAATTAAGCTATAAGTACAATAAAGCAACCACTCAAAATATCGAGATCAAGAAAAAACAATTGATGGAACAGATCAAAGACCCTGGAAATAAAGGCATCGGAACCCGTGCCCAGCTTTTGATTAAAGATATCGAAAGATTAACCGGTCAAAAAGTAGATCTTCTGACACCTGTTGGTGAAGATTACGAAGATCTTGCTGAAAGAATGGGAAAACAGATCGATAATATCGTTTCAGACCTTTCTCCTGAAGAAAGAGCCCTTAAAAACGACATCAATAACACCGCTTTTAAATGGAATAAAAATATTCAGGAACTTCTTCTTTTATCTAAAAAAGATAAAGACGGACTGTCTCAGGGATTAATTGATGAATCTCTTTCAGATTATAATAAACTGGGAAGCCGCGCACAAACGGTTCTTGGAAATGATAAAATACATTTTGAGCCCATAGTTTCAAAAACCCAGCAGGTTGGGAAAATAGGTTTTGCGTTTGAACATGCCATTAAAAACTTCGGAATGTACCAGTTTGTGGTATTGGCTGGCTGCATTTTACTCGATTTTGTGATTGTTATTATCATTTTACTGGTCACAGATTCAGGAAACTACAATGGAAACAACAGAAGTGTATTTACCAATAAAAGAAGCGGTAAAACCATCATCCCTAATAACTAAACTATGGAAACCAACGATCAATTAAAACCACTTTCTTTTGAAACCGAGGAAACCTTAAAGCCTCTTTCTTTTGATTTTCAAAATGACACCAAAGAAGATTTTGTTCCGATTGCCAAAACAATTTCCAATGATATTAAAAATAAGGAAAGTAACTTCGTTTTTTTCTTTGGAACAGCAGAATCCGGGAAATCTGTTATCCTTTCTTCTATGCTTTATTATCTCCGGTCATATGCCGGAGTTTTGAGACCGAAGCTAGGAACTCCCAACTCTAAGGAAGCTAATGTTCTGCTTTCCGATTTTTTTGAAAATATCAGACAGGGTGTCCTTCCCAACAGAACAACAAGGGATCAGGTAACCCGTCTGGATCTTGTTTTTGAACCGAATAACCGGTCTAAAAGAGTGGTTCCTATAGATCTTACCTTTCTGGAAACTTCCGGGGAAAACCACAATGATATCCGAAGAGGCGGAAGCTATCACAGCAGCATAGAAACTTTTCTGAATGCCAATATTCCGCTTACATTCGTCATTGTTACCAGCTATGAAACGGCATATAAAGACGATTCTTTAATCAATGAATTTCTGGATGAGCTGGAAAGAAAGGGTAAAAATTTAAAATCGGTGAATGCTATTCTCGTTATTTCCAAATGGGATAAATCCGGAAGAATGGATGTGGAAAGTGCCGAAGCTCTTGATGCTTTTATCTCTGAACATCTTCCTATGGCCTCACAGCGTATCGATACATACGGTTTAAGTAAAACCTATTACACTATAGGTAGTATTCAGAATACCACCGGAAGTGAGAAAATTGATCTGTTGAATCTTTCTACGGCTGAAGTGCTTGCAAAATGGCTCTACAGAAGTATTACAGCCTATGATCTGGATTATGAAGGAACATTCTGGGAACGTATAAAATTTAGTTTTACAAATTAATGGACAATACCTATTTTTTCTCCGCATTCGGGACTTTTGGGAACCCGAATGGCTTCAGACAAACCTTTTTTCTGGGTGGAAATCAAAGCATTGCTAAGGAAATAAGAACCTTTGATCTAAAAACGGATGCTATTAAGCTGTTTCCTCAAAGCAATATCTATTCTATCCGGAAGGATTACGCCGGTGGGTGTAACCTTATCTCCTATTCTGTTTATACTTTTGCAAAAGAACAGAACTCAGACAGGGGTGGAACTTTTATAGGTTCAAGCTTACTTTTCGTTAATAAAATTGCTTCTGAAGGACTTATCATTAATGCCCTAAACGACTTTCAGAACAGTCTCGAGAAAAATAATCTTTCAGAAGATACGATTACCATCAGTCATTCCGATCAGTTTTCTATCCGGAAACCTAAGGATTTTGATAAAATAGGATTCAATGTCCGGGAAGTGGATGAGCTGGATTTTACCCGATCCAATAATAATTACCTTGTGGTATACTGTGAGACCAATGCTGCCCAACTGCAGATCTTTTTCAGCAAGGCCATTGATCTTCTGAACGTTTACGACACCATTTATTTTACCCAAAGTCATGAGATTGGAGAATTTGTAAAGCAAAAAAGGATTTTTAAAATTGTAGATGCTGATGGTTTTAAAAAGGAACTTGATTACCTTGAGGAAGAAAGACTCCGAACCCTTCAAAACGCTATCGCTGAGCTGGAAAAGGAAAAAGTGGCTTTACAGGATGAAAAGACGAAGTTGCTTGAGGACCTCAACAGACAAATCATGCAAAATGAAAAGCGGCATCAGGAAAATGAAGCTAAAATAAAAGAATCCAAAAACGGAATTGAAGTCATTAGCAAAGAATATGATCAATATTCAGGAAAAATAGAGACCCTGATCCGGGATCTTACAGCTGACGGAAAGGTAGAATCGGCTAAAAAAAGACATCTGGAAAATAAACGGTCATTCAACCATACTATTCAACAAAACAGGAATATAGAATCATTACCTTCTCTATCATCTTCATCCAATGGAAGAACGCAGACCACAAAAGAGAACCCTTATCCTAAAGGTCTCTCCGGTTTTCACAGCTCAGGCAGAAATCAGGAAAAAGAATTCAGGCTGGATGGTTTTAAGGTCGCTACTTTGGCTTTATCACTGCTATTGATCGGAACTTTAATCTTATGTTTCATGTGGATGCCAAAAGAATATTTAAAGATGCTCTCTCTATAAACAGATATTTCTGTAAGCTTTACAGTTTTAAAAAGTTTCGGGCCATTTTCTTCGAAAATGGCCCGAAACTGATTTATAAAGCGCTATAAAACTCACTGTTTATAAACTATTCATTTATTTCTTCACTGAATCCAGATGTTTTCTCATCATTTCAGAGGCTTTCTCCAGATCATTTTTTCCGAAACGTTTCATAAGAGTTCCTTCCAGCATGTGTCTTCTTGATCTGTCCGGATCAAAAAAGTCTTTAAAGATCGTAAAACGTAGATTTTGGCTGCTATCAAAGCTATCACTCAAATTTTCATTGAGGATCAGCAATGTGATATATTCGTATTGTTTATCGCCTTCATCCCTGATATCCTTATTGAACTGAATCATTTTTCCATCCCTGATCCACATATCATATACCAATGGATAATGCATTGGTCCGCCTTCGTCATCACTGAAACCATCATAAGTATATTGAGGTTTGCCTAGTTCTTTACGTGCCAAATCCATGCTTTTCTGATAATAATTGCCCTCCGAATGCGGAATGGTACTGAAAATGCACCCCACAACCTTCCTGCTTTTCTGATCCAGAATGAAATGGGCATAATTGAATTTAATATTCCTGAAAAAAGCAATTTCCGGTACAGGAATTCCCTCCATTATTCCTTCTTCTTTGATCTCTTTTTCAGTTATATGATCAAACATTTCACTGTTTTGGCTGTAATAGGTATAATCCGGATAGAAAACATAGTTTTTGGGATCAATATCAAAGGCATTTATTTGATATGCTCCTGTTAATACACCTTTATTATAAGCATTCAGGGAGTCTACATTCACCTTTGCTGAATTGAGAATATTGTGGCTTTGATAAAATTCTTCCGGTGAAAAGTTTTCAAATTTTATCTGCTCAATATCTGTAAGGTTTTTCGTTCCGTTTTTTTTACACGCCACAATGACAGGCAGAACGACCAATAGCAATAATAATCCTACAATAAAATGCTTCATTAGTTTTTTATTTGAAACCATAAATGTAATATAACCCTAAACAGGAATGAAATGTTTTCCTGTTTTTATTCAGCTTTTGAAGCCGGAAGAAAAAGACTCTGAAAATCTCCAGGAATAACAATACCTCTGTTTTCACCCTTTTTAAAATCACTTTTATATGGACAATCAGTAATTAATAATTAAAAGTACCTTCCAGCCTCACTCTTCCAGCTTCCAACCCTCCTATTTCACAATCTTCACCCTCATCCCCTCAGAATGCGCACTCATAGCCGGTGCATACATATTCTGGAATGAAGTAATTCCGTTGGAAAAATCTCCGGCATTATTGGCTTTTAATTCATACTCAAAGACATAAGTTCCCTTTGGCAGGGAATCAAAAAAGAAGTGAGTCGCCGCATCCCGGGTACTTTCATAATAACCGGCTCCGTTTTGCCATTTATAGGCAGAAAGGACATTGACAGGTTCAAAACCGCTTGCCCGCATATCTTTTAAATGAATATATTCCATATCTTTTCCGGTACGGATTACCAGTCTTACCGTTACCAGATCTCCCAACTTAACAGGATTTTCCGGAGTTACTTCCTTAAGTTTGCTTTCGTTCCCTTCAAATACCTTCAGGAAGAGCTTTTTCTCAAGAGATACATCAGATGAGTTGTGAGCGATTACCTTATCCATATCTTCATAATACAGGTAATACATACCGCCCCAAGCTACTCCCGGACTGTTTTTCTGAACTTCAAGGGTTGCTTTTTCACGGGTAACCTCTTTCCAGGAATAGGATTTTTTGAAGAACCCTGCTTCTGAAGTTTTGGAAAGTTCATTGGCAGGAAAAATGGTTTCGTTTCCTAGCTTCATGGTGATTCCTTTTTCTACATCCAGCCACGATTTTCCATAGTTAAGTAGGGCATATACAGCTTCAGTTGTAGATTTTGTAGTTCCCCAGCCTTCTGTCTGCCTGTTTTTCAATAGCCATACCTTCATTTCTTCTACACTTTTTGCATCTTCCGGATTGGTTTCTGAAAAGGCTTCTATCAGCATAGCCTGTGTTTCTATAGGAGCCTGGTACCAGTACCATCCTGAGATATTATTGTCCCAGTACATCCCATTTTCTTCAGAATTTTTTGCTCCTTTTTTCAGATCAGCAACGCATTTTTTAGCAAAGTCATTATATCCGTATCGCTTTAAAAGGGTAACAATCATAGCCTGATGGTAAAGACTGTATTCATCAAAGGTCTTCACATACGTATTGGCTAATGTATTGAGTACTTTTTTCAGTTCGGATGGAATTTCTGTGTCATTCCAATAGCTTCTGTAGTAGAAATAGGAGGCATAATCGCCTACATCCAGTTTATCACTTGTTTTTCGGTCATTGATCAGTTTGTCATAATATTCTTTATCCAGATAATTGATGCTGTTTTTGATCACATGTTTGATTTCACTGGTAAAATATTCATCGGATTTTCCTTTCAGCATTTTATTCAGCTTTCCGAATCCGCCGAGGATATGTCCGGAAATGGTTTTGTCTTTTCCACCACCAGGAAACCAGGAAAAGCTTCCATCGGGATTTTGACGGTCAACAAGGTCGCGTTGTGCTTTTTTAAGGTCACGCTGCATTTTATTCAGGTTAAAGAAAACAGCTAGCTGCTCCATCTGTTCTTTCTGGTCTTTAATCCTGCTCAGCCATGGAGTTTCCCCAATAAGAATTGTTTTCAGTTTCTCATTAGCTTCTAAAGGATTGGATGGTGTTTCTTTGGCATTCCATTCATCAAAAACCTTCCTGATCTTTGGCGAGGAATTCATGACATAAGTGGAAAGCATATTCCCATACAGCCTGCTGAACAGCTGTTCTGAACATTCATGCGGAAAGGTTCTCAGATAAGGAATTGACATTACCGCAAACCATAACGGATTGGATGTAAGCTCTACACTCAGATTGAAATTGACAGCCGAAGTAGATGTATTATTCAGTAATCCATTCATGGTATAGGTCTTAGTCTGCCCTTCTTTGATAGAAACCGGAACAGTTTCCGTTACCAGCATCCTGTCCGAAAGTATAGGAAGAATATTCTCTTCACCATCGGAATAATTCTTTGTTTTTGCCAGTATTTTATAGCCTACATGATCCAATACATAAGGAATTTTAATATCCCAGCTTGCCTGTGCAGAGCCTTTAGCAGTAATATTGATCTTCTTCAGGGAATTGGTGTTTACAAAGGCTGAATCTAAAGGTTTGGAGGTTGACGGATCAAAGAGATACAGCATAACGTCTCCTTCTGCTTCTTTATCCGACAGATTATCTATTTTAGCTGAAAGCTGAATTTTATCGCCCTGTCTTAAAAATCTTGGCGGGTTGGGCGTTACCATTAATTCCTTTTGTGTTCTGGTAAAAAATTCGGCAGACCCTGTTTTGAGATCTTTGGTATGGGCAAACAGAATAAGCTTCCATTGCGTAAGGGCTTCCGGGGAAGTAAATTCCAGCTTTACGTTACCTTCTGAATCTGTGTAAAGATTAGGAAGGAAAAATGCGGTCTCATCCAGATTGGTTCTTGCTTTTACATTTTTCAGCAATTCTTCTTTCATAGCTTTTTTAGAAGTGACCACAATAGCTCCTCCTTCAGCACTGTTTCCATATAAAGCTACAGCTTCAGTTGGGTTGAGTTTTTTGGTTTCTGCAATATCCTCCTCTGGGATATTTTTATCCGCCAGTTTTCCATCAATAATATAAACAGGGTTTTTATTTTCTGCTTTCCGCTTATATCCTGATGCAACCACAACAACCTCATCCCGTGATGCTTCTGATATATACATTGCAGAGTTTGACGTAGGATTTGATAAATCCAGAACCCTGATAGAAGTATTCTGAAAATAAGGGGCCTTGGGAGAAGGATAGAACTGATCTGACTCTAAGGAATATCTTTCACTGCTTCTGTTAAAATTCATCGAGCTGGAAGAGGTCAGTTCCCTGAGGAAGTCATTAAGGGACCTATTATACGGGTCGTAATCTCTGTATTCATTGGAAAGATTAGGGTTATAAGGATTGAAACGGTATTCATTCTTCACAAACTGATCCAAAGAGGCATCGTACATAGAAGCCAGCACCTCAGCATTAATTTTCTCCTTATCTTTTCCTTTAATGGTTAATACCCATTTTTCGGGTACTCCGGGTTGAATTTTATCCCGGAAAACCTGAGTGGTAATTTCAAGTTTCCGGTTTATATTTTCTTTAATCTCTAATTTTAAAGTTCCTTTGGCAAAATCGTTATCGTGAATAAAGTCATATTCAATGTACAAAATTCCCTTCAGATCAGCATCAGTAATGGTAACAGGAATATTTACAGATCCATTCTTCATAGCCACCTGTTGATAATTATCTTTCTTTTCATCATGAACAAAACGGTAATTCATAAAGCCTTCTTCAAAATCTGAATAAAAGGTAATGATTGCTTTATCTCCCACTATATACGACTCTTTATCTGTACGAACCCCGAAATAAGACTGCTTTCCGTTTCTGAAAGTAACATTGTCGAATACTTCAATAACCTTGAATGTTTTGATGGTATCATGCCCGATGACAGATTCTGCCTCTAAAAGATATTTTCCAGGTTCGGGATTCTTATGGAGACTTACCGTTTCAGTTTCTGAAGTATTGAATTCCTTTGAAAATACAGGCTCTCCTTTTTCAGGCTTAACTCCACCCCCATTCGACGGATAACTTATGTATGGGAAATAGGTATCAAAAAGTTCTTTATCATAACTGGAATGTACCAATACCTTATCTTCAGAATCTTCGGAATTATACCTGTTGTACCCTGATTTTTTGATGAATTTAGGAAGCAGGATCTTGTTCTCCTCTTTCAATGGAGTAATGGTTAGCTTTCCTTTAGCTTGTATTTTCTGATCGTTGAGATTAGTCAAAGATATTTTTACAGACTCCCACTCTTTCTGAAGCATTTGCTCTGAACCTTCAATACTGATTTTAGCTTTTGTATCACCAATATTGATGATTGATTGGCTGCTTTGTGATTCTCCGTTAATATCAGTTACATAGAAAGAAACAGAATACTGATAGTTTCTTATTTTACTTTTACGATCCAGTTCATCTGCTTCTGCTTTAAATGAAATACTGAAATTTCCATTATTGTCGGCAGTTATTTCTCCATGAGTAATTTCAGTTTCTTTTTCGTTATAAGCTGGGAAATAATAATCTTCAAAATAGTTTCTTGAGAAATAGATTCCCTTTCTTTTCACTGCATATTTTACTTTGGCTCCGGAAATATCAGCTCCTGAAAAAGCTTCTGCTTTCCCACTTACTTTTACCTCATCTCCCAACTTATATGCTTCTTTTGCAGGATTGATGTTTACCCGGAATTTCGGTCTTTTGTATTCTTCAACCCTCACATATTTATTCTCATAAATGACATTCTCTTCCTTTTCCCCTGAAATTTCTCCCAGATCAGCGGTCATCACCAGAGAATAATTTCCTGTGATTCCTTCGGATGGAAGCGTAAATACTCCATTAATACTTCCAAACTCATTAGTAATAGCTTGTGTTTTAGCAATTTCTTTATAGTTAACATCTACCAATCTTACTTCCACTTTCTGCTTAGGAAGGATCTTTGTTTTTTCATAATATTCCTGCGCCAGAATTCCTTTGTAAAAGATTTTCTGCCCGGGACGGTAGATTGCACGGTCTGTAAAAATGATTAAGTTCTTCTTCACAGGTTCCTTTTTGGTCTTCTCTTCTTCTCGGCCTCTTGTTTCACGATAATCTCTATCAATGACAAAATATTTTTTCGTCTGTGGAAAATAAATAATACTGGCATCATATTCCCGATTCTTAGATTTTTGCAATGAAAACATCCCTGACGCATCAGTGACTCCGTTGCCGGTTTTTATCAGTTTATTTTCTCTTTTCTCCGAATATTTCTGTTCATATTCATTAATATTCTGATACATGATGTATTCAGCATTGTTAATACTTTTCCCTGTCTTGGTGTTCAGAGCCTGTAAAGTTACCTTGGTATTATCTTCAAATCTTTTTATATAAAAAAGGTCTGAAACGGCAAACATCTTATTGTTATGATTATTTCCCAAAGAGCTTCTGATCTCATACAATCCTTCTTCCAGGGGTGGAATGGCCAAAAGTGTCTCATGAAGCCTGTAATCCCCAAATTCTTTCACCGGAAATATATCAGTACGGAAATTTTGATAACTATAGGTAGAATTGATAGAGGAAATCAGCTTTTCATTTACAGAATATCCGCTCCAGACAGGTTCTTTATCAAAATCTATTTTACCTGATCTCTTGCTCAGTTCTATTTTTACTTCATCTGTATTTCTATAGGTTGTCTTCATCGGAATATATTCTCCTGGAAGATTCCTTTCCGGAAATTCGATGGCCAGATCTGAACGTTCAAAGTAATTAATCAAACCTTTACAGTAACTGTTCCAGTTAGAAGCGGGAATATCATCAATAGCCCTTTGGCAGAGCTGATGGGCAGTCAGAAAATTGTTATCCGAGGTTTCCTCCCTTTCAAGAATGGCTGCCTGATAAAGAAGATAGGCTGAAAAAGACTCTTTGGGAAAAGTATCTGCCAATGCAATCAATTGGTTTGACTGCTCTTTTGCATCGCCTTCAATCTCCGTGCTTTTAAGGTAGATCAAAGCTGTTTTATCTGAGTCTTTGGTGTGAAGCTGCTGCAGCTCCTCTTTAATTTCTGTGATCTTTTTCTTTGCAATCTGATCATAATCAAAGGGTAGATTCTGTAAAAATCTCAGATAATCTGTTGCTACAAGATCATAAAGAGTCGGTTTATACTTTGTGAATTCTTCATTTTCTATAAGCTGTTTCCAAAGTTCTGTTTTTTCATCCTGCAATTTTTGTTTATTGGAAAATACCTGGCTGTACAACTGCTCTGCTTCCCTGTAGAAATCATTTAAAGCCCAGGTTTTATAATCGTCTGAGAGTTCGCTAAGCGGTGTACTATCTTTTTGCTTCATCCTTGAGCTGTAATCACTGATATAGGATGTGTAGATATTGGCCAGATAATACTCATAGAGGGTTTTACGTAGCCCTTTTGACTCTTTTATTTTTTTGCGGAGAACGAAAATCTGATCGGTTTCATGATCAGTATTCTCATCACTCCAGTCATAATACCTGCCCATGAGTGTTTTGACTTCATGCTGAATAGAATCGCGTGAAGACATTTTAGATTTAGGATATAAAATAGGATCTGGTATTGAAACTCCTGGTTTTATAATTCTGGGAACAGGTTTGGGAGGTCGAATCTGGGAAAACAGGCAGGCTGAAGCCAAAAGTGGTAAAATAAAATATATTCTGAATGAAAGTTTCATGATCTTTAAGTTTTAATAGGGAAAATTATTCCTGAACGTAGTTGGGAATCTCAATCACATCACCGGTGCTTTTGGGGATGAAATATCCGCCGGTTCTACGGAGAACCATGTATTTCCCGGGAGCCAGGCTAATGTAAATGAGCTGGGATTCTTTTTCATTGATCTCTGTTTTTCCGGTAGAAGAATACCGTGTTCTTTTTCCCATAAAATTGAAGGATGAAAAATAGAGCTGCTCAGAAACAGGTTTATTTTTAAAATACGGATTCGTCCATGCCATTTTGGAAAATCTCTTAAAGATCGCCTCCTTGGATAAGGCTTCCACATCAGAAACGGAAATAAATACAACTTCATCATCTTTGTACTTTTCTATCGGTTTCCAGCTTGTATCGTCATAATTTCTTTCTAACCGGATAAAATCGGCTCCATTATCTTTAAAGAAATTGTATTTTACTTCCCTGTACAGATCATCAACAGGATGTTTTTCCAAAAACCTGAGGGCTCCACGATATTGAACAATATAACTCACCTGCTCCATATTCACTCCTGAAAAAGGAAAGCTTTTATATTCAATATAGGAAGGAGGCTCGGCTATAGCGCTTTTTTGAGTATAGTAATAGAAATATTTTCCGTTCTTCAGCTCTTTTTCCGGATAAAAATAAGAAGTACTGTCTATCTGCTGAATGAGATTTCCGCTCTCATCAAAATGTCTTGACTTAACTACCCTATCGTTACGATAGGAGTATTCTACGGCTGTTTTAAGATTTTTTTTCCAATAATAGACCTTTTTATATTCCCGGGTTCCTGCTTGGGGTGGTATACTGATAAATTCGTCAGAATCGGTTTTTGTATTATATCTCTTATAATCGGAAACGGAATGTACATATCCTACCGTTCCGGACTCAATATAACCGTCTTTATAAATGACTTCGCCCAAAATACTTCCGTCCGGCTTATATTCTATAGTTTTGCCTGATTTTAAACTGTCTCCGTATTCTACAGTTTTCCAGATTTTGCCGTCATCAAAGTAATAGGTCAGCTTTTTCTGTTTGGTTTTATTGATGTAAGAAGATCCGGAATGATCATATTGATCAGAACTATACCAAAAGACATCTCCTACCAGATTTTTTGTTTTTCCTCCAGCAAAGTATCCCTGCATCTGAAGCACATCTCCTTTCACATAATAGTCCCTGAGCAATTCTAAAGTCCCTGATTTCAAAAACGGAAGCGGGCGGTAATACATCGCATTTGATTTCTGGGTTTCCTTCCAGCCGGAATCAAAATACATGGTCTTTGTCTGGGTCAAAAACAGTGTTGGAATGTATAGAAAACAGAGAAGTAAATAATTTTTTTTGAGCATATGTGGTTATTGAGCATTTATTGTTTTATAATTCATCATCGTCTTTTCTGAGCACTCACGGATACTACTTTTCCCCGACTGTCATAAGTGGTCACTTTTCCTTCACAATTACTGTTCAGCGTTGAAACGGATTTGTTTACTATTTTCCCATCAGCAATAACAGTAAAGACCTGTTTTCCATCTATGATTTGAGATGTATTTTCTGAAATTGTTTTCCCTTCTTTTCCTTTGATGGTCAGCTTTGAGTACATTCTTTTGGTATCAGAATCATATTGATAGGTATTGGTGACAGGGTTTTCACCATCATAAATACAATCTTCCACCAGTATTCTCCCGAGGTTGTCGTAGGTATAATAGGTTTCTTTTGTAATCTTATCTTTTTTATTGAAGTTGTATTGTACCTCTACCTGCCCTTTGCCATTCAAATGAAATTCTTCCCTGGTTCCCCAACTGGAATGAATGATAAATTGATCCGGCAGGTATTTGAAAGTAAGCTTCATTTCCCTTTTCCCATTCTCGGAATTCACTATCGAATCCAATAGTCCTACTTTATTAAGATAATGCTTCTGTATACTTTCAATGCCATCCCGTAAATACACATTCTCCAATACTCTCCCGTTCCTGTAAGTAATATTGGTGGTATAGCTTATTTTTTGCTGTTTTTCATCCAGATAAATGATGTTTATGAAGCGTCCGTTACAGTTTCCGCTGTCTTCAAAAGAAGTCAGAGGATAATAGGTGGTATTGCTGTGATTAATAATCCGGTCTGCATATTTCTGATCCGGAGTAAAAGAAACAGCATCTATGGAGTTCCAGACATTTGAGACTTTTTTTTCAGCAGCCTGATTTTGTTTATCAGTTTCCGATCTCTTTTTCAGATCTTCGGATAAATATTTTTTCACCAAACGTTCATAATTTTTGGTATTGTATTCAATGATGGGTTCATTTTTTCCATCAAATAAAATCATCGCTGTACGTTTTGGAAAATCCTGAACATTTACAAACCATGTGGTGGCTCCATTTGAAAATTTAAAGGCTTTAGCATTGGTTCTGCCCACCATTACCCGTTCTGTAGCACCTCCAAACTGTCTGTAGAGATGGTCTGCAACTGCTTTATGATTGCTGATATGTTCTTCTGATGCAATAATGCTTTCATTTTCTACAAAAAACAGTGCTTTGGAAGGATTGGAGATTCCGAAATCTGCTTTATCTTCCGGAACAGCCAGCCTGGTCACCTTGGGAGAGCAGGCGCATACCAACAGAAACAGCAGTATAAAAGGGAATATTTTCATCATTATTAATCTTATTTTTAAAAGTACAAAAAATAGGATGAACAGAATATCCCTGATAATGTGTAATTTTAAGAAGTGACAAAAAATCAGAACCCGGATGAAAAAAATAACATCTTCCTTACTTTTATCTGCTTCCTTCCTTATGCTTAATGCTCAAAAGTATGATGAGCTGTATCCTATTTCTAAGTCCAATGGCTATATAGGGTATTATCTTTCAGACGGAACTAATGTTGTCCCGCCTCAATTTTGCTCAGCAACTTATAATACAGACGGCTATTATCTGGTTTCAAAAGCTGATCATGAATATGATCAATCCGGAAGAAGAAAGGAAGAACATGTTCCAGGTACAGAAAAGTATGGGATTCTCAACAGTAAGGGAGAATGGGTCATAGGTTTAGATAATACTTACAGCTCAATAGGTTTATCAAATGGTTTTATAAAGGTCACTAAAAATGACCTCGACGGTATTGTTAATGATAAAAATGAAATCTTGGTTCCCATAGAATACGAAGATCTTGATCCTATGTACAGTACGCTTATTGAGGCAAAAAAGAATGGTAAAAAGGGAATCATAGATATTCAAAATAAGACTCTTGTTCCGTTTCTATATGATGAGATTCATGGGTTTCATTTTATGAACGATAAAAACCAGTATTATTCTATCGTCAGAATCGGAGACCAGTACGGAGTAATTGATAAAAACGGAAAATACATCATTAAACTAAGTGATATTGAACTGGTATCTTTAACTGATACTGCCATCATCATCCGGAAAAATGGTTTATTTGGCTTATCGGATTTCCAGATGAAAACCATTCTCCCTTTAGAATATAATGATGCCTATCTTTATGGTCAGGAATTATTTTTCCAGAAAAATGATGTAAATTATTATTTCAGCCCCACAGGGAAATTGCTTAGAAAGGAAAAAACGGAAACAGAACCGGAAAAGAAAACTGATTAATTCAATTCAATGAAAATCAATCTATTATTATTTATCGCCTTAAATTCAGGAATATCCATGTTTTCTGCACAGACTCTAACATCTTCTGAGGTATGGTATAAGCTTTTTTCTAAAAAGGTTAATACAGACAGTCTCTTAACCCAAAAGGGATTTAAGATGAAATATTCCGGCCCGAAAAAGCTCGGCGGTAATCTCTCCTGCTATTTTAATAAAAAGGCAGATGAATGGCTGTTCATTCATGATAATGAGCAATGGCAGACAACGGGTGTTTCTTATCTGCTGCCTACGCTAAAAAAATATCAGAGTAATCAGGTTGAAAAAAAGCTGTTATTACAGGGAGAAAGTGTTACGCCAATGGGAAAAACGTATCAGGAAAACAAACTATATTACCATCTTGTGTATGGTTTTGAAAAATACAATGCTCCTCCTGTAAAGGAATAAATAAGCAGAATATCATGCGGGTAAAATTAATAACAGCCATCATCTTCTTATCAGCAATCCTTTTGAACAGCTGTAATAAGAACAATCGTGTTTCCGGAACTTATGCTGCCCAATCTGTTATGCTTCCTATATTCAATGGCTGCTGTACTTCTACTGAAGTACTGCAGTTAAATAATGACCATACATTTAATATTTATCACCAGAATGACCAGGGAGATTATCTCACCAAGGAATTTACATCGGGAAATTATAATCTGAAACAGGATGTTATCTCTTTTAAGCCAGATACTTTGAATAAGCATTATGATTATTCCAAAGTAAAGTATAAGATACCAGCCTCCAATGACCCGGTATTTTTTTTGATCAAGCAAGATCATGAGCCCCAAAAGTTCTATAAAATTGATTTTAAAAAAGCAGATTCTCTATACATTGGTCGTTATAATCTTAACGACTGGGACCGGGAAAGTATAACCATAAAAAAGGATGGTACCGTTCACTACGTCCGACATTCACAGGACAAAAACATGAATCCTATTGATATTTCCAAACGTAAAAAACTCACTCAGAAGCAATTCCAACACTACATTGAAACCCTGTCACAGAGTAACCTTTTTCAGCCGGAAAAAACCTCCAAAACATATAGTATTACCTTCTCATTGGCCTTCAAAGAATATAATATAGGGATTCACGATCAAAATAATATTGACAAAAAGCTGTATGATTTTTTCTTTGAAACAGTAAAAACTTGGGTAAAGTAAACAAACCTAGATCTACGATACTATTGTAATTCCCCGTTGTCTGCATTCGGCTTCGAGTGTATTCAACATTGTATGGTCCGATATCGTAAAAAAATATAATTTCCCTCTTACCTTCATCCTTATGAAATAGCCTCCACGTGGCGCACTGGTCATTTTAAACTCAGTGACATCTGCCCATAAAAAAGCAAGTACCCTGCCCAATTTAAATACATGCAGCCCATACTGGCTAAGAATAAAAGGAGGTGACATTGTAAATCGGTCTACTCCGTTCATCGATTGGTTTATATCAAGCATTTTTTCAAAATCTTTCTGGCTCAGACTTAATATCACACTCTTATAGCCTTGTATCATCTTTCTTTTCACCAGTGAAATCATAAAGAAAAACAATACGCACATTCCCAGCATTCCGCCCATCATCAGATTGTTATCCCGAATGCGGATATCATAGCTTTCTTTATCTAATATTCCTTTATAATGCAGCGTATCAAACCAGGCATACACAACAGGACTGGAAAAAGCAATAACCATGAAGACCAGAAGAACGATACTTATCGTACGATGTCTTGAATCCATCTTGGTAAGATAATCCTCTCTTTTTTGAAGGGCAGACTGATCTAAAAGCTCAGTCCGGAAATCTATCCCGGAAAATGTATTGACCTGCTGTGGCCTGGAAAGCATCCCAACGAACAATACCGCAAAAACGATGAAAATAATGATGAGAACTACAGTGATAGTCATATGGTTATTATTTCTTAACAAACGAACTTATGAAAAAAATCTGGGAATTGGAAAGTTGGAAGTCAGAAGATGGAGGCTGGAAGTTACTATTCAACCAGTTTTGGCTTCCGGTTTACAATACTAACTAACCAATAGAATTTTAAATTAGAAGGAGGGAAGCCGGAAGAGGGAGGCTGGAAGTTACCATTCAACCAATCTTGTCTTTTAGTTTACAATACAAGCTGGCCAACAAAGTTTAAATTAGAAGGAGGGAAGCCAGAAGAGGGAGGCTGGAAGTTACCATTCAACCAATCTTGTCTTTTAGTTTACAATACTAACTGACCAATAGAATTTTAAATTAGAAGAAAGGAAGATGGAAGAAGGAGGCTGGAAGTTACCATTCAACCAATCTTGTCTTTTAGTTTACAATACAAGCTGGCCAACAAAGTTTAAATTAGAAGAAAGGAAGCCGGAAGGCTGAAAGTTACTATTCAACCGACATTGTCTTTTAGTTTACAATACTAACTGACCAATAGAATTTTAAATTAGAAGGAGGGAAGCCAGAAGATGGAAGTTATCATTCAACCAATCTTGTCTTTTAGTTTACAATACAAGCTGGCCAACAAAGTTTAAATTAGAAGAAAGGAAGCCGGAAGATGGAAGAAGGAAGTTACCATTCAACCCGCCTTGTTTTTTGTTTACAATATAACCAAGCAAGTGAGTTTAAGAAAACAGAACAGTTATTGATTGCACTTCAATATCCTCCAGCCTCCCTCTTCCAGCTCTCAGCCACTACTTCCTATTCATCAAAATATTGCCAGCAAATTAAAAAACAGAACCACCCATTAATTGCACTTCAATATCCTCCAGCCTCCCTCTTCCAGCTTCCGTCCTTTACCCCACCTTCATAAAAAAAGCTGCCCAGCAAATTAAAAAACAGAACCACCTATTAATTGCTCTTCAATAACCTCCAGCCTCCCTCTCCCAGCTCCCAGCCTCTACTCCCCCATTAAACATAAAGCCTTATCTTCGTAAAAAATTTGACAATATGAAAAAAATGATATTTCTGGCTTCGGCTGTTCTGGTATTGAATTCCTGCGTGGTAAGAACGGCTACTAAAGTGGTTTCTGGAGCTGTAAATATAGGCTACAAGGCAGTAAAAGGAACAGTTAACGGGATTAGCTGGGCGGTAAGCAAAGCAAAGGGCAAAATAGATGAAGACCGTTTAGATGGAACCTGGAAGGTAGTAGGTGTTTATAAAGGTTCTTTCGAAGATTTTACCAAAGACCAGAATCCTGAAAGCACATTTTCTTCGGAATGTACAGGAGGTTTTGATCAGATGATTTTTAAAGCTAAAAAATCTAAATTCAAGCCGGTACATTGTAATTCTGATGAAGAAGATTGGGTAAAATACTCGTTGGAATTCGGGAAAAATCCTATCACCAAGGAAAAAGAAAACTATATTGAATACAATTCTAATAATTATATATCCGTAATTGATGTCAACAGTAAAACGATGGTGCTAGAAGGTAATCTGATGCCTAAGCTGGCATTTTCCGGTGCAAAATTATATCTTTTGGAAAAGGTGAAATAATACTTATAAAGCCTGTCTTTTCTTTTGAAGACAGGCTTTTTTATATTATATATGGAATGGTTATTAGTTTTTTCTAAAATATTATGTTTTTGAAACGCAAAGCCTTATATTCAAGCTGTTATATTTCTAAGCGGATGGATAATTTTACGTTTAATTTTATCTCATGCAGATTTCGCTGATGAAGCGGATCTAAAAAATCTGCGGAATTTGTTTGATCTGCGAGAAAAAAATTATCTATTCTCTATATCAGCGATTTTCCTTCCTTCTTCACCCAGATAATGAAGAACCAGCTTTTCATAGATTTTAGTACCATTATCTGTATTGGTAAAGATGATAATTCCTTTCCCTGATTTTGGTAATACAAAAGTAATGCATCTTGTACCCGGATCAGATCCACTATGAGATAGAGCATAGTTACCATTTCCCAAATCATAAATTCCAAAACCTAATCCAAAGTATATACCGTCCTTTATCTTGATTTGTTTTTTGATCATTTCCTGGAAAACTTCCGGTTTCAAATTTTTTCCATTCATTACATTAACCATAAAATTTCCGTAATCCCCGATTGTTGTATGCAAATCATCAGCGGCATTGGCCGTTTTATTTTTTTCTGTCGGATAAGGTTTCCCTTCTTCATTATATCCGATTGCAAATCTGGATTCGTCAGTATTCTGATCCCAGATATAGTTAGTATCGTTCATTTGAAGTGGTTGAAAAATCAACTCTCTGCCAAGCTGATCCAATGTTTTTCCGAATTTCTTTTCCAAAGCGTTCCTTAGATATTCAAAGCCTTCTCCTGAATATTGATATTGGGTACCCGGATCAAAATGAAAGCTTAATTTTTTGTCAGTATTCATCCATCTCCAGTTCGGAAATCCGGTCTGATGGGAAAGAATGAGCCTTGTTGTGAGCTTTTTATGCCTTAGATCATTCGCAATATCCGAGTCTATCCAATACGCATCGAGAGACTCATCCAGCTTCCATTTTCCAAGACTTACCAGACGTAATGCCACCATTGCCGTAACAGGTTTGGTAAGGGAAGCTACATTGAAGTAGGTATTAAAAGGAGCTGAAATTCCATTTTTAATATCCCCAAAAACCTTTACCTGCTTCAATTCTCCGCCTTCAATAATTCCCAATCCCAGAGTTGGAATGTTATTTTCCTTCAACCAATTTTCTATTTCCTGATCGTTATTAAAAACCGTTCCCTGATCGATTGTTTCTTTAGCATGATGATCGAAACTCAATGATCTTGACAATTTCCAGTCGCTGTTTTCCAACTGCCAGAAATTAGTAAACTTAGCTTCCCCTACCAGTTTTTCAGCCTTATTGCCTTCTTTTTCATAAAACAGATGTTCCCCGTTCTGAACAGCACCATAGACTCTTCCATCTTTATACATAGGATAAATATGAGTATTTTTATCAACCAAAACTCTTTTATAGCGATATATGCTGGAAGCTTTACAAAGTCCGTTTTTAAAGTCAGTCATGAATTTCTTCTTATCTGAAAAGCCATCTTTATCATGATAAAATTCAAAATTTTCACTGAGCACAGCCTCTGCCTGTTTACTGTTACAGGTATTAAATCCTACCGAAAAAAGGAGACTGTCCTTTGACATAATTGTCCTGTAAAGAGGATCTGTTTTTTGCAGTTGCGCATGAATAGGATTAAAAAACAGAAAGAAAAAAAGAAGACTCAATAAAGCTGTCTTTGTCATGATTAATTTTTTGACAAAGATTATATTTTCATTTATTTTATCCCTAAAAAAGAACCCGACAAAAACCCGACAAAGTACTGACAGGATTTATATCATATTGAAATTCAACCGGAAATACAATTTCTTATTCCTGTCAATTTCCATAGCGTTGCGAAGGATTGTAAAGATATTAGAGAGCACAATGACGATAATAAGAACCAGAGTAAACTGTCTTCCAAGCTTTAAAAAGATCCCCAACATAAATACAACAGGCGCCATCACCGTCCATATTATCTGAACAGATATGATCTGTCTCACCAGATTATTTCTCTGCTTCATGGTAAACATCAGAAGAAGTGGAACAAAAATATTCAGTGGGGGCAATAAGGTAAATAATAGTGAAGAAAGATTAATGATTTTGACAAGAGAATAATTGATCTCAGGCTGTAGTTCTTCCTTCACCTCGGGAGCAATCTCATGGGTTATCTCATCACTGGGTTTGGTTTCAGGAATTACAAAAGTTTCCTGTAATGAAGTTTCTTCAATTTCCAATGCCTGCGCTAATGCTCTTAAAGTATGTCCTTTCGGTTCTGTGCCTGCTTCAATCCGCTGGATGGTTCTGACAGAAATTTTTGATTTTTCTGAAAGTTCTTCCTGAGTAAGGTTCTTCTGTTCTCTTGTAGCTTTTAATTTCGACATTTGTCTGGAAAGAATTCATTGATTGATTCGGCTAATTTACGCTTTTTTAGGATTTGAAAAGGTTGGAAGCTGGATGAATGAAGCTGGGAGTGACTCTTAGCTATATTTTATCCCAGACTAATATAAAGTATGATGATTTTCTTGTCTCTTATTACAAGAAACAAGACATTTGCATAAAAATTAATGATCCCACTTCAAGACCTTTCATTCTTTATTCTGGCAGCACTTATCCTGGTGATCAGCCCGGGACCAAATATGATTTACCTGATTTCAAAATCGATAACACAGGGTAAAAAGTCTGGCTTTATATCATTAATGGGCGTGATATGTGGATTTATGTTTCACATCATCATGGTTTCTTTTGGCTTAACGGCTGTATTATTAGCTGTTCCGCTTGCCTACACAGTTCTTAAAACCATCGGAACGGTATATCTTCTGTATCTGGCGTATCAGGCCATTAAACCGAAGTCAAAAAACATTTTTGAAATCGATCAGAATGGTACTCATGACGGTCCTAAAAAGCTTTTTACCATTGGATTTTTAACAAATGTTCTCAATCCGAAAGTAGCTGTTTTCTATCTGTCATTTTTTCCACAGTTCATCAAGCCGGAATATGGTTCTATTTTAACCCAAAGTCTGGAACTTGGAGTAATTCAGGTACTGGTAAGTTTTACTGTGAATTTTTTAATTGTTTTGACAGCTGCAAGAGTTGCTCTATTTTTCAATAATAATCCTGCATGGATTAAAGTTCAAAAGTGGTTTATGGCCAGTGTACTTACTTATCTGGCGGTGAAAATGGCATTTTCAAAAGCAAAATAATAGCTTCCTCAAATTAAAAAAAACGTTCCTTGCTACCGATGCACGTTTTTTTATTACACTCGTAGACAAAATAAAACTTAATGAAGCAAAAAATACAGCAATCATCCTGTATTTCGTAGATTTGTGAAACCAGTTTAAAAGATGAAGCAGGCAATTCCTACCTATGATCTAAATGATATTTCCCAACACGGTATTCTTGTTGAGAGAATGGAACAACGTGATCATAAGTCTGAAGATATGCTACTGGATAAAGGAATACACCGGGACAATAATTATATTTTTACCTGCATGGAAAGTGGTCATGTAAAAATGATGGTGGATTTTAAAACTGTTGAATCACAGGACCCAGCCATTTTCTGTGTATTACCGGGCCAGGTACATCAGGGACTAATGATGAAAGACGTTTCAGGATGGTTTGTAGCAGTGAAAGCAGAATTGATTCCGGAAACTGTGCGTTCTGTATTTGAAGAGCTATTGGTAGAAATCCAGCCTCTATCCGTCAGTAAAAGCTGGAGAGAAAAGATAAATACTTCTGCCAGCCTTCTCAAGTTCTTTTTATCGGATGAAATACTTGGATCTAAAGAAGGATCTCTGATTGTTCAGTCACAGCTTCATGCTTTAACAGGAATGTTTGCCTTTATTTACAAGCATGAAAACAGAGTGAAAACGGCTCATGAACCCCGTGCTCTACAGTTAACCAGAGCCTTCAGAACTTTGGTGAGAGCAGAATTCAAAACCATGAAAAGTCCATCAGCATATGCAGCGCTATTAAATATTTCCAGAGGATATTTAACAGAAGTTATTCGTGAAGTGACAGGAAAATCAGCTCAGCACTGGATCCATCAGGAAATTTTGATAGAATCAAAAAGATTACTGGTCTTTACCCATCTTACCATAAAGGAGATTGCTTATGAAATTGGCTATAATGACCATACTTATTTCAGCCGTTTATTTTCTAAGCTGGAAGGCCAGCCTCCTTCAGAGTTCCGTGATAAGAACAGATAATATTTAATATTTAGTTCTTTCCATCCAAATAATATCATAAAAAACAACGAATAGTCCAATCATTTCCTTGAAACGGCTATCGGATGATCTTAATTTTGATGCTTCCTTTGCAATAAAAAAATAGTATGCCAAGCTTGCCAAAATGGATCAATGATACTGTAGAAAGTGTATTGTCCTCAAAGTTTAAAGAATGTACAGTTACAGATATAGAATCTGTAACGGCTGATCTCCGCCGTATACGCTTCTCTACAGATTTACAGGATGTTGAGTTTGAGCCGGCTTATGCCATAGGAATCAGGATCAATGACAGGGATTACCGTAATTATTCACCTTTCAACTTCAATAAAGATTCCGGAACTTTTGATGTCTTATTCCACATGCATGATCCGGTGGCAGCAGGAAGTCATTTTATCAGCAGCCTTACCATTGGGGATTCTTTAAAAATATTAATGCCGAGAGGAAAACGTTTTTTTGATCCCGATGCAGCGATCCATTTTTCCATAGGTGATGAAACATCACTGGGAAGTTCCCTCTCCATCAAAGAAGCTGTAGAAGGACCTGCCCAGCAATTTATATGCCTTCATGAACTCAACGATTCATCTGCATTGGAAGCCCTCAACTTATATGGCTACCACATTCCTAAAAATAATACTATAGATATTATCGAAGCGTTAACCGACTTTCTGAAGGAAGAAAAGCAGGCTATTGACAATAATAATGTAGTTTTTTATCTTACCGGAAACGGTACTACCATGTCCCTGATCAAAAGATTTCTTAAAGCTAAAGGAATTTCCTCCCAATGTATCAGATCACAGGCATATTGGTTAGATGGAAAAAAGGGACTGTAAAAATAAAAATCAAGGAAACCGGAAGATTCTGTTATTCAAAATTGTTAGATACAATAAGATTAAAAATGCTATCCGGGAAATATTCTTTTTTCCGGTTTCCTGTCAAAACTTTCATATATAAATTTGTAAAAGCTGATTCCTATAGTAAAGTGGAAGTTTTACCGTTGTTTTCTTCCTAATTCTGCTACTTTATCCAACCATTTTCTGCGCTGTTCTTCATTGGAAGTCCGGATTATCCCCAGATAGGTTACCTTTACAGGCTTTATTCCGCAAAACTCCAACGTTGACTTTTTAAGCTGATTAACACTTGGTCTTCCATACATAAGACGGTAATACCAACCCGGCTGATCGATTGTTGTGATAATATGGGCTGTTTTCCCGGCTAAAAGCTTGTCCCACCATAAAGAGTTTTCTCTGTATTTATAGGCAAATCCCGGAAGAAACAATCGGTCTATAAAACCTTTCATAAGGGCTGGCAAACCTCCCCACCAGACAGGGTGTACCCAAACCAGATGATCTGCCCACTGTATAATCTCCCATGCATTTAATAAGTCCGGCTCCAGTTCCATTCTTTTTTGATACCCAAACTGCAGATTGGGATTAAATTTTAATTCTGCAATGGTAATTTCTTTTATTTCAGCTCCGGCCTCTATGGCTCCGTTTTTATACGCTTCTGCAACTCCGAAATTGAAAGATTTTTTATTGGGATGACCGTTAATAATGGCTATTTTTTTCATTGTGTTATATTAGTATTAATCGTTTCATAAGCGTTAAGCTGAGCCAGCAATGATAAAGGCTCATGCAATTGATGTCCGAAATACACATTGTTTTCATGCGGATTTCTGAACAGTTCTTCTGTATGCAGAACTGCTGACAAGGCCGTTAATTCAGCCTGTCCTTTGGTACTCTGCAGACTTAGTTTTTTATCACCGTTTTTATCTTTTACAACAATTTCGAATACTGCCTGATCACCATTTCCGCTTGATCCGAAAATCATTTTTCTTTCTTTTAATGATAAAATATCAAAGATTCTGAGATATTGAAAACTCCCCAGCAGCCAGGTAATAAACTTAGAATTATAAGTCATTTTTACACTTACATTCGGAATTCTTTCAACCCTGTTCAGGATATACAAATCGGGAACATCAAAATTATAGGCACTTCTCTTTCCAATTCCAAAAGAAAAATCAAAGCGTTCAGTATTTAAAAAGTGTCTGATAGAAACGGGCTGATCATTCTTATAATCATGAAAGGGTACAGCAACATTTTCTGCCATAAAATGAGCTGAGCTCTCCCCTGCCAAATCCTTAACAGAATAGTAAACAAAGAGCTTTACTCCCTGAATATCATTAGCATCTTTTGACAGAATACTAACCAATCCGGGTACTATTCCCCCCATCCAGCCTGAACTGAAAACAATCCGGCTGTTAATGTCTTCCTTTCCGGCAATATCATAAGCTTTTACCAGAGCTGGTGTAGGTTTCGTGATATCCAGATAATCAATATGATGAGCGATAGCATATTTGAGAACGTTATCAGATTTATCATTCACGGAAAGAATAATAAGGTTTATTTTTTTATCAGCGATACCTTTAAAAGAAGCGGGATCGGTAACATCAATTTTCAGATGTCTTTCTGTATTTCCGTCTTTACGTCCGCCAATAAAAATATTAATATGCGGATTTCTCGCCTGTAAAATACGGGCAATTGTTTTACCCACCAGTCCGTTTCCTCCAATAATCAGAATATTATACTCCATCTATTTTTTTTGACAAAATTAGAGAGCTTGGAAACGAATAAACAGGACAAATGTCTAAAAAGAAATCTCTTTCCTGATGCGGCTTAAATGCCGTTGTGTAATGCCGAGGTAAGAAGCAAGATACTGTAAAGGAATTTTCTGAATATAATCCGGATAGTTTTTAAGAAGTGCCACATACCGTTGGCTGGCACTGTCTCTCTGAAGCTGGAAAAATCTTTTTTCAAGCTCAAGATACTCCTGTTCAGCAATGGTTTTTAAAAACCTGGTCCAATTGAGGTCATCCTGTATCAGGGCATCCATCTTTTCCTTTTTTAATACCAGCAACTCTGCATCAGTAATTGCCTGCATACTTTCTTTACTGAGGCAATCCGAAATTAATGAAGAATATGCGGCCATCATCGTATTGGGAAACCTGAAACAATAGGTCATATCTTTTCCATCATCAGAAAGATAAAAGGACCGGAAAATCCCCGATTGTATAAATGCCACTTCCCTGCATTTTTCACCTTCCTGAATAAAATACTCATTCTTACTGACTTTTCTGACTTCAAAAAGCTTTAAAAACTCTTCAATCTCATTTTCTGAAAACAGATTAAAACTCCGAAAAAAATCATGTACCATTGACCTGGGTTTTCTTAATACGGCGAAAATAACTAAAACTTATTAGAAAATTAAATCCGGAGGAAGGAAGTTAGAGGGAAATAGCTGGAAGATGGAGGTTGGGAACTGGAAGCTACTGTTAGAGATACAATTACTCTTAGCTACTATAAATTAGTTGAAATAAAAAAAGGATATCTTATTCTTTTGACTTTCGTAATCTCCGGTTTCAAAACTATAAAATTGCATTTTTTATCCCTAACTCATAAAAAAAAGAAAATCATCCCAGGTCGGGATGATCTACCGTTTTGAATAACTAAGTTATTATATGAAGATATGAATGATGTTTTGTTGATACAAAGATAAACAGACCTGTATTTCCCGTCATCAGGAGAATCCCTACAATTTTATCCGTAAAAATACGGTTGCGTAAATAAAAAAGCCCTGCAAGCAACAACTTACAGGACTTTTACTGATCTAACAATTATTTTGTTTAGTATAAAGTTCAATGTTTAAGGTTATCCCAATCTTGACTTTAGTTTTTATTACAATGGACTTACGAGTTGTAAGAACCATTCTTTCACTTCTCCTTCCAAATAAGGAGCCAGTTTCTCTTCACATGTTTTGTGGTAACTGTTCAGCCATGCGATTTCGCTTTCTGAAAGAATTTCTTTTATCACTGTATCTTTAAAGAACGGACAGAACGTCAATGTTTCAAATTCATAGAATGTTCCGTGAATCGTTTTCTCTGCTTCTTTTACAGCGATAAGGTTTTCATGACGGATTCCATAGTGGCCTTCAAGATAATATCCAGGTTCGTTGGAACAAACCATTCCAGGAAGAAGATCCTGAGGATTTAAATCTTTTCTGATATTTTGAGGCCCTTCATGAACGTTCATGAAACTTCCTACTCCATGTCCTGTTCCATGGTTGAAGTCTTTACCTTCCATCCATAACGGAAGCCTTGCAATAGCATCAAGATGTACACCTTTTGTTCCTTTAGGGAATTTTACCATGGATAAACGGATCAATCCCTGTAATACCAGTGTTGAATTTTTTTTGAACTCTTCAGAAGGGATTCCCAGCGCAAAAGTTCTTGTAATATCTGTAGTTCCTTCAAGATACTGACCTCCTGAATCTACCAGGATTGTATCTTCATTGGTTACTTCTTTACTTCCTTCTTTCTTGGCAGAATAGTGCATAATTGCTCCATTGTCTTTATATCCCACAATAGAACCGAAACTTTCTCCCACAAAGTTTTCGCCAGCAGCACGGAATCCTCTCAGTTTTTCACCGATAGAATACTCGTTCATCGCTTCTTTTCCTGCATTGTGAGTCAGCCAGTAAAGGAATTTTACCATCGCAACACCGTCTCTTACCATTACTTTTCTGAAACCTTCCAACTCAGTTTCATTTTTCTGAGCTTTCATCAGATTTCCTGGTACCGGAGCTTTGATAAATTGGTTATCTGCCTTCAATGTTTCAAAAATCTGCTGGTTGCTGTTTGGAGAAACCAGTATTTTTTCATTTTTGAATGCTTTCAGATAGTTATAAAATTCTTCGTAAGGCATCATTTTTACGAAAGAATCGTCCATTTGTTTTCTTGCTTCTACTTCAAGTTTTTCAAGACCAGTGAATAGAACAGCATCATTTTTAGTGATCACAATATATCCTAAAAATACAGGATTGCTCTGTACATCACTTCCTCTCAGGTTGGAGGTCCATGCCACATCGTCAAGACTTGAAATAATATGAACAGTAGCTTCCTGATCTTCCATTTTCTGACGGATAGCAGACAGTTTATCTACTACAGATTTACCAGCTCTTTCTACAGGGTGTACAAAGATTGGATTTACAGATGGTGTTCCTCTTTCTTTCCAAACCTCCTTTAAAAGGGGGATATCGGTAAGGGTAATATTTTTTGAATTAAATTTTTGAGAAAGCAGTTCCCAATTGGCATTGGAAGCAGCTAAGGCATTTACAGCGACTTTACCTCCGGCTGGAATTTCAGAAATAATCCAATCTATATAATTAGGAGTTCCTTCTATTCCGTCTTTGAAAAGGTCGATTCCTGAACCGTCCAGTTCAATGGCAGCCTGTGTAAAGTATCTTCCGTCTGTCCAAAGCCCAGCCTTGTCCTTCGTAACTACTACAAAACCGGCTGAACCTAAAAATCCTGACAGCCAAGCTCTTTCCTGCCATTCTTCAGGAAGGTACTCACTCATGTGAGGATCTGCAGAATATACTATAAATGCATCAACATTATTTTTCTGCATTTCTTCTCGAAGTGCAGCAACTTTTTCCTTTGAAGTCATTCTTTTCATTTTTAAACACCGAAAGTTACGAAAAATTTGAAGTCGAAAAGCCAAATAAAGGCCCTATTTTCCTAATGATATATTATTTTTTCATGAATTTTTATTGGGAATACAGATAACCTTGTTTTTTATGGCCACTAATGCACGAATGATTCTTTATTCGTGCATTAATGGCTAAAAATATATAGTTTTTAAAGTTTGAATAACCTTATAAATATCTGTTTTTATCAATCCAATCTGCGATTAAACCCTTATCTTAAAACACTTTAACCAATACCCCTATGTGGTTTAATCAATTTTTTCAACCGCATAGATCCATCGATGATAAGGTTAGAGTTTATTTGTAAACTTCCCTCAAAAAAAAATAAAATTCATACCATAAAATGTATTTTTTTATTAAAATAATAAATTTTTGGAAGGATTATTGCTACATTACATCCTATGAAACAGCAGAACTATAATAACCACAGAAAATTTTATCCACCTCATCACTTTATTTATCTTCCTTTATTAATTATACTGGAGATTTTAGGAATCTATAAAATTTGGGGTGATCCCGGTAATCAGTTGATCTGGATTTTATTTTCAATCGTGATTTTTCTGCTTTTTTATCTGGCATTTATGACCAGACAGCATTATGCTTTAGGACTTCAGAACCGTATGGTGATCCTTGAATTTAAGCAGCGGTATTTTGAGATTTTTAATAAAAGGTCTGATGAAACAGTTGACAAGTTAAAATTTGACCAGATTGCAGCCCTGAGGTTTACGTATGATGATGAGTTTAAAGAGCTTTTATATAAAGCTTTGCATGAAAACATTTCCGGAGATGAGATCAAAAGATCGATCAAAAACTGGAAAGCTGACCGGCTCAGAATTTAATAAACACCAAAAATATTACCTATGAAAAAGTGGAACTTTTACAGTATAATGATATTAAGTTTGTTAACACTAACAAGTTGTGAAGCAGTAGGAACAATTTTTAAGGCCGGAATGTGGTGGGGAATTTTCTTAGTCTGTATAATTGTAGTGATTCTTTTACTGATTTTTTCGAAGGGTAAAAACTCTTAACCATTTTCCATGGAGAAGAATACAGATTTAGAGATTATTTCTCACCTTAAGCCATCAAAGATTGTTAAAATCATGAAGGATCCGGAAGCTTCTGCAAAGGCGGTACATCTTATTTATACCACCGATGCAGAAACCGCCGGAATCACACGTAAGAAAACTGGAAAGAAATATTCTTATTATAAGGATGGAGAAAAGATCCGCAATAAGGATGAAATAATCCGAATCAATAAGCTTGTCATCCCTCCGGCATGGGAAAATGTATGGATCTGTGCTTTAGAAAATGGTCATCTTCAGGCGACCGGTTTTGATATAAAAAAGAGAAAGCAGTATCGCTATCACTCTTTATGGAGTGCTTTAAGAAACCATACAAAATTCTACAGAATGCTTCAGTTCGGGTATGCTTTACCCAATATCAGACTTCATATAGAGCAGGATCTTGCTTTGAGGAATTTTGAAAAACGGAAAATACTCGCCCTTATTGTCAGTCTTATGCAGAGAACCAATATCCGTATTGGCAATACAATCTATGAAAAACTGTATGGTTCGTTCGGGTTAACCACCTTGAAGGGGAAACATGTTGAAATCAGGGGACAAAAAATAACTTTTTCATTTAAAGGGAAAAAAGGCATTATGCATCATGTTGATCTCAGAAGTAAGAGGTTGGCAAAACTGGTACAAAAATGCAAGGAGATTCCCGGCAGGGAGCTTTTCCAGTATCTTGATGATGAAGGAACCCGGCATTCTATTGACTCCGGGATGGTGAATGATTATATAAAAGAAATAAGCGGAGAAGATTTTACAGCCAAGGATTTCAGAACATGGTCCGGAACAGTTAATGCCCTGATTGCTTTTAAAGAGATCGGATATGCTGAAAATGATACTCAATATAAAAAGAATGTAAAAGAAGCCCTGGACATTGTTGCCCAACACCTTGGAAATACAACTACAGTCTGCAGAAAATATTACGTTCACCCTTTAGTAATCAATCTTTACGAAAACAATACCATCAAAAAATATCTTGACGAACTGGAAATCATCGAAGAAAATGATGGAAAGGCCGATCTGACAAAAGAGGAAAAGCTGGTGATTAAGATTTTGGAGAATGAGAAGTTGTAGGGTTTTTGGACTGGAAGATGGAGGCTGGGAGGTGGAAGTTATTGATGGCTGAAAAATCAATTGTTGACTTTTTATCTGAATTAAACTTAATTAAAATATCTTTCATAACAATATCATCCCACAGTACCTCCAGCATCCCTCTTCCAGCTTCCAGCCTATCCTGTAACTCTATTACTCAAAAACTGAGTCCTGTAATCCTTCGGCGTAATTCCTGCAATTTTTTTGAAAAGTTGGGTAAAATGGGACGCTGTATGGAAATTCAGTTCATAGGCAATTTCTGCAATATCTTTACTGGAATGCAGTAATGCTTTACTGTAATTGATATCAATCTCATTGATCCATTGTTTTGGTGACTTTTGGGTCACACTTTTAACACATTTATTCAGATAACTTTCTGTTACAGACAATTTATCAGCATAAAATGCTACTCTTTTTTCACCCACATGATACTTGAATAAAAGATCCCTGAACTGGAGTGATAACTCCATCGGCCTTGTGGCAGATTTATGATGGGTATCTGAATCTGTGCTCAGCATTTTGATCAGAATCAGATGAAGCATAGTGACTACAACATCGTTAATATTCAGATTACTCAGCCATAGTTCCTGCTCCATGATCGGCAGAAGCTGGGTAATCGTTCCATAGGTCAGGCTATCCAGATTCAGGAAAGGAGTCATGAAGAAAATACTGCTTTTATGCTTGGGCAGTTCCTGCTCGGAGAGGATATTATTTTCGTAGGCAAGAAAGAAACCTTCAATATCATCAGAAAGTTCTACGGTAGCGGTAATGGTTCCCTGTTTAATAAAGATCACTCCGCCTTTTTCAGCGTGATATTCTTTATTTTCAAGATACTGCTTGATATGTCCGTTCGTAACGAAAATAATAAAGTTAAACGTGGTACGGTACGGAATGACAGGCATCAAGATCCCCTTAAGGTAATTTTCTATCCGGTAAAGCTGTATATCTGCGTTATTAGCTAATATTTTCTCCGTGATATTAGGTAGAAAAAGCTTTTTATATTGAAAATTGGATAAAACTTCCATTCTGATATTATGATAAATTAAAGTTAGACAAAATTTATAAAGTAGAACCAGGAGAATTTGAAAATTTGAGAATGTGTTAATTTGAAAATGCTTTAGTCCATCAATTTCAAAATTCTCAACTCCTCTTATACTCCTCTTCTATTTGTTTAGAACTTATAATAGACTCCTACTCTTACTCCAAATGGACTTCCCGGAGTATAGGTAAGGTCTGTAATAGGTTCTGCTTCGCCTTTCAGTTGAGTTTCTGTGGCGAACTGGGCTTCATTCCATTTTACATTGAACAGGTTATTGACCTGAATATTCGCGCCCCATTTCTGACGGTTGTAAGAAAGTACCAGATCATTCACGAAATAAGCCTTTGTCTTAATACTGTTGTCTTCTACTGCCGGTCTTTCCCCAAGATAACGGTATTGAAGACCTAAAGAAAACCCATTCAGGAAATCCCAGTTTACAGATCCTGTACTGGTTACTACCGGAGCCAGCGGAATATAATCCTGTCCTTTTTCCTCTTCCATAAATCTAGCATGAGAATAATTGATGTCTGCATTCAGGTAAAAGTTCTCCAATGGCTGGAAACGGATTCCCAGATCGGCACCGAAACGTCTTGATTTTCCGGAGGGTTCTACTACCGCATCATCTCCTACATATACAAATTCCTGCTGAAGATCCATATACCACACGGCAGGGGTAATGATCAGTGATTTGAACGGGTGTAATCTTACTCCGAAATCAGCTCCGATAGAATATGGAAGAGTATTTTCGTTTTTATTGGTCACTACTACCCTCATATCATTGGAATGGAATCCCATCCCTGTTTTCAGGAACCACATTACATTATCGCTCTGCGCATAGGAGAAGTTCAGTTTAGGGCTCACTCTGGTTGCTTCTTTGGACTGTCCGGAAGGCAGTTGTTCAGGATCCAGCAGATTATGCATATTGAAGATAAAATGATCTACCCTTACCGCCGGATTGATCGTCCATTTTCCTGTTTTCCAAACCAACCCTGAATAGGCATGAAGATTCGTTTCTGTTCCGTCCACATCAGACAGTCTGTCAAGAAGCATATCTCTGTGATAAACATGATTCAGCTGTAAGGTATTGATATCATCATTTCTTAATCCAATTCCTGATGTCCAGTTTAATGAACTGTTGGGAAGAGAGAAACTTTTGGTATATTTTACCTCGGCTCCATAGATGTTTCTTCCGTCGGTCTGCTGGATTTCATCTCCGTGATCTTTATCTTTTAAGAAAAATGTAAAATCAGAATACAGGTTGAAGTTATATTTTGAATAGAAAGCCATTGCATCAATCTGTTCAGATGGAGAAATGATATGCTTAAAATTCATCTGAAGGTTTGTTCTGGAAGTTTTTCCGCCCTCAGTAGGATCTATACTGCCCCATCTTCCGATGATTCCTTCATCCACTGCACGTTCCGGAACCTGACCGAAAGCATTCCAGGAGGAATTGAAGGTTGAAAACTGAATATTGAAATAATCGTTATCAGTAATCCATTGGTTATACTTTCCGAAAATATTAACTCTGTTGAAGTTTTGTTTTACATCAAAAGGTCCATCGGTATAATTGTATTCAGCAGCGATATAAGCATTCTTCCTTCCCAGATCATCATGCAGAATATTGAACATTCCCAATACTCTTTTTGAATTGAATGATCCCCCTTCAAGTTTAATCATACTATTTTTCAATCCGTTATACGTTTGAAAATCGACATATCCGGCAGTATTGAAATCTCCACGGTCCATATAATAAGCTCCTTTTCCAAAATCTATATTATTTACCGTTTCAGGAATCACAAAGTGAAGATCAGAATACCCTTGTCCATGGGCATGGGAGACAATATTCACCGGCATTCCGTCTACATTTACACTTACATCGGTTCCGTGATCAGCATCAAATCCTCTTAAAAAAAGCTGTTCAGCCTTTCCTCCTCCAGCGTGTTGCGCAATAAATAAACCCGGTACTTTTCTCAATAAATCCTGTGCTGAATTCACCGGAAATTTATTCAGATCCACCTTTGTAATGGCCGATAAAAAGGAGCTGTGATTAATGGCTACTTCGGAGATCTGAAATGGCTTATGCTGTAAAAAAATAACTTTATTTTTATCATCTTCATTGGTAACCACCCATTTTACCTCATCATATCCCTGACGGCTGATCACCAATGTATCAGGAAGTGATTTCACAGGAACTGCAAAAGTACCATCTGTTCCTGTATGTGTGTGGGTATTTCCGTGATCATATTTTACCAATGCATCTGCAATAGGAAATTTGTCATCTGCATCTTTGATCTGCAACTGCTTTTCTGCTTCCTGCGCCATCATTTTTCCACTGAATGCCATGACAAGAAAAGCGGCTGCTATTTTAGTTATTTTCATTTTTTGTTTTGTTACGTTTATAAATTAGAGGGAGATGACATATAATAGACGAAGAGATGATAGATGTTTTAGTCTTAAAATTCAATGGTCAATTTTGCTTCGCAAGTGAATGGTGAATTGCCAATTACCAGGGAAAGGATGACAACCTTGAACTTTAAACCCTCTTACTCTCAAACCCTAAAATTCTCAAACTCTAGAACCTTCAGACCCTCAAACCCAAGCCTATGCTTTTGTTTTAAGAAATACCTTCTGAATTAAAAGAGTGATCCATGTTCCTGCTACGAATGGGAATGTGAATACTCCACCCACAGCATCCAGACAATGATTATCGATAAGAAGATCATCAATAACAATCGTTAAAAAAACGGCGATAAGCACCCATAAACCATCTCTTTTTTTCACTCCTGCAAATACGATAGCTGAAAGAACGGCATTGAATCCGAATAATCCCATGTGGATTTCTTTGATAGGTTCACCATTCAACTGTGACAGCCCTGCACCCAAAATAGATGCCGCCAATCCATATAAAGCAGCAATGGGTGAACTGATGAAAACTGCCAGAAAGAAAATCATTCCTGAAAGTACTCCACCCTGGAATATTACCTCTCCAAAACCATTGGTACAGGTAAGAAAGTCATCATATTTTGATGGGATTACCTCAGCACTCAACATTGCTGATGGCGGAATATGAGTGAAATGATGTAAAGCAAATACCAATATCCATGTAATGATAATAAAAGGAAAAGTAAACACCGGTATTTTCTTTTGGATAAAGAAATGCTGAATAACAGCTGCTAATGCTCCTCCCAATAAGATAAGTATCCAAATTAAAATTGTTGTTTCGAATAAAAAAGCCAATGCCACTCCCACAAGTGCAGCACTGAAACCGTATAATCCGGCATTGATTTCAGATTGATTATATTTCAGCTTCATGGCTGTAAAGGTTCCCGCTGCTGTTGAAAGCAATACTGCAACTCCGCACTGCCAGCTTCCCATAAAGATTCCTATCAGAAACAGAAGTCCGGTCCATCTGTTTTCCTGAAGCATAATTTGCCCGATTCCTTTTAAAACATTGTCTAAAAAGGGTATTTTTTTGAAAAATTCGTCCATAGTTTTTTTAATTGTATTATTGATTGGAAATAAATTGGAGATTATGGATAGAGATGAAAGATAATAGACGAAGAGATGAGAGACATTTTAGTTTTAGATTTCAATAGTCAATTTTGATTCGCAAGTGAATAATGAATGGGAAATCATCAGTGAAAGGATGGTCACCTTAAACTTCAAACCTTGAACTTTAAACATTCTTACTCTCCTACTCTAAAACCCTCAAACCTCTTTACCAGCCCAGAAAGACCATCCCAACTCCGCATACTGTTACCACAGCGCCACTTACCACTCCCATATATCTTTCCAGTTTTTCGGTATTGAATAAGGTTGAATAGCCATAACGTCCTAAAAGCACCATTCCAAGCATTGTTAAAACAGTAGTGACAGTAAATGAGGTTACCAGAACTGCGATTTCAGGCATAGAATGTTTAACTCCTGAATAGAATAATAAAGGAATTAATGGTTCACTTGGCCCCATTACAAAGATCATAAAAAGGACAAGCGGGGTTACTTTTATTCGGGTCTGCGGCATTACGACTTCACCGTGATTATGTTCATACACATAAACATCATCTCCCATCACATCAAAATGCTTGTGAGGTTTGTTTCTGATCGCCTGAATCAAACCATAGATTAAGTAAACTCCACCAAAGATCAGCAATGCCCATCCTGAGAAATTCCCTCTGATGTCCTGGAACCAGGAGATTTTATTCAGCTGCCAACCCAGAAACACTCCGATAAAACCAAGTACCAGAGAACTCAGGACGTGTCCAAGCCCACAAACCATTGTTAATACTGCGGTTTTCATTCCGCTCCATTTTTTGGATTTTGAAATCACAATGAAGGGCAGGTAATGATCCGGTCCTGAGGCCGTGTGTATAAAACTTATTGAAACGGCACTTAAAAGTAATGCCCAAACTGTACTGTCCATTTTCTATTAATTCTGTTATTTCAGATTCTTATTACGTTTTGGCTAAAGCCAGTGGAAGATTTCTTTTTATTTACGCGGGCTAAAGCCCGCTTCTATTGAATGGTGACAATGTCCGTTAAAACAATATTATTTTCTTCCAATTCCAGCCTTGTCAAGATTTTAAACCTTGACAAGGCTCTCAAAGCTACCTTTTTACTCCAGTGACCAAAGGATTTCCTGAACATGCAGGAAGAAGTTGTACATCAATTCTCCCCCATGCCCTAAGGCTCTTACTACAAATCCGTTATCTTCCATAGCTGAAACTCCTACTTCCATCTCTTCAATATGTTGTGCTGCGGCTTCAACGATCTCTTCAATCAATCCGTTTTTATCTACATTTTCCTTTGTGCTGTAGAAAATCAGAGTTCCCTGATGGGTATATTTCTCCAGGTTACCAATACTACTTATCGGAATCAAGTCAGGCTGAATTACTACGTTATCCTTTACTACCAGTTTGTTATTATGATAGATCTCCATAAGATTCTGAAAACGTTTCAGCTTAAAAACCTCTCCATAATGCTTCCTTCCGCAGGTAATAATCTCACTGATGATGATCTGGCTGTTTTTCCCGATATGAACATTGGCTTTACTCTTAAAATTAGAATCTTCATGCGGAACAATAGGATGCGGAACGTAAGCGAAAGAGGTTTCATCCTCCATGGTTACATTCAGTTCCTGAACAGCCTTGTCTTCCATATTGAACAGTCTCTGATATGACTGCGACTGCAATTGAAGGGAAGATCCTTTTTCAAGGGCTACATCCAAATGGTAATGGTCACCATCCAGAATTCCCGGGGAGGAGCTCATCACCATCTGATAGAGCTTTTTGTCACTTTTTCTCTGCCCTACAGAAACTACTCTGAAAGGAAGCGAGACATAAAGATCTTTCACATAAGATTCTCCACCCTTGAATCCTGCAATAATATTTAAACGACTATCCATTTATCTTACTAAGTTCGGTTCTTCAATTTCTTCTAAAAGAGCGTATTTTTTAATCCATCCGATCACTTTATCCAACCCTTCATCTGTTTTAAGATTGGTAAAAACAAAAGGATTTCCTTTTCTCATTCTTCTGGCATCGTTCTCCATAACTTCAAGGCTGGCTCCTACATACGGGGCAAGGTCAATTTTATTGATGATTAACAAGTCTGATCTTGTAATACCAGGACCTCCTTTTCTAGGGATTTTCTCTCCTTCCGCAACGTCAATAATGAAAATAGTAACGTCTGCAAGGTCAGGGCTGAATGTTGCTGAAAGGTTATCTCCTCCACTTTCGATAAGAACCAGTTCAATTTCAGGGAAACGGGCTGCCAGTTCATCTACTGCTTCAAGGTTCATGCTGGCATCTTCACGGATCGCCGTGTGAGGACAGCCTCCTGTTTCAACTCCGATAATTCTGTCATGAGGAAGAAGACTGTTTTTAGCCATAAACTCAGCATCTTCTTTAGTGTAAATATCATTGGTAATTACTCCAAGATCATATTTCCCGAATAATTTTCTGCTTAAACGTTCCAGTAATGCAGTTTTTCCTGACCCTACAGGTCCTGCTACTCCTACTTTTATATATTTTCTGTTTTCCATTTTTTCTAAATTTTTGCTTTGTTTTTATTTTTCTAACGCTGAGAGCGCTAAGATTTTTTTGATTGTGAATATTTTAAGATCGCAAGGGCGCTTCACTCAGCAAATGTTATTTACATTCAATTCATTTTCCCTTTTTATCTTTTCGTATTACGACATATAAAGTCTTGAATACAACCTTTCGTGCTGCATACATCTGATATCAAAGGCTGTATTGCAAAGTCCTACCATATCTCTGTCCAGTTCCATAGTTTCCCAAACAGTTTTTTCCATGACAGGATATAGAGCGAATAAGATATCTTGCCCATCAAGCTGTCCCAGCGGTACCAGCTTTACGGCATTAGTAATCATTCCGGCAACAGAAGTGTAGTAGAATCCAAGCAATGCTTCGTATAAAGGAATTTTCATTAAATAAGCATAGACTCCAAAGACAATACAGTAATGAGAATTAGCTTCTTTATTTTGAACTGCTTTTTCAAATGCCTCCATAAAAGGGAAACTTTCTCTCCTTTTGAATATTTTTATTAATCTCAACCCCAGTTTCTGACTGGCCTGACGGATTTCTCTAGGACATTTTATGGCATTACACTCATTGTCGAGATCCAAAAGTGCTTGTAAATCTCCTTTTTCTACGGCTTTATAAGCGAGTTTTGCAAAAGCCCCGTCATTGAATTTAAGGTTATACTGAAGCATATTCTGTACAAACTCTTTTGCTGTTTCCGCATTATGAACGATTCTTTCCTGTACATAGGTTTCAAGTCCGTTGGAATGGGTATACCCCCCGATAGGAAGCGTAGGATCAGCCAGATGAAGCAGTCCTGATAAAAAGTTTATGTTTATATTATTCATCTTTCGGAGCAGCCATTTTTAAGATTTTGGTGAAAATTGTAGAGCCAAGACTTCCGTGTCCGTGAGGTTCTACATTGGATTTAAGGAGATTCAGCAGTTTTACGGATTGCTTTTCCGGTTTAAAGCCGCTTGCTTCCAGCCATCTGAACATCGGCATTTCAAAAGGAAGCAATACTTTATCATCCTGAATGAAAAGCGGAATATGTTTGTTCCCTATTTCGTAGCATACTGTTCCCATTTCCAGTAAAGATCCGGGAACCATTACGATCGCTTCTGTTTCCAGGACATTGATCGCGATTACTTTTTCTGCATCCTCAAAAAGAATATCTCCTTCACGCAAACGCTGCCCTTCTTTAAGAAACTTGATGGCAACATCTACTTCATTTCTGGTTTTTTTGCGTTGGATTCTTTTTGTGGTTTCAAACCATTCCAGATCCAGATAATCTATGGTTTTTTCTGTAGGATTTTCGGTGAGATTGCCTATGGTCTGATTAATTATCATCTTTAGCCGATTTTTTTCTGAAGTCAAAGTTTTTAGAAATGCCCACCCCGAATGTTGAACCACTAAGTCCCGCTACATAGCTCTTCGTCCAGCCTTCTTCTTTCGTTTTAGTCTGAAGCATTGAAAGCTCAGCAAACTTGAATTTCAAGGCCCAACCGCCACCTAATAAGATTCCGATCAAAGGGTAAGCACGGAGGCGGAATCCATTAAAGTTCTGCATTGCATCCGCTGTTGTTGCCTGCTGTTGTCCCCAAACATAATGTGCATCTATCTGCCCGATCAGTACAAAGTATTTTCCAAGCATTAGTGAAGGGCTATACCAAATTCCTGCTTCATTTTGCTTATACACCACATTATGATTAACAGAATTTTGAGAGTAAACATAATTAACCCCGACAAGATCATTATTATTGATAAAGTATCCTACTCCCAATGGTGCACTGGAAACGGTACTGCTGCTATTCGTAGGGGTAGTAACCTTTGAGTAATCCAATGAACCATACATCATAAATTGACCTTTTGGTCCATCTTCATCGCTCTTCAGCCTGTGTCCACCCAAAAACTGAGCATTTACATGACCCGAAAGCAAAGACATCCCGGCTACAGCAAGAGAAAAAACTGTTTTATTTAAATATTTCATTCTAAACTTAGTTCTATAATTGTTTTAAAATATTGCCTGATAAATCTTTTTTTGTCGTTGAATAAACCTAACAGGTTATTGAAACCTGTTAGGTTATATTAATAGAATTTATCTTAGAACAAGTAATACAACTGAGTTAAAGGAAGTGTTTCTGCCGGTTCACAAGTGATATATTCACCATCTACCGTTACTTTATAGTTTTCAGGATTCACTTCAATTAAAGGAGTCTTATCGTTGTGGATAAGGTCTTTCTTTCCAATATTTCTACAGTTTTTCACCGGAAGGATCATTTTTTCTAATCCATAAGAAGCGATTGTTCCGTTATCAATAGAGATTTGAGAAACAAAGTTGGCACAAATACCGTATTTTGCTTTTCCATGAGCCCCAAACATATTTCTATAGATCACCGGTTGTGGTGTTGGAATAGAAGCATTCGGATCTCCCATTTTAGCAGCGATTACAAATCCTCCTTTGACAATCATTTCCGGTTTAACTCCAAATAATGCTGGTTTCCAGATCACCAAATCCGCTAATTTCCCTTCTTCAAGAGACCCTACATATTCAGAAATACCGTGTGCAATTGCTGGGTTGATCGTGTATTTAGCTACATATCTTTTTGCACGATAGTTATCGTTTCCGCTATTCTGATCTTCCGCTAAATCACCTCTCTGCTCCTTCATTTTGCTTGCTGTCTGCCAGGTTCTTGTGATGACTTCTCCTGGTCTTCCCATTGCCTGAGAATCCGAACTCATAATACTGAAAACTCCCATATCATGAAGGATATCTTCTGCGGCAATGGTTTCAGGACGGATACGTGAGTCTGCGAATGCCACATCTTCAGGGATGTTTTTGCTTAAGTGGTGGCAAACCATCAGCATATCTAAGTGCTCATCAATTGTATTGATCGTGTAAGGACGCGTAGGGTTTGTAGAAGCAGGTAATACGTTTGGATACATCGCCGCTTTGATGATGTCCGGTGCGTGTCCTCCACCTGCTCCTTCTGTGTGGAACGTGTGAATGACTCTTCCGTTGATCGCTCTCATTGTATCTTCCAAGAAACCTCCTTCATTTAAAGTATCGGTGTGGATGGCTACCTGAACGTCATATTTATCAGCTACTTTTAATGCAGCATCAATCGTTGCAGGCGTTGCTCCCCAGTCTTCGTGGATTTTTACGCCTAATGCCCCTGCTTCCACCTGCTCTTCAATAGGCTCTTCTGCAGAACAGTTTCCTTTTCCGAAAAACCCTAAGTTCATTGGATACTCTTCTGCTGCTTCAAGCATTTTCTGCATATTGAATTTACCAGGAGTTACTGTTGTAGCATTGGTTCCGTCATTCGGTCCTGTTCCCCCTCCGATCATAGTAGTGATTCCACTGTACAGAGACGTTTCAATTTGTTGTGGGCAGATATAGTGAATGTGGGTATCAATACCTCCGGCAGTCACAATATATCCTTTTCCACCGTGAACTTCAGTAGAAGCACCGATGATCATGTTCGGAGATACACCGTCCATTGTATCAGGGTTTCCAGCTTTACCGATTCCTACGATTTTACCGTCTTTAATCCCGATATCCCCTTTTACGATTCCCCAGTGATCGATGATAACGGCACCTGTGATACAAAGATCAAGAACTCCTTCATCTCTTTTAGCAGTAACATTCTGCCCCATACCGTCCCGTACGGTTTTACCACCTCCGAAAACAGCTTCGTCTCCGTAATGGGTGAAATCTTTTTCAATTTCAATAATGATTTCAGTATCCCCCAGTCTGATTTTATCTCCGGCAGTAGGACCTAATATATTGGCGTATTGTTTTCTGTCTACGTGTAAGCTCATCTTAGTGATTTTTAAAGTTTAACTCTTCAATTTTTGCAAGGCTTGCTTTTTTCTGATCTTCAGAATCTACCTGCCCGTCAACAAGGTTATTGAAGCCCATTGCTTTTTTGGTTCCTCCTATTTCTACCAATTCCACTTCTTTTTCTTCTCCCGGTTCGAAACGTACGGCTGTACTGGCTACAATATTCAGTCTCTTTCCGAAAGCCTTTTCACGGTCAAAGCTCATCGCCTTGTTTACTTCGAAAAAGTGGAAGTGTGAACCTACCTGAATAGGACGGTCTCCTGTATTGGTCACTTTTATTTTTACGGTTTCTCTGCCTTCATTGCAGATGATCGTACCTTCTTTTACAAAAATTTCTCCTGGTATCATAATAAATAGGATTAACGGATTGGGTTGTGTACGGTTACCAGCTTGGTTCCATCAGGGAATGTAGCTTCAATCTGAACATCGTGGATCATTTCTGACACACCTGGCATCACATCATCTTTAGTTAAAAGATTTGCGCCTTCCTGCATCAGTTCGGCTACTTTTTTACCATCTCTTGCTCCTTCAAGCAAAAAGTGGCTGATCAGTGCGATTGATTCTGGATAGTTTAATTTAAGGCCTCTAGCCTTTCTTTTTAGAGCCAGCTCTCCTGCCAGAAATAGCATAAGCTTCTCCGTTTCTCTCGGTGTTAAGTGCATAGTATTTTTATTTAAAATTGAACAAACACTATCCTGTTCACCTTTTTCAAAAGGCAAATAAATAGGTTCAAAAATGTAAAAAGGGAAAATGATGTTTACGGATCTGTATTATGAAATACAAACCATAACGAAACATTAAAAACTGTAAAATGAAATTAGCAGCCCGCTATCTGCAGGGCATGATACAGAATGTACCTTGGTGCTGTAATACAAATACGGTTTTGAACGGCCGTAACCGGAGTATTAAAGGTATACTTTGCAAAGAAATAGTTGAACCACTGCTGTGCCAGTACTGAATAATCAAATTTTACTTTCTCCCAATCATTGGAATCCTGCACATCCTGCGCGTCTGAAAAACTGTATATTTCAGGCTGGGTCTGCTGATCTGATTTTTGCTGAAGAAGATGAATTTTTGAAAGAAGATCAGAATATGATTTAGTTTTTCCCGTATGCGTAAGAAGACCTACACATAAAGCTGAGAAAAATAATACAAAAGAGAAAAACAGGACTCTTTTTTTCATGTCTGATAATAATGGTGTAAAATTAGAGTAATCTTAATTCACAGGCTATCAAAAAAATTATTTAAAATGTTCAAAATCGCAACAAACACGATTTTATATAAAATTAACATTTCTTTATAAATCCTTTATTTACAACACTTAAAGGCACTTTATGAACTATGACAACTATTTCATTGTCACAATTCCAACAATTCCAACAGACGACTCTATATTTTTCTTCTCTACAAAGGATTAAATAAATCTATTAAATATTTTTAAAATTTAAGCTAAAAAAAATAATATATACTAATGATTATTGGCCAATAAAGTTTATCTCACAAAAACAGACAGGATTTTTTTCTTTCCTTATAATTATCGTAAATTTGTATACAACTTACTTGTTTAATTTAATAAAATAATAAAACGTAATATGTCAAAAGCAATTTCGCAAGTACCATTAGCGGTAAACGAACCGGTAAATTCTTATGAACCGGGATCTCCGGAGGTTAAAAGCCTTATCAGCACTTATAAAAAAATGTGGGCTGAGAAGATAGAGGTTCCAATGGTCATCAATGGAAAGGAAGTAAAAACTGATACCAAGGTACAGCTTCAGTCTCCTCAGGATCATGCTCATGACTTCGGATTCTATTACCAAGGTGGTATGCAGCATGTGGATGACGCTATCAACGCGGCATTGGCAGCTAAAGAAGCATGGAATGGACTAGGTTGGGAACAACGTGCAGCCATTTTCTTAAAGGCAGCTGATCTATTAGCAGGTCCTTACAGAGATGTAATTAATGCAGCTACTATGATCGGGCAGTCTAAAAACGTACACCAGGCTGAAATTGATGCTGCATGTGAATTCATTGACTTCTTAAGATTCAACGTAGAGTTCATGACAGAAATGTATTCTGAGCAGCCAGTTTCTGACAACGGAATCTGGAACCGTGTAGAGTACAGACCATTAGAAGGATTTTGTTTTGCAGTAACTCCATTCAACTTTACGGCTATTTCCGGAAACCTTCCAACTTGTATGGCGATGTTAGGAAACGTTGTAGTATGGAAGCCTTCTGATAAGCAGGTTTATTCTGCAAAAGTAATCATGGATGTATTAATTGAGGCTGGTCTTCCTGCCGGGGTTATCAACATGATCTTTACAGATGGTAAAGAAACTGCTGAGAAAGTATTGGCTCACAAAGATTTTGCAGGTCTTCACTTCACAGGGTCTACAAAAGTATTCCAGGGAATGTGGAAAATGATCGGTGACAACATCCACAACTACAGAACATATCCAAGAATCGTTGGAGAAACAGGTGGTAAAGACTTTGTAATCGCTCACCCATCTGCTAACGTAGAAGCAGTAGCTACTGCTTTAGTAAGAGGTGCTTTCGAATACCAAGGACAGAAATGTTCTGCTGCTTCAAGAGCTTATGTTCCTAAGTCCCTTTGGGCTGATGTGAAAAAAGTAATGGAAGCTCAGATGGCTACGATTAAAGTGGGTTCTCCTGAAGACACTTCTAACTTCGTAAATGCTGTAATCGACAAAAATTCTTTTGAAAAATGTAAAGGGTATATCACCAGAGCTAATGAATCTTCTGAGGCTACAGTAGCTATTGGTGGAACATGTGACGATTCAAAAGGATGGTTTGTACACCCAACAGTAATCGAAACTACAAACTCTCAATACGAAAGTATGGTAGAAGAGATCTTCGGCCCAATTCTTTCTGTATTTGTGTATGAAGATCAGGACTGGAAAGAGACTCTTAAAGTAGTGGATTCTTCTTCTCCTTATTCATTAACAGGTTCTGTATTTTCTCAAGACCGTTATGCAATTGCTGAAGCTTACAAAGCTTTAGAAAACGCATCCGGTAACTTCTATATCAACGACAAACCTACAGGAGCTGTAGTAGGACAGCAGCCTTTCGGTGGCGGTAGAGCTTCAGGAACTAACGATAAAGCTGGTTCTAAAATGAATCTTCTTAGATGGACGTCTGTAAGAAGCGTAAAAGAAACTTTTGTTTCTCCAAAAGACTATAAATATCCATACTTAGGGTAATCATAAGTAATGAGTAATAGACAATGAGTAATTTTTGTCTGTTCTTTCAATATAGCCTCGGAATTTCGGTTTCGGGGCTTTTTTATCGGGATATGATAAAGTTTGAGAATCAGAGAGTATTAGCGTTTGAGAGTGAGAATGCCAATGTTTAAATTTCAAGATTCTGATTCTGCTTGTCATCAACCCCTTTATTCAATCCCATTCTCATACTCTCTGACTCTCAAACCCTCCAACTCAAGTTTATCTAACATCTTTTAACAAAGTTTACCTATATTTTACGATTTATCAACCCTCGTTAGGAATAATAGTTGTTTTTTCATTATTACACCCCAAAATAAAATTGTATGAAAAAGTTATTGCTAACAGCCATCGGAATAGGATTATTTGCAGTGAGCTGTGGAACCAAGGAGTCATCAATGTCTACCAGTAATAGTGATTCGGCTAATACACGGGCTGCAGCACCCATTGCTACAGATACAATGACTACAAAAATGACGAATCCGGACAGCATTAAGATGAAAAAGGATTCGATGGCAACATCTCCTGCCAAATAGTATTATATACGTTTAATTTAAAATGTAAAATCTGCAGATGAAAGCCCTGCAGATTTTTTTTGTTAGTATCTTCCAACTGTTATTTTGTTTTTTTAAATATTGTGCCACCTTGTATATCCATGGTGACACCGTTTACATTTCCCTTATCATCCAGTATGAAGTTAAAGTCAAAATCAGGATTCATTTGCTGTGGCACCTCCTCTATTATTTTTGATGAAAATAATTCATATCGCTGATGAACCAAAATAAATTTAAATGTCGGAAAAGTGATGTACAAATTATTCTTTTCTTTTGAAATAGTAAAAGTTCCATATCCTTTATTTGAATATTCCCCGCAATATGCCTCTAAATCATGAGTGGGCTTTTTCTTTTCATTAATAGAAGAGCTTATATTTTTTTTAGGTTTCAGAATGTCATTCACTTCCATTTCATAGGAATAAGGTGTGTTGTTATCCAACCCCAGCATCCGGATTGCTATCATATTACCAATCGTACTTGCAATATCTGAGTTATGTTGATTACTTAATACAACAAGACCAAATTTTTCTGCAGGAAACAATAAAACAGCCGAACTAAAACCGGATACCCCTCCTGAATGCCATACTTTATAATGTCCTTTTAAAATCTGTGTAAACCAACCATATCCATAACCCAGCAAAAAATTTTTCTGATCTGAAGTTACAGGAGGTACTCCATCAATCACAGTTTTAGTACTCATAGCACCTGTAGTATATTTCTTTGAAAGCACAACCTGATTTTCAAAAGTCCCGTAGCTGAGCCAAAGCCTGATCCAATTTGCCATATCTGTTGCAGAACTATTGATCGCAGCTCCCGGCTTATCATTATCAGGTTTTTGAAATAATACTCTTTCAATGCTTTTTTGATACATTCCATAGGGATAGGAAAAGTCTTTTTGTTTAATCATTTCATTGATCGATGTACTGCTGCTATTCATTTTTAGAGGAACAAATATCTTTTCTTTGATCAGCTCATCCCAATCTTTATGATTAAGCTGTTCTGCAATGGTTCCTAAAATAATGTATCCGAAATTGCTGTACCTCCAACTATTTTTAGGCTCACCGTTTTCTTTTAAAAAAGGAAGCTTTTGCATTAAATCTACTCGCTTTTCTGAAGGGAAAAATATATAAGCTCCATCTACACTTCCCAGCCCGCTTCTATGTTCCAACAGATCTTCAATAGTGATCAAATTATTCATTCTATCCGTAGAAAATGTGAGATATGGAATATGTTGGGAAGGTTTGTCCTGAACTGACAGCTTTTTTCCATCTTCCAGCATACCAATCAAGGCAGATGTAAATGATTTGGTATTGCTTCCGATACCAAAAAGAGTATTGGAAGTTACCGGAAGTTTATTTTCATAGTCTCTGTAACCGAACCCTTTAGAATAAATCATGCTGTCATTTTTCACAATGGCAACAGATAATCCCACAGCTTTGTAATTATCCAGAATGTCATTGATTTCCTGATCAAGCCCTTTCAAGTTTTCTTTTGGTTTCTGGCTTAACATTAAACTGAAAGACAACAGGCTTACTAAATACAATACTTTTTCCATATTTTTATTTTTAAAGTAAAATAGAGATTCACTGAATAATAGATTTCAGGTCATTTTCATTTGTTATTGATATTGGTATTTCTATAATAAGTAACAATATCCTCCTTTTAATTACACTAAAAATAATTTTATTTAAAGATTCTATCTATTATTGATAAAAATATCAATATTTTACTATATTTGATATTAATAACACCAAAAAGTATTATATGAAAAAATTATGGGTCGGAGCAGTTCTTGGACTTCTTTTCCTTGGAAGTTGTGCTCAGAATAAAGAAAAAAGGGAAGAATTTAAAGAGGCTCACAACAAAGACTCCTTAAGAAACAGAATGGGTGATTCTGCAGTGGCCAATTCTATTCCATCACCAACAGATACTTCAAAAACAAAAACCGACAGTACCAAAACTAAATAAAATCGCAAATCCACAGAATATCTGTGGATTTGCACTTAAAAAAACTTGACTGAAAAAAAACCGGGCAATCAACCCCGATTATATTGTATAATCATATTCTAATCGAATATTTTCTTATTAGGCAGATAAAAAGAGGAACCGTGACTATTTCATCAAAAGAAATATACACGTGTTCCATATCTGAAGTTTCATGGTTTGACTTGTTGTGGGGGAATCATATTTATTTCAAAAAAAAGACTGTTCTTTTAAAGAATAAAATAGATGAGATGTAATTGTAGTCATTCCCGTAACACTGTCGCAAAGATAGGACTGCAGCTGTCTTACAAAAAACAATAGGTTATCCATTTTCGTGAAAATGGTAAGACAGAATATAGAACGTTATTTATTTTTTATTGTTTTCATGAAAATAGACATTTTTATCTGACTGATTTTCAGCATCAAGATGTTTAATATAAGCCGATGGTGAAAAATCTGTAACAGCCTTGAATACTGCTGCAAATTTACTGTGTGAAGAAAAGCCACATTCATCAGCAAGGATACTGATTTTATATTGCCTGTACTTTTCATCATTGATAAGTTTATCTACAATATAGTTGATTCTTAACCGGTTGATATAAGTTTTAAAATCTGCACTTTTGTGCTGATTAATGACATAGGAAAGATACTTGGTATTGGTATTAAGCTCTCCTGCCAGAAAAGAAAGAGACATTCCCTTATTGTTATAAAGATTACCTTTTTCAAATTCTTCAAGCAGCTCAAGCAATTTAGCTTCAGTTTCAGAAGTCATTAGTGAATCATTTCTTTTTCGGTCTGTTTCGCTGTCTTTTTCATCTATTTCTTCTACAGAAATATTTGAAAATTCTGAATTCAAGGGTTGTCTTAGTAATGGTATTCTGTATTCATTAGCCATATTTCCCTGGGTTCTTATAATAGTTCTCAGTTTTGAAAGCTGTCTTTTCTGCCTTGTTCTGAAAAAGATGATCAGCCCGACTAAGGAAACAAACAATATGATGATTGCAGTATTTTTAGCCATATTCAAGTGGCCATTGTTGCTCATTTTACCAGAAACCTCTTTAGATTTTACAGAAAACCCCTGGTTACGGGCAGCAATACTGTCATAGGCTCTTACATATTTCACAGCATATAAAGATGCCTTAAAGTTATCACCTATTCCTTCGTAATAATCATTAATATTGGAATAAACAGCTTTTTTAAGCTTCAGACTTCGGGAAGTGTCAGCTATTTTTTCGGCCTTTTTCAGGTATAGTTCTGCATCTTTCCAGTTCTTCTGCTTTACACGAATTCCTCCCAATCCGTTATACACCAATCCCAATGTACAGCTGCCGGCTCTGAGTAAATCTTCAGCTTTTCTGTAATAATTTTCAGAAACTTCATAATCATTAAGTTTAAAATAAATATCTCCCAATAACTGATAAGAAGCGGCTTCAGTTCTGTCTTCATTCTGACTGTTTATTTTTTCAAAATTCTTCAGGGAAAATTCAACATACTGTATGGCATTCATATAGTTACCAGCCTCCATTTCATAAAAAGCCATCTCCTGATTCAGCAGTCCTTCCACCTCATTACTTTCCTGAAAACCGGAAATTTTTCTGGAAGCCTGAAGCCCTTTGATAATGTATTTTTTTGCTCTTTCGTATAACCCTACCTGTCTATATTGTCTCGCCAGTAATCTGCATGCACGGGACATCCATTCCGTATCGTCAGTCTGTTCAATCAGTGAATGGGCATTTTCGCTATAGCATATTGCTTTTTTTAGATCTCCGCCATGATGATACAATTCTGAAGACAACATAAGACTTTTTACTTTCTCTGATGGTTTATGAGCAGCCAGGTAAAGAGAATCGGCAGTTTTGATTGCTTTGGGCAGATCTTTATAGGCCATGATAGCGGAAGTCCTTTCGCATGCCTGATCGAAGTCGTTTTTTTTTTGGGCAGATATGAAGATTGCTGTGGTCAGCAAAAACAAAAGTTTCAATAGATTATTAGACATAAAAAAACAAATTATTATTCTTATAATAATTCATCATTTTCTCAAGGGTGTCTTTTTGTTTTTTACAAAATTAGTAATATTTTACTTTTTATTAAAATATTCTGCTGAAATTTAAACATTTAACTAAATTTAGCATTTACATTAATTTTAATAATAAGCTCAAAACAATAGATGGTTTTCTTTTATATAAGTCTATATCTGTATTAAAAATAAGGTTCTTCAATAATTATTTTCAATGTGACTAACTTAAATGTCATCATATTTATTACATTTGCAGGGAACAAAACGTTTTTTATGAAAAAAATAGCAATACTTTCTGCTCTATTTATAGGTGCAATAGCATGGGCACAGGGTATCAAATTTGAAGAGGGCAACTTTGCTTCTATTCTTGCCAAAGCCAAAAAAGAAAACAAACTGGTTTTTGTAGATGCTTATGCATCATGGTGCGGGCCATGTAAACTGATGGTAAAAAATATTTTCCCACTGAAAAATGTAGGTGATTATTATAATAGCCATTTTATCAATGCTAAAATTGATATGGAAAAAGGAGAAGGTATTGATCTTGCTAAAAAATACAATGTAAAGGCATTCCCAACCTATTTATTTATTGATGGAAATGGTGAAGCGGTACACAGAACATTAGGGTACGTTGAAGAGAAAGACTTCATACAGTTTGCCATGGATGCCGGAGATCCCAACAAAAGACTGACTTCTTTAAAGCAACAATTTGAAAAAGGAGAAAAAGATCCTGCATTTTTAAAAAATCTGGCAGAGCTTACCATTTATAATGATTCAGAATTTGCAGCTAAAGTCCTGACCCGTTATTTTCAGGAGAAACCTACCATGGATGAGGATGATGCACAATTGCTTATTTCCGGTATACAGACTACAGAAAGCCCATTATATAAGGTTTTTCAGGAGAAAAAAACAGAACTTTTAAAATTTCTCCCTGAGGATAAGTATGAAAAATTAAATCAGAACATCCAAATAAATACCATCTCAAAAAAGGCCTATAACGCTGATACTAAAACCTGGAATGACCAATACTTTATTACTGAAGCCCAGAAATTGGTAAGCAAAGAAAATGCGGAAAAATTATTAAAAAAACTAAAAGCCAGCAGAGCTTTAAAAAACAAAGATATTGCACTTTATGAGAAATTAACTTTAGATATATACCAAGACTATTCTAAGGCTAATTCTTCAGAACTCAATTCTGCTGCGTGGAACTTTTTTGAAAATGTAAACAATAAAGCATCTTTGGAGCAGGCTATAGCATGGGGCCAGGAATCTATAAAGAAAGATCAGAGTTATGCCAATACAGATACACTGGCTAATCTTTACAATAAAATTGGTGACAAAAAAAATGCAAAGATGTGGGCAGAAAAATCCATTGAATTGGCAAAAAGTGAAGGTCAGGATTCTTCCGATACTGAGAAGTTATTGAAAAGCCTTTAATATACAGGGAAAATATACAATAAAAACCGCAGAAATTTCTGCGGTTTTTTTATGGTTTTAAGAGTAGCTGTTCTTTCGCTCAATTAATATTCAAAAAGGACACTTCCCCATGTAAATCCGCTTCCGAAAGCTGAAAGAAGTACAAGGTCACCTCTTTTGATCTTTCCCTGTTCAATCGCTTCACTTAACGCAATTGGAATAGAAGCTGCTGTTGTATTTCCGTATTTCTGAATATTGTTGAAGATTTTCTCATCCGGCAATCCGAATTTCTGCTGAACAAACTGTGCAATTCTAAGGTTAGCCTGGTGAGGAATAAACATGTCAAGATCCTCTACTGTTTTTCCCGCTTTGTTCAAAGCCTCCATCATCGTTTCCGGGAATCTTGTTACCGCATGTTTGAATACGAAGTTTCCGTTCATAATAGGATAAACTTCTTTATCTGTTACATTTTCCGGTTCTTTTCTCATCCTGTCGCTCCATCCAAACTTAGAACCTGGAAACTGGGTACATAATTCATCTGCATATTTACCTTCAGAATGCATATTCGTGGCCAGAATATCTCCAGAATTTTCATCTTCCGTTGCACAAAGAACTACAGCTCCTGCCCCGTCTCCGAAAATAACTGAAACTCCTCTTCCTTCATCAGAAAAATCTAATCCGAAAGAATGAACTTCCGCTCCTACCACAAGAATATTTTTATAGGTCCCTGATTTAATAAAAGCGTTGGCAACACTCATAGAATATACAAATCCTGAGCACTGGTTTCTTACGTCTAATGCTCCGATGGTATCACATCCAAGCATTTCCTGAAGTAAAACTCCACAGCCAGGAAAATAATAATCCGGAGAAAGCGTTGCAAAAACAATATAATCGATATCTTTAGCTGTTAGACCAGCTTTTTCAATGGCTTTTTCTGATGCTTTGAATCCAAGGTATGCAGTTGTTTCCTGAGAATCATTTCTGTTTTTTCTGTGTCTTCGCTCCTTAATGCCTGTTCTCTCTGTAATCCATTCATCATTGGTAGTCATTAGTTTGGCTAGATCATCATTGGTAACAACGTTATCTGGAACATAAAATCCCACACCTTTTATTGTACTTTTAATCATATAGTTTTATAATTTTGGCAAAGATAAACTTATTTAAAACATAGTATTTCAAAATATTAGTATTTTTACTTTATGCCAATTGATACAATATACAGAAGCACCCACTGCGAATGGGTAGATGTAGAGGCTCCTACAGCAGAAGACCTGAAATTTCTTCATGAACGATACGAAATCAACAATCTTCTTCTGGAAGACACTATAGATCCCAATCACCTTCCCAAATATGAAGAAGATGGGAATGTAAAGTTTTTTCTTCTCCGTGAAAGTACAGAACTGGAAAGGAAAAATCTGAACACCATTAGCGATATCAGTACAAAAATTGCAATTTTCATTCTGGATAAAACCATTATCACCATCCACAGAATGAAAACCAGAAGTATTTCTGAAACGAAAAAAAAGCTTACACTCACGCAGGAAGAAGTAACTCCCCAGAAAGTAGCTTTAATGATCGCGATATTGATTATGAAAAGCTTTGATGATGAATCTATAAGTTTATTGGAAACCATGGACAATATTGAGAATGAAATTTTCCTTAAGAATACAAATCATACCAGCCAGATCCGAAGACTATACAAACTGAAACGAAAATCAGGGTTGAATTCACGGGTTTTGGTTATTTCCACAGATGCTATTGATAAATTTAAGCTATTGAACCTTCAGGATTCTGAAATTGTAGATTTAAAAGATAAACATAAAGATGTAGTGGCCGATTTTGATCATCTGAACATTCAGATTACCAACCTTATTTCAATGTTTCTGGCACTTTCTGACCAGAAAGCCAATCAGGTGATGAAAGTTTTGGCTATTTATTCAGTCTATTTCTTACCAATCACCTTTATTGCAGGAGTTTATGGGATGAACTTTGATAACATGCCTGAGCTTCACCATAAATATGGGTATTATTTTACCATAGGAGGTATGGCATTAGTTGTTATCAGTACGTTTATCTATGTAAGACGCAGACAGTGGTAAACAGGATGCTGCTGAATTTTATCTCCCGCAGATTTCACAGATTATGCAGATGATTGTGAAAATATGTTTCATCCGTGAAACCTGAGAGAATGTAACCTGGTAATATTTTTATGCTATTCTTTGATTTTTATGTTCCAGTTATAAATCTAAGGTATTACCAATCTTTGCCATAAAGCAGTATTAGGGTTTCCAAATTAATAGTAATTTAGAGATTGCTTCACCTGCAAAAAAACCAGAGCCTATGAAAACTGAAAACCTTAATAAAATTCTGCAAGATAATTCTCTTTCACAGGCGTCTAAAGACAGACTTGCTGCTTTGCACGGAAATATTTCTGCCAAGGAGTTTTCTGACCTGTTGGATGCAGAAGGCAATCAGTATATAGAATTTGTACAGGAAGGCGGTGGTGTTTGGGGAAGTGCATTGGTAGGTTACCTTTATGGACTGGAGATCTTCGGAATCCGTTTTTTAAAAGTGGCAGGAACCAGTGCCGGAGCGATCAATACCATGCTTATTGCAGCCTGCAAAACAAAAGAAGAACCCAAAAGTGAATTGATCAAAGATATTCTGTTCAACTGGGATTTTGCAGATTTTATGGATGGGAAAACCTATGTAAAAACAACCCTGCACGGAATGTTGAATAATAAGAATTTCTTTAAAATCAATGCTATCATTGCTGCTATTTTATTCATTATTCTTGTCAGTATTCCTTTTGCAGTATCTCCGGGAAGTATCCTGAGTGCCAAATTAATGTTTTTAATCCCTTTGATTCCTGCAATTATCCTTTTTTTCTGTATCAAAAAATTATATAACAACTTCAGAAAAGAAAACAGTGGGCTTAATCCTGGAAATGTTTTCCAAAATACCATGAAAAATGCTCTGGAAGACTTTGGAATTAAAACGGTAGCCAATCTCAATGATAAGTTTGTACAAAAGGAGCGCGATCTCAACCTCAACTACCGTTATGGAAACGGACAGGAATATTATAACATTACATTGGAAAGCATTGAAAAAATCAGGGCAAAAAACCTTGAACATATTGACCACACCCGATATAAAATTTTCTATGACAGCGCTCTCAATAATGATTATTATAAAAACAATCCATTTTACCTGCTTCGGTCTGATTATGTTGTTATTACCACAGATATCAATGCTAAAATAAAGGTAGAACTTCCTACCATGGCCAATTTATACTGGTCTGAGGAGGAACTGAAGCACATCAGTCCGGCAGAGTTTGTGAGAGCTTCCATGTCTGTTCCTTTTTTCTTTGAACCTTTTCAGAAGAGAATCAATAAGGATGACAGTTCTGTAAAATATGCCTGGAAATTCTGGATGAATACCAGACAGGAAGATATAAATCCTGTAGGAGTCTTCATTGATGGTGGGAGTATTTCCAATTTTCCTATTGACCTGTTTCACGCAGATGAAGTTTTTTATCCAAGGATGCCTCTTTTTGGAGTGCAGCTCACCAGTGATTCTGATCTTCTTTCTGAAAGAGGAAAAACGAGTGAGGAAATTCTCAAAACTCCGTTCAGCTATGCAGGAAATATCATCAGTACTTTGCAGGGGTTTAATGACAAAGTTTTTCTTACCAAACATAGTTTCTATCGTCTGTACAGCATACAGACCGTTAATTGCGGAACCAGCAGCTGGCTGAATTTCTTCATGAAAAAGGAAGAGAAAGAAGATCTTTTCAACAGAGGCTTTCAGGCTGCTCTTGATTTCCTGAACCAATTTGACTGGGAGAAATATAAGTATGAACGCATGATGCTCACCATTAAAGAGAAAAAAATACTGAAGGAAGAGGATACACCGACGGTGGGATAAGGATTTTTAGGTATTTTAGCTTTTTAAATTTCCATGAAAAAAAAATATTTCTTTATACTTGGGGTCATCATGATCTTTATTTTCATTTCTATTCCTATTATTCATGTCCTTAAAACGAAATGGAACGAATCTGATTTCAAAAATGAAATTCCAAAAGGATATACTAATGATGCAAGCCAATTGAATTTAACAAAGATTGACACCCTCATTAAAGTTCCGGCTTCTAAACAGGAAATTGAAAGCCAGCTTCGTCAGATCTTGAAATATGCAAAAGAAAAGAATTTAAAAATATCTATCGCTGGTGCACAACACAGTATGGGCGGACATACCATTTATCCGGACGGTATCCTGATTAACATGCTTCCTTATAAACACATGGAACTGGATAAAAAGAACAACATTCTTACGGTTGGCTCAGGAGCTCTGTGGGAAGATGCTATAAAATATTTGGACAAAAATGACAAATCTATTGCGGTAATGCAGGCTTTCAGTTCTTTTTCTGTAGGAGGATCAATCAGTGTAAATGGGCATGGATGGCAAAAGAATCTTCCTCCTATATCTTCCAGTGTAGTATCATTTTCATTGATGAATCAAGATGGTAAGATCATCAACTGCAGCAGAGAAGAAAATCCTGAGCTTTTCGGGCTGGTCATTGGCGGATATGGACTTTTCGGGATAATTCTTGATGTTAAATTAAAAGTGGTTGACAATATTGCTCTTCAATATAAATACATTCGATTGAGTGCTGATCAATATCCTTATTACTATAAAAAATTCGTTTCTGAAAACCCAAATGTCAATCTGGTTTTTGGAAGATTAAAAATTTCTGACAAGCATTTTCTTGAAGACGCCACTATTAATTATTTCGAAAAAGTAAATGAAAAACCATTACCGCTTCCGCTACAAAATGCAAAAAATGAAGAAACAAAACGTCTTGTCTTCAGAAGTACGGTTAACAGTGAATATGGTAAAAGATTAAGATGGGATTTGGAAACCGGAATGAATACAATGACGAAAAATGCAGTGTACTCCAGAAATGAACTTCTTAATGATCATGTTTCACTTATAGAAAATAAAAATCCGAATTCTACAGATCTCCTACAGGAATATTTTATTCCAGAGAAAAACTTTAATCAGTTTATTAAAGATATGAAACCTGTTTTGAAAACCTCGGAACTAGATTTACTTAATATTACCATTCGGGCAGTGAATAAAGATGATGATAGCTTTATGAATTATGCCAGGGAAAATGTATTTGGATTTGTATTTCTGTTTAATCAAAAGAAAACAGTAGAACAGGAAGATGCAATGAAAATCTTAAACAATAAACTCGTAGATATCGCTTTGAAAAATAACGGAACTTTTTATCTTCCTTATCGTCTTCATATTGACAAAGAAAAAATGAGGAGGGTATATCCGCAGACAGAGGCATTTTTTCAGCTTAAAAGAAAGTATGATCCTTCTGAACTCTTTGACAATAAGTTTTATCAACATTATAAATAAAATAGTATCATGAAATACATCTGTGAATGCTGTGGTGAAGAAAAAGAAGACTGGCCGGCTCTGGCTTATAATGCTCCTTATTTTTACTATTGCCTTTCTGACGAAGAAATGAAAAATGCAAAGCTCACTCGGGACCTTTGTACTGTTGAGAGCACTGAAGAAACCAATAGATTCATTCGGGCTGTTTTGATACAGGAAGTTACTGATGACTGTAGAGATCTTGATTATGGAGTCTGGGTTTCATTAAGTGAGAAGAGCTATATTGAATATGTTGAAAATTATGATAATAAAGAATTCAAAGCTGAATATTTCGGATGGCTTAATACCTATCTTCCCGACTATGATTTTTCAGAAAGCATTCCTACCACAGTTGTGGTAGACAATACCATCGGGCGTCCGTTTGTTTTCCCGCATCAAAGCTATGAACATCCTTTTGTAGATGATTTCTATAATGGAATTACGAAAGATGAGGCGGAGAAAAGGATTAACAGGGTTTTAAATCCAGAATAAATAACTGATATTTTTTCATATTAAACTTATAATTTAACAGGTTCTATCTACTAAAAATCCATGGTAAAATATATTAAAGATAAGTTTCACATTATTCTACTGATAATAACTGCTTCATTTATCTTATATGGAATGATTGATGAGAATTTATGGGTAAAAAAAATGCTTAAAAATCCTAAATATACAATAGGAGAAGCTACCACAGACTGGCATCAAAAAAATAACAACGGTGTGGGAACAGATTATAAATATTGGGTTAACAACAAAGTCTACTTTAAAACCACAAATTTTTCTTACAAAAAAGGAGATAAATTCCTTATCATTTTCGATTCCATAAAACCTAAAAATGTAAAAGTTCTTGGCATCTACTCTATAGAAAACTATCTTATAGATTTAAAGGTTCCTGAAAAAGGATGGAAATATCAGGACGTTCCTTTTAATATTGACAGTGCTACTATAAAAAAATATTTGCAGGACTGGAATGTTGAGCCTTTTGAATACATACAAAAGTAAGTTGAACTTATTTTAAATCAAATCCAACTTTACTTTAGAACTTATTACAAGTTATCCAAAAACTCCAGATACATGGGAATACTCTTTTCAATCCACTCATCTGAAGAATCACGCTCGATACCATAATAAACGAATGGGTCCTCATACTGTGCCTTAATATAATCAAAGGTTAGTTCATAAGGTCTGAGCAATTCTTTCATTGTATATTTATATTTTCCCGAAGCAGAATATTCTTCATCGTCAATTCCAGCAGTAACGGCCAAAGTCATTTTCTTCCCTGCCAGTTTATATCCACTGTTACTTCCGTAAGCCCAACCGTGTAAAATAACCTCATCCAGCCATTGTTTAAAGAGTGGCGGACTGCTGAACCAGTAAAAAGGAAACTGAAATACGATTTTATCATAAGACTCCATAAGTTCCTGCTCTCTGGCAACATTAATTTTACCATCGGGGTAAGCCTCATATAATTGATGAACAGTATATTTTTCAGGATATTTTTTTAATTCTTCAATCCATCTTTTATTGATGACTGATTTTTCAATTTCAGGATGGGTAACGATTACTAATGTCTTCATTATGTTTAAATTTCTACTGCAAAATTACTACACATTACTTACATTTCGTACATTAGCAACCTATTGTAGGGTACTATAAAAAATGTAAGTAATGACTAAAATAAAGGAAACCTCAACCAATTTTGCCAATAAAAAAGCCCTTGCAGATGAATGTCCGGAGATTTATGCATCGAATATCGTCGGTGGACAATGGGCACTGGCTATCTGCTGTTATCTCATTAATGGTAAGATGAGATTTGGTGAATTGAAGAAAAGTCTTCAGAACATTACAGAACGTATGCTTACGCTACAACTTCGAAGGCTGGAAGAAGATAAGATCATCACAAGAACCGTGTATGCTGAAGTTCCGCCACGGGTTGAATATGAATTAACAGAAATTGGTTATAAGCTGAAACCTATTATTCTTGAGTTTGAGAAATGGGGAATAGAACATAAAGAACTGATAGCAAAAGACATCCATAACAAGGAATAATATTCTACACCACAAATCGAAGATTATCTCCTGTTAGTTGATGAATGTTATTTCGACGAAGTCAAAAGCCACAAAAGCTTTACGCTTAAACACTTTAGAACTTTTATATACAAAGCTTCTCACTTCAAATTACTTAAGTGATTAGTTCTTTTGTGACTTTTGTGTTAAATTTTATAGTACAAAACCTTTTAATCCTTCTCCGCTACTTTCCACAAAGGTTTCTCTTCTAATACTTTTGCATGAATCGGACAGGTTTCATGATGTGCCCCTTTCAAATATCCTGTACTCATCAGAAATTCATTTACAATCTCTCCTCCTGTAAACTTGAAGGTTTTTTTGAAAATCTTCATCCATTCCGGTAATGTTTTAGGATGATGATGCTCCAGCCATTTTTCAAAGGAACCGAAGTCTTTTTGCAACTCTATAATGGTCTTTGCATTTTCAATAGCCGCATTTACCTTCAGCTTATTTCTGATAATTCCACTGTCGCTCAAAAGTCTTTCACGGTCATCCTCTGTATAAGCTGCTATTTTTTGAATATTAAAGTCATCGTAAGCTTTTCTGAAACTTTCTTCTTTCTTTAAAACCGTTTCCCAGCTTAACCCTGCCTGATTGATTTCGAGAATCAATCTTCCAAACAATTCATTATCATCGTGAATCGGAAATCCATAATAGTTATCGTGGTAGTTTTTGTGCAGCTCCTTTCTGCTTTCAGGCTGCATTCCGTCTATGGCTAAGCAATAACTCATTGAAGTATCTTTTTTAGTTTAATGGGATAAAGATAAGACAAGGTTGTGACAACTGTTAGTCAGTAGGGAGGATTTTTTAGGAAAGGAAGATGGAGGCTGGAAGATGGAAGTTTCTTAAGTGCGAAAGAACTTCTCAAAAGCTTTTTAATTAATGGATTATTTTTTCCAATGATTCTGAAAATCTCAATTGAAGATACAAAATTCCACTCCTCTGGAGCGGGGTGGTTGGCAACATTCCCCAACCAACAACTTTTCATTCGACGCCTCAATAATATTAACTAGATTAGCAATCCCAAAGTATCAGCCATGAAATCATTGTTTTCCCTTCTCCTTTCTTTGTTCTTAATTTCCATACATGCTCAGAATATTTATTCAAAAGCTTATGGAAACAAAAAGAATCCACCAGTCATTTTTATCCACGGCGGACCAAGCGGCAATGCCACTCTATTCGAAGGAACGACAGCTCAGAAACTTGCGGATAAAGGATTTTATGTTATTGTCTATGACAGACGTGGTGAAGGTCGCTCGAAAGATGAAAAAGCTACAATGACCTTCAAAGAAAGTTTTGAAGATCTAAATCAGATTTATCATACTTATCATATCCCAAAAGCCCATATTCTAGCTCATAGTTTTGGGGGGATCATCGGTACACTTTTTACCAATCAGTTTCCGGAAAAAGTACAAACGTTGACACTAGCAGGCGCTTTATTTACCCAACAGGAAACCTACGATCATATTCTGAAACAGGCCAAAGAGCATTTTAAAAATGATCCTGCCCAGCTAAAAGAGATCTCCGAAATAGAAAACCTGGATAAAAATTCCGCTATTTATCGAAAAAGATGCTACGAAATTGCCGGCAGACTTAATTTCTTCAGCATGCCTAATCCTACCCCGGAAAGTAAAGTTTTGAGAAAAGAATATGAAGCCGGTGTGTTCTATAAAAACAACATCAGAAATACCAATTCACCTATCAGATTCTACCAGAATGAACCATTGAATAACCTCGATAATACAGCAGTTTTAAAAGAGATCAAAAGAAAAGGTATCCCTCTTTTTGCGGTGTATGGAAAGAATGACGGAATATTCTCTGAAAAACAACTGAACACCCTTAAAAATATTGTTGGAAAGAAGAATTTTAAACTTATAGATAACTGTTCGCACTATTTATTTGTAGATCAGCAGGATGAATTTTTAAAATTTATTGAACTTACATTAAGATAAAGTGTAGTTTTGCAGGAATGTCAGATAACAAAATCCATATGAAGACCTATAAAGCCATCATTACGATGCTTATTCTTGTGTTTTCATTGTCACCATGTTCTGTTAAAAGAGATGTTCTTGATATTTTTGACATTCAATATATCAGTGGTTTAAACAAAGTAAAGATAACAGCCGGACCTTCTTTAAACTGTGATACTTCCACTACTTCCTCAAAGATTTCCATTTCAAAAGCTAAAGCAAAATACAAATGTAAAGGGCCTCTTTTAGATTTTAATGCTATAGTAAACAATACAGAGGGAGACACTATTTTTTTTAATAAATATTCAGGGTACACCACAGGAAACAGCCCGCCGAAGTATATTTTATTTAAAAGACTGAAATTGAATCTGGTTTAAAAATTTATTTAAGCCATCAAAATCAGTTTTTTACAATACAATATTAACTTCAATGAAACATACTACAAACAGCCAGTCTTATGACCTGGCCGGATTATATACTTTATCACTCCGAATGGTTATCGGATGGACCTATTTTTCAGCCTTCTGGCGCAGACTTGTCCTCGAAAACAAGCTTATTCCCGATGAAAAGGGATATATCGGAGAAAAATTCAATCATTTTTTGCCCAATGCCCTGGGAATTAAACCTATTATAGAATATCTGGTTACCCATCCGGATGCCTTACAAAGATCTATGATGACTTTTACAATCATCGAAGCTATCGTAGGATTATTTATCATTCTCGGTCTCTTTACCCGATTAATGAGTATAGGAATTTTCAGCCTTGCACTGGGAATTTTATTAGGTTCGGGATGGCTGGGAACAACCTGTGTGGATGAATGGCAAATTGGTGTTCTTGGTGTAGCAGGTGGTTTTGTCCTGTTCCTTACGGGAAGTGGTGCATATTCTCTGGATGATTATTTTATAAAGAAAAATAAACCTTTCACTCAAACAAAATGGTTTCAGTGGCTGGGTTCCGGAATTCTTCCTATTGCTCAGCCAAAGGTATTTGTACTTGCCGGATCTCTATTGATCTTTGGGCTTACCCTTTATACCAATCAGTATTTCCATGGCGGTGTTTGGGGAACCCTGCATAATAAATCTGTAAAACCTAAACTTGAAATTTCCAATATTTCCCATAATAATTCGGAGTTAACATTCGAGGTTTTCAGAACAGAAGGAGCCGATGTATATGGATCTTTCCTCATTGGCATTCATATTCTGGATAAAAACGGAAATATTTTAAAGGAAATCGATCATAAAGAGCTTTCAAAATTTTCTAAAGGCCGTATTAAAAACCATTATGTAGCCAAAGTAAAACCGGGAAAACATAGTCTTATTATTCCATTAGGTGCCAAGGCAGATGTCAATATTGGGATTGATGATATTCTTCAGAAAGATGAAATTCATACTTTAAAACTGATTGACATCAGTGGGATTGAGTGGATAGAAAATGTAAATTAAATTTAGGCTTCACGAATGGAATGATGTATCGTTTTCTCCTGTACTGATTCCGTTTAATTTTCGCCAAATAGGAATATAGATACAATATCCTTTCCTATTGAAAATCTATGAAGGTATAGCTGAATGAATATATTCAAATATTCTTAGGTTTTGGCTAAAGCCAAATGAATAAGGATTTATAATGAGAGCGGGCTTTAGCCCGCTCCTATTGATGTTGAGATCCGTGTATGGGGATTTGTTGTTTAACGACAAGATCTTTGATCTTAACAAAATCTATTTCTCCGTCACAATTACCTTGTAGGCACATGAGCTGTCAGGATTCAGTTTCAGTACTTTCATCTCAAATAAAACATCCAGTCCCATAGTATCGCATGCTCCCTGTATAAAAGGTTCTATAACCGGCCACTTCAGCAGTCCTGCGATCTGGAGACTTTGTGTGATTTTGTGGTAGCGGTCTACTCCTTTAATCAGTAGTTCAACTCTGTGGTCATTTAATTCTTTGAAATCAAAATTATATTCGGGACTGGATGTAAAAACTGCTCCTATCAATATTTTTGCTATTGCCACAATGCCTGGCTGCAAACCTGGTTTTGTTTCCAGATTTCTCAAAGCCATTTTTGATCCGAGATCATACATAAAGGCGGTAGAAAGTTCATTAACTGCCTCTTCACCGTAAAGCTTACCTGCCTGTTTCAATAATCCACCATAAAATGCTCCTGTAATATCCGAAAGGCGCTGGGTAAGTTCTGTAAATGTTGCGGGAAAGAAATCTGAAATGATCTGATCCTGATCCATTTCAGGAAGATACACATCGTTTTTTCTGAAATCTGATAATGCCATAAAAGTTTCCGGCAGTTGTATTGAATTCATACTTAAATTTTATAAAGTTCTGGTCATCAGTAGATAAAATTATTTTTAAATCATGAAATACAGTATTGATTTAAAATAATTAATGAATACATAAAACATGTATGCTCTATTTCTTTGTTGAATTTCAGAAATAGGAATTTCAGCCTTTACTTTAGTAACAAAAGATGCCTGAAAGTAATGGAAAACTATGTATTAAGTATTGGATCACAAATAAGACTGTACTATTTTGCTCCAATCTGGACCTTTTGAAAAGGTTTTATAGGGATGAGGGACTCTGTTCATATTTTTTCATTTGGTATTGTAAAGCTAAAAAAAATATACAAATTCTCCAATAAGTGATATTATTTTTATAAATAAATTTGGAAAGAAAGCAGGGGGCTGGAAGATGGAAGTTATTGAAGTCTGAATAATCAATGTGAGCAACCTTAATCCACTGTCATTTTAAACAAAAAAACCTCCGGAAATTCCGAAGGTTTTAATTAAAATTTAGTGCATGGCTTCACTCAAATCTATCTTTTCTTTACTTTTTCTTTCTTTTATAAATAAGATAAACGGAATACATATTAAAAATATTACGCCGAGGTAAAGAAATACATCCATATAAGATAATACTGTTGCCTGTTTGGTAACAGAGAGGTCAAGCATTTTATAAGCAGCATTCATTGCAGCATCAGGAGTCATTCCTTTTGCAATGAAACTGGCCTTCAAGGCTGCCAGTCTTTGCTGAACATCAAAACTGTTGACATCTAAATGGGAAATCAGGTTATTTCTGTAGGTCTGGCCTGCATTAGCAATGAAAGTAGTGATGGCTGCAATACCAAAGGATCCACCCAATTGTCTCATCATACCGGTAAAAGCAGCACCCTGACCAATTTCCTGCCCCTTCAGAGTACTTAATGAAAGAGATGTAATTGGAATAAACAATAATCCCAAACCTGCTCCCCTCACAATCAGCATCCAGAAGAAGGCATCTTTACTCGTATCCGGAGTTAGAATTTTGTATCCCCAGAAACTATAGACAAAGAAGATAAATAGCCCTAATGAAACCAGGATCTGTTGTTTGGCTCCTTTTGCCAATAATCTACCAATGATAGGCATCATAAAGGCCGTTGTCAGTGCAGCCGGAATCATCAATGCTCCTGACTGAAGTGCCGTCCAGCCCAAAATACTCTGAGTATACAGCGGAACAATGAATGTGGAGCCATAAAGCCCAAATCCGAGTACAAATGACATCATTGTTCCAATTCTTAAATTACTGTTTTTAAGCACTCTAAGCTCCACAATCGGATACTTAAAGGTAAGTTCCCGCCAAAGGAATAATATAAATCCTAAAACTGCCGCTATGGTAAACGCTACAATCATTCCACTGGCAAACCAGTCTTCTTCATGTCCTCTTTCCAGAATGAATTGTAACGAACCTACTGTTACTGCCAGTAAAGCAATACCTATCCAGTCAACATCCGAAATTTTACGTTTTTCAGCATATTTCGGGCTTCTCACAAACTGCAGCGTCATCAAAGTTGCCGCAATTCCAATCGGGATATTAATATAGAAAATATAGGGCCAGCTGAAATTATCAACAATATACCCTCCAAGAGGCGGGCCCAGTGTAGGACCAATAATTACTCCAAGACCATAAATGGCCTGTGCCATACTTCTCTTTTCAATCGGATAAGATTCCGTAATGATCGTCTGCGAGGTTACCAATAAGGCTCCTCCACCAATTCCCTGCATCAGTCTGAAAAATACCAGTTCCCAGATATTCGTTGCATTTCCGCAGAGGAATGAAAATATGGTAAATATGATAATGGAAGCTGCAAAGTAATTTCTACGCCCAAACTGCTGAGAAAGCCAGCTGGTCATCGGTACGATAATTACATTTCCGATGGCATAGGCCGTAATCACCCAGCCCACTTCTGAAAGTGTAGCTCCCAGGTTACCCTTCATTTCATTAAGGGCAACATTCACAATCGTGGAGTCCACAATTTCAAGCAGAGCACAAAGAATAGCTGTGATGGTAATAATCACTCTTCGGGCTCCATATTCTACTAATGAATCTTGCATAAGTTTTTTTCGATGTTAAAAAGTCAATGGTCAATTTTGCTACGTAAGTGAATAGTAAATTTTAAAATGATTTACTATTGATCTCTCACTTAATTGACTTTTAACAATTTTAGATATTATTTCAATGAAACCTCAGCCTTCACATTCATTCCCGTTCTTAATCTTTTTGCAATATTCTTATCAAGATTTGTAAAATCGATTTTTACAGGAAGTCTCTGAACTACTTTTACGAAGTTTCCACTCGCGTTATCCGGAGGAAGAATAGAGAATGTAGCACCAGTAGCCGGAGAGAATGAGCTTACTACTCCATCAAATTCCTTATCAGGGAAAGCATCAATCTCAATTTTTACTTTCTGACCTTCTACCATCTTGTCTACCTGCGTTTCTTTAAAATTCGCCACTACCCATTTCTGGTCATTTTTAACCAAAGCAAATAGCTGGGCACCTGCCTGAAGATACTGTCCTGCCTGTGTAGATACTTTTCCAACATATCCGTCTTCAGGAGCTAAAATTACAGTATATGATAAGTTTAGTTTAGCATTTTCTACATCCACTTCTCTTTGTTTTGCCACTGAACTCGCTACACTGATCTGTTGAGAGCTTGCCGCCGTTTGAGAAGAAGCGATAGTAGTCTGCTGAGCAATCTGATTTCTTTGCACTACCAATACCTGAAGCTGTTTATCTGCAGACTGTTTTGCAGCCAGAGCCTGCTCATACTGCTGTTCTGTAATAGAATGGTCTTTTACAAGATTTGCATATCTTTTTAAATCCTGAGATGTCTTCCAAACGTTTACTTTTGCAGCTTCAATCTGTGCATTGGCTGTTGCTACAGCGGCTTCAGAGCTGTTGATATTCTTAGAAGTAGCAGTAGTAGTAGCTTCTGCTGTAAAAATATTACTTTTTGCTGTTGTTAATGCAGCCTGTGACTGTTCAAGAGCCATTTTCTGATCTCTGTTATCTAAAATCACAAGCGTGTCCCCTTTCTTTACGAACTGGTTATCTTTTACTTTTACCTCAGCTACATATCCTGAGATTTTGGAAATTACCGGTGCCATATTGGAAGTAATCTGAGCATCATCAGTTTCTTCATGATACTGTCCGTAGCTGTATGCTCTGTAACCGTAGATTCCTCCTCCGATTACGACAGCTGCTAAAATAATAGGAAAAACTAAACTTTTTTTCTTTTTAGGTTCAACGTCCTGTGTATTTTTATTTTCCATTTTGGTTTCGATCTGATTATTTAATTGTTAAAGTTCCTGTTGTTTGCAATAGTTTTCTGTAAGCTAAAGCGGCGTCTGCCTTTGCATTGATTACGCCAACGTTAGCTGCAATCTGAGCAGCATCTGCATCCAGTAATTCTGTCATGGTTGCAAGACCGTTGTCATATTTGTTTTTTGTAATTCTGTAGTTTTCATTAGCCTGCTCAGCTGATTTTTCAAAAACAGAAATTCTCTTTTTAGAAAAGTCTGTATTCTGATACTCCCTGTTCACATCAAGCTTAATGTTATCATTCAGTAATTCGTCGGTAGCTGCCAATTGCTTTTCTCTTGCCTGTGACTGTCTTAATGATGAGTTTTCTTTCCAGATATTGGATAAGTTGTAAGAAATTCCGATTCCTACATTTAATGCATTATATACGGTAAGAAACTTAGGAATATCTGCTGCTACATAACCGCCAGTGAATGCCAATGAAGGTAGGTTTTCTGCCTTAGCAGCTTTTGTTCCCAATTCTGCTGCTTTTCTTTGTTGAACTAAAGCCTGAAGGTCCTTACGGTTTTCTCTGGCTTCGTTTACATAAAAGTCAACAGCTTTTACCTCCAAGCCTTCTTCAATATAATTCTGATCCACTTCAAGTTCTGTATTATCAGGAAGTCCTAATAGCAAATCCATATTGATGTTTGCAATATTGTAGTTGTTTTTAGCTTCAAGTAACTGAAGCTCAACATTAGAAGTCTGAAGATTGGCTTTTAACCTGTCGTTTCTGGCAATCAATCCGTTGTTTTCCATTTTAAGGAAAGTTTCGTCTCTCTTCTGGGAAGCGGCAAGATTTTCTTCAAAAACTTTGATTGACTGATTGGCTTTAAACAGGTTATTATAAGCCTGGGCAACATTATAAGCAATAGCAGTCTTATTATTTTCAGTGCTTAACTTTGATGCTTCTACCAGATATTTTGCTGACTGAATCCCATATTTGATTCTTCCGCCACTGTAAATAGGAACACTAAGATTAGCAGAACCATACAATACCTGATGAATCTCCGGACCACCCGCTCCACCTGAAGCTCCTCCAAGTTTCATATCTACTGTCGGTTTCATCGGAAGGTACATATAACTTCCTGAAATCTTCAGTTCCGGAAGCTGTCTGTTTTTAGCTTCCAAAAGATCAGCGGTAGCCTCCTCGATCTTGGCTGCGTCGATCTTGAGATTCTTGCTGTTCTGGATTCCCAGCTGCACAGCTTCGTCAAGAGAAAGGGTCTTTTTCTCCTGAGCATTTGCATTTGCTATTCCTACGAATAGTGATAATGCAATCACTGAGTTATTTATTCTCTTCATAACCTAAAAGGTCTTTTAGTAAATGTTTTATATGTTTGTTAAGTTCTGTATAGTATTTTTCGTCAAAAACACTCTCTTCTTCTGTATTATTCAGGAATTCCTTATACATTGGCTTGGCATTAAGGGCATAGAATAAGGTTCCACTTACCGTGGAATGAAGAAGGTAAATAGGAGGATTCTTTGTGAAAATTCCTTTTTTCAAACCCCGCTCCAACAATTGAGAATACATGGAAATGAATCCTATTTTTGTTTCCTTTAAAAATTCTAAAATCTGAGGGTTTTCGGCGTGTAACTGTTCTCTCTGCATAATCCTGTAAAAACATTTGTGATTTTTGATTCTGTTAGAGAACTGATCTATTATTTTTACAATTTTCTCCCACTCATTGATATCAGTCCGTTCCAGGATTTCATTTGAAAAAAACTGTCCTTCCTTCATTCTATACTCCACCAGTTTCTCATAAAGCTTTTCCTTAGAACCAAAATAATACGAAATCATAGAGATATTTACATTAGCCGCTTTTGCAATTTCCCGGGTTGAAGTTCCTTCAAAACCCTTCTCTGCAAAGAGCTTTTCTGCTGCGAATAATATATTTTCTTCTTTTGAAACCATGTTAGTGTTCATTTTTCAGGGTGCAAATTTACACAAGTTTTGAAATAAATCAAACGATTGATTGATTTTTTAATATAGATTTAATTTATATTTACAAAAAACAAACTCTATGGGCTTATTCGATTTCCTTTTTAAGATATTTAAGAGAGAGAAAAAACAACAGACAGATGAAGGAACTTTTAAGAATGACTTTACGCATGAGGTGATCACCACTCCACTCACCGAAGAGATATCTGTTCCATTAGAAGAAATAACTATTCCATTTACCGAAGAGACGAATACCAAATCTATTGAAGAAACACCAGTAGAATTAGGAGAAACCGCTTTTCCGCTAAATGAAGAAGGAAATCGTTTCGATCTTGAAATCATAGAAGCTTTCAGAAGATATCATTGTAATCCAAATCTTGATGTCAGTTTTCCTCTCGATGATGACAGAGGTAATAGCATTTCTCCCCATCAAGCCTATGGAACTCTTTTCAAGGAATGGGCAGGTATTCAGTCAAAATGGGACCGTATATCATTATTTTACCAATTCTGGGATCAGTCTCAATTTGAAAAACTTGAGCAGTGGCAAGTGATTGAAAGGTTTGTAAAAGATCGTTATTCAAAAAAGGCACTTCAGTATTTTGAAGAAAGTATGTCAGATAAAAGACAGTTGACAGGCGAAGAGCTTGTTTCGCTTTCAAAACTTCATCGTGTATTACTGAATAATCATGCAGCAAAAGAATATATTGAAACAGCTTATCAAAACTATCCGGAAGATGATGCTGTAAAAGTAGAATATGCCACAGTACTTCATATCATAGGAAACCACTCTGAAAAAGAAAGTTCTCATGCGTTGTTTCATGAAGTGCTGGATAAAAAAATACAACAGAGTGATACGGAATCTGTCTTCGAATGTTTCAAATTCTCAGAAGGCTATACAGACTCTTCTATTTTCGCAATGCTGTATCTTATAAACACTGAGGCAGATAATGAGACATGGGACTATGTCGCAGAAGAATATTATTATTGCCCTGTCTTCAGATATGAACATGCGGTACAATTAGCTCAAACAGATCAGTCTTTGAGAGCTCTGGCAAAGCTTACTTCTTTAAGCCAGGAATTCCCCTGGTTCAGAACAGCTCTTGAAAGTACCATTGGTAATATTAAATCAATGCGAAAGCAGCTCAACGATCCGGATTTCATGGAGAAAGAACTTCAGGAATTCCAAGCTTCATTAAAAAATTTATAGAGTAAACAAAAAAGTATTACATTTAGCCACTTAAAAAATTTTAAAATCATGAAAAAAATAATCTCAATTCTTGCTATCGGTTTATTTGCATTCAGCTATGCTCAGGAAAAACCTAAAGAAGGAGGCTGCTGTGCCGGAAAAGATAAAAAAGAATGTTCTGTAAAGGATAAAAAAGCATGTTCGGATGCTCACCATAAAGGTTGTGATGCAAAAGCAAAAACAGCTGATAACGCTTCAAAAAAGGGGTCAAAAGAAAAGAAAGCAGCTTAAATTGCACTACTGCTTAAAAAACAAACTCCGGAAAATTTCCGGAGTTTTATTTTATGTACTTTTATGAATATATCTCGATAATTTTATCCCAAGATCGGTCCAAACAATTTTAGGATTTCCGTTCCTTGTAAGATGCAGATCTGCAGTATTGATCTCCTCCAGAATGTTTTCAATATTGGCACCACTGATAAATTTTGAAAAACCTGCCCAGTTAAATCCATTAGCATCAATCTTTTTATAGACCAGATTCTCCGACTGATAATTCTGAAGAAGCGCCAATCTGAAAATTTCAGAACAGTAATTTAAAAAATTCTTCTGCTTTTCCCTGTTCCAGCCTGCTATTTCCCTTGCCCAGATAATAATACTTCTGAGGTACTCCGGTTTTTTCTTCACCATAAAGGCATCACGAACCCATTGTACAAAGAGCTTTTCAAATTCATTACTTTTGTCGCCTGAATTAAGAAGTTTTATAGCATCATTAAGGTTTCCCTGCGCTTCATGAATAATTTCTCTTGATTTTTCTTCAGAAACAGAGAATTTCTTTTTTAAATAGATTCCAAGATCTTCATCATGAATTCTTGGAACTTCTACGACCTGAGTACGGGAAAGTATGGTAGGAAGAATATCATTCGTACTCTCTGCAGTAAGAAGAATTATGGTTTTTGCCGGCGGTTCTTCAAGAAACTTCAGAAACTTGTTGGATGCTGCTATGTTCATTTTATCAGCTCTCCAGACAATCAGGATTTTAGTTCCCCCTTCAAAGCTTTTTAAAGCAAATTTCTGATTTTGGTCATCAATTTCATCTGCGGAAATGAAAAGCTGTTTATTTTCTGATTCCAAAAAAGCAGTCCAGTCATCATAGCTTGCATACGGAGAAGCCAGAATCATTTCCCTGAATTCTTCAAATTTATTTTTACTTAAAGAGTTTTTATTATCTGTAAAAACAGGAAAACTGAAGTGCAGATCAAGGTGATTAAGATGTTCTACTTTTGAAGCTGCATGCTCGTTCTCCTGACTTAAAATCTCCTTTGCATAAGCCAATACCATAGGTAAAGTTCCATATCCTTCCTTTCCTACGAAAAGCTGGGCATGGCTTACTCTATTTTCGGTAATGCTTTCTCTAAGAAGTTTTTTCAGATTTTCCTGTCCGGCGATATTCTCCCAATTCATGTTTCAAAGATAAGAAATCGGGAATAAATTTGGGGTAAAGAAATTTATGAGTGAAGCAGATTCATTATTATCTATTTTTTTAAGTACTGTGAATGGTCAATTTTTGTTTCCCGAAGACAATAATGAATATATGGGAAAAGAAATTTACATGCAAAACTGATTCTTTATTCATCATTCATGTCAGTTTCAATAGTGAATTATTAATCAACAACATACAAGTTGACAAATGAAGCAAACTTGCCTTTCACAATTGATATTAATAATCTGTAAAGATTAAAAATTCCCCATGATACCAGCCCTTAACAAACTTTAACCACATATAATTTTTACAATTCATTAATATTTAAGATATTTGCGCATTGTTTTAAAAATAAAGAATGAAAAAAATCTTTGTAGTATCATTCATATCAGTTGGATATTTTCTAAATGCACAGAGTCTAAGTAACTCGCCCTATGCAAAATACGGAATTGGAGATGTAAAATATGATAATACGATCGAAACTGCTTCCATGGGAGGTATCTCAACCGCTTTTATAAGTGATTTTACGAGTAGTTTCAACTTTGCAAACCCTGCAAACAACGCGAATTTCGAACTTACAAGTATCAGACTGGAAGCTACCAACGAAAATAACTATTTCAAATCGAATTTTAACGATATGAAATCTACAAAGCATTCTACGTATCTTTCTAATATATCATTGGCATTCCCTATTTCCTCAAAAGTTAAAATGGGACTTTCCTATCAGCCATACAGCTCAAAAAGCTATGATATTCTGAATGACGAGGTAGTAACCAAAACAGAAGGGGACATTACCAATAGTATTACTTACCGAAACCAATTTAAAGGGAGTGGAAGTGTAAGCACTGCCGCAGTGGCCGTATCTTATAAAGTCAACCAGGAATTCTCTGTGGGAGCAAGAGCCAATTTATATTTCGGAGACCTTTATGATCTTACTGAGCTTAGCGCCAACAATTCGGAATATATCAATGGGTATGAAACGAAAAACAGAATCAGGAATTTCAACTTTACTTTAGGTACCAGCTACCAGAAGCTAAATACCCGTACCGATAAAAAATTAACCATCGGAGCAACGGCTACATTCGGGAATACCAGCAACATGGTAACTGAATATAACAACAGTACTTACAGATACATTGATGCAGCAGGTACTAAAGGAGATGAAATTTTTATTGATCATAAGGAAGCCAAATCTAAAAACCTTATTCCATTACAGGCATCCGTAGGGGTTGGATATGGAAGCGATAACCATTGGTTCCTTTCCGGGCAGATTGATTATAAAAAAGGAGAAGATATTTCTTATTTCGGAACCTCTTACAGCCTGCAGGATACTTACAGAATTTCTGCCGGAGGATGGTATCTACCCAATTACAATAACTTCAGAAATTACTTCTCAAGAGTAGTCTACAGATATGGAGCTTTCTATGAAAGAGGAAACCTAAAACTGGAAGGTAACAGTATTAACAAGTTCGGTATTTCTGCCGGTGTAATGCTTCCATTCAAAAACAGCAGTATCACAAGAATGAGTGGTCTTGAAATTGGAGTAGAACTGGGGAAAAGAGGTACTCTTAAGAACAACCTTATCAACCAGAACTTTATCAACCTGAAAATCGGCTTTAATTTTGCTGATAAATGGTTCAGAAAGTCTCTTTATAACTAGAATGAATTTTTCAAAAAAAATAGTATATAAAAATATAGCATGCCTTTTTAGTTGTGCTATATTTTTTATATTGACATCCTGTGAGGAGGATCTTACCAAAAAAAATGGTAACAACAGCAAGAACTTTCCCTCACAGATCATTAATAATGCCAATATCATACAGCGTGATTCAGGGTTTGTAATTCTGAAAGCCAAAGCTGCTATCATTGAAAAATATGAGCTGATCGACAGTCCTTATACTGTGGCCAGAAAAGGAATTGATATTGAATTTTTCGATAAGAAAAAACCAAAGCTCCCGGGAACCATCAAAGCCAAATATGCCAAGTTTTTTGATTATAAACAATTTTACGAAGCTAAAGGCAATGTAAGAATCACCACCAATGAAGGTCAAAAATTTGCCATGCAGAGCGTTTATTGGGATCAGAGAAAAAAACGCATCTATACCAAAGATACTGTGTATGTAACTATGGAAGATGGCTCAACCCTTGTGGGTGCTAATGGGATGACTGCCAAGGACGACTTTTCTGAATATACTTTTTATAACAATTCCGGAGACTTTAGCTCAAAAAGACTTTCCGAAAATAAAAAATAGCGTCTTCCCCATGAAAACTCTTGCCATTGGACTTATGTCCGGAACTAGTTTAGACGGATTGGATATCTGTCTTGCTGAATTTGAAAAGAAGGACAAATGGCATTTCCAGATCCTGGAAGCAGAAACCCTTCCCTATCCTGCCGATTGGGAAAAAAAACTCAGAAATTCTATCCATCTTCCGGCAGCAGACCTTTTGGAACTGCATTCTGACTATGGTTTTTATTTAGGCCAAAAAGCAAAGACATTTATTGAAAAACATCAGCTTGAAAACATTGATCTGATTGCGTCTCATGGCCATACAGTTTTTCATCAGCCTCAGAGAAAATTTACACTTCAGATTGGAGACGGCAGAGCCGTTAAAATGGAAACCAGTGTGCCGGTAGTCTATGATTTCAGGAGCCAGGATGTCCTGATGCAAGGAAACGGAGCGCCTTTGGTTCCTATAGGTGATGAACTTCTTTTTTCACAATATGATGCCTGTCTTAATTTGGGTGGTTTTTCAAATATTTCTCTAAAATCAGAGGAGAAAAGAATTGCTTTTGATATATCCCCGGTCAATATCGTCCTGAATCATTTGGCTCAACAACTGAATGAAAACTTTGACGAAAATGGTGATCTGGCAAAAAAAGGAGAGATTGATGAGGCTTTACTGAACCAACTTAATTCTTTAGATTTCTATCAGCGTCCTCATCCTAAATCGCTGGGCATAGAATGGTGCAACCAACATATATTTCCAAAGCTCAACGGCATACCTCCCCTGGATGCCCTGGCTACATTTACAGAACATATTGCACAACAAATCTCTGCGGTCATCAATAAATATAATATTCAAAATATATTGGTAAGCGGAGGAGGTGCATATAACACATTTTTAATCGAGAAAATAAAAGCTAAAACAGAAGCTGAGATCATTATCCCTGAAAAGGAAATCATCGAATATAAGGAAGCTCTGATCTTTGCCTTTATGGGAGTTTTAAAAATGAACAATGAAATTAATGTTCTTTCTTCTGCTACAGGAAGTATTGCTGATCACTGCTCTGGAATAATCGTTTAAACAGCTTCAAAATGACAGCAATCATTTGATCAGATCACATCTATAACAATTACTTGTGGTTCTCAACAGATAGTATGTAAGTATTTACAATGTGCAGAGAGATACCTATACAATCAGGTTTTTATCGGTTCAGATCTTTATTGGAAAAGAAATTTGTGAACGGCCGAAGTGTTGAAGCTTATTCAAAAATACTTAGTACCAGCTCTGGATTTCTTAATAAAATCTGCAAACAATTCTGTGGGTTGTCTGCCCAACAAATGATTCATTACAAGCTAATTTCAGAAATAAAGAAACAACTGTATCAAAATAAATCAACAAAAGAGAAAAGAACCTCTAGTCATAAAAAAACCTTCAGAAATGAAGGTTTTGTTTATTATTTATAAGCTTCTATCTTATCTGTCAATGTATTGATAAAGTTCTGTAATGGCTTTTCTACCATCATTTTGATGAACGGATTGAACTTCCCTTCAAACAACATCTGAACTTCTGTCTGGTTTTCATTGATAGGATTTAAAGTAGCTGTTAAAGAGAAATCCAGGCTTGAACTTGCAGATTTCAATATAGCTTTCTGATCAGTTACCTCATCTATCTTTAATGCGATTTCCGGCATTCCTTGTAATCCGAATTTAAAACCATTATCTCTTGTTTCAAATTTCTGAAGACCATCCGGCATGAAATCTTTGTAATTTTCAGGAGTTTTCAGTAATTCACTTAACTCCTTAGATGATTTATTGACAATAATTTTTCGTCCTTCTAAATTCATTTTTTTATTCTGTATTTAAATTCTTATAAAGATAAGCTTCTTTACATTTATGATAACAACAAAATTATAAAAAAAATAGACAAAGACGTTATCCAAAGCATACTTTTAAAGACCGAAGTATCTCCCTAAAAGAAATTAGTTACGAAAGGAGCATATTGTAGCTAAAAACTACTCATTTACCCTATTGAAATGCTATACTCATCATAATTGCGAATTGATTTTCATATTTTGAACTGTCACCAGGAAAAATACCTTTGCCTGAGTGATTTTTCCATAATTGTTCAAATTTTAAATCTATTAAAAAAGCTTCTTCAAAATAATACAATTCAAGAAAGAATATTATAATAAAAAACCAAACAATTGTTCTCATTAAGAAAAATAAAGCACTTAAACAGGTATATTTTGTTGCTATATTTTGATATATTTGCGTATAAATTGTGGTATAAAGCACGGTAAAAACCATCTGTTTTATCGTATATTAAAACCATTACTCCCTAAGGATCAATACTAACTATAACTATCTGAGATGTATAAAGTTTTTGTGAACGAAAAAAAATTATTGATATCTAAGCATCCCGAAGAACTTGAAAAAAAACTTGGGTATGAAAGTTTCACTACTTTAGAGATCGCATTGGATCTTTTAGAAAACACTTCTGTAAACGAACTTAATGTTTATGGTGAGAATATTGATGAGATCTGGCAGGAGTTCCAAAAACTGTTCAGAATTATAGAAGCGGCCGGAGGACTGGTGATCAAGCCTGAAGGTGAAATGCTTTTCATCAGAAGGCTAGGCAAATGGGATCTTCCAAAAGGAAAGATGGAAAAGGGAGAATCCAGGGAAGAATCTGCAGTAAGGGAAATTGAAGAAGAAACCGGTTTAAAGGATGTGGAACTTGTACAGTTTATCAATACTACTTATCACATCTATATTGAAAGAAACGGTGAGAAAATCCTGAAATGTACCCATTGGTTTGAAATGAACTTCAATGGTGAAGATACTTCAAAGCCACAGATCGAAGAAGGAATTACTGAAGTTGCCTGGAAAAACACTCCTCAGATTGAAGATGAAGTTTTCCCAAGCACATTCAAAAATATTAAACTTATTGTAAAGGAATTCTGGGCTTTAAAGGCTAAATAAAATCAATTACCTTTTCCAGTGCTATTCCTCTTGATCCTTTCAACAGTATATTTTCTGACTGAATTTTATTTTGCTGTAAATATGCCGTCAGTTCAGCGGTATTTTCAAAAGCCAGGTCTGATGAATTCACTCCTTTAAAGTGTTTCCCTACTGTAATGATGGTATCAAAACCAAGAGTTCTGGCCAATTCCAAGATATTCTGATGCTCTTTTTCACTCTCTGTACCCAATTCCAGCATATCACCGATGATAATGGTCTTACGGCCCTCAAACGTGATAAAGTTATTTAATGATGCAGTCATTGAACTTGGGTTGGCATTGTAAGTATCCAACACTAATGTTCTGTTCTCTTTTTTCACCACCTGCGAACGCATATTGGTTGGGGTATACTGTTCTACTGCATGCTTTATTTTTTCAAAGCTGATTCCAAAATGAAGGCCAAGACTTGCTGCAGCGCAAAGGTTGGTAAAGTTATACTCTCCGGTCAGTTTAGATACAGTTTTTTCTCCCTGATAAATCAGTCCTACAAAATGATCTTCTGTACACGGTTTAAAATCGTAATCTGATTCTGCTTTTCCAAAAGTGATCTTAGGTAAATAGTTTTCTGTTTTTTCAACCTGAACAGGGTCATTTTCGTTAATGATAATTGTCTGATGATTTTCTTTAAGATAATCATAAAGCTCAGACTTCCCTTTAATGACGCCTTCAAAACCGCCGAAACCTTCCAGGTGTGCTTTTCCAAAATTGGTAATATATCCGAAATCCGGCTGTGAAATGGTACAAAGGAATTCTATTTCCTTCTGATGATTAGCCCCCATTTCAATCACAGCCATTTCATGCTCCGGCTTAATGGAAAGAATCGTCAGTGGAACTCCGATATGATTATTGAGGTTTCCATACGTATACTGAACATTAAACTTTTCAGACAACACGGCATGGATCAGCTCTTTAGTGGTTGTTTTCCCATTACTGCCTGTAAGGCCTATAAAGGGAATATTCAGTTTACTTCTGTGGTAGATGGCCAATTGCTGCAGAAATTCGAGTGTAGACGGAACATAGAAGATATTTCTATCCTTATTTTCAAACTCAGACTGTTCAACAATGGCAGCCAAGGCTCCGTTATCAATGGCTTTTTCCGCCAGGATTGCTGCATTAAAATTATCACCGGAAAATGCGAAAAAAATGTCATTTCTGTCTATTTTTCGGCTATCAATCGTTACTTTACCGGCTTGTAAAAGCAAAGGATAAAACTGTTCTATATTCATGTGGAACTATATATATTTTCAAATAGAAATCGCTAAATCTGCATTAGTATTTCAGAATTTTTCAGTCAAGCGATTTCATGGTTCAAAAATAAAAAACCTTCCGAAAATCCGGAAGGTTTTTTAAAAGTATTTTTTGATAAATATTATCTTCTAGTTCTGTTCTTATCATTAGTTCTGGCATCCTGTGCAACACGGAAACCAATCCAACCATAAGCCCTGCCCTGATTTTTATATCTTCTTTGTCCCGGGTCCAGCCAGTACGCAGTATCTTGCCAAGAACCTCCTTTTACAACTCTAACATCGTTAGAAATTCCGGACGTTCTGTCTTTGGTATCTTTCTGCATCTTAACTCTACCGCTAGCATCTACAACAAAGCTTTTTTTAGGAGCATTGTACATATTAAATCCTGAAGCAGAATCTGAAGCTCTGTAATACTCTAAAGAAGATTGTCTGTCACCATCTCTATAGTTTCTGTAGTCAGCAATCGTTTCTCTTTCGAATTGTCCCGGAAGACCTTTGTAGACTAATCTACCATCCGCTAAAGTATCATACTTAATGGTACCTTCATCAACCATTTTGTAAGTTCCGTCTCCATTTTTTACGATAGCCTGAGGCATATTTCCTCTGTAGTAATTGAAATCGTTGTAATCTTCATCAATGATCGGTCTGTAAACATCGGCAGTCCATTCTGCAACGTTACCATACATTCCATAGATCCCAAGGTCGTTAGACGGATATTGTCTTACGTCTGAAGTCTGTGCAGACCCATCGTTTTTCCATCCAGCGATACCAGAGTAATCTCCTTTACCCATTTTAAAGTTTTCAAGGAACATACCTCTTTCTCTTCCTTTGGTACCTCTTAATCTTTCGATTTCTGGTTTTTTACCAAGGTATTGGTTATATTCTCTGTTTTTTGCCATTCCTAAAGCTGCATATTCCCATTCAACTTCTGTAGGAAGTCTGAATTTTTGAACCATTGCACCATTAGGAGCTCTGTTTGCCGACAATAATCTTTGGTTGGTAGTTTTCATACCAGATTTTTGCTGCATTCTTTTTTCGTTGATATATCCTTGCATTTCCGGATCATTCGCTTTGAATTTATCCATGTTAAATGCTGTTCCTCCCTGGTTATTGGATTCGTTGATATACATATCCTTAGCAATAATACCTGCCTGCATCAAAGCTTTTTCGTTTGCTCTGTCTGTCAGCCATTCACAGTATCTGTTTGCCTGTGTCCAAGAAACTCCTACTACCGGATAATAATCGAATTCCGGAGAACGTAGATAGGTTTCATTATAATCGTTTCTAGATAATTTGTTGTCCCATAATAAGGTATCCGGTAAAGCACCGTTATAGATCTCCTTAAAGCTAGGGTCACTTGGTGGGAATACATACTTCAACCATGTAAGGTATTCGCGGTATTCGTAGTTAGTAATTTCTGTTTCTCCGATAAAGAATGAACTTACCTGCATTCTGCGCGGCGTGTTATTCCAATCGTGCATAACATCATCTTTCACTAATCCCATTGTAAAAGTTCCTCCTTCTACATATACCATTCCCGGCCAACCCTTCTGCTTCTGTTGCTTTCCTGCAAAAAACCAACCCTGTTTTTCGTTTGGCTTCCAACCCGTTTTACTGACAAATTTTTTGGTACCGCCACCTTTGCTGGTTCCTGATCCGCCACAGCTGGTTAATGCAAGTGTAGAACTTAATGCTATTAATGAAAACAACTTTAGTTTTTTCATAGTCGATATAAATATTTTCAAGAGTACAAAGAAAAAATAAATTATTCAATAAATCAAATAAAGATTTGATTTTTTTGAACAACGATAACAAATTAATTTTATTGTATTGCAATTTAATTCTAAAATTTTCATTTATTTTGTAATTTAGCAATTTCAATAATAAACATGAAACGAAAAATCACGCTTTTATCTTTAATCGCTTTTGCATCAACACTTTACGCCCAAAGAAACACCATAGAATGGAATGGTTCTAAAATTCAGGATTTTGGTGAGACAAAATTAAATCTTCCCAACTTTAAAAATGAAGGTTTTTCTTTCAGCCAAAATAATGTTTTTATAGTAACCAAGCAAAAAATCGGAGAAAAGGAGCTGAAAATTTCGGATCTTGTCTGGGATGGAGTTTCCAACCAGGATTTATATGAACTCAAAAAAGGAGTACTTCCTGATCATGACATTGCTGAAGTAACCTATTATACATTAGATGGAGAAAGATATGCAGGTATCAGTGTAGGCTTGTTTAAAAATATAAATGGGCAGGTTCAGAGATTGTCTTCGTTTAATGTTTCAGAAGCATCTACTCCTATCAATACTTTTGGAGGAACCAGTAAAATAGGAACTACAGTCAATCCTCTTGCCAGCGGAAACTTTTACAAAATAAAGGTGGATAAATCCGGAATCTTCAAAATCACGGCACAGTTTTTAAGAGATAACGGAATTAATCCTGCTTCTGTAAATCCAAAAAATCTCAGAGTTTACGGAAACGGAGGAGTCATGCTGCCTGAATTCAATCAGGACCCGCGATATAATTCTTTACAGGAAAACGCTATTCAGGTAGCGGGTGAAGATGACGGAATATGGAATGATAATGATTATGCTTTATTCTATGCACAGGGTCCGAACGGTTACAATCTTTATGATACCAATAATGGAAAAGGCTTTAAGAGAAGAGAAACAAGATCCGATACAAGTAACAATCTCAAAAATATATATGATGACTCTGCCTATTATTATATCAACTTTGATAAAGGTGCAGGGAAAAGAGTCGCAACTATAGATGGGGATTTACCTGCTCAGATGATTACCCGTTACGATAGCTACCAGGTGATCAATAATGATCAGAAAAATTTATTGAAAGTAGGTAGAATATGGGTAGAAGATACTCCTTTCAGTACTGAAAAGGTTATTACTCTGACCACCAATTCGCCTATACAGCCTAATGATATCATAAAATACAGATCACAGGTAATAGGATACAGATCACAGCTGAATTCCATTGATATTAAAATCAATGATCTGAACCTGTACCATAATTCCGTTCCTACTGATGACCCAACCTATCAGTACAATTATTATCCGATGAGATATAATGGTTTTATTACCAACCAAAGCGGAAATCAGATCACATTGAAATACAATCCGGATATTTCTAAAAACCCTAACGGAACATTCTACTTTGATTACCTGGAGGTACAGTATAAAGAGAATCTTGCATTCAACGGTTCTCAGATGAACTTCAGGGATTATTCTATAATAAGCGGAAGTAATACGGATTATGGTTTCAGTATTTCTAATGCGTCTTCTATAGAACAGGTATGGGATGTTACTGATATCACCAATGCCAACAGAAGAGTCAATAAGACAGGAACAGGGTTTTTCAATTTTGCATATAAAGCTTCCAGTACAGATTTCAATAATGAATTTGTAGCGTTCCGTGCTGATGCTGCTTTTACGCCTCAGTTTGTAGGAAGAATTGCCAATCAGAACCTCTCTGCGATCTCTAATATAGATTATTTGATCCTTACTGTACCTGAACTGATGGGACAGGCACAAAGACTGGCCAACTATCATCAGACAAAAAACAATTACAAAGTAGAAATTGTAGATGTAAATAAGGTCTATGAAGAATTTGGAAACGGAAGTAAGGATATTACCGCAGTAAGGGATTTCGTTACCAAATTAAATACCCCGCAAGGCAGACTTCAGTATGTATTCATTTTGGGAGATGCTTCTTATGACTACAAGAACAGAATATCCGGTAATAACAATATTGTTTCAGCGTATCAAAGCGAGCATTCCTCAGATTATGTACAGTCCTACGTTACGGATGACTATATTGTAATGACTCAGCCGCAAACTGCCACTAATATAGGATACAATCTGCCGAACCTGCCTGTAGGAAGAATTCCTGCTACCAATAATACGGAGGCAGCTAATATGATTGATAAAACTCTGGCATATTACAATGCCCTTCCGGGACAATCAAGTCCTTTTGGAGACTGGAGAATGAAACTGGATTTTGTGGTAGATGATAATGAAGAAGGTGGCAGCCCTTTCCATGATGTTATGAATAAAGCACTGGTCGATATATTTGAACAGCCGGGTGTACCGGCTCTGAAAGAATATAATGTAAGAAAACTGTACCTGGATGCTTTTACCATGCAAAGTACTGCAGCAGGACCAAGATATCCACAGGTAAACCAGGCCATCTCCAACAGTATAGGAAACAGCTTATATTTATTCTATTTTGGACATGGAGGAGTCAACGGTTGGGCCCAGGAAAGGATATTAACCACTACAGAGGTGCAAAATTCCAATAACTTCACCAGTGTATACAGCAGATTCCCGTTGGTATCTACCATAACCTGTGAGTTTACATTGTGGGACGAACCTTCTACCAATTCTGCAGGAGAGCAGTTCATGAAGCTTAAGCAGGGAGGTCCTGCTACAATGGTCACTTCGAGCCGTGCCATAGATATTGGTTATGGACGTACTTTCACCGATATTTTTACCAGAAATATTTTCAAATTGGCCAATGATGACTTCAATACGTTAGGGTATGCCCATTTAAATGCAAAAAAGGAAAAAGGAGTTAATGAGAACCATTTAAGAGTAAATTTACTGGGTGATCCGGCGATGAAACTTAGCAGACCTCAAAGATTACTTACCATTGACAATATTGAAACACCTGTCCCGGGATTGATCCGTGGACTTGATTTTGTTAAAATAAAAGGACACATCAATAATCCTAACGGAACTTTGAACAATACTTTCAACGGAAGGGTTTCTATTAATATTTTTGATAAAAGACTGAATAAGAAAACGCTGAACAATAATAACTGGTCTCACCCTATACTTAATTATACAGAAGAAGGAAGTGCTATTGTAAAAGCATCAGGAATTGCAGTAAACGGTGTGTTCACTGCAGAATTTTATGTTCCGAAAGACATCAATTATGCTGTTGGAGAAGGAAGAATAATGGGCTATGCAGACAATAAAGCAACCGATGTATTCAATAATCAGGCTGTACAGATTGGAGACATCAATCCCAACGGAATTAATGATAACCAGCCGCCAAAAGTAAAGCTGTATATGAACAATACCAACTTTGCTGATGGTGGAATTACTAACCAGAACCCAATGCTTCTGGCATGTCTTACAGATGATACAGGAATTAATTCTGCAGGATCAGGGATAGGTCATGACATTACTGTATATTTAGACGGTCAGGTGATCAATACTGTTATTCTGAATGATTTTTATTCTCCCGGGGAAGGGAACGGATGTTTAAACCCGAGTCTTGCTGAGTATCAAAAAGGAAATGTAAGCTATCCTTTCAGGAATCTTCCGGTCGGACAACATCAATTAACATTTAAAGTTTGGGATATAAACAATAATTCGACAACTGCTACGTTAAATTTTGAGGTTAAGGATGAAGCTGACCAGCATCTGATAATCAACCGTCCGTTGAACTGGCCGAATCCATTCACCAATAAGACATATGTTCAGTTTGAACATAATTGCGATGATATACTGAATGTAAATGTGCAGATTTATACCATAACCGGAAGATTAGTAAGAACCTTATCTCAGGCAGTGGTTGCAGAACCGTTCCTACAGGGATTCAGAACTCCCCGTCAGGCTATAGAATGGGATGGAAGAGATGATTTTGGGGCAACTGTTGCAAAAGGTACATATATTTTTAAGATATTTGCAAAAAGTCAAAACCAAGAAAAGTGCAAAGGAAGTGCCACAGCTGTAGAAAAAATGGTACTTTTGAAATAATTATATAAAACATAGACAATAAAATTAATAAAAAACTGATAATATATAAAAGACAATATATGAATTTAACTACTAAACTGCTTTTAGGACTTGGGTTAAGTGCTGGTTTTCTGGGTTATTCACAAATAAACCCTGTACTTACCGGAGCTCCTTTCCTGAGAATTGCGCCAGATGCAAGATCGGGAGGTATGGGAGATCAAGGGGTAGCAACCTCTCCTGATGCATTTTCACAATTTTGGAATGCAGCTAAATATCCTTTCAGCAGAACAAGTTCTTCCATAGGTCTTACCTATACACCCTATATGGGAAAACTTACCAATGATGTATTCTTATTATATGGATCTTTCCATAAATTTCTTGGACAGGATGAAAGATCTACTATTTCCGCGAGTATCTATTACTTCAACATGGGGGAAGTAGACCTTACTCAGCTGGTAGGTAATGATGTTACTTCCAATGGGGTATCAAAACCTAATGAATTCTCCATTGATGTTGCCTATGGTCTTAAACTTTCTGACTCCTACTCCATGGCTGTTACAGGTAGATTTATCCGTTCAGACTTAGCCGGAGGATTCAATACAGATAATACCCTTAAAGCAGCAAACTCTTTTGCTGTAGATATTTCAGCATACTATACTTCCGAAAGATTCTCAAGTTTTGGAGGATATGACGGTAAATTAAATGCAGGTTTAGCCATCCAGAACCTTGGTCCGAAACTTGACTATACCGGAAATGAAGAATCAAGATCTTATCTTCCAACTATGGCAAGATTAGGGGTTGGATATGATATGTATATGGATGATATGAACAGAATCGGAATCTCCGTGGAAGGTTCAAAACTTTTGGTACCCGGATCTGAATACGTTGGATTAAATGCTTACAGAGAGCCTAGATACGAAATTCCGAATGTAGGTCCAATTGCCGGTATCGGAAAATCATTTAAAAATAAAAACAGTATCATGTACAGTGGTGCTTTAGAATATTCTTATGACAATGCTTTTTCTGTAAGAGGAGGTTACTTCCATGAAAGTGAAGAGCAGGGAGCAAGACAGTTTGCTACAGCAGGTATCGGATTAAAGTACCGTTCTTTCGGGCTTGATCTTTCTTATCTGATCAATATGTCTAAAATAAACACGGCATTGGATAACACACTCCGTTTCGGTCTTACCTGGAACATTGGTGAAGAAACATCCAACAACGAACGTTAACACATTTCAGCAGTTATACAAAAGCCTCATCCATTTGCATGAGGCTTTTTTATTTAATTAATCCCACCGCACCAGTCAATTTCTATACCTACCTATTCACTTGGTAAAACAAAAACTGACCATTAACAATACACCTATCCCCACTCCCCACACTTTCTCCGGCTTTATTAAAAAAATATAACATTTAAGTTCACAAAAGTCTTCCTTTTATGGCTATTTTTTTAAATTCAATAGCTATTTTTGTAGTATGAACTATTCGGCGGAACTAAAAAAATTTGTGACCAGTCAGTATCTGTATTCTGCAATCAGAATTACATTAGCTACTGTTCTCCCTTGTTTGGTTCTCGCTCACTTTGGAATTTTAAAAGAATACTTTCTTTTCCCACTCGGGACCAGCTTTGTTGCCCTTACCGATCAACCCGGCCCTTTTATAAGAAGAAGAAATGCGCTGGCATTTGCCATTTGCTGTTTTGTCTTTGTGGCACTCATTGCTAGTCTGGTGATGAATTTTAAGATATTGGTATTATTGGAGATTATCGTCTTCGGGATGTTCTTCTCCCTCATCGGGGTCTATGGCCAGCGACTGGCAGCAGTGGGTTCATTATCACTCGTGGTACTTGCCATCTTTATTGACGGGCATCTTACAGGAGCGGATATCTTTAAAAGTCTCCTCATTTTTGCCTGTGGATGTATTTGGTTTTTACTGATATTCCTTGTGGTAACAACTATCCGTCCTTATAAATTGGCTAGCCAGATGATTGGAGAAAATTATCTTCAATTGGCTGATTTTTTAAAGATCAAAGCCAATTATTATCAGAAGAATCCGGATTTTGATAAGCTTACTACCCAGGTTATTGCCAAACAGATTGAAATAAAAAACCTACAGGAAGATACCAGAGAAACTGTTTTTAAAACAAGAACCATCGTCAATGAATCTACGACGACCAGCCGCTTATTGATGCTGATGTTCCTGAATTCTATGGACCTTCATGAAAAGCTGATGACTTCTGAAAGCGATTATCAGAAGCTACAGCAGAGCTTTGAAGACAGCATGATCCTGGTTAATATCCATGATTATCTTAATCTGCTTGCTGAAGAGATCACCAATATCGGAATTGCCCTCCAAAGCGGAACAAGGGCAAAGCCTATGTTGAATCTTGAATTAGAATTAAAGAATCTCAACTATAATTACTTCGAACTTAGAAATAGGCAGCTATCACCTGACAGTCTGGAAAACTTCATGGTTCTGCGACAGATCCTGATGCGCATCAATGAAATCACCAAGGAGATCAATGAGATTTACAAAGTATTTTCACAGGATGTAAAACTGGCAAAAAGTTTATCCACGGGATTAGACTTAAAGAAATTTATGCCTAATGAGCCCAAACTGAACTTTAAGGTTTTAAGGAATAATATTTCATTATCATCTTCCCAATTCCGCCATGCAATAAGAATTACAACAGCCTTGCTGGTGGGATATCTTTTCTCTATGTTTGATTTTCTTGGCTTGGGGCATACGTATTGGATATTAATTACCATTACAGCTATTCTAAAGCCAGCTTACTCCATCACCAAACAAAGGAACCTCCTCCGTCTCTACGGAACTGTTACGGGTGCCACAATTGCCTATATCATCCTGCATTTCATACACATCAATAGTATTTTGTTTGCCATCCTGCTGATCAGCATGATTATGTGCTTCAGTTTCTTGAAGGGAAAGTATTTTTGGGCAGTCCTTTTCATGACGATCTATGTTTTTCTGAGTTTTAATTTTTTAAATCCCGGAAAAGTAAATATCATTTTTAAAGACAGAGTTGTAGATACAGCTATTGCCGGAATTATAGCATTTGCGGTTTCCTATATTGTGTTACCTGTTTGGGAACATACACAAAACCTGGATCTGATGAAAAAGTCTGCTGCAGACAATCTGATCTATTTTCAGAGTGTAATGTCTAAATTTTTGCAAGGGAACTTCGATATTGAAGACTATAAAGTAAAGCGAAAAAATGCCATCATTTCATTAGCCAATCTTTCTGATAATTTCCAGAGAATGATTTCGGACCCTAAAAATCAGCAGAAAAAGTTGGAAGTGGTTCACCAGTTTGTAGCGACCTCACATCTTGTCACCGCTTATACTGCTTCTTTATCTCAATACTCTAAAAGCAATGAGCAATATCCCGAAATAGATGCAGAAAGCTGGAGCCGAAAAATAGAGGCTGAAATGCAGCAAACCTCAACGTTATTAAATGGAGATGATATCACTGAAGCTCTTAGAATGGAAAGCCGCCTGGAACCTGAAGATTCATCCATTGAAGATATGCTTTTGAAGAGAAAGACCGAAATTGAGGAAAATGATATTATTGACCGAAGGGATCCCGATAAAATATCCCATTTAACGGAACTTAAAAATATTCATGATATTCTGGAACTGATCTATGATGTTGCCAAGGAGCAAAGAAAGGTGATAGAAAAATATAAAGCTGAAAAAGTAGAGGAATCCTAATCTCTTATTTTGTTTCTTGTCCTACGGCAATTTAATTTTTGACTGATTATAATATCTTAGTTAAAAATTAACCATGGAAAACCTTACTATTCCCATTTCATTACTGTTTGGAATCATCACTTTCGTGACTCTGCTGCTATTTTGTTGGGCAATAAAAAATTCTGCTTCAGCGATCATAAAATCCGGAACAGGAAAGATTTTTCTTATCCTTCTCTGTTGGCTAATCATTCAGGCAGCTTTATCTTTAAATGATGTCTATAATAGTCATTTAAATTCTCTTCCTCCCAAAATTGTACTGCTGGGTATCTTTCCTCCGATTCTGGTAATATTATTTATGTTTAATACACCAAAAGGGAAACTCTTTATTGACAGCCTCTCTCTTTTACATATTACTTACCTTAATATAATAAGGATCTTTGTTGAAATAGCCTTGTATAAACTGTTCTTATACAAAATGGTCCCGGAAATTATGACGTTTAAAGGAATCAACTTTGATATTCTGGCAGGTATTTCGGCTCCATTTATTGCTTACTATGGAATAAGAATGTCGAAAATAAGCAGAAACCTGATTTTGTACTGGCATATTATAGGGCTTGCATTGCTGCTCAATATAGTCATTATTGCTTTTCTTTCAGCTCCATCACCGTTACAGAGGATAGCCTTTGACCAGCCTAATATTGCTATATTGTATTTTCCTTTCAGCTGGTTACCTACTTTTATTGTTCCGGTAGTTCTTTTTGGACACCTGGTTTCAATACGGCAGCTATTCAGGCAGAAACAGCCTACTCCTCCACAATCGTAAAGCAGTAATCATCAAAAAATTCCACTCTTGCCTTGAATTCATCGGAAAACTGCTCGTCATACACACGGCAGCTTATCTTATGAAGATGCTTTAACTCAAAAGGTTTTACTTCATAATTTTTCTTCAGCGACCAGTATTTGGAATGGTGAATCTTATACATACTTTCCTTTACACTCCAGATGATCGTATAAAAAGTATCGGCTTTATCTTCAGGAATAAAACCTCTTTCATTTTCATAGGTGAATTTATCGATGACCCTTAAGATCTTAGGATTGAACTTTTCCACATCTATTCCTATTTTATTTTTAGAAATAGCTATGGCTGCAAAGGGAAAAGAATGGGTAATGGAAATCTCAGCATCATAGGGAGAAAGAAAAGGTTCTCTTTCTCTATATAGAATTTTGGAATTAGGTTTTAAACCTTTCAGAAGCTTACGAACCATCAATACCTCCAATAGTTTTTTAGGATGGTAATCCTTTACTTTTTCAGCATTCTCCGGTTCCAAAAGTTCATTGATGTCAAGTTCTTCACTTTCATCATACTTCCAAACAAGGATTATGGCACTATCATCTGAAAAATCTCGGTAAAGGGGCATTCTTTTTTTATTCGGTAAAAATAGTGAAAAGAAGCGGAAAGAGGAAATGATAAATTCTGGAAAAACAGGAAAACGGTTGGTACAAAAATAAGTACACCCCCAATTAAAAGCAGTAAATTTGTTGCCATCATAAAAGTATAGCATTGGAAAAAATTGCTGTTATCGGAGGTCTCGGTACATTGGCCGGGGGTGACTTATTTTTTAAGTTATTAAAGCATCAGCAGGTGTTGAAAAACCAGCTGCATTATCATTTTGTATTTGAGCAGCAGCCTTACAGCCAGATCAATCTGCCCTTATATCATGAAGAAGATATAAAATCCAGAAAATTTTACACTTATAATGTCTGCAAAAATTTTGAAACCCAATCTGTAACAAAGGTACTTCTTCCCTGCTTTGCCAGTCATTCATTTATTAAAGAACTTCAAAAAGAAATTTCTATTCCGGTAGTTCATATTTTCAAAGCACTGGCCAATTATATCAGTTTACGCTACAAAACAGGGATAAAAATCGGAGTATTGACGTCAGATTATGTAAAAGAAAATAAAATGCTCCATCAATATCTTCCCAATTATGAATTGGTATTCCCATCAGATCAGCAGATGTTGATGGAAGCTATTTATGGAGATCAGGGAATTAAAAACGGATATCTTGACGGTCTTTCTTTGGAATACATCTACGAAGCCTGTACAGAACTTTATGATAAAGGCTGCGATGTTATCCTACCCGGAATTACAGAATTATCTTTGGTTGTAGAACAATTATGGAAACGTGGCGTACACATACTTGATGTGAATCAAATCTATGCTGATTATGCTCTGGAATATGATAATGATATTACTGCAAAACAATTTAAACTTGGGATATTGGGTGGTGTAGGTCCTTCTGCTACAGTGGACTTTATGAATAAAATTATCCAAAACACACCAGCACAAAAAGATCAGGACCATATTAAAATGGTGGTTGAACAGAATCCTCAGATTCCGGATAGAACAGCCCATCTGATTCACCAGGAAACAGATCCTAGTATAGCCATGTTTTCCACCTGCAAACGTTTGGAAGCTGAAGGAGCAGATGCTATTGCAATCCCCTGTAACACAGCTCATGCTTTTGTGGAGGAGATTCAGAAGTATTTACATATTCCTGTTATCAATATGCTGTCGACAACCGCTGAATATATTGATAAAAATTTCGGACAATCTGTAAAAGTTGGATTACTTGCAACTAGCGGAACTATTGAAAGCAAAGTATATCATAATATCCTTGGAAAATCAGGTTTTGATGTGCTCATTCCTGATAAGGAGCATCAAGCCCATGTTATGGAAAGCATTTATGGCGAATATGGTGTAAAAGCAGGATTTACGAATGGTATTTCTAAAGAATATCTTCTTAAAGCAGCAGACTTGTTAATTAACAATGGAGCTGATGTTATCATATTAGGATGTACAGAACTTCCACTCCTTTTCCCTGAAGAGACAGAAATTGTCAGAAACGAAAAAAATATTCCTCTGCTTGATCCAACTTTAATTCTGGCAAAGAAAATAGTCACTATTGCAAAAGGCTAATATCTTTATCCACAGACTTTATAAAAAAACAGCTGCAAATTCTTATTGCAGCTGCCTATATCAGTTTGAATAGTCAATAGAAATATTCAATATTTTATTTAGATTGGTGGTTTGCATCGTTCCTGTGTTCTACAATCTCTAAATTCTGATCTACAAAATAAGCGCTTCCGAATCCGTTTACATAAGACCCTTTTGCAGGCTGTAAAGCAATTAAAATAAAATCACCCATTTCAGAAATAACATCCACTACTTTTCCGTGAGTTTCTTTTAATTTTGTCACTACATGAGTCCATGTTTCTGAGTCTCTTTCAATCTGGGAAGTGGCTGCTTCTATTGTTAAGCGTTCTCTTGCATAAATCTGTTTGGTAGCAGACTCATCTTCAATAAACATGATTGAAGTTTTTCTTCCTTCCGAAAGATTTTTAGTATGTCTTGCCATAAATGAAACCAGGATATAAAATGTATTGTCTACCTGCACAAACGGTGCATAGCTGGAATTAGGATTTCCTTCAGCATCTACAGTAGCCAGAATTACACTTTTGGATCTGTCAATAAGCTCCTGTACCTTGGGAGCTACAGGTTTTGTTTTTTTCTCTGTATGGGTATTCATAAGATATAATTTATAAGGGTAAAAATAATTATTTATATTAAGACTAAATAATATTAAGTTATGTTTAATCTCATGAAACTGAAATTGATCTGTTGTTTTTTTATCTTAATTATAAATTGTAATTTTGTCTTTCGTTATCAACTGAATTTAAATTTATTCATTACATATGAGTACAACAACACAATACGTTCCTTATAAAGTTAAGGATATCTCCCTTGCAGAATGGGGAAGAAAAGAAATTACCCTTGCAGAAGCAGAAATGCCAGGTTTGATGGCTATCCGTGAAGAGTATGGACCATCTCAACCGCTTAAAGGAGCAAGAATCGCAGGATGTCTTCACATGACGATCCAAACGGCTGTGCTTATCGAGACATTGGTAGCTTTAGGAGCTGAAGTTACCTGGTCATCTTGTAATATTTTCTCTACACAGGATCACGCTGCTGCGGCTATTGCAGCTGCAGGAATTCCGGTTTATGCCTGGAAAGGTTTAAATGAAGAAGAATTTGACTGGTGTATTGAGCAGACTTTATTCTTTGGGGAAGACAGAAAACCACTGAACATGATCCTTGACGATGGTGGAGATTTAACAAACATGGTGTTTGATAAATACCCTGAATTCACAAAAGACATCAAAGGTCTTTCTGAAGAAACTACTACCGGAGTTCACAGACTTTACGAAAGAATGAAGAACGGAACTTTGGTAATGCCTGCTATCAACGTAAACGACTCTGTAACTAAGTCTAAATTCGACAACAAATACGGATGTAAGGAATCTGCGGTAGATGCTGTAAGAAGAGCTACTGACGTAATGTTGGCTGGAAAAAGAGTGGTAGTTTGCGGATATGGAGACGTAGGTAAAGGTACTGCTGCTTCTTTCAGAGGAGCTGGTTCTATTGTTACTGTTACTGAAATTGACCCAATCTGTGCGCTTCAGGCTGCTATGGACGGTTATGAAGTGAAAAGATTAGATACTGTGGTAGATAACGCAGATATCATCATCACTACAACAGGTAACTTCAACATCGTAAGAGGAGAACACTTCCTTAAGATGAAAGATAAAGCGATTGTTTGTAACATCGGTCACTTCGATAATGAAATCGATATGGCTTGGTTAAACCAAAACTATGGTCAGACTAAATCTGAAGTGAAGCCTCAGGTTGATATCTATACTATTGAAGGTAAAGAAGTAATCATCCTTGCAGAAGGAAGACTGGTAAACCTGGGATGTGCAACTGGACACCCAAGTTTCGTAATGTCTAACTCTTTCTCTAACCAGACTTTGGCTCAGATCGAATTATGGAACAACTCTGCAGCGTACGGAAACGAAGTATACATGCTGCCTAAGCATTTAGATGAAAAAGTAGCAGCTCTACACCTTAAGAAATTAAGCGTAGAACTTGAAACGCTTTCTCCTGAGCAGGCTGAGTATATCGGAGTTGATGTAAAAGGGCCATTCAAGCCTGAATACTACAGATACTAAGAACTTTAATTTTTATAAAAAATTCCTTTGCATGTCATTGTAAAGGAATTTTTTATACATTATATTTATCGAAAATTTAATTAATGAGCATAGATAGCTACCTCTTTATATTAATTTGTTACTCATCGATATTTATTTCTGGATTTTTTATTTCCAGGATTGTCAATTTTAAGACTGCAACCAATCGTTTTGAAAGTATTGATGGTTTTAGAGGGCTTCTAGCAACTGGGGTTTTTATTCACCATTCTATAATTTGGAAAAATTATCTCAGCTCTAATACATGGGAATTACCTAAAAATCATCTTGCTGTACACCTTGGTGAAAGTTCTGTAGCATTTTTCTTCATGATTACCAGTTTTTTATTCACTAATAAACTTTTAAAATCAGGAAATCAGAATTTGACTTTTTGGAGAAACTTATTGTATTCAAGGATTTTCAGACTGTTCCCTTTATATTTTTTTGTGGTCACTATTTGTATATTTTTCGCATTAGCTATAGATCATTTTATTTTTAACTCAACTCTATATGTTTTTTTAGCACAATGCTTAAAGTGGTATATGTTCAATATTAAAGGGAAAGTAATTATTGGACAAACTTACAATATTGATTTTATGCTGGCTGGTGTGGTCTGGTCATTACCCTATGAATGGTTATTCTATTTTACCCTTCCAATTATTGGAGCTTTTATGTTGAAGAACAAAAATGTTATCTCTATAATTGTATCGATGCTATTTATTTTAGTATATATAAATCATAATACAATTAGCCTAACCCATGTTATTTCATTCTTAGGAGGTATGATTCCAGCAATAATTCATTACTTTCATCCTAATATAAAAGTAAGCAATAAACTATATGCCCTTTTAGCAATTTTGTGTTTAATTATAGGTCTGTCTTTTGATTCGAGTAGCCGTAATTATTTTTCTAAAACATTTTTAATCATAGCATTTACTATTATTGCTTTAGGTAATAATTTATTTGGATTTTTAAAGATCAATTTTTTGAAATTTTTAGGAGAGATTTCATATAGCACTTACCTAATTCATGGGATTTTATTATTCACAACTTTTTATTGTATTGGTTTTGATACTGTAAAAATTATGAACGGAAACACCTATATGTTTTTGATTTTTATCATTGCAATTTTTCTAAATATAATTTGCTCATTTACATTTTATTTAATTGAGAAACCATTTATAAATCTATACTATAAAATAATAAGTAAGAAGTAAGTATAACGTTCCAAAAAAGATGGTTTTTATTTAAAATATAACCACAAATACATAAGTCTTTAAGGATTAGAAAAACAATATCGGAGTAGATGTAAAAGGGGCCATTCAAGCCTGAATACTACGGATACTAAAATGCAAAAGAATATGATAAAACCCCACTAATCTGAAATAGTAGGATTTTTTGCTTCCCAACCTGTAAGGTATTCTTTACTTTTGCAGAAAATTTAAAATAGCATGAAAAACTACTTATTTCTTGGGATGATAAGTACAGCTGTATTCTTTAACAGCTGCAGCAGTAATGATGAAAATCAACCTACAGAAAAGAAATTATTACTAAGCAAAGTAACCACAAATTATTTTTATAAAGATACTAAAACCCAAATCTATATAGATAAATATGAATACAACGCCCAAGGGGAGCTTATAAAAATATCAAATAACAATGGATTTACCACTATTGAATATGATAAAGACAAACCAATAAAACTAAATTATCATTTTGATGACCAACATAAAGAAAACTATTATTCAGAGGTTTATTATAATGGAAATCAGATCAACAAAATAGAACAACATTATCCATTTATTACAGATAAATACATCACTTTAAAGTATACTTATAATACTAATGGTCAGATAGCCTCCAGTAGCGGCTGCTGGTCTCCGGATTGTTCCGAATCCAACACTACATTTTATACTTATTCAGGAAATAATATTTCTGTAAAAAAACTCTCATCTACGAAATTTGAGTATTTTTATGATAATAAATTAAGTCCTTATACCTACATGAACAAGTATATAAAAATTTGGTTAGAAAGATTTGGTTTAGATCATATAAATAACAACAACAATTATATAGCTCGTAAATCTACCATTAGTGGTGAAGTATCAGACTTTGTTAATACTCTTACTTATACCTATGAATATAACAGCTCAGGATTACCAGTTAAAGGCACAGGAAAAGATAGTGATCAATTCACTTTTGTTCAATACAATTACGAATATATTACCTTATAAAAACAATTATGAAAGCTCTCCAATTTTTGGGGAGCTTTTCTTCTTCAGTAGCTGATTCCTGCTATACGCTTATACTCCTCACTCCAAAGCTGGCTCACCTCAAGCCTTACAACTTCCTGATATATGTTCCTGCTATCGGGGCTAGAATAATAATTGTAAAAGAAAATTATGACTGAATACAATAAACTATAGAATGCAAAAATATGATTTAGTCCCAGTATTTTGAAATAATAAAACCTTTTATCTTAAAACCTCATTGTATTTTCTATTTTTGCCAAAAATTTAAAATTACATGAAAAAACACTTATTTCTGGGGATAATGGGAGCTGCTGTATTCTTTAACAGCTGCAGTAGTAATGATGAAAATGAACCTACAGAAAAAAAAATATTACTAAGCAAAGTAACCACAACTTACAGTGACCCTATTGTAAGTTTTCTAAATGGTACGCTAACACTGGAATACAATAGTAAGGGACAGCTTATAAAAATGCAGTCAAAAGAAGGAACCAGTATTTTTGAATATAAGAATGGCAAACCTATAAAATCAAATGATTATAATTCACAGCAGCAGTTGGAAAGCTATTCTGAGTTTAATTACTCTGGAGATCAGTTGGTAAGTAATAAAATTATATATACAAATTCTGAGAATAACAGAACTCATCAGTATGCTTATAACGCAGTGGGTCAACTCTCCTCTTACACATCCTGTAGATCCGTTAATTGCTCAGACCCTACTAAAGAAACCTATATTTATAATGGTGATAATGTATCACTACATACTCTTAATTTTAATGAAACAGATTTAAAAACCGAATACTCTTACGATAACAAATTCAATCCATACACCAATACCGATAAATATTTGAAAATATCATGGGGTAGAAATGATATTTTAAGTAAAAACAACTGTATAATAAGCAAAAGCGATTCACAATACAGTGGAAAGGATATTACTACATACAATTTAGAATACAATAGTGCAGGTTTTCCCACTAGAACTATAGGAAAAAGTATGAATGGAGAACCTTTTGTTCAGTATGATTATGAATATATTACCTTGTAAAAATATACAAACTCTCCAGTTTCGGGGAGTTTTTTTGTATTAGGCTACGGATTCCGAATGAAAATAATAGAGATTAATGCCTCCGTATTTTGCCCATATTTTCTCATGATTACAACAATGTTAATAAAAAATGAATATATTTAGCTTTTTAAACAAAACATTAAATTCATGAAAAAACAAAGAGTATCAAATGCATTTATTGCAGCCTCATGGGTCGCATTGGGAGCAGGAATGATTGGGTATATTGTAGGACTTGTAAGGGCAGAAATGCTGCTGAATGAGAAAGGTTACTATTTTACGATCTTATTATATGGTTTATTTGCTGTTGTTTCCTTACAGAAAGCTGTTCGTGATAAATTGGAAAATATTCCGGTAACGGATATTTACTATGGAATCTGCTGGTTTGCTACCTTGTCCTCCATCGTATTACTGGCCGTTGGACTTTGGAACGCCACCATCCTTCCAAGTGAAAAAGGATTTTATGCCTTTGCCTTCCTGCTGGCACTTTTTGGTGCTATTGCTGTCCAGAAGAATACAAGAGATAATATGCTTCAGGAATAATACAGAAACTCTCCCTATGCTGGAGAGTTTTTTATTTTACAGATTTCTAATCATATCATTTATAAAAACACCAAATACACTTTCGAATAGTTAATAAAATAAATATTAATTTTATTTTAAATATATTTATTTCATAAAATACTGATATGAGCAAAAAACTTTTACTATTTTTTCTTTTTATTGTATTCATTCAGATAGCAAAAGCTCAAAATGAGTTTATCTCAGTCTGGAAACCAAGCCTTCCTTCATATTCTTCTATAGGAATTCCATATAATTCTAATGAAAATCAGATCTGGTTTCCCGGAAAAGGAACTAACTATAATATCTATTGGGAAGAAATAGGCTACCCCTCCCATAATGCCACTATATCGAATCTATCTTCCGATTATCAGATACTTATTGATTTTGGGCATCCATTAAATCCTACTCCTTCAGATGCTACTTATCGAGTAAAAATAAGTAATGGGAATGGAAATTTCGATCAAATACAATTTATGAGTTCTCAGATAATCAACGGAAACCAAACTCTTGGTACCGTAGGAGATTCATATAAAATAGTAAATATTGAACAATGGGGAAATATCACGTGGAATTCTATGCAGCATGCATTTAATCGTTGTGAAAATCTGGATATTACAGCAACTGACACTCCTGATCTTTCTGAGGTAAATGATATGTCTAATATGTTTTATAACTGTCATAATCTGGTTGGGAATCCCACCATCAATAACTGGGACATATCCCATGTTACCTCCTTAGTAGGAACTTTTAATGCCTGCTATTTATTTAACCAACCTATAGGGAACTGGAATACTTCCAACGTGACTTCAATGGCAGCAACCTTCCTCATGGCACAAAATTTTAATCAGCCCATAGGAAACTGGAATACCTCTAAAGTAAAGACGACAACTTCTATGTTTTTTTATGCTTTGGAATTTAATCAGCCTATCGGTACCTGGGACATGTCACATAATCTTCAAATGGAACTGATGTTTGTAGGAGCCGGACAATTTAACCAACCTATAGGAAACTGGAATACATCCAATGTCACTGATATGCATGCTATGTTTCAATATGCAACAAACTTTAACCAGGACATCAGTGCATGGAACACAGGTAATGTGAAATTGATGAGGGATATGTTTTTTATGGCTGAGCAGTTCAACATTAATATTTCAAACTGGAATATAAGTAACGTAAAAGACATGTCTAATATGTTTAACGGTGCAAAAAAATTCAATCAAAATATTGGCGGATGGGATGTAAGCTCAGTAACCAATATGTCCAATATGCTTAATAATGCAAAAGCTTTCAATCAGGATTTAGGAAATTGGAAACTTAATTCATTACAAATAGCCAACAATATTATTGCAAATACTGCGATAAACTGTCAAAACTACAACAACACTCTTTATGGATGGAGTCAAAATCAATCAATATCTAATAATGTCAATATATCACCGGTTTCTTCTCTTGTTTACTCAACTCCCCAAGCGGCTACAGCAAGAGATTATCTGATGAATTATAAAGGCTGGACCATTACCGGAGATACCTATAATCAGGAATGCGAATCCCATCTTGGAACCTCAGATATAAAAACGGATAGTACAATAAGCATTTATCCCAATCCGGCTACAGATTTGGTCTATATAAAAAATACCCACGCAGAGCAATATGCTATCCTTGATCTGGCTGGCAGAGTTATTTTAAAAGGAATTCCTGTAAACAAACGCATTCATATCCAAACTTTAACTCCCGGCAACTACGTTTTACAACTCCAGTCAAAAGATACTGTCCAGAATTTAAAATTCATCAAAAAATAGAATAAAGAAAGCCTCACTTTTCAGTAAGGCTTTATATTTGGTTTAAACTTAATTATTTATCAAAATGATTAGGATGCTGCGATTTGATATCTTCTACTGTTCCCAATACTTTATCTTTCAAAGAATCCTGATATTTTTGAAGTTTTACAGCAACTTCTTCATTCCCGCTTCCAATAATTTTAGCTGCTAAAATCCCTGCATTCAATGCACCGTTTAGCGCTACCGTTGCTACCGGAATTCCACCCGGCATCTGAAGGATTGAAAGAACAGAATCCCATCCGTCAATAGAATTACTGGACAAAATAGGAACCCCAATCACGGGTAATGTTGTACAGCTTGCTACCATTCCCGGAAGATGAGCTGCTCCTCCTGCCCCTGCAACAATCACTTTAAGACCTCTCTCCTGAGCGGTCTTAGCATAATCGAACATCCTTTCCGGTGTTCTGTGTGCTGAAACTACAGTCAATTCATAAGGGATATCCAGACTTTTCAGGAAATTTGCAGCCTGTTCCATGATCGGCAGATCACTCTGACTGCCCATAATAATACCTACCATCTTCAATTTTTATTAGATGTTCAAAGATAAAAAATTAAAATTTAAGCTGGAAGTCAGGAAGCTTGAGGCTGGAAGTTTATTTCCGAACAATATAATACCTATTCATTTTATACTGCAATGGGTATTAAGTCTACCATAACTTCCCTCTTCCAGCCTCCCAGCTTCTCTCTCATCTGTATCATTAAAAATCTCCTCAACTGTACCCATTCAGATCACAAAGAAACACCTATATTTGTTTGTTACACTTCATTTACTTTGAAAGATTATAAACTTATTTTTGCTGTTCTTACCGTAGCTTTTGTCTGGGGAACCACATTTTTAGCGATCCGTGTTGCCGTGGAAACCATTCCTGCATGGTTTGTAGCTGGCATCCGTCAGTTTCTGGCCTCAATTATTATGCTGCTTCTGCTTCTTTCAAGAAATGAATTCAAATGGATTGGATGGAAAAGCCTTGGCTATCAGATTGTATTTGCCACCTTAATGCTGGTTATCGCTAACGGTATGACAACTGTTGCTGAAGAAACTGTATCAAGCAGTCTGGCATCACTCATCAGCGCCTGTTCTCCTATTCTTGTATTTTTAGGAAGTGTGGCTGTTGGTTTACAAAAGTTCAGCATCCGTGCCTTTCTCGGTGTTTTGCTGTGCTTCAGCGGAATCCTTTTTATTTTCTGGGACGGTTTACAGGATCTTGCCAACCCCGACTACAGAATGGGAATGATCTTTCTTTTCTGTGCGATCTCAGGATGGGCCTCAGGAACCATCTTCACCAAGAAGCTGAATATTCAAAGCGGAAATATCACCCTGAATTTATTTTACCAGTTTCTGTTTGCAGGGATTGTTCAGATTATCCTGGCTTTTATTTTCTCAGAGCATTATAACTTCGGAAACTGGACGTTAAAAAGTATTTCAGCTATGTTATATCTGTCTGTTTTCGGTTCTGTAGCTGCATTTTTTGCATTTCATTATGCTTTAACCAAAATTTCTCCCGTGCAGGTTTCCATATTGGCTTATATCAATACCATTATTGCCATATTTCTGGGTTGGCTGATTATGGATGAACAGATATCTTTCAAATTTATTCTTGCAGCTGCATTAATTATTTGTGGTGTGTTTATCATTAATTATAAACCGGAGATGTTTAAAAGGCAGAAGGTAGCTGCATAAAATAGTTTAGTATAAGAAAATGAATTTGTCTTTTCTCAATGTGCTTCAGTAAGAATTCTACAGTTGTTCAAACTATACATTATTTGTAGATTCCATTGATCTTTAACCAGTTTAAAAACAAATTTGTCCATTCACCGGTATTTGTATCTTTTTTACCTAATCCCCAGCCATGTCCTCCGGATTGAAACAAATGTAATTCTGCAGGAATTTTTTGGTCCTTCAAGGCCTGATACATAAGAATACTGTTTTCTACTGGTGAAATAGGATCATCTTCAGACTGTGCCAGAAAGGTGATTGGAGTTCGCTCTGTTACCTGCTTTTCAACAGAATATTTTATCTGATCTTTTGTCTCTGATGATTTTCCTAACAAAGATTTAAAAGAATGGGTATTGTTATTAGGTGGAAGCATAGATACCACGGGGTAAATCATAGCAGTAAAATCTGGCTTTGCTGAAATATGATCAATGGCATCCTGTGGTGGATAATATATAGTATCAAAAGTAGAAGAAATATATCCTGCAAGATGACCTCCAGCAGAAAAACCTAGAACACCTATTTTATCAGGATCAATTTTATATTTTCCTGCATCACTTCTGATGATTCGTAAAGCCCGTTGAGCATCCTGAAGAGGAACTGATCTGGTAACCCAACCTTCCCCAGGCAGTCTATATATCAATTCAAAAGCTGTAATTCCCTGTGATTTCAGCCACTCTCCTGTAGGATTACCCTCGGAACCAGATTCAATATGAGCATATCCTCCTCCACTTATCACCAAAACAGCAATGCCATTAGGGTTTGCAGGTTGATGTATAATTAATTTAGGAACATTGATATTGGTAAAAGAACCTTTCTGAGAAATTTTATTCTCACCCTGGGGTCCCGGCCCATCCGGAACTGTTTTCCATAGGGCAACAGAAGGCAATTGGCCTTTAACAGCAAAATCATCCCTCCCTAAGATAAGATGACAAAAAATAAAAAAAGAGAACAGAATATTTTTCATTTAATTTAAATGTGAGTATTCATCAAAAAAACGTTATAAATCTATAAAACTGCATTTCAATATATTAAAGATAACAAAAAACATATCCAGCCCAACCTTGTTTTTATATTCTCTTCATTTTTCTTATATTGTATACTCAACCTATACAACATGCTAAAAAACACATTTTTTGTACTTCTTGCGGCCTCTTTTATCCTGGTAAGCTGTGATTACAAGGAAAAGGAGAAGAGCCTTACAGACCGGGAAAAACAATTATTAGAGAAAGAAAAAACATTCGCGAAGAAAGAATCCGAATACCAGTCGCTTTTAAAAATGAGAGACAGTATTTTTGCTAAAAAAGATTCTGTAGTCATTGCTACATGGCCCGCAGAGATCTCCGGTCCATGGAACGGAAAAGTGATCTGTACAGAATCCAATTGCAGCGATTATGCGGTAGGCGATCAGCGTACAGATCTTTGGGAATTTGATAATGATTCCACCCAACCTATCACCAAGATCATCAATAATAACAACCTGGTAAGACTGTATTCCGGTAAATTTGAGAATAATGAGATCAGACTTTCTTTCAAAACAGATTCCACGGCTAAAAAAAATGTAGAAATGAGCGTTCTGCTTAATGATATTTCTGACAACAAGATCAAAGGGACAAGAACCATTACTTCTGATGGCTGCACCGCTAAGTTCTCTGTTGAATTAGTACGTTCCACCAAATAAACACCTATGATTTTACTGAGTATACACAACCTGAGCCTTCCCATAGAGGATCCGGTGCTGAAGTTCCTGTTGGTACTGATTATCATTCTTGCGGCTCCCTTATTATTAAATAAAATTAAAGTCCCCCATCTCTTGGGCCTTATCATTGCCGGAGCTATTATCGGTCCTAATGGATTTAATGTTTTATCAAGAGACAGCAGCATTGTTGTAACCGGAACTACCGGGCTTCTCTACATTATGTTCCTCGCAGGACTTGAGATCGACATGGGAGATTTTAAGAAAAACAAATGGAAAAGCCTCACTTTCGGCCTTTATACCTTTATTGTGCCTTTTGTATTGGGCTATTTGGGAGGATATTATATTCTTCATTTCTCAATGCTTACATCCATCTTATTTGCGAGTCTTTTCTCTTCTCATACCCTGATTGCCTATCCGCTGGTAAGTAAGCTGGGAATTGCGAAAAACAAAGCAGTGAATATTACTGTGGGAGGTACTATGATTACTGATATCCTGGCTTTATTGGTTCTTGCCATTATCGTCGGAATGTCACAAGGTGATGTAGGAACGGAATTCTGGGTTAAACTATCTGTGTCATTCATTGTTTTTGCATTAATTGTACTCATTGTTTTCCCTATTATAGGACGTTGGTTCTTCAAAAAAGTGGATGATAAGATCTCACAGTATATTTTTGTACTGGTGATGATCTATCTGGCAGCAATGCTTGCTGAACTTGCCGGAGTGGAAGCCATTATCGGAGCATTCTTTGCAGGGCTGGCACTCAACAGACTTATTCCACATACCTCATCTCTGATGAACAGAGTTGAATTTGTGGGAAATGCCATCTTTATCCCTTTCTTCCTGATCAGTGTAGGAATGCTGATCGACTTCAAAGTATTTTTCAAAAGCTGGGAAACCATTGAAGTAGCAGGAATCATGCTTGTAGCATCTATCGGAGGGAAGTATCTTTCTGCAATAGCAACTCAAAAGACGTTCAGACTGACTAAGGAAGAAGGAAAACTGATCTTTGGACTGAGCTCTGCATCTGCCGCTGCTACATTAGCCTCTGTAATGGTAGGATACAACATTATCCTTTCTGAAACAGAAACAGGAGAACCTGTAAGATTATTGAATGAGCATGTATTGAATGGAAGTATCCTATTGATCCTTATTTCCTGTACCATCTCATCTTTTATCTCTATGGCAAGCGCTCAGAAAATTGCTGAGTCAGATAATGAAGATACAGTCTCCGGAGACAGCCATGAGGAGGAAAATATCCTGTTAGCCATCAATCACGAAGAAACTGTAGAGAGAATGGTAAACCTTGGAATTCTGATTAAAGCACATTCCAATACGGAAGATTTATATGCCTTAAATGTCATCAATGAAGATAAAAATGAGTCTTCTGTAAAGAATGCGGAGAAACTTCTTCACCAGGCGGCTGATACAGCAGCAGCGGCAGATGTCAAATTACAGGCACTTAAAAGATATGACAATGATGTTATCAATGGGGTCAACAACGTCATCAAGGAACAGAAAATTACAGATCTGATCATCGGACTGGAGGATGAAAAAGGTTTTTCACCATCTTTTGTCTACAATCTGTACAATGGGTATCTTCAGAATGATGATGTTAACGTATTGGTGTATCATGCGGCACAGCCACTTTCCACCATTAAAAAATATGCTGTAATGATTCCTGAAAATGCTCATAAGGAAGCAGGATTCTTCCATGCGCTTTTAAGGGTTTGGAACATCGCCAGGAATTCGGGAGCTACGGTTGCCTTTTATGCACCTGAAAATATTCTGGACATTCTTCAGAAAATCATTAAAAAGGCCAATATAGAAGCTGAATTCATCATTATGAATACCTGGCAGGATGGTGAAAAAACCGCAGCTCAACTGAAGGATGATGAGGCTCTGATTATTTTAATGGCAAAACGCGGAATGCAGTCCTATATTCCTCGTATGAGGCTTATTCCGGAGCTGCTGAACAGAAACCTTAACGATAATAATTACCTCCTGATCTTCCCATTCTCCGAATATGATAAAAACAGTCCTGAAATACGTTCTGTAGGCAATCATGGAGATTTTGTGGAGATCGGAAATGTGATTCAGAAGATATTCAAATAAAAAATTACAGGCTGGAAGCTGGAAGAAGGAGGCTGGAAGTTAGTGATCAGCAAGGAAACTACTGACAGTAATCTTAAGGAAAATTATAAAGAGAAATTTTAGTTATTTATTAATCCTCCACAGCTTTCCACTTCAAGCTTCCAGCCTTTTTACCTATTTTTGTTCAAAATTAAAATTCATTGAAAACAAAGAAGATATTCCTTTTAACAGCAGCTTTAAGTGCACAATTATCATTTGCCCAGTTTGCAAAAGTGGTAGATCAGGAAGGCTATGTTAATATAAGAGAAAATGCAGATGCAAAAAGTACCATCATTGGAAAGATCAATTCGGATGAGATCGTATATGTATTTGAGTCGGATCCGTCCAATAAGAATTGGGCTAATGTAAGCAATGGGTACATCCATAACTCACGATTGAAATATATAGAGTCCTATCCAAAAGTTCCACCCACAGTGCGTGATGCCAACAAAGCGATTTTTAAGTCAGGAAATATTAAAGTAAATATCACTTCCGGAAAATTTAATTTTAAGGAAAATGAAAAAGATTTTACCTCAACACTACATGGCGATTACTATAAAGAACAGCAGGTATGGGGATTAGACGGAACTATTCCTAAGACTCATTATCTTTCCATTTCTGCACAAATTGGAGATAAAACCATTCAGATTCCATCTAAGGATATTGAAAATCTGTTTCAGGTCAGTAATAAATCTACAACCTGTTATTATGACCGTGAGAATGATACTTTATACATCTCAATGCTAAATTCTGAAGGTGCCGGTACATATGTTGCTCTTTTTACCATTGAAAAAGGTGAATATAAAGGAAGAACTCTGGAAATACCGTTTTAGTCCTGACTAACAACAACAACTAGTCTCCAAGCCTATCTATGAGGTTAAATAAAACTATTTTTTATTAAATTAAAATTACACAATAGCATTGAAAACAAAAAAGATATTTCTTCTAACAGCAATGGTAAGCATCCAGTTTTCTTTTGCTCAGTTTGCTAAAATTGTAGATAAAGACGGTTATGTAAACCTAAGAGAAAATCCGGATACAAAAAGCAAGATCACAGGAAAAATCAACTCTGATGAGATTGTTTATACTTTTGAAATGGACAAGGCCAACAAAAACTGGCTGAATGTTTATTATGATGATAAAACAGCTGGTTATATCAATAGTTCAAAAGTTAAGCTTATAGATTCCTATGAGGTCATTCTTCCTATAACCAAAGATGAAAATAAAGCTATTTTCAAATCCGGAAATATTAAGGTGGATATAATTTCCGAAAAGTTCAATTACAAGGAAAATAAAAAATTCTTTTCCTCCTCCAATTATAACGGACAAAAAACAGAAGATAAGTATAAAGGGAACCTTATATGGGGAACAGACGGAACCATTCCCAAAACTCACTATAAATCCATTACCGTTCAGGTCAAGGATAAAAAAATTCAGATTCCTAATAAAGAAATTGAAAACCTTTTTAATATCAGTAATGAATTTACAACATGTTATTACGATCGTAAAAATGACACATTATATCTCACTATGATTAATTCCGATGGTGCTGGAGCTTATGTAGCCCTTTTTAAAATTGTGAAAGGAGTATATAAAGAAAGGATCTTAAAGAGACCTTTTTAAACAAAAGATACCTATAAAAAAGAGAGCCATTTTAACATTAAAACGGCTCCTTTTTTATTATTTTAAGCTTAAGTTATTCTGAAATCACTCTCACCATTCCCTTCACCATCACCAGTTTTTCCATAAGCTCTTCTCTGCAATCTGCAAGAACATTAATGTGTCCCATTTTTCTTCCAGGTTTGGTTTCTGTTTTTCCGTATAAGTGAACGTAGGTTTCCGGTAACTTCAGAACGTCTTCCATTCCTTCGTATACTACCTTTCCAGCGTAGCCTTCTGCTCCTACCAGATTCAGCATTCCGCTGTAGGTAATAGCATCCGTATCTGCCAAAGGAAGATTCTTTACCACACGGTACATCTGCTCAAACTGTGAATTCGTATTTCCTTCCTGGCTCTGGTGTCCAGAATTGTGGAGTCTAGGAGCTGTTTCATTCACCCATACTTTTCCTTCTTTATCAAGGAATAATTCGATGGCAAAAAGTCCTGGGGAATTTACCGCATTTAAAAACTTCTCTGTAATAATATCTATCTGGTTCTGAACATCTTCAGTCAGAAGAACCGGGCAGACATTAAAATCCAAAAGATTAAGCTTAGGATCAGCCACCATTTCTGTTACCGGGAAAGTATTCGTTTCTCCTTTTTCATTTCTGGCAACGATTACGGAAAGCTCCTTATCAATATCTACCAGACTTTCAATCACTGAAGCTTCTTTCCATAAATGCTGATAATCATCTTCAGTTCTGATCACCTGTACTCCTTTTCCATCATATCCGCCTGTATTCATCTTCTGCACAAACGGCAAAGACATCATGATTTTTTCATCACTGTTCCATACCACCTGAAATTCCGGACTTGGGATATCATTAACTTTATAAAATTCTTTCTGAAGGATCTTCTGCTGAATCGTTTTGATGATACTTGCATTGGGAACCACTCTCACACCCTGCTTTTCAAGTTCAGCCAGAGCCTCTGCATTTACATGTTCTATTTCAATGGTCACCACATCCTTATCTTTTCCAAAATTCAGTACAGTTTCATAATCATTGAAATTTCCCTGTGTAAAATATGAGATATTGTGGCATGGTGCATCAGAAGCCGGATCCAGAGTATAAAACTCATCATCATACTTCAAAGCACTTTGTATCAACATTCTTCCCAGCTGTCCGCCTCCCAGAATTCCTATTTTCATTTTTTATTTTTATTAGATTTACGCTTATTGAATTTTATCAATTTTTAAATATCCCAGTCCCATAGGGTTTTCCTGATTTTCAGCATCAGACTTTACAAGGACAATAGAATATTTATCTTTCATAGCTGCCGGAAGAATATCATTGACATTAAAGATGTCATCAATATCCACTCCATGTTTGTCATCAATATGGCTTACTGCTCCTTCAAATCCCATTGTTTTATAGAACTCCGTAGCTTTTGCTCTCTTTACAATCTCTCCCATTGATTGCCCTACCATCAGATGCTGCTCATGAAATTCTTCAAAAAAACCAGGTTTATAACCTCCCAAATTAAGGAAGAACAACTGATCTTCTGAGGTGTTTTCACCTTTTTCAACGATCTTCACTTCATAACCATCAGCAAATTTCACTTCCTGATAGCAGTCTAAATGGATTTTACCTTCCGCTTCCTTCCAGAATGCTTTCATATCAGGAACCAGATCCTTAAGGTTTTCCGCTATTCCGAAAAACACATCGTGCTGTTCAATATTTCGTCCTTTGGGAGTGGCCCCAAGAATGACATAAAATAATTTCATCTCATTTTTCATGCATACAAAAATACGTTAAATTTATCTTTTTCAAATGTTTGGCAGACTACTACAATAATTTTATATTTGTAACATTAATTGTAGTATGTCAGAAATCATCATACTCTTCTTTGGCGCCATTTCTGCGGGCCTTTTAGGTTCACTTACAGGGCTTGGAGGAGGAGTTATCATTATTCCTTTATTAACGCTGGGGTTCGGCGTTCCAATGCATTATGCTATCGGGGCTTCTCTTATTTCTGTGATCGGAACTTCTTCGGGCGCAGCAGTTGCTTTTGTAAAAGAGGGCTTTACCAATATGAGAATTGGGATGTTTCTTGAAATTGCCACTACTGCCGGTGCCATTGTAGGTGCTTTGGTTTCGGGAATGCTTAATCCGAATACAATTGGAATTATTTTCGCCAGTATCCTGCTTTTGACCGTTATTTTAAATCTAAAAGGAAAGCCTGATCATCAGGAACCTCTGATTCATGGCAGCCTTGAAGAAAAACTTAAGCTTTACGGAACATTTCCGGATAAAGGAATACTGAAAAACTACTCTGCAAGAAATACGGTTCCAGGATTTCTGATGATGATGTTTGCAGGAGCGATGTCCGGGCTTTTAGGAATTGGCTCTGGAGCATTAAAGGTTTTGGCAATGGATAATATGATGAAATTACCTTTCAAAGTTTCCACAACAACCAGTAATTTTATGATTGGAGTAACGGCTGTTGCCAGTGCACTGATCTACTTCCAGAGAGGAGAAATTATCCCTGTCATTGCTGCTCCCGTACTGATTGGAGTGGTAATAGGAAGTTTTATAGGTTCTAAAACCCTTATGGTTTCCAAAACGAAAAAGTTAAAAGTATTTTTCGCTATTGTGATTACTATCCTTTCAGTATATATGATGTATAACGGTATCAACAAAAGCTTCAGGTAATGAAAAAGAATTTTACAGATGTAGATCTGAACCGTTCCGTAGGAAATCTTCTGAGGCTGGGTGTAATTCTGTCTGTGGCTACTTCCCTGATCGGTTTCATCAAACTGTTTACCGAAGGCTTTGAAATGCCTAAAAAATACACGAGTCTTGCTGTAGCTACTTCTTCAGATAAAGTATGGAGTCACTTTTGGAACTCATTATGCAAGGGAGAAGGAATGGCTATTATTCAGCTGGGCATCCTTTTACTGATCTTCACTCCCCTGATGAGAATTATCTTCGCTTTAATAGGTTATTTGAAGGAAAAAGATTACGTATATGTCTTCATTTCCTCTGTTGTTTTAGCGATTATGGCAGTGAGTTTCTTTGCAGGGTACGCACACTAATTACATTTCATAAAACTCTATCGGCAACTGGTCCGGATCCTGGGTAAAGAAAAATTCTTTTCCTGTGAACTCATCGATGCGGATCTCTTCACAATCGAGTCCCTTCCCTATCAGTTCGTTTCGTTTTTCGGTTACATTTTCAACGGAAAAAGCAAGATGTCTTAAACCACATGCTTCAGGACGGGAGGGTCTGGCAGGAGGGTTAGGAAAAGAGAACAACTCAATCACATAATGATCTCCTATCGCAAGATCTAATTTATAAGACAGCCTTTCTTCACGATACACCTCACGGACAATCTCTAAACCTATAATTTCTGTATAAAACTTCTTTGATATTTCGTAGTCTGAGCCAATAATAGCTATATGATGAATTTTCATTTTATTTTTAATTTCCTGAATCATTAAACCTTCTTTATTTTATTTCCCTGCACTTATCTTTTCTTCTGGTATCAATAATATACTGAATTTTCCATTCATTATTCTGTTTCACCAATTGAAAACTGTTGGCTCCACAATGGGAAAATACCCCTTTCAAATAAAAGGAATAAGGAGTGAAGACACTTGCCAGATTTCCATCCATGTGAATAGCTTCTACAACAATTTTTTCCTCAAGGTCACCTTTTGCGAACCTGGAAACAGAAGTTACAAAATCCTGAATACTGTCTGTTTTTACAGTTCCTTCTTTTGTAACCGTCTGCAGAATGGCATTTTCTGCAAAAACAGTTTTCATAAGTTCCGGATCTGCATTTTTCATAGCCAGAAAAAGATTATGAATAGGTTTTTCTACTTCCTGATTCTGCTGTCCGAAACAGAAGCCACTGAACAGGAGAATAATTGAGGCTATTTTGTTCATAGGGATAATTTTAAATAAAAATAGGTAAAATAAAATTTAAATTGATTATGAGATTTTTAAAACTCATTTTCTTAAATTGTAAAAAATTATTTCAGACAAAGATTTTTCATATGTGGATTATTTATATGACTCTGGCCATACTCTTACTGTTCTTGACTATATTACCCAGAATTCAGCATTCTCACTGGATATTCCGGGTTCCCGAATTTGCTAAAATACAGATCACTTATTTTATATTTTTCACTTTTTTATTAGGGCTTATAATTGATTCTACAAAATATTTATGGTACTATCAGGGCGTTCTGCTTGTTCTGTTTGCTTACCATAGCCATACTCTCATCAAATATACACGCCTCTATCCTGTAAAAAAGCACAGGCAACGTCACAAGTCCTCCGGAAAGCTCCATTTTGTTTCAGCTAATGTTTATCAGTTCAATAAGGAATATGAAAGATTTTCTAATCTTATTGAAAAGTATGATCCTGATTTTTTCATGACTATGGAAAGCAATAGCGATTGGGAAAAAGCAATGAGGAGTCTGGAAAAAGAATACCCCTATCAGCACAAGGTAACTCTTGAAAATACTTACGGAATGCATTTCTATTCCAGAATTGAAATTAAGGAAGCCAAAACTCATTATTTTGTAGCAGATGATATTCCCAGTATTGAAGTACATATGGAAACAGCCGATGGTTTTTCCTTTATTTTCTTTGGGGTTCATCCGCCGCCGCCGAGCCCTACAGAGGAAGAAACTTCTAAGGAAAGAGATGGCGACCTTCTAAGCACAGCCAAGCGTGTAAAAGATATTAAAAAACCGGTTATTGTAGTGGGAGACTTCAATAATGTTGCATGGTCAAAATCGTCTGTACTTTTCAGGAAAACAAGCCATCTTATAGATCCTAGAGTGGGACATTCTTTTGTTTCTACATTTCATGCAAAGTACCGCTTTTTAAGATTTCCTATAGATCTGATGTTTCACAGCGAAGATATTTTCATTAAACAACTGAAGACATTAGAAAATTTTGGTTCGGACCATCTTCCGGTATACTGTGAGTTTTTCATAGATCATCACAATGAGCAGCAGGCAGAACTTATAGAAACAGCAACTTCAGAAGAAAAGGCAGAAGCGGAAATCATGATAGAAGAAGGAAAACAGGAGGACGGAAACCGGGAAGCTGTTGTTACCGAAGATTAAACATAAAAAAGTGGGCTTGTAAACCCACTTTTCATATTATTTTATTAAAACCTCATCACATCCTTCACCACTCCATTCTTCTGGGTATGTTGTAATAGTTCAGTTTCTATAAATGTTTTGATCTGTTCTTCAGAGGCATCACTTGGGAACAAGAGGTGTACATTGGCACCTGCATCCAGCGTAAAGAACAACGGAAGTTCCGTTTCTCTTCTGAAATCCCAGATTTTATTGATAACCTCTAATGTACCGGTCTTCATCAGGATAAAAGCCGGATCACTCATCATCATCATTGCGTGAAGAGTAAGTGCTTCATGTTCTACCAATTTGATAAAGCGTTCCATGTCTCCACTTTTCAGAATTTCCTTCATTGGAACAAAGTTTTCCCTCGCTTCCTGGAATCTTCTTTCTGCATAAGAATTGGTCTTCATCAAACCATGTCCTACCGTTGAAGACACACTTTTCTGTCCTTCGTGGATCAACAGAACCCAGTCATTGAAACTCTTGAATACTTCATGAATTTCAGCATCCGGATAAGGTACAGCAAAGAGATCAGAACTTCCCTGGACTTCTTCAGTTTCTCCCCAGACAATAAGTCCGTTGTATAAACTTCTGCAAGCGCTTCCACTTCCTAATCTGGCTAAAAATGAAGCTTTTCTCAGAGATTCTTCTTCTGAAATTTTTCCTGTGAACGTTTCATCCAATGCCATCAGACATTTGGCAATAGCTCCAAATCCTGAAGCTGAGCTTGCAATTCCTGAGCTGTGTGGAAATGTATTTTCTGTTCTGATGATATATTTCCCTTTCAGAATCCACGGAAGGTATTGTTCAATATTTCTGAAATATTTTTCAATTTTTTCCGCAAACTTCACTTCTTCATTTCCTGACAAGAATGTTTGTACAGAAAAAGGTTCATCTGCCAAGAACTCCATGCTGGTATTCGTTTTACAATGATTTAAAGTATAACTGATACTTGGATTGGCAGGAATCTGATTGTCATATTTCCCCCAATATTTAATCAAAGCAATATTAGACGGACAGCTTTCTGAAACCGTTTGTGTATGAATGGTGAAATTTTCTTTTCCTATAAATTGTGTTGTCATAGTTTAATTTAAGTGATTGAGACTTGACCACCCCGCCAGAGGAGGAGAATTTTCACGTCTTCAATTCTAATAGTCGTGAAAATCAAAGATTTTACAAAACTTAAGCGACTTGTGGTTTACAAATCGATTAATACATCTTCTCTATAATATCTGCATATTTTTTAAGAACCACATTTCTTTTCACTTTCAATGTTGGAGTGATTTCTCCCGTATTGATGTCAAATTCTGCCGGCATCAGCGTGAATTTCTTCACTTTCTCATAATCGACAAGCTCATGTTGCAGTTCCTTGACTTTTTCTTTATAAAGGTTGGTTATTTTTTCATTTTTTACAACCTCCTCCCAGTTGGTAAAAGGAATATTATTCTTTTTGATATAGTCCTGTAAAAATTCAAAATTCGGAACAATTAAAGCAGAAACAAACTGTCTTCCTTCTGCAACCAGCATGATCTGCTGAATGAAATTATTATTCGTCAGAAGGTTTTCAATCTGTTGTGGGGCAATGTATTTTCCATTGGAAGTTTTCATCAGGTCTTTAAGTCTGTCTGTAATGATAAGATTTCCTTTATCATCCATTTTACCTGCATCTCCTGTTTTAAACCAACCGTCTTCTGTAAATACTTTTTCGGTTTCTTCAGGTCTGTTATAATACCCTTTCATGATTCCGTTTCCTCTGGCCTGGATTTCATCGCTTTCTCCAATACGGATTTCTACACCTGGTAATGGTTTTCCACTTGTAGCATGCTCAAAATGCGTTAAAGGGAAAAGGGTCAAAGTAGCAGTTGTTTCCGTTAAGCCATATCCAACAGTAACATGAATACCCACTGATTCAAAGAATCTGGTTACTTCAGGGGATAAAGAGGCTCCTCCACAAGGTAAAAACCAAAGCCTCCCACCCATTTTATTCTTGATCTTACTGAATACCAGCATATCTGCAACGGATTCTTTTAGTTTTAATCCAAAAGGAACAGGTCTTTCGCTTCTTCTTAATTCTGCAGTTTCCCATCCTGTTTTTAAAGCCCAGTCAAAGATCTTCTTTTTCAGTGGTGAGCCTTCTTCTGCCTTTTCCAGCACTCCGGCATATACTTTCTGAAAAAATCTCGGTACGGCACACATTGTAGTAGGTTTTACTTCTTCCAATGCTTTGGCTACGTTTTTCGGGTCTTCAAGAAAATAGACTCTTGCTCCTCCATAAAGACATAGTAAGCTCCAGCTTCTTTCAAAAACGTGACTTAGAGGTAAGAATGCGAGTGACAGCTCATCTTCAAAGTTTTTAAATTTAAAAAATTCAAAGTGAGAATCAAATGCCTTGATAAAATTTCCGTGGGTAAGCATTACTCCTTTTGGTGTTCCGGTAGTTCCGGAAGTATAGATCAGTGTGGCTGTATCATCATATTCTTTTTTACAGATCTCAAGTTCCGAAGAAGATTTTGCTATAAAATCCTCAAGATAAAAACTGTTGAGTTCTTTTTTGATCCAAACTGCTTTTTTAGAAATAATAATAGTTTCAAGATGGTTGTCTTCTTTATCTAAAAGCCCCAGACACGCATCATACTGTATCTGATTTCCAACTAATACCACCTTAGCTCCGGAATCTTTAATAATATATTCTGCCTGCTCAGCGTTATTGGTAGAATAAATAGGAACGGTAACCGCTCCCATAGCCATTGCAGCCAGATCCATAATCATCCATTCTGATGAATTATCTGAATAGATTGCTACTTTATCGTTTTCCTGAACTCCTGCTTCCTTTAATGCATTGGCTGTTTTAAAAACAATTTCACTGAATTTTTTCCAGCTTAGCTCTTTCCAGATTCCTTCTTTCTTTTTAAAGCCGATCGCCGCTTTTATAGGATGCTTTTCTACATTTTTAAGGATTATTGCCTCTGCAAGATTCATTTCTTCAGCTTTTTGTCGTTAATATAATTGTTCAGGTGAAAGTCTATGCTTTCTTTTATCGGAATAAACTGATAATTCAGCTTTTCCCTGACTTTGTGATTGGAAATGGTGTTGAATGAAGATATTGCTTCTATATTTGCTTCTGTAGCCATTTTCAGCTTTGGAATCAGCCATCCGAACAGCGTATTGGCCCATTTACCTATATTTAATTGAGACCTTGTAAGAATTCGGGCATCTTTAAGACCTAGCCTGGTTCTGATCTGTTTAGCCAGATCTGCATATCTGTTATTTTCAGAAACGATGATAAAGCGTTCTCCAAAAATGTTGTTTTCCATCAGCTCAATGGCTGTTTTAGCAACATCCCTCACATCTACATAAGTAGATCCGCCAGCAAAAGTAAAGCTGTTATCTTCAAAGGTTGAAAAAAGCTCACCACTGCTTTGGGTCCAGTTTCCGCTTCCTACGATCATTCCGGGATTGATGATGACTACATTCAAGCCTTCAGCAGAGGCTCTCCAGGCTTCCATTTCGGATAAGTGTTTGGAAATGGCATAGGCAGAATGCTCCAGTTTCGGATTAAAATCAGAATCTTCATCCAGCTCTCCTTTTTCATTATAGTTATCTAAAACGGCTACAGAGCTTACATGCAGGAATTTTTTAACATCTGATCCTTCGCAGGCAAACAATAAGTTTTCTGTACCTTTAATATTGGTATGGTACATTTCTTTTTCATCTTTGGGATGAAAACTTACTTTTGCAGCACAGTGATAGACCTCATCTACCCCTTTCAATGCATCTTTTAAGGAATCAATATCATCAAAATCCACATTGATCCATTCAATCTTATTGAAAAAATCATCTGGATTCTCCGTATAAAAGCTGTATGAATGCCTTACTTCGTTTAAATTGCTGCCCGGTCTTTTGGAAGCACGTACGTTTTTACCTCTTTTAAGAAGTTCCAGCACGATTATTCTTCCCAGAATTCCGGTTGCACCCGTTACAAAAACCATTAATTATGTTGCTTGATTGCTGACTAAAATATGACAATATTTTCTATCCGGCAATTCTTCAGGTTCTGGTAAAAGTTCCTTAAAAAACTGCTTTTGCAAATTTGCGATTTTTAAAGCAAAATTCAAGTTTATTTAACCAATATTATCATTCTCGAAATCACAAAACCTGAAACAAAAAAGAAAAACCTTGTTGTTTTAACCATAAAGGATACATTTTTTTTTGACCATTTTAGATTTTAAAGTTAGCTGCCTTATGTATGAGAAATTCATTTAAACTTTATGAAACCCTCCGATTCTGTGGTCTGGTAATGCATGCTTCAGTTGAAGAAACATCATTTAAAAAACATACAACATTACATAAAAAGTCCCGAAAGCATTCAAAAAACTTCCAGGACTACTATATAAAAAATTAATCATTTTAAATTAAACCATCACGATATTATCTCTTCTCGGAGCCTTATCACATAAGACATCTGCAATACTTCTGGAGATCAGATTGCCTTCAGTAAGATTATCCAGCCAGAAGAATTCTCCTGCCGCATTGATTTCTATGAAATAATATTCATCTTCGGGAGAAACAATAATGTCTATTGCCCCATAATCGACATTGTAAATATCCAGGAGTTCCAGAAGTTTTTCTTTAACATCCTCCGGTAATGTTGTCTGCGTCCATTTATCCAACAGATTAACACCATCTTTTCTCCAGTCGACCTTGGAATCTTCAAACTGTTGGGAATCTACTTCAAAGGCATAAACATCTCTTCCTACAATAGTAACACGAAGTTCTTTTTTCTTCTGGATCATTTTCTGAAACTGCATCGGGCAATACAGAAGCGTATCCAGCTCTTCAAGTTTATCCTCACTCACAACATTGGTAAACACAACATTTTCCACCCCATCTTCATAGATTGCAAAACCGGTCTGCATTTTGGCAACCACGTTCTGATGTTTCAGAATAAACTGTTTTGCTTCTTCAGGATTATTGGTCAAACATGTTTCGGGAATCAAAAGACCTATTTTATGAGCGAGCTTCAACTGTTCTTCTTTACTGTCTAGCCTTCTGTAAACACTGGGCTTTCCTAATGAATAGGCATCTACAGATTCAAGAAATCCAAATAATGTATTTCTGATTTCTCCCATAGCTGCCCCAAAAAATTTGGCATCCAGCTCCTCCTTTAAACCTTTACCGATATTATAAGCCCGGCGGTACCAGACTGCAGAAATATCATCCAGTCGATATTTTTTTTCAGAGGTTTCCAGGAAGGTCTTCCATTCTCCATCCTGGAAGACTGTTGATAATTTATTCTGTAAAGGATATAAATCAACATCAAAACGGATAACCTCACAATTGTTATCCTCAATGTATTCTGTTACTTTTTCAATTGAAAAATTATCTGCAGTATGTGTTATAATTAAAATTTTATTCATGGAAATTGATTCTTTTAATAAGATTGTCGGCAATTCTTTCTGCTATGGGAAACCCAAGTTCTTTTTGGAGCATTCCCCACTCTCCTTGTGGATTGACTTCCAGAAAGTAATATTTTCCATCTTTTCCACGGATCATATCAATAGCTCCGGTATAAAGTCCCATTTCTTGCATCATAGAGGTGAGATTTACTTTGACAGAGTCAGGCAGTTCATAAGCTGACCAGGAATAGTCTTTATGCCTTACTCTCCAGTCCGCATTCTGACTGTTATTGATCTTACCTGTGAAGAAAATTCCGTCTATATACATGATTCTCAATTCATATTCTTTATCAATATAAGGCTGAAAAATCATGGGACAATAAACTATATCTGAAAGATTCTCCAATATTTCCTCCTCAATAATCATTGTGGAGACCAATCCTTCACCACTCATTGTTTTCCTGATTACACTATGAAGCTTGGCAATAGCTTTTCCTGAACAGTGCTGATCAAAAAAAGCTTTTACCTTCTCTTCATCATTGGAAAAAAGAGTTGGAGGAATAATCAGATTATTTCGTTTAGCTAATTGCAGCTGAAGCATTTTATTGCCGTCGATTTTCTTTTCATTCTCATAGGGGTTGATCCAAGGAAGATGCTCCAGTTGGGTAAACAGGTTGTAACGGAGATTTGTATACTCATTCAGAAATATCTTTTCATACTCCTGATCCAGTTCTTCAGGCACCTGTATGCGCCATGCCTTTCTGTGCCATACTCCTTTAATCGCATCGGAATGTATTGTTGTTCCATACTCATCAGTGATCTCAAATGAGTTCTCGCTGATACTGATCTTCTGAAAATGGTTCAGCCGGTCGGAATTCAGTCTGAAATAGGGAATATTTTTAGAAGAAAGATATTGAAAAAAATGATCAATGGTATAAAAATCCTGTGAGTGGGTAATACAGAGAATCATTTGCCGGTTTTATTAAAAGGGGAAACTTAACATTTTAAGTTTCCCCTTTTGTTACAATTTTGTTAATATGTTACTTACTGTAAAACCGTTATTTTATAGTAAAATAGTATCATCATCACCATCAGAAGGATATTTCATCGTATGATCCATATCGCTAAGCTTAGAAGTTGCACCGTCTAAAGTAGGTAGTGTAACAGCATCTCTTTCCGGAATTGTAATAATGGATCCTCCTGTTACTGTTTCCGGATCTTTAAGTTGTTTTTCAAGGAATGATGCGAAAAATGGCTTCTTTTTTGATTTTTTGTTTTCCATAAGTTAATATTTTTATTTATTTGATAATCGAATATACAAATTTTTCAACTTACAGGGAAATAAATTGATATTTTAAGATAATTTTAACATATTATCAAAATTTAAAGAATATTTTTAACCAATACCAAGAAATCCTTTAACAACATTTGCGAAATCAACAGGATTTTCTGCCTGAACCCAATGCCCAGCATTTTTTACGGTTACGATTTTAGCTTTTGGAAATTGCTGCTTTATTCCATATTCATCCTGAGGTAAAATATAATTGGATTTTTCTCCTGCTATGAATAAGGATTCTCCTTCAAAAACACCGAATTTCACTGCATTAGATACAAATTCATTATATTTTTCAGATAATGTTTTAAGATTGAACCTCCAGTTCAGTTTTTTATTATCATCCCAATACAGGTTCTTTGTTAAAAACTGTATCGTTGATCTTTCCGGAATATACTGAGTCAAAACAGCTTCCACATCATTTCTTGAATTTACGGTATTAAAATCTACCGTTTCCAGAGCTTTGATGATTCCCTGATGGTGTGGCGGATAAGCTTTTGGTGAAATATCCACTACGATCAGTTTCTCTACTTTTTCAGGATATTTGATGGCAAATTGCATCACAGCTTTCCCTCCAAGAGAATGGCCTAAAACATGGGCTTTCTGAATTCCGTAATGATCCATATAACTGGCAATATCATTTGCCAGATCATCGTGAGACATATCGTCAGAATGAAAACTCCTTCCGTGATTTCTGAGATCAATAAGATGTACGGGGAGATATTCTCCAAGGTCTTTCCCGAAGCTCCCCCAGTTATCAAGCATTCCAAACAGCCCGTGAAATACTAAAAGCGGCGTAGCGGTTAAACCTTCGCCAAATATTTTTGAATTTAAGATTTCCATATTTTTAAAAAATAACAGATTACCATTTCGCCAATCTTTTCAAATAAGACTGAACTGTATTTTCCAATCCCATATAAAGCGCCTCAGAAACCAAAGCATGCCCGATAGATACTTCTAAAAGATTTGGAATATTATCTGAAAAATATTTCAGGTTTTCCAAACTAAGATCGTGGCCGGCATTGATTCCTAAACCGAATTCCGTAGCTGCAACTGCAGTATCATAATAAGGTTTAATAGCCTGTTCTTTATTAGACAGATAATGTTTTGCATAAGCTTCCGTATACAGCTCAATTCTGTCTGCACCAGTCTTTGCAGCAGATTCTACCAGCTCAGGCAAAGGATCAAGAAAGATAGAGGTACGGATTCCTGCATTTTTAAATTCAGTAATGATCTCTGTAAGGTAATCCAGGTGTTTTTTAGTATCCCAACCTGCATTGGAGGTAATAGCATCATCTGCATCCGGAACCAGAGTTACCTGCTCTGGTTTCACATCCAATACCATATCAATAAAAGACTGATGTGGATTTCCTTCGATATTAAACTCAGTCGTCACCAATGGTTTCAGATCATAGACATCTTTTCTTGTAATGTGCCTCTCATCCGGCCTTGGGTGAATCGTAATTCCCTGACCTCCGAATTCCTGAATCTTTATAGCAGCTTCCGTCACACTTGGTGTTTCACCTCCTCTTGCATTTCTTAATGTCGCAATCTTATTGATGTTTACGCTTAGTTTTGTCATTTTTTTATTTAGATGTTAGATAGGGAAAGTTAGAAGATGGAAAATTGGGGCTGGAAGTTTATCCAGCTTTGTACTTCTTTTTGCGTTCTAATTTCATTATCATTTAAAATTGAATTTATTTTTTGAGAAAGAGATACATTGTCTGCTTTCTGTTCTATACTTTAACACTTACCTGCATTACCTGAAGTTCAAACTCTTTGGATGCTACCAATAAATGGTCAAAAATATCAGCCTGAATCTGTTCGAAATGTTCCCATTTGGAATCATTCGCAAAACAGTACACTTCAAGAGGAAGCCCCTGCGGAGTAATTTCTAACTGACGAACCATTCTTGTGGCATTTTTTTCAACGTCCGGATCACTCTCTATATATTTCTGTGCATAATATCTGAAAACACCTATATTGGTAAGCTGTCTTCCGTTAATGGTTTTATCATTATTGCTCAGACTTTGCTTTTCTCTTCTGATTTCCACTCTTTTTTGTTCAAGATAATCAGCAATAAGATTAATTTCTTTTAAACGTTCAATATCCTCATCGGTAAGAAATTTGAATGAATTAATATTAAAATAAATAGATTTCTTGATCCTTCTGTTATTGGATTCAGACATGACCTGCATGTTTTTGATCTCCGTGGTCAGGAAATCATAAGTAGGAATAGTGGAAACTGTTTTGTCAAAATTGGTAATTTTGGTTGTCAGAAGACTTATTTCCGTAATATTTCCTTCTATACTGTATTTGGGAATACTGATCCAGTCACCTACTTTCATATTTTTGGAGGTCGCCACATGAATTCCGGTTACAAATCCCAGAATAGTATCTCTGAAAACGAGAACCAAAACAGCTGTAATAGCTCCCAGACTTCCAACAATGGTTGTTCCTTTAATTCCGAATACTACACAAAGTCCCACAACAGAAAAGACAAAGATTCCCAGAATTTTTACAGTTTCAGAGATCGCATTCAATGCCATGATCTTATAAAAATCCTGCTTGATGGAGAAATAATTTCTGAATGCCGTTAATGATCTGTACAGCATCCCAGCTAAAATCATTACTAATCCTAAGTTAACACATCGTATGATGAAAATGGTCGTCTTGGGTAACGCTCCTTCCGGAAAAATAGATCCCTGTATTCCACCCACAACAGTCAGAGCAGCAAAATGAGCTACTGAATTGGTAATTTTGGACTGATAAATGGATTTAAGTACCGGAAATTTTTCTTCGTTGTGAAAAAGACGGAAAATAAAATTGATAACAAATTTAAAAACAAAATCTACAATTAAAAATACCGCACACAGCAAAGCCAGTTTTACAATAATATGAATAATCCAATCCAGCCCGGATGGAGAGATCTGGGTGATATATAGGTATAACTGTTCGCTTATTTCCTGCAAATAGTTCTTGGTTTCCTGTAGGTCATCTTTCATTACAGCAAATTTATAAAATTAAGGATGATGATGTTACTATTCACAATCAATTTTCATCCCAAATTTTAAAACGGGTTATAAATTTCCTCTATATCATTCAGGAAACTCTTCTATTTTCATCATCAGCATATTTGTTGAATCACTGAGGTTTCATATCTTCGTTTATATTTTAAAGAATGGATACAACTGTCATTAATATTCTCTGTCTTATTTTATTGTTTGTCGGCATATTGGGAACATTTCTTCCCGTTTTACCAGGGCTTTTATTAAGCATCTGCGGCTTGCTGCTCTACAAATTCGGGACGGATGCTGATCTTCCAATGATCTATATCTGGGCTTTTGGAATTCTCACAGCAGCTTCTGTTGTTTTAAGCTATGTGATTCCGGCAAGAACCAACAGAAAATATGGGGGAACGCGCTGGGGAAGTATCGGATCTGTAATAGGAACCATTGTCGGAATATTCATTCCAATTCCTTTGGGTTTCCTGATTGGAATGTTTGCTGGAGTATTTATCGGTGAAATGCTTCATGACAGCAAGGATATGAACAAGGCTTTACAATCCACTAAAGGGGCCTTAATCGGGTTTATTTATGGTACGGGATTCAGCTTTGTAGTGGGTGTGGCAATGTTTTTGGTAGTACTTCTTAATATGTTTGATATTATTTAATCTAAAAAAATAAGAAATCATGTTCCATAAAGCCATCTTATTCAGTCTGGGAATTTTTGCATTAACAGGATGTGATGCCCAAAAGAAAGCCAAAACGGATTCAAAAAACTCTGAAATGACAAGCCATACAACGTCTAACGTCCAGAAAAACGGGATCATTTATCTGGACGAAGGAGAAAATAAGTTTCTGAAAGAATATCAGATGAATATTACCTTCAAAGGGATCTCAGAGGATAGCCGCTGTCCTGAAGGGGTAAACTGTATCTGGGCCGGAGCCGCTCTTGCTCAGGTTGAAGTGATGGGGATCTCTACCCGACCTGTTCTTTTAAATCTTGCCAGCATGGATTTCCCGAATCGTAACTATCATCAGTCTGCTGACTTCAATGGGTACACTATCACATTGCAGGAAGTCAATCCCTATCCTAAATCAGGAGGGACTACAGAATTAAACGGAAAATATAAAATAGGAGTCAGCATCAAAAAAGCCGGAGCTTCCTCTGATACTACCAGGAAATAGGCTTTTTTCCTTTGGAAACAAGATATTCATTAATCTTTGAGAAAGGCTTGCTTCCGAAAAAACCTCTATAAACGGAAAACGGTGACGGGTGCGCCGATTTCAATATAAAATGCTTAGCCGGATCAATAAGTTCGGCTTTTTTCTGTGCAAAAGCTCCCCACAATACGAAGACCACATTTTCTTTTTTATCAGAGATCTCCTTAATAATATAGTTAGTAAAGGTTTCCCAACCTAGATCTTTATGGGAATTGGGTGAATGGGCACGAACTGTCAGCGTTGCATTCAGTAAAAGAACCCCCTGCTTCCCCCAGTCATCCAGCTCTTTAGAAGTTCTTACGACTCCAAGATCATCTTTTAATTCAATAAAAATATTTTTAAGCGATGGCGGAGCAGTTACCTGTTCTGAAACAGAAAAACACAATCCGTTAGCCTGATAATCGTTATGGTATGGATCCTGACCAATGATAACCACCTCCACATCATCAAATGGTGTTAACTCCAATGCTCTGAAAATCTGATTTTTCGGAGGGAAAACTTTGGTAGTTGCATATTCATTCTTTACTTTTTCCCAAAGAGTTGTAAAGTATTCTGTACTTTTTATCGGGGTTAAAATTTCTGTCCAGGTCATAATGCAAAAGTAATTAATATTAAAATAAAAGCATAGGTCAGACTTTAAATATCTTGACTTTTCTTTCAATTAAAATAGAGGAAAAACAGGATAACACAATGGATAAAGCGATTAACAGAAAGCTGTTCCAAAGTTCTGAAGATACAAGATCAATTTTAAGTATCTCTCAAACCAGTTAAGGACTTTATTTCATTCTATATATAGTGTGTACTATCAATCTGTTTGTGGCTAAAGATAGAAAAAACTACTGGCACCGGTTACTAATACCTTCTTAAGCTAAAAATAATATTGTCGGGATGGCGTTCATCTTTTTGATATTCTTCAAAAATGAAATGATGTTTTAAAAGAAGCTGCTTAGAATTTTCATTGAATCTGCTTGTAAAAGCTAAAACCTCCTCCAGCTGCAGTTCATTAAACCCATAATCCAAAACAGCATGAAGAGCTTCAGACATGATTCCTTTTCGGTGATGCTCCGGCAGTAATTCATATCCAACTTCTGCGGTCTTTCTGTCTTCTGAAAAATTCCACAGGCATATCGTTCCGATAAGACTGAGATTGTCTTTATATGAGATTCCCCAGAAAATAATTTCTTTATTCTGAGTTTTTCTTTTGATGTGCAGGATAAATTCTAAGGCATCATAATTGGTTTTTGGAGAATTCCTTTTTACATATTGATTGATGACCTCATTGCTCCTGATACGCAGGATCTCTTCAGTATTAGCCTCATTGATAGCTTTTAAGACCAGGCGTTCTGTTTCCAGTTTCATTTATTCTTTCGTTATTTTATCCTTCTATTACAAAGACTGACTTACTTAAAAACTCACCTGTCTTGGCATCAAACAAATAAGCAAAGGCAGGGGCAAAATCAGCTCCTTTTTCAGGGTGAGGCCTGCACACAATTCTCCAAAAATACTTTCCATCTTTGTCAAAAGCATTCATCATATAAAGCTCGTCTTCTTTTTCAATGTTGATATTAAAATCCCTTTTCATAATCTTAGCCATATCTTTTCTGGTAAAAATACCTATTTCCCTTAATGACAAATCCTGATCAGTCTGCTCAATCAGCTTTCCATATTTTGAATATTTTTTATGAATTCCAACAGGTGTACCTTTACAATATAAACCTTCGTATTGTAAAGCATAAGTATATTGATTATAAAGAAAAGTTGTGGCATAAACACTGTTTTTTTTCTGTACATCTTCTCTATACTCTCCGCTGCTTTGTTGCCACAGAGTAATAACGTTACCCCCATTTTCATAGGTAAAAGTTCTGTTGCCTGTTATGTTTTCTTTATCTGTAAGACCTATATGTTTTCTAAACTTTTCAATATCCATTTTTTTAACCTGTGAATGAACCGCTGCAGATAGAAAAAGGGAAATAAACAATAAGTTTTTCATGATATATTTTTAAGATGGTGTCCTATCAGATTCCTCTCGTCATCAACTTATTATCTCTTAAAAAGCTATCCGTACCAGCATCTAAACCAATAAACAGATACATTCTATATCTTACCGAGGATCTTTCTTCATAAATTATTAATCCTCCGTTATCATTTTTCTTTACGATTTCTTTTTTAGAATTATCAGTCTGCTGACTGAGATTAATAATTCTCTTCACCTGATCATCTTTAGAGCTTTTTATACCATAATTTCCAGCTTTCTTATAGCTTTTAAAACGTTTTTTATTTTCAATATTACTTCGTTTTCCGGAGTCAGTTTTTTTAATCTGAGCCTGAATACCTACCGAAATGAAAAGCAGGATAAAGAATAATTGTTTCATGGATATAGTTTGTAAATCATTCAAATATACGTAATAATCAAAATTCTCACTAAATTTGCACTGTGTATATAGATAAAGAAGATTTAGACGAATTAGAGTTTCCGCAATTGCTCGCGGAAATCTCCCCATTTGCGTATTCTCCGAAAACAAGAGAAAAAATTCTTCAACTTCGTCCGATGGAAATTGACGAGGCAGAACTTTCACTGAAAAAAACGTCAGAATATCTGTCGAGTTTTGAAAGTTCAAATGCGATTCCGTTTGATGAATATGAAGATATTGAAGGTGAGCTGAAACTGATGCTTATTGAGAATTACCGTCTGGAAAACAGTGCTTTCATCAAAATAAAAACCATCACGGAACAGATCGGAAGATTACAGAAGTTCTTCCCTACCATGCCGGAAACATTTCCTACTTTACTGGAAGAGGTTTCTATCCTGGAATTCAGAAAAGAGATCATCGATAAGGTAGATAAGGTCTTCAACCGTTTTGGTGAAGTAAAAAGTGAGGCTTCTCCGGCCTTAAAAGGGATAAGAACTGAAATCCAGCATGCTAAAAAAGCAATTCAGGAAAATTTCAACCGTGCTTTGACCACCTACGGACAAAGTGACTTTTTGGATGATATACGGGAAACTATTATTGATGATCAAAGGGTTTTAGCGGTAAAATCAGGTTTTAAGAAAAGAGTTCCGGGAAGAACCCTGGGAATTTCAAAAACCGGTTCTATCACTTATATTCAACCGGACAGCGTAGTAAAACATTACTTTAATCTTCGTGAAAACGAGGAGGAAGAGAAAAAAGAGATTGATAAGGTTTTAAGAAAACTGACAGCAGAACTGGCAGAATTTCAACCTCAGCTGTGGAGGTATCAGATGTATATATTTGATCTGGACCTGGTAAGGGCTAAAGCTAAGTTTGCAGACCTGGTCAACGGAGTTCTTCCAAAGATCAACCGTCATAAAACATTAAAATTAAGAGAAGCCTTCCACCCTCTATTATGGTTGAGAAATAAGGTTGAGAACAAAACGATTCATTCCCAGACCCTGGCTTTAACGGAGCACAACAGAATTATCTGTATCTCCGGACCTAATGCCGGTGGAAAATCAATTACATTGAAAACAGTGGGATTACTGCAACTGATGATTCAGAGCGGTATTCTGGTTCCTGTACATCCAAAGTCTGAGATGTTTTTCTTTGAGAAGATCATGACTGATATTGGTGATAATCAATCTATTGAAAACCATTTATCAACGTATTCATCAAGGTTAAAGAAGATGTCCGGAATCATTCGTGAGGCTGATGCTAATACGCTTTTACTGATTGATGAGTTCGGAACAGGTTCTGATCCGGAACTGGGAGGCGCGCTGGCTGAAAGTTTCATGGAATTTTTCTATGATAAAAAGAGCTTTGCAATCATTACGACGCATTACACGAATATCAAACTTGTTATAGAACAGCTTCCGAATGCTCAGAATGCGGCAATGCTTTTCAATGAGGAAACATTGGAGCCTATGTATAAACTTGAGGTTGGCCAGGCAGGAAGTTCATTTACTTTTGAAGTTGCTGAGAAGAATAAAATCCCAAGATTTATCATTCATTCTGCCAAGAAAAAGGTAGAGCATGATATTGTGAATCTTGATAAAACAATTGTAAAGCTACAGCAGGAGAAATTTGAGGTTGAAAAACTGAAATCTGATCTTGCCGAAAGAAAAGAGTCTGTAGAAGACAAACGTGATAATCTTCAGAAACTGAATGAACAGCTGCAACAGAAACTGTTCAATTTCCAGAAACTTTATGAAGAGGAACACCGTAAGCTTCAGTTTGGAAACAAAATTGAAACTTTCATCGACAGCTATACGAAAGGGAAATCCAGAAAAGACGTTGTGAAGGATTTTGTAAAACTGCTTGAACAGGAGAAGTTCAGGAAGATTGGTGCTGATAAAGATGAAACCAAACGTCTTCAGGTGGTTAAAAGAAAGATCACCCAACAGCTTAAAAAGGAAGATGTGATTGAAAAAATTGCTGAAACGAACGAGAAGCTGGAAGAAAAGCGTAAGAGTGACCGTGCAGTCTGGATGAAAGAAGGCCAACGTGTCCGCATCACCGGAAGTACCAGCGTAGGAACCATTGAGAAAATTTCCAGAAATAAGGTTATTGTTAACTATGGAACCTTCAAGACAACGATCGATGCGGATGAATTAGAGAGAATCTAATCTATTTTCAAATGGATTAATTTCAGAATTTGAAAATTAACGGAATACAATAATGGAAGAGAGTGTCTGAGGATGCTCTCTTTTCTTTTGTACATTATCAATATAATTTTTCTTACTTTTAAGCAAAACAATAATTTATGAAACCATTAAAAGTACTTTCAGACCTTCTTCCTATACCGAGCTATACAGTTATCATCCTCTGTTTTTTCTTTCCTTTTTTCCTGATAAAATGTGGGGATACAACCTTAATGTCTATTAAAGGAACTGATCTGGTAACAGGGGTTTCCCAACAGGCAATGAATGAACGTATGAAGGAAAACCTTAAGCAGAACTCTCCTTTTGGATCAGCTTTTGGAAATGATTCAAGCGATAAATCATCAAACACTGATAGTGAATATTCTCCTCTAAATGATTCGAAGGATAAAAAAGGTAAAGAAAATATTCCGCCGAGCCCGCTTATCATCATTGCATTTTTAGCTGCTATTGCAGGAATTGTCATTCACCTGATCAAAAGTATTAAGAAAAAGTATATTTATCATATTTCCATTTCTCTGGTTGGGCTGATCTCTTTATTGGCCTTCTATCTGACTTTCCAGTCCAAGATGGAGGGATTGGGAAACAACCAAATAGGAATGGGATTGGGAGGTGAAATGACCATTAGTTATGGTTTTGGAACAGCTTTTTATATATGTGGAGCATTATTCCTGTTCCTGATGTTATTTTTCGGAGTCTTTTCATATTACCTGAAAAATGATCCGAAAGCTATTTATGATTCATCTAATCAAAGATCAGACTCTTAATACTGATTTGTAGATGAAAAACTATTCTAATATGGACAAGATATATCGATCATTATTTTTAATTGGAATTTTCAGTATTTCACCTTTTATGAGTGCACAGCAGAAAACACCCAATCCGGCACAAAAATTCAGTACGATAAAAATTGATGATATTTCAAAGGAAAACCTAATTATACCTACTTATGAGACCCTGGCTTCCTATGCCAAAAAAAAGCAGCCAGTCAATGGGACATTTTACAAAGTAGGACATGATAAAGACAACAATAAACATATTGCTGAGCTGAGAGACAAATCTGACAACCCTATTCCATTAACGACTTATGAATTCAAGGACGGAATAATCAGCCTTATTCTGACTGGTAAAAAAGATACACAGAAGTATTATACAAGAACAACTGAAAATACAGGATATACCCAGCAATTCTCTGACTCATTTAAGACCCAAGTTGACTTCTACAAAAATGGTTCAATTCATACCATAAAACATTTTGGATACGGAGTAAAAGCTTCCGGTTATCCGCGAGGAATATGGTACGCTTATTCTGAAGATGGTACATTACAACAGAAAATAGACCATGACTCTCATTTCAGGATGACTTTTTATGATCTTCTGACTATAGCGGATTCATATGGATCTCCCTTTATAGGTATTGATAGAGCTTTTAATGACATTCATTCCTATTGGTATATTTCACTTTCTCCACATCCAGAAGATAGAACGACAAAAGAGAGAACCCTATTGGTAGACGATAAAACAGGGCAAATAATATACCGTATCGTCGATGGACAAAAAAAATATTTGAAAACCAAAGCCTATGATAAACTAAATCTCAGTAAAGAATCTCTGGAATGGTTACAGGAGAATGACAAGTATTATATTCCTGATGATGAATTTTATAAATTATTCAGAGGATATTGATAATTTCAGTAAATACCTTTTTATTTTACCCATCCAAAAAGCATTTAATTTATATATTTGGGAATCTAAAATTTGTTAAGATGATTTCAGTAAACAAAGCATTGTACCTGTCTGCTTTCAGTATTTTTTCTTTAGCCTTCGTTAAAGGGCAAAACAAAGTTCCTTTTGGTGTTGTAAAAGCTGAAGAAGGCTACGCCAATGTACGTGTACATAAGGATAACTATAGGAAAATTGTAGATAAGATCCGTATGCGCAAAGGGGATGTTTTTGTTTATGTAAAGCCGGCTCCTGGAGAAACGGAATGGATCTGGATCAAATATCCTGAAAAGCAGGACGAAGATAAGCCTTTTGTACGCTATGAAACTCTTGATAAAGAAGGAATGGTAAATAAAGAGCGCATTGCTTTTATCGATCAGCTTCCTGCTTATACTCCGTCCAAATCTAAAAACGGAAGATCTCTAATCTTCACAGACAATTCTGATCCTAAAATTCCTACTGCTCAAAGAAGCAAAGTCGTCATTGATGTTTACCCATCCAATGCCGGTTACCGTAAAAAGGAAAAGGATGCTGAAGGAAAACTTCTTACTATTGATAAAGTAAAACCTTGGGGTATCGGAAATGATCTGCCTGAAGGGATGACGGAAATCAAATCGATCAGACTTCAGCAGCCCGGAAGAGGGTCTGTTTTCGTGAGAGAAGCTATCAAAAATATGTTCCAGCCTACTATGGATTTTAACAATGTAGGGGTAACTTCACTGGACAATGATAACATTTTCCTTTATATGATCAATGGTTCGGGAGAATACAGGTATACCACTCTGTGGACCATTAAAAAGGGAAGAGTAATCAGCCAGATTATTTATCATAATCCGGAATAAATTCATTAATTTTGCAGCCGAAAAAGTTTTAACGCTTATTCATCATAGAAACTGGTTCTGCATCACCGCAGATTAAAAGGGAACCGTGTGAAAATCACGGACTGTCGCGCAACTGTAAGTAACTGAAATCTTTATTAAAAGATCCACTGTGCGAGGCATGGGAAGGAGATAAAGATGTTACAAGTCAGGAGACCTGCCGCTTTCTTAAACAAGAAACTTTCGCGATCTGAAGTTTTATTGATCTGATGGATTATTTCAGGGATTTCCAAAGTTCCTGTCATTATTCTGTTGTTTTGATACTATTTCATTTCGCTTTAATTAATAATGAAATATGACTACAGAAGAAAGAATTGAAGCTGCCGAAACCAGAATCTTTAAAGCGGTTTTCCCTAACACAACCAATCATTATGATACCCTTTTCGGAGGTACTGCCATGCAGCTTATGGATGAAGTAGCCTTTATTGCAGCGACTCGTTTCGCAAGAAAAAGAGTGGTAACAGTAAGCAGTGATAAAATCGATTTTAAAAAACCTATTCCTGCAGGAACGATTGTAGAGCTTATCGGAAAAGTTTCATATGTTGGAAAAACCAGTATGAAAGTAAGTGTGGAAATCTATACAGAGCAGATGTATTCTTATGAAAGAGAAAAAGCAATTGTAGGTGACTTCACCTTTGTAGCAATTGATGAATTCAAGAAACCAATCCAGATACTATAAATAAAAATTTTCGGGCGGCCTTTGGCCGCCCGAAAATTTTATGATATTTATTTTACTCTAAATTCAGAATAAAACATTTCTGTTTTTTTGATATCAGAAAGGCCAAACAAGTGACTTTTATTAATTACAGGAATAACTTCCAGCCTCCATGTTCCCAACTGACCATCCTTATCAAACTCAGATTATTTTAAGACCTTTTCTGTTTCCAGACCTCTGCTCAACAACATTTCAAAAGCCTCTCCCATTTCGTCTGACGCTCTGGTAATAGCATTTTCAAGCATATTTCTGATCTGTTTTTCAGTCACTCCAGCTTCTGTCCAGCTTTTCCCGGAAGTATAGGAATTAAGAATAAAAGGCATAATTCTGTCGATAGAACATGCAAAAATAGCATCTGGAGTTGCTTCTTCCTCAAACTCAAGCCATAGATTAAAGAATTCTGTTCTTAAAGGTTCATCCAGAATTCCGAAGATCTTCTGTGCGGAAATCTTTTCTCTTTCAAACTTCCCCACCATTGCTGCCTCATCAAAAAGGAAAGTATCACCTGCCTCAATCTCTACAAGATCATGAATCGAAAGCATTCTTATAACTCTTAACAAATCAATATCTGTGCGGTTTTTTGCATACGGATAAAGGATTTGGGCAAGAATAATAATCTGCCATGAATGCTCTGCTGTATTCTCTCTTCTGGAATCGTCTGCATTATAATTTCTTCGCTGTACATTTTTCAGGGCATCTACTGCCAGGATAAAATCAATTTCTTTCTGGATCTTCATCTTACTTATCTTTATTATATTGTTCTGATGTATATACCTTGGTTTTGGTTACCCATTTATTGTTTACTTTTTCTTTCGTGATCACTTTTACATGGTCTTCACTAGTCATATCCACTTCTTTTTCAAAAACTCTATCCAGTCCTTTATTCGGAATTATGGCATATTCTGTAGTGAAAATATCACAACATCCCGATTTTCCGGAAGTGATAAGACGTTTGCGTTTGGAATCAACATCAAAAATATCAAACCCATTCGATGCCAGATCCGTAAGCTCTTTACTTTTTACAAAACTCATTCTTGTACTGTTGAAAACGTATACATCATATGAAGCACTGTGATAGTTCCCCATATTTCCGTTCCTTATAGCTATATCTTCGGTACCATCAAAATTAAAATCATCTATGATAAGCGATCTCTGTTCATCGGTCAGCGTCATCATTTTTCCGGGCCTCGGTTTTTGATCCGGCTTTAAGTCTATTACCAGGTCATCAGATACAAAAGTCTGGACCTTGGTATTGTTGTTATTAAACAGATCTACTGTACTTTTGCCTTTACAACTACCTTCAAAACAGTTTTCAGAATGAATGACAGCACTATAATTTTTTGATATATTTTTGACTTCAAGCTGGTATTGCCCAAAACATAAAGGTCCTAATAATATAAAAGCGGATAAACTCCTGTAATAATTCAAAATATTCATGTTCATAGTAATATAGGTTCAAATGTTTTTTAAAAACGTCCAAACAAAAATACGAATCATTACTCCGATTTCAAAACCCAAACGTATTTACATGAGTGACAAAACTTGAAAAGATAACAGTCAGTTCTGTTATTTTGAATTTTGGATATTTTGTACACAAAAATTATCCAAATACTTCACTAATTATTTGGATCACTATACATAAAACACATTTTTACCACAGGTAAAAAACCAGGTATATAAACTATCAGTAAAAACGGTTTTCATCCTCTATATTTTTCCAAAATTCATCAAAATCTTAAACTTTTCAAAAGACTTTTTTCTCAAAATAAGATTTTCAAAAATATGAATTAAAAATTATAACACTGATTATTAGTTAATTAAATGTTTTATTTTAAAAATTTCACTACTTTGTATTGCATAATACCATTTTATTTACATATCTTTGTAATGTAAAATTAGAATAGGCTCAACTAGCTAGGAGCATTTTTCTAAAAATATAACCTAATTAACAAACTTATACAAGATGAATACTGAAAATACCAAAGCGCAAATGCGAAAAGGAATTCTGGAATTCTGTATTCTAAGTCTCATTAATAATCGCGAAATGTATGTTTCCGATCTTATAGATGAGCTGAAAAAAGGAAAACTGGATGTAGTGGAAGGTACCCTCTACCCTCTTCTTACAAGACTTAAAAACGGAGAGTTTCTCTCTTACAGATGGGAAGAATCTACAGGCGGGCCACCCCGAAAATATTATCAGATCACGGAAAAAGGAAAACTTTTCCTGAATGAACTTCTAAATACGTGGAATGAGCTTACAGCCTCAGTAAACCAAATCACACAACAACATTAAAAAACAAAGCTATGAACAAGACACTCTCAATAGGACTCGCAGGTTTTTCTTTTACGATAGAAGAACACGCATATATAAAGCTCAGCGATTACCTGAACGCTCTGAGAAGCTCACTGGATGCTTCCGAAGCAGATGAGGTAATGCATGACATAGAAATAAGAATGGTGGAGATCTTCAGAGATTCTCTGGGAAAACGTGAAGTGATCAACGATACAGATGTAGAAAAAGTAATCGCACAGATCGGAACCCCTGAAAAAATCGAAGAACAGGAAGAGGCTTATTTTTCTGAAAAAAATACAACTAAAAATACCAATACAGGAACTAATTACTCAGATAAGAAACAATTGTTCCGTGATCCTGAAAAACAAAAAGTAGCAGGTGTTTGTGCTGGTTTAGCTCAGTATGTAGGAATGGATATTACGGCTATGAGAGCGATTTGGCTGGGGGTTTTCGTCTTAGGAATCTTCACTGCAGCAATCTCCTCTTCATTAATAGGTCTTCTTTATGTAATTCTTTGGGCCGTACTTCCAAAGGCTGAAACTGCAGCAGATTTCCTGAAAATGCAGGGAAAGCCTATGAACTTCGACAATCTTAAGAATGAGTCTAACAAATTGGTACAGTTTGCCAATGAATCCACTCAGAGAGTCGGAGAAATCTACAACGAAAACAAGCCTTACATCAACAATGCAGGAAGTGGAGCATGGAATATAATCAAATATATTGTAGGAGGAATCTTCGTATTGATGGCGGTAGGAAGTATTATCGGAGTATTTGTGTTATTTGGTCTTTTCGGAATGGATACAGATTTTCCCGGGGCTAATCAGATCAGATTTTATATGGATGATCAGGGACTTGATAAAGTATTGGCAGCCATAATGGTAATCGGAAGCTTAATCCCTGCTATTCTGTTCAGTTTATTAAGCATCAAGATCTTTTCTCCAAAAACAAAGTTGAGAAACATCGGATGGGTAATAGGAGGTTTATTCCTTCTTCTAATAGGACTGGGAACTTACTTTGGAATCAGTATGGCTAAGAAAAATCTGATCTACAAAGGAAGTAAAGAAGATACTGAAAATGTAGCGATCAATACAACTTCTGATACGATATATGTAGACATGAAACAGGTAAGTATTCCACAGAACTACAAAGCGTATGATGATGATATTTATTCGGATAAGAAAAATGTGTATGAAGAAGATTATGTTTCTGTAGAAGTTACAAGAAAGCCGGATATCAAAACACCATACCTTATTATCAAAAAAGAAGGAAACGGATATAACTTCCCTATCCAGCTTACCGTTCCTGTAGAAGTAATTAATAATAAAGTAATGCTTCCTAACTTCGTAAAGTATCCTTATGATCACAGATTCAGAGATTACAGAGTGAACTATGAACTTGTAGTACCACAGAAAATGCGGGTAATCTCAATGAACAAAAACAGAATCAATATAGATGGAGATCTGGATGGTGATGGTATTAATGATGATGATCAGAACAGAGATGAAGACGAAAACGGAATCAGAATTGAAAAGAATAAAATCACAGTAAACGGTTCCAGCATAGAATATAACTCTGATGACAAGGACAGCATTATCATCAATGGTAAAAAGGTTCCGAATAACCAGGCTAAGAAAGTAATTGATTCTGTAGCATCTGATATTAAAAAGATCAACAAGGATGTAGATATCAAAATCAAGGACGGAAAAAACGAAATATCCATACAAACTAAATAATTAACTACAGAGAGTGGTAGAAGGTGTGAATGGAAAGCAACCGTTTGAAATTCACACCATTCTTCTCTCAGAAAAGTGAAAAAAGCTACTATTTAGTTCTCTATGTGAAAAAATTGTTTTAATTTCGTATAGTTAAAAATTTAATAACCAACCAACACTAAAAAAACACTCTTATTATGATACAATTTGCAATGGAATTCGTAATGAAAATCGTAGATTTAATCAACGGTTTGTTTTAAGAGCAATAATATTTCAATATATTTGTAAAAGTATAACCAATTTGGTTATACTTTTTTGTTTTTAATCCAAGAATCTATGAAAAAGCTGATAGGCAAACTGATGTTAAAATTATTAGGATGGAAAGTTGTCCTGCAGGGCGATGTTAACGTCCTCAACAGATGTATCCTGGTGGTGGCACCGCACACCCATAATATGGAATACATTTTAGGAAATTTTGCCTATTGGTCCCTGAATAAACCTTTGAAAATCATCATCAAAGATGCTCACACCAAAGCCTGGTACGGAGGAATTGTAAAAGGACTGGGAGGAATTGGGATAGATAGAAGCCAAAAAAACGACCTTGTTAATTTTGTGGCCAGTCAGTTTGCTAAGGAAGATTTCAGCCTTGTGATTACCCCGGAAGGAACAAGAAGCTGGGTTCCGAAATGGAGAAAAGGATTCTACCATATGGCCATGGCAGCAAAAGTGCCTATTGTACTGGCGGCAGGAGATTTTAAAAGAAATATTGTTTACCTGGGTTATACCATTCCTTATGAAAGAATTGCATCTGTCCCATTTTCTGAAATCATGCAGGAAATTCAGGATTATTATGTAACAAACGATATTGTACCTAAAATTCCGGCCAACTGGAACCCTAATATTATGGGAACAGGCGAATAATCAATTATTATATATTAATCATCACATATCTTTATAAAAATGAAAGGTCAGACCAAAGAAGAAATACTAGCATTCATCAACAATTGGGGTGATGAAACCCTTGCAAAAGCAATGGAAATTAAATTCATCGATATAGATTTCGAAAATGAAACTCTTACTGCCACCATGCCGGTATTGCCAAGAACACACCAGCCTTTTGGAATCATGCACGGAGGAGCAAGCTGTGTATTGGCTGAAACGCTGGGTTCAAGTCTTTCTAATATTTTCATTGATGGTGACAAATACTATGGTGTAGGAACCAATATCAACTCCAATCACTTAAGAAGTAAAAAGGATGGAATTGTAACAGCCACTGCCAGATTCATCAGAAAAGGAAAAACAATGCACGTTTCTGAAATTGAAATCAAAGATGAAAAAGGAACACTTATTAACCATACTACGATGACAAATAATATCATTAATAAGTAGGTTGAATTGACAGTAAAGAATCAAAGGCTCAAATTTTTTTGAGCTTTTTTTATATTCTTACTGCAACCTTTTCATTTTTTTGCATCTTATAAGAAACCAACAACCATGAAAATTCAAATTTTAGTTTTTTTAACTGCTTTCTTATTCTGTATTTCCTGTAATAATGAAGATTCAACTCTTATAGAAAAGAAAGCATCTTATGACGTCTATCTTGGCGGGGTGGATGAATTTAAAGCCTGTTACTGGAAGAACGGGCAGCAAACCTTTGTACAGGAAGGAGAAAACCTGATGGGAACTAAAATTATTGTTGATAATAATGATGTGTATCTCTTCTGAACAAATATAGATAAGATTGACCCAAAACCTGCATGGTATTTCTGGAAAAATGGGATAAAACATACTCTGTCAGAATATTTAAATGCATCAAATGACCCAAATTTTTCCGTTGGAAATGGGATCGTTCATAACGGGAATATTTATTTTCTAGGGACTTTAACCAATCCTTCACCTACCTCTCCAGAGGACAAATACCAATATTGTTACTGGAAAAATGGCGTAAAAACAGTAATATGGCAGTGTTTAATAATGACATCTATATATCTGTTCGCAAAAACTTTAATTATTCTTCAAATCCGTCTCAATCTTATATGCTAACAAAATATACCAATAATCTGAATAATTTTATTAGCTCTGCTAAAAATATTTCTTCAGGAAATGATACCTTTGCAGAAAGGAAAATCAACTTCGGAATTTCCTATATTATTTCCGGTTAGTGATTTTCAAAATCCATTCATAACTCATGATTTATTTCAAACTTCCCTTCAATGAAGGATTGCATACTGTAGAGGAAACAAACGATAAAGATGCTGTCAATTTTTATTCTTATAACAGCCTTACCCAAATTAACTTTAATGGAAATATCATCAAAGCCGATCCAATAAAGTTTCATGATCTCTCTGTTACCAATGAATTCCTTCCTGAGGATACAACCGGTTTTACAGCAGAAACCAAAGAGGAATACTGCAATACTTTACAGCAGGTAATTGAAATCATTAAAGAAAACAATCTTCCTAAACTGGTTTATTCAAGAAGAAAAATCTTTACAGCCTTTAATACGATTGATTATAAGGCTAGTTTTGAGAATTTATGCCAATCCTACCCTAATGCCTTCAGGTATTTGTTTAATGACAGAGAAAATGCGTGGATGGGGGCCTTTTCGGAAGTATTGGGAAAATTCAACAAAGCTACACATGAGTTTGAAACTATGGCATTGGCAGGAACTCTTCCTGTTTCTGAAGAATGGACAGAAAAAGAAATTGAAGAGCAAAAACCGGTTACCTCTTACATTCAGACTATTCTTAAAAACTATTCTGATCAGGTTCAGCAATCCGAAACGTATGACCATGTTTCAGGGAATATCAAGCATCTCCGTACAGATTTTAAAACAACTATAAAACCTGATGACCTTGATAACCTGATTCAGGATCTACACCCTACTCCGGCAGTTTGTGGTATACCTAAGGATTTTTGCAATGAAAACATCAGAAAGTACGAGAAATTTCCGCGTGAATTCTATGCCGGTTATATAAAAGTGGAAACTGAAGAGAGTGTTCTTTATTTTGTAAATCTTAGATGCGCAAGGCTTTATAAAGATTCTGTACACGTTTTCGTAGGAGGTGGAATTACTGCTCAAAGTAACCCAGAAAAGGAATGGACGGAAACAGAGCTTAAGTCTGAAGCTATTTTGAAAAACCTGGTTGTCTCCTAGTAAATAGAAAGTTTGTGTTTCAATAGTAAATTTTGGCTAAAGCCAATAATGGAATTATTTCATTTACTAGGATGGGCTAAAGTCCACCTCTATTGATACTGATACCAAATGGATATGTATACGGGAATAGTTGTTTAATGACAAGATCTTTTATCTTTTATCTTTTATCTTTTATCTTTTATCTTTTATCTTTTATCTTTTATCCATAAAAAAACCTCCTTCAAAACGAAAGAGGCTATATCTATAAATATTTAATTTATTTACTTCTTTACACCGATTCGGCTCCAGGTATCCATTACAAAAAGAAGGATAAGGCCTATTGCAGCAGCAGATGCAGAAAATACAAACTTAATGTTGTCTTCATCAGCGATAAGGTCATTCTGCCAGTTGATAGCATAAAGGTTGATGGCAATGAAAACAATGAACAGTATTAAAAATACTTTATAAAACTTCTTCATAATTTTTAAAAATTAACATAATTCAGCACCAATTGGGCAAAATTTGCAGTGAATAATTTAATTGAAATCGCTAAAAGAATAATACCGAAAACTTTCTGAAGAATCATCAAAGTTGCATCTCCTATTTTCTGCTCCAGCCATTTCGCTGATTTCAGCACCAAATATACGAAAATTGTATTAAGAATAATTCCGCAGATAATATTAATATCATGAAATTCAGCTCTGAGGGATAATGCTGTTGTTAAAGTTCCGGCACCTGCAACCAATGGAAATGCGATGGGCACGATGGATGCAGCCTTTGCTTCCGTTGTTTTATTGATCTCTATACCTAAAATCATTTCAAGCGCTATGACAAAAATCACAAAAGCTCCGGCAATGGCAAATGAATTGACATCTACTCCGATCAGCTTTAGAATTTTATTCCCTACAAACAGGAAAACAATCATAATTGCTCCGGCAGTAATCGAAGCTTTTCCAGCTTCAATCTTTCCGAACTTCTGCTGAAGGCTTACTATAATAGGAACCGAGCCGATAATATCGATAACGGCAAAAAGAACCATAAAGCTGGTAACGATCTCTTTAAAAGAGAAACCATCAAAAATTTCCATCTCTTTGTAATTAAAAATTTCGCAAAAATATGAAAATAAACTGACTATTTGCTAATTTGTGAATATAAATTAACAATTGTTTTCAAAAGTTCTTCAATACCTTCTTGAGATTTCACAGGAGAATATTTCTCCATTTGAATTTTCTGCTGCAATCTTGCGTACTCTTCTGCAACTGAAGAACCTTTATGCTTTTCAAGAAAAGTCTTAAACTCAGCAACAGAGCCTTGGAAATACTGATTTCGTACTTCCTGATCCAACTCTTCCAAAGTGGTAAAGAACTTTTCATACTCACCATTATCCTTGAGGTTTTCAAGATAACCAAAATAATCATTGATGTCCGTTTTCAGCAACTCTCTGATTTCTTTTTCTGTTTCAGCCACTGAACCTAAGGGTTTTTGAGATATAGTTTCATTAACTAATGCGCGCTTTTTTTGCCAAGTTTTAAATATCAGATAGACAACAAATAAGCCTAAAAGAATAGTAATATTGGTCAAAAGAATATTCCAGTGGAATTTACTTTTTTCTTTTACTTTAAATGAGGTGGTTTTTAAGACCGGTGTATTTACCGTTTCCAGCAGATTATTGGTATATTCATTTACCTTTTCTACTGTAGAACGGGACTCCATTACCTGGTCGTGTGAAAGTGCATTTACATCTAATGTTTTCTGGCCCAAATCCACATATTCCTTATTTTCAGGATCAAAAAAGGCAAACGGCTCTGTCTTAATGGAAATGGCTCCTGATTTATTAGGAATCACTACATAGTTAGCCATGATGGTACCTTTCATCCCGGAAGCTCCAGGAGAAACCTTCGATGTGATTTTTGGTGCAAAAACTTCATAGTCTGGAGAAGCTACAATTTTAGGAAGCTCCATATCGGGTAAATTCCCTTCTCCAGTAACCTTTACAACAACATTTAGTGGTTTTTTGGCTTCGGGTTTTTCCTTAGTTGTATTATGAACGCTTACACTGAAGTTTCCTACTGCATTTTTAAAACCATCAGGTGCTCCTTCCGGAAGCTTTCTTACATTAAGCTTTATCTTATTGGAAACAATTTTATTTTTGTTTGAATAAGTACTTACTGATGCTGATACTCCAGGAACTTCAACATATCCGGCTTCATTCGGGAATACCATAAACATGGCCAGGATCTGTGATGACATATTTCCGTTACCGGAAGGATCAATCTCGGATTTAGTGAAATTGATAGGATGTACATTGATATTTTCCTGTTGCGGAAGACGGATATTTTTTACTTTTCTGAGATTATCCATATTTCTGGAATATACTTTCAGAACAGCAATAGTAGGCTGATCCTGATAGACATCCCTGTCTTCGATTTCCATATTCAGAAACACTTCATTGGAAGTATTACCTGCTAAGGATCTTTTATCAACAATATCGCGGATATTAACGTCGAAAGGCTCTGTTTTATAGATTTTGTTATTTACAGTAACCAGTACGGACCCTATTTTGATTTTACCCTTTTTCTTGGGTTCAAGGGCAATTCTGGATACTTTTTGAGTAATAAGCGTATTGGTAGCAGGATCAATTACAGTATTGGTTACAGATCCACTGCCTATAATATTAAATTTTGAAAGGTCCGGAAGCTGGAAACCTGTCTGCTGAACAAGGTCTGTTCCATTAAGTTCGAGAACAATGGTAAGGTTTACAACATCTTTTCCACCATACTCTGTTTTATCAGCATCAAGAGAAAGATTTACCTGTCCGTAAGTAATTACGGATGCCAGAGTAAGCAATATGTAAATCAATCTATACTTCATCACCAATCTTTCTCGTTGCTTTCGGGCATCGAATAAGAATTTTTGTTTAAAATTCTTCTGGCGGTTTCTTTTTCTTTTTCGTTTATTTTATCTAAGAGCTGATTTTCAAGATTTTTGGGCATTTTACCCTCATTATTCTGATTCTGCTGAGGATTGCCTTGGTCACTTTTGCCTTCGTTTTGTTGGCCATTTCCCTGATCCTGCCTTTGGTCTTTTTTATCACCCTGATCATCACCTTTGTTCTGATCGCTTCCGCCGCCACCTTTTCCAGAGTTATTCTGCTGGTTTTTATTTTGTTGCTTTTCTTTTTCTTTCAGCTTGGCAATTTCATAATTCTTACGGGTAGCCTCACTGTAAGGGTTTTGTTTAAGCGCTTTTTTATAATAATCTGCCGCTTTTTCCGGCTGATTCATCTGCATATAGGTATTTCCTAAGTTATGAAGTGCTGCAGCCTTATCAGGAAGAGTTTGGGAAAGCTGTTGTGCTTTTTCAAATTCGGACTTTGCCTCTTCATATTTTTTACTTTTATATAAAGCATTTCCCATATTATAATGAGCCGTAAAATCCTTGTCATTGGATTTCACAGCCTCCATATATTTGGAGGACGCTCCATCATAGTCTTTACCGTCAAATTTCTGATTGCCTTCATGAACCAAAGTTCTGTAGTTTTCCTGCCCAAACAAAAAGCCTGAGAATGAGAAAGCAACTATAAACGATAAAAATATGGTTTTAGTATTCATTACTTGCAAAATTATTCCTTTATATGTTAAGAAACAGAGTTTTATTTGTTAAAATTCGGTTAAAGTATCCGTAGATATTCTTCTATAAATAAAGGAAAATTATAAATTAAAATCATTTTTAGGATTAAAAATATAAATTAAAAAGAAAAACAGGATAGAGACCGCTAAGAAATATTGATAATAATGATTGGCATTCTGTGATTTCACAAGTGTTTCCGATCCTGAAGACTTCTTATTGATCGCATCAATGATCCTATCCGGAGCTTCATTAATGTTATTTCCATCAATATAGGTTCCTCCTGTAGATCCCGCCATTTTATTTAAAGCTTCGGTCTGTCTTTTAGAAATTACAGTACCTCCGTTTATGTCTGTTTTATATCCCATCAGCTGCCCATCATTGTATACCGGAACGGGAGCTCCTTCATCTGTTCCTATTCCTACAGAGGTAATAGCTATTCCTTCTTTATTGGCAAGTCTTATTGCTGCATTATCATTTCCTTCATTATCCTCACCATCACTCAGCAGTATAATTTTCCGGGATCCTTTGCTTACATTTTTAAATTTTTCAGTAGCTGCCTGTATTCCTTTCAGAAAATCTGTTCCCTGAATCTTCATAGAGGTGGTTTCAATACCACTGATATAAGTTTCTGCAGAGTTATAATCTGTTGTTAATGGCATAATGGATATTGCCTGTCCCGCAAAAATGACAATTCCGATCTTATCGTTTTTCATTTTCGACATGGTCTGTATCATCACATTTTTCGCTTCCATCAGTCTGCTTGGTTCAATATCTTCAGCATTCATGGAATTGGAAACATCCAGCATAAAGATCACATTATTTAGTTTTTGGTTGCTTTTCACTTCTTCGGAACCATTCAGAAGATCAATGATGGAAAATATCAAAAACAAAGTTCCCAACAGATATAATGCCGGGAAGAACCTTGTAAATCCCGAACTTTTTTCAAATAAATTATCATGAAACTGGCTTGCTGCAAAGATGTCTCTCTTTTTCTTTCTCCATTTCAGAAAATGAATCAAAAAGGAAGCTAACAGCGGCAGAAGCAGCAGTAAGAACAAATACCAGTAATTTCCTAAAGACCAACTCATCAGCTTAAAATTTTATAAAACATCCATCTCAATAATGCATCCAGCACCAGCATCGCCAAAGCAATCCACAAAAAGATTTTAAAATACTCTTCATAGTTGTACAGCTTTGACACTTTCACATCAGATTTTTCCAGATGATTGATCTCATCATACACTTCTTCAAGACTGCTGTTGGAAGTAGCTCTGAAATACTTTCCGCCTGTCGTTTGGGCAATTTCTCTCAATGTATTCTCATCAATCGTCACCTCAGCCTCAGTAAAGATAAGATCTCCGAAAAAATCTACCGCTGTAGGCATCAGCGCATAACCGTTTGTTCCTATCCCAATGGTATATACTTTTATGTCATTATTTTTTGCAAGTTCTGCAGCAAGCTGTGGTGGAATTGCATTTTCTATATTACTTACCCCATCAGTCATCAGAATGATCACTTTACTTTTTGCTTTACTTTTCGTTAAATGATTTACGGCAACAGAAAGGCCTTCTCCGATGGCTGTCCCGGGCTCTAAACCTGTAGAATTAAGATTTTTAATCTCATCTATCACCACCTGATGGTCTGAGGTCACAGGAACTTTGGTAAATGCTTCTGCAGCATAAGCCACCACTCCTATTCTATCATTTGGACGTTTCTGTACAAATTTAATGGCAATATCTTTAAGAGCAGTAATACGGTCAGGATTTAAATCCTTCGCCAGCATACTGAGTGAAACATCAATAGACAGCATAATATCAACTCCTTTGGTATCATCCCTGTCCTGTGAAACTGTAAAGGTTCTCGGTCTTGCCATCGCAATAATAAGTGCAGACAGAATAATATACTTGGATATTTTCAATAAGAAAAGAATTCCTTGTATTCCACCACTCATTCCCATATTTTTTATGGTAGGAACTTTTATACCTTTTCTTTTATTTTTACCCGCATCTTTTACAAAAAGAGGAATAAACAGCAAAAAAAGCAGTAAAAACCACGGACTGTAAAACTCAAAATTAAACATCCTTTCTTAAGTTTTCAAATTCTAAATCCTGGGACGACCTTTTCACAAAATCTCTGATATCTGCAAAATCTTTCTCCATTGTAATCTGATCCGGGAATGTTTTGGCAAATTTCACCAGATCCCCTCTCAGGAATACTTCTTCAATAATTTTCTCATTATCCTGAGAAATGGTATTATTCTTTTTCATCACCTCAATAAGATCATCTGTCAAAAGAACATCAGCAGGAAGGCGATATTGTTTGGTAATAAAATTTCTGGATATTTCGATAAGTTCAACATAAAAGGAACGGAAATTACCTTCTTCAATATATTTTTTCTTTTTAAGAGAATCCAGCTCCTTTAAAGTCTGATTGGTAGCCACTACCGGAGATCCTTTTGCTTTTCTGCCCCATTTTACAATCATAAAAATGGCAATAATCAAAGCAATGGCTGCCAATGCTGCCAGAATATAAAGTTTGTAAAGCTCCCAATAATCCTGAGCAGCAAGTTTTATCTCCTTATTTTTCATGATATCATTAATCTGGTCTGCTTTCTGAGCAGTATTAATGACATCTATTTCATAAGGAATGGTTTTAAGAATTTTATCTCCAACTTTAAACTCCAGTTCCGGAATAGTAAACTTTCCTTCCTCAAAAACAGCAAATTCTATTTTCCTTTCATAAAAATTAGCGTTTTGCCCAATACTGTCCTTGGTTTCTTCAAAATGAAAAGGCAGCAGTTCGTTTTTGGCCGCAGAATTTACCTGCTCATTATTTAGATTATCAATCTTTATCGTAAGATGATTGAGTTCCCCCAGAGCCAGGGTTTTCTTCTCTACATTAGAAGATAAGATCTGTGAAAACGCATTTGCACAGACTAGGAAAGATAATATTAAAAGTATTTTTCTCAATGTTAAAATAATAATAAAGGCTAACGCCTGATTTACTGCGGGCAAAACCCGATGTTATTTTTTCTGAAAATAATTATACAACAATTTTGAATAATCTGAGCCGGTATTTACATTCATAAAACTGGCCGAACTGTTGGCAAAATCTTCCTCCAAAGCTCTTAATTTTTGTTTCTGAGCTTCAGCAAAGGTATATCTCCATCTTGCACTGGAAGTATTCGCCCATATCTGTTTTCCTGTTTCTACATCGTACAGCAAAGTATACCCTACATCAGGAATCTCATTATCTTTCTCATCAAATATCCGCATTCCTAAAAGATGATGCTTCTTTGAGGCTACTCTCAGCATTTTGGAATCATATTCGTCCTGAAAGTCTGAGAACAGGAAAACCAGAGATTTTCTTTTAAAAATTCCCATCATATATTCCAGCGCCTTATCTATTTTAGATTCTGCAGGGATATAATCTGCGGTAAGAATATTACTGATAATGGAAAGGATATGCTTTCTTCCTTTTTGGGGAGGAATTACTTTATACACTTTATCTGCAAAAAGAATCAATCCGACTTTATCATTATTCCCGGCTGCTGAAAATCCCAGGCTGGCTGCTATTTCTGCAACATATTCTCTTTTCAGCTGAGCTTTTGTTCCATAATCCATAGAGGCAGAAATATCTACCACAAGCATCATAGTGAGTTCCCTTTCTTCTTCCATTACCTTTACAAATGGCTCACGGAAACGCGCGGTTTTGTTCCAGTCGATTCTTCTTATCTCATCACCGAACTGATAAGGACGCACTTCTGAAAAAGTCATTCCCTGCCCTTTAAAGGCGCTGTGATATTGTCCCATCAAAGCAGCCTCCGTCTTTTTTCTGGTACGGATTTCTATCTGCTTTACTTTTTTTACAATATCTTTTATCTGCATAGAAGAATTTTATGTTTAAGGTTCAATGTTTCTTGTTTTCGACCTCTAGTTTTTAAACTCAATAGAAACATTCAACCATTCGTCGTCAAACTTTGGACTGTATTTTTTATAAAAGTTAATGGCCGGTTCATTCCAGTTCAATACCTGAAAAACCATTCCGCTATATTCATTAGATTTTCCATGTTCAAGAGTTGCATCAAACAGAAGCTTTCCGATCTGTTTTCCTCTCATTTTTTCTGTTACTACCAAATCTTCAAGATAGAGTCTTCTTCCTTTCCATGTTGAATATCGGTCATAATATAATGAGATCCCTACAATTCCGCCATTCAATTCTGCAACGAAAGCTCCCCAAACCGGAGATTTTCCAAATCCGTCTTCAGTAAACTGATCCAGGGTTACCGTTACTTCATGCAACGCTTTTTCATATTCTGCAAGCTCCTTAATCAAATCCAACATGGAAGCACAGTCTTCCTGAACTGCCTTTCTAATAGTAACATCACTCATTATGGTGCCTGTATTTTTGCTAAAATCCTGTTAATGATTTCTTCAGTTGTTATCTCTTCTGCCTCTGCCTCAAAAGTTAAGCCCATTCTATGTCTCAATACATCTTTAGCCAATGCTTTTACATCTTCAGGGATTACGAATGCTCTTCCTTTTAAGAACGCGTATGCTCTTGAAGCAATCGCAAGGTTGATAGATGCTCTTGGAGAAGCTCCGAAACTGATATAGTTTTTAAGCTCAGAAAGTCCGTAATTTTCAGGATAACGTGTTGCAAAAACCATATCCAGAATATATTTTTCTATTTTTTCGTCCAAATAGATTTGGTTGATAATCTCTTTTGCCTCAACAATATCCTGAAGTGAAATCACTGGTTTTACAGTGGGCTGATGGGATGTGGAAACCATTCTCATCACCAGTCTTTCGTCTTCAAAAGAAGGATAATCTATAGTACATTTCAGCATGAAACGGTCACTCTGTGCTTCCGGCAACAGATAAGTCCCCTCCTGATCGATCGGGTTCTGGGTAGCCAGTACTAAAAATGGCTTTGGAAGCTTCATGGTTTCATCACCAATGGTCACCTGCTTTTCCTGCATCACCTCTAAGAGTGCCGACTGTACCTTTGCCGGAGCACGGTTGATCTCATCCGCAAGAACAAAATTCGCGAATACCGGACCTTTTTTTATAGAAAAATCATTGTCTTTGATATTGTAAATCATGGTTCCTACCACGTCTGCCGGGAGCAAATCCGGGGTAAACTGAATTCTTGAGAACTCACCATGAACAGCATCTGCCAGAGTTTTGATGGCTAATGTTTTTGCCAATCCGGGAACACCTTCAAGAAGAACGTGCCCGTTTCCTAAAAGCCCTACCAATAAGCGGTCTACCATGTATTCCTGCCCAATAATCACCTTGTTGATTTCCTGTCTCAGAAGAGAAAATAAGTAGTTTTTTTCTTTTACTTTTTCCGTCAACTGACGGATATCCTCGGCTTGATATGTATCTGACATAGCTTGATTTAAATAAGTGGTAAATTTCTGATAAATACTTGCATTAATCAACATAATGAATGCCATATTTGAGTTAAAGTTTGTTAAATATTCCGGGTTTAACAAACTTTTAGAATTCAAAATAAATTCTGCTGCAATGATCTTATGGTCATATTTCAATCTTTCCCATTATAATTCAATTCATTATAAAAAATGTTGTGACAATAATTGCCACAACACCTTTTTATCAATTTATATTTTCCTTAATACGAAAACCCTATGTAAAGAAAATTACAGTTTTGTAATATTTATTGTAAATGCACCCTCCGGCATATCTACCGAATCTTCGTAAGACCCTACATTTATATAATATTCTGTTCCTGCAGTTGTTGTAATTGTCATTGTTTCAGCAGAACCGCCACCACCGTTATCCATTGTTCCTACACAAACCAAACTATTACAAGCTCCGCTGTACACTCCTATTTTAGGATCAAAAGTAGCCGCTGAAGGAGTAGCCTTGATCTTATACTGACTGCCATCTCCTGTAAATCTAAACCATAGACCATCGTTCATTCCATCATTAGCACATGCCAATATAAATCCGCTGTTATTAGTGGAAGACATCCCATCAGACTGTGTATAAGCATAAGGAAATGCAGTAGCCTGCAAAGCTCCGGAACATGCATCATTTACAGGCACAGGAGGAATTGTTTTGAAAGTATAGTCTGCACAGCCGGCAGACTCCCCGTTTGCCGAAACAGCTGTAACTTTTAAATAATAATTAGTATCATTGTTAAGAACAATAGATGGAGAAAGATTATAACCCACTCCGTTTACAGTTTGATGGTTAATAACATCCGTCCCTCCAGGGGTTGTACCTAAAGACACTCTATAAGAAGCTGCATCCATTACCGATTGCCAGGTAATACTAGGTGACAAAGAAACGAATTGAGCATTATTAGCTGGCGAAATCACGAAGGGACAGCCTGGAGCAGAATTCACCGTCAGACCTGAAATAGTTATTGCAGATTTATAATCTACTCTTATCCCTCCCGGCGGAGATGCCGGATCTACAACAGCACGGTCACCTTTGTAAACAAGAGTGGAATTCTGCAGGTAGGAATAAACACGAAAAACTTCATCAAAATTATTAATGTCAATACTTGGCGAATTTTCTTTAGCAGCCACTACCAGATTATCAATATTATTATAAGCGAATGGTGTTGTAAAAACTACTTCAACCTTATTCCCATTTTTAGTTACTGTACCCGCAAAAACCTGTGTCAGCTGAGCGGCGGGAACCCAGTCTGTATTGGATACAAAAGATATTTTTGGGGTATGCCCCAGATAAACGGTCCAATTGGATGAGTCATTAATGGTTGCAGAAGGATCAAGATAAAAAGTAAGACCCGTAATATTTCCTGCTGCATTAGCATTAACTTCCTGCTTAGGATAAATCTGCTGAACATAGGAATAAGAAAAAAAACTACTCACTGGTGCAGTTCCCAAACTTGTACTTCCGATATTGATATTGATCTGAGCATTCGCAGTAAACACTGCAAACAACAGGGATAAAAGTAAAATTCTTTTCATTATTAATAATATTACCATTGAATATAATGCTAATTTAATAATAAAATATTGATTCTTGTAATAAAAAAAAATATTCAATCATATCTATTTATTAATATGCATACTTTTAGCACCAACCCTAGTATTTAATTAAAATATTTAAACATTCAACAACAAAAACACTATTAATACAAAAACAAAACTAAACAATCATTATTTTTAATACATATTTTAATATATTTACATTAAATACCAACGATATGTATAAAAGATTATTTTTTGCAAGTCTATTCCTTACAGGTCTCTTCAAATCACAGACAACAACCGTGACGAATCTGATTTCAGATGCCGTATATTATGACGGCTATGCTGCTCCTGTAGCCAATCCGGTTCCTACCGGTCTGATCAGACTGGGAAATACCAGATACGCAAGAAAGCTTACAGATACTGAACTGGATTCCTTTAAGGCAAAAATTGCCATGAGAGTGACTATAGGTGCTTTATGTGATAATTATGATCGTCTGGGAGAGGTATTTCTGGCATTGGTTCCTAAGAATCAGCCCACCTATACAATGGATGATGCTAATGTGAAAAGAATTGAAGCTGCCCGATACATTACACCGTTCATGAACAAAAACCGTTCTCCAATAGAAGTTCCCTACACCTATGATATAAGTAATCTCTACAGTGTATTTCATAATACTGACCTGCGAGATACTTATGACATGTATATGGAATTGGATGTTTTTGGAGTTCCTTATGCTGCACAGAACGAGGTGCCAGGATGCACTGGCAGGATTGATGTTTTTTCAGGAAATCTGACCTTTTTCTCTACTGATGTCGGAGCAACCCCTACAGATTACAACACTCTTGTTCCTATATTAAGCTATAATAAACTCAACAACTACAACAGTACTGACACAACAGGAGAAACAGTAAGACTTGTCACCTTTAACCTTCCTGCTGCTGTTAACAATGCTAATTTCATTGTAATTTCTACCCCACACGGGGCCAATGCAGGTGGAGAAGAGTACATAAGAAGACAAAATTACACCTATATAGATGACGTGCAAATGCTGACGTATACTCCAGGAGGAATATCCTGTGAACCCTACAGAGCATACAATACACAGGGTAACGGAATCTATGGAGCAGTCCCAAAATCTTTTGATAACTGGACTTCATGGAACAACTGGTGCCCGGGAAATTCAGTACCTATCAGAGGGTTTACTTTACCCTCTATGACAGCCGGAAATCACACTTTAAAACATACCATTCCTACTGCCGTTTTTAACGGACAGGAAGGAGATGTTTATTTATCAGTTTACATGCAGGGAAAAAGTAATGCTACTTTAAATGTAAAAGATGTAAAAAGCATTGATGTAAATATCTACCCAAATCCTACTACTGATTTTGTCAATATAAGATCGAAAGAAGATGTAAAATCAATGATCCTTTACAGCATTGGTGGAAGAAAACTGGCTGAAACCTACAGGGAAACCAAAATTAATCTTTCCTCTTATCCCCCTGGAGTTTACTTTTTAAATATTATTCTGAAAGATGGGACCACATTTAAACATAAAATCATAAAAAAATAGTCATCATCAGTTAAAAGGTAAAAACTTATAAAAAACAGTTAACAAACAATAAAAAACCCTCCTTTGACGAAAAATCATCGGAGGGTTTCAGCTTCTTAAAAATTGATAAATATCTAAAAAGGAGTCGTTAAATTTTCTAAAACAGATTGTAATCCTGTCAGATTTCTACCTAAAAAGAAAATAATAAATAATCTATTTTTCCGGCATTGTGCAACTTTTACTTTAATCCTTTAGCCAAAAAATTGTCATTTCCAGTTTATTAAACTATTTTTGGTGATTAAAATTTTCTGCAAAATGAATTATCATTTTCAAGCACACAGACAGGTGAGAAGAAACCTTTTAGATATCCTACAGAACACTTCCCATGAGGATCTTCTGCTGATTCCGGATGGCTTCAACAACAATATTTACTGGAATATTGCCCATACGGTTGCCACTCAGCAGCTTCTGCATTATTATCTGAGCGGAAACCCTTTCCGTATTGATAAATATTGGATTGAAACTTACAAAAAAGGAACTTTACCGAACCTTAATGTTCAAAAATCAGAGGTGGAAGACCTGGAGTTTTTACTAACGGAAACCTCAAAGATATTAATGAAGGATTATGATAGTGATTTCTTTTCAGACTATACTCCCTATACTACCAGTTTCGGGATGGATCTGAAGAGTATTCAGGATGCCATTATTTTTAACAATATGCATGAAAGCCTGCATTATGGATATGCAATGGCGCAGAAAAGAGCAATTTTAGGAGAAAAGTACTAAAAGGAAACTGGAAGAAAGGAAGCTGGAAGTTCGTAATCATAATAAATCATGAACCACCTGCTCTAGATTCCGATAACCTTAAACATAAAATTTTAAACAAATCAATGAAAGACGATTTTATTTTCGGGCTGCGTCCCGTGATTGAAGCAATTGAAGCGGGAAAAACGATTGACAAGATCTTTGTGCAAAATGCACTTCAGGGTCCTATTTATGCTGAACTGAAAGCAATTTTAGCAAAAAATAAAATCCGTCCCAATTATGTTCCGGTTGAAAAACTGAACCGTTTTACAAGAAAAAACCACCAGGGTGTGGTTGCTTTTATTTCAGATGTTCCGTTTCATAAAGTGGAAGATCTTGTGCCACAATTATTTGAAGAAGGGAAAACTCCATTCTTATTAATTCTGGACAGACTTACAGATGTGAGAAACTTTGGAGCCATCTGCAGAACGGCAGAATGTGCGGGTGTAGATGCTGTTATTATTCCTGAAAAAGGTGCTGCTCCTATTAATTCTGATGCTATTAAAACGTCAGCCGGAGCGCTTTATAATATTAAAATCTGCAAGGAAAATAATCTTGCTCACGTTGTAGATTTCCTTCAACAGAGCGGAATTACTGTATTTTCAGCATCTGAGAAAGCTCAGAAACTGATCTATGATGTAAATTTCACAGAACCATGCGCTATCGTTATGGGAAATGAGGAAACAGGAATTTCTAAAGAAGTACTGCATCATTCTGATGAAAAAATAAAACTTCCTATTGAAGGAAAAACTCAGTCTTTGAATGTTTCCGTAGCATGTGGCGCAATCCTGTATGAAGCGGTGAGACAGAAAAGTCTGAAATAAATTAATTCGATAACACAACACTTAAAAAATCAGAAAATGAAAAATATAGCAGCAATAGCGCTATTATCATCTATAGCTCTTGTATCTTGTAAAAAAGAAACGGCAAAAATTACAAAAGTAGATCCTAAGACCGGAAAAACGGTTACCGTGGAAGTTCCTGCGGATTCTGTAGCGAAAGTTGCAGAAAACCCAGCAATCAGAGACTCTGCAGGGATTGTTTCTCAGTCTTTCAAACTTGAAAAAGGAAAAACTTATCCCCTTACTACCTACCAGAGAGATGTAAAAACGATGACTGATCCTCAGGGAAAATCTATGACAGCTACTGTAGAATCTACTGACGAAATGAACTTTATTGTAAATGATATTAAGGGAAATGTATATGAAATGACCCTTAATCTTGTTTCTAAAAGAAGCTCTCAGGCTGCACAGGGTAAAACGGTTGTAGTAGATACTAAGCTGCCTCTTCCTAAAGAAGATGATCTTAAAATGATCTGGAATATCAACAAAGCTCTTACCAATAATAAGCTTGATATGAAGATGGATACCAAAGGAAATGTGATTTCTATTACAGGTTTTGATGCGGTATATACCAAAGTTACCAATGCGGTAGGACCGCTTATCAAGGATGCTAATGAAAGAGCAAGTGTTGTAGCAAGTCTTAAACAGTCCTTCAATGAGAAAGTATTGAAAGATCAGTTCAATAAAAACCTTTCAATTATTCCGAAAAAAGGAGTAAAAATAGGTGAAAAATGGTCAACTTCTGAAAATGCAGATCCGAACGGAAGCATTAAAGTAACTTCAAATTATGTTTTAAAGAGCTTAGGAAACGGAATTGCTGAAATCAGTGTAACCGGAGGTATTCCCAAGAAAACTGAAAAGAAGGCTCAGGGACCAATCACTCACAGCATGAGCAGTGAACTTGCTCAAAACGGAACCATTAAGTTTGACGAAAATACAGGATGGATTATCAACCAGAACATTAATGTAAAAACTACACAGATTGAAACTATTTCAGACGGAAAACAATCCCAGTCTATGAAAAGTGTTTCCAATTCTTCTGTGATGGTAAACCCTTCTGCAAAATAAGTAAAGCTTAAAAGTTTAAGGATCAGAGACAGGAAAGTGATATCATGACCAGCATACCTTTGAACCTTAAACTTTAAATCTTAAATAAATTTATTATGAAGTACATTCTTGAGTTAGTACTCTCTGCCATTATTATATTCTTCGTCTGGAATATTCTGAAAAGAATCTTCTTTAAGACATTTTACAGCTACAGGTTCAATAACCAAAAGCAAAATAACAATCAGCAGGACCTACATAACTCGAATAAGAATAACAAAAAAAACCTTAAATGGGATGCAGAAACCGTAGACTATGAAGAGGTAAAAGAGAGTAATGACAAAAGGTGAAAAATCCGAGAAATAAAAGATCATAACCAGCATGGCAAAAAACAAAAACTTAATTTATATTGCAGCTTCATTAGTAGTATTTATAGTTTTAGCATTTTTATATTCCACTCCTGTATTTTCAGGAAAACAACTTTTCCAGCATGATATTGTACAGTACAGAGGGGGAGCAAAAGAACTTTTAGATTATAGAGCTAATACAGGAAATGAAACCTATTGGAGTGATTCCATGTTCGGGGGAATGCCGACTTACCAGATGGGTAGCCAGTTTAAAGGTGATATCATCAAGAAAATCGACAGCAATCTGAACTTTCTACCAAGACCTGTTAATTATCTTTTCCTTCTTTTTGCAGGTTTTTTCCTTTTGGGAATGGTCGTAGTCAGAAACTGGAAATATGCCTTACTAGGCGCAACCTTTTTCGGGCTTTCCACTTATTTCTATATCATTATTGCGGCAGGACACAATGGAAAAGTCAATACCATTGAATATTTCGCACCGCTTTTAGCCGGAATTTTATTAGTTTACATCAGAAAACAATACATCTGGGGATTCATTGTTACTACCCTGTTTATGGGGCTTCAGATAGCAGCGAACCACCCGCAGATGACCTATTATCTATTTCTGGCACTAGGATTTTTATTCCTGTCTGAGCTTATCAGGGCGATTCAGAAAAAAACTCCAATAAAACACTTCCTTATTTCTTCAGGAATCATTGCAGCATCTTGTGTGATTGGTGTTGGCATGAACTCTCAAAGGATCATGGCCAACTCTGAATATGTAAAGGAAACCGTTCGTGGAAAACAGATTTTAACCAATGACAGCCATACTTCAGGAAAATCCGGAATGGACAAGGAGAGTATGCTGATGTGGAGCTATGGGCAACTGGAAACTTTAAACCTTTTTATTCCAAGATTAATGGGTGGTGGAAGCCAGGAACCGGAAGCTAAGGAAATGATGAATAAAGTTCAGGAACTTGTTCAGGAAAATGTAGGTTCACAGGCTGAAATGGACAGAATTTCAAAAGGTTTCAGCGGAATGACTTATTGGGGTGACCAACCGGGAACTTCAGGCCCAGCCTATCAGGGAGCTATTGTATGCTTCCTTGCATTATTAGGATTTTTCTTTGCATGGAAAAAATACCGTTACTGGATCCTGGGAGCTTCTATTCTAACCATTTTACTGGCTTGGGGAAGTAACTTTATGCCATTATCTGATTTCTTTATTGATTACGTTCCGTTTTACAATAAATTCAGGGCACCGTCTTCTATCCTTGTTGTCGTGGAATTACTATTCCCTTTGATCGCAATTTTAGGATTATACAGATTCTTTACAGATGAAAAACTGACTGAAGAGTACAAGCAAAAAATTCTGACGTATGTAAGTGGTGGAACATTAGGATTATTATTAATTCTTTTAATATTTGGTAAATCATTGTTAGGATTTTCAACAGCAGGAGAGAAAACGTACTTCCCTCCTTTCCTTCTTGATTTTCTGGTAGATGAAAGGTACAAACTGTTTAGAATAGATGCTATAAAGGCATTTATTTACGTAGCCATTGCTGCCACAGTTCTATTTTTAAGTTTAAAGAAAAAACTTAGCTCTAATATTGCTTTGGTCATCATTGGTGTAGTAAGTTTATTTGACCTATGGACTGTAAATAAGCGTTATTTAAATGACGAAAATTATGTAGACAAGATTTTTGCTGAGAACCCTTTCCAAACAGAAAGTTCTGAACTTCTTGCTGAAAAAGTACAGGGAAATCCAAATCTTGAATCTATTTTATCTACCGTAAATATCAACAAGACATTAGAGACTATTGCGGATAAAGATAAAGCTCACTACCGAATTTATAACCAGACTTTAGGAGTTACAAGTGAGACTAATACTTCATATTTCAAAGCTTCTATCGGAGGTTACCACGCTGTAAAATTAAGGAGATATGATGATGTACTGAATGCATATATCAATAATATCGACAGTGTAAAAACCCCTAAAATACTCAACTTACTGAATGCAAAATATATGGTTTTCGGAGGTCCGGATCAGCCTCAGGTAGTTCCGAATCCTAAAGCAAATGGAAACGCATGGTTTGTAAGTGATCTTAAATTTGTAGATACTCCTAACGAAGAAATTAACTCTCTTGGGAAAATCGACAATAAAAAAACAGCTGTGATTGCATCTTCTGACAAAGCTTATTTCAGTAATAAACCTGTTCAGGCAGATTCTACAGCATTTATTAATTTAACTACATACCAACCTAACGAACTGGAATTCAAATCTCAGTCAAAAACGCCTCAATTGGCCGTTTTCTCTGAGGTATATTATCCTCACGGATGGAAGGTTCTTGTAGATGAAAAAGAGGTTCCTTATATCAAAGCAGATTATCTGCTTCGTGCAGTACATGTTCCTGCCGGGAATCACCACATCAGAATGGTTTTTGAGCCGGAAGTAATTGAAACAGGAAAATGGATTTCTCTATTAAGCTTCGGATTGTTTATCGCACTGGCAGCATTTGGAATTTTCTGGATGAATAAGAATAAGAAAAAAGAGACTCTTATCGAACAGAAAGCCTGATCAAAAAATTAATTAAAGCATTTCAATTCCGATTGGAAATTTCTGAATGAAGAGATAGAATGAGATTCTTCACTACCCTACGCTTCGTTCAGAATGACAATTGAAGGACAGACGACCAAAAGAATGGAACGAAAGAAAATATTGATTATCACCTATTACTGGCCTCCTGCGGGAGGTCCTGGTGTTCAAAGATGGCTGAAGTTTGCCAAATATCTGCCTGATTTCGGGTGGAAACCCGTTATCTATACTCCGGAAAACCCAAGCTATCCATTGTTGGACGAAACCCTGATGAAGGATGTTCCAAAAGATATTGAAATCGTCAGAACAAAGATCTGGGAACCTTATCAGCTGGCTGAAAAGCTTAATAAAAGCAACAAAAAATTCAAAGCAGGCCAATTTGATGTAGGAAAAAACCAGAGCTGGAAATCCAGACTTTCTATATGGGTAAGGGGAAATTTTTTTATTCCTGATGCCAGAGTTTTCTGGGTAAAGCCTTCTATTCAATTTCTGGAAAGATACCTGAAAGAACACAACATCGATACGATCGTAACTTCCGGTCCACCCCACTCTCTTCACCTGATTGGATTAGGTCTAAAAAATAAACTTCCCAATATTAAATGGATTGCCGATTTCCGTGATCCATGGACAGAGATCTCGTATTATAAACACCTGAAATTAACCAAAAGTTCAGACCAAAAGCACCGCCAGCTGGAAAGTGCCGTTTTCAAAAATGCAGATATTACCCTGGCCACAAGCTATACAGATGCTGAGAATTTCAAAAAAGCCGGAGCTAATGCAGTTTGTATCACAAACGGTTTTGATGAAAGTGATTCAAACGAAGGAAATAAACAGCACAACAAATCTTTTGTATTAAGTTATATTGGAGTTCTGGAACAGCTTAGAAATCCGGAGAACCTTTGGAGGTCATTGGATGAACTGGTAAAGGAAAATGCAGAATTTGCAAAACATTTCAGCTTAAAATTTGTAGGAAGAATTGATGATAAAATCCTTCATACGATTGAAAACTCAAGCCTGAAAAATCACATCCTGAATTTGGGGTATCTTCCACACGGTAAAGCTGTTGAAGAAATGCAGACTTCAGAGATGCTGCTGATCACCAATTTCCCGAATGAATCTTCAAGAGGAATTATTCCCGGAAAAATATTTGAATATCTGGTAAGCGGAAAACAGATTCTTTCATTTGGACCGGATAAAGCTGATGTTGCTAAGATTCTTGAAGAAACCCATGCAGGAAAACATTTCAGTTATGATGATTCTGTGTCTGTAAAAAAATTCATTCTGGAAAAATTCGACCTTTGGAAAAACGGAAATCTTTCTGAAAACACTCAACAGATAGAACAGTTTTCAAGAAAAAATCTCACTAGGCAACTGGCTGATATTTTATAAAGAAAGGAAGCTGGAAGAACTTTAATTGAAAAAAAACATCTGTAGTTTTTAATTACAATTGAAAATAAGAATAACACATGTTTTTCCCAATTCTATAACTTCCAGTTTCCAGCTTCCTACATCCAGCTTATAGCTTTTAAATTGTCCATTGGTCATTAACAACAGCAATGAGATAATATTTTCCCTGAAATTCTTCAAATACAAAACGGAGTGTTTTCCAGTCCATTTCACTATTTTTTTCTGTTCCTTTGATATAGTTTTCTGTAAAATCGCTTTTAGGATAGATCTCTTCAAGATTATTCAGCGAGTTTCCTCTGCCGAGAAATGTATTGAAAGAATATTGAGAAGCTGTAAAATCACCAGAGAACACCCATTTTCTTAGATAATCATTGATCGTCGCTTTATAAGGATCCCCTGAGCCGTCTTGCGCTCCCCAGGTAAACAATGTTTTGGTAGGCTGGTATTTTTCAAAATCTTCTTTCGAAAAATGCTTATCTGATTTCGGATCTACAAAAGCATACATTGAAAAATTAATCCCCTTCTCTGGGTGGATAAATGAAGCAAATTTCTTATAATCTTTAGCTTTTAAAGCCTGTAAAACCTCATCATTAGTCTTTTTAAGCGCTCCTTCTTTCAATGCTTTTTCTTTAGCAACTGCTGCACTGTCCAGCGGTTTCACACGGGTAACAGTATCAATTTCACTTGGAACTGGTTTTCCTGCCTCCTTTTTACAAGCTACTGCCAGTGCCAGTACCATCATTGAAATAAGTAGTTTTTTCATATTTTTAATTTAGTGGTGAATAAAAAAAGCACCAAAACTAATGCCAATACGAGATATAGGGAGTTTTAGGATTTGACACCTGAGCTATAAAACCGTATCTTTATTTTTATTCTTTGTTCCTAAGTGTCAATGATCTTATCCCTTCTTATGGATACAGTTTCCCAATTACATCGTACCTTTGTAATATGGAAATTTTGGATATTCTTATTATAGGAGCAGGACCTATTGGTATCAACTGTGCTATTGAAGCCAGTAAAAACAATTTGAATCATTTAATTATAGAAAAAGGAACTATTGTCAACTCATTGTACAACTATCCTTTGTATATGCGTTTCTTTTCAACAGCTGAAAAGCTGGAAATTGACGGTGTTCCTTTTATTTCTACCGCACCCAAACCGGGAAGACAGGATGCTTTGGAATATTATCAGGGAATTGCCCGACAAAAACAGCTGAATATCCATCTTTATGAAAAAGTACTGAAGGTATCCAAAAAATCTGATGCATTTGATATTGAAACAACGAAGGGAAGCTACAGAGCTAAAAATGTAGTGATTGCCACCGGATTTTACGATATTCCTAACCTAATGAATATTCCGGGTGAAGAACTTCCGAAGGTAAAACATTATTATACCGAACCTTATCCGTATGCAAAGCAGAAAGTGGTGGTGGTAGGATCCAGCAATTCAGCGGTGGATGCAGCTCTTGAAACCTATAGAAAAGGTGCAGAAGTAACTATGGTTATCCGTCATTCCGAGATTTCAAAAAGTGTAAAATATTGGGTAAAACCGGATATTGAAAACCGGATCGCAGAAGGAAGTATTAAAGCTTATTTTAATGCTGAAATGACAGCAGTAAAAGAAAATTCCGTAATTTTTAAGGATGAAAATAATCAGATGCATGAGATTGAAAATGATTTTGTTCTGGCCATGACCGGCTACCTTCCTGATTTTGAATTTTTAAAAAATTCAGGAATTGAACTAAATGGCGATTGCCTGAATCCTTTTTATAACCTTGAAACCATGGAAACCAATATTCCCAATTTATATCTTGCAGGAGTCGTGTGCGGCGGAAAAGATACGCATCTCTGGTTTATTGAAAATTCCAGGGTTCATGCTAATATGATTGTCAGTTCAATTCTTTGTAAGTGTACTGAAAATTCATAATTTTAAAACAGATCTAATTAATAATAAAAGCAGCAGATACAGATGGAGAGGAAAGTGTAGAAACATAAAGATATGATGAATAAATACTTGTTTTTGGGGATTCTTTCTATTCTTCTGTTGAGTTGTAAAGAAGAAAAAGGACAGGATAAATTTCCGGATATTCCGGTTTTCCCAGCTACCTCTAATTCCAACATCGTAATACAGCCTGTAGTTAATGAGATAAATAAAATCTTATATAATGATTCTTCTCTGGTTTACAAACACTATCCGGACACTATCAGTTTTTATTCTGTTCGCACTGGTGTGAGTCATAGTATTAAGAGCAGTGTTTTCGTATATGGTGACGGCTTTTTTATTGTAGAAAATAAAAACAAGGAATATGAAGCCCTTAATGATATTACATTAGAAAAACAGGACATAAAAATCATTGACGAATCTGCCAGATATAAAAGAGGAGAAGATAGTTTAAGAAGTATTCACACTCAAAAATCGGATTATGAAATCAACCAGATCAATGATTCATTGTTTATCCGGTATTTTTCTGCTGAATATAATATTCCGAAGGATAAAATTCCATATACAGATAATCTGAAAAAAGGAGATCTTTATGTACATACGGGGCAGGATCAATTTATAATATTGAATGCTCCTTATTCTTTGGATCAATTTCTAAGCCCTTTGCTACAGCCCACAGAAAAAAAAATACTTCCTAAATTTAAAAGGCATTTCACTTCTCTTGAAGATGCTCAGCCTCCTAAAAATATTTTTAAGGAATATGACTATGCCATGATGAACAAATCCTGGGTATGGGGCGGTGGCGGAAATCATTATGTTTTATCCATCCCGTATAGGGTTGAAACTGGGTATTATTATATCGATATATTCATGAATCAACAGAAGGGGAAATTCAAAATAATGTCAAGCAGCGATCCGGAATTTAAAATCATACCTCACAAAATCAACAACCAGCTTTATTTTGTAAATAACAGGCAATTGTATAAGGCTTTCACAAAATAGAAGATGAGTACAGTAAATATTCTACCTATCATCCTATTAATACTACAGCTGGCCGGAATCAGTCATGTATGGTACTCTTATTTATATAAAGACGGCCGGATTCCTCAGTCATTCATAGAATTGAATATTCTGGCTGTATTCAGTATTGGAGTCTTAACTCTTTTCCGGTTCAGATATTATAAACCTGGAAAAAAAAGAGGTTTATGGCTCTTTCCTGTTAGTATTTCATTTCTTATCATCCTTACTCTTCTTATTTCTTATACAGTAATGGGAATTGAAAAATACAGATAGTCCGTATCAAACCTCTAAACCATGAAAATTAATCCTATTACTATTTTAAATATCTTAATTACCATTTTTCTGATCATTGCCATTATGGTTATTGTCCTGATGATAAAAAATAAGATGAATATTTATTACATTTCAGCGGCGGCTATGGTAAGTTTCCTTCTGTCTTTTATTTTATACACCATAAACAAAGGGGTTACCATGTCAAGCCATACAGAAGAAATTAATAAGTATAAAGCAAAACTGGTATACCATCAGGATTTCTTTACAATTGCTACCTACACTCAGAATCAGATCATCTGCTGGAGTGAAATAGAAGCCATCTTCTTTATCAGTTCTCCACCTCTTGACGGAGATTATCATACTATGGAATATCGGATTTTTTTAAACAAAAAGCCTGAAACGGTACGCAAGCAGCCTCTTAAATGGTATGATAAGATCTTACCTGAGCCCAGACAGGAAAAATTCCCAATGGTAAAAATTGATGATTATTACAATGTTGATTTCAATACGTTTTACCCGTCTATTGAAAAGTTCTTACTTACCGAAAAAATATCATCTGCTTTCCTAAACGGTACATTTGGAAATGATGTGAAGTATACCCAAAAGCAAAATGAAATAATAGGTATTCCTTACAGTAAACCGCTAAAAACAACAGGCTTTTATAAGCTATTTGACAGGGGAACTTATGCTGATAATGGCAGTTTGAAAGATTACAGAGAGCAGGCAACAGAAATATAATTTTGTACCGCGTAGGCCAGAGTAACAGAAAAATTTGAATTTTAGCCCATGAATGATGATAAATTAAGAACAATGACATTCAATCCGGAAGGTTTTATTCTCAATATTCCCATATTGGATGAAACCCATTTCTTTTCCTGGGATTCTATAGATACGATTCTTTATGGTTCTGAAATACTATACCATGACCATTCAGAATTTATTATTTATCTGAACCAGCCGCCGATCATTAAATTAAAGGAAAACGCATGGTGGCTGAACAGACTTACCTTTTGGATGAAAAACAGAAAAAATAAAAAGATCAGAATCTCTGATGAATGGAACAGGGATTTTTCAGGCTTCATAAGTCATGTACAAAAATACCTTCATCATGTTCAGAATATTGATTTTGAAGAAAATAAAAGGAAAGGAACTCTTATCAGTAGAAACGAAATAAAGAAAAGTAACAGTTCTGTAACCACTGAAAAATGGAAACCGGTAAAAACAACAGATCTTCCATGGAAAATGGTATACGACAGGCATCACAGAACCGTTGAAGATATTTACAGCAGGGATAAGGGAATTTAAAATACCTCTAAAAGATCCGTTTTTGCTCACGTACAGAAAATGAGGAACTTTTCTCATCACTGTATATATCTGCTTATTTCAAGCTATTACAATATAAATTATAAAGCAGCCCAAAAATGGGCTGCTTTATAATTTCATGCAATTATGATTTTATTCAAAAAAAAATATTATTCATAAAAAATAAACATTCAGTTTTTTTAACACAATATGATTTTCAACGAAAAACAATCACAAAACAATGATAATCAATTATTTAACATAAAATAAAATATTTCAAACCTATGAGATTAATTTATACTTTTAACAACGTTATTATCAATTTAATAACCTAAAAAAGTAAAAACATGAAAAAAAAAATCTACCTATTTCTGGCCATTGCTGCCATAGGGAGCCAAAGCCTGTATGCACAGAATTTTTGGAAAAAGACAAAAGTCAATGAGAGAAATTTAATTGAATCCAAAAGAAACATTGGAGCTGATTACTCCAACACCTACTTACTGGATATCAATCAATTGAAATCAGTATTACAGACAGCACCTGTATCCAAGACAGGAATAGCCACCCGATCTACTGTAATCATAGACATTCCCAGACTGGATGGGGAGTTTGAAAGGTACAGTGTTTATGAAACTTCCAATATGGCACCTGAGCTAGCTGCAAAATTTCCGGATATTAAATCTTACAGAGGAGTATCTGTAAATGATCCTGGGAAAACCATCAGCTTTGGACTTTCACCAAAAGGAGTCAACATTATCCTGTTCAGCCCCGGCCAGAAACCAACGGTCATTGAACCAGCAACCAAAGATGCGCTTGTATATCTGGTAAGTCCGGCTGTACCGGAAGTACTTTCACAAATAGATAAATTTGATTGTTCTACTCAAGAGAAAAATAGTAATAATAAAGACGGAAACTTCCCTACAGACAATACAGATGATAAAAAATTCAGAACATTCCGGCTTGCAGTATCTGTAGATGGAGAATTCAGTGAATTTCATGGAGGTACTGTTGCCAACTCCCTGATCGCCATCAATAACCTGATTAGCTATATCAATCCTGTATACGAAAGAGATCTTTCTATCCACATGAATCTTATTGCTAATAATGATCAAATTATTTATTTAGATAAAACCACAGATCCTTATAGCTCTGCCGGGACTCTTAATAATGAGGTACAGACAGCAATAACCAGTACCATTGGAGAAGCTAATTATGATATTGGAATTTTATTTACTAATCAGACTGGAGGTGGAAATGCCGGAATGATTGCCTCTGTATGTCAGGACAGCCAGGGACAGGTAAATGGAGAAGTAGATAAAAAGAAAGGAAGTGCTTATGCAGGACCCGTAAATGGAACAGGACCTCAAGGGTTTATCTACGCGATGGTCATCGCACACGAAATGGGTCATCAATATGGTGCCAACCACACATTTTCCAGACCGGAAAATTTAGATGTAAAATTTATGTTATTTGGAATACTGCCTATCCAGACTATTACAAATCCAGTAACAGGTGCTAACAGAGAGCCTGGAAGTGGAACCACTATTATGGGATATCCTGGTGTAACAGGAACTCATGATGTTGATTCTAAACATAGCGATCAATTTCTTCATTACAGTATAAGCCAAATCAATAAATATGTTAAAACTACAAGCTGTGCGGCAACCGTTGAGATAACGAATACTCCACCCACTGTAAATGCAGGCCCTGATTATACCATTCCTAAAGGAACTGCTTTTAAACTAACAGCTACAGCCACAGATCCTGATAATAATAGTTTAACATATTCCTGGGAGGAAAGTGATATTGCAGAACCTAATGTACCTTTTAATGTTAATGTCACTATTCCTGTAGATGAAGCTGATGTTTCAAATCAGCTAAGACAGAATATGAAAAATTATTCATTCCCGGATCGTATGTCTACTGTAACTCCAAATTTCAGAGTGTATCCACCAACATCAAGTCCTACAAGATACTTACCTCCACTCAACGAAGTTCTTGAAGGGAGCTTATACAGTACCTGGAATATGACTTCTGATGTGGCCAGAAGTATGAAATTCATAAGTTTGGTAAGAGATAATGCTACTGGTGGTGGACAGACGGCAACAGATGAAGCCATCATAAATGTAGATGCAAGCACCGGTCCATTTAAAATTACATCTCTATCATTAAATCAGAATTACTCATCCGGATCCACGCATCTTTTAAAATGGAATGTGGCTGGCACCAACGCAGCTCCCATCAATACTCAGTCTGTTAATATTTTAATTTCAACGGATGGGGGAACTACTTTTACGCCACTTGTTTCCAATACGGTTAATGACGGGGAAGAAATGATTACCATTCCTTCTACTCCTGCCAAAAAAGCATTTATCATTGTAGAATCTGTAGGAAACATCTACTATGCGGCAAGTCCGGCTTTCGCTATTGATTACAATATAACTATGAACTGTACCCAATATCCGGCTGATGGTACTTTTGCATTCAGCCCGGGTTCACCTGCCAATATTAATATCAATGTATCCAATACCACTCTGATTGAGGACATCAATATCATCATGGATCTTACTTATACTGATATTAAAGAATCAGCATTGCTGCTTAAAGGTCCTAATGATCAGGGCAATCAGATATTCTGGCTTGGAAACTGCTCCGGAACCAATGTGTTAAAAGCAACCTTTGATCAGGAAGGTGAATCTCCAGTGATAAACTGTAATAATATGGGAACCAATCCACATATAGAACCTATAAGACTGGATCTGAGCAAATATTATGGCCAAAGTCCAAATGGAAACTGGCTTATAAAAGCACTGCATACATCGGATGTTCTTAACAATGTTACTGCAAACAGTACTTCAGGAACAGTAAATGCTGCCTCTATCGAACTTTGTACCAGACAACCAGTCTCTACACTTGCTGTAAATGATATGGCATTAGAAAAAGACGGATTCCAGATCTATCCTAATCCTTCTAATGGAAAGTTCAATGTCCTGATGAAAAAGAATGCTTCTACAGAGGTACATATCTTTGATATTGCCGGAAGATTGGTACACAGCCAAGCCGATATTACGAATGAAACCCGAATAGATCTGACCAGCTTTGCTAAAGGAAACTATATTATGGTCTTCAATGTAGGGGGTAAAAAAGTAGCTAAAAAAATCATTATCAAATAAATTTCAGATTTTTATTTCCAAGAAAAACCCAGCCGAATTGATTTCGGCTGGGTTTTGTATATTGTACAAGAAACGGTTATGAATTTAAACCAAATCCCCTTCCACTTTCTTCCTATCTTTAAGCATCCACGGAATAACAAAGTAAAATGCAATCGCAATTCCTGTTGCCAATATTCCTGTTCCAATCCATAGAGTATTAAAACCTAATTTATCAGCAATCAATGTTCCTATATAAGGAGTAATAATAAACGCGATGGAAAATGACATCCCATTCAGTCCCATATAGGCTCCTTTATTATTCTCTCCAGAACGAAGAGCTGTAATGGTTGCCATAAACGGAAGCGTCCAGATCTCCCCTATACAAAGCAATGTCATGGATACCAATAGGGTAACAATACTATAATCAAAAGCAAGCATTGCATACGAAAACCCACAAAGGAAAGTTCCGATCAGCATGGTAAAAGCCAGAGTAAAATATTTCTCTGAAAGCTGTACAAACCCCATTTCAAGAAGAACAATCAGAAAACCACTGTATCCTAAAATATATCCTATATTCTGTTGGCTTAAATGAGCGGTATCTTTGTAAAAGATCGTGAGTGTACTGAACAGCTGGAAGAAACAGATCGAGAACAGCATACATAAGAAACAGAAAATTAAAAACTTATTGTCCTGATAAGGAGAATTTTCCTTTTTAACAGCTATTGCTTCCTTTACTTTTTTAGCTTCCTGTTTGGCCAGTTTTGCCCGGCCTCTGAAAAACCAAATGTACATTAACCCCGCCAATAAAGCAGCTAAAGCATTACTGTAGAATAAAAATTCATAGGAAATAGCAGATAGAATACCTCCTAATGCCGGACCGATGGAAAAACCAAGGTTTACTGCCATTCTGTTCAGGGAAAATGCTCTCGTAATATTTTCCGGTTTGGCATATTTTGTAATAGCAACTGAGTTTGCCGGACGGAATGTTTCACTCACAATACTTTGCGCTAAAATAATCCCGGCCAATCCCGCTTCTGTTGTGAAAAAAGGGATCATACAGAAGAGAGGCACACTGAGCAGTAAACTCAGGCTCTGTACACTATATTCTCCAATCTTATCCGTGATCATTCCTCCAAACCATGAACCTATCACCGAACCTATTCCAAAAAAGCTCAGGACAATTCCTGAATTTTCAATACTGAAATGTAAATGATTGGTCATATACACTCCCAAAAATGGAAGTACCATAGAACCTGCCCTGTTGATAAGCATTACCAACGCCAGCATCCAACTCTCCTGTGAGAGTCCTTTAAAAGAACTCGTGTATACATTTATCAGTTTCACAATAATATTTTGGGGGAAAAATTTGAAAGTGCAAAGTTAGGGAAAAATAGGCTCAAATACCTTTATTTTAAGCCTTTTTCTAAATAACAATCATAAAAACAAACAATCAACTGCATCCGAATAAAAACAAATATTTTAGACACATACCCTTAATAAACATTTATAAAATTCGTAAATTGCAGTAACAATAGGCTTTTTAACCTTAAATTTCAAAAAAAATCTATAAAAAATCAATCAACAGCAAAAATGGTAACCTACGAAAACTTACACGATACGCTGTCTTTTTATAGTATTGACTGCCGGCAATCCTATTATATCTCCTCCGGAAACCCCATTTTCGAATTTCCTAAAGCTCCTTTCAGGATGGATTATTATGCCCTTTGCATCTGTACGGCAGGAGAAGTAAGTGTTGAAATAGACCGTCATCAGTATAAAGCTGATGCCCATAGCATTCTGGTTGCAGCTCCGTCTACTATTGTGAGATTTATGAAAACCAGTCAGGATTTCAGGATAAAATTATTATTCTTCGACAAGAATTTTCTGATCAAAAATATATCTAATCCTTTTATCATTGAGAAAATGAACCTGTTCTCCAACGGTTCCTACAGTATTGTAAAAACCTCTCCTAAAAATGCTTTGGTATTACAAAACCTTTTGGATTACCTCAAAAAGAAATCCAGAAAACAGGGAAAATTTACTGAAGAAATTGTTCGCACTATTATTTTCAATCTTCTGCTGGAAACCGCCGAAATTCTGGATGCTAAATATGCTACAGATCCTGAGAAAGAAGAAGGAAAAAAGGATCTCTATCTTAAATTCAGTCAACTTATCCGGGAAAATATCAGACTCCACAGAACCGTTCAGTTCTATGCCAATGAACTTTGTATTTCGAACAAATACCTTATTGAAATCATTAAAAAAGCCTGTGGCAAGACTCCTCATGAAGTTATTGATGAAACCCTGTTGAAAGAAGCCTATGTCATGCTGGGAAATCCGGACCTGACAATCTCGGAAATAGCTTTTGAACTTCAGTTCAATTCCACCTCTGCTTTTGGCCGTTTTTTTAAAAAGCACACTTCTCTTTCTCCTTCTGAGTATAGAATAACGGAAAATATCCAGTCGTAGGAATTTCGGGACACTAATTCTGACATTAGGGATATACATTGCTTTTTGAATAGGGGTACCTTTATCATGTTCATTAAAAACAACATAAAAATGAGTACGATCAATTCAAAATTCAACAAAGTTTTAAATACCTCTGACCAGTTTGGGAAAGTGAACCACGAACCGGATTCAAGCAAGGAAGTTCAGATTAACACTCCTGAAAAGACAATGCCTTTTTCAGACCAGATCGGAAACTATCAAAGAAATAAAGGAATTCCTTTACAATCCTACGAAAACAGTAAAATCTATATTGTCGGAAGCGGCATTGCAGGGATGTCTGCAGCATATTATTTCATCCGTGATGGCCATGTTCCCGGTAAAAATATTATCTTTCTGGATCAGCTGGCAATTGAAGGTGGATCACTGGATGGTGCCGGGAATGCAAAAGATGGGTATATCATCCGTGGTGGCCGTGAAATGGATATGACTTATGAAAATCTGTGGGATATATTCCAGGACATTCCTGCTTTGGAATTGCCTGCACCTTACAGTGTTCTGGATGAATACCGTCTCATCAATGATAACGATCCCAACTATTCAAAAGCAAGATTGATTCATAATCAGGGACAAATTCAGGATTTCAGCAAATTCGGGTTGGAGAAAAAAGATCAATTGGCGATTGTCAAACTTTTATTAAAGAAAAAAGAAGAGCTAGATGATCTGAGTATTGAAGACTATTTTTCAGAATCTTTTCTGAACAGTAATTTCTGGTTCTTCTGGCGTTCTATGTTTGCTTTTGAAAACTGGCACAGCTTACTGGAACTGAAACTGTATATGCACAGATTCCTTCACGCTATTGACGGAATGAAAGATTTTTCATGCCTTGTATTCCCTAAATACAATCAATATGATACCTTTGTTACCCCTTTAAAAAACTTCCTGGTAGAGAAAGGAGTACAAATCCAGTTCGATACTTTGGTAAAGGATCTTGATGTTCATATTAATACGGAAGGAAAAACAGTAGAAGGCATTATTACCGAGCAAAACGGAGAAGAAGTCAGAATACCCATCGGAAAAGATGATTACGTAATCGTAACTACCGGATCTATGACGGAAAGTACTTTCTACGGAGATAATAATACAGTTCCGGAAGTCACCATAGACAACAGCAGTGCCGGACAAAGTGCCGGATGGAAATTATGGAAAAACCTTGCAGCCAAATCTGAAGTTTTCGGAAAACCTGAAAAATTCTGTAGCCATATTGAAAAATCATCTTGGGAATCTGCAACATTAACATGCCGTCCTTCTGCATTTACTGAGAAATTAAAAGAATTATGTGTAAATGATCCTTATTCCGGAAAAACAGCTACGGGAGGTATTATTACGATTACAGATTCTAATTGGGTAATGAGCTTTACCTGTAACAGACAGCCACACTACCCTACCCAGCCGGATGATATTCTTGTAGTATGGGTATACGCCCTACTCATGGATCAAGAAGGGAACTATATTAAAAAAGCAATGCCTGAATGTACCGGAAATGAGATCCTTGCAGAACTGTGTCACCATCTTGGAATGGCAGATCAGCTTGATAACGTCATTGAAAATACGATTGTCCGTACTGCCTTTATGCCTTACATCACCTCTATGTTTATGCCCAGAGCTCAGGGAGATCGCCCGAGAGTGGTTCCTGAAGGCTGTACTAACTTAGGATTGGTTGGCCAATTTGTAGAAACCAATAACGATGTTGTATTCACGATGGAAAGCTCTGTAAGAACAGCCAGAATAGCAGTATATAATCTCCTTAACCTCAACAAGCAGGTTCCTGATATAAACCCATTACAATATGATATCCGACATCTGTTAAAAGCAACTCAGGCATTAAACGATTATAAACCTTTCCTGGGAGAAGGAATTCTAAGAAAAATCCTGAAAGACACTTACTTTGAACATATATTGGTTAACCGTCCTGAAGAAAAAGAGGAACATGAGTCTTTCTTTATGGAACAGGTTGGTAAATTCCAGGATTGGATCAAGGGAGTAAAAAGTTAGAAAACACTGGATTCCTACTATTGGAAAATAGAAGACGCAAAGTTTTTTATTGCTACTAATACACGAGTTATTTTATTAGATTATTCGTTGTAAAAAATAAAAAATCAGGACTTATTTCTAAGTCCTGATTTTATTTATATTCATTCCTTACAATTATTAAGGCTTGAAAGAATCTTTTAGTGTTACTGTACGGTTGAATACCAATTCAGTATCTGTAGAGTCCTGATCTTTTGTAAAGTATCCGATTCTCTGGAACTGAAGCGGTTCTCCAACAGCTACATCCTTCAGACTTGGTTCAGCAAAACCTTGAACTGTAGCGACAGATTCAGGATTGATGAAGTTTAAGAAATCTACATCTTTTTCAGCATCCGGCTGTTCTACCGTAAACAATTGGTTGTAAATTCTTATTTCTACAGGGATTGCATGTTTGGCAGATACCCAGTGAAGTGTTCCTTTTACTTTTCTTAAACTTTCTTCTGTTCCGCTTCCGGATTTACTCTTCTCATCATAAGTAGCATAGATCGTAGTAATTTCACCATTTTCATCTTTTTCTACTCTTTCAGCTTTGATGATATATGCTGATTTTAAACGAACTTCTCCGCCTAATTTCAGTCTGAAGAATTTATTGTTAGCCTCTTCTTTGAAGTCCTCACGTTCAATATATAATTCTCTTGAGAAAGGAATCTCTCTGGTTCCTGCATTTTCCTGTTCAGGATTGTTTTCTGTTTCTACCCATTCTTCTTTGTCTTCAGGATAGTTTTCAATCACTAATTTTACAGGATCTACTACAGTCATTACACGCTTAGCCACCTTATTAAGGTCTTCACGTACACAGAAATCAAGTAACTGAATTTCGATCAGGTTTTCTCTTTTCGCAACCCCTACTTTATCAATAAAGTTTCTGATAGAAGTGGGTGTAAACCCTTTTCTTCTCATCCCTGAAATGGTAGGCATTCTAGGATCATCCCATCCTGTTACTGCTCCTTCAGCCACCAATCTTTGCAGTTTTCTCTTAGAAGTAATCATATAAGAAACGTTCATCCTTGCAAATTCTCTCTGCTTAGGAGCTACTTTCGTTTCATCATATACCTGCTCCAGGTACCAGTTATAAAGAGGTCTGTGATTTTCAAACTCTAATGAACATAATGAATGTGATACCTGCTCCAGATAATCAGATTCACCATGTGCCCAGTCATACATCGGATAGATTTTCCAAGCAGTTCCCGTTCTGTGGTGAGGTCTTTTCAGGATTCTGTACATTACAGGATCACGCATATTCATATTGGGAGAAACCATATCGATTTTTGCACGAAGTGACATTGTACCTTCCTCAAATTCTCCATTCTTCATTCTTTCAAACAGATCCAATGATTCCTCTACCGGGCGGTTTCTGTATGGTGATTCCACTCCTGGTTCTGTAGGATTCTTTCTCTGCTCGGTAATCATCTCAGAAGGCTGCTCATCTACATAAGCTTTTCCATCTTTTATTAATTGTACTGCCCATTCGTAAAGCTGCTGGAAGTAATCTGAGGCATACAATTCCTTGTCCCATTTGAAACCTAGCCATTCAACATCTTTCTTAATAGAATCTACGAATTCCTGCTCTTCTTTTTCAGGGTTCGTATCGTCGAAACGAAGGTTTACAGGAGCGTTGTATTTTTCACCAAGACCAAAGTTGATGCAGATAGCTTTTGTATGCCCTACATGCAGGTAACCATTTGGTTCAGGCGGAAAACGGAAACGGATCTGATCTTTGTTCAAACCGTTTGCCAGATCATCTTCAATAATTTGCTCAATAAAATTGAGTGATTTTTTTTCTTCTTCCATTAAATTAGCTTTTATTTTATAGCAAAAAAAGTGGTACAAAGTTACGGAAAAATAAGCGTTTCTGAAAATGATAATTTTAAAGCCATTTGCATTGTAATTCAGTATTTTTCACTAATTTAGGTCAAGCTAAAACCATTGTACCAAATTATCGCTTATGGCCGTTTACATCTTAAGCAACCGGAAAATCATCCGTCATAAGGGTGAAAAAGTGGATTCTTTTTCCAATGACGAATACTCAATTCCTAATTTCAGGATTGCAAAATGTGATTTTGATAATTATAAGGAGCCCACTGCTGCTGCCAAAAAGAAAAAAGACTACACCAACAGAAACATCCTGAACTACAAACTGTTTTCAGAACCTGAAAAACAAGGCTATGAAGAAGTTCTGGAAGTTCTGCAGAATGAAAAAGGCATCAAAAAATCCTCTCTTACAGCCAATAATCTCGGCGGAACCCAAAGACTGTTCTACGAACTGTACAAAAATATGTCTGCCACTAAGGACCGAAGTGATGTACTGATATTTATTCATGGTTATCTGTACAATTTTGATGATGAATTAAAGGCTATTCTTGATCTAAAAAAAATATTCATTGACAATCCCGCTTCTCCTGTTGAACATATTTTATTTGTGAGCTGGCCGGCTTCTGGCAATATTATTCCATTGAGCTATTTTGACGACAAGGCATCAAGCATCAATTCCGGAACCTCATTATTGAGACTGTTTTACTTTTACACTCAGTTTTTAAAGGATATTTTTTCCAACCGTGATCTCATCCCATGTAACCAGAGAATTCATATCATGGCTCACTCTTTGGGCAACAGAGTACTTCAAAGCATGCTTTACAGTCTTAAAAGAGAGAATATCCTCAGAGTGATTGATCAGGTAATCCTATTGAATGCCGATGTATCCTATAAAGTATTTGAAGACTCAGAAGATTCCTTTAATAAATTACCATTGCTTGCCAACCGGATTTCCATTTATCTGAACAGGCAGGATCTGATCCTGGGAATCTCACAGTTTACCAAAAATATTCTTACCCCAAGGCTTGGTAAAAACGGGCCGAGTGATATTAGCCCTTATAAGGATATCGTATCTATCATCGACTGTACTTTTGTGAAAGATGATGTACTGAGCAGCTTTAAATTTGAAGTCGGAAATCATTGGGGATACCTTTCCAGCTCTCAGGTTCAGAGTGATATTTTTCAGAATTTATATGGAATAGATAGGAATCTTATCACCAATAGAACAATAAATAACGAAAATATTTTCACAATTGTTTCATAATGATTAATTAAAAAAATGCTATAAAATCAGACCTATGTTAAAGTTACCACAGACCTGACAAATGGCATAATGATTGCCAATTCAAATAATAGAGAATTACAATTTTTTTATCATGAAAAAGATTAAAAAAAAGTTTTCTTATATCTTGACCTATATAAGGAAAGCCATTTTTGTAAAAGATGTCATTTAATTACAACTACAATCTAAAAAAAAACCTATCCGAGCCAACAATTACTTTATTCCTTAAAACAAATCAAAATTTCATTTAAAAATTCCTACAGATCTATTGCAGGAATTTATTTTCTTGTTTTTTATAATAAATAATTTAAATCACTTCCACTAAAATTCTTTTTTTTTATTCTTAATAATGTTTGAGTGATTGATCATTTAATGCATTTTCTTACAATGCTAAAAAATATTCAAATTGATCTTTTTATAAAAAAAAATCCCCAACAATAAAACTGACCACTAGATAGTTATATAAATACACCCTAAGAAAAATAAAAAAAAATGCCCCTTTTTTTTCTTGAGAAGTTTGAAATAAAGATGTTCAATCTGGGTGTAAAAAGTAATATTACTGAACAGCTAGGGATAAGTATTTAATCTAAAGAATTCCCCGAAGCAAGTCTCAGGGTTAAAAGAGGAAAAGTTTGAAAAACGGTTGGTTTTTCCCATGAAGTATAGGAGGGAAGTACTAGCTGAAGAAATAGGAAATAGCCTCAAGTTAATATGAGTAGGTATTTCAGAACGCTATGAGATTCAATTTGTGAACAAGTGGTTACTATGTCAATACAGTTAGTCAGTACGGAAATAAAGATGTTATTCGAAAATATATTAAAAATCAAGGAAAAGAAGAATATAAAAAAATCCACGGTGAACAACTCAAACTATGGGGTTAACCAATACCTCGGGGTAGTTTGTTTAATGACTTGGTAATCTATTGAATATACAGTGTTTTATCCAATTGAACAATCTTTTTCTTATTTATTTCCTAAATGCGCAACAGGTTTTAACTAAAATATATCAAAAAAAATGAAAGAAAAAAACAGCAATCCATCCCGAAGGAAATTTATTCAGCAAACGGCAATTGCAAGTGCAGGTTTGTTGCTTGTAAATCCAATTTCAATTTTTTCGCAAACAAATAAGTCAAAAAAAATGAGCACAAATATTAAATCTAAAGGTTACGCAGGAAATGACGAGGTAGGAAAATTAACAGCCTGGAACTTTGAAAGAAGAGCGGTCGGCGACAATGATATTTTAATCGATATTAAATTTTCGGGTATTTGCCATTCCGATATTCATATGGTTAAAGGACATTGGGGCAAACAACAATATCCGCTAGTTCCAGGTCACGAAATTGCCGGAATTGTAACTGCAGTTGGTAAAAATGTAACCAAATTTAAAGTTGGCGACCAAGCTGGAGTTGGCGCTATGGTAAACAGCTGTATGCAATGCGACAGTTGTAAAAGTAGCCAAGAACAGCATTGTGAAACAACAGGATGGGTGGAAACTTATGGCACGCCAGATAAATCATCGCCTACTGGAATTACACAAGGTGGATATGCCAACAACATTGTAGTAACAGAACATTTTGCCATTAAAATTCCCGCGACTATTAAACTGAAATATGCAGCACCATTACTTTGTGCAGGTATCACGACGTATTCGCCAATAATGAAAGCAAAATTAAAAAAGGGCGATAAAGTTGGTGTGGTTGGCATTGGCGGTTTAGGTCATATTGCTGTGAAATTAGCGGTTTCAAAAGGTGCAAAAGTTTTTGCTTTTACCACGTCTGCTTCAAAAGTGAAAGATATTAAATGTTTTGGTGCAAAGGAAGTAATCGTGGTAAAATCGGCAGAAGATTTAAAACCCTACAAAGGCAAATTGGATTATATGATTTCTACCGTTCCTTATGCTTACGAAATGTCACCGTACATCGACTGTGTAAAACCTTACGGCTTTTTTACGCAAGTTGGGGAACCAATCAATGGTGTTTTGGAAATCAATAATTTCAATATGACTCAAAATCGAGTAAATTTTAATGGTTCGTTGATTGGTGGTATTAAAGAAACCCAAGAAATGATAGATTATTGTGCAAAAAATAAAATTTATCCTCAAATAGAAGTGATAAAAGCATCAGAAATAAATGAAGCTTGGGACAAAGTAGTAAACAAAGAAGCCCGTTATCGTTTTGTAATTGATGCCACAACATTTTAATCTAAAGAATTCCCCGAGGCAAGCCTCGGGGTTAAAAGAGAAAAAGTTCTAAATGAAGTTTCCGGAGAAACTTTACAACTCATATGCAAAGAAATTTCAGAGCGTTATGAGATTGAATTTATAGAAATTGGTTATGAATCAGATCATGGGTATTTTCTGATACAAAGTGTTCCTTCTTTGTCATTAAGCCAAATTGTTCGAACAATAAAAAGTATAACAGATAGAGAGTTATTTCGCCTTTATCCTGAAATAAAACAAATTCTTGGGGAGGAAATATATGGATAAATGGATTCTATGCTAATACTGTAGGGCAATATGGTAATAAAGAGGTTATTCGGAAGTATATTGAAAACCAAGGTAAAGAAAAACAATACACAAAAATTTATACAGGGCAACTCAAGTTATTCTAATATCTCGTGGGCCTGCCCTGAGGTAGTTTATTAGAAATAAGTAAATCAAATATTATGAATAAAACTATAATTGGTCATTACATTCACCCGGTCTTATTTTTATTGTATGTACCCTTATTTTTATTAACTTTGATCTTTTTCATTCTTTATAAACAGGATGCACTCAATACTGTCGCCTATATAGGTGTTCAAGAGCACTGGTTCTTTTTTTTAAATTCCAAATTATCACAATATCCCAAACTGCAATATAACTTAACTCAATTGGGAGATGCTCTTGTTCTTTTGCCTTTTCTATCCATTTTCGTAATCTACATCCCAAAAATCTGGCAGTCTTTATTATCTGCATCACTTCTGTCGGCTTTAGTTTGCAACCTTTTAAAAAGATTATTTACTGTACCAAGACCGGCAGCTGCATTTGATAATGAAAGCTTTGTCATCATAGGGAAAACATTATCTGGATACACCAGCCTGCCTTCCGGACATTCCATTACTATTTTTACAACGCTTACTATTCTGATGTTTACTTTTATGCCTCAGAAATCAGGATATAAATTCATATGGTGCTGTTCTCTGCTCTTAACAGGATTAATTATTGCATTCACAAGAGTAGCCGTTGGAGCCCATTACCCTCTTGATGTCATTATCGGAAGTATTATTGGATATATTTTAGGACTTTTAGGTATTTTTATCAATCACCAATATAATATATGGGCATGGGTTGGCAGTAAAAAATATTATCCGGTTTTTATCATAGCATTTACCATTGGTAGTATCATTTTAATTAACAAAATAATTAATGAGAATTTGATTATATTTTATTTGTCATTTATAAGCTTAATAATATCACTTTATATAATCACCTACACTTATGTTAAAAAATAATTTGAAATTATTGGATTTTGCCCTCTTAATGAGCTTTCTTAATTTCATATTCTTTCATATTCCCTTTTTTACCTTTGTCTTCAGTAAAGTTGATTATAAAAGTTTAAATGGCGTTGTGCTCATCATAAGTTTAATCATTCTCATGTTTGTTGCCAATGCTTTTGCGTTCTATTTAATCTTTTTTCTGTCGAGGATTGTTGGGAAAATTTTATTGGTACTTACCTTTATAATCAGTTCCATTGCGGTCTATTTTATCAATACCTATAGTGTTATCATTGATGAAAGTATGATTGGCAATATATTCAATACCAATTACGAAGAGTCCAGCAGCTTTTTTTCCATAAAATTAATTCTCTATATTATTTTCCTTGGTATACTTCCCGGCATTTATATCATTAATGTCAAAATCATTAGTATCCCACTAAAAAAATTTTTAATCACATCTTCATTAACTCTGTTATTCATAATTATTGTAGTATTTGCGAATGCAAGTAATTGGTTATGGATTGATAAAAATTCTAAAACATTAGGTGGTCTTGCCATGCCATGGTCTTATTCTGTCAATATCTCTCTTTTTTACATTCATGAATATAAAAAAAACGAAAAGGAAATTTTATTACCTCCCGCAACCATTGAAAATAATGAAAAATCAGTTGTCGTTCTGGTTATCGGAGAATCGGCACGAAGCCAAAACTTCTCGTTGTACGGATATGGAAAAAATACAAATCCATTGCTTTCCAAAGAACAAAATCTACACAGTTTTAAAGCCACCTCTTGTGCAACATACACCACTGCTGGTGTAAAATGTATTTTGGAACATACTAATACAGATGATCTGTATGAAATCTTACCTAATTATTTATATAGAAATAATGTAGATGTTATCTGGAGAACAACAAATTGGGGGGAACCACCGGTGCATATTAAAAATTATCAATCCAAAGAAAACCTGTTTCCAAATTGCAAGGGGGAAGACTGCAATTATGATGGGGTACTTTTAAACGGTCTCAAAGAGCAAATAGCAGCAAGCACCAAAAACAAAATATTGGTCATATTGCATACAAGTACAAGCCATGGTCCGACGTACAGTAAAAAATATCCATCCCGATTTGAGGTCTTTAAGCCTGTCTGCAATAGTGTTGAATTGGGTAATTGCTCTCAGCAGGAGCTTATCAATGCCTATGATAATACAATTGTTTACACAGATTACCTTTTATATAATGTCATTGAGGATTTAAAACAATTAAAAGACTATAAAAGCACAATGCTTTTCGTCTCAGACCACGGAGAATCATTGGGAGAAAAAAACCTGTACATGCATGGAATGCCCCTAAGTATAGCCCCTAAGGAACAGTATGAAATTCCTTTTATAGTATGGGTTTCTGATGGCTCGAGACAACTAAAGCCTAATGATATAGTTTCTCAAAATCACGTGTTTCACAGTGTTTTAAATTTCCTGAGTATACAAAGTCCAGTTTATAAAGAAGAGATGAATATATTTAAATAATGACCTCCCAACATTCATTTTCATTTTATTCAATTCTCGATATCTCACAATATTTACTTGTCTAAAAAATTGTATATCTGAAAAAAAATTCAGACATTTAACTATCATCAAGCTAAAATATTAACAATGAAAAATCTAAGAAAATTAAACAAAGGAGAATTAAAACAAATTAGTGGAGGACGACCTCCTCTTGGATGTAATAGCTGGAGTCCACAGGAAGGATGCTGCAGGGCATGGGCACCAGATTACTGTGGCGGCACTACCTGCCCGGATTCACCACCTCCATATTGCTAGGTAATTTTGCTCTATTCTATTTTGAATCAGCTTAACTCTTATTTCTGAGATCTAAAACCGGGTTCAAAATTATGACCTCATATAGCTCCAATGTCCCAACTTTGCGGCATTGGAGTTTTTTATTAAATAAGATGGCAGTCTCTATGCTCCCGACTGTTATTCACTAGATTCACTATCACCAAAACTCAATACCAATTATGAAAAATCTAAGAAAGCTAGAAAAAAAAGAATTAAAAACCATTCATGGAGGAAATATTCCGGTAGTCCCTATAGGCTGCAACAACTGGGATGCCAGAGCCAGATGCTGCAGAGAATGGGATTGGGAACATTCAAATAACCCAACCTGTTAATTCATTTTTTATTTTTTGAACCACAACAACTCATTTCTGAGCTCTAAACTGGATTCAAAATTATTTGTAAATAAAGCTCCGGTACCTAAACCTTGTGGCATCGGACTTTTTTTTGTGAATGTATATTGTGCAATGGCATTCAGGCCAATATTACTTTCTAACGCAGAAGTAATCCACCAGCCGATATTCTGTTCTTCAGCAAGGGAAATCCATTCATCAGATCCAGCAAAACCACCTATTAAAGCCGGTTTTAAAATGATGTACTGCGGTTTTACCGTTTCTAAAAGTTTTTTCTTTTCTTCCGGATCTGTAATCCCAATCAATTCTTCATCCAAAGCAATAGGAGTTGGCGTCTGGGCACACAATTCCGTCATATTCTTCCAGTTTCCGGCTTTAATAGGCTGTTCAATGGAATGAATGTGCAAATCTGCCAGCTGCTGCAAAACAACGGCTGCTTCTTCTTTACTAAATCCTCCATTAGCATCCACCCGAAGTTCCAGTTGCTCTTTTGAAAATTTCTTTCTTAGCTTTTGAAGAATGATATGTTCAGATTTCCAATCGACTCCAATTTTTAATTTAATGCAATGAAATCCTTTTCCCAGTTTATCCTGAATCTGTTCTTCCATATACCCCACATCTCCCATCCAGATTAATCCGTTGATGGTAATGGCAGATTCCCCCTCGGTAAACTCACTTGGAAAATAAAGATCAGCTCCAAATTTCAGGTTCAGAACGGCCTGTTCGTATCCAAACCATATCGAAGGGAAGTCTTTTAGTTCTTCTTTTAAGAAATCCGGATCCTGACTAATGTTTTCACAGAGCCATTTTAACTTGTCTTCATAATCAGACCTGTCATCAAAGCTCAGGCCTCTGAAAACAGCACACTCCCCTATTCCTTTTTTTCCATTTTCTGAAATTTCAAAGATGAAGGTTTCCTTATCAAGCAAAACGCCGCGAGATGTTCCACTCGGGCGCTTAAATTGTAATAAATATTTAAAATATGATGCTTCCATTATTTTACGCTGTCGATTCGCATAAACTCTTCTGCTTTCTCCACCATATCAATGCTTCCGCAGAAAAACGGAATTCTCTGGTGAAGTTCTGTAGGTTCTACTTCCAGAATTCTTCTGAATCCGTCTGTTGCTTTTCCACCAGCCTGTTCTGCAAGGAAAGCCATTGGATTACATTCGTATAATAATCTTAATTTCCCATTGGGTGCCTGAGAATAAGATGGATAAATATAAATCCCACCTTTCAGCATATTTCTATGGAAATCGGCAACCAAAGACCCAATATATCTGGAAGTATAAGGACGGTCTCCTTCCTCCATCTGGCAATATTTAAGGTAGTTTTTCACTCCCTGAGGGAATTTGATGTAATTTCCTTCGTTGATGGAATAGATTTTACCAGTTTTTGGGAAAGTCATATTGGGATGAGAAAGATAATAGGTTCCTAAGGATGGATCCAGTGTAAATCCGTTCACTCCGTTTCCTGTTGTATAAACGATCATCGTGGAAGAACCGTAGATGACATATCCTGCTGCAATCTGATTGACTCCTTTCTGTAAAAAATCTTCAAGCTGCACAGGCGTTCCCGGTTCAGTAACTCTTCTGTAGATAGAGAAAATGGTTCCTACGGAAACATTCACATCAATGTTTGAAGATCCATCTAAAGGATCAATCAACACTACATATTTGCTTAAATGTCCGTTTTCACCACATTTAATATCAATAAAATCATCATTTTCCTCTGAAGCAATACCACAAACAACCTCTCTTTGAGACAAAGCCGTAATAAAAATTTCGTTAGCGATTACATCCAGTTTCTGCTGTTCTTCCCCTTGAATATTCTGGTTTCCTGCAGCTCCTGTAATATCTACAATTCCGGCTTTATTTACTTCTCTGTTAACCACTTTCGAAGCCAATCTTATTGCACTTAGAAGACGAGAAAATTCACCTGTTGAATACTGAAAATCGTCCTGCTTATCGATAAGAAATTCTCCTAAAGTCTGTAATGGTTGATTTGACATATTTTTCTTTTTACGTTTTCCCCAAATTTCGGAAAATTTATTGCATTAAGAAAATTTAATTACAAAAGAACTTAAACCTTGTATATCAATACAATACAATCAAAACAAAACATAATACTGAATATCTGCCTGTGATTACCTCTCCATTTCTTTATCCCAAACTAATGAAAAATTCTGTTTACTTATTTTAATGCAGAACATGAAACGATTCAAATGAAAAATTGAAAAACAAATCTTATTATATTATATTTATTTTTGACCTTATCCTCAGGTTTTGAATAAAGTGACTTTCTATTAAATTCCTTATATTACAGATAATGACACCAAATTTTGTCATTCAAAAAAATAAATATCAAATAAATGTATGGAATAAATAAGATTCTTAATAGAGGTTAATCTCCTCTATTCCTGCATTCAAACATAGTCAGGCATTCCCTTCAGAGCTATTTTAAGGAAATCTTAATTTCATCACATCATCAGCCTATTTCATATCTCGCTGTAAATTTATAATTTTGTCCTCCGTAAAAAACTCATGTAATTTTTATCTAACAATTTTATTTTTAACAATTTAATGAAAATTTTCAAGTTTGGTGGCGCGTCTGTGAAAGACGCCGAGAGTGTAAAAAATGTGTCCATGGTTCTAAAAAGCCAAGGATTTGCCAAATGTTTGCTGGTAATTTCAGCAATGGGCAAGACGACCAATGAATTGGAAAAAGTTGTAGAACTTTATTTCAAGAAGGATAACTATCAAACTGAGATTGAAAAGATAAAACGAAAACACATCGAGATTGCGGACGGTCTGTTTCCTGAAAATCATGCGGTTTTTGCTGAAATCAATCTCTTTTTTGACGATATTGATTCTTTTTTAAGAAGAAACAAATCACCTAATTATAACTTCGTGTATGATCAGGTGGTAAGCTGTGGAGAGATGATTTCTACCAAAATCGTAAGTGAATACCTGAATGAAATCCAATTTACCAATCAATGGCTGGATGCAAGAGATTATATCAAAACGGATAATTCATACAGAGAGGGTGCGGTAGACTGGGTAAAAACGGAAGAGTTTATTTCAAATCTAAACCCTGAAGTCTGCTATGTTACCCAGGGATTCATCGGATCAGATGACAATAACTTCACGGTAACCTTAGGAAGAGAAGGGTCAGATTATTCAGGAGCCATTTTTGCGTACTGCTTAAATGCTGATGCCATGACGATCTGGAAGGATGTACCTGGAGTAATGACCGGAGATCCAAGAAAATTCAATGATGTATCGCTGCTTTCCAATATTTCTTATGAAGAAGCTATTGAAATGGCCTATTATGGGGCAAGTGTTATTCACCCAAAGACGCTACAGCCATTACAGCAAAAAAACATTCCTTTTTATGTAAAATCTTTTGTGGATCCTACCAAAGCAGGAACCAAAGTGGGAGCTTCAGACCAAAATCAACAGGAAGAAACTTATATTCTGAAAGAAAACCAGGAACTTTTAAAGATCTCTACCAGAGACTTCTCTTTTATTGCAGAAGACCATATGAGTTTGATCTTCGGATATCTTTCTAAATATAAGATCAAGGTTTCCCTGATGCAGAATTCTGCCATTTCACTGGCATTATGCCTGGAAGATAAATTTAATCACCTTGAAGAACTCAACGAAGAGCTTCAAAAAATTTTTAAAACTGAAGCAATTAAAAATGTATCTTTATTCACAGTAAGAAATGCGAAGATGGATCACATTGACAGATTTTACCACGAAAAAAATGTATTATTGGAGCAGATTTCCAAGAATACTCTTCAAATGGTAACACAATAATATTAATTGCGACTAAACACACATGAGTTTAATTTCGAAAAACGATCTGATCAAAGCTTCCGGCTTAAGTAAAATCGGGTTCCTTAAGAATCCGGTGGCATCTGCTGTAATGAGCATTGCCAAAATAAATGAAGTAAATAAATTATACGATAAATTAAAAGATAAGGAAGGCAAAGACTTTTTCGACTCATTTGTAAGAGAAAGAAACTTAAGCTATGTGGCTTTTGAAGAGGATCTGGCAAAGATTCCGAAAACGGGACCGTTTGTTCTGGTTTCCAATCACCCGCTGGGTGCTATTGACGGAATTCTGATGTGCAAGATCTTATCAGAGGTTCGTCCGGATTTTAAGGTAATGGGAAATTTCCTTCTGGAAAAGATCAAACCTATGGAACCGTACGTAATCGCAGTGAACCCTTTTGAAAACAGAAAAGAAGCTTACAGCAGCTCTTCAGGAATGCGTGAGACCCTCAAGCATTTGCAGAATGGAGGCTGTGTAGGTATTTTTCCGGCAGGAGAAGTGTCTAATAAGAACAATCCTTATGGAGAAATTTTAGATAAAGAATGGGAAAAAACGGCACTTAAGCTGATCAGAATGGCTAAAGTGCCGGTAGTTCCTATGTATTTTCATGCCAAGAACAGCCGTCTTTTTTATCAGGTAGCTAAACTTCATCCAAGCCTGCAAACGCTTATGCTTCCTTCAGAAATGATGAATGACAGGGAAAAACCTATCAGAATCAGGATTGGAAAACCAATCTCTGTAAAGGCAATGGATGAAATGGAAACTATTGAAGAATTGGGAGAGTTTCTAAAACGTAAGGTTTATATGATGAAATCTTACTATGAAAAAAGAAAATCTCTGGCTCAAAGTATCAACCTACAGAACCTTACTGTTAAGTTTCCTTTATTAAAAGAAGAAAACATCGTTCAGAACATTATTGATGAAACTCCTATAGAGGATATCGTCAAAGATGTTGATAAACTGAGAGGAACAGAAAAAATGCTGTTCAGCAACGGAAACTACGAGATCTATTTTACAACTTACGAGGAAATTCCTTCTATTATGAGGGAAATCGGGCGTCAGAGAGAGCTTACATTCCGTGCGGTAGGAGAAGGAAGCAATCTTCCTTTTGACCTGGATGAGTATGATAAACATTACCATCACCTGTTCCTTTGGGATAATGGCGAGAAAAAACTTGCAGGAGCCTACAGAATGGCATTGGGTAGAGAGGTCATGAAGAAATATGGCATCAAAGGCTTCTATACCAGCTCTTTATTTGAGTTTGAGCAGGATATTCACCCTTTCTTTAAAAAGGTGATTGAAATGGGCCGTGCTTATATCTGTCAGGAATATCAGCAGAAACCGCTTCCACTTTTCCTTTTATGGAGAGGAATCGTGCATGTATGCCTGAGAAATCCGGATCATAAATTCCTGATGGGAGGGGTAAGTATTTCCAATAAGTTCTCAGAATTCTCAAAGTCTCTGATGATTGAGTTTATGCGTTCCAATTATTTTGATTCTGCAGTAGCTCAGTACATTACCCCGAGAAATGAGTATAAAGTAAAGCTTCGCGACAGGGATAAAAACATTTTCTTTGAGGAAATGGAGTCTGATCTAAACAAACTGGATAAGATCATTGACGATCTTGAACCGGAATTGAGATTACCTGTGCTTATCAAGAAATATATAAAACAAAATGCAAAAGTAATCGCATTCAACGTTGATCCTAACTTCAATGATGCAATTGACGGATTAATGTATATCAGGATCAGTGATCTTCCGGAAAACACGATTAAACCGGTATTGGAAGAGATGAGTGAACAAATCCGAAAGGAGCAGGAAAATAATTCGTCTGATAATCAATAGTTTTTTAGGGTTAAGTAAAAAAAGTACGATGAATACTTGCTTTATATACCAAAACTTGCTACTTTTGCATCACTTTAAAACAACGAAGTAAGTCAAACAAAAATATAATGGTTTCTTAGCTCAGTTGGTAGAGCAATGGATTGAAAATCCATGTGTCCCTGGTTCGATTCCTGGAGAAACCACTTTAAAACCTCTGATTAGTCAGAGGTTTTTTTGTTTTCTTATCTGGTCGCCAATTCACGGATTATTCATGGTAAAGTTATACAGTTGTTCAACACTCTCAGGAAGCCTATTTAAAGGAGATATTTTGTTCATGGCTCTTACAGTACAAGTTTACAGAATAAGCTCATAAATGTCAATTATTACCATGATGGCTGATATTTTTTGAAGGCTATGCTTATTTTATATTACCATCAGCAGTTTTCAATACAATAAGATCCTTTGAAATATTTTGATTTTCGGGTTCCTTCTCTGGATCCCCTTCCCCATTTTCAAAAACATATTCTTTTCCATCTTTATCCAAAAGGCTTATCTGAAGTTTATTTTTTTTCCGAACAGCGCGGAATTCATGGGGATTTGTCCATACATCTGCTGAAAGTGTTCTATTTAAAGTGACAACATTTACAAACTGAAGTGTGTTGTTATTAAACTCATATACAAAGTAAGTCGCATATTCTTCGGTAAAACCTGGAAATAATAAAACGCCTGATAAATCTGTACCATTATAAAGTAAATGACAGTCCTCCTCCACTGTTTCCCAGGAACTGTCATAATAAAAATTAACATTACAGAACTTCCAATCAGCAATGATTTTATGATCTATTCTATATTGGATATAAGCTCTGTCTTCAATATATCTGATCTTAAAACTGTAATCTTTAAAACTAAAATCAAAGCTCTGCATCGGTCCTTCTGCATAATTGCTTACTTTTTTAACCTTCTTAATTTCATTATATATGATTGATCTATTCTCTTCCTCCATTAATCTTTTAAAAGCACTGCTATCTACGACAACAGCTCTGGTATCTACTGTGATGCTGCTACCTTTCTGAATTGCATCATTGGTTTCAGATTCTTTTTTGCAGGAATAAATAACGGTCACCAGACTGATTAATAAAAGGAATTTTACTTTTTTCATATCATTAGTTTTTTAGATCAATACATGGCACTAAATATAGAGGTATTTATCTTATTTTCTGGCTGTTCCAGTAGAATGATAAAAAAGAGTGGACTTCCGCCATTGAGATTTATTACAACAGAACTCTTATTAGAAGGTTTAATAACACTGTCAAAAGACTTCTAACATTGAAAAAAAGACACAAAAAGCTTGTATGGTATTATAAAATATTCTATTTTTGCACCACTTTAAAAACGACAAAGTAAATCAAACAATATAATGGTTTCTTAGCTCAGTTGGTAGAGCAATGGATTGAAAATCCATGTGTCCCTGGTTCGATTCCTGGAGAAACCACTTGAAAAGCCTCTGATTATTCGGAGGCTTTTTTGTTTTTATAGTAATCGTATCTGAATATAGTAAGAATAGCTACATCCTAAACAGGTTTTTCCTTTTACCTGACATACCCTAAATGCAAATCACCTGGATTTGATTTCAAAAAGTGATCTTTCACTTTGCTTTTCTACCTTGATTAATTATGTGTTTTTATTAACTTTCTATTTAAAAACTTTATTACATTTGGGAAATACGACAAAAAACAATTTTAACATTTATGAAAAATCTAATCTTTCTTTTTCTGCTATCTCCATTGGCATGCATGGCTCAATTAAATTATAAGGATCTTACTTTTTTAGCCAATAATAAAATCGATAAAAATATCAAATACATTCAAAATAAAGGTTATACTTTCAGGCAGGAAAAAGTCACCGGAGATGGTACAAAACAAGTTTATTATGAAAAGGGAAAACTAAGCCAAACAATGGTCGTAATGCGAATATTAAATAATCTAAGCGTTGTTGTATCTTATGTTCCTGAAAACAAAAATAATTTTGAAAATATACAGAATGAAGTCAATAAAACAGGATTTAATCTGATAGATTCTACATCAAGCGACAGAGATTCCTGCACTTCTTATCAATCAAAAGAATATTTTACTAAGCTGTGTGAAGTACAATTTCCCGGAAGCTCTGAAAAATCTCACAATATTACTTTTTACAGAAATGATATTGCATCAAACAACTAAATGTCATTCCCAACGGATGATGCTGTATTGAAGTCGGTTTATCTTGCTTTAAAAGAATATAAAGTTACTATCGGCTCTGTATATTCATACATCATTAGGCTTCCTTTCTATCAATATTAAATCAATATTATTATCAAAAGAAAATTTTCCATAAATTCTAGATAGTGAATTGGAATATTCATTCTTTTTAAAAGTATTATCATAGATATAATAACCGTTTTTGTCTTTATTATAAACAAATGATTTAGAATCAAATATTTAATCATGGATAGAGTTTCACAGCCCGGAATGCAAAGAATTATGCATATAAATGAACCCGATCAAAGCATACTATACTATTAGCAATTGCCCGATATAAGTATTATTTTCTTTTTGATACTTATCTTCATTCTTTTATATTATCCAGTACCTACTAAACAGTATTAAGATAGATACAGCCATTACAATTGAAGATTATATTACGTTTAGTATTCTATTAGTTTCAATAAGATTCCAGATATATTAAATTCACTGATCTTGTCACTTTTGTGGTAAAAGCAAAAAAAATCAAACATAAGCAAATCGCTGATGAACAAACGATTGGTATTAAAAGAAAGCCCTCACCATCTATCTTTTCAAAAAAACATTAGAAAAACCTTGCATGGTATTACAAAATGTTATACTTTTGCATCACTTTAAAACAACGAAGTAATAAACAAAAACATAATGGTTTCTTAGCTCAGTTGGTAGAGCAATGGATTGAAAATCCATGTGTCCCTGGTTCGATTCCTGGAGAAACCACTTTAAAGCCTCTGATTTTTCAGAGGTTTTTTTGTTTTTATATAGATCAATATTTTAATAAAAAATAAACTCCCTCAAATTAATTTGAGGGAGTTCTTATATTTAAAAGTAATATTGAATTGTATTATTTTTTAATAATAGCCTTAAGGTTTTCTATTTCTTTATTCTGAGAAATGGCATAGAGTGTTAGCTCTTCAATCTTTTGAAGTAATTTAATCTGAAAATCGCCTAAAGACAATCCGTTATCTGTCATTTCTTTTGCGGAAGGAATTTCAGGAAGATGGCTTTTTTCGGTGATAAATTTTTCAAGATCATGAATTCCTCTTAAGTTATAATCGGAAGCAAAAACATGATCTGCTGTAGGGGTGGCAGACACTAAAAATTCTTTAGCTTCCACTTTTCCCTGAAAGGCTGCATTTCCATTCCTGCTAATAACAAGCTGCCTTCCTCCGTCATATGTTCCACTAGAGATTATAAATGCCTCCGGACCTCCATTTCCAAAGAACCAATTGTTCGTACCATCCGATAATCTGGTCTGAATACCTTGGGTATATCCACCAAAATCAACACTTCTATCTAAATAAATCGTTGGTGAATACTCAAAAACTCTTTGACTTGTGGATTTTACTTCTCCATTTACATTAATATTTCCACCAAATGAGCTTTGTCTGTTTTCAGGGTTAAATGAAACGATCTGATCTTCATACTTTCCAATATAATATTTGTAAATCCTGTTCTGTTCTCCTACAGCTGCAAAACCACCTATATTCTGAGTTCCATCGGATGAAATAAAATGATATCCTCTTGCCCACATTGTTTCATATCCTTTAATGGCAGCACCTCCAATAACAGGAGATTCAGGATCAAATAATATTTTTCCCTGCACATCAAGTGGAGCAATAGGATTCCTTGTTTTTATCCCTACATTTTCATTATAGTGTACAAAATGTTTTCTCTGTCCTGAAAGAGGATTAGTATAGATATCCGAAATTTTAACATCACTAAAATCCTGTGTATCAAACGGACAATAATAAGTAAGCCTAACATCGTATATATTCCCTGAATGATGAGTGTGGTAAATAGTTATTTTATATTGATTGATATTAGCATCCCAGACTATATCTCCAATGTAAATATGATCAGTAATAAGCTCACCTGCTTCTACAATTCTTGATGTAAGTTTATGCCATATGTCATTATCCGGATTAAATCCCAGCTGAAACATTTTTTTTATATTTCCGGCACTATTCCAGTACATATATGTTCCTACAATTTCGATTTCAAGCCGTCCCGCCATTCCTCTGTTTCCCAACAGGATATCGACTGCCTGGTCAGATACATTATGAGGAAATTTAATATCTAAACTTTTTTTAATGTAATTCTTAGGAAATAGCTCTTTGTCTTCCAGACTAGCAAAGCTATCCATCACGTCACCAAATTGTGCTTCTGTAGGTCTTTTCCCAGCTTTGAAATATTCTTTTAGTGCTGCTATTGTTTTTTTTGCCATGATTATTTTGATTTTAAAACATCAATCTCTTTTTTCATGGAGATCATGTATAGTGTCAATTCTTCAATTTTCTGAAGGAGTTTGATTTGAAAATCGCCTACTGAAACTCCATTTTCTGTCATTTCTTTTGCGGAAGGAATTTCCGGAAGGTGGCTTTTTTCAGAAATAAATTGTTCAAGCTCACTGATCTCTCTTAAGCTATAATCTTCTGCGAAAACATGATCTGCTGTAGGAGTAGCTGTGATCACTACATCTTTTGCTTCCAATTTACCATAGATAGCCACATTACCACTCTCTTTCCAGCTCAGAACATTGAATTCATTATCCCCTTTCTTAATTCCCAAAGCACCTCCTGTCCAGCCATAAAGAAAAGGACCATCCAACAATGTGTTATCACTGTTATTCCTTTTATATTTCAGACCATGAGCTAAATCATTACCACCTAACTGGATAGGAAATCCAGCAGCAATATTGATTCCTCCGGCAACATCAAGTTTAGCCTGAGGACCGATGGTTCCAATCCCTACATTTCCAGTATCGGCAATAGTCATTCTAGAACCATAATTATTTCCGTCAGCAGAATAGCTCCAAAACTGTAGCCCATCACCATACTCCCCTGTCATATTATAGATTGTCCAGCGTTCAGCATTATTAGATGCAGTTTTATTAGGATTCTGTAAAACGATAGCACCTCCTTCACTACTATTAACCTTAGATGTAATTGATCCTCTTACGTCAAGCTTCTCCTGTGGATTATCGGTACCAATTCCTACACTTCCGTTATAGTATACTGAATGCTTTCTTTGTCCAACCAATGGTTTAATATAAATATCAGAAAGTCTTGCTTGGTCTATAAATGCTTTCTGACAAGAAAACTGCTTCATTCTTATAGCATATAGGTTTCCTGTGGAGCTTGTATGGTAAATGGTCAGTTTATATTCATGTATAGCTGAATCCCATACAATATCTCCTATATAAATATTATCTACAATAGTTCCTGCTGCTTCTACAATTCTAGCTGTAGTAGGATACCAATCATATCCATCAGGATTAAGTCCAATCTCAAATTGTTTTTTTATAATACCAACACTTGACTGATTTGCGAATGTACCTGCAATTTCAATTTCTAAACTGCTGTTCAGATAGGTATTTCCCAAAAGAATATCTATCGCCATATCAGCCTGTAGATGTGGAAATGTGAAATATAAATCCTTATATTTATAATTATCCGGGAAAATAGTTTTATCTTCTAAATTGGCATAGCTCTCTATAAAATCTCCAAACTGGCTTTCAGTTGGTCTTTTTCCGGCCTTGAAATATTCTTTTAATGCTGCAATTGTTTTCTTTGCCATAATATTTGTTTTTTGGTGAATAGTTCCCCCTTTTCCTTCCGGTAAGGGGGAATTATTTTTGTTATTATTAATTGTGTGAAAGGTTAATTAAGGTCTTACAATGAAAGTTCCCTGTAAGATCATTCCATCTGTTCCGTCATGAGAAATTCCACCGATGTCGGTCCATGTTTCTTCTTTATAAATAGTAAGAATCTTTTCTTCTGTACTGAACATATTGGATGTATTCTGAGATACCATTTTGAAATGATGATACAATACTCTTCCTTCTTCATCTTTAATCTTCATAGGATCCAGTCCTAATTTTTCTACAGGAAGGAAAAACTCATTTCCGGTCATATCAAATGCTTCTGCAAAGAGCCATTCTTCTGTATTGGTTGCCGGATTATTGCCATACACATAGAGTTTTGCTTTTGAGGTATCTTTTTCATCTGTATCTATTCTGGCAATCTCCTTCCAGTTACCCGTTGGGCCCATTTTATAAAGATGATATTTCCCTTTATAGCAAACCTGATCCCAGGATAGAATTACCCAATTGATCACATCAGATTCAACCGGCTCTGAATGATACCTTAACACTGGTGCCGGCGGATTATAATTTTCCACCAACATGGTTACCGTTGTCTTTGAAGGTAATGATGGAGCCTGCTCCTGTACCGTTTTAGTAGCAGGTGGTGATACATTATAATCTGTTGTTGTATACTCTACTTTTCTGGAAGCGACTACACGATAGAAAAGCGGATCGCCATAAGGTTTCTCATCCAGATCTTCAAATTCATCATATACCGTCCATGACCCGTTTTCAGGATTTACTTCTAAATCAGCAATCTTCACTGTTTTAATGTGTTTCATACTTAAGATGGAATCTGCATCCAGTTTGTTGGTTGCCCTGTAAATAGAAATCTCATTGATCTTGTGTACATCAGTATAAGAGTTCACTTCAATCCTTACTTTTGCAGAGATTCCTAATGTTGCATTGTCTACAACCGGCAATAAGCTTAAGATCTTTGGCGGTTCAGCAGGATTGGTATTCACCAGTTTAATAGGTCCCTGAAATTTACTGAACTCTCCCATCTGCATTTGATTTCCTAATTCTCTTACTCCGTAGAAGTAGAAGTTATCCGAAGCACCATCAAGCGTAAAATCGGTAAACAATGTTGAATGGGCAGTTCCTCCTTGGCCTTGGCTATATACAGCTGCCATTGGAGCCATGTCAAAATCCTTATGATCAGTAGGTAGTAAATACCCTGAAGCATCCCTGACATTCTGCTTTTTATTTTTAGGCCTGTGCCCTTTCAGACTGTTGAAATCAAAATTATGAATCTGCTGATAAATAATAGGAACCTCCGTAAGAGGCAGGAAACAGTTGATCATTGCTTCTTTGATAAACTGACCCAGACGTAGCTCACCAGACTGGCCAGATACTGCCTCAATTACAATATAATTAATTGGGTATTCTCCTTTTTTCCATTTTGTTTCATCCAATTGATTAACATATCCACTTTGCCCTACTTTCAATTTAAAATGTTCGTTATGATTTTTAATAAAAAAGTTAATGGCATCAAATAATATTTTACTATTCGGAAGCGGCATGGTAAAGTTTACAGGATTATCCGGCGGAAATGCTTCAAATGATGTTTTAGTATTATCTTCAAGCATTTTGAAGTCAACAAAATTCATCCATCTGTCAGTAAAAAACTCTTCATCATTCCCTCCAAGAGCATTAAGACTGTTTTTAATTTCCACAATCTTTTCCGGTTCATATAAGGAAGCCAGTAATACTGCATTATTCGCTCTGAAAAACTGTACTGAATATGGTTTATGATCATATTCTGTAATAAAGCTATAGGTTGCCTTTCCGAATTTATCCGGTCTGGTGGCATATTGAGAACCTTTTGGCTTTCTAGGCGCCTTTGGTTCCACAATTCTATTGGCAAACATTACAGCAGGAACACTGAATTTAGACTTATACTGAGCTCCCTGCATATCTACATTGTCATGATCTACACTCTTGAATCCAAAGATCGAGTATCTTACATCCTCATTTTCGGGAGGTAAAACAGCATCCTCAATTAAATTATTGGCTTCATTTTTATACAGGTATACCCTGTAAGAAGGATAGTAATTGACAAGAAGATTTTTCCCCATAATAGGGTCTGTAGAAAGTGGTACCGGATCCATAACGGGATCTTCTAGACTAGGTTCAAAATTGAAAATCGGTAGATGAGTAGTATCATCCTCCAGGATTCTGAAGTTCTCATCATAGATATAAAGTACAAGATCTTGGTTGATGTTGATATTTTCAGTTTTCACCACTTTAAAAATAGACCTGGATTCTTTAGGAACTCCATTATTATAGTTTTCCACGGTGAACAATCTCACAATACCATTAAACCATTCTACAGAGTTGGCATTCGGTAAATACTGGGAATTCTGTGCAAGTTGGAATCCTGGGAATGTAATCCTATACACTCCCCTGTGAACCTTACGGCTATTAGCTGGATTATCAATAACCTCACCTTTTTTATTCTGATATTTGTCTAGTAATTCGAAATGCAGTTCCACTTTTGCATTTTTCCAGAACCCTCTACTCTTTTCAAGGAATCTCTGAACAGATCCGTCTGATTGCTGAGTATGAATAATCTCTCTATGGATTTTCCAATCATTAGTCCCAATCTTCACCTTCAGTGAGTTCGGATTTTTAGGACCCCAGGTTGGTGTATTCTGCATATTTTCAGTGGCGCTGAACAACCCTTCAGTTCCGGGACTGAATGCAGGAAGCACTAAACTGCTCTGATCGATTACTGGTGAAGTACCGGAAATAATAGCCGCACTTGGTGCTTTTTTAAACACCGTAAATTTCAATCCTAAAGGTTTTACTTCAATACCATTAATGATATAGCTTTCACCATCCAATAAGAAAATTCCTCCGATAAAATCATTGACGGTAGTTCCTGCAGGAATTTCCGATTTTAAAGTATTCTCCTGAATTGAAGGTTGGGCAGGATTAGCAGATCCTGAAGGAATAGTTCCTCCTGAACTTGGAAGGGTATAATCTACCGTTTCAATCTCAGCCAAAAGTTGATTATTCGGGTGATGGTTGATACTTTCGACCTTCGCAGAAATCTCCTTCATGGTATAATTTCTGTAGAAAATCTCCACTTCATCTGCCATTACTTCTTTATCATCCGGGAAGATGACATCCGGATCCAGGTAGTAATCATCATCTAACGTAGAATCAAATGGAATAGGATATACAATTTCGTCCTGATAAATGTGATGATCAAAGCCTAATCTTACCAAAGTTTTATCCGGATCTGCGATGTTACTTCGACGGGTTTGTTCTCCCCCAGAGGTAAGGGTTACCGGATTTTCTTTCTGAATAAGGAAAGCTGTTGTTGCCGTTGGAGGTAATAACCTGTTGTTGGGTTTAATCTTGGTATCTATTGACAATTCCTCTCCTCCTATCTGTGCTCTTGAAAACCAGTTGATTCCATATCCTTTATAAAAATAAGTTCCGCTTTTATCCTGCTTATGCATATACAATGGTGCATAAGTATTGGGAATCTGAAGAGGTAAGGTTTCATAAGAATTAGGGGAATTATCTACATTAAAATATTTTGTATCATGACATAATTCCGGTTTTATCCATGTGTAATCATCTGCTTTCCCAGGTTCTACAACACGGTATTCAAGACCTGCATATACAGGAACCGTGAATGAAGATGCATCAAATTTCTGAGCTGATCCAAAGAAAACAGGGTTTACTTCAAGTTCAGGAATCTGGTGATTATAAATACTGATGTAACGGTATTTTCCATTATGAGAATATCCTTCTGCATCATATAACCCTGCAGACTGCGGATTATCAGCATCCATTCCTTTATTCAGTTTCAACAGTTTTACAGGCAGTGAAAGTCTTTCGATTTCAGTAGAAACAGGAAGAGACATTGAAAGCAGCTGATAGCTCTTATCCTCTGAATTGATATCCAGATTTTTATTGGTATAGTATTCTGCGATGTAAATAAATTCTCTTCCGAAAACATCTTCTTTGATATCAAGATATCCTAACCCCAACATTCTTGCTACATGGTAATCCAGGGCAGCAATATTTAAAATATCCAGATTGGAAACCTGCATATCGCCTTGCTCAGGAAGGTTCGTGCTAACTTCAACCACCTGCTGTGAGCCTGTAGGTGAAAGGTTAATTGAAATGGTTTCATTCGCTTTTGGATTCTGCTGATCATTACTCAGCTCTACATATCTTTGAACTACCGTTTGAATATCTCTGTCTAAAGGCCCCACAGATGAATGTTCCCATTTTTTATGGTAGTTCCCGATATTTACATAAGCTTTATCATTATATCTTAGCCATGCTCCATCAACAGGATTCTCACCAGGTAAGGGATCTAACCTTTCAAAAGCGACATCTGCTTTATCCGTAAGAGAGAATTCTCCCATTAGTTCCCATGCGTTAGCCTGATTTCTATTGATGATAAAATCTGAATAGAACTCAAAGTTAATTTCAGTAACCATACAATTGTTAGCTCTGAAACGCAAAGTTTTTCCGTTCTCTACATTAAAATAAGTGTAGTTAAGATCGTTCCCGTAAGGCATTGCTCTATATGAAAGCTGCTGTTGGGATGTGTTATTCGGTTCTCCTACAGAAAGCGCCTCCAGCTCCAGACGTGAATCTGTCTGCGAGTCTATTTTCAGCTCTGCAGCAAAGAAAATATCTGTTTTACAAAGAATCTCTATAATTTCATAACCATATAGCTGCATGAATTTAAGAGGATCAGACATTGGATCTACAGACATTCTTACCTGTGCATATTTTGTTTTATTTTTGAAATAGACATAAAAAATTCTACTGTCATTATTAAACTTATACACCCACATTTTCTTATTGTCATCAATAAGCTGAGGAACCTGTGCAAATTCTAAAGTGAAAATCTGCTTTTCATAAGGAGCTCTGTATACATTTACAAAGTCACTAGGTTTGTTGAAATTGTTTTTATTGTCTGTCAATTTTCCTTTAGGAAGGTGATTTTCTCCTAATTCACCTCCAAATCCCCATCTCAGATGGATTCCCTTGGTACTGTCTTCTCCTTTGGAGCCTGCAGCCTGGAGATAGAAATTAGGGGTTTGCAGCCCCGAAAATTCATTGAAAGGAATTGTAATTCCATTTCCACTACATGCATCGCCCTGAGTACGTAATTTGTTTGTGATATTAAAATTCAGAGGTTCCTGCATCCAACCTGCACGATTAGTATGATAAGGAGCCTTCTCTTGCTCAAAAGTTCTTTCTGATAATCTAAATTTATTATCCTGAGATGTGTTACAGGTATTGATTGTATTGTCTACAAGCCCTGTAAAATAGGAGTTATAAAACCCTCTAATTGTCACCTCATTATCAGCAATCTGATCAATAACCATTTCTCTGCCATTGGCTTTTTTAACCCATATTGGGTCATAACCCGATGTAGGGTCTGCATATAAAGAAAAGCTAAAGTTACGTCCCTTTTCTGTCTGAGCATAGAAAAAGTCTTTTCCATAAGTAAATGTAGCTGGTTTACCTTCCCAAGCTTCATATAAAAACACATTTTTTCGATTGGCAACCAATGCAGGAATATTGTTAACTTTACCAGACATATACAACTCATATGAACTGTTAACCTTTCTGCAATGAACCCCATTCAAAACGATAGGTTTTCCGCCTGCAGAAACATACGTCACAGAATCTGCTGGTGTATATACCTGTCCAGATAAGCATACTCCACGTTCTACCTCATCGAGAGTTTCATTAGCACTGATAAAAACCAATTCACTGTAGGTGCTAATCCCGGTAACTTCCAGAGTTGCCTCTGGATTACCGTTATTAATAATATCTGCACTATACTCCGCTTTTCCATCACTGCGTAATATAAGAGTTTTGTTGGTCTTTTTGTCTACATTATGAAAAGTAAGATAAACCATTGAATCAACAAATATGGTTGCATAAATGTGACTTTCATCTGTTTCAATGAATGGATAGCTATAACACCATGCTATTTGTCCATTTCCGTTGATTTTCATCACAACAGGAGTTATCTTGGAAGTTATCCCCACAACAGCAAAATTACCGTCTTTGAATGGTAACACCTTAACAAAGGTTGTATCTTCTCCCTGAGGAGACTGAAAAACTTTACTCCATATTGGATTCCCGCTTTCGTCAAGAACTGTAATCAGTCCCGATGAATCTACGGTTCCTACCTCCATTACATATCCCTGATTCTTCGCAGAAGAATTAATTATTCCGCTAGAACCTGAATAATTATAATTTTTAAAAAAACTCATTTTAGATTTAATTAATTGTTTAGTTTTAATTCGTTGATTGTTACCGTAGATTTCACCCCATATTGGGTTCCATCCCAAGATTTGTAATTGAACTCTAATGCTAATTTTGAATCTTTGATCTTATTGCTCTTGTGTACCACTAAAATCTGAGAATAATCTTTAGCATAAATGAGTTCGAAACCTTCACTATGTTTGTTTAAAGCATTAAGAACCTTAAGACATTCCTTCATATCACCCAATGGAATTCTCGGATCATTGAATGGTTCCGGATTCCTTATCAGTAAAGCAACCACATCATTATTGGTATTTACTATTTTGACAAACTCTGTATGGGTAGGAGGGTTTAATGGTTTTAATCCCATTACTCCTTCAAAAGCACGATCAAATAATTCTGAATAGGTATTAGCTAATGCTTTTAAATTTGGATTTTCAGCACCTTTTGAAGCTAAGATATAAAGGTCATCAAGCTGCTGCTGTTTAAGGTCTGCTTTCACTTCATATATCGCATCTTTTTGTCCTATTACCGCATTATTATCATCGTATTCTTTCAGCTTATAGCTTTCTACCTGTTCTTTGAAGTCCCTGTATCTTGAAGTCCTGAATACAAACTCATGGATCTTCTGGTTTTCTTCATATACTTTCTTAGGATCTTCCACTGTTGGTGCAGGTTGTGTCTTATACTTTCCGTCTCCATCATCATCAAAGGCATTAAAAACCATTGCTGTATATAATTTTTCCGGATGCAGATCTGTAAGCTCTACTGAATACTTATATGATTTTGGCTTAACAGGTTTTCCCAGATCAATGCTACAAGCTATACCAGAGTTCCCCTGGTTAACATGATTCACATAGTTCAGCATCTGCTGAATACCCAATGGTAGATTTGGATCATTTTCACTCCAGCCTGGAATCACTCCCGGTACTGTTTCATTTTTCTTCCAGTCTTCAGGTAAAGGATATGGAACGCTCACATTCGTTACAGGATCTTTGATCACCATATTGATACTTCCTATAATTCCCTTCACTCCCATTCCTGTATGTTCAGACCAGTTCTTAAGCATATTATAGATATAAGGCTTGGTAAAGAAGAATTCTATTTTACACTGCTGATGACCATAGAATAATGGTTTTGACATTAAAAGATCTCCGTCCACATTAGGATATGATTTTTTCAGATCGATATATGATTTTAGAGAAGTAATAGGATATTCATCTATATTTTTCTTTTTATTCGTCAGGTTTCCATCAGCATCTTTAAGTTTTTCAATGTATTTGTCATTTTTCTTCTCAAAATGTCCGATAGGTCCAGCTGTTTTAAAGGCAAAATAATAATCAATGATATGTGGTGTATCTCCATTTACATTATCTTTCAGTTTAAGATTGATATAATATACACTGTTTGGTCTCCAAACCGGCTGCACCACTTTACTCATCGCTTCCTGCATCAATTGCATATCTGCCTGTACAGCAAGTTGTGATGGAATAGTCTGCTGATATTCGTGCTCTTCAGCTGTAATCCATTTCACTTTATGGAATAAAGTATAACAATTTGTCACTGTATTTCCAGAATCGTTATTGTCATCACTGCATCCACAATTTCCAAGAGTAAAAATGGTATCGCTGATTTCTTTGATCAATTGTAATGCCCCTGACAGTGTAGAACCTCTGGTACCCAGATATTTTTTCAATTTTTCTAAAAGATATCTTAAATATCCCGGATTATTTTTAATCAAACAATAGCTCTCGTTCTCATTATCAAAGTCAACAATATTCCTTATGAAGGTATCAATACATTTTGAATTATCATGCAGCTCTGTTACATCATCACCTCCGTAATCTCGAATACAGGTATTCAGTCTTTGCATAATCTCTTTAAGGAAATCACAAAGTTTCGTATCTTTTGTACATGGCTCTTCTTTTGGAACACATCCACAATCAGGAGTAAACTTCAGGTTCAGAGGTTTTTGAGTCGTTTTACTTACTTTAATGATCACCGCCTTATTAATCTGTTCTTTCGGATAATCACTTGAATAGCAGACATCAACACCATCAGATTTTTCCGTAATTTTTGTAATAACACTATTGTGTTTAACCAGTTCATTACTAGAAATTCTAGGTAAATACAGGAAAATCACAGAATGGGTATTGAAGTCCACAAATGGCGGAGTATCACCTCCTGTTATCATTTTATACGGAACTTCATAATCTTCCCATTTAGTCGCTATCCCGGACATGCTAAAGTTTACAGGTCCATTTCCAAATCCTCTATAACCATTCTGCACATGCATTACATTGAAGTCAAGCTCCTTACATTGAGAAGTCGTACATCCTCCTGATTTCAGGTATTTTAATTTCTCAAGAAGCTCATTATATTTTGCCTGTTCTCCCGGAGAAAGTACAATGCTGGTTACTTCACCGGTTGTATTGGCTGTTGCATGGGCCCAGATCTGATCTATCTGTGCATTGATATCATCAATCTCCTGCTGGTTGACATTATATGGAATAATTTCAATTTTACTCACATATTGACCGCCATAATCAACTGATTCATATGACAGCTCTGATGCCAGTTCCGCTTTCGTTTTGGTTACTTCTGCAATCAATTCATAATTCTGATAAATCGTAGTAGAGAATACATCTTTATAGTATCTGATGGTTACCGTACTTGCCATCGTAGAAAGCAATAAATTTACTTTTGCAGATGATTCAGGAAGCAGAACAACCATTGTATTTCCATTGGTCATTTTCAACGACTTCGGTTCATTATGTGGATTGGAAGCATTAGAAACCACCATATAGTCTGTAGTATCCGATAATGTTCCCAAAAGGTTATAATACGCTCCATTAATGAAGTTATATGGTGCTCCTGCCGGCTGGTTATAAACCGTTCCTACTGTTTTGTCGAGTACATTAGACTCATGCCATACATCTTCCGTTTTTGTACAGAATAATGATGAAGCTGTGATTCCGTATTGTTCAGGAATAAACCATCCCGGTTGTGCAGCATCTAAGAATGAGAATGGTGTAGACGCCAAAATCCTGATGGTATCATATTTCCCATTTATTTTCTGCCAGAATCCTAATTTGAATTTATCAATATTAGTGATGCTATTGGCTTCATTCTCCGTCAATACCGCTCTGTAAGGATTGTACTTTTTCCAATCCAACTCATGATTATTAGGATCACTATTTTTCTTGCCAAGAATTTTAATCTCCACATCTTCAATAGAATACTGGTGTTTCACTTGACGAAGTACGTGACCTCCCGGCTGGGTTTTCTGAGGCGGGATTAAATCTGTATATTCAGTTGCTCCACTTGTATGCCCTCCAATTTTCTCACCCGCAACAGGAGTTGGAATAAGTCCCTTTTCAATTTTAATATCAATATAGGTATCCAATGGGATTGTTGGCAGTTTTTTATCATCTTTAATTGTTGGTAACGGAACTTCTTTAACCAGCACTACAGGAAGATCAAAGGTCTCATTGGTCAACATATGAACTCCTTTCACTGCATTATTCAATCTCGCTTCTTTTGGATAATCAATCTCTGGTCGATCCGATTCATAAGTAAGAGGTGGTACAGCTCTTGTATCTACCTCAGCATTTTTCTCCCATTTGATACTTAAATGAACTTTAAGCTTAATTTTCAAGAGAAACAGCTTGATCCTAATTTCAAATTTAAGTTCTGCCAGGATCAGGAACGGGAAGATAAGTTCTACTCTGAAATAGATCGAAACAAATAAGGCTACACTGATAATGAAAAGATTGATCTCTGCTCCTCCTTCTACATAAATATATCCTCCTACCTGAGGTCTTTCAAAACTGATGTGAGCACCCACTTCAATAGCAGCATAGACTTTTACAATGATCAGATTCAGGTTAAAATCTACCCTTGCTCCAGCTTCAATTCCTTTGGCGGCAATCATCAAATAAGACTCTGCCCTGATATTCACAGAATCTTTAAACAGGCTGGCTCTGATCGGTTTTTCCCTCGTTCCGAAATTGACATACCATGGTCTTTGATTTTTAAAGAAGAAGCCCATCTGAACCTCAGCCTTAATATCAATAAATGACCCGTTATTTTTGTTGAGCTGGAAGTTACCTCCTGCTCCAATTTCCAGTGAATTGTCACCTACAATAACGAATGCATAGAATGGCGGAACTTTAGGGTCATCTTCTGTCAGCCCAAGACGTTCACTGATGATTGTTAATCCGGCATCAATGGCAAACATACTTGGTACTGAAAGCAATACCATTGCACGTAATGAGGCAAGACGTCCATCTAAGGTCGCCAGGGATGCTCCTGCTCCGAAGGCGAATGGTGCACTATACTCCTGGGTAAACTGAGGCCCGATAAACTTATCGGTATTGATTCCTCGCTGCGGATGTACATAATAATCATACCAGGTATCACTTTCTGTCATTCCGATAGCCTTTTTATGAGCAACATATCGGTATCCGATCAGTCCTCGGAATCCGAAAATACCAAATGAACCTAACGGAATCACAAATGGCAGTTCAACACTTGCATCTACCAGGAATCCCGGGTATTTAGGATCGAAAGCCATTTCTGCAGAACCGGAAATATTCATTTTCGGCAGCTGAAGAGAAACCTTCCCTCTATATTCTGTAGATACCCCTGGTTCCGGAATAGTAAGAGCTCCTTTGATAATGGCTACTGCAGAAGTTGCACTCGCCGTTCCAGGAATTACCAAGTCAACTTCTAAGGTTGAGATATGGAAATAAGAATCTCCAGCGCCACCATATTGATCGTTATCAGCAGTATAATAGTATTTAACCCCATTCCCTCTTACATCAAGACCTAATGGGTTGATATTGATTCCCCCATCAAATCCGATATAATTATAGGTACGCATATTGCCGTCATACATACGCTGTATGGTTCCCATATGGACAGCTGTAACCGCCATACGTACAGGTCCTAAATTCAGGTGAAGGTTGGTTGGAATAATAGAACTTCCTCCAGCAATCTCAAATTTACCATTGGCGTAATAACGGATAGCCGGCAGATCAATTCCTTCTTTTCCCAGCAATCTTTCTCCAAATGTACCCTCAGGGAAACTGATTTTGGTATCGGCTTCAATATAGAAGTTATCATCTTTCTTACCAATTTCTATTCTCTGTAAGTTAAAGATCAGGAATTTAAACAGGTTCATTTCCAATCCTTTTGGAAGAAATGCAGCCGCAAGCTTAAAGTTTTCTTTACTTTCCCATTCTCCATCTACGGCAATGATTAATTCGGAATCTCCATCAGCACCTTTAAATTTTTTGATCTTCAGTGCAGCACTCAATGAGGAACGTACTACCTGTCCCTGATGGAAATCAATATCAAAATGACTGAATCCTAATTCCCATGCTTTTTCAGGATCTTTCCCAAGATCAAACCACAGCGTACGGTCCTGGTCCGAAAGGCTGTCTACGGAAAGGCTGGACAGAAATTTATAATAATCTTCTTCTTTCTGGAACTCCTTATGCTCTCCCGCAGTAGTTGTTAATCCGAAAGGATATACAAACTTAAGCTGAGATGGTGCATCTAATCCATTTATGAAAGTCTTCAGTGCCTGCATATCAGCAATAGTATGCTCCGTAGGATCAGACATTGATTTCACTTTTAGATTTTGATACTTAAGGGTGAAAAACTCACTGAAATAGTCTACCACTTCGGTCTGTGTTCCCACAGCTTTAACGGCATAGCTAGGTCTGATAGCAATATTTCCTGAGAGACCTCCGGTTCCAATCAGCATATGATTGGCTGAAATACCGATGGTCTGTTTCTTATCTAATGCAGGATCTTTCTTTTTAAACCATTTTTTCGGCAGGAATATTTCGGTGTATTCCATATAGACCCCCATAAATTCTTTGGGTCTTCCGTCTGCGTCGGCTTCCGCAATGTTTTCTGTTCTACTCAGGTCAATTTTCAGATTGTGAATATCGATCACAAAGCCCGTATTTCCGATCTGAGCAGGATGGCTCATATTCAGAACCAAATCCATATTGTATCCGAAACCTTTTTCTGTATCGGCATAAAATAAAGCCTCTCCAAAACCGATGGTCACTTTTTGAGATTCATCTTCTATAACCTCTAAAGGAGCAGTCGGGTGCTTTAATGGGTATACCGGTTTTAAAATACTTCTTGGAAATTCAATCGCTGCAGACAATACTAAAGTTGCCTTAAATTTCGGAACAACCACTTCTTTGATGAACTCATCAATATCCTGTGGCATCAGAGATTTAAAGAATGTTTTTACTTTATTTCCTGTTTCCTGAAGATCGCTTGTTAACAAATAAGCTCCAAATGCTGCTAAAGAAGCATACTTCCCTGCTCTTGAAAAAATCTGTTGTACAACTTCAGTAATTGTTGTTGCATTGGTAGGAACAGGAATTGGATTTCCGGACCATCCTCCATATGCTGCATTCATATCTTTAACGAACTGCATCAATGGAGTAATATCCTGGTTTTCAGGCTTCACAAATGTATTCACAAAATGAGCAATGGCCTGTTCTTCCGTTACATTGAGCACTCTAAGTGCAACCTCGAAGATCTGCTGGGGTTCAAAGGAAAAGTTTCCTAAGCTGAAATAGCGTAAATACGCCAGGATCTTCCATTGGTATTCAACGGTGATGGGAAATGCTGAAATTTTGGAATCATTGTCTTTAAGATCCGGATTCAGAACCAAAGCGATTCCTGTTCCGGGAATTTCGATATCGATTCTTTTCGAAACGATCGATAAACTGTAAAAAGCCGAGTCTCCTTTTGGCCCTTTACTATACTGTAAATCTTTATAATAGATTTTGTCGAGGAGGTTGGTGACCCCATCTTTTATGAATCCCAGCATATCCGGGATGTCGTCTTTTGTAACCACAGAGGATAACCTCGGGTAATACCTGTGTGTTACCGGTGTTTGATTTGACATAAAAATAATTTTGTGTTTGGGTGAGTGGAAGGCTTCCGTTTAGGCAAACAAAAGCCTTATTAAGTAGGGTTTACTTAATTTCCCGTGGTGTTACATTCATTTAATAATTCCTATTTTTACTAGAACAAGTATTTATAACATTTAATTTCCAGTAATTAAGAAGTTAAGTTTGAATTAATATAATAACTTAAATCCACTTGCTTTTTACTTTGTAATTCTTGAAAATTATCATAATATTTCCAATCTTGTTCGTCCGAATGGTTAGGCGTCTTATCTATTGCTTCTTGCAATGAGCCATCTTCTTTATAGGAAAATTCAATTGCCTCATATTTCTCACCATCTTTATCTATGCTATACCAGTACTTTTTAGTTCTTTCTGGTATAGGTAGATTTGTTTGCCAATCGAGAACATGTATACAAATAAAATGCTCTGGCTCAAGATCATTAATATTATAAACCAACTTTGAAATTAGTGGTCCATTTCCAACCTGAAGCGAATAGTTTTTATTTGTGTCAACAACAAAGTTTCCAATAAATACTCTTTTTTTTATTTGAAATTGTTCTGATTTATTACGTAGATAATCGAATATAATTGATTCACTTTCATTATCGTAAATTAAATATTTAATAAAGCTTACCTGATTATTAATAATATGGCGCTCTTCCTTTACTAAATTGTTCGATAAATTATCTATGAAATTAATTACAAACTCATTCGATTGAAGCGCCTGTTGTTCAGTAATTTCTTTCCCTGACAGATTATTATATTGTTTAATCATAATTTCTTATTTAAAATTCAATTTGCGTTTCAGGTGGAATACTTCTACCATTTTTTGCAGCTGTTTTAGTGAAAAATGTAAAATCTAATCTTTTTCCTAATGAACTTCCCGGGTCTAAATTTAAGACTCTAAAAATATTATCCCCATTAACATTCATACTAGACTGAAAAATTTCATCTTTCATACGGTGTAATTTATAAATATCTCTCGGAATATTATTTGAAGGATCTGCTGAACGAATAAATTCTGGTAAAACAAAACTATTTATTGTTACTCTTTTATTATCAGCATCTCCCGTCATATTTTTTAAAGCTCCATTCCTTAATTTTTTATATTCTTCAAAATCAATCGCTCCCTTGTCTTTTGCATTTTTAAGATTATCTAATGCAAAAGCAAACAAAGCCAACATCTGATAATCAGATAAATAAGTCACTGTATCCACATCTGGTGGCACTATTTTAGTATGTACAGAGCCTCCATAAAAAGTATTTACTAACTTTTGACTTTCAGAAATATAATTTGTTAAGCCATATTTTTCTATATAATATTTTTTTAATTTGTCTTGTAAAATTAATTTTTGATTTTCATCTTTAAAACAATATAAGAGACCACCTCTTCCGTTTTGCAGTGATGTAGGCTTCAACAAATTAGATGCATTTGTTAAATACATTTCTGTTTCAGCAATTGTCTGGGCCTTTGGGACTCTAAATGCCTTTGTAATGATACCTTCAATCCAAGCATCTGGTAAGTTTTCTCGTTCTAAACCAAATTTAATCATATTATTAATTTCCGCATCAGTAAAGCGCAGATTTGGTGTTTTCTTAAAGCCATCTTCTCCAATATCTACCCAAACATACTGCGAAAGCCCTCTTTGTGCAATTTCTTCAGTCGGTTCTTCTTTGATTACACGGGTTTTGATCTTCACCCTTATTTCCTCCCCTCTTTTTGCAGGATCTTTTCTATTTGATAATTCTTGTATTAAATTTTTTGCATCATTATTATTAAAATCACTAGGCCAACCATTGGCTGCAACCCAATCTGTAATACTTTTAGCTATATTAAATAATTGTTCATCGATAGTTTTAGTCTTACTGGTGGAATAACTTACCAACCAAAAATCTAATCTATCAATCAGTATATTAAATTCTGACATTTTAAATAGTTTTAATGGGTTAAAGCATAATCGTGTATGAATTCTATTGCAGATTTAGGATGCATAGAATCATATACATCTTCAGTGATATCTAATAATTTATCCAATTTATCTGCTACTTTACCTACAAGAGGTATAATCTCTTTGGCTGTTTTCCAAGCTGCTGTTATAGGTAGCCAGTAAATAGAATAATATAATTCATCATATTTTGTCGACTCCATGTGATGATACAAAAATGCTGGAATAAAAGTAGTTTTATTTATTACATTGTTAATATCCCATTCATGGACAGGGACATCAACTTTATTATCTGATACATTAAGGACTTGTATTGGTTGAAATAAATGATAATAGCCATATGAATAAAAGTCACGCTTATATTCATATTGAGCTGGGGTCATCCAACCTCCTGTAAATTTGAATTGTTTATAATCATTACATTCAACTACAATTTTATCAGTAAAACAAAAACTTGTCCTCATACTAGTAAAATGTTTTGAAGCAGCGTAAATGAAATACTCAGAAACATTTATAATTAGAGGTGATGCTTCAAAATCAATAGATGGATATGTATATCTTCCTTCTACCTTCAATGTAGTAGCAGTATTTCGAGTATATTTGAATAATTTATTAACATCATCCTGATTACCTTTAAATCCAACAACATTATCGTTATATGTATTATTCCTGTAAGGATTATATTTACTATAAGTCCACAATGCATAAATACTCATAACAAACATATGAAGGGGTGTTGATTTTCTTCCCTCATCTTGTACAAATTTTGTATGTACATATTTATACAGTGGGGAATAATACCATAATTTATTTTGCAATCCGTCTAATTTTTTTACAATAGCTTCATACAATGTTATATTGACCCTTTGATGTCTGTATTTTTTTTCATCATTTTGAAAAAGTTCTTCGTTAACACAGATATAGTTACTGCCACCTACAAGCTGTCCTAAAAATTCATCAATTTCGTTTTGTTGGGTCTCGGAGAAAGACATTGCTAGATATACAATAGAATTGATGTCATTTTCTGATAACTCTTTATCTAAAATATCTTTTAAATACTGTATTTTAAACTGTACAGGAGCGTTATTAATAACTGATTTAAGAATATTGATAAGTAAACTAATTCTATCTTTTTCAGAATAATTTTGTATTTCAACAAAATATTTTTTTGCAGTTGTATAAAAGGATGTTAAATCACTATAATAGCTAATACAACTTTCTGAAGAAATACTTCCATAATTTAACTGATCACTTTCCCAAGCTGCCTTAAGGTTATTAATTAGTTGGTTTAAATTATTTAACGAAATATTATTGGGGTTTGCTGTAATAGTTGGAAAAACTTCATTTATTATCTGATTAATTCGAAGAGCAGAATAAATAGTATATTCAAGATATTTACTTTTTTTACTTTCTTCTATTTGTGATAGTTTCGCAATATGTTTACTATAAAATTTATTTATTAATGGACTATAATGAGTTTGATTTACAGTAGGTGTACCCATCATAGAAAAATTTAATTTCTCATAAGATAATAAATAATTATTCCCAGCTGTATGTAAAAATATATATTCTTTTTCTGTATAAAAAACATTAGATGAAAGATCTGCTGTTTTTACATTTACCATATCACCTGTTGTAGCATATTCAAAACTAGCAAATGCTTTAGGTCTTTGTAAAACCGCATCTGTTTTCAAGCTTTTAGAAATATATTCTGATAACTTGTATTCATCATAATATCCTTCTTCAACCCCACTTTTTTCATCTTTTCTATAATATGAGTATTTTTTGCCTGTTTCAATTACAGTAAATGAACTCAAAAAGCCATCTACAGCTAAGCTAATATTTGTTATTTTTGATTCTCGTACGGCATTACCATTTCTTAATATATACGCATTCATTTTTTTTAGTTTAAGTCGTTAAATCGTTTCTTTTTAAATGGCTGTAATTATCGTCTGGCTTAGGTACCCATTTTGCATAAGCATTTGAAGTGTATATCAAATCATCAATTGTAGATACATAAATATTATTATTTGAACTTGGAGAAACAAGTTTAAGTTTTCCTGTTTGATCTTCTCCAATTACTGATAAACTATATTTTTTATATTTTATGTTCTCTACAGATAAATACGTTGTATCTTCATCTACCAATAAATTTTTAAAGAAAAACTTAGGATTATTTAATTGAGCCTGACTAATAAGATCTATTAAAATATCATTCTCACTTGACGATATACCTAATAATTTTTTACTAGGTAATTTTCCATTTTCTATGTGTAATGAAAGTCCAGTAATTGTGTTTAAATTGTTATCTGTAAAAACTTCTGTTTTAAGATAATAAGGTTGTTCAGGCTGATAATAATTATTCCTTTCTTTATTATAAGATACAGTTCCTGAATTACTATTATCCAAATATGCAGTACGGCTCTGAAAAAAGGACCCTGTATTTTGATGGATATTATTTAACAATGTCTCGTAAGATACTCTTTGTAAACTCTCTGTTTCATCCTTTACAATAACATCTGTAACTCTTTTAGTTGTTATGGTAGCAACATCTTTACCCCCAGTTTTATTATTAAAATCGATTAGAAGTAAATTCTGATCAATTACATAATCAAGCTCATAAGGATTAATCTTTAGTTTAGGTTTTACATTGATCATTCCAAATACATCGTCAATATCTTTTAATACTAACTTTCGAGCTTCAATTGGCAAAGCAGGATCTGATGGAACTATATTCTCTTCAATATTAAGCTCCTTTCCTTCATAAATAAGTTGTATTAGTCCAGAAACCGTATTTTGTGCACTGGTCTTTATAATATCAAATAGAATTGGTTTTGTATAATTTAAATCATTATTAGATGATGGAGCTTGTAAAAGATTGCTATTTCGTATAAAATAGTTTTGATTTTCTGATAATAGAGTCCCCATCTTAACATACATCCCTGCCCATAAATAATTATCTGTTGTTAATTGTAATGCAACGGTTGACATATTAGACAACTCAAATAAAGGCCAGTTTTCACCAAATGTTTCCTCATTTAGATCATTTACTCCTGTGCCTATTTTCATATTGTGTGCGTTTGTATCACTTACTTTATAATTTCCATAGAAATTATAGGATCTCTGTCTGCTTCCCTGGATGTACAGATAGGTTGTGTCAGCTGTTTTAAAACCTGAAATCTGACCAGCAATTTCTTCTGTCGTTTGCAGAACAGAATTATCACTCATATGGATCTTTCCTTTCCCCTGCGTATGTAAACCATAAAAGGCTGCAATATCAAGGAACTGAGTAGCGGTTTCCCTGATCAGTTTCTTTTTAAAAGGTGTACTCCCAATAGCCTGATCTAAGACGTGGTCAGCACTTCGGGCAAAAGCCAGGTTCAGCTGAAAAGGGTTTGGATCATTGGCTACCGTGTAATCTCCTTCATTCAGTACGATATCAATTCCTACACTTCCTGTAGCATTTCCAAGATGCGTTCCTCTTGGGATCATCGGCAGCTCAAAAGCTTTTTTGGAGTCTACCTCAGTAGTGGTAGTTCCGGTAGTCTGAACTTTAGAAATCTTAAGGAAATAATCATCAATAAGGTCATCTGCTGACTGAGAATTCCCTACTGGAAACCCAATATGCTGAGCAGTAAACGGAGGGACAGTAATCCCCAGCATATTATAAAGACCCGTAAACTCTTTTTTGATGACGTCTACAAAACCAGTTGTAGCTGTTGATTTGATAAGATCTCCTTCAAAGAAATCTGATCTGTTCAGGCCTCTGTATACGATATATTTGATCGCAAGTCCTTTAACCGGCTGATTAAAAGGCTTCAGGATCGCATTTACTTTAGTGGAATCTCCTCCACAAGGTTGTAAAAATACCTGTCCCTGGCAAATAGTATATATTTTGCCGGTACCGTTAAGGCTTACTTTGGAGGTGGTCCTGAATACAGTTCCATTGGCTCCAAATTTCCCGTTCGTGTCCTGACTGAATGTCTGCCCTTTCTCCAGAAAGAAGAAAGACTCCGGCAGAAGATCAGGCCGTACGTTAAGCCCTTTGCTGTCGGGAGCTGTTGATAAGCTTCCCGATGGAATATTTTGTGGCATTTTTGTAATTTTTGGTGTTAATAAAAGATAAGACGGAGTAATGATAGGTCTTATAAAACCTGAAAAGTATCTGAACCCTTAAGGTTAATGAAGGCTGTAAGAATAATGAGCCTGGTTATTTTTTAAAGAGTGTTTTCCTAAAAATTTGATGTGATTTTTCTTCATGCATCTTAGCGGCTTCAATAATTTTTTTATTCAGAATTTTTTAGGTCGCAACAAGTGTTCAATAAGAAGCGTTTTATTTTTTTCCGGTAAAGACAAAACCCTTCCTGTACAATCATTCCGGTTGATTGTAGTATTGATTTTCACTGTGAAATAATCCTTGGATTATTGGGTGAAAATTACATATCCGTCTTTATCTTTTGGTAAATTCTGTAAGTTTCTCCAGGTTGCGTTGATCTTACGCTCTCCTTTCCAGATAAATCTGCGCTCAAAGTGAGACAGGTCTTTGAATGTTTTCCAGTTTCCGCCCCATTCCCAGCCATGTCTGGCAAAGATCTTTACACATTCGTACCAGTCGGCTACGCCATCATTATCCCAGTCTTTCGCAGTGTCCCAGCTTGCTATTTTTCCGTCGATAATCAGGCAGATATCTATCGCTAATCCGTAATTGTGAATACTTTGACCGGCTTTGGCATTGGTGACTTTCTTTCCGGCTTTTGTTCTTCCCTGCGCATATAATGCATCTTGTTCTTTAAAGGATCTTAATCCCTGGGTAATTCTTAATTTTGCTCTCCCGGTAAGGGCTTCATCACACTCTTTTACAATCTGTGTGACTTCTTTCCTTACCAATGGATGGAGATTTTTTATTCTGTTTTCACTTGGTTTATCCATGGATGATTACTATTTTGTGATTTGGTGTTTGATTCTTAAGCAAAGCTATTTCAGGCTGACGCCAAAACTTGACGTGTTATATTTTGTAATTAAAAAAAATGAAAAGTTTACAGTCCTTTGTTATGATCTTTGATTTTCGGATAGGTGAATATCATGTTCATAAAAAGTGGTATCATCATTATAGCTTGTTGTTTAATTCTGACACAAAAGTATAGGCCGCTAACGTCAAAACTTGACGTATTATATTTTTTTTCGATTTTCTAACAGATTTATCAACCACATTTCCGGCTGTTGCTGGGGACTCATTATGCCAGTCTACTCCCCACAGGCTCTCACATTCGTTACAAGCAGTCTGAAAAACAGACCTATAGAAGATTATGTGTAACACCCAGAGATCAGCAAAAGCTTCATGAAACTGAGGAGAAAAAAGTGAACTGATATTTCATTTCTCTGAATTAAAGTATAATTTTCCAGAAACAGTTCTGTTTTTTGGAAGTCATTTTTATGAAAACGCAAAGAAAAATATTCAGATGTTTTATTTTAAGGGGGCTAAGGTTTATGGTAAATAGCTGATGAAGCGATAGGCCATGCATCCATGTAATCAGTAAAGTGAAATTATTGGATAATTATTCGCTTAAAATATGCTTCCATTGTTGTAAAACTTCTATAAACTCTTCCAATGGCATTTCTACAACAGATTCCTGTATAAGGATTTCATTTTCCAGGTAGAATACCTGAGTGTCTGCATTGACATAGCCATTTAAATCATCAAATGCGATCACTGTAAACCAGTTTCCAGAGACATTATGGGCTTCTAATCCTTCCCAGTCCCAATATCCTCCTAATCTTGTTTCAATAAATGTGTCTCTTAATTGGATATTATTCCAATGTTTTTTTAAATACAATAATTCGTTCAAAAAACTGTCTAAAGTTTTCAGATGATTAAAATCTGAGTTTAATAAGTTTTGAAGGTTATTATATTGGGGATCATTAAAATTAATTTTATGATGAGTGATGATATAGTTCTTCAAATCCATTGTCTATGATGAATAATGTGATAGTATTGGATAATTATTCGCTTAAAATATGCTTCCATTGTTGTAAAACTTCTATAAACTCTTCCAATGGCATATCAATAACAGCTTCATTAGGAAGTAGAGAGTTTTCAAGATAAAAAGTTTTGGTATCAACATTAATATAACCTCCGAGATCTTCAAATTTGAAAAATGTAAACCAGTTTCCTGTTACCTTAAAATCCAGGAGGTCCTTCCAATCCCAATAACCGCCTTCTTTTTCTATAAATGCTTCTCTAACCGCTATATCTTCCCAATTTTCAATCAGGCTTATCAGTTCGGTTAAAAATTGGGTTACAACTGAGGTAGTTTTAAAATCGTTATTCAATAAATTTTCCAGATTGGCGTAATATGGATTATTAAAACTTATTTGATGACTGATAATGGTAAAGTTTTTTAAGTTCATCATTAAAACTGTGCTAAAAATGGATTAAAATGGATCACGATACTTCTTCTTCATATCAATCCTATGATTTATAAAAGCAGATAATCTGCACAAGCACGAAATAAAAGAAACATTGTATTCTTTGCAATACAATTCAGCATGCCGAACTATAGGATCATCATCTTCATCAAGATGAACAAATAAGAAAGATTCTGCAAAATCACAGATTTCAATCACATAGAACGGGTGGTTAATTGCTTTATTATTCTCTTTCATCCATTCTCTGGGATCTTCCTGAAATTCATTAATTTCAAGAATATTATGTTCCAACACATAACAGTATTTCCCAGCCAGAAATAAAAGCTCCCGTAATGCTTTAGGAAAAGGTTTTCCATTATTATAGATCATTTCATGGTTTTGAATTTCAGAGAAAGACATTGGTTGTATTCTGCCTTCATATTCCTTATTCTCTGGGTAAGCTGCCGGATTGTCTCTTAAATAAGTTAAAATTTCAATTTCCACAGTGTTTGACTTTTAAAATGTTCAGTAATATTGAATAGATGAATAGGCTGGTAAGCTATTTTTCAAATTCCCAGTTTCCATTTTTTTTCTTTAATCTCAGCCCAATAGTCCCAAACCTTACTTGTTCTTCGGGAAGATCAATCTGAATATAGGCTCTTTCTCTGCTTTTGTCAAACAAAACTCTGTGAAATGTATAATGTCCTACATAATTCTCATCCTTAACTGCTTTCGTCACTTTTTTTAGATTTTCAGGATATTCTACCTTGCTAAAGTCGATCGGAACAGCCTTGTCTGATCTATTTTCAATCTCATTAAAGTAATAGGTCTGATGAAGAGCATCCCGGTTATCTTTTGGAATGTTCACAGGAACAAGTGTGTCAGACATCGTGAAAGTATATTTCTCTTTTTTCCTATAGCTGTCTATAATCGATATAGCCTCAGGGCCGCTTATATTATATTTAGTTGCTGTATCTGATATAGCTCTTGGATCTAATTCTTTAAAGACATATTTACTTATTGTTAAATTTAAAATCTTGTATTCATCGTTATCCAATGAATTACAGGAAAAAAATACTAATAAAACAAATAGAGCCATCAATTTATTTATTCTACTTTCTTTTAACATTCTCATCTTTTCTAGTTTTCATTTAGTATGAAAGATTTATTTTATCTAAAAATTGGGAACAAGGGGTTCTGCATGGGTATAATAGTATATTTCTTCTTCAGAAAGACCCATTTCCTGAAAGAAATTACCCGCAGCGCGAAAAAACTGGGTCGCAGTATAAGCAAAATCATTACTAAAAAGAAAATCATTTACGTGCACTGCATCTAGCTCTCCATCTTCACTAAATCTAAAAAAAATTTCAGAATCCTCATCAAATACCGATCCTGGTTCTCCCCATGGAATAGGTTTATTTCCGAATTTATAGATTTTAAGCCCGCTTTTTACCTGGTGAGTAACGCTATCATAAGTTATAATAGCGACCTCAATTCCTTCAGTATCTGAAACAGTTTTTGAATATTTCGCATCTTGCTGTAAACCGGAGTAAGGCTTACAATCCCAAACCGTATACCCATGGATGTTCTGCTTATTATCTCTAAGAGTCCAATTCAGATGTTGCCCCAATGTGATCAATACCTCTGTAACATGCTCTTCAGGTGATAAATAATAAACTCCACCCCAAAGCTGATTTTCTCTATAAGATTCTTCTTTTTTTAAAGCATTATTGATCCATATGTGTTTTCTATAGTTCCCTACTTCCAATGCTTCTTCTTCTGTAAGAAACTCTTCATCATAGGCAGTGGTAAAAAAAATCATTTTTGCGCTCATTTCATTAGTTTTTTATTCGTTGTAGGATGAATACCTATTGTTCCGTTACATTTTGAATCTCTTACCATAATTCATTAACAAGTTAATATTTTGAAATTTGATTCATAGATATCAGTGAAAATTTGATTCATTATATATATCCAGATATCTTTTTTAGGAGTAAAGTATTTCGTGAAAACATCTAATATCCATAGAAAATTTTATATTCAAAGACAGTTAAAAATCTGACGCACTTTAGCTGCACCTGATGGAGTTGTCTTCAGGAAATTCCTCCATTCTGTAACAATTTTTTTAAAATCCTGCAATGGAATACTACTTACATATCCTTTAACATCATCATAAAAATCGACCTCATTCCTGTGCATAATGATATCTACCGTCGCAGAATCACTATCAATTTCTTCATCCGGATTGTTCAATGCATCATTAATATCCGGTAACAACGAGGCATTGATCTGTTCTGCAGAGTTCCAGCTGTTCAGAAAAATGGCTAAATATTGATTGTTTGTACTTACAATTTTATTGACGCTCTTCCCTTGTATTCCCCAGTCCTGTACTTTATCTTCAAAAGTGAGATTGTACTGATCTGCTATATTATTATTCATTATTTTTTCTGCTATTAATTTCAAAGTTGTTTTGTCTATTCGATTATAATCCACTATGCAAGCCCCATATCCTGGATATCATTTATTTCAAAATATTCTGTCCACGCCATTAAAATTTGTTTTAAATCTAATGTAGGAATTTCCAATGGTACTTGTTTTCTGAGACTCCTCACAACACAATTTACTTTCCCTACCGTTACACTGGCAAACGTTGGACAAGCATCCTCAGCTGGGTCGTAGTCAATATCATTGAGAGCTCTCTCAATATTTCTTAAAATAGTTTCAATAAATCCATCCGGATATCCTTCTATAAACAGATCTTCCAAGCTTGCACTTAATTTGTTTTCAGGAGCTGTTGTTCTTACAATACCTGTTTTTCTTCCATTCATCATTATAATTGAGAATTCTAAATGATGCTGGGTTAAAATTTGATAATTCATTTTTAAAAATTAGGGTAAACATCACCATTCACTACAAACTCCCGCCAGACTTTAACAATTTCTTTGAAGTCTGCTGTAGGTAAAGTAAAATCTGCTGTAATATCCGGATTTGAATCATACCTAGCAGAGTCGCGATAGATTTCAGTGGTAGCGTGTGTAATTTTGATAAGCTGCAACCCTTGTGTTGTATACAGTATTTCTCCCGGTGAGGATGGGGCCACCTTAAGATTAATAGCCCCTAATAAATTATCACAATTAATAATATTCCTAAACTCAGTAATAATTGAATCCAAAGAAGAACTTATAGTACGTATGAACTTAAAATCACGATCATGAATTCTTTTAACTCCAAAACTTATTTTATAATCTGTTACAATACTCATTATTTTTTTCGTGCTTTATTTCGATAATATTAAGGCTGTTTATTCAATAAATACCTCATACGTTTTATTCAGAATCTTCACTCTCTGATAAAAGTTTTTCAATTCTAATGTTTTCTGCATTAAATTAGGTATATACCCTGTATATCCCTCAATACTATCACTTTCATCAATTCCAATATACCCTAAATATACAGGTCCATCATAATATAGATTTAAAAAATTTCGCACTCCTCCATAAATATCTGTAACTATATCTTTATGCTGTAACGAGTTTTGCAGCGAAGGTATTAACTGACCATCGATAAAATGAATTAGCTCTTCCATATGATCCGGTCCATAGTGGGCTGAAGAATTATCAATGGTATAATTTCCTCTTGGTAAATCTTTTTCAACCCTATAGCTGTATTCAGATAATGTTGAATTCATCATTTTTTCGCCCATTACTGGATTTAAATTGTTTGCGAAAAAAATTAACGTTGCTATTGAACCTAAATCCGGATTAATTTTTTGGGTCCAATCAGTTTCTTCTGTTATTTCAAAGTATATTCTTCTTGACATTTTTAACTTAATTATTAATCTAGATTTAAATTTGAAACATTATTTTATGTGCAGAACTATTTTCTATCTATCCAAAGATAAAGGTAATAAAGGTTGTAAAGCATGATAGTATGAATGCTTATCCCAAAAATCTAAGCCCATCAACTCAATAAAGCCATCTTTGTTTTGTGTATGAATTTCACCTGTTGTTTCATTGAGATCTTTAATATAAGTAACAAATTGATTGGTAGTTTCATTAAATTCATACGTAAACATTAACTCTAAATTGGCCAGACCATTTGCTATATCTTCCGATGAAGCATAATAATACTTTATGGGTAGCGGAAACTTTTTAATCTCATTAGTTTGTATATCAAAATATACTCTTAAAATCAGTCTATCTTGAGAGTCAAATACAACTTTACTTTTAGCAATAAGTTCTCCGGTATTTGAGTAATTTTCAAAGTCCCACATTTTAAAACTAAAAGCGGTTTGCAAATTAGAATAAATACCAAGCCGATAATCATTAGTTTCGTCTGTATACTGTGGAATAATATCAGATTTGTTTTCCCCGGAATCAAGATAATATTCAAAAAACTTATAAGGTTGATTTCCTCTTTTTAATTTAAGTGTTTCTACTTTTTTGAGTAAGCCAGACTGATCATCTGTAGTATGAATCGCATATTCTTTTAATGAACTTATCTGTTGTTCACTAATTGATTCACCATTAAGATTTTTATATTGTATCATTATAATATTAGTATCTAAAAGTTATTCCCTGTGATTCATCATATTTGTCTTCTTTTATTAAAATAGCGAAATTTGAGTAAGTGCTGCTGCTTATTTTATGTTTAACAAAATCTGAGAGAAGAACGTTTAATCATAGTAGTAATCTATATCCATATCATAGTTTTTATGATCCCAATCTCCTTCAAGCATTTGAATCAAAGCATCTAACATCTTAATTAACTCAGCTGTAGGAAAAGGTTTTCTGTAAAATAGTTTAAAATCACCATCCACAGTTGGAATAGCCTGTAACTCCGTTAAAGGGATATAAGTTCCTTTATTATAAATCCTGGCTTTTACAATTTGAAGAATCTGAACCATCGTCTGTTCTTCTGAAGCATTTGATATATACTCATCCCAGAGAAAGGCAAACCAACCTGCCATCTGGCCATTTACTACAGTCTCATGATGATCTGTAAGAAGTTCTTTCCGAATGAAGGCATATTGGTCTTTTTTAAACTCTTCATGAATATAATAAAGGGCTAACTGCATAAAAATATCGGATGTTATAAACCCTTTATTCTTATAGTCCATTGGTTCTGTTGCCATCTTTTGGTATTTTTTCCTTGCTTCCCCAACTGTATGCTTTATCTTCAGGAGTATGATTGTATTGATCTGCTATTTTCTGATTCATTATATTCATGGACATTAACGCTTTAAACCATTCTGTCAAAAAATTCTCTTAATTTTTGCCATCCCTACGGAGGAAATTTATTTTTTGTGATATTTATTGCTGCTTTATTCAGGTAGTAAAGGTTCTGAATATTGATAATATTCGAAACTATTCCAGGTAAAGGAACACTTGGGATTTCCGATTTCCCAACCAAAAATATCCTTTTCTCCATCGGTTTCATTATGAATCATAAAACAGTTTCCGGACTGGTCATATTCGAAGGTATAAGATGACGTTTCATCTTTATAATATTTTTCGATAGCGTTATTAATCAATGATCCCGTTATGATGTCAAATTTTTGTAAACAGATATATTGATTTTTGTTATTCATGACCCATTTTTTCTGTTCTGTTAATCTTCCTTTTTCATATAAAAAAATATATTCAATTCTATAAGAACCTATATCAGTTATAGTGGAAAACAAAACTTTTTGATCCTGATAAAGAAGCAACAACTCATTGATACATTCTGAAGCATCCAAATGATAATAGGTAATCTCTACCACTCCATTTTCTAACTGCTCTATTTTCTTTATAACTCCATCCACAAAAGTCTCTACAGAATATTGCGTTGAAACTTCTGCTTCTTTTTTGGAAATTTCATTCCCAGAAAGGTCCTTGAATTGAGTTGTTATCATAATTGTAAATATCTTTCTGTGCTAAATAATATCCGACTCCGGTAAAAAAGGAACCGCCGAGTGAAAATAAGGATGCTGATCCCACGGAAATGCTCCTATACGAGCGTCCACAATAATCAATTCCTCCTTATCCATTGGCCAGCCGCCATCCAATCCCCAGGTATCTTGCTTATCATAAGCATAAACCAGTTTGTTTTGAGAATCATAATCTATAGTCAAAAGAAGAATATCATCACTGTTATAATATTTCTTTGTAGCTTCCTCCATTTGACCATTAGAGATATCTATTGAACAATTGAAAATCTCTCTGTTTTTTGAATCAAGTACCTGTTTCCCTTTAAATTTAAGATTTCCTTTCTCTCCAATATCCTCCGAATTCCATAAAGTATAACCAAATGCAGCAGATTCCTGAGTATAGAACACCCATCTGTGACCACCTTCTATGCATAATTCCTGTATCTTTTCCTGAAGATTCTCTTTGGCATCCAGATAATATTCCCCCATGAAATAATTAGGACTGATATGATCAGTTTTTTTGATTCTTCCATCTACGAAATAGCTGATATAAAAATGATCCAATTGATCAACTTCCTGTTCTGTGACTTCTTCGAAGAATTCGTTATAATATTTTTTATTGTTCATGAGGATATATCTTCATTGATCTCTATTTTTTACACTTACTGTAATCTGAAATGATCCTGATCAGATTTTCTTCATTCTTAAGATCAAGACTTTCATTTTTCAGCTGATCAGCAACAGACTTACAGTCTTTAAGATAGTCTGCCAGCTTTTCGGAAAGCTTATCATTGGATCTGTTGTCCAGCATTTGTCCTTTAGGCTGCAGATCTGTTTTGATAACATATTTCCAGTGTTCAACAGGATCCCGCAGTAACATTATTTTATTTTCTTTGGCAATCAGCCTGTAGAAATAGGCATTATTTCCATGCATGCTACCATAATTCTGAAGCTTTTTCATGAGCTCTCCTTTTACATCTAATCCGTAGTAACATTCTTCGTTTCCATTCGGAGAAACACAGAAATGGACTCCTGAATCGGCATCATATATTTTGGTAGCCATACTGTTCATACCCGGTAATCTTTTCTTCAGGGTTACACGCTGCCCAAAACGATCGGCACCATCCTGAGGAAGCTTTTGTCCCGTTCTTTCCGGATCAAGCATTTCAAACCAGATGGTTATTGCTCCTTCTGTTTTCTTACCTGATTTCTCAACCAAATATCCCGGAACGTCATATAAATTGATGCTACGGTTCACTGCATCATTCATTTTTGCCTGATGAAGTTCCTGATTTTTATAGTAAGCCTGATGTTCAAGAGTATAACCTTCAATAAAAAGATTAGCTACAAATTCATTGATAAACGCATAATCTGAAGGTGCATAAGGTCTTGTGGCTGTAAAGGTAAATTCATTATTATCAAAAGTTCTTACCAAATACGTCTTTAATCCCTGATTGGTCTGATACATAGAGGCCACCTTCACTCCATCCAGATCGCTCACTTCCAGACATGAGCCGGTATTATTGAATCCTACACAATTAAACGCTCTTGAATATCCAATAATTTTAGATTGATAACCTCCGCTATTGATCAAAATTTCTCCATTGGATCCCATTCTAGGGTTATAAAGACTTCTGATATTATCCAACCTGCTTTTTCTTGCATTATCTTCTGCAATACTATTCGTTTTGGCCTGTAGATATTTATCACCCAGGTTTTCTCTTGAGGTGCTAAAGAACTTTTCCAATTCTGTTTTATCAAAACCGTTTTCATTGAAAAGGTGATATTTTACCGCCAATTGATAAGCTACAATTCGATCTACCTTAAATGAGGTAACCAATACTTCATAAGGAATCTGAGTGGTTTTCCCATCTGCAGATTTCATATCGAGATAATAAAGAAACTGCTCTTTTGCTAAGGTCACTCCTTTTAAATCAGCATCAAAAACCTTCTCATTCGCCAGGTTATAAAACTCAAAGTGATCTCTGTAAGGCGATTTCAGGATTCCCACTTCCTTTTCATTGAATAAAATCTTATCCTTTTTCAATTGTATCTTTTGTGAAAATACGGCTCCCGAAAGCATTACAGTAAGAAATAAGTATATTTTCATAGTCCTGAGTTTAAACAATTAGTTTTGGCATGGAAAATACGAAAAAAATGAATAGGGGAAGGATGGGAAGCTGGAAGAGGGATGATGGAAGTTACTGTTCTATTATGAATGTTTACTTGTCTTTTGATGAACTTGGAGCTATATTCTATTTCGTTCATTAAAAATAGATATAACGCTACAAGGGTGACTAAGTGCAAATAAAAAAAACTTAATCAGATATACTGACTACAGGTACCTCCAACATCCAGCATCTTTTCAACTAAAAAAATAACCACAAAAGTCACAAAAGACTTTAAACACTTAAGTAAGTTAAAAACATTGAGTATAAGAAGTACACATAAGTTTTAGAAAATCTCTGATTTTCGTATCCGCAAAAATCTGTGGGAGGTTAAAAATCATCATAATACTTTATTTATGAGCTATGATGAGCAATTTCATCATCGATAAAGCTATATGATTCTTATGGGGTTAATAAAAAAACTATATAATCCAGCGAGGGTAATCTGGAAATGAGATGGCAAGATTATTCCTTTGTCAGAAATCGAAGATTCGGCTTAACCAATAACAAGTATGGAAATTCAAAAAAGACTTAATGATATATTTTAACTACAAGTACTTCCCTCTTCCAGCATCAAGCTTCCAGCCTTTTACTGATTTTTCAACCAGTTCAGACACTCCGTGATCTGCATTTTACTGATAAACACCTCATCACTTACTTCAGGTTTAGGAGATAGCTGTAATTCTACTTTCTGACTTGAATGTTTGATGATTTCTGTAATCGCCTCTTTATTGATGATAAACTTACGGTTCACTTTAAAGAAAACCTGTGGATTCAGTTTTTGAATAATGTCTTTGATGGTATCATCATAAATATAGGTCTGATTATCCATTGTGGTAAGGAAAAGATATTTTCCCGAAGCAAAGAAGTAGGCTGTATTCTGCTCATCTACAGATCTCAACTTATTTCCTTCTCTTACCATAAAGCGTTTCATCACCTCAGTATCTTCTCCCTGACGTAATGTGGAAATGGATTTCAATAAAGGTTCCGGATCAAAATTATTTCTGATGGAAACAAATTTTTGTAATGCCTGATGAAGATCTTCTTCTTCAAAAGGTTTCAATACATAATCTATCGTGAAATGTTTGAAAACCCGAATAGCATACTCATCAAATGCTGTAATAAAGATAATGGGAGCAAAAAGTTCTATCTGTTCAAAGATCTCCAGGCTCATCCCGTCACCAAGATGAATATCCATAAAAATAAGATCGGCAGCATCGTTTTCAAAAAAGTCTATTGCCTTTTTTTTGGAACGAAGAACCACTGTTTCCGTGACAGGAACTATGTTTTGTTTATCTAAAAGATCTTTCAGATAATTAACAGCCAGCAATTCATCTTCTATAATGGCAATTTTCATAAATGCAAAAGTACAAAAAAACCGCTAGAACGATTAAGTTCTAACGGTTTCAAGGGTTGTTAATATGAAGTGTTATAAATTAGGATTATTCTTCTTTGCACTTTGTGGATATGCAATCGTATATCTCGGATCATTCTGCTCAAGAATAAAATCCTTTCCTCCTACCTTATGAGTAATCTTTTTCTGGTTTGCTCTTCTTAAATCAAACCAACGATGACCTTCCACAGCAAATTCTCTAAACCTTTCATCCAGAATAAAATTCATGAAATCTGTAGTATTCATTGAAGCTACATCATTTTGAACTGATGTATATCCTTCAGGAGTATATCTGTTTTTTAATACTTTTAATAAAGTCTCTTTTGCTTCATCAAGCCTATTCAACTTCAATAATGCTTCAGATTTGATAAAATACATTTCAGATGTTCTGAAGGTTACTTTAAAGTCTGAATCTCCTTTTTTAATTATATTATAACGGTCTGGAGCTTTTTCAAAATAAAGTCCAAATCTCTTATCCGTTGTTTTATTATATGCTGAAATCAACTCAGGAGCAGCAAAAGATAAATTATTCTTTACAGATCCGTCAAACGCTTTTTCTAAGGCAAGGATTGATTCTACAGAAGCATAATGGTGAGGAGCTACATTGGTTGTATTTAAATCACTCAATCCATCTTTGATTGCAAGCACCTGCTGTGAATAATCTAAAGCTCTGTTCCAATCTCCCTGGTACAATGCCATTCTTGCCTGTAAAGCTTTTAAAGAAATTTTGGAAAATCTGTAATTAATTCCTGCTGACTGCTGTTGTTCCTGCATCAATACCTCAGCTTTTGCAATATCATAATGTACCTGATCATATACCTGCTGTACAGTAGAAGGCTTCAGTACAGCTTCTACATCAATTTCTAAACTAAGTGGTACTCCTTTATCAGTGGATGCAGTAGCAACATTGTATTGCTTACCATATAAATTAATCAAATCAAAATAAGAATAGGCACGTAATGCATATGCTTCCGCTAATATTTGCTGCTTCACAGGGGAATCCGTCATGGTCTTACTTCCTTCATTGATGATCTGATTCATATAAAAGATCACAGAATAGAATCCTACCCAAGGAAATTCTGTCGTGTTTGAATCATAACCGGTATCTTTCCACATCGCAAGTTCACGATTGTAAGCAAACCCACTGGCATTTTCATCCAGACTAAGCTCATCTGTACGCAATGCCACTAAAGATTTGTGAGTCGGATATCTTGAATAAGCGGATGTAAGTACCTTTCTGTAATCCTCTGCGTTTACAGGAACTACTTTACCTTCCGGCTGTATATCTAAAAATCTATCACAGCCTATGCTGGTAAAACTAAGCGCTGCTAATGCGATAAATGTTGTTATTTTTCTCATTTTTTTCAAGTTTTAAAAAGAAACATTAAATCCAAAGGTCACTGAACGAGAGATAGGTTGTGCGTAAATATTTCCATACGTTTCCGGATCGAAATATCCTTTATAGCCATTACTGAATACAAACAGGTTACGCCCTTCAACACTCAGTCTCAAACTACTGATTCCCATTGGGCTGGTAAATTTCTTGGGAAGTGTATATCCTAAACGGATACTACTGATCCTAATATAGCTAATCTCCTTCGCCCATATATCTAACAGATTATAGACGTTATAGTCGTTGTTAAGAAGCCATTTATTCCCCATCCATCCAGGGTTACTATCCGCTTCAGGACTTGTAATCCCCGGAAGTGTAGTTCCTGCCTGATAAATATCTCTTGTATAGTTTCGCCCTCTATCCAACTCCATTCCTTTGTAAGACGGTGTCTTCATAACGGTCTGTTTAAGATTGAACGTTGCAGAAACCGTCAGGTCAAAGTCATGTATTTTAAAAGTATTGATAATACCTCCTGTAAATTTAGGATCTCTGTCTCCCACATATGTAAATAACTCTCTTAGCTCTTTACTTGAAAGCTTTGACTGTGAGAAGTATCCAGGAAGGAAATCTTCATAAGGATCATATAATCCAAATAGATCTTCAATTTTTACTTTTTCATTACCTTTCCAGAACATTGGGTTTCCGTTTTCATCCATTCCTGCAGTTTTCAATGCAAAAACAGCATTTACAGGAAGTCCTTCTCTGGTAGGAAGACGGGCATTATCACGAGGCTGCTCCGTTATCACATTACTTTTGTTATGTGCAAAATTGATCGTAGTTGACCACTTGAAGTTTTCTTTATTAATATTTCTGGTAGAAACAGCCAATTCAAAACCTTTATTGGTAAGACTTCCCCAGTTTGCCATCGTATATTCGAATCCTGATTCAAGAGGAGTTGATCTCATACTGATCATATCCGTCCCTTTTCTGTTGTAAACATCAGCAGTAAGGTTGATTCGGTTTTGGAATAACCCCAAATCGATACCGAAGTTGGTATTCGTTGTTTTCTCCCAACGAAGCTTGTCATTTGGCGGACTGATTACGTTGATCACATTTTCATTTACTCCAGGTAATATGGTTGTATTATTATATTCCCCGATAAAGAATGGAGAAGTATTACGATCAATATTTCCCTGTAGTCCATAAGACGCTCTCAGTCTAAGATTAGAGATAACAGGAACATTGCTCATAAAGTTTTCCTTTGTTACCAACCAAGACCCTGAAAGTGCCCATATCGGTAAATATCTATACTTTTTATTTACCCCAAATAAGTTTGTTCCATCATATCTCACACTTCCGAAGAAAGTGTACTTTTGATCATAAGTATAAGAAGCCGTAGCAAACATTGATGCATAAGCATTCTCTACAACAGGCATTTCACGGTATGTTTCATACTTCTTGTCTGCTGCAAAATCCGAACTAGGAAATACAATAGGAATACCTGCCTTAGTAAGACTGTTGAATCCAAAGGCTCTTGTAAGTGTAGTATTATCTTTTGTTCTTCTGATTTCTGTTCCAGCCATCACATCAATTTCATGTACTGAATTGATCTTTGTGCTGTACATCCCCTGCAACTTCCAGTTATATTGGAAATACTCATTATCCCAATTCTGCTTTATACCTCCTGCAGGTAAGAAATATTGGTATCCTCCGTTTTTGAAATAAGAGGTTCCTTCTCTGAATTTTCTTGTAAAATAAGTATTTTCAGCAGCATATTTCTCTGTCTTATTGGAGTCATACTGAAGTCCCAACTGTGAAGTAAACTTCAAACTTTTTGAAACCTTATATTCTAAATCCAATATTGCTTTTACCGAATGGTTTTTCAGTGTATAGTTTGTATTTTCTCTTTCCTCCAGGAAGTTGAAAGGAATATATATATCTTTGTAACCATCCATATCCTTATCATATCTGTAGCTCCCATCAGCATTGTAAGGAGACAGATAAGGATTGGCATTTCTTGAATAATTAACAGGGCTTGCAGCGGCATCCGCATCTGTCATAAACGACTCTTTCTCACTTTTGGTACCAAAAATGGAGACCCCCGCGTTTAGTTTATCGCTTATTTTATAATTGTTTTTTAAGGTGAAGTTATAACGCTTAAAACCTGTACCAATTGTTGTTCCCTCTTCATCATAGTACCCTAGAGACAGGTAATAATCAGAACGGTCACTTCCTCCTGAAATACTTAATCCGTATTGTTTATTCACTGCATTTCTATACAGTAATTTACCCCAATCGGTATTGTTATTTCTTAAAGCATTAATTTGTTGTTGTGTCAGTAAATTCAAAGCCCCAAAACCTCCGTTTCTGAAATTCTCCAACTGCTTGTTCTGAGTTAAAATTCTCATTACCTCCCCTCTATCAGAACGATATGTTAATCCTGCATTTCCAGCAAGGGATAATTCAAGGTCAACTTTTTCTGAAGCGTTCAGAAGATTAAGTTTATCAAAATCAGGACGAGCTGTAATAAATGTATCTGCTGAAAAGTTTAATCTCAAGTTTCCTTTTTTCCCCTTTTTTGTGGTAATAGAGATTACTCCGTTGGCTGCTCTTGCTCCATAAATTGCTGTTGCTGCAGCATCTTTAAGAATCGTAATATCTTCAATATCGTTCGGGTTCAATCCTGCAATAGAAAAGTTCTGAAGCTGATCGATATTATCCTTATCGCTGAAATTAGGTACATCATTTCCTTCTAATGGAAGACCATCAATTACCCATAACGGATCCTGTGGTCCGGACAATGATGCTGTACCACGAATTCTGATTTTCGCCGGACTTCCCGGAGATCCTGTTTCAGGAGTAACCACTACCCCAGCAATCTGACCGGATAACATCTGATCTACACTTGCTACCCCAGCCTGGCTGATATTATCCATTTTAACCGTAGCAACCGCTGAAGTTTGCTTACGTTTTTCAATCTTCTGGTATCCGGTAATGATAACTTCCTGAATCTTGTTTTTATCTGAAACCTCAGCAGTAAGTCTTACCGTATAATTGGTTTTGTCTTCATTGATGAGAATAATTCTGGATTCATAACCCGGATAGCTTACCAACAGGGATTTTGTTCCTGCCGGGATTTCCAGTGTAAATTTCCCGTCTTTATCAGCCACCGTACCTACGGACACACTTTCGATAATGCCATCCAGGTCGGTTTTGGTAGAAACGGACTGTGCTTCAATTTTTATAGATGCTCCTGCAATTACGCTGGAAGTATTACCATCTTCTACCTTTCCGGTAATTGTTTTCTTTTCCTGAGCAAACGCAACCTGAGCAGCTAAAAGAGGTAAAAGGATTAGAGTTTTTTTCATTGCTGTTTATTTGTTTAAAGCCTCTTCAATACGAATAATTAAATCTGTGTAATGCGCTCTTGAAGCGTCATCACCTCTGTATCTGGTGCTGTTCAGGAAGTTCAGAACCTTTTGTAGCTCTGCTCTCTTGTACGTTGTTACTTCAGATACTCTTTTCATGGATGAATAATTGATGTTTCTAAGGTTTCTACCTTCTTCATGATAGTTGCAGATCATTGGCATATTAAGCGTCTGATCTGTTTTTAATGTTTTTACGGCTGTTTTTTCGAATAATTTGTTCACCGAAACAATCAATGCGTCCACGTAGTTTTTCTGTGCCATTTTTTCAAGCATCGTAAGGCTTCCTTTCTTATTAAAAATGGCTGTTCTTACCTGTTCAAATAAGTTTTCTACAGTGTAGATCTTATCTTTTGAACCTGAAACTTCATGCTTCAATTCGTTCTCAAGGAGTCTAAGCAATCTGTCATCCATAAACAGTGAATAGATATTGGCATACTGCATTCCTCTTGCAAGGGTATAAGGAGTCTGCTCAAAAGGTCCCATCGGAGAATTTTTTACCGAATATGTTTTCTCTGTAATCGGATTAAAGAATAACCATTCCGGAAGGTTGATCGAGTTTTTAACCAGATAATCAACTGCTCTTTTCTGGGTGTCAGCAGGTACTGCTTCATAGGCCTTTTTCTTATTACCAAAAACAGTATTGTTCAGGTAAATCCCTCCTACATTAGCCATCACATGTCCTGTATAAAGATCCCATTGCCCGATAACCCCCATATATAACCTTCCTGCATCTGTATAATCTTTACCGTCTTCATAGGTCCATTTTAAAAGATTATTGGATACAACCTTCAGGTTTTTCATTCCGTATTCGCTGGCTTTCATCGCATCATCACCCAAATCTTCAGACTGCGAACGCGGGTCTATTGTTTCCAGATAGCTTTGCTGTTCACCATAGAAATACAATGGATCATCTTCATGCTTATCTATAAGATTTCTAAGCGCTTTTTTCTCAACAAATTCATCCGGATACCAACGGTACCCCCATTCAATTGCATATTTGTCATAGATTCCGATCTTTGGAGTGATAGCTGTAACTCCATCTTCTGGCTGAGCAACATAATTGTAACGGGCATAATCCATAATGGAAGGTGCTGTTCCCCCCATCTTATCGGTAAATTCCTTTGAACGGAGAGATTCTACAGGGAATGCAAAGGAAGATCCCATATTATGCTTCAATCCGAAAGTATGTCCTACTTCGTGAGAGGATACAAAACGAATCGCTTCGCCCATATATTCATCACTGAATTTATTATCTCTTGCCCTAGGATCTATTGGTCCTATCTGAATTCTCATCCACTCCTGAAGAGAAGTCATTACATTGTGCCACCAGATGATATCCGCCTCAATGATTTCTCCACTTCTCGGATCCACTACAGATGGTCCCATCGCATTAGATTTTGGAGAAGCCGCATAGGTAATCACAGAATATCTTACATCATCAATATCAAAATCTTCATCTTTTTCATCCGGCATCTTAGCGATGACAGCATTTTTGAAACCTGCCTGCTCAAATGCCACCTGCCAGTCATGAACTCCTGCAATGATCTTTTCACGCCATTGTTTTGGTGTTGAAGGATCTATATAGTAAACGATCTGTTTTTTCGGTTCTACCAATTCACCTCTCAGATATTTTTCTTTGTCTTCATCTTTAGGTTGCAGATTCCAGCGGGTAATGAAAAATTTCTCATCCATTTTCTGTTGATGGTCATTAAAGAACCAGTGCTTTTCACTGAAAAAACCTACTCTTGCATCTGCTACCCTTGGTTTCATAGGAATTTTAGGAAGTAAAACAATATTACTGGTCACCCCGAGCGTTACAGGCAGATCAACACCCCCTTCGTTCACTGAAGTGCTCAGTTGGGATTTCACCACAAGGTTTTCCGGAAATGTTTTTACCCCTTCAATAAAAGAAAGACTTGATTTTACGGATCCACCAAGGCCTACATTTGCTAAAACATCATTAAAGCTCTTCTGGTTACCGTCAAAGACCTTGTTCACTTTAATAGCTACTGAAGTGGAATCATTATTCTGAGCTTCAATATCAAAAACTTCAATAACGGATTCTGAGAAGTTATCTTTAACAGATTTTGTAATCGCATCATTTTTAGGGGAAGAAACTTTCGCTTCGGATGTTTTCACCCATACTTTTTTAGCAACCCTGTCACGGTGAAAAGAGATGATCTTATTTTCATAATTCATTCCTTTATTCAGACCTGCTTCGTTCACCTGCATCGGCACCTGAGAGAGTTTATTGACAACCAAAAACTGGCGCCCCATCAAACTGTCAGGAATTTCAAAATAAACATCCGTTTTTACCTGAATCGTATTAAAAAGTCCTTTTTTGTAAGACCCTTTTTTGATCAGTTCGTCAATTTTTTTTGTTTTTTTTGATGATGAAATATCTGCTTTTTCAGTTTTTTCCTTGGTCGTTTTTACAGTATCCTTTTTCTGAGCAAGAACTGCGGGCGATGCCATGGCTAGTCCAAGATACAGAGCAAGTCTGTAATTCTTCATTACAATAGTCCGATTCATTCCAAATAGTAAATATCTTAGTTTCAGCTGGCAAAGCTATAGGTATAGTGAATTATATAGAGTGTATTAGGGAGTGAAAGGTGATTATTCGGGAGTGAATGGATTTTTTCATTTTATTTCATTAATGGCAAAAAACATATAAAATATTCACCGTCTACAGAAATATGAAGTGGATTTTCTCTAAAATACTCATAAACCTGATTCAAATAGTCAATCCCGAATTTCTCTCCCTGAACAATTTCTGTTTTGGGCTGGTACGTATTCTTTACCGTAATTCCGTTTTCTTCTACTTCTATTGTAATTTCCAAGGGTTGATCTACAGTCGCAATATTATGTTTTACAGCATTTTCTGTCACGATTTGAAGAGACAGATAAGGAATACGTTTTTCTAAACCTGCAGGGTCTTTGATAATAAGCTGAAAATTCAGTTCTTCATCAAACCTGCTTTTCAAAAGTTCCATATATTTCTGAATAAAATCAATCTCTTTGGCAACAGGGACAATATTTTCCTTTGGCGGAACAATCAGGTATCTGTAGATTTTTGAAAGATTCATGGTGAATTTCTGGGCATTGTCTTTATTAATTCCAATCAGCATATACAAAGAGTTCAGAGAGTTGAACAGGAAATGTGGATTGATATTATTCTTAAGCTGCTGAAGCTGGTTAATCACTTCTGCCTTGTGCATTTTTTCGTTCTCAATCAGCAGCAGGTTTTTTTCAGACTGTATCTTTTCTTTTTCTTTGTAAGCCATACTTGTAGACCGTTGGAATAAAATAAAAACAGTGACAATCAGAAATAAAGCAGCCAGAAATATATAAACTGTATAAGCTTTTACTTTATCTATATTTTCATCCGTAATAAAATTGACATAATTCACTACTGCATATCCGTCAAAATTGTCGGTTTTCAAAGGTTTTATAAAACGTGTCACACCTATTCCCAGGTATTCAGATGTGGCAAGGCTTTCTGTATGTCCTGATTTTACCTTACTACACAAAGTATCATTTGCCTTGATATCCGTGAAATCGAAAACATTTTTCCCGATGTACTTTTTCTCAGGATGGGTAATACAAATTCCTTCCCTGGTAAAAACGTAAGCGTAGGTATTTGAGCTTTTATCTACATTGGTAAAATATTGATGAAGATCATCTAAACTTACGGTAGAACCATAATACAGTATATTTTTCTCTGGTAATACAAGAGAATCATAACTCACCCAGAACATGCTGTCTTTACGGCTTATTAAAAGATCTTTAAAATGTCCGGAACCGCTATTTTTTATGGAGACAGATCCTTCTGCTTTGTTTCTATCCTTGAAAATGCTGGATAATGGATTATTACTTTCATACTTTCCTGTTTTATTATTGTCATAGTAATACCAGCTATATGTTAACAGGTTTCTTTTTTTATTTAAATCATTTAAAACCAAAGAATAATCTCTGTAGTTTTTCAATCCGTCTTTTTGAATCAATTCACGAAGCAGATACTGATAATCTTCAATATTCCTGAATTCACTTTCCACAGATTCATATTTTCTAAAGAAAGTTTTTTTCGCAAAGTCTTCATTATTTTTACGGTTATCTTCAGCAATTAAATGACTTAAAACGGCAAAAGCCACTACTGCAATTAAACAGGTGGATAGGGCGGCAACGTAAATAGATTTTTGGGATAAGGCGTGTTTAAAATTAATACTCAAGGTCTTCTACATTCTATTCTCGTACACAGAAAACCTTAATTACGCTATAGTAAAGCCTGTATTTTTAAGATCACCTCTGTAGATAAATTATTCGTTTGCAAAGATATAACAAAGATTTCAGGACCATTGAGTGAAATAAAATTATCTTAAAACTAAGCTAAATACAAATGATTCCTGACAAAAATATTTAGGATAAAATGATTTCCTTTCTAAAAATAAAAACTGCCATACACGTACAGCAGTTTAAATATATTCATGCTTCTAACTCTTTTCTACAAATCTTTAAATAATTCTTCACTATTCAGGACAGTTGCAAATTCTCCATTCAAATTGGCTAATGCCATGAGATGAACCAGTTCTGCATCATATTTTTCTCCATGTATTCCTATTCTGTCAAAAGCTGCTGTAGCATCTGAAATAACATAGGTTTCATATCCGAGGTTCCCAGCCATTCTTGTCGTTGTAGAAACACAATGATTTGTGGTAATTCCTAAAATAACGACTGTATTTATTTTCTGAAAATCTAGTTTTTCTTTTAAATCTGTTCCTATAAAAGCACTGTTTACATTTTTAGTGATAATACATTCCTCATTTTGAGGTAGGACATTATCATTGAATTCAAATCCCGGATCAGATTCATGCAGTTTAGATTGAGGATTTACTGAACTGTGCCGGACATGAAATACAGGCAAATTCAATTCCCGCCATCTTTCCAGTATTTTTCTGCTTATTTTTTCTGCGTCTTTATTATTTCTGTTTCCGCCCCAATAGTTTTCATCAAGAAATCCTTTCTGAATATCAATAAGAAGCAACGCCGGTTTTTTATCTCTTAATTTCATCTATTCTTATTTAAAGAGCCTGCTCATTAAAAACTTTTTATATTCATCAGTCAAAGGACAGCCAAAGAGATCGAATACATGTACCGCTCCGGGAACCACCCATAACTCAGTACTAACACCTGCCTGATATAAAAGCTGGGAGAATTCAATCCCTTCATCTCTTAAGGGATCAAGTTCACAAGCTACAATTGTAGTCTGAGGCAACGCAGAAAAGTTACGATAATGAGTAAGGTCTGAATAAGTTACTCTTTTGTCTCTATTTTCTTCACCCAAAAAATGCTGCCATGCTATTTCCGCATATCTTCTGCTCCATAATGGAGAATCTGTAAACTCCTGCATAGAAGGTGTATCCAGTCCATTATGGATAACAGGATATAATAAAAACTGGTGTTTTATATTATTAATATTCTGGTCTGCAGCCATCTGAGCTACTGCTGCAGCTAAATGTCCTCCAGCACTTGCTCCCATTACGGTAATCTGCTCAGCATTTACTCCAAGCTGGTTTTCACCTTCTTCAATCACCCATTTCAAAGCATCAAAACTATCCAAAACAGGTACAGGGAAACGATATTGAGGCGCTAATCTGTAATCTACAGATATAATTGTTGCCTTTAATTCATCTGCCATTTCAAACATTTGGCTGTCTACCTGTTCCGGCAAACCAAAAACATATCCCCCACCATGAAAATAAATCAAAGTATTATTCCTTTTAAATTCTTCAGATTGGTAAATATGCAACCGTATTCCTTCACCGTCCACCAAACTTCGGATAAAAATATCCTTCACCTTGATATGATCCGGCCGCTGAACAGGATAAGCCTTGGTAAATTCTATTCTTTCCTTCTGTATTATTTCCGGAGCATTCAAAAATATATTTTCATCGATCTCCAGTGAATACGGAACACTTTCTATACTGGCCCTCAGCTCCTTATTAATTCTATTCAAATCCATAATATTACTATATAAAAAATCTATAATAAAAGTTTATGAAACCAGGACATACATCCTATATTTCCCGTTTTATTTGTAAATTTAAATCATCAGTGCTCTATAGTACAAGTGTACAATAGGTTGTATGGAACGAACAAAAATGTTAGTATGAGTATTAAAGAATCATCCACCAATAATGAGAATAAAAAAACGTTGGAATCCAGCTGTTCTGAAATTTATGCCGTGAATCTCATCAGTGGCCGATGGATTCTTTCTATCTGTTATCATCTCAAACAGGAAAAACTAAGGTTTTTTGAACTGAAAAACAGAATTCCCAATATTTCCGAAAGAATGCTTACGCTACAGCTTAAAAAAATGGAACAGGAAAATCTGATTGTAAAAACAGTATATGCTGAGATTCCACCCAAAGTGGAATATGAATTATCAGAAATAGGGAAAAAACTATTGCCTGTCTTAAGCCAATTGGAAGTTTGGGGTAAGGAGCATAAAGAGTCTTTAAACAAAAAGTAAGCTTTTTTTATCAGGAAACTTTAGTGGTTCTTCTGCATCTTATTAGATAACTTAAAGTAACCGGATCAAAAAATATAAGTCTTAAAATTAGTTAATAAATCATTCAACCTTCAGATTCCCTCCTTTATATTTTGAAAATTATTTATCTTCGCTACAAATCTTATTTGAAAATGAAGAAGATCATCTCAGGGATATCTATTGTTTGCTCTATCATGATCTCCGCTCAGGAGACTATACAGTTCCAGGAACTACCATTTAAAGATATTATAGCCAAAGCTAAAAAGGAAAAAAAACTGGTTTTCATTGATGCTTATGCTTCCTGGTGTGGACCATGTAAGATGATGGAAAAAAATGTTTTTCCTCAGAAATCCGTAAGAGAATATTTCAATACCAATTTCATCAATGCAAGATTTGATATGGAAAAAGGAGAAGGAAGAGACCTTGCTTCTAAATTTGGAGTCCGTTCCTATCCTACTTATCTTTTCCTGAACGGTGAAGGTGAGCTTGTTTCCAGAAACACAGGCTATATGGAAGAAAGTATGTTTGTGGCTATGGCTCAGGATATCAATTCTCAAGGAAATAAAAAAGGTTCTTTGAAAGAGAGATTTGCCAATGGAGAAAAAGATCCCGAATTTCTGATCAATATAATGAGGTTAAATTCTGATACAGATTACGAGTTTGCTAAAAAGGCCTCCGAAAGGTATTTTGAAAACAAAAAAGCAGCTGAACCGCTTTCAAAAGATGACATAGGATTCATGTTATTTTTCTTAAAATCAACTGAAGATTCCAATTACAAAGCTTTTACTTCCAGAAAGGCAGAGATTGTTAAATTTCTTCCTGAAGAAACATATAATGAATTTGATGCTCAGCTTAAATTATCGAAGATCATAGAACAGTCCATTGATGACAAAAATAAAAGGATCAACGATGAATACTTTATGAAAATGGCTGAACCATTGGTAGGAAAACAAACAGCTACTACAAAACTCAACCAGACAAAGCTTAACTATTATGAGCGAAATGCCAATTTTCCTGAATACGAAAAAGCAGCATTGGATTATTATAAAACCCCGGATTCATTTAATCCTGATGAACTTTTAAGAGCAGCATGGGTATTTGTAGACCATGTAAAAACACCATCTTCATTAAAAAAAGCAACGGAATGGGCAGAAAAGTCCGTAATGAGAGGAGAAACTTCTGAAAATACTTATATCCTTGGTAAACTTTATTTCTTAACCGGAAATAAAGAAATGGCAAAAAACTACGCTGAAATGTCTAAAAACATGGCAGTTCAGGCTAACAGAGATTCCAAATTAGCTGAGGAATTATTAAAACAAATAAAATAAACATATTGATGAAATACAGAGTATTAATGGGAGCTTTGGCATTTCTGAGCATAGGATCTCTAAAGGCTCAGGAGCAGGAACAAAGCGAAGAGAAAAGTTTGTATGTAAAGGGAAATGCTCTTTTTTTACCGGTAGGTGTTTTTAATCTGGGTGTAGAAAAACAGATTAGTCCTAAATATACCCTTCAGGGAGATGTGTTTATCTCACCATGGAAGTCTTTTGCAGGACACGAATTACAGTTTTACTCTGTTTCTGCCGAAGGAAGATATTACTTCCAAGAGGCTTTCAAACATTGGTATATAGGAGCAAATATTGCTTTTGCTGCTTATAATCTTCAAAAATGGAATTATTGGAAAGACGGATCATTTACCAATGATGCTGGAGAGGTTTTCCAAAAAAGCAATCTTTATCAAAAAGGATATTCAATCATGCTAGGAGTAACAGGTGGATACCAGTTTCAATTATCAGAACGTTGGAATCTTGATCTATATGCTACTATCGGAACTTCCCAGGGATTCTATAAAGGCTATGATAAAACAACCGGTCAACGTTATGACGGCGCTGACGGACTGAACAGAAGTGGTGAAATCATCCCCTACAGAGGCGGAGTCATGATCTCTTATAAATTTAAATAATACAATGAAGCTTTTCGGAAAAAATCATATTATCATTTCAGTGATCACTTTTGTGATCCTTTTTTTAATGAATTATCTGGGAAATGATCTTCCAGACAAATTACAGAGAGCCTTATTAACTGCTTTTGCAGGAGTTGTCGGCTTAACTATTGGATTGTTTATATTAAATAGGGGCAAAAATGATAAAAATCCACCCCAAAATTTTGATTAATTAATAAAAGTTGGAAGCTGGAAGTTACTTACAGTCGCATTATCACTAAATGGTCTTTTAAAAGAATAAATGTCACACTTTATGACCTTTATAACTTCAAGCTTCCATCCTCAAGCTTCCTGTCTATTCTAATTAATCTTCGTACGTCACATATCGGGTTCTGATCTTTTCAAAATCCTCCAGATCCTTTTTCCATGAAGCCTTAATTTCAGGAATTGATTTTCCGGCAATAATCTGTTTTCTGAATTCATCAGTTCCCGAAAGGGTATCAAACCACAGATTCTTCAAAAAGAAATCCAGCTGCGGATTTTTATAAGCCTGATAAGCTTTGATTACCCATTCAAGATTCAGTTCTCTCAGGTCCTTAGGATAGCTGGAAAGGTCTTCTCCATAACACAGCTTCCCGTTCAGAAATGGATCCTTAGCTCCATAGCTTGGTTTAGGGGTAAATTTATAGGGTAAACTTTCCGTCCACGGTGAGCCATAAATCTGAAAAGGCTGATCAGTCCCTCTTCCTACAGAAACCTGAGTCCCTTCAAAAAAACATAAGCTAGGGTATAAATTAATCGCCTTATCATTAGGTAAATTTGGTGATGGTTTGTCTAATATCGTATAGCGTTGCTTTTTATGGTAATTTTTCATTGGAATCAGGGTATATTTTGCCTGAACACCATTTTTCAGCCACTTTTCTCCATTTACCATATTTCCATATTCTCCGATAGTCAGTCCATAAACTACCGGAACTTCGTGCATTCCAACGAAACTGGCCCATTTTTTTCTCAAAACAGGGCCGTCTGTATATCCGTCATGCGGATTGGGGCGATCCAGAACCATTACTTCAATCTTATTTTCAGCACCTGCTTCCATGAGATAAGTTAGAGTAGAAATATATGTATAGAACCTCACTCCTACATCCTGAATATCAAAAACAACAATATCTATTCCTGCCAATTGTTCAGGTTTCGGCTTTTTATTACTGCCATACAGGGAAACAATGGGAATTCCGGTTTTTACATCCACCCCGTTTTTCACTTTTGCTCCCGCATCAGCATCTCCTCTGAAACCATGTTCAGGGGCAAAAATAGCTTTGATCTTCACCCCATTTTTGACTAAAAAATCTACGAGGTGAGTTCTGTCACTCATCAAACCTGTCTGATTGGTTACTACTCCAATCGTTTTATCTTTTAATAAGGATAAATAAAGCTCAGGCTGATCTGCTCCGGTTTTAAAATCCGGTTGAACTTGAGTTTGAGAATAATATTGGTTGAATACTCCTAAAAAAATTAGGCAAATCAGAAGTAAATTTTTAATTTTGAAATCTAAATTCATAAGCTTGAAGTTTCCTTTATATTTCTCTAGAAAAATAGCATTTTCCAAAGATAACAAAAATAACCTTTCAAGGGTTATCATCTTCATTGGCAGGCTTTCCGTAGCACTGGGAATCATTGTTTCCCTGATTACTGTAGCCACCGGATTCGGTTCCAAAAAAGCTATTAAGGAGAGACTGGCAGATTTCAGCGGACACATTACGGTAAGATCTACCCGATCCAATTCCTCTTATAACACCTCGGTTTTAGATAACCAGGGATTGAATATTGCTAAAATAAGGGAACTTCCTGATGTGGAAAGCACCCAAAAATATGTGACTGTTACCGGGATTATGCGTAATGAGCATAATTTTGCAGGAATTATATTCAAAGGAATCGGAAAAGACTTCGACAGCTTAAGGTTTAAAAAATTCCTTATCGCCGGAACTACTCCCAAGGTTACAGAAGTAGGCTTCAACAATGATGTGGCCATTTCACAAAAAATAGCCAAAGATCTCCACCTTAAAGTAAACGACAGTATCGTTACGGTTTTCTTAAAAGCAGATCAAAAACCACTTTATCGTAAATTCAAAATTATCGGAATCTATAGAACGGATATCAAACTTATTGATGAACAGTTTGTGATTGGTGGAATTAATCATGCCAGAAAAATTCAGGATATGAAGCCTGATGAGATTGGCGGAATCGACATTTTCCTGAAAAACGTTAATGACATCGACAAAGATTTTCCTGAAATCGAAAAACTGATCGGCTATAAGAATTATGCTGAAAAAGCAACTGAAAAATTTCCACAAATCACGGACTGGATCAGTATTTTCGATACCAACATCGCTCTGATCATCATTATCATGCTGATTGTAGTGGTTATCAATATTATTATGGTTCTTCTGATTCTTATTATTGAAAGAACCAATTCCATAGGCTTGCTGAAGACTTTAGGAGCTAGCAATGCGCAGATCAGAGCTACCTTCATCAATTATACACTTATCATCATGATTCCAGGTCTTTTATATGGTAATGCCATTGGATTAGGATTAATTCTTATCCAGAAATTCTTTGGAGTTATTAAGCTTAACCCGGAAAATTACTATGTGAGTACAGTTCCGGTAGACCTTAACCCTGTGGCCATTGTATCTATTTCATTAGGAATTTTGGCTATATCTGCTCTTGCCTTAATTATTCCGAGTTATCTGATCAGTAAAATTTCTCCGGTGAAGGCAATCAAGTATAATTAAACTCAATATCAAAATTTAAAGTTTTTGCTGATCTGTTTTTGATCTTTAAAGACGTATGATCTCAATACAGATAATTTTAAAAGCATTATCTTTGCACCGCATATAAAACATTTATGAAATACGCAAAAAACATCCTTGAAACTATAGGAAATACACCATTGGTAAAACTTAACAATGTATTAGGTGAAGACTTTCCTGCATTAGTTTTAGCAAAAGTTGAGACCTTCAACCCCGGAAACTCTGTGAAGGACAGAATGGCTCTAAAAATGATCGAAGATGCCGAAAAAGACGGCAGATTAAAACCTGGAGGAACCATTATTGAAGGAACTTCCGGAAATACAGGAATGGGACTGGCGCTGGCTGCTATCATCAAAGGGTACAAATGTATCTTTGTAACCAATTCCAAGCAATCTAAAGAAAAGTGCGATATCCTTCGTGCTGTGGGTGCTGAAGTAATCGTTTGCCCTACAGATGTAAAACCTACAGATCCACGTTCTTATTATTCAGTATCTAAAAGACTGGCTAAGGAAACAGAAAACGGATGGTATGTAAACCAATATGACAACTTATCCAACAGAACCGCTCACTACGAGTCTACGGCACCTGAGATCTGGGAACAGACGGAAGGGAAACTTACTCACTTTGTAGCAGGAGCAGGAACAGGAGGTACCGTTACAGGATGTGGAACATTCTTCAAGGAAAAAAATAAAGATATTAAAGTGATTGGAGTTGATACTTACGGTTCTATCCTTAAAGAATTCCATGAAACCGGAGAATTACACTACGATCACGCTTATACTTATATCACTGAAGGAATTGGTGAAGATATCATTCCTGAAAACTACGATATGTCTGTTATCGATCATTTTGAGAAAGTAACTGATAAAGATGGAGCCATCTATGCAAGAAAACTGGCTAAAGAAGAAGGAATCTTCTGTGGATACTCCGCAGGAAGTGCTATTGCATCATTGATTCAGATGAAAGATCAGTTCACTAAAGATGATGTTATTGTAGTATTGCTTCACGATCATGGTTCAAGATATGTAGGAAAGATCTACAATGACGAGTGGATGAAAGAAATGGGGTGGCTGGAATAAGCGAAAGACAACATTATAAAATAAAAAATCAGAGCGTTTTGCTCTGATTTTTTTATGATTTTATATTCTCTTTTAAAATGGTCTTAAGTAAAGAATATTCTCTTTCACTCATTGCCTTTCTGGGAAACATATAGCTGTATTTTCCTTCAAGGGAAATGAAATCATTGTTACTGTCAAAAAACTCAAAGTCTTTCCATTCACTGGTCTCTTTTTCACCATCTATATTGACTGTAAAAAAATCATGTTCGATTCTGATTTCGTAAATTTTACATTTTTCCAGAGTATTCAGGTAATGATTTACCTGTTTTTTCCATCTTGAAACCTTATTAACACTTACAGACAGATAAACAGCACAAAGCAGTAAAATAAAGCTGAAAAAGTATAAGATACCTTGACTTTCTTTACTAAAATTGTCTTTCAGAAGTAATGCAACCAATAAAATGATGGCTGCTGCAATTGTAGTTATTGTTTTACCTTTAGTGGTAGGAGAAAAAAGCAGACTTCCCTGATTTCCGCTAAAATAAATATCTTCAAAATTCTTTCTCTCAGGTTTTAATGTAATTACCCTTTCCTCACTCATAATACATGGTTGCTTTAAAAAGCTACAAAACTAAGCTAAATATCTTCATATTGGTCACTGATTGCTGAAAGTTTATTCATCAGCTCTCTGTTTCTCCGTTTTAAAGTTTCCAGTTTTTTCAGCATATTATGAATAACTTCCAAACCGGGAAGATTGATTTCAAGGTCATAATGCCAGTTGGCAAATTTTTCCAGGTCCGGCAGGTCTTCATACATCAGATAATGAACTTCATTTTCAATGTATATGTTCAACAGACCGTAATCTACAAGCTCATCAAAAAAGGTGATTTCTATATTGTATATTCTTACGAGTTCTTCCCGTGATATTCTTTCACTCATAGCCTAGGAATTTTTAAGTTGTTCAAAAAGTTCTTTCTGCTTATCGGTAAGATTAACAGGTAGTTTCACTTCGTAGGTAACAAAAAGATCGCCATGTTCCCCATCTTTTTTATAGACAGGGAAGCCCTTTCCTTTCAGTCTTACGGTTATTCCGCTTTGGGTCTCCGGTTTTACTTTAAGATTGACACTTCCATCCAATGTATTCACTTTTACGTCCCCTCCTAAAACTGCGGTATACAAATCAATAGGAATTTTTGTTTTAAGATCATCTCCTACTCTTTCAAAATCAGGATCTACAGGAATATTGAATATGATATAAAGATCCCCGTTTGGTCCCCCGCTCACTCCCGGATTTCCATGGCCTTTTAATTTGATTTTCTGCCCATCATAAACACCAGCAGGAATTGTAATTCTCACTTTTTTACCATTGATTTCAAAAGTTTGCGGGTGGGTTATCGCAGCATCTCTCAAATTCAGGGTTAGTTCTGCCTGTACATCCTGTCCTTTAAACTTTCCTGAAGCTCTTCCTCTGGAACTTTTACCAAAGCCACCAGCTCCACCAAACATATTTTGGAAGAAATCTGAAAAATCTTCGCCTTCTCCAAAGTCTGTACCGGAGAAACCTCCATCATGGTTCTGTTGCTGGTACTGTCTTTGCTGTTGTTGCGCTTTTTCATATTCTTCACCATGTTTCCAGTTTTCTCCGTATTTATCATACTTTGTACGGTTTTCAGGATTGCTGAGAACTTCATTGGCTTCGTTCAGCTCTTTGAATTTTCTTTCTGATTCTTTATCATCAGGATTAAGGTCCGGATGCAGCTTTCTGGCCAATTTCCGGTATGCCTTTTTGATATCATCCTGGGTTGCGCTTTTATCTACGCCTAAAATTTTATAGTAATCTATATAAGCCATAGAAACGATATTTACTCAAATTTATGAAATTAATCTCTGAAATCTCATAAAATAATAACAAACAAAATATAATCTTCAGTAGGAAATCGGCCTTTAAAATAACAATTGAATTTATAATAAAAAACAGATGAATTACTGAGGTCACTGAAAGATAAAAAGGGGTTGAAAAATGTAAAATTTGTTCATTAAAAGAAGGTTGTTACAAAGAAGGTTCTAAAACAAAAACGCATTCAGTCTCTATAAAATCAGAATTACATCAAGATCAAATGGCTTTTCAGAAAAGTGATTATTACAAAGAAAAATCAAAGTATCGGTATGGAATTGAAGCTAAAAACAATGAACTAAAAAACGTACATGGGTATTTATGGCATTGAAAATATGCAAATGCAGAGAGCAATGGTTATTTTCGCAGTCAATTTAAAAAGAATATTGAAACTTATCTAGAAAAAAACATATTCATCAAAGCAGACTTCAAAAAAGCTCAAAAAAAAAGAGCTTAATACGAGGTTTAAAATCACGTAATAAGCTCTTAATTTCTTACCCGAAATATATGCATTCAAAATGAATACACTTTTTCAGTGGTCTTGAATTACTTCATCCCTTTTTTATTTAATTTATTAAACATTACCTATGAATAATATTGTCAATTACACCATCTTTATCAGAACGGTAGTCTGCTAAAACGTAAGTATTTGTCGGTCCATATTTACCTGTATAATATTTGCCAAATGTTCCGTTAGTTAAAAATCCGTATTTATATTCCCAATAAGCAGATTTCACACTACCGTCTGCTTTTGGTGTCCCCAGAAGCAACACACCCGCAGCATGTGGTGATGCCATAGAAGTTCCACTAATGGTATTGTAACCACCATTCAACCATGTTGATTTTACTTGATAGCCGGGAGCTGCATAATCCACACAAGTTCCATAATTAGAAAAAGAAGCCCAGTAATCGCCTTGGGCTACAGCAGAAATCGTATAAATATTAGCATGATTAACAGCTGCTGGCGAATAATAATTAGCATCGTCATAGGAATTCCCTGCTGCTATTGCTATTTTAATCCCTTTTTCAGCAACTTTTAACACGGCCTGATCGGTAGTAGAAAGTCTAAGTCTTCCGTTTGCTGGGCCTAAGCTCATATTCACTACATCATTTACTGAAGCATTGGCATATACATAATCCAAAGCAGAAACAGTCCATGAAAAGTCACCTAATCCATTATTTTTTAAAACCTTTAATGCAACAACTTTTGCTCCAGCTGCTACACCTACCACTCCAATGTTATTATTAAGAGCTGCAATAGTTCCTGCAACATGCGTCCCATGTCCGTTTCCATCATCAGGATTATTATCTCCTGCAAAAGAAACACTTCTCTGTGTATCTACATTAAGATCTGGATGATCTAAATCTATACCTGAATCAATAACCCAGGCTGTTTTTCCTGTCCCATCACCTGCCCCACCAATTCTGGTAATTCCCCAAGGGGTTTCTTGCGAAGAAGCAGCTTGTGTAACAGCTCTGGTTGACGTCCCTAAAGAAACTTGATAATCTTGTTCAACACTTTTGATTCTAGAATCTTTTTTAAGTGTTTCAACCTCTGCATCTGTAAGGTTTTTAGCTACAAATCCTTCCAAAGCATAGCCGAAAGCATTAGAAATTTTTTGATTATCAATACCTAGTTTCAAACCATCACTATTTTTTAATTTATCTAATAGTACTCCGGTTTGTCTTAAATAGCTATCTCTGCTATTATTCGTCCCTTTAGAAACAGTAAATCCATTTTTTTCCAAAACACCATCATTTAAAACAACAACATATTGTCCGGGAATAGGCTTAGCATCACCAGAAGCTGTAGCATCAGAATTCACTGCAGCATTTGCATCAGGATTAGATTCAGGAGTATCACTAAGTCTCTCAGAGTTACAACTTACAGTAATTGCTGCAGCAAGCAACAATAGCGAAATTTTGTTTTTTCTTTTCATAATTTACAATATTTTTTTATTTGTGTTTTGTAAAAATATCACAAACATTTGAAATAAAAAAGAATTTATTAATGTTTTTTAAAATAAATTATCAAAAACCAATAATATTAACATATAAATTACATATTAGATAATTTAAATATTTTCATTAATTTCAATTTTTAAAGAAAAAAAATATATAATTAATAATATTAACTATCCAATTTTATAGAAATAGATAAAAATCATTAAACAGGCAAATTCAGGTTAAATTCTAGTATATACATTGAAAATAAACTTATCTTTGATAAAAAGCACTCTATGAAAGAGGTACTGAAAAACTACTCCGGAATTCTATTTTTACTTTTGGGAATCACTATTGGAAGCATTATAGGAATTGTTGCTCCAAGTTTTGTGGAATACATTAAACCATTGGGAGATATTTTCCTGAATCTTCTCTTTGTAAGTGTGGTACCTCTCGTATTCTTTGCTGTATCTAATTCAATAGCTTCTCTGGAGCAGCAATCCAAATTTGGAAAGATCATTCTTGTGATGGCACTTACCTTTCTGTTTTTTATTCTTACAGCAGCTATTTTTACCATCTGTGCAGTCTATCTGTTTCCGGTTTCCGGAGTTTCAGGAAGTTCTGACATGATTACAGAAGCAGCGAGTGAGGACAGTTGGGGAAATAGAATTGTAAGCTTCTTTACAGTAGGAGAATTCACAGCACTTTTTTCAAGACAAAACATGCTGGCACTCCTTATTTTTGCTTTCATGACTGGGTTTGCAGCCAGAAAAACAGGCGAAGCCGGAAAACCTTTCAGAGTGTTTATCGCATCCGGATATGAAGTGATGAAAGAACTTCTTTTACTGGTCATGAAACTGGCGCCTATTGGCCTGGGAGCTTATTTTGCTTATCAGGTTTCCACACTAGGACCACAGCTTTTTGGATTTTATGCTAAACCTTTAGGGCTATATTATATTGCAGGAATTATTTATTTTCTTGTCTTCTTTTCCATTTATGCTTTTATGGCAAGTGGACAGAAAGGGGTGAAAAGTTTTTGGACCAATGCCATCTATCCTACTCTTACCGCTATAAGTACCTGCAGCAGCTTTGCTACGATGCCCGCCAATTTACAGGCTGCTTCTAAAATCGGAATTCCTAGTTCTATTGCCAATCTTGTGATTCCTATTGGAACTACTTTACATAAAAATGGGTCTTCTATGTCTTCAATTATTAAAATCTATGTGGCTTTTTTAATTATTGGAAAAGACTTCTTTGATCCATCCAATTTACTGTTAGCATTGGGAATCACAGTGTTTGTAAGTATTGTGGCAGGTGGAATTCCTAATGGTGGATATATTGGTGAAATGCTGATGATCTCTGTATATAAATTACCTCAGGAAGCCATTCCTGCAGTAATGATTATCGGAACACTGGTAGATCCTTTGGCTACCGTTTTAAATTCTGTAGGAGATATTGTTGCTGCCATGTTTGTCAACCGGTTTGTCAAGGATTGACGAATATCTAAATTTATTCACTGCGTTGCACCGGTTCAAGATTTCCATATTCTTCAGGGGTAAAAAGTCTGTATTGAACTTTAAATGTTTTGCCTAAAGGAGTTTCCAGTGAAAAGCCTCCCGGTCCGAAACCATCTGTCACATCAAGGGTAAAATGCGAGTATTTCCAATATTCGAAAAGGTCGCGGTCTATCCAGAATTCATGGCCGTTAATGGTTCCGATCATCGCATCATTCATTCTTGGAAAAAAGCCTCCTTTTTCGAAACATTGCGGTTGGGTTCCTTCGCAGCACCCTCCTGCCTGATAAAACATCAGAGCACCATATTTTCCTTCAAGTTCACGGATGACTTCAATGGCTTTTTCTGTAGCAGAAAGTCTGGATATTTTCGTTTCCATTTTATTGTTTTAAAGGCATTTATAAAAGATCCCGGTAAATAAACTTTTAACCGGGATCAATCACTTCATTATTTAATTTGAGCCTGCAATATCTAATACGATTCTGCCATCGATCTGTCCTTTTTTCATTTTGTCAAAGACATCATTAATATCTTCCAGTTTTGCTGATGTTACTGTAGCTTTTACAAGTCCTTCATTAGCAAAGTCCAATGCTTCCTGCATGTCTTTTCGGGTTCCTACAATAGATCCTCTTACTGTAATTCTTTTTAAAACAGTTTCAAAAATAGGGAGTTCAAATGATCCCGGCGGAAGTCCGTTAAGAGCAATTGTTCCTTTTCTTCTTAAAACATCTATCCCTTGTTTGAAAGCAATCGGCGAAACGGCAGTAATTAATGCTCCATGCATTCCCCCTACTTCTTTATGAAGATATTCACCAGGATCTGTATTTTTTGCATTCACGACAAGGTCTGCGCCAAGTTTTTTTGCCAAATCAAGTTTGTCATCTGCTACATCAATAGCGGCTACGTGCATTCCCATTGCTTTCGCATACTGAACTGCCACATGGCCCAAACCTCCGATTCCTGATATGGCAACCCATTCACCGGGTTTGGTTTCAGTTTCTTTTAGTCCTTTATAAACTGTTACCCCAGCACATAAAATAGGAGCAATTTCCAGAAAATTTACATCTGACTTTAGGTGTCCTACATATCTTGAATCTGCAATTACATATTCTGCAAATCCTCCGTCTACACTGTATCCTCCATTTTTCTGAGCTTCACAAAGTGTTTCCCATCCTGTAATACAGTAGTCACAGCAACCACAGGCACTGTAAAGCCATGGTACTCCTACTGCATCTCCTTCTTTTACAAAAGCTTCAGGTCCACAAGCTACTACAATTCCTACCCCTTCATGCCCAGGAATAAGCGGCATTTTAGGTTTAGCCGGCCAGTCTCCGTCTACTGCATGTAAATCTGTATGGCAAACACCACAGGCTATAACCTTTACAAGTACTTCATATCTTCCAGGGGCTCTAACAGGAACTTCTTCAATCTTCAGGGGCTGTCCATAGCCTTGCACTACTGCAGCCTTCATTGTTTTTGGGATCATATTTTATTTTTTAGATGAGTTTTTTATCATGGTTATTTAAGTAATTATCCAATTCTCATTTTAAAAATTTACTTTTTTAGTGTAGTATGTACATTAATAGTATTCTTTTTACGTGAGGGATGATAGTAAGGGCGGCTAGGCACGAGCCGATGCAGAATGTAATGAAGCATCAAAACAAAGTGAAGCCCCGCATAGCCCGGCCGGTTTGCCTTGGGATAAACCAAGGCAAGCGGCACGTCCTACATAATATTAAAAGAAGCCTAACTTATTTTTGTTATAGGAGATCAGCATATTTTTAGTCTGACGGTAATGGTCAAGCATCATTTTATGATTCTCCCTCCCGATTCCGGACTGTTTGTACCCTCCAAAAGGAGCGCCTGCCGGATACGAGTGATATTGATTCACCCAAACTCTTCCTGCCTCAATCTGGCGCGGAATATTGTATAGCTGATGGGCATCTCTGGTCCATACACCAGCTCCTAATCCATAGATAGTGTCATTCGCAATTTTCACGGCATCTTCTTCATCTTTAAAGGTCGTAAACGCCAGTACTGGCCCGAAGATCTCTTCCTGGAAAATTCTCATTCTGTTATTTCCTTTGAAAATAGTTGGCTGAATGTAGTATCCTTCTTCCAGGTCTTCCCCAAGATGGTTCACATCACCTCCTACCAATACTTCAGCTCCTTCCTCTACTCCTAACTGGATATAGGAAAGAATCTTATCTTTCTGTATTTTTGATGCCTGCGCTCCCATCATAACAGTTTTATCCAGTGGGTTTCCTACCTTAATCGCTTTCACTCTTTCTATCACTCTTTCTATAAATGCATCTGCAATGCTTTCCTGAACCAGAAGCCTTGACGGGCAGGTACAGATTTCCCCTTGGTTCAGAGCAAAAAGAACAGCTCCTTCAATGGCTTTATCTAAGAATTCATCATCAGCATCCATCACAGAATTGAAGAATACGTTAGGTGATTTCCCTCCTAATTCCAGTGTTACAGGAATAATATTTTCTGTTGCATACTGCATTACCATACGTCCTGTAGCTGTAGATCCGGTGAATGCTGCTTTGGCAACTTTAGGATTGGTTACCAAAGCTCTTCCAAGCTCTGCTCCAAAACCATTGACAATGTTCACAACTCCGGCAGGTAACAGATCTCCTATCAGTTCCATTAAAATCATAATGGAAACAGGTGTACTTTCTGCAGGTTTTAAGACTACACAATTTCCGGCAGCCAGTGCGGGAGCCAGTTTCCATGTCGCCATGAGAATCGGGAAATTCCATGGAATAATCTGTGCAATAACTCCTAAAGGTTCGTGAACGATCAGGGAAACAGTATCTTTATCCAATTCATTATGTGATCCTTCTTCCGCACGGATAACAGAGGCGAAATATCTGAAATGATCGATTGCTAAAGGTATATCAGCTGCTAATGTCTCTCTGACTGCCTTCCCGTTATCAATGGTTTCTACTGTGGCAAGATATTCTAAATTCTGCTCTATTCTGTCTGCTATTTTATTAAGAATAATACTTCTTTCTGTAGACGAGGTATGTTTCCAGGTCTGAAATGCCTTTTCTGCAGCATCTACAGCAAGCTCCAGATCTTCTTTAGAAGAGTGAGCCACCTGAGTAAAATTCTTACCATCTACGGGTGAAACAACATCAAAATATTGTCCTTTAACGGGTGGGGTAAATTTCCCGCCAATATAATTATCATATCTGCTTTTAAACTCAGGGCGTTGTAATAGAGTTGTTGATCTTGGTTCTGTAAGAGTGCTCATATCAGTATTTATTTTAATTTTCGATACTGCCAAATTACACGGATACGTGAAAAACCTATAGCACAATCGTACAAAAAAAGTGCAGAATAGTACAGAATTCAATTTTATTATTTTATTAACTGTAACGTTGACCCAAATTCCCTATATTTGATTTACCGCCTTCGTTAAAATATTTAGAAATGAATAACAATAGTAAGATTTTATTAAATACTCCTGAATTACGCAAGGAAAACCAGCTATTGAGTCTTGTTGAAAACCAGACAAAGTTCACTCTAAACAATTGCGAGTTCAGTATCTATGAAACGCATAAGGCAGCCTTTGGAGTGAAACTTCATTTTGAAAACATCGCATTTACGGCTATGCTGAGAGGCAAGAAACATATGAAACTGGATAATAAAACCAATTATTTTGATTATTTCCCGGGTGAAAGCATTCTTGTGGCTCCGGGAGAAACTATGGTCATTGATTTTCCTGAGGCTGATGAAACTCCTACACAATGTATTTCTTTAAGCCTAAATCCTGATTTTATTGAAGATTCTCTCAATTATTTAAACTATAATCTTCCTAAAGTAGATGAAACCTCACAATGGAATATTCAACTGGATGAATATTTTCTTTTTAATAATCAGGCACTGGCTTCTGCCACCAACAACATTATGAGAATTGCTATGGATGATAACTCTCAAAAGGATATCATGGCAGATTTCGCCCTGAAAGAACTTCTCATAAGGCTTATGCAGACACAGGCAAGAAGTATAGTGGAGAGAAATATTGTAAAAAATAAATCAAGAATTGGATTTGCTGTAGATTATATTAAAAGAAATCTTCATCAGAAACTGTCTATTGAAAGTATTGCCAAACTTGCTTATGTAAGCAAATCGAACTTCTTCAAGATGTTCAAAGATGAATTGGGAACTTCTCCTAATGATTTTATTCTGCAGGAAAGAATAAGTAAAGCTAAAGAATTGCTTGATACCCAAAACAGTATCAAGGAAACAGCCTATCAAACAGGATTTTCGGATACCAATTATTTTACCCGGGTTTTTAAGCAACTAGAGGGTATAACTCCGAAGAACTATCAGAACAGGATGATTATCCGGGAATAAATCTGTATAAAGAATTTATAGATACCAGGCATGGGATTCATGCTCTAAAATACTTAACGATTCTCATATCAAAGTTCAAATAAAAAAAGAGCTCCATTTTCATGAAGCTCTTCCTATTTATATCAAAAACATTAATTCTTAATATTTGTCATTCTGTTGAATGTTCGGGTTAGCCTGAATTGCTGTTACAGGAATTGGCCATTGCCAAAGATCGCTGCCTGCTGCAAGAGTCTGCTTGATTGCTTTTGACCCGGTACCATCAGCAACATCTCCTTTACCTGATCTCTGAACAGAAAGACCTAATCTTTTCAATGTATACCATCTGTCATTTTCAAAAGCAAGTTCTAGTCTTCTTTCTTTAAGAATAGCATCCAATAGAGGCTGTCCTGCTTCTGCTCCAGGAGTGAATGAAGTATATCTTTCTTTTCTCAGTTGATTTAGCAAAGTAAGGGCTGTTACCTGATCCCCTTCTCTGAAAGAAGCTTCTGCTACGTTTAATAATACTTCAGCAGTTCTTAGGTATTTAACTGGAACGATGTTTACCGGTCCACCATTACCAGCATATTTTGTAATGTGGTTATATACTTTTTTGTTGTATGTAGCTGGAGTAAAATAAACAGTTTTTCTCACGTCATTAGCAGCAAAAGAGTTGAAGAAATCATAATCTGCAACAAATTCTGATCTGTATTGACCATCAATTAACTGGTTGTAAGCAACTCCTACTGTATTACGCTCAGGTGCTGCGTTTGAAATCTGGAATAGAACTCCATCAGTAATCTTAGCCAATCCTTCGTTTTCCTTCCAGATTCTGTTAAAGTTATCTAATGTTGTCACACTTGGAGAAAGTCCTAATGCCAATTTACCATATTTTACAGTATTCGTATAATCTCCTTTATAAAGATATACTCTTGATAATAATCCGTACACAGCCGCTTTACTGAATCTTCCTTTATCAGCATCGTTCTGTGTAATTTTATCAGCAGCAATTAATAAGTCATCAATTACTTTCTGGTATCCCTGATCTACTGTAAGATTTCTGGATGAACTATTATTTAACGGATTATAAGATTCAGAATAATAAATTCCATACTGGTTTACCGCTGGTGAATTTTGTGTTGGAATTACAGAATATGCTCTTAAAATATCAAAATGAGCTGCAGCTCTGATGGCTCTGGCTTCTGCTTCTACATTATCTTTTGCTGCACCTGTTACGACTCCGTTATTAAGATAAGACATAACAAAGTTAGCTCTGCTGACTACTGCGTATGCAGCACTAAACAAACCTGTTGTCTGTGAATTATCTGATGAGAATTCAAAGTTGGAAGCTGCAGCGTTAGAGTTTCTTCCTGAATTTGTAATAATAAGGTTATCAGTAGTAAGGTCTCCCATAATAAGCTGATTACCTGTATCACTTGTATAATATCCTGTAGTTTTAAATGCTGTATAAGCTCCATCTAAAGCTTGTCTGAATGATTCTGGTCTGGTCATTGCCTGCTCTTCCGCTTCATTCACAGACGAGATCTGGTCCAAATTTCTTTCACAAGACGTTAACGATACAAAAATGGTCAACGCAGCTAAACTTATTGTTATTATATTCTTTTTCATAAAGCTATTCAATATTAAAATTCTAATTGCATTCCCACCATGATCGTTCTTACAGTAGGATAAGTATAAAGGTTAAATGATCCAGGAACGAATAGTGCCGTAGACTCTCCAGATCCAATAGAAACTTCTGGCTCACCGTGGAAGTTAGTTACTGTAAATAAATTCTGTCCCTGTACATACATTCTTAGCTTACTCACTGGAGAATCTTCTCCCAGAACTGCTTTATCAAATGTATATCCTAATGTAAGGGATCTTAATCTTAAGTAATCTGATTTTTCAATCCACTGATCAGAATCACGCATACCATTAGTGTCTACTCTTTGGAATACACCTGGATTTTGTGGACTTCTCCACATGTCAGCAGCAGACTGCGCCATGTTTCTACCTCCTTTAGCCAAACTCTGGTCTACAGCAGCAGCGTACATATTGTTATATGTATATCCACCTAACTTGTATGTGAAATCTGCACTAAAGTCAAATCCTTTATATTGAATTGTAGTTCCGAAACCTCCGAAGCTTTTTGGGAAAGGAGTTTTATCTGTAATTGGAACTGCATCGGAAGCACTATATGTTTCAGTAATTTTTCCGGCTTTATCGTAATATTGAGCGTTTCCGTTTGCTGCGTTTACTCCTGCGAATCTAACATTATAGAACACATATGGAGCTTCTCCTACCTTAAGGTAAGTCGTTCCAAGGTTTCTTTCAGTTTGTCCGTCTGATAATTTATCAAGCGTTGCTTTTTGGAAAGAAATGTTAGCACGTACGGTCCATTGGAAATCTTTCTTTCTCATTACATCTACGCTTAATTCAGCTTCTAGACCTTTTTGTGACATATCTCCAGCATTGATATACTGATAATATGCACCTTCCTGTTTATCTAAAGGTACTAACTGTACAAAGTCTTTTCTCTTGTTTTGGTAGATCTCCACGGAACCACGGATTCTTCTTTTCCACATTGAGAAATCAACCCCAGCATTTGTTACGGCATTCGATTCCCATTTTAGGTTAGGGTTACCAATGATGTAAACTTTTTCATCTTTGTTGTATGTTCCAGGGAATAAAGATGCACCATTTCCGTATAAATCGAAACCAACATTTGCTACGTTATAGTAATCAGATAATGAACCATCATTTCCTGTTGTACCATAAGAAGCTCTAAGTTTCAAGTCGTTGAAGAAACCACCTTTCATGAAATCTTCTTTTGCGATGTTCCAGGCAGCACTTGTTGACCAGAAGATCCCGCTCTTGTTGTTAGCTCCGAATCTTGAAGAAGCATCTCTTCTTAAAGACCCTGTTAGTAAATATCTGCCTTCATAATCATAGTTTACCATACCTGCTAAACTGAAAAGGGTATTTCTGATCTTAGCTCCGGTAAATGTATTTCTGTCGGAAGGAGTAGTAATAGACGGAACGCTAAGTGTAGTAGATTTTAATCCATAAGCACTTGCCGCTAATGTTTCGTTGAAGTTATCATTATATTCGATAAATCCTAAGAAATCAAAATTATGTTTCCCAAATGATTTCTTATAGTTTAATGAGTTATTCCATGTATAGTTAAATCCATAGAATGAATTCTTACTTAATGAACCCGTAGGGATTTTATTTGTAGTTAAATCCAGGTTAGATCCTTTTTTCATCCATGAAGTAGACATGAACCAGTCGAAAAGTCCATTGAAATTTGTTTTGAATTTCAATCCGTCTATCACTTTATATTCTGCAAATAAAGTTGCAGGGATTCTTAATCTCTGGTCTTCTACTCTGTTGTTACGGATTTGCTCCACAGTATTTGAACCCGCTCTCATTTTTTGGTTGTAGCTTCCGTCTGGATTATAAACCGGCTCATAAGGAGCATATTTATACATCGCTGCGAATGGGTTCTGCGTATTGTTTCTGTCTCTGATGTTTTGTGTAACCTGATACTGAACACCCACGTTGATTCCTACATTCAGCTTCTCACTCAGTTTATTAGTAAACCCGAAGTTACCTGTATATCTCTTAAGTCCGTCTACATCTTTAAGAATACCATTATCAGAATCATATCCCAATGAATAGTAGAATGTACTTTCTCTGGATCCTCCCTGTGCACTGAACAAATAAGATTGAATGCTTGATGGTCTCAATAAGCTTTTTTGCCAATCATGATCATAAGCAGCAAGAGCATCAATTTCCTTTTGAGGTCTTATTTCTACGTTAAGATATCCTAATTCATTTTGGAAGTTCATTAACTCTCTGGAGTTCATCATCTTAAAGTTGTTATCTTTCAGTTTTTCACTGAAACCAAATTTACTTTCGAATGAATAATGAGTTTTTCCAGCTTTTCCGGCTTTAGTTGTTACTACAACTACCCCATTAGCCCCTCTTGCACCATACTGAGCTGTAGCAGCAGCATCCTTAAGAACGGAAATAGACTCTACATCAGCAGGATTAATTGCACTGAACTGTCTAGCATTCATATACATACCATTCACTACATAAGTAGGTTCAGAAGAACCACCAACACCGGCAACTCCTCTTACCATGATTGTAGCAACAGAACCAGGCTGTCCGGTAGCACTTTGTACATAAACCCCTGAAGCTCTACCCTGTAATGAATTTCCGATAGATGTTGTAGGAGAGTTTCTTCTGATAGCATCACCACTTACAACGGCCTGAGCCTGGGTAATTTGATCTGCTTTCTTCTTCTGATATCCCGTAACGACTACCTCATCGATCTTATTCTCTTTCAGGATAGAATCATTCTTAGTTTTTTGTGCATAGGCAGCTTGTCCTAAAAAAAACAAAGCTCCAGCACTTAATACATTCAACTTCACATTCATATTAACAGATTTTAATATATTCAAGGGAACAAATATGTTAATAAATATTAATAACATCAATTTATTAAAAGCTGAAAACCGCCCGCCAGATAAGAATTATTCTCAAATAACTCTAAAAAATGATGAATAAAAAGTTTAATTATATTTTAAATTTTAAAGAATGCCAAAGCATTTTGAATATTAATGGAATTTTAAAGAAAAATGAAATAAAAATTAATGTACATTAATTTAAAACATAAAATGAAAAAAATAAACCATAATTAATTATATAAACGAAAAAAATAAAATAAATCATATTCATTTTTTCGTTAAAATAAGCAAAAAGTCGAATACTTTTCAGCGAAAAAACATAAAAAACAACCTGATAAAAATCAGGAAGACCACCTAAAAAGGTAGTCTCCGTGAAAATAAAATTAAAAATCTGTTAATATATGATCTCTAAAAATCAGTTTAAATCAGCATACTTTTGAAAATGTTTTCTGACTTTATTTTTGCCATTTATATTATATTTTTCACAAAATAAATTATACTTTTTTCCTTTAAACCGATCTTAGAATTCATTTTTTACCAACCTGGATTTTGTTGCGCAGCAAGAGTGGGATTATTCACCACTTCATCATTTGGAAGTGGCCATAAAATCCTGAAATCTGTTTTGGGAACCATAGCAACACCCAACGGTCCTGTGTATGAAGTTCCCAACGCAAAAGCAGATCCTGCAGGCATACCGTTTGCCATTTTAGCAGGAATACCAGGAGTAGGTACTAAATCATCATATAGTAACCTGTGGATATCTCCCCATCTCATCCCTTCTCCTAAAAACTCAATTCTTCTTTCTGTTATAATAGCATCTACCAAAGAAGTAGCATCAGTAAACGAAGCCAGTGTATATTCCTGAGTAGCCGGAGTAGCCAATGATCTGTTTCTCACTTGATTAAGCTGAGTAATTGCCGTTGCTGCATTACCTAGCCTGGCATTAGCTTCCGCCATAGATAAAAGTATTTCAGCATACCTTATAATTGGAGCTCCATCTGATAAATTAGTAACATCTTTATACTTATTGACAAATTTAACTCCTGTAGAAGCGGTTCTTACCATTGTCGTTTCTTCTCTTCTTTTATCATCAGCTAACCATCTAGGATTTCTCCAGATGATAGGACTAATACACACTAATGATCTATTATTATACATAGATGCTAGTCCCGCATTAGTCCCCGGATTTGTATTAGCAGAATTTTCAATAGAAAAAATAGATTCTGAATTATTATAATTACTTGCCAATATAAATGGTTGACTAGGAGAAGCAGTAAGGGAATAAACCGAATTTAACTTCGCTCCCTCGGTAAGGACTTTTGACCAATCTCTCATATTTAAGTAAGCTCTAACTTTCAATGCAATAGCAGCTTCTTTAGTTGCTCTGGTAATCTTGATATTGCCAGCCCTTGTACTACTACTTCCCGTCAAGGTTTCTGCCATATCTAAATCAGCAAGAATCTTTGAATATGTTTCCGCTACTGTCCCTCTACCTACTTTAAGAGCTTCATCAATTGTACTGGGGCTAGTAATAGCTGTCACCCGATAAGGTATTCCCGGATGAGTTGCACCAGACGTAAAATTATAGGGTCTGGAGAAATGCTTTAACAACTCTAAGTGAGCCAACGCTCGTAAAAAATACATCTCGCCCAAATAATTATCACGAACTTCTCCTGTAATCACACCACTACTCCCGGCCTTTCTCAGACCTTCTATTGCGATATTTGCTTTATTAATCAGTCCATAAGCATTCATCCAATAATGGACATTATTAGGTGAACCACCATCATAAGTTGCCGTATATGTCAGTTGGTAAAAAGTTGCCGTATTCACCATATCTTCTCCACGCATATCATTCTGCTCTATATAAGCTGCACCAAACACATATCCTCTAGGAGTATTCAGAGCATCAGGGCTCGTTTTATAAATTCCATTTTGTGCAGCATTATAAACCCCCATTATAGAAAGATCAACATTCCCTGCTGTTGAAAAAGCTAAATTCTCATCTACATTATTGTACGGCTGCAAGTCTAAGGTTTCTCTATCTGAACAAGAGTTCATTATTGCCATTAATAACGATATCGATAAAATTGACACTCCTTTTTTTATTATATTATTTTTTCTCATTGTTATCTTAATTTATAATGAAACATTAAGCCCCATACTAAATACTCTCTGACGAGGTGTCCCATTAAAATCTACACCAGCAGATTCCATTTCTGGGTCTAATCCTTTATATTTAGTAATGATAAAAGCATTTTGAGCCTGAAAATAAATCCTCAAACTTCTCACACCAATAGCCTTAAGGGCCTCCTTTGGAAAATTATATCCTAAACTAATCACATCAAACTTAATAAAACTAGCATCTTCCAAAAATCTTGACGAAGCATTACTTGTAGAATTACTAAGGGTATTATCTGCAAAAAATAATTTCGGAGTCATTCCATCTCCTGGATTTGAAGGACTCTGCCATCTTCCCAAAATTTCAGTTGAGTTATTATTGAAATTCAATGTCATTAAATCTCTTCTGGTAGCATTAAATATTTTATTACCTCCACTAAATCGAATAGTTGTACCCAAATCGAAATCATAGAATCTAAATTTAAAACTAAACCCTCCGAAATACTTTGGCAAAGAGCTGCCCAACACCTTTCTATCCGTTAATGCACTTAAATTAGCCGCTTTCGACACATCATCAGGATTAGAAGGATTAAATACAGCATAAGCCCCCTTCCCCACAAGTCCCTGAACCAAACTCCCATCTGCTTTGTAATATACAGGATTCCCATTAGCTGCATTTACTCCCCAGTACTCAAATCCGTAAATAGATCTCAAAGATTCACCGGCCCGGATAATATTATTAGCACTTGAGAAAATATCTGCATTATTATTTGCAAGAGTCAACACTTTATTTTTCATAAACGTAACATTTGCATTGACATCTAATCCAAAATTTTGTGTATTAATCACACTGTAGTCTACAGAAAATTCCAGCCCTTTATTCTGCATATCTCCAATATTTTTAGAAATACTATTATTAGGTACCCCAAGCGACAGTGCTAAAGGAGCATCCAAAATCATATCTGAAATCTTGTTTTCAAAATAATCAAAAGTTAATCTCAATTTATTTCTAAACAATGCTAAATCTACCCCATAGTCAATTTTTTTACTTGTCTCCCATCGTAATTCATCATTCCCAATCTGTGAATATGCCAAGCCATTATAATTTGCATATTTCAAATTACTAAATAACCCTAAATATGGATAATTACCAATATCAGTATTTCCAACTTTGGCATAAGAAGCTCTTAGCTTAAGATCAGATATTACATCACTAACACCTTGCATAAAGTTTTCTTTACTAACAGTCCAACCTGCAGACACTCCTGGAAAGTTCCCCCATTTATTTTTCGACGGCAAAGAAGACAATCCATCCCTTCTAACAGATGCCTGTAAAAAGTATTTACCAGCATAATTGTAGTTAAACCTCGCTGCATATGACAATATACCTTGTTCGGTTATTCCTCCTCCTGATTGTGGAGTTCCCATAGAACCTGAAATAACTCCATTGTTAAAAAAAGTATTAGATAAATCTTTTCCGCCACCATAAAAACTTTGAAGTTTCTGTTTTTGATATTCGTTTACCAATACTAAGGTAACATTATGCTTTTCTGCAAATGTTTTATTAAATGTCAAAATATTTTGGATATTATTTCTTAGATAATCTGAAAAATCATTTCTGATTTCACCATTTCCTCCCTGCCCATCACCATGTAATGGGTTGTAATAATAAAAACCTTTGGTTTGAGACTGGTCAGCACTCACCTGAATTCTATAATTCAAAAAAGGATACAGTCTTACATCCGCATATACAGACCCAATCAATCTATTTACACCGGATTGCAATTTATTATTATCAAGCACATACATAATGTTGGTAATATTATCTCCTGCCTGCAATAAGTTCTGCCATCTTCCTACTATCCGGGGATCTTGAAAATCAATATTGTATCCTGTCGGATGATTTGGGTTATAAATCGGAGTATTAGGCAACTGTTTAATTGCATTATAAACATTACCAGAAAGTGAAGAAGACCCTGTATTTAAACCCACATAGTCTGTTTTTGTAAAACTGAGATTCGTTCCGATTTTTAACCAATCAAAAGCTTGATGATCTATATTTGCCCGGGTAGAAAATCTTGTCATTTCGTTAGGCATCGCAACTCCTTCCTGCTTTGTATATCCTATAGAAGTATAGTAACTGGATTTTCCAAATGAACCCGAGGCAGACAACAGATTATCCGTCTGAAAGGCAGCTGATCGCAAAACCGCTTTTTGCCAATCTGTATTATACTCTGTTCCCACAGCAATAGCAGACTGCCCTGCATTTGATCTTTTTTCATTTGAAATTGCTATAAACTCTGGAGTCTGAAGCAATTTATACAAACCTACTGGCATTGCATACCCTGCATAGTTACTGAAATTCAGGCTTAATCGTCCTCCTTTTCCTTTTTTAGTAGTGATCAAAATTACTCCATTGGCAGCTCTTGAGCCATAAATTGCTGTCGAAGCCCCATCTTTTAAAACCTCGAAAGATTCAATATCATTTGGGTTAATGTCACCCAATCCATTTGTTGAGGTTTGCCCTCCAATATCTCCTGAAAAAATCGGAATACCATCGACAATATATAGAGGTGATGTTCCTGAATTTATGGATGCCACTCCTCTAATCCTTACTCTAGGAGCCTCTCCCAATACTCCTGTAGTACTTGTAATTTGAACCCCCGCAGCTTTACCTGCCAACTGCTGTTCAAAACTTGGAGCAGCTATAGTGGCAACATCAGCAGCTTTAATAGAAGTCACAGCACCTGTAATTTCTTTTTTCTTCTGAGTACCATATCCTACTACGAGGACTTCATCAATTTCCTTTGTGGAAATGGTATCCTTTTTTACTTTTTGTGCTGAAATCCCCTGTCCTATAAAAAACAGCACACCAGCACTTAATACATTTAATTTCACATTCATATTAACATTTTTTTCTGAAGTAAATTTGTTAATAAAAACAAAAAATCCAAACTAATAAATAGCTATAAAACAGTAGATTATAACGTATTAATTTCGTTTTTATAAAAAAATAACAAAATACTTACCTGTATTTTGTTAAAAAAAAGTTAAAGAATTTTTAAAAAAAATAATATTAGATAAATTTTAATAATCGTTAAAAATTTCAACACATTATATAAAATCTAGAAAATGAATGAAAAATTTATATTAAAATGTAATTTTAAATGAAAAATATGTAAATTTAAAATTACATTTTACCAATAAAACAGATAAAATAATAAAAAATAAACAGATAAATCAACCAATAAAGACAAAGCATTCTAAAAATTAGAATGCTTTTAATAATTTAAAATTGAATATCTGTAATTTCACCTATATTTTTGTAACTTTTTGTTATTGAAATACATGAGATATGAATTTATTTAGTTTTACCACCCATTTTGGAACTGAAGAAGATTGTAGAGATCACTTTAGGAATCAGCGTGATTTAATAGGAATAACTTGCCGAAAATGTAGTCATAGCAGTCATTATTGGAAGAAAGATAAATAGAGCTATGAGTGTAAATCTTGTAAGTACAGAACTTCTTTGAGAAAAGGAACGATTATGGAAAATTCTAATCTGTCATTTTTAATTTGGTATAAAACGATGTTTCTAATGAGTATAACGAAGAAAGGATTTTCCAGCAAAGAGATTCAGAAACAATTGGGCTTAAAAAGATATGAACCGGTTTGGGCAATGGTTCACGAACTCCGAAAAGCGATGGGAAACCGCGATTCGCAGTATACATTAGAAGGAATGATAGAATTTGACGAAGCCTATTTTACGATAGAATCTTCGGAAATTGAAAAAGAAAAAGGAATTCGTGTAAAAGGAGCAGTTGGTAAGCAAAACGTTGCTATGATGGCGCAAAGCATACCTTTAGAAAATATAGAAACAGGCAAAAAGGAAAAGCAAGTCCGCTACTTCAAAGCTAAGGTTTTACAAGGTCACGATTCGGAAGAAATCAATGAACCCATTAAGGAATCTATTGATAACCAAAGCATTGTTCTCACGGATAAAAGTGGTTCTTATGTAGGTATTTCTGATTTTGTGGAGCTTCACGTGATGGAAAACAGTTCAAAAGAAACGACGCAAGAAACCTTGAAATGGGTACATATAGCCATCAGCAATGCAAAAAGAAACCTACTTGGGAAGTATCATAAAATAAAAAAGAAGTATCTTCAATTATACTTAAACGAGTTTATTTATAAGCTGAATCGAAGATATTTTGGTGATAGACTATTTGAAAGGCTCATTATTGCTAATATCACAGGATTAGGCAAATAAACGGATATTCAAATTAATTTAAAACATAAAATGAAAAAAATAAACCATATTCATTTTTTCGTTAAATAAGCAAAAAGGCGAATACTTTTCAGCGAAAAAACATAAATAACAACCTGATAAAAATCAGGAAGACCACCTAAAAAGGCAGTCTCCGTGAAAATAAAATTAAAAATCTGTTATCTATATTTAATATCCGATATTTTGCTTAATTCCAGGATTTGCATTCAATTCATCCTGAGGAATGGGTAAAGCAAATTTATAACTGCTATTTGGTAGATTTACAGGATTTGCAGCTGGAAAATTTGAAGAACTAGATAAATAATCAGCAGGGTCTCTGTCTATTGTGACATTAGCTAATACTGCGAGTCTTTTTAGATCTATATAACGATGCCCTTCATAAGCTAATTCCAATCTTCGTTCTTTCAATATATCAGCCCATGCAGCCATTATATTTGAGTATACAGGAGCTGTTTGTACTGCACCAAACCTCTCATCTAATATAGATTTTAATACAGATCCTACTCCTGCTAGATCTCCGGCATTTGCTCTTGCCTCAGCTTTAATAAGATACATTTCGGATATTCTCATTATTTTATAATCATTATTAAAACCATTTGTACTAGTTACGGCCGATGTTGTATTTCCTTTTTCTGTACCACCGTGTTTTTGAATAATCAGCTTATCTGTATTTCTATAATCACTTGAAGTAGCATAATTAGGATCAATAACTGATGATGGAGCTACAATGACACTTCTTCGAACATCTGTTGGTCTTTGATTAAGTATATTAAATAAAGACCTGCTTACTTCATAAAAAGGAGATCCATCTACATTAGGAGCAACAGAACACCAACCATTATGTAAATTTGTTAATTGAGTATTTTGCTGAGGAGTTCTTTTTAATCTAAAAATTACTTCTTTATTAGCAGGTTCATTATCGGTAAAAAATATTTTACGGTAATCTGTTGGATTAGCCAATGTTATTTGTGAAGTATTTATTACTTCATCTGCCCATTTTTCAGCATTTATATAATCTCCTTTATAAGCATACGCTCTTGCTTTCAATCCTTTTGCAAAATTTTTATTAGCAAGCTTATTATCAGCAGTATAATTACTAAGTCCATTATAAATTGAAAGAGCATCATCTAAGTCTTTCTGAATCTGCGCATAAAACACCCCATTTGTTACTCTTGGATTTTCCTTTTCTTCAAAAGAAAACACTTTATTGGCTAGAATACCAGCCAAAGCATTATCATCTTTTAGGTTAGGTGAATAATAGGATAATATTTTCAAATGTCCATACGCTCTTATTGTCAAAGCCTCAGCTTTTAATCTGGAAATCAATACTGCATCAGTTGGAGTTGTTGTTACTATTTTATCTGCATATTGAATAACTCTATTTGCTCTTGCTAAAGCAGAATAAGTATCTACCCAAATATTAGCAGGAATCTCTGACGAAGGAATCAACAAGAAAATATATTCTGTTGAAAGTCCTTGTCCACCATTCGCATATCCAATTCCTACTTCATCTGTAAATACCGAGGAAAATACAACTTCAGATCTATTTGAAAGGATATTATATGTGGAATTCATTAATTTTTGCAAATCTGAAGATTGAGTAATTGCAGATTCTTCTGTTAAAGAACCAGGAGTAAAAGGTGTTAATAAATCACTATCACAAGAAGTTAGTAATAACCCAGACACAAATGTTATATATATAAATATTTTTTTCATTGTAATTATTTTAATATTCATTAATTAGAATTTAATATCAAAACCTAAAGTCACAATTCTAGGTGTCGGATATTTTTGCTGATCACTATTTCTAGGACTTTCTGGATCAAAACCTTTCCATTTTGAAATAGTAAATAAGTTTTCTGCCTGTAAAGTAACAGATAGATTATTTATAAAGGTGTCTTTCAAAAATCTTTGAGGTAATCTATATCCAATCTGAACATTTCTCATTCTAAGATAGGATGCATCTTTCAAAAATCGATCAGAATGTCCTTGAAGTCCTAAATTTGAAGCCTTTAATGAAGGTACATCTGTATTGACATTAGTCATTGTCCATGCATTCTGAAGATCTTTTTCTACCGTAAAATTAGCTAAGTTATTGGGATTATATAAGCTTGACAGATCATAATCATAGCGCACAACTCTAGCAACAAAAGTAAATGTAGTGGATGCAAAGAAGTTGCTATAATTAAAATCTAGTCCAAAACCTCCCTGATATTTTGGTAAATTATTTTTCCCATACAACCTTCTGTCTGCCACAGTTGGATTTTCAGTGGAATTACCATTAATATCTTCGAACAATAAATTTCCGTTAGCTGGATTTACACCTAAATACTTATATACAAAAGGCTCTCTTAATAACCCGCCATTTGCTGTGATATATTGAGGTACTGCCCCTTCAGAAATTCGGCCTCCACCACTTTTAATACCATCTATTTTTTGAGTATTTATTGATCCATTAATTCTAAAAGTTAATGAAATATCTTTTTCTTTATTTTTTAATATATCATAAGCCAAACTCACTTCGATACCTTTATTAACAATTGAAGCATCCGTATTCCTTACAACACTTAGAGTTCCCAATACAGGAGCTGACGGATCAGGCATATATAACTCAGTCGTCTTTTTGTTATAATAATCAAAAGAACCTCTCAATCTTCTTTTGAAAAGTTCAAAATCTACTCCTATATTGTATTGTTTAGTTGTTTCCCATCTCAAGTTACTATCACCAAAAGTAATTGCATATCCTTGATTTCCATTATAAGTATTATTGGTAACAGAATAAATATTGGTAAAGCGTGGTGGATTTAATCCAGCATAAACACTCGGTATACTCGTATTTGAATCAGCATCAACAATCCTTTGATTTCCTTGAGTACCATAAGATCCCCTTAATTTGAAAATATCTACAAACTTTACATTCTGCATAAAAGCTTCTTGATCTAAATTCCATCGACCTCCAACTGACCAAAAAGTTCCCCATTGCCTGTCGTTAGCAAATCTGCTTGTCCCATCTCTCCTAATAAAACCTTCTATTCCATATTTTTTATTAAAATCATAGGTAAATGATCCGAAGTATGAGATCATGTTTAGTTTTAATTTAAATACGGCTGTTTGTGGTACATAAAAATCATTATCAGGAGTATCTGCAATATATCCGGATCCTGCCCCAGGGACAAAAGTTTTTGGATCTAGGCCTCGTTGTCTAAAATTAGTGGCATCCCATTGTGAATAATTATATTCCGCATATCCACTTAAAGAAAAACTATGTTTATCTATAGTCTTTGAATAGTCTAATTGCCATAAATTATTAAATAAAAACTCTCTTCTTTGATTGACATCTTCAAATCCTGAAAACTCCTGAGCTCCTTTAAATAAAAACGCATTAAAAGAAAGCGGATATTCTGCCTGAGTAAATCTTGTATTCAGAAATTGTCCTGAAGTTCTTATTCTTGCTGTTAAATCATTTGTTATTTTATATGACAAATTGGAAGCCATATCTAGCCTTAGTTCTTCTGTTAGATTATTATAATTCACCAATTTATCCATCAACATTAATGGTGTGTATAATAAAGTACCATCTTTTTGATACAAATCGAATAATTGCTTTCCACTTTGGTATAGGCTGGGTGATAAATACGGTGCAGATTGATAAGCACCTAATACATAATTTCTATTAATAACACCACCATCTAAAATGGCCTCATTGTTCATGGAAAATCCAACACCTGTCACCAAAGAATATTTGAACCGGTCATTGGAACTTTTTCCATTAATATTATTTCTTACAGTAAATCTCTTCAATCCCGTAGTTCTTAGGATACCGTCTTGATTCAAATAACCTACAGAAGTATATGAGCTAATATTCTTCCCACCAGATTCTATTGATAAATCATGGCTTTGAGTAACAGCTGGCCTAAAGAAAACCTTCCTCCAATTAGTATCTATATTATAATTGGCAATTTGTTCAGCACTCATTTTAGCCCCTAAACCTATACCATATCCCTTCTGTATAGCCAACAATTCTTTGGAGCTAGCATAATTATATTTAGGATCTTGTAACATAGAAACACCAAACTGCGTACTATATCTAATGCGCATTTTTTCATTATAGCCTCCTTTCTTAGTAGTAATCATAATTACCCCATTAGACCCCCTAGAGCCATATTGAGCAATTGCTGAAGCGTCTTTCAAAACAGAAAATGTTTCAATATCATTCGGGTTAATTGATCTAAAATTATCACTATTTGATGGAAAGCCATCGATAACGTATAACGGGTCAGTATTACCGTTGTATGTCCCTACCCCTCTGATAATAACCGTTGGCTTTGCTCCTGGTTGACCAGTACTTGCAGTAACATTTACACCAGCAAGTTGCCCCTGAACAATATTTAAAACATTGGAGTTGGGTCTATTTTCAATTGTCTTACTATCAACCGTAGCAACTGAAGTAACTGCTGTCTTTTTTGTAGTGCTCCGATAGCCCACTACTACAACTTCATCAATCTCATTTGATGCTGCTGTATCTTTCTTTACTTTTTGTGCTGAAATCCCCTGTCCTATAAAAAACAGCACACCAGCACTTAATACATTTAGTTTCACATTCATATTTAACATTTTTTTCTGAAGTAAATTTGTTAATAAAAACAAAAAATTCAAACCAATAAACAACTGTAAAACAATAGGTTATAACGTATTAATTTCGCTTCTACAAAAAACAACAAAATACTTACCTGTATTTTGTTAAAAAAAAGTTAAAGAATTTTTAAAAAAAATAATATTAGATAAATTTTAATAATCGTTAAAAATTTCAACACATTATATAAAATCTAGGAAACGAGTGAAAAATTTATATTAAAATGTGATTTTAAATGAACAATATGTAAATTTAAAATCACATTTTACCAATAAAACAGATGAAATAATAAAAAATAAACAGATAAATCAACCAATAAAGACAAAAAAAAAAACATTCTAAAAATTAGAATGCTTTTAATAACTTAAATATTTATTTTTAATTCTGACAATGGTAATATCTTGCCCCAATTAAAACAGGATTTTCAGTTTCTATAGAAACAAGGCCAAATCCTTTGTAATCGGGATTTACAGATTGACTTAATCGCTTTTTGTGAAGCTTTTCATAGGTCTCAAAATCAACAGCTCTTCTATTATTCAGATTTTTGAATAAATTCCATTTCTCCACCACTGTTTTCCAGTTGGGAGAGATTTTACCTGCAAATACTTTTGACTTGGAACCACTTCCATATCCGAAGAATCCTATCTCTTTTCCAGACAGGTCTTCATTCTCATTAAAGGAAGTCTGCAAACCGGAAAGTAACGCCATAAAAATAGAAGCCGTATACATATTTCCAATTTCTGAAGAAGCTCTTTGAGTCTTTTCAATAGCTGAATTAATCAGCTGCATATAATTTTCAGATTTAGCAACCGCTTTCTGCTCATCCGGCGTTTGATACGAAATTCCGTTTTCAAGACTGTAGATTTCGGTAAATACTCTTTTACCATGGAAAGCATAAGGAAGATGAAAAACAAGATACTTCCAGTCTTCATAAGGTTTTTCTTTACCTGTAATCTCTTTATAATGCTGATAAGCCTCTCTTATTCTATCCTGATAACACTGGTTAGAATACTGTCCATCAAAAACAGGTTCGTCAGTAAAGACTTCAATCTTATCAGGATACATTTCCGGAGCTCCGTTCAAATCTTCTTTGTTATACTGTCTTCTTGGTTTGAAGAAATCGAAAACACTTTCTGTAGCTACTCCCCAGTTATTTTCTATTTCAAGAAGATCAGGTTTTGCAGAAATCAGTAATGCAACTGCTCCGCCACCCTGTGTATATTCTCCTGAAGAGGCTAATTCATATTTTGCATAATCACTGGCAATGACTACAGCTTTTTTATCGGGATTTACTCTTACAAAATCCAATGCGTTATGTAAGGCATCTACTCCACCTACACATGCAAAAGTCATATCTACTACATCACAGTTTCTGAAAACTCTTTCCCCCAATGATTCTTCCAATACTTTTTCAACCATTTGCATGGCATAAGATGCTGTTGGTTTTGCAGCATCTAAAGCACTTTCTGTTCCCAGATAAATTCTTGATATCTCTTTAGGATTAATCGTATAATCCTGAATTAATCTTAATAAGGCCTCAGCCGCAAAAGTTGCAGCGTCTTCATGTACATCAGGCAATCCCATTTTATGAAGTCCTAACCCCTTCTCCAATTTCGCCGGCTCTATACCTCTTTTTTCGGCTAAATCTTTAATTTCCAAATACAAAGAAGGTACATAATAGCTTGCTGCTTCAATTCCAAAACTCATATTTCTTTAAATTTTAAACGAATTTATGAAAGATACCGCAAAAAACAACAGCAAAAACACCTGATTTTTATACTATTGTTAAAAATCAGTGCAAATCAGATAGATTCCGTAAAAACCCATTATTTTTTACCGACTCAGTTCGATTGTAACAGGGTTCTATACATAAAAGTCTTTGGAAATTGTATATCCATTAATAAGAAAGCCGGCAAATTTTGCCGGCTTTACATTTTATTTATAATTTTCAATGGCCTTATTCAGAGCATCGATCTGTTTATTGATACTTGCAGCATTTTGTGGATTCTGTTTCAGCAATTCCATTTTTTTACTTAAACCATCTTTCAGCATTTGCACCACCATCATTTTAGCCTGTGGATTATCTCCCATCTGATTTTTAGCGTATCCTAAAATCTTAGTTATACTCTCGGTAGCTTTTAGATTATCAGAGGTCATGATCCAGTTGAACCCTTCTTCTGCCGATTTACCCAATTCCGGATTCTGGAATTTGATAAACGGATAAAATGCTGCCAGTGGAGCAATTTTCGACATTTGGGAAGTCACCTTATTCTTTACAATAATTGGAAGCAACTGTGCCTGTAACTCATCTGAAGCTCCATCCAGATTGATTTTATCTGCTAATGAATTGGCTTTTGACGGGTCTACAGCAAGCACACCTCCTAATGAACTTCCTTTCACAGCATTGGAAACAGCACCCACTCCTTTTTCAAAAAGCGGAAGGTATTTTTTATCTTTTGTTTTTGCCAAAGCAGCAATAGCAGCCGCCTGTGTCAGGGTTTTAGGATCACTGGAAGCCAGTTTTTCAACATCAGCTCCTAATACTTTCATTTGTTCAGGATTGGTAAGATCCACTAATTCCAAAGCTTTCATTCTTATTCTGAAAAACGGGTCTTTCAGCGCTACTGCCAATAATTTTGTTGCTGCAGGATTCTTTCCTACCTGATCTTTGATTCCCGTTAAAGCTGTATATCTGCTTTTAAATTCTTTGGAGTTTGTAAACTGCAACAGATTCTGTTCCGGAGTTTTTGTATCGGTAATATCTGCCAACAAAATTCCATCAGCATTGATATTCACTAAGTCTGGAGCTTTAGAAACATCAAAATTGAATGTATTCTTTGCGTCTGCATTTACCCATACATTATATCTCTTCGGTTTTCCATTGTCATAGACATCAATAGCCAGAGGAAATTCAAACATCTGATCCTGGGTCTGATTAATGATCACCGACACCTGTTTTTTCACAGGCTCAAAGGTAAATGAGTAATTAACCTTCGGATTTCCGCTTCCGAAATACCATTGATTGAAAAACCAGTTCAGGTCTTTTCCGGAAACTTTTTCAAAGGAAAGTCTCAGCTGATGTGCTTCTGCATTCTGATATTCATAAGTCTTCAGGTAATCATTCATACCTGCAAAAAAAGCATCATCACCTAAATAGTTTCGCAGCATATTCAAAATTCCTCCTCCTTTTTGGTAGGTAACCAGATCAAAGACATCTTCACGGGAATCATAATTGAATCTTACCAGGTTTTTCTTAAAATCATTAGGATTATGAAGGTACATATTCACGTCCTTCATCAGGTGATAATCTGCCTGATCTTTTCCATATTTATATTCATTCCAAAGGTATTCGGAATAATTGGCGAAAGATTCATTTACGGTAAGGTTGCTCCAGCTTTCTGCTGTTACGAGGTCCCCAAACCAATGATGAAACAATTCATGGGCAATGGTATCTTCCCATGTATTTTCATCAATCAGCTGTCCAGGCTTTTGAAGAATATCACTTCCATGAAGGGTTGCTGTTGTATTTTCCATCGCTCCGCTCACATAATTTCTACCGGAAATCTGTGCATATTTTGCCCATGGATAATCATAATTTAACTTTTTAGAAAAAAACTCGATCATTTCAGGAGTGTTTCCATAGATCTGTTTCGCATAAGGTTCGTATTCTTTCTCGATATAGTAATCTACCGGAATATTCTTCCATTTGTCTTTAACAATAGCATATTCTCCTACTCCCATAAAGAAAAGATAAGTCGAATGCCTTTTATCCATTACCCAATGATCGGTTCTAAGGCCATTGGATTCTTTTTGAGAATCTTTCAGGAGACCATTGGAAAGCGTCACATACTTATCAGGAACTGTCATATAGATTTCCTGAGTTGTTTTCTGATTGGATTTATCGATGGTTGGGAACCATGCAGAGGATGATTCTGTTTCTCCCTGCGTCCAGATCTGAGTCGGGAGATCAGAATCTGTTCCCTGGGCATTGATGAAATAAAGCCCTTTCGCATCATTGATCGCCATACTTCCCTGTTGTTTCACTTCATTTGGACGGGATGTATATTTGATGTAAACTGTATAGTCCTGATTTTTCTGGTAAGTTTTATCCAGTGTGATTTTCAGAACATCGTCTTTATATTCATATTTTAGAGGAGATTTTTTACCATTATTATCAAGGGCTACTTCATGGATCAACATTGCTTTTGCATCAAGAATCAGCTCATTGGTAGGGTAGAAATAGGGAGAGGCCGTTAACCATTCTTCTCCATTCATCTGTTCTTTCTGATAATCGAAGTTTACCTTCAGTTTGGTGTGTTTCAGTTCTGTTACCTTGGTGTGGGTAGCTCTGTACACACTTTCTCTTCCTGAAGTTTCGGTCTGTGCTGATACGTTGGCGGAAAAAAAGATTCCGAGTATCGCAATCGATAATATGGCCTTTCTCATCTGTCTACTTTATAATTTTAGAGTTATTTTTTTATGATAATATCGAAAATATCATTGACTAAAGTTTCGTAATCTCCTGTTTTCAACTGCTCTTTTGTTTTGGCAAAAGCTTTTTTCAGTTCACTTTCCGGATTTTCGTCATCAACGATTTCGGCTGAAGCAACCCCTTTCAATTGAAGTACAATATTTTTTAGTACTTCAGGATCGGCATTTTCTTCAATATTTATTTTTAAATACTTCATGATCTTGTGATTGGTTTATAATTATTCCTTTTGTTAAAGGGTTAATATCAAGTTCTTTCAAATTTAAAACTTATTTTAGAAAGAATAGGTCTGTTGGCGCTTTTTTAAAGGTGATTTTTGTGGGAAAGAGGAAGGATGGAAGATGGAAGACGGAAGATGGAGGGTACTAACCAACCGGAGATGACCTACAGGCTTTCTAAGATATGTTGAGGTATATTATAAACATCAATAGGATAGAATCTTCATTTCGCTCCGTTTCATTCAGAATGATCAGTAAACAATATTCAAAAATAAAACAACAGTCATATTAAGGTTGCAATAACTTCCAGCTTCCAGCCTCAGGCTTCCTTACTCAATACATTACCTCTCTCTGATAATTTTTCCGTCTTTATACAGAAACACCATCTCACATTTCGTTTGTCTGTCTGCATTAAAAACCTTGACTTTTTTAGCATCAATCCCATTTATTTCAGACAGCATCCGGCATTCCCAATTGTTATAGAAAATAGGTTCTCTAAGGATAAAATGCGGATTAGTCTTGAGTTCCGTGAACATATCATATCTCAGACAGACTACTCCACTTTCGATATGATCTGCTTTAAGAGCTACACTCAGCTGATGAAACATGGTATTATTGAACCGACTGGCGTAGATCCAGGCATTTTTCACACTGATATTGGTTATAACAAGAATGAAAGTCAAGACAGCAAAAAGAGTGCTGACAGTTTTATTGCCCAGCTTAAATTTAAAGGACAGGTAAATGATTCCCGAAATGATAAAGATGGTATAAAAGAGTCTAATAGCTCCAAGACTTCGGTTATCAAACCCAAAAAGCGTAGGAATATAGGAGGAAACATAGTAAACACTTACTGCAAGAACAATTGAAATCAAAGAAATTAATCCTATATTTTTAATGTCTTTTAATTTGCTTTTAAAATCATAAGCGGAAAATATCTTATAAACTATAGAAGACATGATCAAAGCTAACAATACTTCTATAATATAAAGGTTTCTAAGATTTAATATCCCTTTATAAATCCCGACAAAGATATCTTTGAAAAATAACTTTGCAGTTAAAACAGTTACCTGCATGACTCTTTTCAATTCGAAGATTTTCCCAACCTCATCTCTTTGATATGAGTGAGCAAATATCTCCGGCTGAATTACTTTCCTGAAAAAAACAATTGTACCAAGTGTCAACAGCAGGAATATAACCCGTTTTTTATTTTCTTTGATAAGAAACAAGTTTAAAAGAATAAGCGGCAGGAAAATCTCATAACTTAATATGGACAGTATAAAAAACAGAGCACTCCAGAGAATATTTTTACGAACATATGTGTAATAAATGCTTAGAGAAAAGAACAGGGTTGCCAGATTTGAGTTCAGCATGATTGGAGAAAACTGAATGCTCGTACCAATCAGAGAACATGAATACAATAAGGTAATCAGGCTTGCCAATTCTTTTGACAGAATTTTTTGTATCACCCAGTATAAAGCAATTAAAGAAAGCGGAAAAAACAGTATTCCTAAAAGATAAACGGAGTCATTATACTGTGAAAGAAAAACCAAAGTTCCTGTCACGAATCCGGATACCGGCCTTGCTGCCATATTGGAAGAATCCAGATAGGAATAAATATAGCTTACATAAGGTTTCGAAATATATTTCGAATTGTACGCCTCTTTTAAGTCATCTGCTACGATTACCTTTTCTATAAAAATGGACAGCCATATATAAAGATTGTAAACAATGATCAGGATATTCAACAATATCAGATAACGATTGTTTAATTTTTTTTCCATAATATTTTTCAAAATCTGTGATGAGCAATAGATTCTCACAAACTTCAAAAATAACAGAAATCTGCCAATTACAAAAGACAATCAGGAAATCCGGTCATATTAAATAGCTACAGGAGCTTTAATTCCCGGATGTGGATCATAGTTTTCTAAGGTAAAATCTTCAAAATCGAAATCAAAAATATTTTTCACCTCCGGATTCAGCTTCATGGTCGGAAGAGATTTTGTTTCTCTTGAAAGCTGTCTGTTTACCTGTTCAAAATGGTTGTTATAAATATGAACATCCCCAAAACTATGTACGTAATCTCCCACTTCAAGATCACAAACCTGTGCTACCATCATCAGTAACAGTGCATAACTGGCAATATTGAAAGGAACTCCAAGAAAAACATCTGCACTTCTCTGATAAAGCTGTAATGACAATTTACCGTCTGCTACATAAAACTGAAATAATGCATGGCAAGGTGCCAGCGCCATATTCGGGATCTCTGCCACATTCCATGCAGAAACGATAAGCCTTCTGGAGTCCGGATTCTTTTTGATTTGGTCGATTACTTCCGTGATCTGATCCACTATTTTTCCGTCTGCTCCATTCCAGCTTCTCCATTGTGCCCCGTAAACAGGGCCAAGGTCACCATTTTCATCTGCCCATTCATCCCAGATACTTACTCCGTTATCTTTAAGATATTTGATATTGGTATCTCCTTTCAGAAACCAAAGCAATTCGTAGATAATGGATTTCAAATGCACTTTTTTGGTGGTCACCAAAGGAAACCCTTTTGACAGATCATATCTTAGCTGATAACCAAACACACTTCTTGTTCCAGTGCCTGTTCTGTCAGTTTTATCGGTTCCGTTGTCTAAAATATGCTGTAAAAGATCCAGGTAGTTTTGCATTTTGAAAGGAATTTTATGCCCCAAATTTAGTAAAAAAGCATCAAAAAAAGCACCCATTGTATGAATGCTTTTTATAATAGGTATATCCGTTTTCTATTAAACAGTTGTATATCTGTCACCTACGGAATATTAAAATATTTTATTCTTTTTGATAGAATTATAATACTGTTACACTAATTTTCTCACTGTTTCCGTTGATTGATTTCAGCTGTCCGTATCTATTTTTATCAATAAACTTATCATTCGAATAATCCAGTTTTACCGGGCCAAATTTCACAAGCTTTTTAAACTTACTTTCATCGATAATATCTTTAGTTCCGTAATCTATAGAAATATCACCTATTGTTTTCAGTTTTCCCAACCTGCTGTTATCCATGATATCATCTCCCCAGTAATCTACATTAAGATTTCCTATTTTCTTTACTTTACCAGCTTTTTCTCTGGTAAATGCAGTGTCATCCCAATAATCCACAGCGATATTTCCTATACTCTTTATTTTACCGGCTTTTTCTCTGGTAAATGCGGAATCATTCCAATAGTCTATTTTAATACCGCCTATACTCTTCAGTTTACCATATTTGATCTTGTCAAAAATAGCATCCTCGTAATATTCAACTTTCCCGTTGAGGTCAGGAGCATTGAAATCGGAGATTAACCCGTCTGCATTAAGGGTAACCACAAAACCATCTACAGTAAGTTTTACTGTTTCCAAATCATATGTTCTCCCGGAAACTGAGGCACGAACCTGTGCATTGCTTGCTAAGCTGCCCAAGAGAAAAACAAAGGGAAGTAAATTTTTAAATTTCATAATATTTTAAAGATTGATTTACCAGATATTCTCAATATTCTGATTGATATTGTTGATGGTAAATGTCTCTCCCATTTTCTTGCCAAACATTGCTTTTACTAAAGGAGATTCTGCAGATACCGTCATAATTTTCTTGTTATCACAAAGAAACTCTCCCATTGAAGCAGCAATATAGAATAATCCCTTATCGGTTTTTACCAAAGCACCATTCTGAACTTTTTCGGAAGGGTCTGATGTAATCTTTTGTAAAATAGCCTGTTGATTCAAGACTTCATTAAGCTGACGCTGCAGGTTATTGATTTCCTGCTGAAGCATTTCCCTGCCCGTTTCGTACTTATCTCCCATAGAGCTTTTAGTATCATTGTTGGAAGCGCGGGTTTCTGCGATAAGGTTTTCGAAATACTGGATTTTGTCTGCTAATTTGGTTTTAGCCATGTTTATGATTTCCTCTTTGTTCATTGTAATACTGCTTTTATTGAGAGTGGAAAAACCACCCGTCAAAATCATAGATGCTGATACCTCTCCAGAAAAGGGGGAAGTTGTACCGTTCTAAAATGGCGATTAAAGTTTATAGTTTCATCCTAAATTTCAGTAACATAAATGGTTACTTTTCAAATACGGCATAGTCTGAAACTTTAAAACTGAAGTCTTTTCCTTCATCGAAATTCCTTTTTGTTTTTTCGAATACGCTTCTGAATGTTCCTGAAATATTTCCATCTTCAATGGTAAAGTTGACAGGTTCTTTCGACATGTTTAAAACAACCAGTACTTCATCTTTTCCATTTTTTCTTACGTATGCTAATATTTTGTCATTAGCCGTTGTATTCAGGAGATAAGTGCTCACATTCGGATCTCCTCCTCTCAAAGCAGGGTTGAAAGCTTTTAAATCCAATAATGTTTTATAAAAATCAGCAACCTGATAAGTCTTAGTCCATTTAATCGGATCTTTCTCAAAAAACTCAAGTCTTTTCATATTGGGAAGTTCCTGACCTGAATATAATAACGGAACTCCGTTCCATGTAGCTGAAAATACAGCCATCGGTTTTGCAATTACTGCATATTTTTCATATTCTGTCCCGTTCCACGAATTTTCATCATGATTAGCCGTAAACCAGGCTCTCATTGAGTTATCTCCGATATTGGAATATTGCACCAATAAATCCTTCAGCTCCTGAAGCGGCTCGTTTTTTTTGTAGTAATCTGCAGATTTGTGCATCCATTTCCAGGAATAGCTTGCATCAAAAACTTTTCCATACTCAGGACTTTCCAATTCATCAAATTCCCCCAGCCAGAAAAGAGGTTTTACTTTCTCTACTTCCGGACGTGCCTGTTGCCAGAAATCTACTTCCACCCATGAAGCCAGATCGCATCTGAAACCGTCGATATCCGTTTCCGTTACCCAGAATTTCATGGCATCAATCATAGCCTGACGCATTTCCTGATTTTTATAATCCAGTTCAATGATATCATCCATTCCGGAAGCAATATGGAATTTCCCATCGGAATCTTTCAGATAAAATTCAGGGTGAGTCTTCGTCCATACATGATCCCAGCCTGTGTGATTGCCTACCCAGTCAATGATCACTTTGAATCCCAGTCTGTGCGCTTCATTCACTATAGCTTTGAAATCTTCCATTGTCCCGAATTCCGGATTGATGGAGGTGTAATCTGCTGCTGCATAAGGGCTTCCCAAGCTTCCTTTTTTATTTTGCTGAGCAATCGGGGTAATGGGCATAAACCAGAGAGTTCTTACTCCCATCGCTTTCAGTCGGGGCATTTCTTTTGCAAATGCTTTAAAAGTCCCTTCCTGAGTATATTGTCTGATATTTACTTCGTAGATATTTGTAGTATGTTTCCATTCTTTTGGCAGTTCTGTCATCTTCCCGGTATTTTTTTGAGTGGTACAGGAAACAATTCCCAGACCAATTACAGCTAATAAAATTAATTTCTTCATTAATCTATTTTTAACAAAAGTAAGGATTGTTTTTCAGGGAAGGGGGCTAAAAGGGAAAATTACAGACGTCCTTTTTGAAATAATACAGATTAAAAAGCAATTGACTTATGGTAAATTTTCCTTTATCTGAATATGATTATAAAGGTTGGGAAATAAAGCAGTCCCATTAATGGTTGAAATTTGGCACAAAGTTTTTAATCTGTTCTAAATTATTTTTAGAGAGAAGATGAGGAATCAACTTCAAACTTTCTGTCTGATCTGTAATTCTTTAAAAATGAAATGTTATAAATTTCTTTTATTTCTATTAAAAAGCCCCGGATTGTTTAATCCGGGGCAATATTTCTATGTCTACATCTTATCTTTCGTCATCGCTATCATCTTCGTCATCAAAGATGTCATCGTTGTAGTCTTCTTCCTCCTCATCATCATAGCTGTCGTCTTCATCGGCAAAATTTCCGCCGCCTCCGAAGTCATCTTCGAAACCAAACTCATCATCTGCCAAAGGCATTGCTGATTTCTTTCTGGAACCTCCTCCATTTCCATTTTTACTAGGAGCTTTTAATGGAACATTTCCAAATCTGTATACCGTAATCGGGTAGTTTACTCCTTTTGTCTCATCAATGATTTCTATAAGCTCACAGAAGAATTCCCAAAGATCAAGAAGCCCATACTGGAATTGTGCTTTATCCCCTTTGTTTTCAAAAGCTTCATCAATGTATACGTCTGACATAATCTCACCATCACCATCATCGCTCATATCTTCCAATGGGACACCTTTTACGATCGTTCCGTCTTCTTCTAACAGATTAAAAGTAGAAAGTTCTTCTCCCTGCAGACTGAATGCACTTTTAATTCCTAAATGTAAGTTCCATAACGTTTGTTTTCCCTTAACTTCAATATCACGGAAAATATCCTCTTTCGCATCTAATATTACGCGGATTTTGTAAACCATATCAGTTTCTTAAATTACTTTTTTGCCTTTATAATTATGATAAATCTCTGGTGCAAATATATAATAAATGACATGTGACAAAAAAATATTTCAGGATTTTTTAAAATATTTTTTTTCCTTACATTTTGACGGAATTATTTACTTTTTTCAAGCATAAAACTGAATTTCGTTCCTTCGAGGTAAACACTTTCTACAGTAATGTTTTCATTGTGAGCCTCAAGGATGTGCTTTACAATGGCAAGTCCTAATCCGGAACCACCTTCTCTTCGGCTTCGGCTGGTTTCTACACGATAGAAACGTTCGAAGATTCTTGGAAGAATTTCAGATTTGATTCCCATCCCGTTATCGATCACTTCAATAAGTACTTTATTCTTTAAAACACTCGTTTTAACGATCACTTTTGCTTCCTGTCTGTTGGCATAGTGAATTGCATTTGATATCAGATTGATAAAGACCTGAGAAATTTTCTGTTTATCTGCTTCTACAAAAATCTGTGGATGCAGGGTCTGGATCTGTAATGTGGTATTCCGTTTTTCGGCTTCAAGGTCAAGAAGATCAAAAATCTCCCTGATCAGAAGGTTAACATCAAATTTTGAAACGGTAAGATTAATCTCCCCTGCTTCAAGCCTGTTGATCATATCAAGGTCTGTAACGATGGCAATCAGTCTTTCTACAGACTTATCAATCCTTTCAAGATATTTATCACGGATGGTCAGATTATCTACACCACCGTCTCTTAAGGTTTCCACATAGCCCTGAATGGAAAATAAAGGAGTTTTAAGTTCATGGGAAACATTACCGATATATTCTTTACGGTAGCTTTCCATTTCTTTCATCATATCTATTTCTGTGGCTCTCTGCTGATTGAGATCTGAAAATCTTTCTCCCAATTCTTTGATGGTAATATTCTCATCGTTATCATGAACCATTTCCTGTGGTAGGATTCCGGAAAGTCCTTTTACCTGTTTTCTTCCGTAATAGTTGAAAAGAAGTTCCAATACCACACAGTTGATAATAAAGATAAGAACTACACAGATTAAAAGACCCGTTTTGAATAAAGGGGTCTCATAATAGATATCTTTAAGTGAATCGAAAACGACCACCAGAAAAAGCATTACCAATGTCAGCAGACAGGAGGCAACGAGTGTAAGCCTGTAAAATTTCAATTTTACAAAGTTTTAAGGATTGAACGTAAAGATAAGGTTTTTAAAGGATTAAACGATCAGTTTATATCCAATTCCTTTTAATGTCTGAATGGTATTGATGCCCAGTTTTTCTCTCAGCCTTCTGATGTGAACATCAATGGTTCTTTCTCCTACAATAACATCATTACCCCAAACTTTTTCAAGAATTTCTTCTCTTTTGAAAACTTTTTCAGTGTTGGAAGCCAAAAGATACAGTAGATCAAATTCTTTTTTAGGAAGAAGAAACTGCTGTCCACTTTTAGAAACTCTGAAATTATCTTTATCAATAACAAGATCACCGATCTCAATCAGCTTGGCGTTGTCAGAAACCTGCGAAGTCAATTGTAATAAAGCGTTTACTTTAGAGATAAGAATTTTCGGTTTGATCAGTTTTACAACGTAATCATTAGCGCCTGCCTGGAAGCCTGCTAACTGGGAAAACTCTTCGCTTCTTGCGGAAAGGAAAACAATAAGTGTCTTTTGGAGTTCTTTCACTTTACGAAGTTCCTGACAAGTTTCAATACCATCTTTTTCTGGCATCATTACATCCAGTAGAATAAGATCAGGAATTATTTCCTTTGCTTTTTCTATTCCCTCATTACCATTGGTAGCAGTATGGATTTCATATCCTTCCTTTTCCAGGTTGTAAGACAGAATCTCTAAAATGTCCAGTTCGTCGTCTATTAAAAGAATTTTTTTGCTCATCTTCTAGTTTAAGAATTCCCACAAAAGTAACTATTTTCATTGATTTCATCTATCCTCCCAATGTTAACTAATTATTAAAAAGCGAATATTTTCACAGCAATTAAAAAATCAATAATAAAAAGAATAAATAAATGAATTAAAATCAAATATACGAAACATTTTCTATAAAACAAATAAAATAAAACCATTAAAAAAACAAAGATCAATAACGTAAACAACTTATAATTCATTAATACAAACTTCACAATTAATTAAGATTATCCTAAACTTTTCCTAAAAACTTAGCCTTTATTTTGCCCTTGAAAAAGAAGTAAAAGAAGTAAAATGAAAAAACAACTCCACAAGAGCATTATGCTACTTGCCTTGTTTTCTGCTGGCTATGCTTTTGCACAGAGCCAAATTCTTGAAGGTAGGGTATTGGATGAGAAGGACAACACTCCTATAGAAGGTGTAAAAGTAAAGGTTAATGACCAGGAAGTAGTCACAGACCTTTCCGGATACTATTCTATCAATTTATCCCCTGGTGCCAACTATATAATAACGGTAAGCTCTAACGGGTACAATAAAAAGGAGATCAGTGAAGTTATCGTAAAAAATGACGGAAACACTCATCTTGATATTGTTTTGGAAAAACCAACTGCTAAAGAGAAAGAAATTGAGGGGGTTGTCATTAAATCTAATGCAAGAAAAGAAACGATTGCCTCTACCATCGGATTACAGAAAAATGCAGGTGTAGTTTCTCAGGTTATTGGTATTGAAGCAATTAAAAGAAGTCCGGACAGAAACACCGGTGAAGTTCTGAAAAGAGTTTCAGGGGTAAGTTTATTTGATGGAAAATATATAGTCGTAAGAGGATTATCTGACCGTTATAACCAGGCCATGCTAAACGGTATTCAGCTATCCAGTACGGAACCGGACAGAAAGACTTTCTCTTTTGACCTTTTCCCTGCCAATGTTATCGAAACCCTTGTTATCAATAAAACCTTTATTCCTGAATATACCGGTGAATGGGGAGGCGGACTGATTCAGGTAAACACTAAAGACATTCCTAATAAAGACTTCTTCAATGCACAAGTGGGTGTGGGAGGTAACAACATTACCATGAACCATGAGTTCTTTATGCAGAAAGGAGGAAAATGGGACTTTGTAGGAATTGATGATGGTTACAGAAAATTACCTACCAATATGCCTGCAAAGAATGCGTTCAGTATTCTGAGTGAAGGTCAAAAAACAGATATTGGTAAAGGATTTACTAAAAATCTAGGATACAATACGATAGGTTATCCTGAAAACGTAAGCTTACAATTGGATGGAGGTTTCAATACAAAGGTTTTCGGAAAAGACTTAGGGGTTATTGCAGTTTTAAACTACAGTAACAATAAAAGAAGAACTGTAACCAACAACCGTTTCTTCACCATCAACGACGAAATTGCAAATACAAACTTCGATTACTATACTGAAAAATATACCAACGATGTTATTCTTGGCGGGATGTTGAATCTAGCGCTGAAGTTTAACAGCAACAATAAAATTACTTTAAAGAACATCATCACCAATAATACGGTGAACCACATGTCTTTCAGATCAGGAAAAGATTTTGAATTTGATCCTATCAACGGAACCAATATCCAGGCAAGGGAAATTGGATTTAAAGAAACTATTTTCTATAATTCAACTCTTACCGGAACTCACAAAATAGATGCTCTTGGTGGTCTTACCGTAAACTGGTACGGAAGCTTCGGGATTCTGGATCAGTATATTCCTTTGCTACAGCGTTTGCAGTATAACCAATACACGAATATGGATGGAAGTCCTTACCTGGCCTTGATCTCGAATGGTCTTTCCCAGAAATCAGGAAGTGTTTTCTATTCTACATTGAGTGATTACCTGTATAATGCAGGGGGTGATGTCTCTAAATCATTTACTTTATTCGGTCAGAAGCAAACCATTAAGGGAGGATATTTATTCCAGGTAAAAGACAGAATCTATAACTCAAGGCCATTCTCTGTAAGGCTTGAAAAATACAACCAAGGATTACTTTCCCAACCTTTTGAGACGATCTTTAATTCTGAAAACTTCGGTACTGACGGTAGATTTACATTTGATGAAATTGCCGGAAACCAATACCGATATATTGCCAACACAATCCTTAACGCAGGATATCTACAGTTTGACAACAACTTTACACCTTGGTTAAGAGCTGTTTGGGGATTAAGAGTTGAAAACTTTGATCAGCTGGTAGGTAGTACCAAAAGAAGCGATGACCGTTTTGTAAATACACGTGTTACAGATTTCTTACCAGCGCTTAACTTAACTTTCAAAGTGAATCCTAAAATGAATATCCGTCTTGCCGGTTCACAGACTGTAGTAAGACCTGAGTTCAGAGAGGTTTCTCCTTTAGCTTATTATGATTTTGATCTGGGAGCTACTGTAATCGGAAGCAAGGATATTGAAAGAACTAAAATTACAAGTGCCGACCTACGTTGGGAATTCTATCCAAGAAATGGAGAGATCCTTTCCGTGGCAGCTTTCTATAAAAACTTCAAAAAACCGATTGAATTGTACTTCAACCAATCGGGGGTAGGAACAAGTAATACCTTCAACTATCTGAATGTAGACAAGGCTGATGCTTACGGAGTTGAATTGGAATTCAGAAAAAAACTGGATTTTGTAAGCACTCTTAAAGACTTCACGTTGGGTGGTAACTTCGCTTATATTAAAAACAAAGTAACAGATGAGGCTACCAGAATTGACAGACCCATGCAGGGACAGTCTCCTTACACCATCAACTTAAGTCTTCAGTATGATGCTGAGAAGTCAGGATGGTCTTCTACTGTACTATTCAACATGATCGGAAGAAGAATCCTTTATGTAGGAAACGATCAGGTTCCGCCAATCTGGGAAGCTCCGAGACCACTTTTAGACTTCCAGGTTGCTAAGAAGATCTGGAACAAAAAAGGAGAAATCAAGCTAAATGTTTCTGATATCCTGAACCGTCGTGCTAAATTCTATCATGATCTAAACAATAACAAAAAGTATGATACTACTGACGCTCTTGCCATAGATCGATTAACAGGTACCAACTTCAGTTTAACACTAGGGTACAGCTTTTAATAATTCATTCAAAATAATCTAATAAAAATAATTTAATTCTTACAATATGAAAAAGTTCGTTTTATATTCTTTAATGCTTGGTGCTTTAGTGTCAACTACTGCATGTAGAAATATAGAAGAAGATGGACCAACCATCGTTCAAAATGGAGGTAACGGAAACGGAGGAGATTCTGAAAACCTAATTCTTACAGGAAAAATCACTTCTGATCTTACTCTTAAGGCTAATAAAATTTATAAACTAAGAGGTTTAGTATATGTAACTAAGGGAGCGACTTTAACAATCGAACCTGGTACAAAAATCGTAGGTGAAGCTGATAAAAACGGAGCTTTAATCATTACGAGAGGAAGTAAAATCATGGCTAAAGGAACGGCTACCAATCCAATTATCTTTACTTCAGAAAAACCTAGTCCAAAAAGAGGTGACTGGGCAGGTCTTGTTATCTTAGGAAATGCACCTACCAATGCTACATTTAAAGGACAAAACGGTGTTGGAGAAATGGAAGGAGGTATCAATGATGCTGATGGCCTTGGACTTTACGGAGGAAATAATGCAGCTGACAACAGTGGTGTATTACAATATGTAAGAGTAGAATATGCAGGGTATGCATTCTTACCAGATAAAGAGATCAATGGGATCACATTTGGAGGGGTAGGTAACGGAACTCTTGTAGATTATGTGGAGGTTGCTTATGCTAATGATGACAGTTTCGAATGGTTCGGAGGAACGGTAAACTGTTCTCACCTTATTGCTTACAAAGGTCTTGATGATGATTTCGATACTGATAACGGTTATTCAGGAAATGTACAGTTCGGTATTGCCGTAAGGGATTCCCAGGTAGCTGACGTTTCAGGATCTAACGCATTTGAATCTGATAATGATGCTAATGGTTCTGTAACTGCACCTCAGACGTCTGCTACATTCTCTAACATGACGATTATCGGGCCAATCAACTCTGCTGCCCCTGGTCAAATCAATGCATTATTCCAAAATGCATTACAGATCAGAAGAAACTCATCTATTTCTGTATTCAATTCTGTATTCACAGGATATCCTGTAGGTCTATTTATTGATGCTACTAAAGGAACTGCAACAGATCTTAATATTACAGGAAATAGATTATTCTTTGAAAACAATGTTTTAGCAGGAAATACAACTCCTCTGAAATTCGGACCTTCTTCTCCTACCACTTATTCAATTGAACTTCTTACAACGTGGTTTAATAATGGTGGAAATTCGATCTTAGGTTCTACAGCTGATGTAAAACTTACTAACGCATGGGCACCTGGCGGAACTACTCCGAACTTTGCTCCTGCTTCAGGATCTCCACTATTGTCCGGAGCTAAATTTACCAATACTAAAGTAAGTAACTGGTTCCAAAAAGTAGCTTACAAAGGCGCTGTAGCAGACCTTAGTGATACTTGGTATGCGGGATGGACAAACTTCAATTTATAAAATAATATAGTAGTTAGATTTTATTCATAAGAAGCCTTCGGAAGTTTTTCCGAAGGCTTTTTTTAACATAATTATGTGAAAATAACGATTACAGGAATTTTCAATATTACGACATGTTCATATTTAAAATATAGACCTTATCTTTTTGTGAACATAAAATAATGTTTTTTGATTAGTTTATTAATCTTCTGATCTTAGGTTTTGGCTAAAGCCAATGGAATGCTTTATATTTATTTGGCTGAGCTAAAGCCCACCCCTATTGATGCTGATATCCGCGTGGATAATGGTTGTTTAGCTACAATACTTTTTACTTTTTACTTTTTACTTTTATATCAATAAAAAAACAGCCATCGGAAAATCTCCGACAGCTGATTCACAAAAAACAAGTGTATAAAAAATATATACATTATCATTTAACTTCTCCAGAACAGAGTCCCGTCATGCATCAGGGCTTCTATTTTAGACATCTTGGAAACGGCTTCTGCTGAACATGAGGCAGCTGCTAAAACAACAGCTGCATTATCACCGGCATTAGGCCACTGTTGCTTTCCTTTCTCGTCCAAAGGAAGAATACTTTGAGTAGCGAACTGTAATGCTCTTGAGAGCGCAAATTCAGTTGCATAGCCATAGAGTTCAGCAATCAGATTGGCTTTCTGTAACATACTTCCTGATCCGAAAGTACTCCAGAAATCCTGTACGTTATCATTTCCAATCAAAACATTTACTCCATGTTTTTTCAAAGTCGGGATTGGCATTATCGTCTTTTTAAATGGTACGGAAGAAGCTATTCCCACTTTTCCGGCAGCCAGTCTTTCAGAGATCTCTTCTGCTTCTTTTGGAGATAGATGAGCCAATGCAAAAGCGTGACTTACAAAAGTTTTTCCTTGAAGCGCAGGATTTTCTATAGCTTTATCAATCAGGTAATTGATTGTCTTCATTCCGGACTCTCCTATTTCATGCAGGTGAATATCAATTCCTTTGTTGTGATCCAGTGCCAGCTGTACGGTGAAGTCCATTACTTTTTCAATACTTCCGTCAATACTTAATGGGTCTAATCCTCCTATAAAAGCAACGCTTTCTAATTTTGCAGCTTCTTTCATCAAAGGAGCTGATTCTGTATAATATACTCCGTGTTGCGGGAAAGCTACAAGTTCTGCTTTAAAAGAGTCTTTTTTATTTTGAAGCGCCTGTTCCAGATTCTCCAGTGATTTTAACCCTGAAGTAGGATCAATATTGAAGTGCGTTCTTGCAAAATGAGTTCCATAATGCTGCAACAGACTGATTAACTGTTCTGCTCTCTCTACTGAAGTTTTTAACAGTTCCGGAATGATTTCCTGTTCATAGGCTATCATATCCTTTACGCTTTTTCTTTTTGGAGATAATGCCTGCCACGGAAGACCATACCATGTTTTATCAAGATGAATATGCATATCTCTGAAAGCAGGAAGCATCAGATATCCTTTAGCATCAATAGCGTCAGAAGCAGAATCATTAGTCTTTACCGATTTAATTTTTCCGTCTTCAATTTCTATACTGAAAAGGTCTGTCTTTGTTCCGGTCACCTCATCATTTTCGTATTCAAAACCTGTTTCCAGACGTACATTTTTAAGGGAGTAGTTTCCTTTTGCAGTTAGTTGATAGGGAAATTGCATGATTTAATATTTTAACCCTACAAAATTACACCAGCTTCTGATCAAAACCGGTGTATCAATTATGTCTTGTTTTGTATAAATTATTCCTTGAACTGAGAGGGCGTCATTCCCGTCTGCACTTTAAAGAATTTTGAAAAGCTGGCATGATCATAAAAACCCAGATCATATACAATATCTTTCACAGACATTTCCGAGACTTTCAAAAGACGTTTCGCTTCCAGTAAAATACGGTCCTGAATAAGGGATGATGCGGAAGTATTGAGATTCTTTTTACAGACAATATTCAGGTAATTCGCTGAGATATTCAACTTATCAGCATAAAAGGAAACAGATCTTTCAGTTTTGAAGTGTTCATCAATCAGGTGTAAAAATTTAGAAATAATAGGGTTTGAATTATAAACTTCAAAATCCTTAAAAACTCCTTCTACAGACTGGCTGACCAATAAACCGATCAGCTCACTTCTCTTCTGGATCAGTTCCCAAAATACCTTTTCACCATTCAGTTCTTTCTGAATTGCCTGAAATTCATACAAAAATGTTTTAAAAACATCCTGGGTAAGATTAATAACAGGATGATTCTGATAATAAGAAGCTGAAAACCTCAGTGAGGGCAAAAAGCTTTCAAACCAATCTCTGCTGATCATCAGCTGATACCCTACTGTTTCTTTTTCAATCACCCATTGATGTACCTGATCGGGAAAAACAAGATGAATCTGGTAATCCTTTACCTGATGTTCTGTAAAATCTATGGTGTGCGAACCTACTCCATGCTCAAAAAGATTGATGATAAAAAAATCATGTTTATGGGGGTCATCAATGGAGCGGGCTCCGTAAAGTTCATTAAACAGCAAATGGCAGCCGCTAAGCTGATTCTCACTAAACTCCTGAATTCCTAAAATGGGAAAATGATCTGTATGATAACTCACGCTACCTGAATTTCTTCTAAAATTAATAAAATTTACGGGAGAAAAAATTAAAATAGCCACAAAAGAAACAAATGGATCTTCTGTGGCTAAAACACCAACTAAATTATATATCTGAGTTTTATTACTTTTCTTGTGTTGGAAATCGCAACGGCGCTAAGGTTTAGTTCATGATGCTGTATTTAAAGCGCAAAGATTTTATCTCCGATAAAATTTAATACAGTTGATTTTATAATCTGTAAATATTGCTTTTATGATTTCAGGATCAGAGCTATTTCTTTAAATCCTAATGATTCGGCATGTTGTAAAGGCGTTTTGCCTGCATGATCGGGAATCGTGAGATTGGCTCCGTTATCTTTCAATATTTGCACAATTTCCTGATATTTCTGAGTTCCATTTCCAAGAATTACCGCTTCCATTAAAGCGGTCCATCCTAATTTGTTCACATGATTGATGGGGAAACCTTTTGTTTTAACCAAAACTTTCACAGTTTCTACATGACCACGTTCGCAGGCTGGTATCAAAGCGGTTCCGTTATAACGGTTGAACAGGTCAAAGCGTGCTCCATTTTCCAGGTATAAGGTAACCAATTCCGTCTGTCCGCTTGCTCCGGCGTATAAAAATGCACTGTCCAGCTGATCATCCTGAAGATTCACATCAGCCTTATAGGAAACCAACAATTTTGCCATTTCTGTTTGTTTCTCTAATGTTGCAATCAACAGTAAAGACCGTCCTTTTCTGTCCCGTGTATTTACATCCGTTCCGTTTTCAAGAGCAGATTTTACGGCAGAAATATTATTATTCTTTACCTGACTAATGATGTCTTTTTCCTGCATGATTTCTTCGTTTGGAAAATCACTAGATTTCTCCTGGCAGGCACTCAGACTTCCGAATGCTAAAAGAAATACCAATATTTTCTTCATTTTAAATCCAATTTAAAAAACTACATTTCCCTGATGTACCAAAGATTCTACATTTGAAATTCTAGATACAACTTCTGCAGAACAGCTTGCATTCAGCAGTACGAAATCTGCCTTATCTCCGGTTTTAGGCCATTGCTGAGTTCCTTTATCATCTAACGGAAGAATATTTCCTGTTGCAAGTTTTAAGCTTCTGGATAATAAAAACTCCGTTGAGTATCCGTACAGTTGAGCCATTAAATTGGCTTTCTGGAGGACGCTTCCGGTTCCGAAAGTATTCCAGTGATCTACAATACTGTCATTTCCTGTAAGTACTGTTACATTATGCTTATACAATGTCGGAATTGGCATGATCATTCTTCCGAAAGGAATAGTGGAAACGATTCCTATATTTGCTTCAGCCAATTTTTCAGCTATTTCCTCCTGCTTTTTTTCTTCTAATTTTGCCAATATAAAGCAATGGCTCAAATAGGTTTTTCCTTTTAAAGAAGGATTTCCATTTACTTTTTTAATAAGATACTCCACTGTTTTTAATCCGGAGTCTCCGGTTTCATGAAGGTGGATGTCTATTCCTTTTTTATGGTCTAAAGCCAACTGAACCGTAAAGTCTATTACTTTCTCAATATCACCGTCTATGTTGAATGGATCTACTCCACCGATAAAATCAATATCCATCTTAGCAGCTTCCTCCAGATAAGGTACAGAATCTGTATAATACACTCCGTGTTGTGGGAAAGCGACTAATTCTGCTCCGAAACTTTTCTTTTTATTGTCTAAAGCTTTCTGTAGATTTTTTAAGGACTGAAGTTTTGAAGTAGGTTCAATATTCACGTGACTTCTTGCAAAAGAGGTTCCTTTTGATTGTAATAATTCAATCATTTTCTCGGCCTTGGATGTGGAGTTTTTCAGCATTTCGGGAAGCATTTTCTGCTCCAGTCCGATCATTCCTTTTACCCCACCTGTTCTTTTTCTTACCGCCTGCCATTTATCCCCATAAAAGGTTTTATCCAAATGGATGTGCATGTCTTTAAATGCGGGAAGCATCAGTAATCCTTTTGCATCGATAGCCTTTGCGTTAGGTTGGTTAGGGGCTATTTTAGAAATTTTCCCGTTTTCAACTTCTATATAAAACAGATCTGTCTTTGTGGCGGAAACCTCTTCTTCATCATATTCAAAACCAGTTTCCAAACGAACATTTTTAAGGCTCAGCTTTCCTTTTGCTGAAATATTCTTCTCATTAAAAAAAGGGGATGCTGTCATCATATTCGGTATTAAAGTTAAACCTGCCATAGCCAACGCTGAATTTCTGATAAAATCCTTACGGGACATATTATTGTCTGAAGTCTTCATTTCCAATCTATTTATGACAAAATTAAAAAGAAGTGTTCTGATCAAAGTGTATAGTTTATTACAAAATCTGTATAATTTATACTTTTTCATCATAGTAATAAAAATCTCTATAATAACACATTATTAATTATCTTCTCACCAAAATAACTTTTTATACATGTGTTTTTAAACCATAAACCATACCCTTCAATACATTTCACGTAATAAAAACCGAACTATATTTTTTTTTGTATAATTTATATTTGTAAGAAAAAAAACATGAAAAAATTAATTAGTTTGATTTTAATAGGTACGGCACCTATTGTATCTGCTCAAATAGGTATTAATACTGATAATCCTAAAGCAACCCTGGATGTTACCTCAAAAAATGATGCTTTAGCAATTGAAGGCTTATTACCTCCAAGATTGACACGTGCAGAACTTACAGAAAAAGGCAATACTTTATATGGAACAGAACAGGACGGTGCCATAATATACATTAATGATGCTTCCGGAGGTGATCAACAAAGCCAAAGAGAGTATATTGATGGTAAAGGACTTTATATCTTTGATGCGGAAGCTTCCAACAAAGAAGGAAGATGGATGTGCCTATACTGTTACGCTGTTCTTTAATTAATTTATAAATAAAAAAGAGACTGGATTTTAAATTTACCTTTGAAAAAATATATGAAAAAAATCATTAGCATTCTTTCAGTATGTGCAACTTCTATTGCATTTGCCCAAACAGGGATCAACACCGAAACTCCAAAAGCAACTCTTGATGTTACTGCCAAAAAAGAAGTTTTAACCATTGATGGGTTATTACCTCCCAGATTAACACGTGCAGAACTTACAGCAAAAGGGAATACGTTATATGGAAAAGAGCAGGATGGCACCATCATCTATATTACAGATGCTTCCGGTGGAGATGAACTTAGCCAAAGAGAACATATACAAAGTAAAGGGCTTTATATTTTCGATGCCGATGAGGCAAATAAAGAAGGACGATGGATGTGTTTATTCTGCTATGGTTTTGCTTAATAAACTTATAGATATAAAAAAATAGACTGTCTTAAAAGGCAGTCTATTTTTTTATTATAAATTAGAATATTCAAATTTTCTTACAGCTTCCAGCGTCATATCAATTTCTTTTTCTTTGATCGCATCACTGATGAAGTACGTTTCATAACCGCTTGGTGGCAGATATACTCCATTCTGAAGCATCTGATGGAAGAAGTTATTGAACAATGAATGATTAGCTTCCTGTGCCTCATCAAAGTTTGAAACTCTGTTGGTATGGAAGAATACAGACATCATTGAACCTTTTCTGTTGATCTTATGAGCAATTCCTTTTTCATTTAAAATCTTTCCGATTTCAAGATCCAAAGTTTGTGTTGTTTTGCTTAATCTGTTAAAAAATTCAGGATCATTTTTAATTAGCTGAAGTGTTTTTAATCCAGCTCTCATGGCCAATGGATTTCCACTTAATGTTCCAGCCTGATATACACCTCCCTTTGGAGCCAGATGATCCATGATTTCGTTTCTTCCGGCAAAAGCGCCTACTGGCAATCCGCCACCGATTACTTTTCCATAAGTTACCAAGTCAGCTTTTACATCAAAAAGTTCCTGCGCTCCTCCGAATGCTAATCTGAAACCGGTCATTACCTCATCAAAAATCAGTAAAGCTCCGTTTTCATCACAGATTTGTCTTAAATTCTGCAGGAAATTATTTTCTGGCAATACACACCCCATATTTCCGGCAACGGGCTCAATGATTACCGCAGCAATTTCTCCCGGATTGTGACGGAATAAATCCTGAACCTGTTCAAAATCATTATAACGGGCTAATAAAGTATCTTTAGCAGTACCTTCTGTTACTCCCGGAGAATTTGGATTTCCAAAAGTAGCAGCACCGCTTCCCGCTTTGATCAGAAATGAATCTGAATGCCCATGGTAACAACCTTCAAATTTTACGATCTTATCTCTTTTGGTATATCCTCTTGCCAGTCTTACAGCACTCATACATGCTTCTGTTCCTGAAGAAACCATTCTGATCTGATCGATATTCGGAACGTTTTCAACAATGAATTTTGCAATTTCAGTTTCCAGTTCTGTAGGAGCCCCGAAAGAGAAACCTTTTTCAGCCTGGATTTTCAGTTCTTCCAATACTTCAGGATGTGTGTGTCCCAGAATAGCTGGTCCCCATGAATTGATGTAATCAATATAAGTATTATCATCGGCATCAGTAAGATAAGCACCTTTTGCCGATTTCATGAATACAGGAACTCCTCCCACTGATTTAAATGCTCTTACCGGAGAGTTTACCCCTCCCGGAATGTATTTGTAGGCTTCATCAAACAAAGCCGAACTTCTTTGATACTTCATATATATTTGTCGTTGGTTGACAGTTGCTGGTTGGCATAAATGTCAACAATAAACTCTCAACAAAAAATTAAATTAGTTTCTTGGTTTTTTATCAATCAGATAAATCAGCTGTCCTGCAGATGGCTGTTGTCCTTCATCCATTCTGTTTTTAGCATATAATTTATGTAATTTGATTCCGAATTTCTGAGCGATATCATGCATATCCTCTCCAGAGATAGCTTTGTAAGTCGCTGTATTTCCTGATGAGTTTTTAGACTCCAAAAAGACAATATCATTTTTCTTCAAGGTTTCATTGTCCAGTTCATTCCACTTCATCAGACGGCTTTCACTGACCTTGAATTTATTGGCAATGAATCTAATATCGGTATCTTCAGGAATTACAATATATTTCAACCCGTCATTCGGGTGACTTTTGATGAGAATAGAGTTTAGAATCTCAGCTTTTGTCTTGATTCTTTCCACTCTTTTTTGCTGTTGTGCGTAAGAAGTCTGCTTATAAGGAACTTCAACAGTCACCGGTTCTTTGGCTTTCTTTGTAGCTTTTGAAGGCTCCAATTGTGCCATGAAAGTTCTGTCATCTTTCAGATCCGGGTACATTTTAAGAACAGCATACAACACTTCATTAGAATTGGTGTTGTCATATTCGTATAACTTATACTTTTCAATTTTAGTGATCAAGATGGAAGCATAACGGGGATTGGTTGCATATCCTGCTTTTTTTAATCCTGTAGCCCATGCTCTGTAATCTTTCATATCAAGCTTGAAAAGATTGGCGTAGTATTTTCTGGTGGACAAAAATATAGAATGATCTTCGTAAGACTGTCTTGGATCGTCATATACCCGGAAACATTCATTGGGAGCATCGTCCGTGTGTTTCATCGTTTTACCGGTCCAGTCTTCTTTACATTTTATTCCGAAGTGATTTTTACCTTCCTGTGCCAATCTGCTCTGTCCGCCTCCTGTTTCAAGAAGTCCTTGAGCAAGAGTAATAGAAGCCGGAATTTTATATTTTTCCATTTCCTCTACTGCATATTTAGCAAATTTCTGAATGTATTGATCTTCGGTTGCCCAGCTTTGGGCAGAAAATTTTGATAAAACTAAAAGGCTTATGGATAGGAAAAGTCTTTTCATGTTTTTCAATTTTACTTATATAATTAAATTTCTATTCTGTTTTTCTAAAAGCAGATTAGCTCCCTCAATCCCCTGTAATCCACCAGTATGAAAGCACAATATTCTGCTGTCTTCAGGAAAATACTCTTCTTCTATCAGTTCAAAAACTCTCTGCATCATCTTTCCTGTATAAATCGGTTCCAGAGGAATATTGTATTTCTCTTTGAAATCATTGATAAAACCGATATTTTCATCACTTATTTTACCATAACCTCCAAAACATGAATCTATTAGATCAAAATTACGTTTCAAAGTTAATTCAAATATTTTATTTTCAAGTGAAGCATCATCAACAACGTTACATCCTATAACTTTCTGATTGTCTTCACAGAATTTTGAAATTCCGGCAATGGTTCCTCCTGTTCCAACTGCGGTGCAAAGATAGTCAAAATCTTTGGTTTGCTCATTGAGCATCATTTTCACCCCTTCTACAGCCTCTTTATTGGTTCCTCCCTCCGGAACTACTAAGGCCTCCGGAAACTCCTGTTGCAGGAATTCTGTAAGTTTTTCTTTGTGACGATATTCTTCACGGGTGACAAATTTCAGGTTCATGCCGTTTCTTTTGGCAAAAAGTAAAGTGGGATTATCCCTCCATTTGTGCTGTAATTCTTCTCCTCTGATGATTCCCAACGTGGGAATTCCCGCAAGGTTTCCAACTGCAGAAACAGCAGCAATATGATTGGAAAAAGCGCCTCCAAATGTAATGATATAAGGCTTTTCAGGATTGCTTTCCAGATAACGATTGACATTATAAAACAGCTTCCAGTATTTATTCCCTGAAATCTGAGGATGAATAAGGTCTTCTCTCTTAATGAAGAGTTTTACATTTCTATGAATCGGGATTTCCTGAATAGGAATAGGTTCTGTAGGGAATTGTAATAGCATTTTAGTTTTTTGGACTACTCATAGTTTATAGAGTACAAAAATAATAAAAGATTAATTATTGAGTTTTTGTGGTGTTGCCATTATTCTTTGCTGTTTTTTTAACCACAGATGGCACGGATTTTCACAGATGGCTGGGTTGTAATGCTGTGCAAAATGTTTGTGTTATTTGTGCAATTATTTGTGATGTTTGTGTTTAAATTTTCAGGTTTTGACTAAGGCCCGCCCCTATTGATGTTGATATCCGAATGCATAATTATTGTTTAACGACAAGATCTTTTATCTTTTATCTTTTATCTTTTATCTTTTATCTTTTATCTTTTAAATATTTCCTGAAATTCCAGAATTTTCTTTTCTGTAAATAATCCAGGTTGCTTTCATTCGCGTAAGCTTCTCTTTCAAATGAGATTCTCATATAAGCTTTATAACCGTTTTTGAGTTTGAAAAACCAGTAATAATATTCGATGACGTAAAAGATGTAGAAAAATATGACCAGCATCTCCAGCTGTTGCCGTAAATGGATCTTTTCGTGATTGATAAGTGTATTATTTTCCTTATCTTCGGGTTTCCTAATGAAGATAAAGGGAAAAAGAGCAATGCCGTTAATTTTTAGTTTTTTTAATGGCTTTTGGCATACAATTATCATACTAACAAATATAAAAAGTTTTTTGACTTACATTTAACTTATGGCCCATTATGACATCAAAGAAGGTGAAGACTTTTATTATAATGAACAGGGATACAAGGTTTTTACAGAAAAATTCCATCTGAAAAGAGGTCATTGCTGTAAAAGCGGCTGCAGACACTGTCCTTATGGGTACGATAAAAAGACTGATACATTCATTAAAAATGATAAAAAAAATAAATAAAATGAAAAAATATATTTTTATTTTGTTGGCTTCCGCTACATTAGGTTTAACTTCCTGTAGCCCTTTTCAGGTACGTTCAGACTACGCTGAAACTGCCAATTTCAATTCTTACAAAACGTATAAAATAAGAATTGATGATCTAAAACTGAATGATATTGATAAAGACAGAGTTCTGAATGAGCTTTCAAGACAGCTTCAAACCAAAGGACTTCAATCGGGAGAAAATCCAGATCTCATTATCAACGTAAAAGCAAACCATAAAAAAATCACTGATGTGAATTCTTCTTCTCCTTACGGAATGTGGGGATGGGGTGGACCTTTCGGATGGGGTGTTGGAATGAACAGAACATGGACAAGCAATTATAATGAAGGTGCCATTATTGTAGACCTTATTGATTCAAAATCCAATAAACTGGTTTGGCAGGGTATCGGAAGCGGAATTTCTGTAGATTCACCAAAATCTAAACAGAGACAGATTCCTGAAATCATGGCTGAGATTATGAAAAATTATCCGCCACAGAGAAAATAAGATTTTTAGCTATTATTATATATGCCGGTACTTTTGTGCCGGCTTTTTTGCTTTAATTAAACATAGATCTGCATGGATAAGAATATTATTTTAATTCCGAACACAGGAGATGGATATTACATTTTCAGAGGTGAGGTTTAAGGTCATTTCTTACCTTTTCTAATTAGGCTTATGAACAACTAAGTTTAGATTCTTACAGAATGACAAAGACCGGGAATCTATTGATTTTTTTAATGATATTCATCTACTGTACCTGCTAATTGGATATCAATTATCATGCATCAATCATCACTTATCATTTATAGGTGAAAGCTGAATGCGGTACATTTCAAAATTAACGATAATGTAATTTTTTATTCATGAAAATGTAGTAATCTTGTTGGAAATTAATTAATATGAAAAAAATTATCTTATTCACTTTATTCTCGGGACTTGCGTATGCACAGGCTCCTGCAGGATACTATAATTCGGCCAACGGACTGAACGGTGCCGCACTTAAAACTGCTTTGAGCAGCATTATCACCAGCGGACATCAGGATAAAGGCTACAACGGATTATGGACTGCCTATAAAACTACTGATATTGACAAAGATTACGAAAATGACGGATCTATCCTTGATATTTATTCGGAAAGGCCTGTAGGTACTGATCCTTATAAATATACTCCGGGTTCTAACCAGTGCGGAACTTATTCTACGGAAGGGAACTGCTACAACAGAGAACATGTTGTTCCTCAAAGTTTATTTAATCAGGCATCTCCAATGGTTGCTGACATTCATTTCATCAGAGCTACAGATGGTAAAGTAAATGGAATGAGAAGCAACTATCCGTTTGGTAAGGTTGGAAGTGCAACTTTTACGTCTATGAACGGATCAAAACTGGGTAATTCTGCTTCTTCTGGATATTCAGGGACGGTTTTTGAACCGATTGATGAATTCAAAGGAGATGTAGCCCGTATGATCTTTTATTTTGTAACGCGTTATCAGAGTAAGCTTTCTTCTTTTTCTTCAGGAAATATGTTGGGAAGTTCTGCATTTCCAGGGCTTCAGTCATGGGAGCTGAATGTTCTTCTGGCATGGCATAATCAGGATCCGGTTTCTCAGGCTGAGATCAAAAGAAATAATGCATCTTATTCTTATCAGGGGAACAGAAATCCTTTTATTGATAATCCAGGCTATGTGAATCTTATCTGGGGTTCTCAGCAGCCTACAACTGATACTCAGGCTCCGACAGCTGCTACAGGTTTAGCTATTTCTGCAAAGACATCCAACAGTATTTCTCTTACATGGAATGCTGCTACGGATAATGTGGGCGTTTCTTCTTACAATGTTTACATGAACGGAGGTCTGAAAACAACAATAAGTTCAACTTCTACTACAATTTCAGGATTAAATCCTTCAACAGCTTACAGTTTCTATGTTGTAGCCAAGGATGCTGCAGGAAATTCATCTTCCAACAGCTCTACAGTTTCCGGAACAACCAATACGGGAACGTCTACTCCATCTACGGATTGCGCCAATGAAAATTTTGAATCAATTCCTGCGGCAAGTTCTACCTATTCTAACAAAACATGGAGCAATGGTGGTATTTCCTGGACCGCTACAGATTCAAGAACTGATCAGACAATCAATAATAAAGCTATAACTGTAAGAAGCGGATCATTAACATCCGGAAGCTCAGCGAATGGTATTGGATCTTTAACTGTTACTACACAACTGAAATTCTCCGGAAGCAATGGCGTGCTTGATGTAAAAGTAAACGGAACAACGGTAGGAACAGTTCCTTACAGTACTTCAGCTACGACAACAACCATCAGCAATATTAATATTTCAGGAAATGTAACGGTAAGCCTTGTGAATAGTTCTACCAGCAACAGAGTGGCTATTGATGATCTGAAATGGACTTGCTATTCAGGGTCTTCTGCCAGACAAGCCCAAAATATTGCAGCAGAGACCTCAGCATCAAGTTTTAAAATTACCCCTAACCCGGTAACCAATCAGGAGGTTGCTGTAAAAGGTGATGTTCAGAATGTTAAAAAGGCAGAGATCTATACCCTGCAGGGGAAAGTTCTTCAGACCATTGACAGACCTTTCAGAAATGGAAATGTAATCAGAACGGGAAACCTTAATCAGGGAGTTTATATTTTAAAACTGGATAGTGCTTCGATGCAGTTTATAGTAAAATAATTCAAGTATATTTATTATAGAAATGGCTGGTCTTCTTGTGAGACCGGCCATTTTTTTAATGTAAATGTTTTATTTCCTAATGCTTTGTTTTAGGAATGGAGATTTAAATCAGTAAGCTAATCTGATGAAACTGGCAGATAGTTTGGTAAAATAATTCAGGAAACTTATTATAGAAATGAATTGCCCTGGCATCATTGTTAAACGCAATTTTTTTATTATCAGACTTCAGAAACTTCCATCCTCCGGCTTCCCTCTTCCTTCCCACTCTTACCTCCTGCTCTTGTCTTTTTCTTCAATCAATTTAGACCAATCGGCAAACATTTTAGTGATGTTATTTTCATTAATCAGACTGAAAAAGAACATTCCGGCAAAAACGGTTAACCAGCAATACATCAATTTAATTCCATTTTTATCTGTAATGAAATAAAGGACAAAAATGGTAAGTATTCCCAATAAAAATGTAAACATCATTGTGTACAATAGTACATTGATGATATACATATTGAATTTAAGTTTTCTAAAAATCCAGCCTACTAAAGCAATGGGAAGCATCAGCAATATAGGGATAAGAAGTACCGCAAAAATCAGCATTTCGGGGTGAGCTGTAAGGTCTTTTTCAAGACCGAAAAAGGTATTAAAACTGAACTCCATGGTATTCTTTTTCCTGATCGGTTACTGCTAAAAGGGTTTTATCTTTATACCCTAACATTTTTGCCAGTATTACATTCGGGAATTCATGGATTCCGATGTTATAAAGGTTCACACTGTCATTGAAGAATTCTCTTCTGTCTGAGATCTTGTTTTCCAATTCGGAAATCCGCTTCTGAAGTTCCAGAAAATTATTATTGGATCTCAGCTCCGGATAGTTTTCTGAGACAGCAAAGAATGAATTTAGAGCCTTGGAAGTTTCATTAGCCACTTCTGTTTTCTTATCTGAATCGGTGGTGCTATTGTAAACAGTTCTCAATTCGGTAAGTCTGGTAAGCAGATCTCTTTCATAATTCATGAAACCTTTGGCTACGTTGACGAGGTTGGGAATTTCATCTGCTCTCTGCTTCAGAACAACATCGATATTGCTGTATGCTTTATCTACATTGAATTTCAGCAATACCAGTTTATTATACAGATTAATCAAAAAGCTTATGACTGCTACAGTCAGCAGTACGAGTAATATGATAGCTACAGTCTGGTTCATTATTGTATAAGGATATAAATGATAATTAATAAAATAATTGAGCACGTGAAAAGAAATGACCTCAACAACGGCTGGTATTTGTTCCACACTGTGATTCCTGATGATGAGGTGATTCCAAGAACTTTATAATGTTCATCTTTTCTGATGAACGGAACTCCATTTTTTGAATCGGCATAGCCTACCAGCAGCATTTTCTGACCGTGTTTTAAGAGGGTTTCTTTATATCTTTTGTTGTAGGTACTGCTTATATTGGTTTCTCCCAGTAAGACCAGTTCAATTCCTTCCGGTTGTATTTCTATTGTTCCTGTCTCATCTTTGATTTGAAAGAGATTACATTGAGTTTCTCTGTGCACAGTGGTATATGTATTTTTACCATCCGAGTCTTTGTCTACGTCTTCAATGGTGTAATAATATCCGATACATTCTTCATTATTTACCGGAGAACGCAATGGAGCTTGCATCATCAGGGTTCCTTCTACTTCCACCAAACCTTTTGCCAGGGATTGTATTTTAGAGGTGGGAAGTGATGCCTGTAATCTTAAAAACCGTTTGGAAGCGGAAGGTTTCAGAATGGTAAAAAATATTAGGATAAAGATCACCAGGGGTATACAATACAAAACACGACCTGCATACTCATCATAGTGGGTATTAATATCTGAAAGGTATTCATGAAACGGCATTTTTTCCTTAAAGATCAGCCATAAGATATAATAGAGAAAGCAGAACAGAATTATTCCCAGAACGGAATAGCTTGCTGGTGACATTTTCTTATTCTCCATAGATATTTTTAAGTTTGAATCCTATTTTGGGTTAGTTTTATTCCAAAAATACATTTTATTTCAAAATAACACTATGTTTTATTCTATTCATTGATGTTTCTAAGCATCAATATTTCAACCACATCAGCAATATACATACTCCATTGAGGATCCATATCACAAGAGCTCCGTATAGGGAGATACTCACCCTTTTTTTAAAAGCTTCATTTCGAAGATAGGTAGTGAGCAAACATGCAAAAAAGGCTGTCAGTCCTGTGAAAACACTTCCAAAAGCCATCATGATCCAATTGAGTTCAATCCTGTTGGCTTTTTCACTGACTTCAGTATCCGTAATTTTCAGAGTCTGTCCTATTGCAGGGGGATTGTTATCTGTAAGATCCAGTGCTTTTATGACTTCTTTCCCATTGACATTGATATATTTCACTTCCGGAAAATATATCTGTTTGTTATAATATCCTGAAGTAGAAAAATTACGGGTTGCAATGGTTTCTTTTTTATAGCCAATGACTACAGCTTCGTACTGTTTCTCTGAAATGCCCCTGTACGCTTTCTCCCAAAAGAAACTATAGGACAGAACCAACGTTAAGGAATTAACAGTAATGATCAGCAGGCTTATAAAAAACAACATAAAACCTTTTTCTATAAACCCAATTTTCCCTTTTACTGCACTTTTGCTTTTTAGAATTTTATTAAAAATCCTATATGCAATATAAAGGGAAAACAAGCATACGGCTGAAAAGAAGTATCCTAAAAAGGTCATATTTTATATTGATATAAAGGTCAGAGATGTTTAATTAATCCCTATTATTTAGCAAGTCCTCATGTTTATAAATGACAGAAATTTCGTTGTAACAAATTCTTTCTTTTATTTCAGATCAAGCTTATTGTTTCAAAGACTAAACCAGAGATTTATTCCTGTTTTTAACGGGCAGACTAATATACTTTAAATTCAGTTTCGTCCTGAGGGATATAGAATAAATGTTTAAGCTCAAGAAATCCTTTCCCATAACCCGATTTCAAGTGACAAACCAAAGCATTCCCTCCTCTTGTATTTGGATTTGAACCGTCTGCATAGAGTGCTACAAGCTTACCATTACCAAAAAATCTCATCTCATACTTTTCTATTGGCAAAATTTCCATATCACTATTAAACAGAATTTCTTTAGCTTCTTCCCACGTTGCCTTTACTTTTTGAGGAGAAGCGTATTCTGTTACCATTTGATTTTTAAGTTTATCATACAGCAGTCTTGCCACCTTATCTTTATCTTTACTTTGATAAATATTGCGTATTTTGTTATATTCTTTCACTAATTTCTCTTCAAGGCTCTTTTTATCTATTTTTCTAAGATCCTGAGCATTTTCAAATGGAGACTGTAAGTCATATGGAACTTCTACATTAACGTCAAAACTACCTTCGTAATATGTTTTTCCAGCCCCTGAAAATTTGAATTTAGAATAGTTTTCTGCTATTTTTTCTTCTATTTGAGGAAGTGTGAATTTTGAATACTCTACATCATCCGCATTTTTATTTTTTTGATCATAGGACAATAATGTGAGTTGCAATTCTGTATTATCCTTTAATTCTGTTCCCTCTGAAGGCAATAGTTTATATGACACCTTTTGTTTGCCGCTTTTAAAAATCAAATCATTAATCAAAAATGCGGATCCGTTTTGTGAACTTTGATAGTCTTTAAATGATGGAATATCATTAATAGATATTTCAAAATAGCACATACTGTTATTATACCTGTATTTATATTGTTTTTCAACAGGATAATGTTTTATTTGTTTTGTAATTTCTTCTGCTATATTATCGGCAGTAATATTCGGATTTTGCATCATATCATTTTTATTTTGAGAACATGCAGTAATGCTCGCTATAAGTATAAAGCCTAAAACTATTTTTTTCATTTATTTTTTATTTATTAAATAATTGAACTTTATATAAGGAAACTTCAAACGGCTCAATGAGTGTAAAAGGTGTTGGCTTTCCATCATTTGTTTCAATTTTATTTACACCAAAAATAGACGTTCCCATCAAACTTCCTTTATATTTTCCTTCTATTCCGGAACATGCCAAAATTTTCTCTAAGAAAAGTCCTTTTCCCTCTCTGGGATTAGCTCCATACTTTAGCTTGGACCCTACTCCTCCACTCAGTTGAACATCTATTTTCCCTTCAATTTTTGTTTGAAGAGGACCAAATGTAAATAATAACTCATGCTCTCCTGTTATGGTAGCTTCAAATTTAATCTGTTCCTGAATTAAAACCTCATCTTTTGCAGTAAAAACACCATTTTTTAACTTATCTTCTATTTTATAAGTATTGGTCAATACATTATACTTAATATTATGTTCAAATATTATATCTCCTTTTATATTGATAGTTCCTTTTATTTTTGGTACTCCTATTTTTTCAAAATATTGCGAAATTTTACTGTTATTATTTTTATTGCGCTCCATTTTTTTCTTCGCAGCGGCATCATCTGGGTATTTTGCATTTTTTATGTCCTGTATAGTCTTGGTGATCAACTGCAATAAATCAAATTCTCTTTTGAAATTAACTGCAATCAATGGATCTGCCTTTATATTAGCTTCATAAACAACTCCTAACCTGCCATCTTTCTGCTTTTGATAATACATCCCCGCATTCACTGCTATTGCCGGTGGAATAAGCTCTACTCCTGCATCTTCCATTCTTTTCAGAACTGCCTGTGCCTTTCTTGCCATTTTAGCAAACTTTTGAAGCTTGGTAGCAATATTTCGACCTCTTGTTAAATAGATCATCAACAGTTCTATAAGAATTCCTACAACTACAAAACCATAAATAACTGCTGCTGCTGCAAACCTTGTATAATCGGTCTGCTTAATAATGTTTGTTTGCGTACCAACAAGAGAAAGTTCCTGTCCTGATTTCTCCACGGTACGGTTATGAATGGTATGAATTCCGTAGAAATAGCTTTTTGCCTGGCTTTCAATATATTTCAACAGGGTATGTTCCATGATAAAGTTTGCAGGGAACAGCCTGAATATTTTATAGAATGTTGTATCCTTCAACTCATTAAGAACATCAGAGATTCCTTGTTCCAGATCAAAGTTTTTTTGATGGAAATAATAAGGCATTACTTTCTCTTCACCATTATACTGAAAATGACCGATCCAGATAATATCCGGATATACTCTTACTTCCAGGGTAGCATTTTTCTTACTGGCATAATAGGCACAGCTATTGATAAAAAAGGCAAATTTATAATCAATTCCGGACCACGGATTGAGATACCTCATCAAGATTCCCGCATAGTTTTTAGGGAATCCGGACTGCTGTGAAAATACAGTTTGTTTTACTTTGTCTCCTTTCTTCGGAATTAAGTCTTTGCCATTTGTTTCATTAATATAGATAATGGTTTTATCATGCTTTTCTTTTCTGAAACATCCTTTGTCTACCCGATCTATGACATTCACTGTGATATCCTTGGCCTTTTTTGCGTCCGGACCTATGGTTTCATAGATCAATGCTTCCTGATTATATTCCAGATAACTGAAATCTATTTCTACTCTTCGGTTCTTTTTATAGGCATCTTCTGTTTTCCCGGTTACAGCAGGGTTTACTTCGCCATAGCCTCTTGTTTTAATTCTGCTTTTAACAAGCCCTCCCTTTACAAAAAAATCTTTTACCGCATTTGCTCTTCTTTCTGAAAGTGCCTGGTTGTAGTCCAGTGTTCCCCTGTCATCGGCATGTCCGGAAAGGGTCATATCCAAATGCTGGTTATACAGCAGAAAATCAAGAAGGGTCTGCAGGAATGCTCTTTCCTCTGTACGAATTTCTGATCTGTCAAAGGCAAAATGTATTCTCCTCGTTACCAGCTGGGTTTCGGAAGTTACTTTTTTAAATTTGGTACTTCCTTCTTTAAAGACTACAAAATGTTCTCCATTATCATCTACACTTATTTCCTTGTATTTACAGGAATGGGTATTCTTTTGATTTTTATCGGGTAAATCAACTTTTGTCGGGGTATTATTAGTTGAGCTTTCTACCCCTTTACTTACCACTCTGTTCTGAATTCTCAAAAACCGGGCATGAACTTTATCTTTACCGTCAGTTACCACAAGTCCTGAAGCTGTTTTTACTTTTACATAAAACTCCTCTTTATCTTTGGGTTTGCCGATTTTACCATACCATTGGTAGGTATTTCCAATTTTCAGGTTTACCTGCCCATCAATTACTTTTGCAGTATAAACAGACATAAGCTTATCATCATTAAGCCCTCCACCTCCTGCTACTACTTTATAAACTTCCACAATCAGGCTGTCTCCATTAAGGCCTTCTGTATCTAAATGAAGATAGATAAGATGTCCGTAGGAAAAGACATACGTTTTCCGTTCATCTTCGCCACCTGGCTGCTTACACCATCTGCTGTCTGCAATTCTGGGTTCACACCATCCTTTTACATAAAGTCCTGAATTATGAGTGGTATCTCTTTTCCCCGAAAAACTGGCTTCTATATAATAATGATAATTTCCACAGTATTTTTTCCCAATCACAAATCTAAATCCGGATGCTGATTCCTTCTTAGTGAGCACTGAAAGCCTATCCATACTCTGGCTCATCCACACTACAGGTTTCTTTTTATCTTCAGCGGTAGTCCCCGGAAGCCATTGGTCTACTTCAAAAAGCCCAGGCTGATCAGCCTTTAAAGTGATTCTCTTTCCAGGCACAGTCATAGCCGGATAATGTGGACCTTGAAATTTTATTGTTTTAACTCCTTTCGCCATTTTTTTTCATTTTAGATTACGCCATCCTCTCCCTGGTGAGCAGGCTGATCTTTATACATTGATTCTGTATTCACCAAAGGATTGATCTGCTGCTGCACATCCTTATTGGCATTTTTAAAGTTCTGCTGGCTGGCTTCTGTTCTCTGGCCATGGTCTGTAATTTCGATACATGGAGTTCCGGCAACAGCACAGATGGCTTTGCTGTCTTCCAGAATCATATATCCGCCATTGCTTAGCTGTACTTTGTCATAGAAGTTCTGCCATTCGGTGACCATGATCTTGCATGGCGGTGGTGGGCCTCCGTTTTTGGTACAGTTTCCGAATGTATTTTTCTCAAATGTTGTTCCACCTATTTCTTTTGTGGTAACGATGAGTTTTTTGGACGCATTTTTATCGTTAGCGTATTCTTTCTGATGGGAAAGTACTTTGAGCATATCCGGAGCCTGTCCGAACTGGCATTTGCACATTGCTCCCTGTACTACAATATGTTTTTCAGCCATGGTTATTGTTCTTTATTTGATACGTGAAGTCTCGTCAGATATTGATTTCCGAATTCAAGACGGATAAAGCTGCCATTCATTTTGAAGGTAACCACCGTTAATGCACTGGATGTATTGGCATCAACTTCTACTGCAGTCTGGTATAGCCGTGCATTATATCTTGCAAATTTGGCTTTACATTCTGAGGGTGAACTTTCATTGAATACAAGTCCGTAAGGTAAACCTGAAACTTTTTTATCACCATAATACTGTAGCGCATAATATTCCTGTCCGTCATTCATTTTAGCATAGATCAGATTAAAAACATCTTCAATATCCCAGCTTGAATATTTTCCTCCTTTACAATCCTCACACTCCGGTTCAGTTGGCTGTATCTGTAAGAGTTTTGTAAAGCTATCTGCTGTGGTTGGCAGAGTGATAAACTGCTTTTTACTGAATAGTGCCTGCAGTTTTTTTGAAGTTGTTTTCTGGATAATTTTTCTGTTTTCAAGCTCTGCCATCTGAGCAACTGCCTGTGCTTCTGCTGCGGCAATCTGTTCTGCTGTAGGCTCTGCTGCCGCATCTGCTGTAGCATGAGCGGATGAAGATTTTGGTTTCTTATAATGTAAAAGAAATTCTTTGATTTCGTTTTCTACTTTTCCTGTGGACTGGGTAAGCTTTACATCTACTTCTTTCTTTGACCATCGATCGGGAATGATGGATTCAATATCGATGCTTACTTTTGTACTTTTTTTGGAAATCTTTTTAAAGGTTACGGTCCAGCTTGCTCTTTCGATGAACTGTTTGGCTTTTGCACCTTTATTTAATGCCAGATTCAGGTAAGGATTTTTGTTGTTACCATCATATTTCAGATCAAAAAGATCAACGGTCGTTGAGAAATCATCAGGTGTAGCAGCGGCATCTACTGCAATAGGTTTCGTAAAGTCGTTCTGAAAATCAAAAATGATATTTTCCAAAACGTCAATACTCTTTGGTACGGTAAATTCTACTTTTTGTGCAAAAGATAAACTGCAGCACAGCATACCGATGAGCGTAAAAATTTTATGGTCTAATTTAAATTTCATTGTATTTGTTTTTTTATTCTGTTATAGCAGTTACCACCACTGATATTTTCTTTTCTTCTTCCTGCATAATACTGCATTCCAGATATAGGGATTCGGGAAGTAATGTTTCTCCGTTCAGATAATACGCTATCCTGAAGTTTCCCTCTTCGTTCATTACCGGATCGTCTGCAATAATCATTGAGAAAGGATATCCGTTGATCAGATCGGATACGGATCTTTCATCATTTAATTTCCCTTCTCCTGCTATATGCACCAGATCATATTCGTCTTTTACCGGATCTGTTTCTATGTGGATTTTATATTTTGGTTCTATCGGGTTATTGATGATTGGAAAACCTTTTTCAATTTCAATCTGAAAGGTATTTCCGAAACTCTGATAGATTCCGAGAAATATCGTTCTGAGGAAATAATCATTTTTAAGATAAAGATTAATAGCATCTTCTTCGTATATAATTTCTTCTATCTTCCTGCAATATTCATCTACGATTTCCCCTTCAAACTCTTTATAAACTTCTTCTCTTATCTTGTTCCATCTTTCCTTAAAGGATTCAATATTTTCTACCTGATTGAATTTTCCATATTCATCTACACTTACCTGCAAAGGATATAAAACCTTTGATGTTTTATAGGCCAGCATATCTGCAATTTCGTTGACTTCTTCCTGGTTCAGATATAGGTTTGAAATACGGTCGATCTCAAAAAAATGCAGCTTATTCTCGTATTTCAGCCAACGGGCTGATGTTTCATATTTCAGTTCATTTTTATGATTTCCGGTTTCGAAACTAATGACCACCCCATATTTACAGAATGAGTTTTCCGGCCGAAAAACCAAACGGTTTCCTCTTCCGAACTTTACCAGTTTATTTTTATCTGCAACAGCTGTTCGCGGAATAAAAAGTTCCGTCTGCCTGGTAAGGTCTATAAGGATCATATCTTTTACCTCGCAGCGATTGTTATGAAATAGCTTTAAAGCATCTGCTTCTATCCTGTAAAGGGCAGCAATGCTTTTTAGATTTTCATTTTTCTGAACGGAATGTATATTAAACTTCTTCATAATAAACGGCTTCATTGCTCTTTTTATGAGCCCGATTCTTTATATAATAAATAACATGTTTTTTTACAGCTTATCATTCTTCATATTTCCAGAAATTATCCATGTCTATTTTTTTGATCAGGATTTCCTTGTTCTCTTGTTTAAAGATTAATTTTTTATTATTCAGACTTCCGTCCATTTGTAATATGATCTCTATGGGTTTATTTTTATCAGCATTCTTAAATAACTCAAGCATTTCTTCTTCATCCGCATATTTAACTTCAAAAACATATTTTTCTCCTTTTGCATTTGATAATAAAAACGAAAAATATCTTGGTATTGCTCTTGCTTTGAACTGATTATTGGTTATTGTACTTCCAAATAAGGTTTCCATTTCTCCATTAAACATTTCAAAAATGACATGATCTAAGGTATACCCCGGAATTTGTATTTCCGGCTTCCATGAATACTTTTCACGATAGCTATCCCATAAGCCGTACTGAATCCCTTTTTTATTCATATTCTCATAAGCTGCGGGTACGGAACTGCTGATATCAAAGAACTCATTGGGTGTAATGTCGGGATTACCCGGTACATATTCAGCCATACTGATATTCGTTTCTTTTGCCTGAAAACGTCCTATCTCAACCTGCTGATCGTCTCCATATATCCATACCACAACAACTCCTCCAGGAGCACAGCCTACTACAATGTAGGAATAGTTGTCTTTAGCTCCTGTACGCCAATTGACAACTCCTTTACTGAACAACTCCTTTATCTTATCTACCGGCAGATCCCAGCTTCCTTTATAAAACTTCTTTTCCATGAATGAAGCCCAGGTAAGTTCCAATTTTACCGGCACTGCCTTAAGATCATTCCCCTGTACATGAGTAGAACCTACATGTCCCCATATTTCATTGGAAATTCCGGAGGATGGGATATAAACACTGCTTCCGTCTTCTAAAATCAAAGTTCCCTTATGTATATTCATAGGGTACATTTTAGGAGAACTTTCCGTTGGCGTCCATGCGTATTTATTCATATTTTTTTGACATGAGATTAAGAAATATTGAAATATCAGTATATAAATCAAGAGTCTATTCATATCTCAATCACTAAGTGTTATGGTCATTTGCAATCATATTACCCATTCTACTATTATCTTTTCTTTTTCAATTGATTGGTGGATTCTGACATTTAATTTTTCTCTTGAAATAATACATTGTAATGTATCATTTACTGTTCAGAAGTTTTGGCAATAACATTTTTGAAAGGAAAATTCTGGTCTCCCTGTTTTAATGAAACATTGACAGACTGATCATCATCTACATTAATACTAAGCTTTGCAGATTCATTCGGTTTCAACAGATGAAAGTTTTTATACACTTCTTCCTGTCTGAAATCAGAGGGTCTTGCATCTTTGGCAGAAGCTTTTGTAGCTTTATAAATTGCATTGTAATAATTCATATTCTCACCAAAAACAATCCTGGAATTATAGTATTTTCCATTAAGTGACCAAAAGAATTCTATATTGTAAGGTACGGCTCTCTTTTTATCTCCTTGAGCAGAGTTGTATAACGTTTCTGTCTCAGCATTGATTGTTTTCATCGAAATATTCTCCAGCTTCCCTCCTGATGGCAGGTTTACCAGAGGTCCCCAACTGAACTGCTCTTCATAGGTTTTCCAAAGACCTAAAGGAAGTGTTTTGGTAAGGATTTCATTTTTAACTTTCGGAGTGTATACATCATTGTTTAGTCCGTATTCAACTTTTTCCTTACGGCTCGAGTCTTCAAAAACAGAACTCCATTCAGGGAAGGCTTCTTTGGCAGTGAATGTGGCAAGTACTTTCTGAGCATCTTCCCCTTTCATCCATAGAACAACCATTCCTCCTAATGTAAATCCTACTTCTATGCGGTCATATTTATGAAAAAAACCGTCTTTGCTGTTTTCATTTTTCTTATTGGCATATTCCGGATCGTCTGCTTTTTCGTTAAGGTATTCCTTGATCTTCTCAGCAGGCAGATTGAATTCTCCTTCATAAAATTTATCTTCTGCATAGGAATAATACCCTACTTTCATTGTAGCAGGAAGTTCTTTATCCTGTTTTTCATTTTTCACATAGGTTACTCCTCCATTTCCCCATGGTCCTCTCTGAAATCCAAGTCCGTCTATTTGAATCATTTTATTATCCTTAGAATAAAATACCTGGCGATAAGTATCTATAGGATAGTTTTCATCACATCCCGAACCGGTTTCATAAACATACGTATCATTCATTGCATTCCCTTTTTGACAATTATAGAGCAAACTACTCAGAATTGCAGATAATAGAAATATTTGTATTATTTTTTTCATGGATCAGCCGTTTATAATTCCTCTTCTTCCATCGCTTCTTGGACCATGCCCTGCTTTCTCTGTTGCAGACCAATGTACATAATTATTGATGAGCTTTTTTTCATTCTCAAAATCAAGATACTTTTTGATAAGAAATTTTGCCTCTTTCGAAGACTCTCAGATTTTTTGTTTCATCAATATATTTCTGCAGCCTGCTTTTTACATAACTGAGCAGGTGAGTCCCGTTTTGTCCTGCCTTTTGTGGAATCTGAAATTTGAACTCCACGGAGGAGGTATTAAATTCCAATTTTTATATAATATGCTTATTTTAATTTATTTTTTTTCAAATCCCAGATATTCTCAAAGTCTATTTTTTGTATTGGAAATTCTTTATCTCCTTGTTTTAAAAACAGCTTTCTGTTGGTAAGCCCTTCATTCATTTGAAGAACTACTTCAATCGGTTGATTAGCATCTATCTTTTTAAATAATGAAAAGATTTCTTCTTCATCAAAATATCGTACTTCAAAAACAGTCTCTTTTCCATTTTTATCTTCAAACAGGAAAGACAATAAACGTGGAACTGCTCTTTCTTTAAACGGATTTTTGTTAATAGTTTCGTTAAATAATGTTTCCATTTCTCCGTTGTACATCTCCATCGTCACATTTTTCAATGTATGGTTGGGAATTTCTATACTTGTTCTCCAATTGTACTTTTTTCGATAGGTATCCCAGATTCCAAATGGAATTCCGTTTTTCTTCATATTTTCATAAGCCTCGGGAGCTGACGCACTCATATCAAAATATTCTTTCTGACTGATTGTTGGATTTCCTGGAACATAATCTTTCATGGCCACTTGAGTTTCTTTTGCCTGATATCTTCCTATTTCTATCTGCTGATCATTACCATACATCCAGACTACAACAACTCCGCCCGGTGCCAATCCTACAACCATTGAAGAATAAGTTCCTTTCTCATTATTTCTCCAGTTAACTGTTCCCTCTTTAAATAGCTTTTTTATCTTATCTACAGGGAGTTCCCAACTTCCAGTATAAAATTTATTCTCTAAAAAAGATGCCCATGTCACTTCCAGTTTTACAGGAACAGCTTTTAGATCATCTCCCTGTGTATGGCTAGAACCACTATATCCCCAACCTGTATGGGAAATACCGGAACATGGAATATAAACACTGGTGCCATCTTCAAGATATAGATTCCCTTTATAGATATTCATAGGATATAAAAGAGGTGAGCTTTCTGTAGGAAGCCATTTGTATTTTTCCATTTTATTTTGACATGAGATTAGTGTACTTATGAAAAGTAAAAGGTAGATTATGTTGTTTTTAAAATTCATTTTAATTCTTAGATTTTAGGTAAAAAAGTCCCTGTGGGGAAGTATAAAATAAAGCAATATAAAAAATACTATCAAATCTACATTTTCTTTAAGCTTATTTTTATTCTTCATACATTTCCAAAGAAAAGTTTCTGCAAATACATAAACAAAAATAATAAAGAAGAGATATAGTGGTAGTTTATCCAATTCATACGTTTGTCCTTTGAAGTTACTTTCTGCAAACATAAAATAGAACCCTAGATAAGGAATCAATAATATAACAAGCCTAAAGAGTATATGTTTAAAAGGTATTTTCATGAATTAAATGCCATTACTCTGAATCTTTTTATCTCCAATGTTTTTTTATTAAAGGTGAAATGAGGTCTATATCCAATTTCTCCAAACATAGAGTTCCAGTGTAAATATCTGTTTCTTAAAAATATTAATAAATTATGATCCTGTACAATTCTATTAAATTTCTCGGTTGTTATTTTTTTTGTTGCTAATTGTTTTCTTAATTCTTCGATCTGCTTGTTTGTGTAATAGGTCATCTGAGGTGCTCCCTCTTTCACATATTCATCAAGTCTCTTTTTAACCTTTGTTAAATCTAAAGGGAAATACTCATCCTCAGTTCCATTAGGAATACGATAGGATTTATTTAAATTAATGAGATCAATTGCATTTGGATAGTATTCGTTTACCTGCTCACTCATAATATGCAAAGGAATAAAGCTATATCTATTGCTAATTCTTGCTCTATTAATATAAGTTTCATGCCAGGAATTTGGAGCGACTACCTCACTACGATGTACCCACCCCTGCTCAATTAGATTATTTAAATCATTATTTAAAGCAGTGTTGTACTGTTTATCACTCACTCCATCTCCCCATACGCTATCGAAATCCATTACCTGTTTATTTTCTGACATATTGTTAGTATAACATCCTCCCACATCAGAATGAACTCCTGGCAAAAAAAAGTCTTGTCCTCCCGCAAGCCTTACTCTTGTGAGCATAAAATTTTCTCTATGTTCATCAGAAGCACATAAATGAATAATCTTCTTTGCTTTTAAAGTATTTAAATTTAATTCCTCTACGTCATTATTGAAGTCTGGGTTTACCGTAATCTCGCTTGCATTAGGATCATAAGATGAAACCGTATCATAAACTCCAAGGAATCTAACCTGAATGGAATCATAATCTACATTATCATTATCTAATATAAACCCCAACAACCCATTTCTAGGCTTAGTTTGAGAGACTTCAAATACAAAGTTTCTTGCAGCAGCAGCCCCTCTACTAAAGCCAAAAACATCCAGTATAATCGTATTGATTTCAAACCTGCCCTTAAGCTCATTGATCTTCTCCGCAACTCTTTGACATCCCCTCTGTACTTTGGCTATTACTCCTGTACTTCCTGCACCATAAGCAACTCCTTTGTGATTTGTTTTTTTATCTATGTCTCCTTGCAAGTCTTCGGTACCAATTCCTTCAATATATACTTTTCCTATATATTTACCTTTATCTTCCTTGTACCAATATTCTTTCCTTGCAACATTTGATAAATCATTTGTATAGCTGTCATCCTTTTTATTTGATTGTTTTTTATAAACTTCCTTTTCATTAGCTGAAGGCTTATATCCTGGCTCATTGCCTGCAGCTCTGGTATTGCTTCTGTTGTTTTGTGTACCATCGAAAAAGACTCCAATTCTAATGTCTATTTCACCTTTTGGCGGTGCCGGCGGTGTATAATCTCCAAATTGATTATTATGCATCGTTCTTTTTTTAATTAATTAGCTGCTGTTTCCATTTTACGGGACAACCTCATCTTTGCTTTCGTAATAGAAACCTCTCCCTCATCCGTAATGAGAGATAATACAACCTGGGTGTTCTTTTCATTTACTTTAATCGTCAGATCAATCTCTTCTTCTTTTCCTATTTTTCTGAATAATTCGAAAATTTCTTTTTCGTTGAAAGAATCGATCCATACGGCATATCTGTTTTTATCTTTATCACGCCAGTAAAAACCAAAATTTCTTGGAACAGCTCTTTCTTTATAGGTGTTATCCTTCAGACTTTTTGCAAAAAGATTTTCCTCCTCACCATTATAAGTAATAAATCCAAAGTCCAGCCACACTCCTCCTTCCGGAAGAATCACTACAGGTCTCCAACTATATCTTTCCCTGTATGTTTCATAACTAACTTCAGCCGGATATCCATCTTCCTCAATTTTTTTACGAAGCTCTGGTTTGAACGCTTTATACAATGCTCCCTCCACAAAACCATCTTTGAACATATATTGAGCATCCTTAATTGCATTTTCCTTAGTGATAAGGGTATCATGAGCCTGAAAAAAACCTAATTCTTTTTGGTTTTTAGGACCTTTTGCCCATAGAACGACTTTTCCCTTAGGAGCCAGTCCGACAATAAAGGTATTATAAGTCATCCATTTGCGGGTATCCTGATCTATAAAACCTTCATCAAAAAGTTTTTTGATGTTACTCTTATTAAGATTCCATTTTCCGGTATAAAACTTTTTTTCAGTTAAAGAATACCAGGTAAACTCCAGCTGATGCGGAAGATCCATTTTTTCAGTCTTTACCTTTCTGATATTTCCTTCATTTCCCCATCCTGTGTTCTGTGTTCCCAAAGAAGCATCAAAATCATAGGTAAAATCGTTAGCAGCAATAGCTCCTCTGTAAATTTCCACAGGATATTCCTGAGGTGCGGAAACTGATCCCAGCCAGCTGTATTTTTTGTTCTGGCCATTCATCATAGAAAGACTGCATAAAACACCAAGCAAAAGGAACTTAAATTTATTTATTACCATGAGACACAATCTTCTTGTTACTCGCTAAAATAAGGTTTTCCCTCTGTGCCTCAACATTAATTTTCTTAGCCATCTTTTCCACTTTATTTCCAACATTCAGGTGATAAGAGTCTTTTACTTTTATATGAATATTGGTTGCCGTCTTGATAATTGCCATATCAGAAAAGTTTAGATTTCTCTGCACTGTTGAATTCCACTATTTTTCCGCTCTGCATAGTCATATTTTCTACCTCGCTAAACATGGAAATTTCACCTGCTATTTCGTGAGAAGTTTCGGATTCTCTTTTGAATTCCTTATCTACAAGTTCGGTTCTTGTATCTGAAGATTCTCTGATATCCCCGGATGCCGTCTGCATAATATCTTTTCCGGCTGTAGAATTGATATCTTCATTAGCTGTACTGGTAATGCTTGCCCCTGCATCAATGGAAATTTCTTTTCCTGCGGTAATATTAATATTCTCTCCTGCATTTAAAGTGAAATTTTTAGGAGCTTTCATATTGATATTCCCTTTTCCATCCATGAAATAGCTGTTTCCGCTTGGATCCAGGATGGTTACGCTCCCTTCATCATCATTCAGTAAAATTCTGATTCCGCTTCTGGTTTGTATAGATTTTAAATGATTATTGATACCACCTCCCAAAGCGACTCCACCATGAAACATTCCTCCCATCACGAAAGGTCTGTCCGGATGACTGTGAACAAAATTCACCATCACCTGATCACCTACTTCAGGAATTGCTACATATCCTCTATTTTGAGATATCTGGTCGGTTCCCCCTGCATCCGGGCTCATCATACGGATAAAATGAGTAGTATCATTGGTCTGCCAGTCGAACCTTACCTGTACCCTTCCCTGTCCTTCCGGATCAATATTGGAGATTACAGTTGCCGTCTGTGGTTCTGCCTTTGGCACCATATACTCCGGCCTTGGTAAAAATCCTGTATCGGCAGCAATTCCTACGAAGCTTCCCTGATAATGACCAATTGTGTCAATTTCATGCTCTGCTTCTGTAATCATGATTCTCGTAAAGTAGGAAGTCTCATTTGAATCCGGTTTACGCATCTGTACATCAGCGACACAACCAGGATACAGGAAAGGCACTGTTGTATTTCCTGAAATGGTAAAAACATTCACGGCCTCACTTCCGGAAGCACTTTTCTGTGAATATTCAACATCCAGATGCGTGGTTGCTTTGATCGGAGCCATTTGCAGCGCTGGTGTTTTATAAATTGAATCATTATGACTGTATGCTGTTTTAGCAAGGTCTCCAACATGTTTGATGGGAGTAGTACCTGAAATCAGTTTTTCATTTTTATTACTGTTATAACCGTAGAATTTCGGTTTGGTGTGAACCGCTTTTAATTCCACTTTTATATCGTGGGCACTGCTGCCATACGTCAGGGTAATAGCTTTATTCTGGGGCGGAAGTTTTCCGAAATGCAGTACTTCACCGTCATAATAGAACTGTTCGCCATAAGCTTCTGCCATTCTTGCCAGATAATTGTAATGGGTTTCATCATATTGGCTACTGTAGATAATCTGTGAAAAATTATTCGCATCTATCCTGATATCGAAACGGCTTTTATCCATTCCCTGTTTAATGACATCTTCTGCAATGATCCCCATATTGACAGGTTGGTTTCCGCCAAAACTCTGAATATGCGGGGCACCATCCAACAGAACCGTGGGGCTGCTACCCGTAAGTACAATATTTCCCAGACTCATTTTTTCCTGGCTGAATCCTACTCCTGTAATCACTCCTACGAATGTTCTTTCAGGACTGTTGTCTATATCTTTGTATGAAATAATAGCAGTAAGACGTTTCCCAAGGAATTTATTAGCATCTTCCAGTGAATGGGTTTGCTTTTCCCCCAGGGTATCATGGGCTAAGGTCAACGTAAACTCATGATGCCTTTTTGTACTTTGTTTAAGTTTGAAATGTTTATAGTATTTGATAATCTTTCCTTCTATAACGATGGAAAGCTTTACCAGACGATTAATTCCTGTATGATGATTTTCAGATATACCATCCGCATTCTGTGTAGGACGGAATGAGGCATTGGATATTCCAGGTGTGCTTGACATATTTTGCTGTGATTTGTTTTTAAATAGTGTTTAGTGAGACGGGAATTTAAGGTTCCTGTCAGAATATGGTTTTAATAAGGTAAAAAAGACCGTCTTATGAAGACAGTCTTTTTATTTTTTAAATAACAGAGACTTAGCTGTTTGGCCAAAGTCCTGCATATTCAGAATTACCATAAGTAATGGTTTCAGCACTTATCACAAAGCTGATCAGCATATTATTGCTGTCTATTGCATCAAAATCTACTTCGTGTTGGATTACGTATCCGTTCTCCCACTTCAGGTTGATTAATGTACCTTCTTCATGAGATTTGTTGAAATTAATTTCTCCTGTTGTAGGCTTATATTTACTGTTGAGTAAACTTTCCAAAACATCAGATTTTTCTGTTGCTTCAATAGTTACTTTAATCAGTGCATTAGACGGATCTGATGCTACACGTCCTGAAACATCTGTTGCTCTTGAAACGCTGTAATTAAGTTTTAATAACTTCTGACCTTCACCTCCATTGAATTTTAAGATTCCTCTTGAATTTCCTGCCATATTCTTAAATTTAAATCATTAACGATAGCCCTGTTTAAAGGATTTCTCATAACAAAGATAGACTTCACGTTCTAATCTCAAAAGTTTTCAGACAAGAGTTTCAAAAATTGTAGTAGTTCTACGACTTTAGACTTTTTAGAATTATATAAAACTCAAAAAACGGCTTTAATATTTAATATTTTAAAACATATAATTAAAAATGTTTATAAACATAAGAAACAACCATTATCACAAGATTGATCACAACTAGTGTCATAAGAACAGAAGAGTACTTTCTCTTTCTATCTATAAAGCTTAATCCAAGCATGAAAAAAAACAGCAATACTGTATATACGGCCGGATACATTTGAAACGCTTCTGAAAATCTGCCTTCAAAGACCAGAACAATGGCACGCTGAGCACCGCATCCCAGGCATTCCACTCCCAGAAACTTCTTACTCGGGCAGGCCAGCATGAAGTCTTCTATATTCATTTCCTTAAGAATTAAGATGTTCTGATATTATTATGATGAGATTTTGGCTCTGGTATATTGATGTGGGAAGAAACAGTCTTCTTTCATTTCAAAACTTCCCTGAACGGCAAGATATGGATTTCTTAATATTTCCCTGGCTACAAAAATCAAATCTGCTTCCCCATTCTGAAGAATTTCCTCGGCCTGTTCTGTTTTTGTAATTAAGCCTACAGCTCCAGTTTTCACACCAGCTTCACTTCTGATCTGAGAAGAAAAAGGAACCTGATAGCTATTGAAAACTGAAATTTTTGCTCCATGGATATTTCCACCACTTGAAACATCTACCAGATCAACAGAATGCTCTTTTAAAATTTTTGCCAGTGCAACACTATCCTGAATATCCCAACCATTCTCAGCATATTCTGTACCGGAAATTCTTACAAAAAGGGCTGTATTTTCGTTCAGCTCTTCATTGATAGCATCTACAATTTCAATAAGAAAACGGATTCTGTTTTCAAAGCTTCCCCCATATTCATCGGTCCTGACATTGGACAATGGTGACAGAAACTGATGGATAAGATATCCATGCGCTCCGTGAATTTCAATGACATCAAAACCAGCTTTTACAGCTCTTTGTGCAGCGTTTTTAAAATTCTGAACCTGCTCTTTTACCTCATCAGTACTCAAAGCATGCGGAATTCTCTCAGACGGATGATAAGGAATAGAACTTGGTGCTATAGTTTCCCAACCTTCTTCAATCGGGATCTGCAGATTATTCCAAGTGGAACCTTTTCGTCCTGCGTGAGCCAGTTGAATTCCGATCTTGCTGTCTGAGTTTTGATGAACAAATTCTACAATCCGTTGGAGTTTTTCAACCTGCTCATCATTCCAGATTCCCATGCAGTGATTGGTAATTCTGCCTCTCGGTTCTACTCCTGTAGCTTCCACTACAAGCAAACCGGTTCCTCCCTGTGCCCTGCTTCCGTAATGCACAAAATGGAAGTCATTGGCCATTCCGTTTTCACATGAGTACATACACATGGGAGACATTACCCAACGGTTTTTCAATTCTACATTCCTGAGTTGTATTGAAGTATATAACATTTTATGGTCTTAAAAAATTGAACTTTTCACCGGAAGAATAAAATATTGCCCACCTCATTAAAAAAAGCTAATTTTACCCCCCTTTTTTAGTCTACAATATATGAAAAAAGACATACAGATCAGTTACGAATATTTTAAAAATAGCAGCGAACTGAGCGATATAGAAAAACAATTATTTGAAAGAGCCAAGGAGGCCCGCGCAAAAGCTTATGCACCCTATTCACAATTTTTTGTAGGATGTGCTGTGTTGCTTGAAAACGGAGAAATATACTCCGGAAATAACCAGGAAAATGCAGCATTCCCATCAGGACTTTGTGCAGAGAGAACTACTCTTTTCTGGGTAGCGGCCAACTTTCCTGATGTGAAGGTAAAAAAGATCTTCGTTGTGGGTGGTCCTAAAGAGTTTCATGAGAAAAACCCACCAATCCCACCTTGTGGAGCTTGCCGTCAGAGTTTGATAGAATACGAAACCAAGCAAAATGAGAACATTGATCTTTACTTTTCAAGCATGAATGAGGAGGTTGTGAAAGTTCATGCAGTGAAGGATTTGTTGCCTTTCTATTTTGATGCGACGTTTCTATAAAACGAACTTGTAGAATTGCAATACATGATTTTAAATTAGATATTCAGCTTTTGCTGTAATATTAAAAATAATATGGACTTACATTTTATGGTAAGTCTTATATGATTAGACCAACAGAACTTCTGTTGGTTTTTTATTTGGATAGTCAAGTTGGAAATTTTCCTGATTAAGCAGATCTTTAAAAATTATTAGAAAATAAAAAGGTTGTCTTATTTCTAAAACAACCTTTATTTTTTACATTACCAATTAGTCTTCTGTTTCCTCTTCGTCTTCATCATCTTCATATTGCTCCAGGTAGTAGCTGAAAGTGAAATCTTCCACTTCTTCTTCCGCATCTTCTAATGTTGTTAAAAGATCTTCAAAGATTTCAAGCTGATCTACCGTCATATTCACGAATTCAAAGTGAAGCGGCATTTCAAGGCTGCCGGTAATGGTATCGAAAAGCGCATCAAGGTTATCTCCGAAATGCTCAGGAAGCTGAATTTTCTCTTTCAGCTGAGCATAAAAATCCTCGTAATCGCCTATGTCTGTAAAATCTATATATACTGTCTTCATATTGAACTAAATTTCCAATTTTTACTGATTAAAAAAGTTTTGCATTTTTTACAAAAATCTGTTTCTTCATTGGTAGGGTTTTTACCTTCCGCATCTCTCATAAAACACATTTTTTCCGGGCAATGCGGCAATCCCTGTGTATGTCCAAGTTCATGAATGGCAATCTTATAAAACTGTTCATCCGAATTGATCTTGTTCAACCTAAAGTTTGAAGCTACACAAGCTTTTCCAGGTCTATATCCCAAACCCATTACACCAAAATCCTTTACATTCCCTTTCGTTACACTGATGTCTTTTGAAGTAAGCCCAATGGTAACAAAACCTTCCTTTGTCTCAGCGCTTAAAAACTTAATGATTGAATCTGCTCTATAACGGTTTCGCTCCTTATAATAAGCATTTCCAGGAAAGTCTATAGCATCAAGAACTTTAATATTAGGATACACTTTTCTAATTCCCTCAGTTACTTTTCCTACTTTTTCAGAAGGTATATCTCTGAATGGCTGAATCAGTATGGTTATTGCAGCCTTTTGTTCCTGTTGTTTTACAGTCTTTTGTTTTTCTGAGCATGAGAATATCAGAAATAAAAACAGTAAATAAGCAAAACTATTATTTTTCAAAATTACTACTTATCCTGGTTTAAATACAAATTATAATTTTTACTTTAGATCTTGTCATTGCTTCGTCGCTACGCTCCTCGCGATGACAATTACTGCTTTTCAAAACTCTTATAATGGTTTTTGGTAAGATAAACGTCTCCATTTTTAGTATAAATAATCCGGTCTGCATTTCTTCCGCCACAATCGTAATTGACATCAGCTTCAAAATATTTATCTCCATCCGGTAACCTTCTTTCTCTGTTTCCAAATTTATCTCCACCAATAGCTTTTCCAGGAAGTACTTCACATAGATTTCCTTTTGAAGGATTCCAACCCTGTTTTCTGGCTTCGTTTTTTGTGATGTAGTAATCCGGAAGCTTATGGTTTTCTTTTACGTAACTGATCACCGTTTTTTCTTCAGTCAGTTTTTCAATAGAAACCTGTGTTGATGAATTTCCGGTAGTATACTGATCTTCTGTGGAAGCACTTCCATAGCTTACATTCTCAGTTTTAACCGAAGATGAATCATCTTTACTTTTAATGAAATTATTATAGATATACATCACCGACATTCCGAAAAGAAGGCCCAGACATATAAAAAATACGGCTCTTATTCTACTATTCATAATAACAAGGTTTAATGTAACAATATATAAGTCTAGCAATGTAACAATGATTGGCAATCTATTACATTACTAGACTGGGTATATCGTATTTATGATTCTCTCCAGTCTTCAGGAATATCACAAACCGGGATAGGGTCCATCTTATGTTTTGCAGCCTTATGCATTCTGTCAAAGATCAGGAATACTTCTTTGTCTCTGCCTTCATAATCTTCAGCTGTTTTGGTTCCATATTCTTTCTGGATTTTTTCCAACTCAGGATAAGTGGCACCAATCTGCTGCTCATCAGTACGGTCCACATCCCAAAGTCCATCTGTAGGGATGGCTTCCTGAATACTTTTAATAAGGTTTAAACCTTTTGCTAAAGCGTAAACTTCTGTTTTATAAAGGTCCCCGATCGGAGATACATCTACTCCACCATCACCATATTTGGTATAAAACCCAATTCCAAAATCTTCCACTTTATTTCCGGTTCCGCACACTAAAAGCCCGTTAAGCTGGCCATAATAATAGAGTGTAAGCATTCTCAAACGAGATCTTGTATTGGCAAATGCCAGTTTTTCATTTGGGTACAAATCATCATGTACATCAAAAGTTTTATAAAGCTCTTCAAAAGCTGGTGTTAGATCTACAGACATAATTTCCACATTGGGAAATCTGGATTTCAGGTCATTCATATGATCCTTAGCTCTGTCTACCTGATCAGCTTTCTGGCGGATCGGCATTTCGATCAGTAAGGTTTTCAGCCCGGTCATAGCTGCCAGTGTAGAAACCACTCCTGAATCTACTCCTCCGGAAACTCCTATTACATATCCGTTTACTCTGGCTTTTGTGGCATAATCTTTTAACCAGCCCACAATATGATCTATTGCTTTCTGTGTCTGCATCGTTTATATTTTTTTAGTCTATTCCAAATTCTTTGGGATATTTTACCCTCCCTTTTTTATTTTTTAATCCGTCTTCTACCAGCTCAATGGCCATTCCGTTTTCTTCAGGAATGTCAAACGGAAATGAAATCCCAAAATTACTTGTTTTTTCGTAACCAAACCTTGGATAATACTCTTCATGTCCAATTAAAATCACCGATTGGTATCCTAACTTTTGAGCTCTAAGATGACCTTCACGAATTAATTGTCCGCCAATTCCTTGGTTTTGAAAATCAGGTTTTACAGAAACAGGGGCCAGAGCCAATGATTCAAACGTTTCCGATCCATTTTCAATCATAAGCTTTGTAAACAAAATATGTCCGGCAACAATACCATGTTCATCCTCAGCCACCAAAGATAACTCAGGAATAAATGCCTCAGATTTTCTTAATTTTTCAACGAGAAAATGTTCCTGATGGTCACTATGTTCCATATCCCTGAAGGCTTCTTCTGTAAGTTTAAAAACCGCCTCATAATCTTTTACCTCTTCCTTTCTTATTGTTATCATTGTATATTAAAGATATTTTTCACGTTTCAGTTCATACCAGGAGTATTTAACTCCTGAGTCTTCAAATTCGCCTGTATTTTCAAATCCCATTTTGTTCAGGATATATTTAGAGCCTGTATTTCCAGAATCTGCAAAAGCATATATGGAATCTGCTTTCAATTCATTAAAACCATAATCAAGGGTAGCTTTTGCCGCTTCCCATGCATATCCTTTACCCCAGAATTCCGGAATAAAGCGATATCCAAGGTCCAGAGTTTCTACATATCCGTTTATAGGTTCTTTTAATAACTTTAAACCACACCATCCTATGAGTAAACCACTTGCTTTTTCAATAACAGCAAGCCGCCCGACTCCGTTTTCTTCGTATTGTTTTTGGATCATTTTGATGACTTCCTTCGATTCTTCTTTATTTTGCACTGGAGGTCCCAGGTATTTCATTACCTCAGGATCAGAATCCATAAGGAACATCCTTTCAAAATCAGTATCTTCAAGCTTTCTTAAAATCAGTCTTTGAGTTTCTATTTTCATACTATTAGTTTTATTCATTGGCTCCAAAAATTGTAACATCTGTCTTTACACCTTTCTTTATATCCGCATCCTTCATTTTATTTCCTTCTACATTAAGTGTTTGCAGAGCAGGATTTCCGGAGATATCAATTTTAGAGATCTTATTGTGTTCTACATTCAGTCTTCTTATACTTTTAAGCTGTGACAGATCTATTGCTTTTAATTGATTTAAAGATAATGTTAATTGGTCAATTTTTGGTGTTTCTTTCAATGAAATAGCCTCCAAAAGGTTATTATCTATATATAAAGAAGTCAGGTTTTTCAGGTTTTCGGCTTTAAATGACGTTACTTTACATCCTGTACATGAAAATAGGTTCAGCTTATCCATATCTTTCAGTATAATGGACGAAATAGTATTATCGTCCAGCATAATCATTTTAGCATTTTTAAAAAACTTCAGATCATCCGTGGAAGTAATTCCTTTCTGCACCAGAAACAGATTATTGACTGCTTCAGCTTCGGGCTGACTGATCGTTCCGTCTTTATTTAAGTCGAAATTTTCAACAACTGCCTTTTCCAGGTTTTTATCTTTAAAATCAAGCTTTTGAGACCTACATAAAATAAATACTGAAATAAACAGTAGGGTTGTAAATATTTTAATTTTCATCATGAATTTTCCATTTAATCCTTACTTTTGTAAACTTTAAATCCATGTAAAAATAATGAAGATTTTCAGATATATTGCCCTTTCGTCTATTTTAGTTGTAGGATTCAATTCATGTAAAAAAGAACCTGAAAACCAATGGAAAATAGAGGTAAAAGATACTACCGAAAAAATTGAAATGACGGATATTTCTAAAGAACTTTATAACCCCAATATTCCGTTGGATCAGTTTAAAGCTCGGTTTCCGTGGTTCCAGGGAACTGTTTCTGATGCTGATTTCTCCAAAAGAAGAGCTGATGCTGAAGAAATTAAAATCTATAAAGAAGCCATTGGAAAAATAGACCAGGCTAAATTGCAGAAAGAACTTCAGGATTTATTTTCACATATCAAACATTACTTTCCACAGTTTAAAAGCCCAAAAGTATATCTGTTTTCATCAGCCTTACAAATGGTTCAGGATCCTATCTTTTATGATGAAGCGAAAAATCTTTTATTTATAGATATCACTGGCTTTATGGGAGATGGAAATGTACATTACAAAGGATTGGAGCTTTATTTTCAAAAATCGATGAATCCACAGAATATTGTTCCTAAAGTTTCTCTGCTTTTTGCTGAAAATATTGTAACGGAATCTCCGGATCATCAAAAATTCATCGACCAGGTGATTCTTAACGGAAAAGTGATGATTCTACAGGATGCATTCCTTCCGGATTTTCCGGATTATCTGAAAATGAATTATACTAAAAAACAGTATGAATGGGCCACTTACAATGAAGCCAACATCTGGAATTATTTTGTAGAAAGCAATCTGTTATTTGGAGATGATCCAAGACTGGGAGAACGTTTTATTGCTCCGGGACCATTCTCAAAGTTTTATACTGAAATAGACAATGAATCTTCTCCACAAATCGGAATTTTCACAGGATGGCAGATCTGTAAAGCTTATCTTAAAGAAAAGCCTGAAACGAAACTAACTGACTTCCTGAAAAAGGATGCCACACAAATTTTTAACGAATCCGGTTATAAGCCGCGTGTAACAAAGTAACCTTTACTTCATACCTATATAAGACTTTTTGTAACTACAGAAAGTCTTTTTTATAACCAAAACTCACACAGATATCTATGGAAAATTTAATCAATATCCAGCATCTGAACTATGGATTTACTCAAAATAAGCTTATCCTTAAAAATGTAAGCCTTTCTGTTCCCAAGGGAAGTATTTTCGGCTTTTTAGGAGCCAACGGAGCCGGAAAATCTACAACAATGAAGGTGATGTTGGGTAACCTTCCGGATGAAAACAATTCCATCGAAATCTTTAATAAAAGTCTTACTTCACTGTATCCTGATGGTTTTCAGAAAATAGGCAGTTTGATAGACAGTCCTGCTTTTTATGATCATTTATCGGGCTGGGATAACCTTATTGTTCTGTCCAAATTAAGAGGTCTTCCCGATTCGGAATGTGAGCGGGTTTTACATCTCGTGGATCTTTGGGAAAACAGAAATGTAAAAATGAAGAAATATTCATTAGGAATGAAACAAAGGCTGGCTATTGCAATGACACTTCTCGGGTCACCGGAACTTTTAATTCTTGATGAACCAGTAAACGGCCTTGACCCGAACGGAATGCTGGAAATCCGTGAATTATTGTTAAAACTAAATAGACAACAGGGAATCACCATATTTATTTCAAGCCATTTATTACAGGAAGTAGAAAAAATGGTGACGCATCTTGCCATCATCTCCAACGGCTCTATTAAATTTTCAGGTAGTGTTGAAGAGCTCAACTCCTATTACCGTCATAACCGTGTAAGAATAGGATTAAATGATCCCTCCATTTTTATACAATATATTCCGGAGAATTATTCTCCACAGATCATCGATCATCAAACCATAGAGATCACTGTTCAGTCCCGAGAGGATATTATCAATCTTACCAAAATCCTGGTTCTTAAAGGTGCTGAAATCTTTGAGATCAGAAACAGTGCAGGACTGGAAGACTGGTTCATGGAAATCACCAAAAACTAAAATCAGCCCCAATGAAAAAATTAATAACATTAGTTCATACCGAATGGCTTAAAATAAAAGGATTAGGATTAGTTTACCTGGCATTGATCATGGGACTTTTAATTCCTTTTACAGGTTTTTTGTTCCAAGTTTATGATCCACGTTTCCTCACCTCTGAGGATTTACCTTATTCTGTTTTCGAAGAGGCTATTACCGGAAATTTTAAAGCATTTTGTATGTTTCTGCTACTGCTTTATATTGTGATTGCTGCTAACAGAGTTGCACAGGTTGACCACAAAAATAATGGCTGGCAGCTTATGGAAACACAGCCAATCAGTAAATTCCAGCTTTATTTTTCAAAATATCTGATTGTACTGATTTTAACCTTTATTTGTATTATTTCTTATCTGGGGTTTACTATTCTGTTTTCCTTTCTCGATTACTATATAAACCCTCATGAGGTAAAACTGCTCACTTTTGATATAATATGGGTTTTAAAAACATTTTTAAGATTATGTGTTGCCGTAATGGGAATTGCAGCTCTTCAATTGTGCGTATCTGTAGTTTTTCCAGGTTTTATCTGGGCTTTTCTTATAGGAATCCTCGGACTCATAGTTAACACATTTTCTTTGGTTCAGAGAATTACGCTTCCTTACTGCCCTTACAATTCCCTGTATATCTTATGCAAAACACCCAATATAAAAAGTCTGAATCATTTTATTACCTACAGCGAATATTTAAGCTTATTCTGGGCCATTGTATTTCTTATTATCGGGTATTTCTGGTATAGAGGAAAAGGTTTTAAAACTGCTTTTTTAAATAATAAAAAACAAATCGCTTTTTCATCGGCCTTCATCATCATAACTGCCGGGATATTTTTTATTTTGCAAAAGCCTAAACCCTATGTAAGCAAAGGTTCCGAAGTAGTAATTCAGGGAACAATAGAAACAGATCTGAAAATAGATTCGGTGAAGATTTTCTCCAAAGATTTTCATAAAAAAATAGGGAGTGCAGCCATCAAAAACGGTACTTTTTTATGGGAAACCAAACAACAGATTCCATTTAACCAATACAGCCTTGAATTTGGAACTAAAAAAATTGATTTCATGATGGGAAGCGGTGATCATTTTAAGATTGAGATCCACTGCAATGCTTCCAATATTGATTATTTCCTTACTTCCAACCGATCCGCAGAGCAGGAATATAAAAATAAAGAAGACGGATTTGGATATGAGTTCTCCTACGCTATTAAACAACAAAAACATAATGATGATCCGAAAAAATTTTATGAACTGGCCCAGGCTGACTGGAAAAAAAATATTGACAAGCTCAGTCATTACACGGATACGGAAAACAATGCATTATCCGATGAATATTTAGCCTATAGAAAACAACTATTGGCGATCCAATATTTAAATGAAATCAGCAATTACAGAAAAATGACATCATGGGACGACTCAAAATTCGCAGCTCCAAAAGCATTTTTAGATGAATTGAATTCCAGAGTTACCAACCCAACCGCTCTGTTGAACAAAAATGATGACTACCTTCAGTATAAACTGGATCAGATGCTTACAGATAAAGAAAGATTATCCAATCCGGACAGTATTCTTTTTGTGAAACTCAATGCCCTACCCAACAATATTAATAAAGACCGTTTATTAACTAAACATCTTGTAAAAAGCATGGAACTGGAATCTGACAGTACATCCCGAAATCAGCTTTTTGCAAGAGAATTTAAATTGCTGAATAATACCGATTATAAAAAATTAGCAGCTTTCAAACTTGAACAGCTCAACATATCTCAAAAAGGAGCTCTGTTTCCGGATTTAAAATTCCTTGACGCTCAGGGAAAGGCTCATCTTCTGTCAGAATACAGAGGGAAATATGTAATCATTGATCTATGGGCAACCTGGTGTGGGCCATGTAAGCAGATCCGTCCCGTATTTGATACCAGAAGCCATCAGTACCGTTATTATGATAACATTCAGTTTATTTCCATCAGTCTGGATGAAAGTCAATCCAAATGGCAGAACTATTTAAAAACAAAACCATCAAAAATTCCGCAATTCTGGTTATCTGATGCCAATGAATTTATGAATAGATATAAGATACAGTCAATCCCTAGATTTATTATTATTGATCCTGTAGGTAAAATTTTCAACCTAAACAGTCCGTTTCCAGATGAAGATAATTTCATAGAAATTTTGGATAAGCTTAAGAAGTATTAACTTTGCAAAAAATTTTAGATTGATATGAGAAAAACTCAGATTACAATAGATGTAGAGCTTGATGAAAACCACGTTCCGGAAAACATTACTTGGAATGCACAGGATGGAGGAGTTGAAAAAGAGGAAACAAAGGCAACTATGATCTCTGTATGGGATGATAAAACAAAGGAGGCTTTAAGAATCGATCTTTGGACAAAGGAAATGCCTGTAGACCAGATGAAGATGTTTATTCATCAGATTTTAGTCTCTTTAGGAAGCACTTACCAAAGAGCAACCGGAGAGGAAGATGTTGCACAATGGATGGAAGAAGTAGCGGAAGAATTTGCTGTAAAATCAGCTATAAAAATGTAAATCAAAATTATTTAATACATAAATAATATTCACATAAGAAAGTTTTTTCATAATAAAATATTAATAAAATTATATATTTGAATAATTTTATTTTTAATATACCCTTATGAAAAAACTTTCTTTTTTTATGGTTTCATTATTTGTTTCCATTTCTTCGGTAGCATTTGCTCAGTTTTCATGTTCTGGCTCTGTTCCTATTACCAATGGTTATACAGCTTCTGGAATCACAACCCCGGGTACCGGTGCCGGCAGTCCGGAGGCATGGGTTACGCTGGCCCCAACTTGTAGTGGAGGATACAGTACATCTCAACCTACTTCTACCCAAAGCCATCATCAGGTCTTTACTACTGCTGGTGACGACTATGTTTTCTCTTATACTACAGGACCCGTTGCTGGTGAATCTGTTTCATTTGAGATCTTAACACACCAACCTTACATGGGTCTTATGGCATTCACAGAATGTAATGGCACAGAGCTTTCCGGTTGCCAGACTGGAGCTTATTCTCCATCTACCAATGCAACTTTACGGGTTACTGCCAATAACTTACCAGCCAACCAAACCGTATATTTTGGAGTAGGAATCTGGAGTACTCCGAACAATTTAAATTTTGATGTCACCAATTTCACGGTTACCCCTTCTTCTCTAAGTGTAAATGAAACAGAAATGAAGAAAAACAGTCTTGAAGTTTACCCTAACCCTGTACAGGACATTCTTAATTTTTCTAACCTTAAAGGAAACGCTGATGTAACTGTATTTAATATGCAGGGACAACAGGTTATGGAAAAACATATTAAAGCTGATGAAACGATCAATGTATCAGAGCTGATTTCTGGAACTTATATGGTAAACGTTATTAATAACAATAATAAAAAGACATTTAAAGTCTTAAAAAAGTAATTACAAATAACGATAATACATACGAGGATAATTGATCATTTCAATTATCCTCATTTTATTAAATCAACTTTATTTTAGTACTTTTACAATTCAGAATAGATTAGTAAAATCTTATTTCTTAAAGTAAAAATTTACAATAAATTATGAATTTTAATACCAAAGTAATTCACGGAGGGCAGCATCATGAGTCTGCAACAGGATCTGTAAACGTTCCTGTATTTTTAACCTCTACGTTTGCACAGAAAAGCCCTGGAGTACACTCCGGTTATGAATATTCAAGAGCTGCCAATCCTACAAGACAGGCGTTGGAAGATTCTCTAGCGAGCATTGAAAACGGAGCCAGAGGTCTGGCTTTCGGTTCCGGTCTTGCTGCTATCGACTGTGTTTTGAAATTATTAAATCCTGGTGATGAAGTGATTGCTGTAGATGACCTTTATGGTGGTACTTACAGAATGTTCACCAGACTTTTTGAAAAATATCAGCTGAAGTTCACTTTTGTGAATTTTGATGATGTTTCTAAAATTGCTGATGTAATCACTGATAAAACTAAACTAATCTGGGTAGAAACTCCAACAAATCCATTGATGAAATTGGTAGATATCAAGGCTGTCGTGGAAATTGCCAAAGGAAAAGATATCTTAGTGGCGGTAGACAATACTTTTGCAACCCCTTATATTCAAAGACCCATTGATCTGGGAGCAGATATCGTAATGCACTCTGCAACCAAATATTTAGGAGGACACTCTGATGTCATTGCAGGTGCTCTTATTGCTAAGGATGCTGAATTAGGTGAAAAACTTCACTTTATCCAATTTGCCAGTGGTGGTATTTTAGGGCCTCACGATTCTTATCTTGTATTAAGAGGGATCAAAACGTTGGCATTAAGAATGCAGAGACACTCTGACAATGGTCTTGCCGTAGCTAAATATCTTGAAACTCACCCAGCAGTTGATAAAGTAATCTATCCGGGATTAGAATCTCACCCTCAATATGAGCTTGCAAAATCTCAGATGAAAGAATCAGGAGGAATGGTTTCATTCACTTTCAAATCCGGAAAAAAAGAAGACGCTATCAAATTCCTTGAAAAGGTAAGAGTATTCACACTTGCAGAATCTTTAGGAGGTGTAGAATCTTTAGCGAATCACCCTGCTTTAATGACCCACGCTTCTATCCCTGCAGAAAAACGTGCGGAACTGGGAATCACTGATGATCTTGTCCGTTTAAGTGTTGGAATTGAAGATGCTGAGGATCTTATCGCAGATCTGGAAAAAGCTTTTTCTTAAAATATCACAATAAAAAATGAGAAGGATTTAATATCTTTCTCATTTTTATTATCACCATCACATATCTATGAAAAATACGAGAAAAGCAGTCATTGCAGATTTATCTCAGTTGGCTGAGCTGTTCGATCAATACAGAATATTCTATCATAAGGCATCTGATATCCCTGCTGCTAAAGATTTTCTTCAGGAAAGACTTCAAAACAAAGATTCTGAAATTTTTGTTGCAGAAGAAAATGGATTACTTACAGGCTTTGTTCAGTTATATCCAATATTTTCATCCACAAGAATGCAGCGCTATTGGCTTCTGAATGATTTGTATATCAATGCTAACCATAGAGGAAAAGGGTATTCAAAAGAACTTATCGAAAAATCAAAAGAACTATGTAAAGCTTCAAATGCCTGCGGTATCCTGCTTGAAACAGGAAAAAGCAATGATGTGGGTAATCAGCTATATCCTTCCTGTGGTTTTGAGCTCTATGACTCTGTGAATTTCTATGAATGGAGCAATTCATAAGAAATGGAAAATAAGTAATGAATAATAGAACACTATTAATCAATTCATTTACATCCGAAAAACCGAATTTTAAACCTAACTTATAATTCTCAAAAACCATGACCGATTTTCAAAAATACATCCAAAGATATTTAGACCTGATTCCTCAAGGTGACTGGCTAGCCGAATTAAAAAAAACAGAAGAAAAAACTGTGGGAATTTATTCCAATCTTACCGAAGAGCAGGCAAAGTTTGCCTACGCTGAAGGTAAATGGACTTTAAAAGGATTGCTTCTTCACTTATCAGATACTGAAAGAGTTTTTCAATACAGAATATTAGCTTTTGCAAGAGGTGATAAAAACAACCTTCCCGGATTTGATGAAAATGAATACGCCGAACAATCTTTCGCCAGTGAAAGATCTCTGGAATCTTTACTGGAAGAATACAAACTGGTAAGAAAATCTTCTCAGATTCTATTGGAAACCATGAATCCTGCTGCTTTACAGTACACAGGTATTGCCAATGGCAATGAAATTTCAGTGGAAACCATAGGAAAATTGATTATTGGACATAATTATCATCACCTGAATATTATTGAGGAAAGATATTTGCCAAAAATAGGATGGATGTAATGAAATAGTAAGTTTTGGCTAAAGCCAATTGAATGTATTATTTATTGTTGATAAAGAATAAATAACACATTTACAATTTTCACATACATAAAACATCAATAAGGACGGACTTTAGCCGTCTTCCAAATTCATAAACCATCCATTGGCGTTAGCCGAAACTTAATAAAACCAGATTATTTGTATTATCCCACTTTTATTTTTAATTATTACTATTCTATTTAATAATAATTATTAAATTTATTAGAATTTAAAACTACAATCTGGTTCCAAACTCATCTATTTTCAACATGAGATCATTAAAAAAACTAGACATTACAAAAAGCATTCAATCTAAAAAGTTAATCTTTGAAGAAGAGTGGTTGAATAAATTTGATAATTTGATATTATATGTTCTTTTTTTAATGTTATCAGGAATTTCTATATGGGGATTTAGAAAAACCATACTATCACTTAATAATAGTCTGGAATATACTATTCTAGTTTGCTTATTTTTCTCTAGTTTATATCTACTATATTGTAAGTTCACCGAAAAACATTTAAAGGAAATTAAATTTAATATTTCAAAAAATGAAGCAGAAGATAGAATTATCAGATATGCTCAAAAGCGCTACAGAATATCCAGACCTGCCAATAATCTAATATATCTTAACGAACCAATAGACTTATACAGTCCAGGAATTTATGAGCAAACAACAATTATCTTTGTCAAAGACCATTCTATCCTTTATACTTTAATCAAAGAAGGTTCTAAATCTAATTTTCCAGTATTATTATCTCAGCATTTGATGAGAATGGATCTTAAAAAAATTCTCCAACAGAAAAAGATTGAAACGAAAGCTAAAAATAAAGGTTATTTCAGTTCTCTATTTCATGGATAGATCTCCTGATCTATTAGTTTGATCTTTATAGCCCCTCCATTCATTTTATCCAAAATTAAGAACCTTCAATACACTGTCCTTTTTATCCTCATTTTTTTGTTCAAAATTCACAGATTCTCTACCTTTATCCATTGTTTTGAATACATAAAAAATATGGAACCTATTATTGAAATATTAAAATCTGGCGGAACGATTCTTTACCCTACTGATACCATTTGGGGAATTGGTTGTGATGCGACCAATATAGAAGCTGTCAACAAAATTTTTGATATCAAAAAACGCGAGAAAAATAAATCTATGATTATTCTGGTAGAATCTGAAAAGAGACTTCAGGATCTGGTAGATGTTCCCGAAATGGCATGGGAAATTATTGATTTAAGTGAAAAACCGGTAACTATTGTTTACGAAAACCCAAGAGGTTTGCCTAAAGAATTATTAGCAGAAGATGGCAGTATCGGAATCAGATTGGTAAAAAATGACTTTTGTAAAAAACTAATCACTAAACTGAACAAGCCACTGGTTTCTACATCTGCTAATTTCAGTGGTGATAAAAGCCCGTTGAAGTTTTCGGATATTTCTTCAGAAATTATTGAACTTGTGGATTATGCTGTGGAAGAAGACAGAGATAAGGTTTCAAAATATTCAGGATCTTCAGTGATCAAAATCTGGAGCGATAACAGGATCAAAGTTCTTAGAGAATAAAAAGAACACCAGAGGATGGAATCAGGAAGTTACTGAATTCTAATGTGAACTCCCAGCCCCTATCTTCCAACTTCCTTACTTTAAAATTCAGGGTAATAGATTTAATTTTTAGAGTCTTGTCTGTTCATATCAGCAGGATTTCTTTTTTTTAATTCTATCTTTGCAAAATCCAACTTGTAAAATACATGCTATGAATCATCAGGAATTCGCTCAAACATGGATAAATGTCTGGAACTCTCATGATTTGGAGGATATCCTCTCCCACTATTCCGATGATATTGAGATTACCACTCCCATGATTGCCATGGCTACCGGAGGAAGAGAAAGTTCTTTGAAAGGAAAAGACGCCGTTCGTGAATATTGGAGAAAGGCATTGAATAAATTTCCTGATCTGTATTTTGATCTGATCCATTCCACTGCAGGAGTAAATTCTGTAGCATTATTTTATAAATCCATTATGGATAAACGCGCTGTAGAAGTGATGTTTTTTGATGAAGAAGGAAAAATAAACAGAATGTACGCTCATTATGACTAATGAACGGAATTGGTAGAAATTGACGCTATTATAAACGATGAAAATTAATCTTACTCAAAATAAGAATTTAAAACTTTTTAAAATAATTTCTGAAGCTGCAGAAAAGAACAACCAGTCGGTATATATTGTCGGTGGATATGTCCGTGATCTTCTGATGAAGAGAAAGGCATCTACGGATATAGATTTTGTAACTGAACAGAGCGGTATTGAACTGGCTCAGAATGTAGCTCAGGATATTGATCCTAAATTAAAGGTTTCTGTATTCAAAACCTATGGAACCGCTATGATTAAATATAAAGATCTTGAGCTGGAATTTGTAGGTGCAAGAAAAGAAAGCTACACAGAAAACAGCCGAAAGCCTGAAGTAGAGGGCGGAACTTTGGAAGATGATCAGAAAAGAAGAGATTTTACCATCAATGCGATGGCCATTTCTCTGAACAAAGATAATTTCGGAGAGCTTATTGATCCGTTCAGCGGAGTTGAAGATCTTGAAAAAGAAATTTTAAGAACTCCTTTAGAACCTGCTCAAACCTATTCTGATGATCCATTGAGAATGATGAGAGCAGTGCGATTTGCCTCCACCTTAAACTTTACGATTGAAGAGCATTCTTTAGAAGCCATCAGGCAGGAAGCAGAAAGGATCAAGATTGTTTCTATGGAAAGGATTATGGTGGAATTTAACAAGATTATGTTATCTGAAAAACCTTCTGTAGGATTAAAATTAATGGAACAAACAGGGCTTTTAAAGCTTGTTATTCCTGAATTGATCGAGCTTAAAGGTGTAGAAGAAGTTGAAGGACAAACTCACAAAGATAATTTCTATCATACTCTTGAAGTAGTAGATAATATTTCTGTGAATACCGATAACCTTTGGCTGCGTTGGGCTGCTCTGCTTCACGATATAGGAAAGGCCCCTACTAAAAAATTTGTGGAAGGTACAGGATGGACGTTCCATGGACATGAATTCTTGGGTTCCAAGATGGTAAAAACTCTTTTCCAAAGATTAAAATTGCCATTGGGAAGTGATATGAAATACGTTCAGAAGATGGTAAAACTTTCTTCCAGACCTATTGCCCTGATTACAGATGATACTTCAGACTCTGCATTAAGAAGGCTTTTATTTGATGCCGGGGAAAACCTTGAAGATCTGTTTACACTTTGTAAAGCAGATATCACGACTAAAAACTCTAAAAAGCAGGAAAAGTTCAAGAAAAATTTTGAATATGTAGCTGTTAAGATCAAAGAGGTAGAGGAAAAGGACCAGGTAAGAAACTTCCAACCTCCTATTACCGGAGAAGAGATTATGCAAATGTTCAACCTTCAGCCAGGCCGCGAAATTGGTATTTTAAAGGAAAAAGTAAAAGAAGCTATCCTTGAAGGAGAAATACCTAATGAAAAGGAAGAAGCTACAAAATTTGTCATTGCTGAAGCTGAAAAGCTGGGATTAACAATGAGCTAAATTTCCACTCAATAATAAAGTAAAGCTGGATGACCTTTTATCATCCAGCTTTTTTATGCCTCAATGAAGTATATACCAAAGCCGGGCGGGTTCTTTAGAACCCGCCCGGAAAAAAACACAAATGATGAAAAAATAAAAAATTATATTATATACGCCGAAGCGCAATTTTTAGTTTTTATAGAAACCGTTTGTTCCAACACCTGCAGTAAAGGTTTTTACTAAAGTACCACTTAATGCATCATAAACATTCACTTTACCATCTTCAGTAAAGTTTGTTTCAGCAGCAAATATCTTTCCATCAATAACATCAAACCCATACACATTCCCTACAGCTGTTGCAACAGGCATTATTGGAGCTCCCTCAACAATAGGCTTTTCATATATTTTTCTGGTATCGGTAATAAAAAAGAATTCATTATTATAAGCTCTCAATTTCTGCACATTAGGAATGCTGGTAAGCGTAGTGGTAGTATAGTTTCCTGCTGCTGAATTGATTTTGTAAATATATGAATCTGTTGTATCAGAGACTAAAACATAAGCAATCCCTTTGTAAGCAATAAGGTCTTTTATAATTCCTTTTGCAGGTAATGTAATCGTGGTAGGATTCACCATCGTAGAAGGATTTACGACAGTAATAGTGTACCCAGTTGGAATCTCATTAAAAACAGCATCATACCCAACACCATCTGTCTGCACTATGATATTACCTTCTGCTTCTACTACCTTTTCAGCTAAACGTGGAAATTCAATGCTCCCAACATAAGCGTTATCTGAAATATTATAAGCATTTACTTTCTTTTTACCGGAAAAGTTATTATTTGTTACAAAAAATTTATTCCCTGAGAATGCAATATATCTTGGATTGTCAAGATTCTCCGTTACTGTAGTTTGTACTTTAAATGTTTTTCGGTTTACAATATCAATTTTGTTAGGAATATTGGCAACAAGATATGCTTTATCTCCACTGAAACCTATACTCTGAAGTACTTTTCCGAAAGCTTCCCCTTTATTATTGTTAGCATAAATATTACTATAAACTGTTCCCAGATTATTACTAATAAAAGTAACATCAGAAGTAGGTTTTGTAAAACCACCTTCATTAGAAACAAGTATTCCGTTTGTATAATCCACTTGCGTTTCAATTGTTTCAGCATCATTATCGCTGCTACATGAAACGTTAAAAAGTAGCATTGAAGCAAATGCAAGAGGTAAAATTCTTTTGATATTCATATATATTAAATTTTATTTTTAAAAATTGATATTTAAATTCACACTGTAATTTCTTCCGGGTAACGGATAAGCAAACATAGTATAATAAGTCTGATTGAATATATTATTGATTTTAAAACCCAGTGTATAATTTTTTAAAAATGTAGCTCCAACGCCAGCATTCATTATAAAATATTCTTTCAGAGCCTCACTTTTCTTCTCATTGGAGTCTGTATAAGTAAGCCCGGTAAACAATCCCTGAGCATATACTTTTATGAATTCATACTGATAATCAACATTTCCGGTAAATTTATGGAAGGGAACGTACATCAGCTGTTTCTTTTTTTCCAAATCCTGAGAATTTGTGTAGCTATATCCTAAACCTACATTCAGAAAATGCTTACCAAAACGTTTAGCAAATTCCGCTTGGGTTTCCACTCCGTAAGATCTTACATGCTCAGTATTTACAGGGCTATAAATCCCTGAAGAATTAGGAAGCCATCTTATCATATCTCTGATATCCATATAATAAGGAACCACGGAAAGTTTGAAATCACCGACTTTAAACTGATTTCTCAATTCAAACTGGTAAGAGGTTTCCGGTTTTAGATCTTCATTTCCTCCAGGTCTCCAATATAGATCATTGAAAGAAGGGGCTCTGAAATTCCTTGAAACACTTAATCCAAGATTATACCAGCGTAAAGCATTCCATTTTCCTGAAAAAGAAAATAAAAGAGGAGACTTAGTCACTCCAACAAAATCCTGTCTTATTCCAGCTTCAATACGTAAATCAGTGGTAGGAAAATATCTTATCAAACCGGCAACAGACCCCATATTCCGGCTTACCTGATCTATTCCGGAGCCATAGCCTTCGCCTTTATTCAGCTGGTATTCTCCAATGATATTGAAGTTCCATTTTGAGGTAAGAAAATAATTGAAATCATTCTTCAGAATATAGTTCCTTCCGGTCCCACTACTGAATTTAGGTCTTTCTATATCATTAAAATACTTAAAATTTTCTTCTGTATAAGCTACTTTAAAAGAGTTATTAAAGCTTGTTTTATTCCAGTCCCAGGAAATCAGACTTCTTACATTTTGAGTCTCATATTTCGTTTTCGTTTCCTTATCAAAGATAATTGGAAAATGTTGTTGTCCGTTAAACCATTCTGAAATCCATGAAATCTGATGATGAGGAGCTAATTTATAAGCGGCAGCAATATTAAAGTTCGTATTATAATACTCCCCGTTAAGATTTATATAATTCCTAGGTTCTTTGTTTACTTCGTAAGCATTCTCACTAACAGAATAATTTCCGGAAGCTTTAAAACTGAATTTCTCATTGCTGTAAGAGCTTTTAACAAAATTATTATAGGTATTGAAAGAACCTGCCTCAGAGAACAATGTTCCATGAAAGCCTTTATTAAAATTAAGGCTATTATCCAGATGAATGCTACCTCCAATAGCTCCGGAACCATAAGTAACACTTCCGCCACCTGCCTTTATTCCAATCTGATCATACCCGAACAGAGAAAGATTGTTTACATCTCCCTGGCCCAGAAAATTGGAATTAACATTAATTCCGTTCCAGACAAAGGATGTCTGTTGAGCAGTAGTTCCTCTAAAAGATGGTGAAGCAGATCCACCACGTGCATTTTCTTTAATATAAATTGAAGACTGAAATCTTAAGAGTTCTGAAAGATTGCTGGAGTTTTTTTCAACCTCTTCAGCATTGATTGTTTTCACAGGATGAAATTGTTTCACCTTGTTCATCTGGCTATCGAAGATATAAATTGTATCAACAGCTTTCTCCTGTCCGAAAAGAAAGCAGCCATATGATGACAAAAACAGTATTAGAGATCTTTTTATATCCATATTATTCTACTTTTCCTCCGAAAGCAATATGTTTTTTGATTATTATTCTGGCAGGTCTCCTGACTTTCGCTTTCTGCGCCTTCCCGTTTTATACAGTGGCTGTGTACAGAAATTTTTATTGCGATCTACAGTTGCGGGGACAGTTTGGGAGTTTCACCCAATTCCCTTTTCATTCCAATATACTGGAAACCAAAATTTTTGCAAAGATAGTTTTTTAAATGTATTAGACAAGAACGGACTTATTTGGATATAACCTGAAGTCAGGAAACTGAAAGTCATTTTTAATTTTACTATTCCTGAAAGTCGTCATAAAACTACTTTAAAAAGGGGGAAAAGATGGTATTATTACTCTTTATCATCTTTCATCATTTCCTTTTTCTGATATTTATCAATTTACAAAAATAGCTACCTCCAATATTGAAAGCAGCTATTCATGGTATAACTATTATTAAAATTTGCTGATTTTTACTTCTTGATAAATTTATGGTTCTGTTGCTTACCTCCTTTCTCTGAAAGCTGAAGTACATAGTTTCCTTTCGGTAAAGATGATACATCAATCTGGTCCTCTATGGATGGGAATGATTTCACTATTTGTCCTACCATATTATAAACTTCTGCCTTTTCAATTTTTCCGGATCCTTTAAAGTATAAAATATCATTTACCGGATTAGGATAAATACTGATTGAGCTTTTATTTTTATCATTTTCTACATCTCTCACAGATAAATATCCTGTAAGGTCCAGATAAAATGCGACCATCTGATTAGAGGCATTCATTCCCATTCCTGCTATTTTTTTACCATCCTGAGAAATGGCCAATGGAAGCCCCATTATCACACCATTAGTATCAATTCCTAAACTTGTTGCATAGTCATTGAGGTTAATACGTCCACTCTCTTCTGTCCAGATAAAACCTTCTCCAGACATTGGTGGCGCTCCAAATGCCCTGTAAAAGCCGATAACCCTTGTGCCATCTCCAGAAACCCCCGTTGCCCCTCCTTTAAAAGAAAATGAAGCATTGGGGTGCGTTATATACGTCACTCCGGTTGCTGCCTTCCAAACATAAGGATTCGGATTTGCGGAACCAATAATCGTATTCCCGTCCACGGAAACAGCTCCTGCTTCTCCTACATTGCTCCCGTTGGCATCCGTAATGAAGCTTTCCACCCCATCTATCCATTTTGCACCACTTCTGGTTCCTGTAGGTTCATCCTGCCATCCTACAACAACAGATCCGTCTGCATTTATTGCATTTGCTCTCGAGCTTCGCCCGCTTACCATACTCCCCAGATCTACCACCCCGTTTGTTCCATCCCATTTTACAGCATGGGCATTTGCTGCAGTAAGCCATCCAAGTCCTACAATTGCATTTCCATCCGGAGACATTCCCCATGTAGAACTTACACTACCATCCCAACCGGTGGGAACGAGCCCGCCTCTATTCGTCCAGGTAGCAGAACTTACTTCATAGGTTGAAATTTCATTAAAACCTGTCGCTGTATTGGTCACTGAAGATGCGATCTTCATTCCATCGTTAGAAACAACTGTTTTTCCGGCAGCCGGATATCCGTTTGATACTGTACCTATCTGTACGATCCCCGTATTTGCTGTCCACATAAATATTCCACCGCCAGTAGTGTGCATGCTTACTACTCCTTTATCAGAAACCGCACCCACATTATAATTTCCAAGTCCCATTACAGTAAACTGAGCTTCCACTACACCAAAATTAAAAAAGAAACAAGCAGCTAACACCTTTATTGACATTTTATAAAAATTTACCATATATGATTATATTTAATATTTTAAATTACCGAAAACAATATTAATATTATATTTACTCAAACAAAAGAAATAGGCTTTCACAATTCGTGAATTTCAAAAGAATCATAATTTTAAAAACCTAGTAACCAAACACTTAAACAAATGTCGTTTTGAAGACTTATTTCAGGAGGATTATTGAAAGAAACATGAAAAACAAATTGTTATTCAGAAAAATGTTTGAAAATAGCAGATGGATTTTTCTGCTGATCTTCGCATTCTCTTCCTTTATTGCCAAAGGGCAGACCGGTCCTGATTTTAATATTATAACAGATAAGGCATTCCAGAAACTATATCAGAATCCTGACGACTGTATAAGTTATACCCAAGGAATTCTGGTAAGCGATCAGGATATAGAGCATAAGATTATTCTTCAAAATATCATTTCACAGGCATTTGCTATGAAGGGAGACTATATGCAGTCTGTCAATAGTTTTTCTCAAAAAGAAGATCAGGATCAAAATCTTTCTTATTTCATGCAGGTTTTTGGTAACTATAATCTTGCAGACCAGTATCAGAATCTGGGTTTATATAATCAATCAAAAAAAATCATTGCCAGCCTCTTATCAGATCAGAAACTTCTGAAAAGCAATCATCCAAAATTCAGGATCACCACAGCCAAACTCTATCAGCTACAGGCTTTAAATCTGGGCATTAACAGGGATTATCCGAATGCGTTAAAAAATCTTGACAAAAGTGATCAGTACATCAGTAATACTGATGATGAGAATAAAATCATACAAACAGAAAATAGGATTTTCCGCTCTTCTTATTTGATGAAAGAAAATAACCTGATTGAGTATAAAAACCTGATAGAAAGTATCATTTCTGACCTTGAGCAACAGCAAAACCAACCATTTTTACTCAGCTTAGCTTATGAAAACTTATCGCGGTACTATTTTTTGATACAGGATTATAAAATGTCTGCCCAAAAACTGGAACAAGGACTGTCGTTGATTGAAGACCTTCCTTTTAACAATTTAAAAATCAAAATCTACGAATCGTTGTCCCGAACCTATTTTGCTCTTCATGATGATATGAAATACCATCAATATAACAAATACTATAATGATTTAAGAATAAAAACAGACTCCAATACAAGAGAAGGAATACGGTATATTGTAAAACTGGTAGAAACGAATCAGAATAAAACACTTGAATTTCAGAAGCAAACTTATTTAACATCTTTCTGGTCTTCCACTCTGGTCATATTATTCATCGTCATTGGTTTGTTCATCTATTTTTTAATCATTAAAAGCAAAAATAGAGACCTAAAAAAGCAATTTGATTTCTTTGAAAAACAGAGTACCCGAAAGGAACAAACAATATCACCATCTACTTCCATAATAAAAAATACAGCGGATGCTGAAAAGAACTCTCATAAAATTTCAAAGGAAAAAGAGGAAGAAATCCTTCAAAAACTCAAAGAATTTGAACAATCTGACCGATATCTGAATAAAAACATGTCACTTTCTTTGCTTTCTTCCCAATTGGAAGTCAATACCAAATACCTTTCGGAGGTCATCAATACCAATAAGGAAAAAAACTTCAATGGTTACATTAACAAATTAAGAATCAATCATATTGCTCAACTATTAAGAACAGAACCTACCTTTCTCAATTATAAAGTCAGTTATCTGGCTGAATATTCAGGTTTTTCTTCACATAGTGCCTTCACAACCGTTTTCAAATCCGTTACCGGAATGTCTCCTAACGCTTACATTCAGGAAATCAGTAAAAATAAAGTATCATGAAACTAAGATTGAAAATTTTCTCGTTGATCCTTTTTTCCTATATTTTTATAAACGGTCAAAACACTTCGGATAGTTCTCTGTTAAAAAAAGCCAAGCTGGAAATCTATGACAATCCTGATAAAGCGATTCAAATTGGAAAGCAGCTACTGAAAAAAGACAGTGATCTCAAAACGTCTATTGAAATTTATATGCTCCTTTCCACCGCCAATGTAGCCAAAAGGAATTTTGATGAATCTTTAAAATACATTTTAAAAGCCAAAGAACTTTCTCAGAAAACGAATGACACCAAAAGCCAGGTAGGTGTCCTCGTAGCCGTTGCTATCCAGTATCAGCAAATGGAACTTTTCAGCAAAAGCCTTGAAACATTGAACGAGGCAGATCAATATCTGGCGAAAATTACTGAGAAAACACCTGAAAAATATATTGAAACAGCTACCATCTATGCCATAAGAGGAATGATTTATAAAAGTCAGTCCAATTCTGAAATTGCTCTGGAAAAGTTTCTGATCTCCATAGAAAACTTTGAGAAAGTGCCTGTAAAGAAAACAACGTATTCCAATATGAGTGTGGTCTATTACAATATTGGCTACTGCTATCTAAATCTTAACCAGATTGACAAGGCAGAACATTCATTTTTACAGGCAATAAACTACGCCGGAAGAAATCATGCAAAGAGCCTGGAAGCATTTGCATTAAAAGGAATATCTGAAGTACATAAACAGAAACATGAAAACCAAACGGCATTGGACCTTTTGATAAAAGCTGAAAACCTCAGCAAAAATACGGGGGATATTATTCTGAATGAAGGTATTTACAAAGAAATGGCAGATAATTATCTGGCAATGGGACAACAGAATTTATACCAGCTGTATAATAAGAAATATTTTGAAATGCGCTTCAAAAGGAAACAAAATGAGCTGTCATCCATTAATCAGGTTATTGATAATCATAATAAAGAAACAATCATCAAAAGTCAAAAAATGGAATCCCGGTATCATTATATGAAGATTCTATCCTTTGCTATTGCAGGAATCCTTATCCCTATTCTACTCTATTTTATTCTAAAAATAAGAAAACAGAACAAAAGGTTTCAAAAGGAAATCCAACAGATTATCAGGAATTCTTGAGTTTTATGAAAACAAAAGAACATTCCAAAAATGGAATGTTCTTTTGTTTATGTTATTCAGTTTACTGACCTATAACTTCTGTAATTGGATTTCCAACATTTCCACTTGGGAACTGAATTCTCAGTAATGAAGAAACTGTAGGTGCAATATCTGTCATGTGATAAGCTTTATTACTTTCTCCCTGTTTCACTCCCCATCCCATAAAGATCAATGGAATGTGTGAATCATAAGAGTTCCATACGCTGTGGGTAGTTCCTGTTTTAGAATATGGCGGAAGCATAGAATCGTGAGAGATCAATTGGATATCACCACTTCTCTGTCTGTTGATTCCGTTGATAATTCTTTGTTTGATTGGTTCCGGAATACTTGCTTCAGCAACTTTGTCTACAGAAACAGCATATAAAACAGTAGGATCTTTTTCCAGCTCTTTTACAGCAAAGTTTCTTACATCATCCAGTTCAAGCTTGCTGTCTGCCAATACTTTTCTGTCAAAATAGATCTGGTAATTATCAATTGCGTTAATCAATTTATCAGCTCCGAATTTATCTTTCAGCTTTTGGTTAAGGTTCTTTTCAGCACCTTCTCCAAAGAAACCTGTCGGAATTTTATGCTCTTTTAAGAATCCTACAGAATGGGCTCCACCGTGGTCAGCAGAAAGGAAAACCGTATACTCTCCTTTTCCTACTTTTGAATCCAGATAATTGAAGAATTGTGCTAAATCCTGATCTAATCTTATATAAACATCTTCCACTTCAATAGAGTTTGGTCCAAATTTATGTCCGGCATAATCTGTAGAAGCCAAATTGATAGCTAAAAAGTCTGTAATATTATCACCACCCAATTTCTCTCCGTCTACAGAAGCTTCAGCCAATTTTAATGTCAGCGTATTTCCGAACGGTGTATAACGGATATTGTCTTTTTTGGTCTGATAATCTTTTGCAAGATCACTATAAGGGAATGTAGGTGTTTTTGCGCTGCCTAATAATCCTTCCCAAGGAGAATTGTCCGGTGCACTTTCTGTATATTGATTGATCGGAAGTAAAGTATTCCAACCGTTGGCTACCAATTTTTCCGGTAAATTCTGAGAGTTGAATGATTTTACCCATTGAGGAAGATCATTCATATACCATGTACTGGTGATAAAGTTCCCGGTACTGTCGTCAAACCAGAAAGCTCCGTTTGGCGTGTGTCCTGCAGGAAGAATGGAAGCTCTGTCTTTTAGAGAAACCCCGATTACTTTCCCCTGGAAATTTGTTGCCAATCTCAATTCATCTGTTACCGTTGTAGACCAAAGGTTTTTCGGAGAATGGCTTCCGGTTTTTGTATTGGTTGTTCCTACCGGCTGAACGCTGTCATCTGCAGTACAGTATACTCCTTTCCCTGTTTCTTTATCTGTCCAGTCATTTCCGGCAATTCCGTGAATGGCTGGTACCGATCCCGTATAGATACAAGTATGTCCCAAAGCAGTAATGGTAGGAACATAAGGAATGTGTACATTATTTAAAGAATATCCTGTATTCAAAAGTCTTTTGAAACCGTCATTTCCATATTTGTTATAAAAACGGTATAAATAATCCCAACGCATCTGGTCTACTACCAGACCCACTACTAATTTGGGCCTTTCCAGTTGAGAATTTCTGTTCTTCTGCGCATTGATTGTAACTACGGACAAAAAAGTAGCTGCCGCAATTGAAATGTTCCTAAGCATCCAAGTAAAATTTTATTGATCACAAATTTAGGGGTTTTGAATGTTTTAGAACGTGAATTTTTATTTAAATTTGATCTTTATTCAATTCCTCAACCCATTCACTATGATTTTAGGAGTATACTGGTACTTTAAATTCCCTGAAGATCTATATCATTTCAAGTTTTTTAAGTTTTTCGAGGGATGTGGCGGTCATGCAGATAATGCCGCAGAATTGGTAGTAAGAGTACAGGTTGATCACCCAGATGATTTCATTGGAAAACTGGAAGAACTGAAATCCCGGTTTAAAAAAGCTTTTTTACATCTTAACATCAATGAAAATCAGCTCATCATCAGTATTGGAGATTATCAGCTTTTTGATTTTTATTTTCAGTTTGCGCTTGAAATAGAAGTTCTTTTGGTTCGTGAAAATGCTATAATATTGGATTCCATTATTCCATTTAAATCACTTTTTACTAAAACCTATCATGTAGAAAGAGAAAACTTTGAAAATAATGAGCACCGTTTTATACAGATTGTAGGTTCAGATTTAAAAAAAAATAATGCTGAAACTCTTTCTATAAGAATTGATTGTAACCTGCCTTTAAATAATAAAGAATTCTTCATTAATGATTTGGGTTCTATCTGCCGTGAAGAAAACCTCAATGTATTCTATTATAAGGATCATCATTTTAATAATCACTGCAACTTAATGCTTTTCTTTACCAATGGCCGCCAGAAAACAGTTGCTCTTCAAACAGTTAATCTCAATTCATTTGGAAATAAGGTAAGGCAGCTTACTCAAAAATATCAGGTTTATTTCGGTCACCTTGAGGGTCTAAAATATTATCCTCAAAATGGACCTCATGTTGAATTGATGATAGATGAGGAATATATTCTAAGTAAAAAATAAAACAATTTTAATTCAAAAAATCCCTAAATCTAATAATATGATTAAGTTTAAATATGTCATTTTGTATGTAGAAGATGTAGAATCAGCTATGAATTTCTACCAAAACACTTTTGATGCTGAGATCAAATTCATCACTCCGGAAAAAGACTATGGAGAACTGATTACAGGAGAAACCACTCTGTCTTTTGCTTCAGTTGTATTAGCTGCATCCAATATCAAAAAAGGATTTCTACTTTCAAAAACAGAAGCTAAACCCTTTGGAATTGAACTTGGGTTTGTAACTGACAATGTGGAAGCCCTGGTTGAAAAAGCAATAAAAAACGGAGCCGTTTTGTATGAGGATATTACCGTAAAACCTTGGGGACAAAAGACGGCTTACATTAAAGATCCTAATAATTATCTCGTAGAAATCTGTACTGAAATTCAATAAAATTATCATCCGTGGAAATAAAAAAACTACAAAGGCTAACTTCTAACCCCAGTTTGAATTGGGGAAACAATGGATATTCTACAGACATCATCTATTCTGTTTCTTCAATAGAATTCAATAGTTCTTTTGAGTTTAACTTAAGAGAAAAAAAAAATTCCTACACTAAAGTCTGGGAAATCGATTCCGATGATATTAATGAACTCAATACCCTCATTGAAAAAGACTCTTCTTTCGGAGCTTTTGCTGATGAAGAACTTCAAGGCTGGATCATCTGCGAACACAGAACCTGGAACAATAGCTTTTACATTGAAAACATCCTGATCAATGAACAATACAGAAGACAGGGAATCGGTATCATGTTGATTAAAAGTGCCATCAAAGAAGCCAGAAAGCTGAACTGTCGGGTGGTTGAGCTGGAAACCCAGAACACCAACTATCCTGCCATACAGTTTTACAGAAGAATGGGATTCAACATCACCGGAGTGAATACCAGATTATATGATAATTCTGAAGAAATTGCTTTTTTTATGACCTTGGATATAGAATAACAGATAAATACGTTAGGTTTTGGCTAAAGCCAATAGATAGTTGATTAATGATGAAAGCGGGCCAAGCCCGCTTCTGTTAATATTTTATTTTATTTTTGGTAAAACAATCAGACTCTCATTCCCGGTTGCATTGACTGCCTGTACCGCAAAGAAATAATTATCTTTAGAATAAGACAACTTGATTGAGTTCTCTCTGGTAAAGATTTTTTTCTGCCACATAGAGGCGTCGGTCTCACGTATTAACACATAGTATCCTGCTATTTCCCCTGATTGAGGTCTTTCCCAGGAAAGATCTGTAAAGTTGGTAAGCTTACTGACTTCTATTTTTACATTTTCAGGCTGTGAAGGGGCTTTTGCAAGATTGGCCAAAACTGCAATATTTACGCCTACATTCTTTTTAAAATATTCAAAATCCATAAACTCCGGCAGGTCTCCATACTGTAATCCATTTTCTTTTCTGATGTCCTGATGTTGATGATCGAAATTTTCGTTAAACTCAGTCAGCCGTACAGCAGAAAAACCTTTTTCAACAAACGGTGTATGATCTCCACCTCTCAGAAATCGGTCATTTCTATAGATGAGTTTGACCTGAAGATGATCAACATAACGCTCTCCTATTTCTTTAATATATCTTGCCAACTGTCTTGATTTACCATCATTTTCCAATCCGAACTTTCTGATATCCAACGCTTTTTCATCCAATTCGTAATAAGGTAAACCTTCAGAAAAAATTCTTAATTGATGGGTATTTATTAAATGAGTATCACTACTGAAATTATTGGAGATCATATCATTATTCAATAAGGCTTCCAGTTGCCAACCTTCACTAACCGCTTTCTCAGCCAGCATTTTTGAACCTAATAATCCTTGTTCTTCCCCGGAAAAAGCAACCAGTACAATACTTGCCGGAAACTTAGATCTACTCAATATTCTTGCGCTTTCTATAAGTGCTGCCACTCCACTTCCGTCATCATTGGCTCCCGGAGCATTGTCTTTTATATTCATGACATCACTCACCCGCGAATCCAAATGTCCACTCATCATAAATAGTCTTTTATCATTAGGATTTGTGCCACGGATAATGGCAATAACATTTCCTAAATCGGTAGGACGGTCAATTCTTTTTCCATCCGGCTGAAGCGTTTGGTTTTGCATAAATACTTCCATTCTTCCACCCGTATTTTTCGCATAATCATTAAACTTTTTCAACACCCATTTTCTTGCAGCTCCTATTCCTCTTTTCGGATCCGTTGCAGAACTCATAGTATGCCTAGTTCCAAAACCCACCAAGTAATTGATATGACTTTTGAGAGAGTCTGTACTTACCTGCGAAACCTGGTTGATAATTTCAGGATCCTGACGAATCGTTTCTTGGGCATACAATACAACAGGAGTAAAAAACAAAGTGAAAAGTATCTTTTTCATAATGCAGCGATTAATTAATCTTTTGCAATTTATTTTTAATTAATAGAATGACAAACAAAGTTGGCAAATTTCATCAACAAAATCGTTAAATCAGAATTAAACCCTTGCTGGTGTATTATTTTTTTTAGATATTAGTAATCAACAAATTAAACATCAGTTACTATGAAAAATTTAAAAAAACTAAAAAGAAGTCAATTGGTATTGATCAGTGGTGGTGACACTGCTTATGCAGTTTGTTTAGACGGCTATTGCCCACCAACTTTTGGATCTTATTACTGCAGTGGTGACACTTGTTACAGATCTACTGGAGGTGGAGGCAATCCTGGAGGTGGAGGCCCTGGAGGCGGTGGTTTTCCTTGCCATGAACCTATGCGTTTCTGTCAGGAAGGAGAAACTGGATGCGGATGCGTTTATTAAAAGTCAGATTTTAAATAATTCAGAGCGGTTTTCACCGCTCTTTTTTTGTATAGCCTGCAAAAAAATGCATCTTTGTTATTAATAAACTAATACCAGAATTCTATGCTACGTGCATTCTTTATTTTAGCGATTTTGTCAGCTCCCCAATTGCTTAATGCACAGAAAACATTTAAATGTAAAGAAATTCATGATGCAATAAAGTTAATTGATGAGGAAAAATATGATGAAGGGTTAAAAAAATTTCCAAACTCCAGAAAACTACATCTTGAAAAGGGCGTAATATTTGAATTTGAAAATAAATTAGCTGCTGCACTGGAAATTTATGAAGCTGGAATGAAAGGAATTTCTAAAGGAATTCTATACCAAAGATTATAAAACTTATCCTAATGTACTGATTGGTTACCATAAAACAATGGAAGACAACCATCTATTCAATGCATACAACCATTATATATTCCAAATGGGAGATGTGGAGGCTTTTCAAAATTGGAAAACAAAGAATAAAGCAGAATATGATAAATACAACAGCAATGCAAAACCTTCTGAAATACATCCGCTCTCTTACTTCATTTTCTGATGAAAGCTGGACTTTACTTCAAACTGCTCTTTCAGAAAAAGTATATAGAAAAAATGAACTGCTTCTTCAGGAGGGAGAAATTTGTAAATCATTATTTTATATTAATACGGGGTTTTGCAAAAGCTATTACGAAATAAATGCTGTTATAAAAAACACCGAATTCTTCTTTGAGAATGAAATCGCAACCAATATCAGCAGTTTCGGAAGCGGAAAACCTTCAGAATTCAATATGGTTGCCAGTGAGGAATTACACGTTGTTGTTTTTAATAAAGAAATACTCTTTAAAATTGCAGCACAATACATTGAAATAGAGTCATTGGGCCGTCACTGTATCCGGAAAATTGCTTACAAACAGGAAGAGTTCGCCAATCTTTTTAAACTGTATTCTGCTCAGGAAAGACTGGAATATCTCGAAAAGAAACATCCTGAAATGTTGCAACGGATCCCTCTTACCCAATTAGCATCGTTCCTTGGGGTAACGAGGGAAACTTTAAGCAGAATCAGGAAAAGAAGAATCTCCAAATAACAGGAATTTTTTACCAAAGAATCTAAAATCAACACTACATCCAATCCAAAATAAAATGAAAACATTGATCTGGCAAGGAATCGCTTTCCAATCTCTGGAGTATTTCAACCTTACAGAAGATGATAAGAACTTTATTGTAGAATCAAGAATTATTGGTTCCTATGAAGGTAAGATGTATACAGTAGATTACCAACTAATCATCGACCTTAACTGGAATATCCTGGAATTTATCATCGAATCTGAAGTCAACACCGTTAAAAATAAATTGACAGGTCGAAAACTGCAGGATGAATGGGAGATCAACAATGTAATCAATCCTGATTTCAAAGGGTTTCCCTTCATTGATATTTCTTTGACTCCTTTTACAAATACCTTACCGATCAACAATCTTCAATTGGCTGAAAATGATTCTCAGGAAATCAAAGTCATTTATATTGACATTCTGAATAACCTGATAAAGCCTGTCACTCAACAATACACAAAAATTGACAAACACACTTATCATTATGACAACCTGCAGACTGATTTCAAATCAGATATTGTAGTTGATGAAAATGGTTTGGTGGGCAACTATCCCAGATTATTTGTTAAAATTGCTGAGATTTAAAGTTCAGCCCCATTATTCATTAATTTCTTTATCATTATTCAATTTTCTATCTTTGAATAAACATCAATCACAATGACTATTGCCGAAATAAAAGAAGCTGCCCTTTCTTGTGGAGTTCTAAACCAACAGGAGCTGAGTAAGAAAATAAGAGAATTAAAAGACGGTGGAATTTCATATCTAGGATGTTTTGCTTTTGCCCAGCATAATCAACGAATTTTCACTTTAGAAGCCAAAAATCTGACACTGGAACTCGATGCATTTACAGAGGAAGAAAAAGCTGAATACAATGAGTATCACAATTTGATGATGGATGATTTTAAAGAAAACCAAGACTAAAGCTTATGGAAAAAACAGATAATAGAATTCAGGAAATTAAAGATAAAATAGAAAGGCCTGCCACAGAATTTTTCACCGGTGGTTTCAGACCTATGAATGTTTTGGAAGAATCATGGATCGGACGGGTATTTGCCTATGCTGAAGATGAAGAAATTCCTTTGGATAAAAATGGTGACCCAATGATGCCGCTTATCCAGTTTTATCTTCCCAACCAGCCTTTTATCCCGGAACTGATAAAAGACAAAAAGTTAATTACCGTATTTATCTCCCAGGATTTTCCGGAAACTTTTGAAAAAATGGGCGATAATTGGGCCATCCGGGAATATGACAATCTGGAAAATATTGTCATCAAAGATTTACGAAGTCCGGTCTCTTATTTAAAACCATTTCCATTACGTTCCGAATTATATCCTAAAGATGCTCCTTTATGGGATGGTGGCGGAATTGAGGATATAGATTACAACTTAATCTCTGAAATTGTTAAACTTGAAAGAGAAGGACATTTCAACAGCTATTTTGACATCATTAAGCACTGTTACAGTACTAAATTGGGTGGTTATCCTTCATTCTGCCAGCCGGGCATTGGCTTTAAAGAGGGTTTTGGAGAAGGCTTTGAATTTGTTTTTCAGATTTCCTCAGATAACAAAGCTCAACTGAATGTGATTGACAGTGGAAGTTTTATGTTTGCTAAGAATAAACAAACTGGAGAGTGGAGCTTGTATTATGATTTTTATTGATAAAGCAGCAGGGAACTGGAAGTTAGTATGGGTTGTAAAATCTTTAAAAATCAATTTTAACAGAAAAAGATAGCCGTGTTCTGTATGAATATACAATTGTAAAGATCAATCTATTTATTTCTATACACATATTGTATTTCCAATTCTGGATTATCTTAAAAAAATAATCAGCAGGGAAAATATGGTGAAAGGAAAATAATTTTTGTACTTAGTAATAAACACTCCTTCACGATTGTTATAATAATATGAAAACAGTTGCTCTCCTACTCTTTTTTTCCGTTTCTCTGACTGTCTTTTCAGCTCAGAATCATCAGTCTGATGGTTTTTATGAAACTTCGGATCATGTAAAGATCAAATATAAAATCTCCGGAAAAGGAGAAGCCTGCATCTATGTTCCGGGAGGACCTGGCCAGGGATATCCGTCTTTTGAACTGATGGGCGGAAACAATCTGGAAAAAAACATGCAGATGATTTATATGGACCAGCGCGGATCCGGCGAATCCGGGACTTCTGAAAATTATCATCTTGATAAAATGATTCAGGATATTGAAGAACTTAGGCAATATCTCAAATTGAAAAAAATCTTTCTGCTGGCTCATTCTTTTGGAGGAATCATTGCAACAGGTTATGCAAAAAAATATCCGCAGTATACCAAAGGGCTTATCCTTACCAATGTCACGCTCCATTTCCTGAATGATGAATCTGTAAAAGAACAGATTGAATATGGGAATGAACTACTCCATACCCCTGTCAAAGACATTCCTAAAGACAGCCTTCAGTCAGAAATTTCAAAAGTCAGTAGTTTATTGAGAAAAAAACGTATTGGCTATAAATTTCTTACAGATGATATAGAAACCATTAAACAAATGGACATAGTAGATTCTCTTCATCCCAGGATCATTGATTTTGGAATGGCGGTTATTTCAAAACCTAAAGAATTTCCGGAATATTATAAAAACTATATTCCTCTTACGAAAGAGATCAAATTACCTGTATTAATTATCACAGGAAAAAAAGATAAAGCTGTAGGAACAAGGCATTATCAAACATTTCAATTTCCAAAACAGGAAGTGGTTTCTATTAATGGTGGACATCTTTTATATTATGAAAAAAACAGCGAGTTTATTAATAGTGTATGGGAGTTTGTAAATAAAAATAAATAAGATCCTTCAATCATTCCAATTGCTGCACGATCAACATGCTCGCACCAGAAAATATGAAACCTTCACAATAAACAGAAAGCCGCGCCCTTCGGGCGCGGCTTTCCTATATAAAATTCAGTAAATTAGAATTTAAGATCTCCATTCACTTCTCTTACTGCATTAGCAGCTTCAGCGAATTTTAATTGCTCTTCAGCAGTCAACGTTACGTTTACGATTGATTCTACTCCGTTTGCTCCGATGATAGCCGGAACTCCTAGGCAGATATCATTTTGACCGTATTCTCCATCAAGCATTAATGAACAAGGGATCATTTTCTTTTGGTCACAAGCAATAGCCTGAACCATTACAGAAACAGCTGCACCTGGCGCATACCAGGCAGAAGTACCTAATAATTTAGTAAGGGTAGCACCTCCTACTTTAGTTTCTTCGATTACATATTTTTGTTGGTCTTCGCTTAAGAACTCAGTTACTGGAACCCCGTTTCTTGTAGCTTTGCTCAATAATGGAAGCATTCCTGTATCACTGTGAGCAGCGATTACCATACCGTCAACATCAGAAATTGGAGCTTCTAATGCTTCAGCCAATCTGTATTTGAATCTTGCAGAGTCTAATGCACCACCCATTCCGATGATTTTGTGCTTAGGAAGACCTGAAGTTTTGTGTACTAAATAAGCCATAGTATCCATTGGGTTAGAAACCACAATGATGATTACTTCCGGAGAATGTTTTACTAAGTTTTCAGTAACTTCTTTCACGATACCAGCATTGATACCGATTAATTCTTCTCTTGTCATTCCAGGTTTTCTTGGAATCCCTGAAGTGATTACTGCTACATGAGAACCTGCAGTTTTGCTGTAATCTCCTGTTGTTCCGGTAATTTTTGTATCGAACCCGTTAAGCGATGCCGTTTGCATCAAATCCATTGCCTTACCTTCAGCAAATCCTTCTTTAATGTCTACCAAAACTACTTCTGAACAGAAGTTCTTCATCGCGATGTATTCCGCACAGCTTGCTCCTACAGCGCCTGCACCTACTACAGTTACTTTCATATTGTTACTTTTTAAATTATTTATTGTTTAGTTACTATTTAAATTTGAAACTTCCCAAATTTAATAAATCCTGAAAAAATGCGCAATTTTTCAGGAAATTTATTATAATTAAAAGAAATTAGTTGACGTTCAGCAAAAATGAGTATAGTTTTTTCGCGCCAGACAGCACTTCTCCATACTTTTCCTCTGAAACTTCAGTATCCAGAACCTCCTTAAAGTTCTTCCACATCGGTCCCGTATTCTCCTGATAGCATCCAAAGAAGTTAAAAGTCACCGCATCAAAACCATCTGTTTTAGAAAGCTGTTTCGCAATTACATTTCCCCCCAATGTAGACCCTTCAATCACATACATCGCTCCCAAAGCTTCATGCTCTGTATCAAATTCAAGATCGTGGGATGCTGTCTGATTGTCCAGAGAAAGGCTTTCAAGATCCTTTTCTATTAGAGGAAGTTTTTTTCTTTCAGCAAGCTGAAGCTTATCAGCATACTTGCCGGAAAGGCTGTTGAATATTTTATCTTCACTGTGAAGAAGCATCAGATAATTGGTATGGATGATCTTTCTATAATCTTCTAAAGTGAAGGTTTTATTAAAAATTTTTTCAGAATTAAAAAGCTTTTCGGCTGCATCGTGATAGTCTGCTGTATTTTGTTTAAGATATTCTGATACCATAATTACATTTTAAAGTTTCTCAAATGTAAGGTTTTTTGAACGTTAAAATGAATGAAGTACCTTCTTTATTGCTCTCATAATCTATATTTCCGCCTATCCTTTTCATAATACGGTGAACAATGGACAACCCTACTCCATTTCCTTTAAACTTCTTCGCATTATCCATCCGGTTGAAGATCTTAAACATCTTATGTTTTTCTCCCTCAGGAATACCGATTCCATTGTCTGAAATTCTGTAAACAATGGTTTGCCCGTCTTCTGTTCCCTCTATTTCTACCTTAGGCTGATCTTTATGGGATGAATATTTTACAGCATTATTGATAATATTCAGAAATACCTGATGAAGCAATGTTTTATCTGCCAGAACATCCGGACATTCCTTAATAAGTATTTCACTTTCAGGACTTCCATAAGTGATCTTTGCATTATCAGAGATCTTTTGAATGGTATTACCCGTTTTCAGAGTTTCAAGTTGTATCTCGCTATGTTTTGCACGACTCAGCTGCAGGACATCATGCATCATTTCAGCCATACTGTCTATTTCCTCAATGATTGTATTGATCTTAGTTTTACTCTTTTCAGAACTATCAGTAAGATTTCCCAAAAGCATTTGTGCATTCAGTTTCATTACCGTTAAAGGAGTTCCCAGATCGTGAGAGATGGTGTAGGAAAAACTGTCGAGTTCTTCATTCACCTTTTTCAGCTCATCATTAAGCCTTTTGATCGCATTGTAATTCTTATGAGAAGTTTCCAGAATCAAATCTCTTACAGCCTGTACAGCCCTCACATTTCTGGAATTCCATCTTTTTGAATGTCCTTTAATGTTTTCTGTAAAAATATGGAATGAAGTTCTCGGAGAAATCATTTGCCGGACTTCTCCATTTTGGGAAAACACCTCAATTTTCTTTTCCGGATTTCCTGCCCAGTTAATATGCTCATCAAATTCTTTACGGAACCAGATCAGCATCTCATTTTTATCCCTTTCAATAAAGTAAATAATAATTCCGGCCGCATTTTCAGACAGCTCCAGGTCCTCACCATGATTCTTAAGGAAACTGCGGTTAACATAAATTCTGTCACTTGTATTTTCTAAAGCCCAATGTACAATTCTGCTGATACAATTCATTTCCGGAGTTGCTCCTTCTGTGATAATATTTTCATCAGACACAATTGCCAGACCGTCTGCTTCCGGCAAATTCATCATCTCTGTTTTATTTTCCCACAGAGAATCAAATAAATTATTATGTTTTAAAAATTCTGTTTTAAGACCAGAAATTCTTTCATTCAGCTCAAGACGGTAATTCAGTTCATTTTTTGATTTAAAAGAAGAATAAGCATTAGCAGCCAACGCTGTGAAGATCCCAGCCTGCACCCTGTCTTCAAGGTCAATATGCTTAGGTTCCACATTCTGGCAGGTTACCAGGCCCCAAAGGTGATTATCAATAATAATCGATATACTGAAACTGGAAGAAACTCCTGAATTCTTAAGGTATTGCCCATGAACAGGAGACATAGCTCGTGATGCAGATAGACTCAGATCAATATCCTTAATGGTTTTGCTTACTACAGGAACCGTATCTGCATAGACATTGCTGAAGATTCTTTTTCTTTTTTTCAGATAAAGTTCCCGAGCCTGTTTTGGGATATCGGACTCAGGATAATGCAGCCCTAGAAAACTTTCCATCTCTTCATTTTTCTTCTCGGCAATTACTTTTCCGGAACCATCCATCATAAATTTATAAACCATTGTCCGGTCATAATTCACCACTTTAGAAAGCGTTTCCAGCAGGTGATTCCAAAGTTCATGTTCATCATCAATCACATAAAAGTTATCGTATTTGTTAGAAATTCTTTTATCCGGATTCATCAGAACTTCCTCAAATTCGAGGAAAATAGATCCATTGCTTCTGAAAACAGAAAAATGATATTGCGTTTTATCAATAAAGATTTTGTCAAAATAGGTTTCATTTTCCCGTCTGGTAAAACGATCCAGGGAAGTATAAATATCTGATTCAATAATGTGCTGAAAACTTTCCGGGAAATCCGTAAGCTTTCTGCCGAATAACTCATCCTGGTTTCCGATTTTAAAAATATCCGATATGTTCCGGCTTAAAAAAGTAATGGAATGAGATTCTGCATCAATGCCAATCAGATAACCAAAACTTTGTATAGAACCCGGAATATGGATAGGTTCTTCATGACATTCTACAAAATTCATAACTCTTTTCAGTCTATCTATCAAAGATAGCGCTTTTTTTTAACTGGTTTTGGAGATGTGGTATGTAATTTTCACTCTGGTATTGTGGTAGCATACAGTAAAAAACAAGCATTTATTCCCATTGAAAAATCATCGATTTTCGCCCCATTTCAGTATGATCTTTCTAAAATATACGAAAAATTTCCCAATAATAGTACTTTCAACCACTAAAGCATGATTCATAACATGAAATGCAGCTTATCAGCTAAAATAATTATGTTATTTAATCAAATTTAACTAAATTTATATCACCAAATAATGAATATGAATGGAAAACCATTGAATTATTCACAATAATTTCAATATAAATTTTAAATTCAAATAATACTATTATGAAAAAGTTCCCATTAATTTTATTTTCTCTTGTCCTTTCAGTAGGATTATGGAATCCGTCAGAAGCGTGCACCCGTGTTGTTTACAAAGGTCCACAAAATACTATTCTTACAGCCCGCTCTATGGACTGGCGTGACGAAATTCCGGCCAATCTCTGGATTTTTCCAAAAGGAATAGACCGCAATGGCCAGACTGGTCCTAAATCTGTAAAATGGACTTCAAAATACGGAAGTGTAATAAGTTCCAGCTGGGATATAGCTTCTGCAGACGGAATGAACGAAAAAGGATTGGTAGCCAATATGCTATGGTTAGGAGAATCTCAATATCCGAAATTTGATCCTAAAGGAGGAAAAAAGGGACTTGCCATCTCTTTGTGGGCACAATATTATCTTGACAACTTCTCAACAGTGAAAGAAGCTGTAGAGTTTTCAAGAAAAGAACCATTCGTTGTAGTAAGTGATTATATTCCGGGAACAGAAAAATTTACCACCATTCACCTTTCTCTTTCTGATGCTTCAGGAGATAATGCAGTATTAGAATATATCAATGGAAAACTGGTGATACACCACGATCCTTCTTACACGGTAATGACCAACTCACCTATTTTTGATGAGCAGCTTGCGCTTAACAATTACTGGAAAGGGATTCCGGGAACGGTGATGCTTCCGGGAACCAACCGTGCTGCTGATCGTTTTGTAAGAGCTTCTTATTACATTGATGCAATTCCTAAAACAGCTGATACCCGCACTGCTGTAGCCAGCATATTCAGTGTTATCAGAAACTGTTCTGTACCATACGGCATTTCTTCCCCTACCGAACCTAATATTTCTTCAACAAGATGGCGTTCTGTTTCGGATCAGAAGAATCTGGTATATTATTTTGAAACCGTTTTCACTCCCAATACTTTCTGGGTAGATCTTAAAGATTTTGACCTGAGTGCAAAAGGAAAAGTGATGAAACTGGATCTGAGCAACTATCAGACCTATAGTGGGAAATCAAATACCAATTTCAAAGAAACTGCATCTTTCAAATTTTTAGGTCTGGAATAAAAATTCAGGAAGAGAGCTAAGCAACAAAAGTTTTTATCATTTATGGCACGTCAGTGCTTAACCTCAACTTTTCAAGGATAGAGACAGAAACTTTTATGCTTGCATACAATTCAAAAAAAGCAAAAATTAAACAAATAGATATGGCCTTTTTTTCATTAAAAAAGAGAAGTCTGATCCTGTGCATACTCTTGGGCTGGTTTTCAGCAAATGCACAGATACAGGATTCTCTACAGACCACACCACAACCACAGGAAGAAGATAATGTAAAATATCCTCAGCTTCAGATCAAAGGGCTTTTTCAGGCACGTTATCTGGTAGGAATGAGTAAAGATGTTGATGTCAACGGACTTCATCATTCTGACGGATCGGGAACCAGCAATAATTTCATGCTGAAATACATGAGGGTTCAGGTAAGAGCACAGATCAGTAAACGTACGGAAGTTGTTGCATTGGCTAACCTTGCAGATTTTAAAAATGACCCTAAAGGCAGAGTGCTTGAAAATGCTTACCTGAAGTACACTTTCAGTCCAAAGTTGGCATTCACCGTAGGACAGTTCAGACCCTGGTTTGGTATTGAGGAAACTTATCCTATCGATATTATCAAATCCCTGGACTGGTCTAATCAGTACTCTGAATTCGGGAAACTGGGCTGGACAAGCTTCCAGATCGGACTTTCTGCCACAGGACAGGTAAAATTAGGGGAAATTCCTCTTCAATATGCTGTATCTGTAGTAAATGGAAATGGGAAAAACCAGGTCAATGATAATGATAACGGAAAGCAGTATTCTACCCGTTTACTTTTCGGACTATCTAAGAAATACAATTTCAATGTGGGTCTGAATGGAGGTATTGGTGAGGTTTTCAGCAAAAAAGTATATGCCGTAGGGATTGACCTGAGCTCAATGGTTCAGTTTGATCCGAAATGGAGTCTTGATATGCAGCTGGAAGCTAAACAGGCAACCAACCACGTTCTGTACAATTCTATTGCTCCGGAAATAAGACCTGATAATCCGGATCAGTACCTCATTCGGGGGGCTTATTTCCTTCCGAATCTGAGATATGAAATCAATCACAAAAACCTTAGTGCTTTTGAATTGTCTTGCCGATATGAATATCTGGACACCAACTTCAGATTGGCTTCTAATCCAAGACAAACTATCACTCCGATGGTAGGACTTGAATTTTTGAAAAACTATGGAGCAAGAATTCAGCTGGGGGTACAGTTTGACCGCTACAAATATCAGGTAGAAAATACCAACCAATACAATAACAATCTATTCATAGTGCAAGTACAAAGTAGATTTTAACAGATTAAATTGTGAGTATCATGAAAGAAATTAATATTAAAAACGTTGCGATCACATTTGTCGTTGCGTTAATCATCTGGTTCATTCCTGCCCCTGAAGGTGTTGCTGAGAATGCCTGGCATCTGTTTGCCATCTTTGCGGCAACTATTTTAGGAATTATTTTAAAAGCAGCTCCTATGGGAACAATGTGTATGATGGCCATTGGATTTACAGCCCTTACACAGGTAGTAGCTCCCGGAGATGCCGGAAAATCTATTACTAAAGCACTTTCCGGATTTGGAGATAAAGTGATCTGGCTGATCGGGATTTCATTCTTTATTGCCAGAGGATTTATCAAAACAGGGTTAGGAAACCGTATTGCCTTTTTATTCATCAGAGTTTTCGGGAAAAGCTCATTGGGACTGGCCTACGGATTAGGACTTGCAGACGTTTGTCTGGCTCCGGCTATCCCGAGTAATACTGCAAGAGGTGGTGGAATTATCTACCCGATCATGAAATCTATGGCGATAAGCTTTGATTCCGTTCCTGAAAAACCGGAAACACACAGAAAACTAGGATCATTTTTAACATTAAACAGTTACTACATGAACCTCATCGCTTCTTCTATGTTCTTAACCGGAACCGCAAGTAACCCGATGTGTCAGAAATTTGCCGCCAACCTTGGAATCGACATTACATGGATGTCATGGGCAGCAGCTGGTTTTGTACCTGGTTTAGTAGCGTTCTTCGTCGTTCCTTTAGTTTTATATAAATTATACCCGCCTGAACTTAAAAAAACAGGTGATGCGCCAAAAATGGCTGCTCAAAAATTAAAAGAAATGGGACCTATTTCCAGAAATGAATGGCTGATGCTGTTGGCTTTCTTCATTCTTTTATTCCTGTGGATCTTTGGTGGAGCGTTGTCTATTGATGCCACAACTACTGCATTTATCGGATTAACTTTATTGCTGTTAACTTCAGTATTAACCTGGGAAGATGTTAAAAGTGAAAAAGGAGCATGGGATACCATCGTTTGGTTTGCCGTTCTGGTCATGATGGCAAGCTCTTTGAATGAATTGGGCTTCATTGGCTGGTTCAGTAACCTTATCAAAATTCAAATCGGAGGTTTGAGCTGGCAGGTAGCCTTCCCGGTTATTATTGTCGTTTATTTCTTCAGTCACTATATTTTCGCAAGTGCTACTGCTCACGTAGCAGCTATGTATGCAGCCCTGCTGGGTGTAGGTGTTTCTTTAGGAATTCCGCCTATGTTACTGGCAATGATGCTAGGATTCATGGGTTCAATTTATGGAGTACTTACTCATTACGGACATGGCCCGGCTCCGGTATTCTTCGGTAGCGGATACGTAGATCTGAAGATCTGGTGGCTTCGAGGTCTTGAAATAGGAATCGTGCTCTTAATCATCTACATGGTTGTAGGAGGTTTATGGATGAAAGTTTTAGGATATTATTAATTATTAAATCAAATATATGTTATCAACATTGTCAAGAAAAATGCTGATGTGCCTTACAGGACTCTTTTTGGGATTCTTCCTGTTGATTCATTTCCTCGGAAATCTTCAGCTTTTTCTCCCTCAGGAACAGGCTCATCTGCAATTCAATGCCTATTCACATTTTTTATCAGGAAATATCATTATCAAAATAGTTTCTTATGTTTTGTATGCAAGTATTATTCTTCATGCTGTAGATGGACTGATGATTACACTGAAAAATAAAAAATCCGGTGGTGATTATCAGAACGACAGACGTGGAAGAGCCAGTAAATGGGCTTCCAGAAATATGGGTATCCTCGGAACCTTAATCCTGATCTTTCTGGTGATTCATTTTCAAAACTTCTGGTATGTCTATAAATTCGGAAATCCACCATTGGATGAGAATGGAAATAAGGACTTATATATTTTGGTAGTAACCGTATTTAAAGAATGGTGGTACGTGGTGATTTATGTACTTTCTATGATTGCTTTATGCTATCACCTGATTCACGGATTGTACAGCTCCGTAAGAACTCTTGGGTTATACCATCCTAAGTTCGTGAAATGGGTTAAAGTTATTGGAACCGCCTACTCTATTATAATCAGTTTAGGTTTTGCCCTGATGCCTGTTTATGTATTCTTTACTTATCATTAAAAAGACCTCATCATGATTTTAGATTCAAAAATACCACAAGGCCCATTGGAAGATAAATGGGCATATTATAAAAAGAAAGCCAAGCTTGTGAACCCGGCCAACCGTAAAAAGCTTGATGTGATTGTTGTAGGAACGGGTCTTGCAGGAAGTTCTATTGCTGCTTCTTTAGGAGAAATGGGATATAATGTGAAGGCATTCTGTTTTCAGGACAGTCCAAGAAGAGCACACTCTGTAGCCGCACAGGGTGGGGTGAATGCTGCTAAAAATTATAAAAATGATGGTGACAGTGTGTACAGGATGTTCGTAGACACCTTGAAAGGAGGAGATTTCAGAGCCCGCGAAGCCAACGTCTACCGAATGGCGGAATGTTCTTTAAACCTCATCGATCAGGCCGTAGCACAGGGGGTTCCTTTTGGACGTGAATATGGTGGTTACCTTAATAACCGTTCTTTTGGAGGGGTTCAGGTAAGCCGTACTTTTTATGCCAGAGGACAAACCGGACAACAATTGCTTCTTGGGGCTTACCAGGCTTTGATGAGACAGGTTGGAAAAGGTTCTGTACAATTATTTTCAAGACATGAAATGCTTGATCTGGTTACGATTGACGGAAAAGCAAGAGGAATTATCGTAAGAAACCTAGATACCGGGGAAATTGAAAGACATGCAGCCCATGCTGTAATATTGGCAACCGGAGGCTATGGAAAGATTTATTATCTATCAACATTAGCCATGGGCTGTAATGGTTCAGCGATCTGGAGAGCGCATAAAAAAGGAGCTTTAATGGCTTCTCCAAGCTGGATTCAGGTACACCCGACTTCCCTTCCGCAATCCGGAGATTATCAATCCAAATTAACGCTTATGTCTGAATCATTGCGTAATGACGGACGAATCTGGGTTCCATTAAAAGAAAATGAAAACAGACCTCCGAATGACATTCCTGAAAATGAAAGAGACTATTATCTGGAAAGAAGATATCCGGCATTCGGAAACTTAGCTCCAAGAGATATTTCTTCCCGTGCTGCTAAAGAAAGAATTGATGCCGGGTTCGGAATTGGACCTTTGAAAAATGCGGTTTATCTTGATTTTTCAAAAGCCATTAAAGAACAAGGGAAAGATAAAATCAAAGAGAAATATGGAAACTTATTCGATATGTATCTTAAAATCACCGGATATGACGCTTATAAAGAACCTATGATGATCTCTCCTTCTGCTCACTTTTCCATGGGTGGACTTTGGGTAGATTATGAATTGATGACTACCGTTCCGGGACTATTTGCCTTAGGTGAAGCTAATTTTGCCGATCATGGAGCGAACAGATTGGGGGCCAACTCTCTTTTACAGGCTTCTGTAGACGGATATTTTATTGCGCCTTATACCATTGCCAATTATCTGGCTGATGAAATTCACACCGGGAAAATATCGCCGGATGCTCCTGAGTTTGAGCAGGCTGAAAATGCCGTTAAAAACCAGATTCAGGATTTAATGAATATCAAAGGAACCAAGACCGTTGACCATTTCCATAAAACATTAGGAAAGTTACTGTACGACTATTGCGGACTGGCAAGAAATGAGGAAGGGCTTAAATATGCCATTCAGGAAATCAGAAAGCTGAAACAGGAATTCTACAAAGATGTAAGAGTTTCAGGGCAAGGGGACAAGATGAATGCCGAACTGGAAAAGGCTGGCCGTGTTGCTGATTATTTTGAAATCGGAGAGCTGATGTGTTATGATGCTTTAACCCGTAATGAATCCTGTGGAGCTCACTTCCGTGAAGAGTATCAGACTCCGGATGGGGAAGCTATGAGAAATGATGCGGAATATCAATTCATTTCAGCATGGGCATGGACAGGTGAAAATGGTGACCCTGAACTGATTAAGGAACCTTTAACCTTTGAAGAAATACAGCCAACGGTAAGAAGTTATAAATAAAAAACAAAAATTATGGATTTACACCTTAAGATATGGAGACAGAAAGACAGAAAAAGTGAGGGAAAACTGGTCAGCTATGACCTTAAAGGATTGAATTCCCATATGTCTTTCCTGGAAATGCTGGATACGTTAAATGAAAAACTGATTACCGAAGGAGATGAACCAGTAGAGTTCGATCACGACTGTCGTGAAGGTATCTGCGGGCAATGTGGGATGATGATTAACGGTATTGCTCATGGTCCTTTAAAAAATACTACTACCTGCCAGCTTCACCTTCGTTCTTTTAGAGACGGTGAAACAATCTTGATAGAACCCTTCAGAGCAGAAGCATTTCCTGTAAAGAAAGATTTAAAAGTAGACCGTTCTGCTTTTGACAGGATTATTTCTTCCGGAGGTTTTGTTTCTGTGAATACCGGTCAGGCTCCTGATGCCACAGCTATTCCGGTAACACATCAGGTTGCTGAAGAAGCTTTTGATTCTGCTGCATGTATCGGATGTGGTGCCTGTGTGGCAACCTGTAAAAATGGAAGTGCTGCATTGTTTACTTCTGCAAAAATTGCTCACATGGCCTTGTTGCCTCAGGGTAAAGAAGAAAGAAATAAACGTGTTCTGGATATGGTTTACCAAATGGATACTGAATTATTTGGGCACTGCTCCAATACAGAAGCCTGTGAAGTGGAATGCCCACAGGGAATTTCTGTCCTGAATATTGCCAGAATGAATTTTGAATACAACAGAGCCTTGTTTTTTAAGAAGAAGGGCTAAATAAACGAAGAACGCTAAAAATGATACTATGTGAAAGGGTGAATCTGCGAATGCAGGTTTGCTCTTTCTATTTTTAAAATAAGTTTTATGGATCAGCTCAAAAGCGAAATGATAATATTGTTTGTATTTAAGGTAGCGCAAAGCTTTTAGCACATTATTTCCTATTTTTAAGGGAGCAAAGGATGGAATCAATTTCATTGATTCTTTCTAAACAAATGCATATCCACTACACCTCCTAAAATATCACTAAGTTTTACATTTGATCGATTTTTGTTAATCCATCATAGCCACTACTCTTGCCGGAGCAGCAGAACCGCCAACGATCTTTAACGGAAATACACAGACTTTGAAACCTGATGGTGGCAATGCCTGAAGATTGGTAAGCTGCTCTATATGCAAATATTCTTTTTCTATTCCCACACGGTGTCCTTCCCAAAAGTATTCCGGATCATTGAGTTCTTTTGCTTTTTTAGCCATAAATTTTAAAGGAAGATCCCATCCCCATTGATCTATTCCCATTACTTTTACGCCCTGATCAATCAGCCATTCCGTAGCTTCACGGCTCATTCCGGTTCCTTTTTCTACAAAATCGGGAGTTCCCATCAGCTTATCCCTATCGGTTCTTATTAAAACAATATTTCCCTCCTGAATGGTGATTCCATTTTTATCAAGATCTCTTTTCAGATCCTCTACAGTGATCGCCACAAAATCTTCCTTATGACTGCAATTGATGACAATACCATCTCCGTAGCACCATTCTAAAGGAATCTGATCAATTGTTTTAGCGGGTTTCCCTTCCACTTCAGGACCATAATGCCATGGAGCATCAATATGAGTGGTGGCGTGGAGTCCCATATTTTTAATCGTATCATCTGCCCAGCCTGTCCAGTTTTTGGGAAAAAGCCTGAACGGAAGATTTAATGCCAGACGAATTAGCCAATGGGATTTTCTATGAGGTTTGTGTTTGATTTTCACTCTCATAAACCAGGGATCTCCTGCATTGTACTGAATAGGTTTGGATAAATCGATGATGGTTGTTTTCATAGGATCAGCTTAGGAAGTAAAGATAATAAATACCGTTAGTTCGGAATAAAGATTTTGGATTTAGTTATATTGGAAGATAGAGGATGGAAGTCATAAATATTATAAGAACAGCTATTCGTCTGTTTTACTTTTTTTAAAACAAAATTAATGATGTGGTTGACGATAAGTCATTAAAAGTAAAAGTAACTTCCAGCCTCCCTCTTCGAGCTTCCAGCTCTTTAAAATATCTTTGGAATCATAATCTTCTTCGGATCATTTTCATCATACATGATCTCTATAGTTCCTGTTTTGGGTACAGAGGAAAGATTCAGGAGACTTACAATTGTTTTATAGGTAGCAATATGTTCATTTCCTCTGAAATCTTTAAAGCTAACCTGGAACATGATCTGCGGCTGGTCATTAATGGTAACCCCCGTTTCACTTACACTTAGAATATGGGCGCCTGCATTCTTTCCGGCAAACAGGATACGTTCTTCTTTATTATTCTTAAAAAACTTCCCTATAATCAGCTGAAAGACCAAAACATAAATGAGCGCCATGATTCCACTGAAAATAATCGGATGCATGAAAGTGAGAAATCTCCATCCAAAATCAAAAGATTCCCGCATATAGAAATAATAGTACAGCCCAATCACATAAGCAATGAACAATATTATAAAGGTAATTCTTAACACCATTCCTGTTGTATTGAAGCCCACCTTCTGATCCTTCAAAATAAAATAGGGTTCCTGAGATATATTAGGATTCAGCAACACTTCTACACGGTTTCCCACATCGAATCTTTTTTCCTGTGGTTTGGAATCATGAAACATCATCTCATGCTCAATCACTGTATTCCTAAGATTCGGAAATGAAAGCACAATCTGGATGGCATTCATATTGGTTTTCGGAAAATATTTAAGAAGCTGATAACGGATGATTTTTGCGTCTCTCGGAATTCCGTTTCTCAAAATGGAATGAATGGTATTCTTCTGTTTGAAGGTTTTAACGAAAAGATTATTAATGAAAAACATCAGAATATAAAGCCATATTAACAAAGAAAAACCGAGATATCCATAGCTCACAGCTAATGAATTTCTCGGTTCTATTGTAACTTCCTCCGTCATCATATAAATGAAAATCGGAAAGGGTACGCAGAAAAAAATGAGGAAAGCTCCCCAGAAAATGAGCATAAATTTCATAACTGTTATTTTGCGGTGCGTGATAAAGTTATGATATTATTTTTAACCTAAGTCGATTTAAGAAATATAAAGGCTGGAAGATGGAAGAAAGAAGATGGAAATTACTTTCAGTTTTAATTACTTACCATCAACACCATCACTAATTTTACTTTAAAAAGGAAAAAAGACGAATGGCTGTTCTTGGGATCTTCATAACTTCCAGCTCCCGGCTTCCCTACTCCCAACTTTTTAAAATCAGGAATTCTACCCCGAAAGCTTTTCTCAATTATACTTCTTTCTCGAAATACAATCTGTAATATTTTCCTTTATCATCCTCTCCCATTTCAAGCTTCTGTCTGTCACCGTGGATATAAATATGGAAGTTTTTATCTAGCTTGATAATACTTTTAAAGTGTCTCTGGGTTTTCTTTACTGCAGCCTCACTGATAGGAAACTCTTCAGCTATATTTACCTGCATGTCCTGTTCGTAATCGGTTTTAAAATTCACAAAACTTTCGATCACATGCTCATCACCCAATACTTCATTGGCAAATTCATCCAGTTTAAATTCTTCTTTTTCTTTGAAGAAATTAATCGATTTATTCAGGAAATCAGCCTGATCAGCTTTTGAAACTTCGAATTCCTGTGGAAGCTGTTTCGTGATATAATCCTTGTATACCATTAAAGCTTCCTGCGTGTGGAAATACTCGTCATCACGCTGTTTTACTTTTAAGAAATCCTCAAACCAGTAATACATATCTCCGTTTTTGTTGTTGTCAACTACCGAAAGTACATATCCTGTATCCTTATTATTGTTGTAGATCAAAGCTGCTTTATCAATTTTAGACAAACCAATCCCCTGATCTTTTTCAATATCAAATGTTTCTTCTGCCGGATTAATTTTCAGGAACGATTCTCTTTTTTCAGTTTTAAAGATTCCGATCTTGTCTACTCTGTCCGGACGGTCACTTTCATCTTCAAAAAGGACAATAAACAATTCTCCACTCTGAACTCTAGGGTTTTCAGCGGCTTCGAAAAGGTGTTTTGCAATATTTTCAGACTCCCAGATAAACTTGGATTTATCTTCAAAAATTTCAGATACAGCACTGTAAATCGGGTTATTCACCAGATAGGTATCACTGTAAAAATGAAAAGTTTCTTCTGACTTGAATGATCCTAAAAAGTAATCCTCAAGCATCTCTGCCATTCCTTCCTCCAGCTTCAATTCCTCCTGGGAAAGCGTTAGAGAATCTCCGTTAATCTTATTTCCGACTCTGTGTACTATTATTTTTGAAAACATCTTCTGAATATTTGGACTGCAAAGATATTCATTCTATTCTTCACATGAAACTGAAAAAACAGGTTTGATCGTACTGATTTTTTAAACCACAAAAGTCACAAAAGTTTCATTCTAAAAACACTTTAGTTCACTTAAGAAGTTGAAAATTATACTGCAAAAAAGTTCACTAAAGAAGAAAATATGAGATTTTCAAAAAACTTATCTGTACTTATTACGCATAAAGCTTGTCTCTTAAAAAGAGCTTAAGTGTTATAATTCTTTTGTGACTTTTGTAGTTGATATCAAACCTACTAATCTGGTTAAAAGATTCCTGTTTCTTCCAATTTGATAAAATCCTTATCATTTTGAAACGCTTTTTTTCATTTAAAAATTCAAAATAAATACACAAATATTTCATTTTCAACACATTCTGTGAATTTCATTTTCAAAGGTACACCATTGGCATCATGATTCTCAAAACATACAAAATGGACTTGAAAACCTTGAACAGAATAGACAAATTAAGAAGATTAAAAAGCAGAGGACCACAAACGCCTAAATGGCTGAAACCTTATCACCTGCTATTTGTCGCTTTCTTAATCATTTTCATGTTTGGAGCCTTCATTAAACTGTTGGAACAAAACCACATTTAACAATATATACTATGAACTATTTACAAGCTGTGCAGGAAATCAACGAACTGTTTCCTGACTTTGAATCGGAATTGAATACAACAAAAACACCCAATTCTTACAGTGTGATCCGCAACTTTACCGAGCGTATTAAAAATATGATCCGCCAGAATGACAGTAATCTACTGTTCAGAAGTTTACAAAAGATTGACAAAATGTACATTAATGGAGATACACTGTTAAAAAATGCCATTGAGAACACTTTTATCTACTCTCTGGACAATTATACGGCCTTTTGCAGCAAAGAATACAGACAAAAAATCTTCAGTCATATTTCTTCTGACCTGAAAAATAGCTATTCAAGACAAATTTACAGTTATGGTATATGAACCTTTTATTACAAATTTCAACGGTTTCATTACAAAGTGTTTAAATTAAACAAAATTAAAAATAACTCACAATCAATAGATTATGAAAAATAAAATCAGAAGAATTTCCGATTGGAAAACATGGAAAAGTACGACTAACAGACACAATTCAGAGATATTACTCACTCACATCGCTGTGATTGTAGGGGTATTTATTTTTGCGGCATGTCTTTAAATTTTGGTATACATTTCGCTGCAATAAAAAGTGTTTGAAAAATTCTTAATTATGATGAAAGTACAAATGCAAACTATTAATCAAAAAATAGCTGTTGAATACTTAAAATTTTTCTATCCGCGACTTCGCAATGAAATCATACAGCTGTCTGTACAGGACAACTTTGCAGGAATTATGCAGATGACAGTCAATTATCTGAAAGGTCTGTTACAGGAATCGAAGATCAACATTATTGCCCATCACATCAAACTGATGGACGGACTCTACCGGAATGGAAATTCCTATGTAAGAACAATGATTGAAAATATCTTCATAAGATCTTTTGAAAGCTTTAAAAAACACGCCAAGATTGCTCACTGGAAACTTCTTTATCAGTATATGCCTGTAAGCTTTCAAATCGTTTATAATGAGCAGCAGAAGCAGGATCAGATTTATTTTGGAAAATAATTTTAAAGGCGGAGAAGGCTGTTTTCTTCGCCTTTCTTATAACTCATAAATACTGAAATTGTATCAGGAATAGTTGCATTTATTTATTTTAATTACTTTTAGCATTTAATTAGTAAACAATGCCTAAATATCTTTGTTTTTTTCTCATTATCCTTAATTTATCATGGTATAAAGGTCAAATTTCTGATAAAGTCAGAGCCTTGGCCCAACCATTAGAAAGTATTTCTCATGCTGAATCCGCCCATATTGATGTAGATGGTAGAGAAAGTAAAATTTACAATCAATTTAAAAAATTAGCTAAAATTGCCAATAATGACGAATTGTATTATTTTGCTAAAAACGGCAGCAATGCACTAAGGCTGTATTCAAGTCAAGAACTCTTTAAAAGAAATGATAAACGGTTCCTTGAACTTTATAAATTATATTTTCAAAAGCCCTTAATAATGAACTATAAAATGGGATGTATAGGGCATAGTGGAAACATTGCTGATTTTTTAAAAAAGGAAGTTTACTCTTCCAAGGATATAATTTCCCTCAGAGATTTCTTATTAAAAGATAAAAATGCTCCAGACAATCTGACTAAAATTCAATTGGAACAAATTGAAGATATGGGATACAAAATAACCACTCAAGAAAATATTGCTTACATGATAAAACAGATTAACGAAATTGATATCAACATAAAACATTAAGCTTTGCTACTTTTTGTACTTTAGTCAAAAGATTTTATCCCAATCTACTCCCGGAAACTTATAATGAATAAAAATGATTGAAGTAAAAAAATATTCTCATCAGGAAGGATATCCGGCTCCAAGACGGGTGGTAAAGTATACTTTGTTCTGGTGCAATACCGGAACTGCTGAAATTCTGATTGACGAGAATACTTTTCTCCTGAAAAGCAGTCAAACCATTACCATTACTTCCGGACAGTTTCACCAGCTGATTACTGTGAGTGGAGAACTCACAGCCCTAGAATTTACCTTAGATTTTTTCTGTAAAAGCGATAGTGATATTGAGTTGATTTTCCACAACGGATTGTTCTGTCACTTTGGAATGAATGAAATGATTACCGTTCAGCACCCAGATTTTTTTACAGATACTCTCAACCTGATTGAAAAGGAAATCCACGAAAAACCCTACCAATACCTGACCTCAACTCATTCTTTGGTAGAATTACTTTTGGTAGAGATTAATCGTTCTAAAATTGCCAATGGTGATGAAATCTGGAAGCCGGATGCTTTGTTTCTTAAGTTTTTAGAGAGTGTCCGTAATAACTTCTCCAATAACCATCCTGTATCCTACCATGCAGATGCATTGACAACCACTGAGGCTAAACTGAATGAAGTTTCTAAACTTCATACCAATAAAACTGCCCAAAATGTGATCTATAGTCTTACCATTTCCGAGGCAAAAAGGTTGTTGCTTTATGAAAAACTGAGCGTTAAAGAAATTGCCTACCAACTTGGGTTCAATGATCCTTTTTACTTTTCTAATTTCTTTAAAAAACATACTTCCCTTTCTCCCAAAGACTATCAAAAGTCTGTGAAGAGTTAAGTGTAAAAGCAGGAAGCCGGATGTTGGAAGCGGGAAGTTTCTGAAGCCTATAGAAGCTATTTTATTTTATTAATATAAAGAGTTTAATCCATTAGTAATCGATTTTGCTGAAGCGAATGTTATCCAGCCGATTCCAGCTTTGCCTCGTGAAAATCTAACATAAGTTTTTTAAAGCCTTGTGTTTCCATTAAAAAATCAACCACATACAGACAGTATTACACTTCCGGATTTTGGAACTGATCCAATATAATTGATTTACCTGAATTCCAAAATCAGTCAAATATTCTATGCTTTTCCCGGAATCGTCTATTCTTTAGGCGAGCTCTTTCTCTGAACTTTGTACCTGTCATTAAGACCTAAAAATTACTTCATGAAAACAAGACAGGACATCGCAGTTTTTTTATTAAGAATAGCATTAGCATCCGGATTTTTATCTGCTGTAGCCAGCCGGCTTAATCTTTGGGGAACACACTCTTCAGGATGGAAAAACTTTGTGAGCTATACTGCTGAAGTGAATTCATTTTTCCCTTCTTCATGGGCGCCAACCCTTGCTGTATTATCTACTACTGCAGAATTAATTATTGGTATTTTACTGCTGACAGGCTATCAGGTGCGTACAACATCACTCGCCGCATCTGTTCTTACTTTCCTGTTTGGAACTGCCATGAGTATTTCTTTCGGATGTAAAGAGGCTTTGGATTATTCTGTTTTTGTATTCAGTGCGGGAGCTTTTTTACTGAGTACCTTTCCCCGCTATTTATGGTCTTTAGATCAATTTTCACACGAATAATAATTTAAAACATACTATATCATGAGCACAAACATCAACAATTACATTGTAAAAACCGGACAAAAAGAATGGCAGCCTTTAATTGAGAAAGGAGTTCATTATGAAGGTATTTTTGTAAAGTCCTTAAAATTTGATCCTGAGCAAAACAGATCTACCACCATCCTTTTAAAATTTGACCCGGGAGCAAGCTATCCTTATCATAACCATCCAGCAGGTGAAGAACTTTTCATTCTGGAAGGTGATGCAACTATCGCAGGCGGAAATCTGGAAAAGGGAGATTATCTGTACACGCCTCCCAACTTCAAACATTCCGTGCAGTCAGAAAATGGATGTATTATTCTGTTTATGGTTCCGGAAGAAGTGGAAATCCTTTAATCTGATTAATCACTTTACGATCAAACCTGTGGTGGACTGCTTTTTCATCATGGGTTTGCCTGTTTTCTCCCTTTTATTCACTGTAAAAGCTGTATCTTTGACTATCAAATTACATCATGAATACAGATTTTGAAGCTTTTAAAGAACATTTGTCGTGGCTTATTCACCCTTCTCAAATTGATGCCGTTTCAGAAACGGAAATCAGATTATCCTCAAAGTTTACAGATACCTTTCCCATTCTTACAGAGTTAATTACTCAGGCAAGGGTTCTGAGCTTGGATATTGATCATCAGCCTCATCATCTTATTTCCTGGACCAATAAAAACAATGAAATTTTCGGTTGGTTAACCAAAGCAGAATCTGATTTTACCTCACCCCTTCCTTTTATTGAAGAACACAAACTGTTACTCAACGAAATTGGCGGTATCCGGGAGTCTTTTAATCAGCCTGATCCAAGTTTTTCAAATAATCAGGAGTTTATGTTTACAGGATCAGAATGTTCAGCAGGAATTAATGATTGGAACGACTATTACGAGGAACAATGCAGCGATGAGAACAAGCCGCCAATGGATTATAAAAACTTCATCAGCTTTGTAGTAGAAGCTAATGGCGCAACTACTGTATATGAGCCCCAAACAAAAGAAGTTTTTCTTTTCTCCCATGATCATGCTTTTGACAATGTAGATTTTCTTGAAAATCAGCCGGAATATACTTTTCATACATTCCATAATATCACCAGTTTTGTAGATTATGTGGAAGTGCTGGCTCAGGAATGGAAAAATGAAATCATATAAACCTCCTGTTTACCGTAATCTCTGAAATTAATTATTTTTTATCCCCTATTAAAACTATATCTGAAATGAAAAAGTTCGGAATATCCGTTATCTTATGTTTATCTTCATTATTAAGTGCCCAAAACAAACAGCAGATTGATGCTTTCTATACCGCTATCCGTGAGAATAATTTTCCATTGGTAAAGAAAATAGTAGATCAGGGATTTCCAATTAAAACCACACTTCCTGAACAAACAGCACCTGTATTGGCAGCTATCTGGAAAAAGAATTTCCCTATGGTTAAATATTTGGTAGAGAAAGGAGCCAACATCACTGCGGAAAAAAAATTGGTAGATGGTGCTATTGAATATGGAAGTCCGGAAATTACTTTCTATCTTATCCAAAAAGGAGCTTATGCGAAAAATGCATTATACACTGCTATCTTCTATGAAAATTTTGAAATTGCAAAAGAACTCTATCTGAATCACCAGCCACAGATCATTGATAATGAAGATCCGGGAAAACTTTTATTGCTTGCTGTAAAAAGCAAGGATCTGGAATTCATCAAAAAGCTTCCGCTTAAGAAAAAGAATTCCCCTATGGATTTCTTTGACTATGACGGATACAATGCTTTATTATTGGCTGTAGAAAAGAATGACACTGAAATTGCAAAATACCTTCTGTCTCAGGGAGCTGATAAAAAATCAAGAATCACTTTTGAAACTGATAACGGAACCGTTTCAGGGAAAACAGCCCTACAAATGGCCAAAGCCAATAAAAATGCAGAACTTTTGAAACTTTTGAAATAAAACATCCATGAACAAAATCAAAAAACTAATACTCCTTATTTCAGCATCAGTTCTCTGGAGCTGTCATAACAATACCCAGAAAGCAACTCCAAGTAAGGTGGAACACACAACTCTACTTGTAGCTACAGAAGGGAATATTTTTAATTTTGATCTTGATAAAAACAGGATTGCCTGGCAATATAAAAGCCCGATAGATTCTGCTGGTAACAGGAACCTTTTTACTTTGGACGGACAGAATATTTTTATGCCTTTTGAAAGTGGAAAGTTCATCAATTTTGATCTTAATACCGGAAAAATTATCTGGCAGCAACAGATTTATGGAAATGAGGGAACTCCAATGAGTATAAGCAATGACAGGAATGCTGAAGCTGCAGTACTGCGCCCCTTAGTTCCTTTATTCATGGCTAAGCCTTTGGTGGATGGTGAGAATATCCTGATGGTATCTGCCGGGCAACCGGAATATGTAAAGCGTGCGTGGCTATACAATTTCAACAGGGAGAAAGGAGAAAGAACATGGCTGAGTGAATTGCCCACAGTATACAATTATTTTGCGCCTGTAAAATACCGTGATTCTTATTTTGTGAACTCTGCTGTTTTCCTTAACAAATACAGCAGGCCAAGTGGTACGGATACTTCCTACGGAATGTTTGACGGCAATGTGGAAATAGCCGGCCAACCAAAACAGCATCATGAATCTAATCAGTTTACCAATACTACATACAGTCAGATCCAGACTGATGGAGAGAATCTGTTTATTGCTGAAGATGGTGGGAATATTTATGCTTTACACCTTAACAAAGATGGCAATCTGCCTGATGGAGATATTTCTGACCCTAATAACACCTTTATTAAAAACCCAAAAGTTTTCAAATGGGTATTCCAGGATAAAACTTATGGTTCACACAAAAGCAACAAATTCTTTTTGGAAGATGGTACTTTATATGTAGAATTCGGGCTTCCTATTGATGGTAAGACTTGTCTTTTTACGATCAATGCTGATGATGGAAAAATGAAATGGAGAAAAATTTCACCCTCAGAAATAAAGAACTGGACAATTAGTGGCGATAAAATCATTGGTAATACTGCAAAAGATATTTTTTATATGGATACTAATGGGGAAAATTACACAGAATTCCGTGTGAAAAACATTCCAGTCTCTGATATAAAATCTATCGATAAAACTCATTTTATATATGTTACCAAACAGGGAATTGAAGTTTTTGACACGGCTTCCAAAACAGCAAAATTAGTAGTTGTAAAAGCATTCAATAATAATGAATACAATAATCTGCAGATACAGTATATTTCAAAATAAATACCTCAACAGGTTTTATAATTTGATCTGAAAGAAAACACATGACCAAAATTAAATTCAGAAAAAGCAATATTATCATCAGCATTATCCTTTGTCTGCTGGGGATCTCTTTTTTTGTTTACTTACTGATGAACGAGGATTTTATCATACAATTGATTTCGGTCTTATGGATTTCTATCATATTATATATCCTTTACATCCGATACAGGCAACTGACCAGAGCTAACAGCGGTACTTCGGGATTGGAAATGAATGATAAAGGTATCCTGAATTCTACTCTGTCAAGTCCGCTATTTTTAAGCTGGAAGGAAATTGAAAGTTTTGAATCAGGTTTTTACAGATCTAACCATATCTTTATCAAGCCCAAAAACCTGGAAAAATATAAAGATAAAAACAAGCTGCTGCATTTTATCAAAAGTATTTTTTCTCCAAAACCTGATATCCTAATGATTGATACGGATGTTTTGGAAACCGGAAAAAAGAAATTATTGGTATTGCTGAATAATAAGCTCCGTGAAAACAGGTGATTCTTTAATTTTATAGGTTAGACAACATTTTATTTTCAATATTCTTTATTTTATTGTATTTTGCTTTCCCTCAAAAATATTAGAACCAGGATAACACAATCCGTGCACTATTTTATAATCTTTCCGATTATATCTTATGCTTAATCTGATATAAAAAACTAAAAAACCAACACGATGAAATTCAATCTTAAAAAAAAATCTGTTATACTCTGGGGTATTATCCTCATTGCGGTAATCCTTTTACCAGACGCCGAAATGTATTATCAACGATATAAACTGAGATCTGAAAAACTTCCGGAACAATATAAATCATACTCTACCCTGGATAATCTGAAAGATACTGACTATGAAATCATTAAAATATCATATGGCATCCACGAACCTGTAATTCAGGAAAATGACAGTACCATTGTGATCATTACCAAAAGAGACCGGGATTCGGAAAAAGCAGGTGCTGCCAATACCTACACATGGTATAAAATAAACCTAAAGGGTCAGATAACAGACAGCCTTCAATATCAATACAATACTGAAAATGGGGTGCATAATTATCAGACTTTCAATGATTATATTGTAGATGTAGATCAGAATACCTACAGTAACTGGATGAAGGATGGTGACACCACTCATTATCCGTATAAAAATTTAGATGATGCTAAAATATTTTCGGTGGCAGAAACGGAAGATATCACTGCAAACAGAGATTATATGTATGATGATATTATTCATTCCGAATCACCGGAGAATGAATACAAGTATAAACTGACTGTATTTAAAGATAATATCTGGAATTATTTTTATGCTGAAAAAGACTGGCATGGCTATCCTAAAAATACACTTAATAAAAAAGCTATTGATTTCAGTAATTCAGGGTATGAGATAGATAAATCTTCAGGACTTATCAAAAGAGATCATGTTCAAAAAGAAAAATGGAATGCCCGCACTTTCTGGAGCCTAAAAAACTTCAGCTGGGGAAGCGGAAATGGATCAGGTAACCGTGGATGGTCTGGAACATCCTATTTTTCCATTAATATGCCAAAGAAAACCCTGCATTATAAACAGAATGTTTTCATAGAACGTCCTGACAATTATCTCAGGGATCCTTTTTCTTATTTTGTATACCAGCCTAAAAACGGAGACTATATGCTGTTAATTGATGAAGAACATCAACTCTATTACCTCATAAGACCTAAAAAGTCTTAGAAATATTAATTTAAAGTTCAATACAATACTCTTATGAAAATCTTTAAACTTTTTTTGAAAAGGCTTCTCATTACAGCCATTCCCTTGGTGAGTCTCTATATTTTTGCAGAAATCGCTTTTCAGAATAACCGTGAAAGGGAGCACCCTACAGATGCTGGCCTAGGGATAGCATTTCTGCTGACATTTATTTTATTCGTATTATTTATTGGCTTTTTGACAGATTTTATCATCAGACTGAGAAAGAAAGAGTATAGAACAGCGCTTACCGACCTTCCTTTTCTTTTGTGTTTTATATTTCCGGCTTTATATCTTGCCTGTTTATGGGGCGGTGGTGATGGCTTCTGCAGCTGGATTATTGCTACAGCACGTAATCTGTAATCAGACTGCATTCATTTTCTGTTTTACTGCTGAATCGGAATTGAAAACTATTCTCCAGCCTTCACAGTATTATAAGTATTAAAACTTTTATAGATCCTGGTTTCTTTTAATTTTCCTTTTTTATAGATCTCTACTTTTTCTATATCTGAAGATTTTTTGTTGAAGTATTTTATTTCAGTCAACTGCCCATCATTATTGAAAAACTCAGTCTTAAGATTTCTTCCGTCTTCCTGATAGTGTTTCGTTTGGAGGTTTCCGTTCTTTTTATAGGAATACCTCTTGAGGTTATAAAAATTGCCCTCGTTATAGGAGATCCCTTCATATGTGTACTGAGCCGTATATTTTCCTTCTTCTATCAGCTGCTGTTTATCATTGTAAATGAAATAATAGGCATCATTTTTAGGATTTATCAGGGTATAACGTACCGTTAATTTAGGATGACTCTCAGGGTACTTTATCATCACATCTTCTTTTCTGAAAACAGTAGAATCATTCTGGGAAACCCATAGTGTATCTGTATCCTTAGGACCACTTTTGTGATGTATTTTTGAAATAATAACGTTTTTATGGTCATCATTTTTACCTTTAGTACAGTTGCAGGCCAGCATGATACTGATGGGTAACCATAGAAATAATAGTATTTTCAGCATTTGAATCATTTTTTATTTTTGCTAAGGTATCGTTTCTATTCCGGATAGCTTAAATGTTCCTTTTTCTTCTTTTAACCAAAAGACAAATTGAGCCCCTTCATGTCCGTCTCCAAATTCATTCCGGCGTTGCGTCGTGTATAATACAATATAAGTTCTGTCTTTAAATCCCGGATCAGATCCGTCAAAAGAAAACTTTGTTTCATTCCGGTTCAGTCTTTCCAATAATTCTTTGTTAAAGATAGTGTCAACATGTTTTTGATAGAAAGCATCCTTCCCCACAAAATAGTTTTTTTCCGGTGCTGTTTCAAAGCACAAGGAACAATACACTTTTTTAGTTGTTAACTGATTTAATGCTGCATAATCTTTCTGAGTAATCAGATGAATTATTTTTTGAGTAAATGCTTCCGCTTTTTTTTGCAGTTGCGGATTCACTGATTTTGTTTGCCCATAACAGACCAACTGTAATCCGGCTAGAAATAATATGGAGAGGTATTTTGTCAATTTCATTTTACTATTTTTTGGTGATTTTATTTGTATTCATTCTTCGTATTCAGCTGTGCTTTATAACCCGGAATATCAAAGCGATGGGTATCATTGTCTGCTTTTTCAAAATTATGATTGTCTGCTTTTTCATTGCTGCGAAAAATAAAAACATAGGCATAATTTTTACTTTCCCTTTCCAATTTTTTTGTTCGTTCCAATCCTACCAGATCAAACTCATAAATTCCTTTGGACAGATCAAAACCTTTTGCAGGAAAATAAGATTCAATATGTCCGTCTGCTCCTGTCGGGATCTGATCTTCCTTATCTGTTATATTCTGTTTGATATTTTCCAGACGGTATTCCAGATAATCAAAGCTGGCAAAACAAATCCGACCCAAATCACCCACTTCAAGAAAAAAGTTGTTATATCTAAAAACCTCATCATATCCCTGTGGTAATTCTACACTTTCTTCATCTACAGAAATAAAAATTGTATATTCGAAAACACTGATCTGATAGAAAGGCAGAAACCGCCCCTCTTTAATGGAGCTCAAAAAAAGTTCTTTATGCTTATCAAAATAAGACAGCAACTTTTTCCCTCGGCATTTCTTTTCCTTTAGATATTCTGTAAACAGATCTGTTGAAATAATTGCCATGCCATAGCCGTCTGCAGAAAATTCACCTATATTTTCCATTGTATTAATTCTCTTTTTACTTCCGATTGATCAATTGTTGGGCTCAGCTTTTTTAACAAGGAAACCACCACCAGATTGAATATACCTTATTGTTCTTAAAGGATATATTAATATGTCCGTCTGAAATTCCTTCTTTATCCTCCCTTAATGTGATCATCGGAAGTTCTCCCTCATCATAGGTTTCCAAATGACTCATGTTTCGTACTGAATTCGGAAATATCTTTTTGATATCCTCCAACGTAGTATTTGAATCTATTCTGATTCCTTTATACAGAATAAAATTTCCCTTGATAAACCTAAAGCTGCTAACTCCTACTTGTTGTTTGCTGTTTTCAAAACATGATCCGTTTTTATATAGATATTTATCATTTACATCTCCTTCTTCAAAAATGTAGGAACATGGCTGCTCATCAGCCATCAGCTTGGTACTGTCCGCTTTTCCAAATTTTTTTTCAAAATCCTTGATATCAAAAATCCGTTTTGTTTTACCATTGAACCGGATGTCTTCAGCCAACATCACGTCATCCTTTCCATCGCCAATTATTTCTGCCGTCTGGCGAATATCCTGTACTGTTGAATCCGTTTTACCTTTAGCTTCCTTTAGTTCGGTTTGGGGTGACACCTGCTTTTCTTCCTTTTTCTTATGACAGGCCTGAAATAGAATGATTGTGAATACAATAGAAAAATACTTCATACTTTAATTTGGTTTACATGGTATAAAAAACGCTGATCTAAAACAAACAAGAATATTCGTTTTATACTGTCAGAATTGTTTTTATGAACACGAAATTACAAAAAAAGGCTTACTAATCTTTTTTTAAGCTCATTATTAATCTTTTTTAACTTTTATAATAAGAACCACAGATTAGTTTCTAAAAGTTCATTATCTCAGATATTTACCTCAACTTTTAGTATTATTTTGTAATTTTAAATAAAAAGATTAATAACCAACTCCTAAGAACAAATTATGCCCCACATTTATCACGCTATACTCATTGGTTCCTCAAAAGAAAAAGTATACCACGCCATTGCCAGCCAGTCCGGATTATCTGCATGGTGGACTCCCCATACCAAAGCCAGCACTGAAGTTGACAGCGTTGCCCGATTCTCATTTGGCCCGGATTATTTTAAAGAAATGAAAATTGTAAAGCTTACCCCTTTTGAAGAAATTCAGTGGCATTGCATCACTGGTGCTCATGAATGGATTGGAACTGATATTTCCTTTCATCTTTTATCCGGAGATAAGGAAACATTACGCAAAATGCATCCTGAAATGGAAGGTCAGATTGAACAATTAGTATATGACAGTGGTACCTTATTAATTTTTCATCACAAAAATTGGGATACCTACTCACCTATGTTCGCTGAATGCAATTATACCTGGGGACAGTTTCTGAGAAGCTTAAAATTGCTTTGTGAAACAGGGAAAGGAAAGCCTTGGCCTCATCAGCATCGTTTATGAGTTGTTTTTAAGGCAGGAAGCTGGATGAGGCAAGCTGGAAGTTACTTTTAGTCTTATCATGAATGACTATCATAATATCAACTTATCGTTTTTTAGGAGCGTGATAATTTCTAGACTTAATTTTTAGCTTTAAAGCATTTTTATCCTGGACTTGATTAAATTATGGAATCATGTCAATTCCTATTATTTTAAATTTCCCTTCTTTTTTTTCCAAACTAATCATTCCCTGAGTACCTTCCCATGTTTTTGAAGGTGGAATCAGCGTATATAAAAAACTAATGCCGTGTATGTTCATTTCTTTATTAAAATAAGGATGAAAAAACGGCATAGTAAACTTCTGATATTTTTTAACTTCAGCTTTTAACTCTTTTTCAAAAAAGACTTTATAATGTTTTTTTTGAAATAAATCCTTGGTTACCTCCACTGTAACAAAGTTGCTGTTTTTAGCTTCTACATAATCAAGACAAGGTCTGCAATAGAAGGGAAAATCACAAAGTGTTTTTATTTTTTCTTTATCATTTCTGGTAACCGCATCCGTAAAATCTCTCCAGAATTTTTGTAAAAGAATCTTATCCTGAGTAGATATTTTATCATCAGACTTATTTTTCTGCCCATAGATGGAGACAAAAAATAGAAGACAACTTATTAAAATCAGAATACTTCTCATGGCAGATTCTTCATTTATTTCAGATTATTGTTTTCCTTATAAAATCTGTCATCTGTTTCTTTAATAAAATCGAGATAACTGAAATTAGCCGCCTTATTTTTACGATACTCAAGATAATCATTATAGTACTGGAATACTCCGCCCAATCTGGATGTTAGCAAAGGGATTTCTTTAGTGCTGATAGCTTCTACATATCCCACTTTTTTCCCTTTTTCATTCACCATAGACAGCACCAGATACGTAATATTATTCTGTTTACCACTAAAAACTCTGGCTCTTTCCACATTATCTTTACCGTTATCAAAAACCAGTTTAAACTTATCTTTCTTGTTCAGCAGATAATCCAGTATTTTCTGAAAATTATCCGGATTTTCAAGAGTTAATTTAAATCCTTCAAACTGAGTCCCGTTATCCTTTCCATAAAAAGAAAGCATTCCCGGAGTATAATATTCTGAATCCGGAGCATCTTCAATCCTGATTCCGCCAAAATATACTGGAAGTTTGCCATCGTTCGCAGCATCAGCTTTGTATATAGAATATTGAACGGCTTCTGTCCCTACTCCTGCTCCATAAGAATTCAAATCCAATGTTTTTAATTCGGTCTGTTTAACAGGAAGCATTATTTTCTCTAAATCAAAACCCTGACTTTGGCATGATTGAAATAAAAATGAAAAACTTGCTATTAAAAAGAAAAACCTCAGTTGATGCATCATATTAAAATTTTGTATGGATAATGAAGGGACAAGATACAAAATTTAGACTCTTAGCCTCCAATATTCAATTCAGGTTTCTGAAATACCGTTTGAAAATTAAAGGCATATTCCGATGGTCCGTTCTTCTGAAGATGCTCTAATCTTTCTAAGGCTTCTTCTACACTTGGATATTGATTGTTTTTAATCCACCACAGGACATAATAGGCTTTTCCATACTTGTGAAACCACTCTTTTCTTCTTCGTAAAAAATCAACATGAAAGGTTTTGTAAGTAAAATGTTCCAATGATTTTATATCTTCCCACACCGAAAGATTGATGATAATCTGTTCATCATTAAACGGATTAAAACCGGTGGCATTATTCTCTTCATCTTTTAATCTCCAGATAAATCCGTTGCTTTCTTCCGCCAGCTGATTTACCGAGTCAAAATAATCAACAAATTCTTTCATTACAGGGTCTTCGATATTCACTCCAATCATTCTGGCTACATTGATTTGTGCTAACTGATACATTTTTTTATGTCTTGTTTTATGTCTATTATTGTGTAAAAATAGAAACTGCAGCCTTAGCATAAAATAACTATCAATTTAGATACTATAAAAAGATGGAAAAAAAATGTGTGACTTCCTATATCAATATTGACCAAAAATCTTACCCCTGTGCGGTAAGCTTTGTCATGGATCTTATAGGTGGAAGGTGGAAAGGAGTTATTTTGTGTCACTTAAAAAATGGCGATAAAAGGTTTGGAGAGCTAAAAAAAGAGCTTTCTTTTATTACAGAAACAACATTAAGTCTTCAGCTGAGGCAATTGGAAAGAGACGGTCTGATTACCAGAACTGTTTTCGGAACAAAACCTCCTGTGAAAACAGTCTATAGCTTATCAGCGTTGGGCCTTTCATTCATTCCGTTGCTGGATAACATCAATGAATGGGGCAAAAATATTCTGGAAAAGAAAATAACATCTTAAAAATTTGAATTGTTTTCAGATTTTTAAGATGCTCGTTTCGTTTAATATACTTTACTTCCTTTGATTGTAAGGGCATGTTTAGTTTTTATTGAAGGGCAGCATCTTCCATCCTCTTCTGTATATTCCAGTTTTTCTACGATGATCTTTCCATTTTTGATGGTATCAAAAGCAAACAGATAATCCGGTTCATATCCTGCGATTACTTTAACGCTATGCCCATCATTTTTGTACAATGATAATCCTTGCCCTATCAGTGCATTTCCACCTTCTGGTGCAATATTCCAGTAAATAGCTACATCATCAATCCCATCACCGGTAAAATCTCCAACATGAGGGTCCTGAAGATCAATTACCCCGTCATCATAGGTTTTAAGAATCTTAGGTAGATAGGCTTCAAATTGCTTTACGGCCAATTTTACAGCTTCTTCGTTGGAAATCCTGTCTTTGGTAGTTTCCTTATCTTTTGTTTTCACTTCCTCTTCTCTGGATAATGATTTTTCTTCTTTCTGTTGCCCTTTGTTTTCAGGTTTATTACAGGCTGTCAACACTGCTAAAAAGCCTATGATAGCAATCATCTTTTTCATATATTCTGTATTTCTGATGATAAAATTGAGGCGATAAATATACAGCAATATGATAAGATCAGGGCTATTGGAAAGTCCATAAACACAGATATTCAACATTTTTCTATAAAAAAGTGATTAAAAAATCTGCGCAACCATTTGGTTTCATATAAATTCATATCTATAAAAGCTCCCAGTCAATGAATGATTGGGATTTTTTATGTTTAAAATTCAGACATCAATAAGTATAATAACAAAATATAAAACAGCAAACAGATAAAAACATTGATTGCTGAAAATAAAAATTCACACTCCAAATTCCCTATTCATGAGTTGAAATAGTTCCAAAAGCAGGATAAGAAAGGGGTAAAGAGTGAGTATTGACAGGGAACTGACTAATTAAATGTATAAACTCATTTCTATACTTTTCAAAATGTGCATTATCAGCCTTCCCTTTGGTGTTATGCTCCGGCTCACCCTCAATATTCTTTTTAAAATTGGGAGCGATGTAAAGGGCAAGGGCCCTCACAGATATTGTTTTATTTGAGTCTTTTTATTTACTCTGCTTTCTTCTAAAATTTTTCGGTTACAGGAATTACAGTGAAGAAGCATTTCAGTAGCGGTCATAGTTCCCCATTGAGGTTCATGAGCTGATGATATTTTTTTAATTCTTGTAATAATGAGATCAGCAGACTTTTTTAAAAGATCTAATTTCCTGTTATTGGTTTTGTAGAGGATTAATACAAATTCGTCTGAAATAAGTTTAAACAGGTTTAAATCTAAAAGTTTCTGATTTATAATCCCATCCAATTTTTAAATAACTGAGCTTTTTCTCTACTGATTATGATTTCCATCTTTAAAGCCCTGTCAATTTCCACTTTAAGTTTTCCGTTGAAGTAATTATGAATATGATGGATGCTGTCAATATTAATAATAAATTGTCTATTGGCACGGAAGAACATTTTCGGATCAATCTGTTTTTCAAGTTCTTCTAGAGTTTGTGTGAATGTTTCTATTGAGCCGTCTTTAAGTTTCACTTTAGACATCTTGAACTCAGAATAAAAATAAAGTATATCACTTATAATGATAGATCTAAACCCATCTTTTACCGGCAATAGAAAACGGCTTCGATATTGTTTATACCCTAAGAGTTCTTTCAGGTTTTCAATCAAATCCTGATGATTGGATGGCAATAAGTTTTCTGCTTTTTTGATTGCTTTCTCAAGCTCAATTTTGTCTACTGGTTTTAGGAGGTAATCTGTTCCATTATTTCTGAAAGCTTTTAAAGCATACTCATCGTATGCCGTTATAAAAATCAAAGGAGCGTTAATAGTCACGTTATCCAATATTTCAAAACTCAACCCATCTGAGAGTCTGATATCCATGAATACAAGATCTGGAGCAGGATTTTTAATAAACCACTCTGTAGCATCTTCAACGCTGTCTATTATTGCATCAATTAATGCAGTAGGTCTTATCATTTTTAAAAATCGAACAAGTCTGTCTGCGTTCAGCTTTTCGTCTTCAATGATTATAATATTTTTAATCATAATTTCAAAAGTGGTAATTTTACAACAAAGTTTTCTCCGTCATTATTAATCTTTGGCTCTCGCACTGAAAGAAGGCTATATCTTCTTTGTATATTCTTTAATCCTATATTGGATGAGGTTATTATTTTTCCCATAGGAATTAAAGTATTCTCTATCGTTATTTCATCTTTTTCGTTATCATAAATCCTGATTTTTAAGGGATGCTTTTTATTAGTTCGGTTATGTTTAAGAGCATTTTCTACCAATAATTGCATTGTCATCGGAGGCAGGGAAAGATTTTTTGTTTTATCGCTTATATTTATATTAAAACACACACCATTCCCTTGTCTATATTTTATAAGAACAATGTAAGCATTAAGAAATTTCATTTCTTCTTCAAGTGAAATGGTATCCTTTTTTGAATTGATCAACATATAACGATATATTTTAGTAAAATTTTCTGCATACTCATACCCCATGTTAGGATCTTCCAAAATAAGTTCAGAAAGAACACTGAGATTGTTAAATACAAAATGAGGGTCGATCTGAAGTTTTAATGCCTGTAGCTCCGATTCCATAGCTAATTGATTGAGTTTTGAAGCTTTTAATGATTCATTTTTCCAATTAGTAACCAGATAGTTCCCTGTGTTTACTGCCATAATCATCATAGAGATAGCCATACTTATTAATATCCACTGTATCGTTGATCTCGCCTCGTCAGTAGACATATTTAGAGCTCTCCCCTTCACGGCATCAGAGATCGTGTAAAAACTAAGCAACAGGTTAACAATTAATACCATTACAATATTTAAGGTTAACTCCACTGCCAGCCTTTTTATTGGGCTCTCGGTCCATGGTATATATTTATTCAGTTTATTACTGAATGTTATACTGAATTCGGTAATTATAATACATGCAATAAGTGTACATCCAAATTCTTTTAATAAATCCATCGATGTCTGATCAAAAAAGAACTGCCATTCTTTACAGTAAGGATCAATAAGAAATGACACCAAGTACATTAATATAAAAGCTGATAGTACAATAATAACACGTTTTACTGTATTACTAAAAAAAATTTCTCGTTTTGGTAATTTCATTTTTTGAGCTTTAAAAATACAGTTTGTATTCTCTCCTAATTTATTGCAAAAATGCCAAATTAAAAATCCAATGTTCAATTTCTTTTAACCCAAACATAGATTTTAGCCTCTGTAGTATACAATCTCCTTTCTGAAATGAAATTATTAGTTAATAAGAATAAATGGTCAGTGATTACTTAGTTTATAACACCAGATTTAAGCTTTGCATCAAGAAAAAAACCTGAGAGAATATTTCAGAAGTCGGACAATGTTAGTTTACGAAAACTAATTAGTGACAGGCATTTATCTTTTTTAGCACGAACTAGTATTTAAAATGAAATTGCTTTGGAGAGGGATATTTCAATTTCAGAATTAAAAATATACGCTTCGGTAATTTTAATACTATTCGACTTGTGATTGTTAAGTTCTTTGTATCTGAAAATAGTTGAAGTGAACATAATTTTATTTGTATGGTAAGGAAGAATTCAATTCTAATAAAGGTATTGATCATACCAATTCTATTGCTCTCTTGTAACAAACAGGTGAAAAATGAGAACGATGTACTTCTAAAGGTAAATTTTAGAAATGTTACAAAAGATACTGCAAACATTGAAAAAAAATATCCGGGAGCAATAGAAGGTGCTGTAAATGTAGATATCAGAGCCCAGGTAACAGGCTATCTTGATCAGATTTATGTAAAAGAAGGAGACTATGTAAGTAAAGGGAAAATACTATTCCGGCTTAAGTCAGACGTATATCAACAGCAGGTAATCAATGCAAAAGCAGCTTATGAGTCCTCTCTAGCAACACAAAGATCGGCTGCTATTGAAGTACAGAAAATAAAACCTTTGGTACAGGGAAAAGTCTACACCGAACTTCAATTGCAAACTGCAGAAGCAAACCTTATCGCAGCCAATGCTCAGGCAAAACAAGCACATGCAGTAATAGGAGAGACTCAAATTAATATGGGTTTTACATCAATAAAAGCTCCGGTTAGCGGTTATATAGGACGCATTCCAAACAGAGTTGGTAATTTGATTTCGTCCACAGACACCCTACCGCTGACTACCTTGTCCGATATAAATAACATTTTCGCATATTTTTCTCTAAACGAAGTTGATTTCATTGAATTCATTAAAAATAAAACATCTGGTCAATTAACAGAAACAGCACAGCTCTTACTTGCTGACAATTCATTATATCAATATACTGGAAAAATTGAGATGGGAAGCGGAAATATAGAGCGGAATACAGGTAGCATTGCTTTGAAAGCAGTGTTTTCTAATCCGCAACATATTATACGGTCAGGTGCTTCTGGAAAAGTTGTTCTCACTAAACAGCTGAATGATGTTATTTCTATTCCAATGGACGTCGTAAAAGATATTCAAAACAGATATTTTGTTTTCAAGCTTTCTTCCGGAAATGTTATTAGAATGACTCCCATAGAAATCTTGGGAAAATCCGGAAAAAATTACATCATAAAGTCTGGATTAAAACAAGGAGATAAAATTGCAACAGGCCATATAGACCTACTTACGGATAATATAAAAGTAATACCTACTATAAAATAATAAACTGATTCCATAATTATGCTTAGAAAAATTATTGACAGACCAGTACTCGCTACCGTAATTTCTATTATTCTACTTATACTGGGAATTATTGGACTTCTTGAACTTCCCATTACCAGATTTCCAGATATTTCACCACCTACTGTTCTAGTACGAGGTAATTTTCCGGGTGGAAACAGCGAAACCGTATTACGCTCTGCAGTAACACCACTAGAGGAGCAAATTAATGGCGTGGAGAATATGAGATATATAAAATCAACCGTTAATAACGACGGTTCATTTGGTATTTCTGTAATCTTCAAACAAGGTGTGGATCCTGATCTTGCAGCAGTGAATGTACAGAATAGAGTACAAAGAGCAACATCAATACTTCCGGAAGAAGTTGTACGCCAAGGAATCAGTACATCAAAACAACAAAACAGCATGGTGATGTTTTTTGATATTTACACAGATGATGATAGTAAATATGATGAGCTTTTTATTCAGAATTATGTTAATATCAATGTTGTACCACAACTAAAAAGAGTATCTGGAGTTGGGCAGGTGCAGATCTGGAGTGCAAAAGATTATGCAATGCGTGTATGGCTTAACCCTCAGAAAATGACATCTTACCAACTTACTCCTAATGATATAAAGACTGCTATAGCAAAGCAAAACATTGAAGCATCCCCAGGCAGACTTGGTGAAGAATCTAGTGCAGCTTTACAATATGTGATCCGCTATAAGGGGAAAAAAAATCTACCAGAGGAATACGATAATATTGTTGTCAAGCGAGACAACAATAATCTCATCCGCCTCAAAGATGTTGCAAGAGTAGAGTTTGGTTCCATAAGCTATAGCGGAGAAAGTCGTTCCAATGGAAAAAATGCTATTTCTATGGGGGTATTACAAGCTACCGGCTCAAATGCTCGTGATATTGAAATTGGAATTATTAATGAATTGGAAAAAGCATCCAAAGCTTTCCCTCCAGGTATGAAGTATCATATTTCAATGAGCTCCAAGAACAGATTAGATGAAGCGACCAATCAGGTAAATAAAACACTAATCGAGGCTTTTATCCTTGTATTTATAGTAGTCTTTATATTTCTTCAGGATTTCAGATCGACCATCATTGCCGCTATTGCAGTACCTGTTGCTATTATTGGTACCTTTTTCATACTGCTGGTTTTAGGGTTTACCATTAATATCCTGACATTATTTGCTCTGGTTTTAGCTATTGGTATTGTGGTAGATGATGCAATAGTGGTGATAGAAGCTGTACACTCAAAAATGGAGGGTAGCAGCTTATCTGCCAGGGAAGCTACTCACAGCGCGATGAGTGAGATTACCGGAGCAGTAATCTCTATTACCTTAGTAATGGCTGCAGTCTTTATTCCGATAGGCTTTATGTCTGGATCTGCAGGACTTTTCTATAAGCAATTTGCTTACACACTGGCAACAGCTATAATTATTTCATCTGTTAATGCTCTTACTTTAACACCGGCTTTATGTGCATTACTATTGAAAAACAATCATCACTATAATGAAAATAAACAAACGTACAGAAATCGTTTTTTTATAGCCTTCAATGCAGGATTTAACAATCTGACAAACAAGTATGTTTCTGGTGTTCATTTACTCATAAAAAAGAAATGGTTAGGGACAGGATTTATTATATCTACAATTGTTGTGGCAGCATTGTTGATGGGTAGTACTAGTAAAAGTTTTGTGCCCATGGAAGACGATAATTTTATCATCTACGGTATGACACTACCACCTGGAACCGGGCTGGAAAAAACAACAGCAGCTACCAAAAAGCTGGACAGTATATTAGCTACGATTGACGAACTCGAAATTAAGACCACTATAGCCGGTTATAATGTAATGAGTGATGCAGCCGGAAACAATTATGCTGGTGGATGGGCAAAACTGAAAGATCCTAAAAACAGAAAAAAACTAAAAACCATCGAATCTATTCAGGAGGAAGTAGAGGAAAAGCTTGGAACACTTGAAGAAGGTTCTATATATGTCTTTCGGTTACCACCAGTAGAAGGTTATGGTACCATGAGTGGAGCTGAAGTAATGATTCAGGACAGAATGGGAAAAGATCCAACATCCTTAAAAGCTATGGCAGATAAAATAATGGATGAATTACGGAAACAAAAAGGTGTAAAAAGTGTCTCTACCACATTCCGTGCAGATTTTCCGCAGTTTGAGCTAGAGGTAGATGAGGACAAAGCAAACCAACTAGACGTGGATGTTGATAAAATGATGGAAACAGTACAAACCTATTTCGCCGGGGACTTTTCGCAGAACTTTATCCGATTTGGAAAATTCTATCGTGTAGCCATAAAAGCTGACGGCATATTCAGAATGGATGAGGATGCTTTCAATGAAATATTTGTCAAAAACGAAAAGGGAGATATGGTTCCTGTGAAATCTATTATAAGATTAAAGAAAATGTATGGGCCAGAAATGATGCAAAGGTATAATTTATATAACGCTTTAAGTATTAACATAGAATCTGATTCTGAAATAAGTAACGGAGCCCTTATGGAAACCCTTGAGAAAAATGTATTTAATAAGATGCCAAGTGGTTACAGCTACGAATGGACAGGGTTAAGTCTGGAGGAAAAATCATCCGGAAATCAGTCCATGATTATTGTTATTCTTAGTTTACTGTTTGTCTATTTTCTGCTTGCTGCACAATATGAAAGTTACCTGCTCCCTCTAGCAGTCCTACTTTCTATACCAGCTGGAATTATAGGAGCTTTCTTAGGGATAAAATTATTTGGACTTGACAACAACATCTATGTACAAGTAGGATTGATTATGCTGATAGGATTGCTTGCCAAGAACGCTATTCTTATTGTAGAATTTGCAATGCAACGAAGAAAAGCAGGGCTATCTATTACCAAAGCTGCTATGGAAGGAGCTAAAGCAAGACTGAGACCCATTATTATGACATCACTCGCTTTTATGGCCGGAATAATCCCTTTGATGTTTACATCCGGAGGAACTGCGGCAGGAAACAAATCAATAAGCAGCAGTGCAACTTTTGGAATGCTGAGTGGTGTTATTCTAGGTATATTTACTATTCCTCTATTGTACATTTTTTTCCAATACCTTCAGGAAAAAATTTCTGGAAATCAATCTATTAAATAAAAAAACATGGTTTCAGTAAAAAAAATAGCTTTTATTATTTTTCTGAGTACATTGCTCAATTCGTGTAGCATAGGAAAAAAATACAGCCGTCCAAATATTGCTGTCCCCGAACATTTCAGAGATCAGTCAATTGAAAATAAAAATAGCATTAATCTGAAATGGAAAACTTTTTTTAAAGATCCGGTACTTGTACAACTCATTGAAAAAGCATTGGAAAAAAATGCTGAAATTTCTATTGCAATAATTAGTCTAGAGCAAGTTGAGCTCAACTATAGACAATCAAAGCAGTCTCTGCTGCCTATCATTGGGTTTACAGCAGGAAGCAGTCGCAGCTGGATTTCCAAGAACTCTTTGAATGGCTCCCTGGTTGAACAGTTTAGCAGCAGAAATTATATTGATGATTTTGATACATCTGTACGCTTGTCCTGGGAAGCGGATATTTGGGGGAAAGCTAAATTACAGAAAGAACAGGCTTTAATAGGGTATTTTATGCAAAAAGAGAATCTGAGCGCTCTTAAAACGAGGATTATCACTCAGGTCGCTCAGGCATATTATAATCTTATTGCCTTGGATGAACAATTGAAAATAGCACAAACAAATGTGTTTCTTAGTGATAAAACATTGGAGATGACAAAACTTCAATACCAATATTCTTTGACAAGTTCCGTAGGAGTGGCACAATCAGAAGCACAAAAAAAAACTGCTGAAATGATAATCCCAGTTGCAAAAAAAAATATTGCAGTTCAAGAGAATGCATTAAGTATTCTTTGCGGCCAATACCCTAATGCTATAGAAAGAGCAGGATATCTTGAATCGACAAATACTTTAGCTGATTTTGAAACAGGTGTCCCAGTCGATATGCTGGCCAACAGGCCGGATGTGAAAGCTGCCGAATATGACTTAATGATCTCTAATGTAAGAACCAACTTAGCAAAAATAGATATGTATCCGACATTCAGTATAACTGCTTCATCCGGATTGAATTCTTTCAATTTTAGCAATTGGATAAACATTCCCGGTTCTTTAATAAAAAATATGGGTGTCAATCTCACACAACCAATTTTCAATAAAGCAGCATTGAAGACGGCCTATAAAATAGCAGAGTTAAATCAGGAGAAATTGGATAAAAAGTTCAAACAAACCATAATTATTGCTGCTGGCGAAGTAGCAGATGCATTAGCTATAATTAAAAATACAGATGAACAGCTTTTTCTGGCAACAGAAAAAGGAAAATCGCTGACAAAAGCATCTGAAGATGTAGATTTACTTTACAAAAATGCAAAGGCAAACTATTTGGAAGTAATTATAGCGCAAAATAATGCCCTTGAAAATGAATTGGAAATCATTGCTATGAAAAAAGAAAAACTGACCTCCATTATTGTGCTTTATCGGTCCTTGGGAGGAGGATCGCAAGAATAGTAAGCTTAGTTCAATTAATATTTAAAAAAAGAGCCCCAATATTTAAACATTTAAATAAATACCACTTAAGAACAATTCTTCTATGATTAACTTTAATGAAATTACGGAAGTTTTTATATCCTGGATGAATTTTGCATTCATTCTGAACAAGATATCCAAAGTTTCATTATTGGTAATCCTTTTAAATACTACTCTACTATGCCTCAAAGTGAAGTGATGATCATTAGTATTTTATTTCATTTGATTGATTTTCGATGTTTTCAAACATTCCTCCATTTTTTATATATGCAGATTAATTTAAAGGATATATATCTAAAGAATTAGCCAAAATATCTTTTTGTAAATGGAATTCATATCATTACTCATATTCGCAACAACGTGAAGAACTCTGTGATGGAAATCAGTAATAAAAAAATGTATTGACAAGAATAGACATGAAAAAACCGCTTTAAACATTAATTTAAAGCGGTTTTAATTATTTATTACGATTGTTTAACCGGTAATTATTTTACTTCTTCGAAGTCTGCATCCTGTACATCCTCACCTCCGGCATTGTTTGCGCCAGCGTTTTGAGCACCTGCATCAGCACCCGGCTGTTGACCTGCTGCATATAATTCTTCAGAAGCTGCCATCCATGCTGCATCTAACGCTTCAGTTTTAGCTTTTACGTCATCTACATTTTTAGCTTCGAAAGCAGTTTTCAATTCTCCGTGAGCTGCTTCGATTGCTGCTTTTTTGTCAGCAGAAAGTTTTTCACCGAATTCTTTCAATTGCTTTTCAGTCTGGAAGATCAATCCGTCAGCTTTGTTGAATACTTCAACTTCTTCTTTTCTCTTGTTATCTGCTGCAGAATTTTCTTGAGCTTCTTTTTTCATTCTTTCAATTTCCTCGTCAGAAAGACCTGAAGATGCCTGAATTTTGATATTCTGCTCTTTACCAGTTCCTTTATCTTTAGCTGATACATTCAGGATACCATTAGCATCGATATCGAAAGTTACTTCAATTTGAGGAACTCCTCTTGGTGCTGGTGGAATATCTGAAAGGTCGAATCTACCAATCTCTTTGTTATCGTTGAACATAGGTCTTTCTCCCTGTCCTACTCTGATGCTTACAGCCGGCTGGTTGTCAGAAGCTGTAGAGAATACTTCAGATTTTTTAGTTGGGATGGTAGTGTTCGCTTCAATCAATTTAGTGAAAACAGAACCCATTGTTTCGATACCTAAAGAAAGTGGCGTAACGTCTAATAAAAGTACGTCAGTTACATCTCCAGTCAAAACACCACCTTGGATTGCTGCACCAATGGCTACAACCTCATCCGGGTTAACTCCTTTTGAAGGTTTTTTACCGAAGAATTTCTCAACTTCTTCCTGAATGATTGGGATTCTTGTAGAACCACCTACCAGGATTACTTCGTCGATATCTGAAGTAGATAAACCTGCATCTTTCAATGCTTTAGCAACCGGTTCCATAGATCTTCTTACCAAGTCAGCAGATAATTGCTCAAATTTAGCTTTAGTTAAAGTCTTCACTAAGTGTTTAGGACCTGTAGCTGTAGCAGTGATATAAGGAAGGTTGATTTCAGTTTGTGCAGAAGCAGACAATTCGATTTTTGCTTTTTCAGCAGCTTCTTTTAATCTTTGTAAAGCAATTGGATCAGCTTTCAATTCAACACCTTCTTCAGCTTTGAATTCGTCTGCCATCCAGTTGATAATTACATCATCAAAGTCATCACCTCCTAAGTGAGTATCACCGTTTGTAGACAATACCTCAAATACACCGTCTCCTAAATCAAGGATAGAGATATCAAAAGTACCACCACCAAGGTCATATACAGCGATTTTCTGATCTTTGTGAGCCTTATCCAAACCGTAAGCTAATGCTGCAGCTGTAGGTTCGTTGATAATTCTTTCTACTTTAAGACCTGCAATTTCTCCTGCTTCTTTAGTAGCTTGTCTTTGAGCATCGTTGAAATATGCAGGAACAGTAATTACCGCTCTTGTTACTTCCTGTCCAAGGTAATCTTCAGCAGTTTTCTTCATTTTCTGAAGCGTCATTGCAGAAATTTCCTGTGGCGTATATTCTCTATCGTCGATTTTTACTTTTACAGTATCATTTGGACCAGCAACTACTTTGTAAGGTACTCTTGAAATCTCTTTAGCATCTTCTTTGAAGTGCGTTCCGATAAATCTTTTGATAGAGTAAACAGTCTTTGTTGGATTCGTTACAGCCTGTCTTTTTGCAGGATCACCTACTTTTCTTTCTCCATCTTCTGTAAATGCTACGATAGAAGGAGTAGTTCTCTTACCTTCTGCGTTAGGAATAACAACAGGGTCTTTACCCTCCATTACAGCAACACAAGAGTTGGTTGTTCCTAAGTCAATTCCAATTATTTTACTCATAATATTTTTATTTTTTCTAATTTTTATATTTAATTTACACTCACTATTTCACAACATTTGTACCATATCCCGTTTTGTGACAAAATGACACAATAAAAATAAAAACCCCGATTAAATCGAGGTTTTATTAAATCAATATGGAAATTTTTTCATATCAATGAATCGGCATTCTGTCTTTTTTATGAATATTAATTCAATGGGACTAATTTGATGGACTTGCTACATGAATTTTCAAATCTAAAAAACAAAATACCATCAGTTTTTTCTACAAGGATTTTTTTGATCCAACCTCCTCCCTGAGGGTTTTTAAAATATTCATTTATAATAAGGTGCTTATTTTTCTTGTCCACATAGAATTTTCCTCTTCTGTAAGCAGACGGAACTACAACAATATCATTATTATAATCAGTCTTTGAAAGATATCTGATTTCACCATTTTTTTTGAATTGCAAAAAAGCATTAGAATCATTCCATGAATCTGCCATGGGAACAATTTTATACGTTATTGTTGTATCCACAATTGAAAATAGATCATTGATATTTAAATCCTGACAATTTATTTTTTTTTGAGCCTTGCAGTTCTGATTAACAAGAAACATAAAAAAAATGCATATTAATTCTTTCATTTTCATTACCATGTAGTAAACATACTAGGGGTTTTATATTGAAAATAAGGCTGCCAATTCCAGGACTGGTTTACAAATCCTTTGTCCTTGATAAGTCCGTGGATAACCCGATTCTGGATGGCATGTCTCACATGTTCGGAATTAACTCCCACACGGTATCCTTTATACCCTACATATAACGCTCCTAATCTGTAAGGTGTTCCAGTTTCGTTTACAAAACTATATTTGAACTTCCTTCCAAAACCATCTCTTTCATTCATTACAGGGTTCACAAGTTTTCCTTTATTATTCATTATCCTCGATTCCTCTTCTACAGCCTGATTATCAAGACCTCTATAACCTGTCATTAAACTGAACCCAGCGCTATAGTCTCCTATACTAAGGTTCAGGGCAGCTGTTCTGTAGCTGTCTCCTCTATCCCCTAAGCCCAATTGTTTTACCAGAATACCGCCATCGTTTTCATACATAAACCTAAAGTCTCCCCAATGAAACCCTACCAATCCTGTTTTTTGAGTCAGTTCAGACATTTGTCCAGAGCCTGTCCACCAGTTTGATCCTAAAGAAAAGCCCACCTTTCCGTCATCATAATTAAACACTATGGATTTTCTATATTCCCATCCGCTAAGCCCTGTTCCCCCATGATAACCATAATAGGAAATTCCATAACTATTGGAAAGGTTAAAGTCTCCCATTTTATAAGTAGTATCAATACTTGCTCCAAACCCAAACCCATTTCCATACGATACATTGAAAGAAATACCCAAATAAAAGTTTTCCTCCTGTATGATAGGGATGGAAGGTATGAGCTTACTTGCCTGTAATGCTACAGCTCCGATTATAGCTCCTACGATGGACGTAGCCCCGCCCAACAAACCACTTTCTGCTCCTCTATGAATGGATAAGGCAATTTGTCCGAAATTCATATTTCCTTTCGTGGCAATCAAATCAACGGTAAGGTTTACAGCCGCATAGATGAGGGCAGCAATCCAAAAGAATTCTCCACTAGGATCGGTATACATCAATGGATTATTCAGTACATACCCATACCTGTTATAGTTTTGAGTATTAAAAGGATCCTGTATGTTATTGTCTACTGATAAGAAAGTATGCAACTTAGGATCATATATTCTTCCATTCATATGGATAAGCCCTACCTGGAAGAAATGCTCATGTCCTGTGTACCCTCTTTCTATAAATAAGTCACGAGCCCCTTTCTTAACATCTACTTTTACCCCATCTTTTTCCAGATATACCAAATTTCCCCAAGGGTCAAAGTGTCTTCTTTCCTCTATTTTTCCTTCTTTATCAGAGATGGCAAGAATAGTTGCCTGATAGTCTCTATGAAGATAATGAATACTTTCAGTAAGTACTTGCTCTTTAGGATTAAAATCTTTGATATACACAGCAAGAGCTGAATAAGGATCTCCTGCGATATAGGTAATAATTCTTGTATTTACAAAACCATCAGAAGGTTTTCCAGGAAAAGAATTCGTAATGATTTCCACCGTCTTATCATCTGAATACATCTTATATTTTCCGTAGTACGAAAAGGTCTTATTATAATCATATTCTGAAGTTGCTCTTGACTGACGGATATTATAACTGAATTTCACCATTTCGTCTCCATCCTGCGCAATGCTCACCGGACTTCTATAAGCATTATAGGAGACTGTCTGCAACTGATTTACCTTATAATAACTATCACCAATCGCATTTAAATTAATTCCTTTTTTTCTATATCTGTTTCCTTCAGTATATTTATACTCACCTACCTGGCTATTGTTAACAATCCTTCCATAAGTATCATATTTTTGTGATTGGGTTCCGTTTGGATCTGTCCATAAAATCAACCTAAGCTGATTATCATATTTGAAGACTTCCTGCCATCCACCGGTAATTACATTATTCTTTCTACTTTCCAATAACCCTACATTCGCTGCAAAAGTGTATTCATTGAATAGAATCATTCCTGCACTACTCTTATGCCTTACCGCTCTTAGATAATAATTTGCATCATAGGTATTACTGATATCTGTTCCATTACCAAAATAGGCAGAAATCACCTGCCCCTGTTCATTAATGCTATTTAACTTCCAGATTACCTTTCCATTGCCGTCATTTATAGCAACCAACATTCCGCAGGAAGCATAGATATTTTCAGTATCAACGATACTGGAAAGGGCACCAAAAACGGTTTCCGTCTTTTCTCTTGCGATTCTTCCAAAATTATCATAAACAAATCGTTTACTGAAAGTAGCTACCCCATTATTTTCTTCCTGTTCAGAGACCCTATAAAAACTGTCATATTTATAGGTAAAAGAGTTGCTCACACCATTGGAATTTCCTGTTTCAGAATCAAGCAACCCCTGGGCTGTATAGCTAAAATCAACGATTATATCAGTGTTATCGCCCATAACTTCTTTGTGGATAACTCTTCCGTATTGATCATAGACATATGCCGTTTTTCCTTTAGGGTTTTTCTCTTCCAAAAGCTGCCCTAAACCATCATATGCATAAGTATAGTCACCTCCTACTGACGGATCGGACGTTTTTGTTTTTCTACCCCATCCATCCTGTTCAACCTTAATGATATGTCCGGCATAGTTGGATGATTTCAGTCCCCCATTAGCATAATAAGTATATTCGATTGCTCCACCATTGTCAACCATCTTAACTTTGTTACCCCATTCATCCTTGGTAATGGTTTGTGTTTTTTGTCCGTCTACAACTGTTGCGGATAATCCGTTGTATGAAGTCGTGATTATTTTTCCTGTTGGATATATGTTTTTAACCATTCTTCCATATCCATCATATTCCGTTACCGTCCATCTGCTTGGTGAAGTGGTGGAAAAATAAGGATCACTTACTTTATATGGCCTGTCTAACACATCATAATCCGTTCTTTTCTCTATCCATTTATCATTGAGGGATAATCCTCTTTCCAAACGTACCCTGCCCCAGTTGTCGGTTAATGTTTCTTTGGTAGCTCCTGTAGCATCCACCACCCTTAATTTAATTCCATTGATGAAATCTCCGGAAATAATCCATTCATTATAGTACTTGGTAGAATTATTATAGATATCCTTTTCTTCTATTTTTCGTTGCCAGGTATCATAAACATTAGAAGCTGCCTGATTCAAACTATTGATACTGGAAAGCAGCATTCCAAAATCAGGATCATAAGTAAAGGTAGAAGCTGCCCCTAAAACATCCGTAGTCTTGATAGGAAATCTTCCTGTAGGATCAAATTGCATCTTCTCAACACGTGGAGCTATACCTGTTGTAGAAAGAGTTTTCTGTATATTATTTCCAAATACATCATATACAAAATCTTCGGTGATATAATCTGTATTATTTCCTTTTTTCTTGGTTTGAGCAACAAGCCCGTTAGAATAAGTGGAAAGTGCCTCTGTGGAAAATACATCGGTTCCCAATGTTTGAGTTTCGGTACTTTTTATAGGCCTTCCAATATAATACTGATTCCCGATTCCTGTTGGGTTGTCTTCATAATCAATCAAAGTAATCTTTTCTCCGCCATTAGCTACCGTTCTCATCTTTTTAGGATTATTGTAAGGATCATAAGTATCATAATACTGATTTACAACAGTTCCCATCAGAACATCCGTTTGCTGTATCTGTGATGGTAAATTCACGAAGACCTTATTGGGTAGCAGTGAAGTAGTATAACTATTAACTGTTTTTGAGATAAAAGTACTTGGAGAGTCAAAATTAACACTTCCGTTTAAATAGCTTTCCTTGATTACTCCTCTTTTCTGTATGTCATGTAGAGAAACAGTCCAAAGAGGCTGAGTAATAGTTCCACCAAATACAGCTGATTTAGCTACCCCTTTAAAGCCCATAAACCCTAAGCCTTCCAGGTTCATCACCGCACCTTTATATCTGTATTCCTGAATTTTAGATTCTCCATTAAAGCTTCTTTCAATTTTTTTTACCAGCTTTACTGATGGAGCAATATTAAGGTTTACGTATGGATATTGTTCAGAAGAGTCGGCTGTATATGTTCCAGACCCATTTCCTGCATCTAAAACCGTATCATAGGTAATGTCTGTCACCAAGTCATTACTCTTGATTTTTCTCAAGGTCATATCTACCCGGTTATCTTTCTTGAATGAGACATATTTGATCTTATCTCCACCAAAAAAAGCATAATCTAGATTCTGATTGGTAATATTGGAATTGGTTAGAAAGATAGGGGTTCCTTTGTTAATAGCTCCTCCATAAGTATAGTTGTTTTGCCAACCATCAACATAGGCTGAGAAAGTAGGAATTCCATTCACATTACTTCCCATGTTGTACTTGACTCCTCCTTTATCCCTGATACTATAATTATCTCCATAGGCCAGGTAAGCTCCATTCTGCCCAGGTCCATAGTCTGGTACATTATGAGGAGTCAGGATATCATGGTAGAATAAATCAGCTCTTCCATCTCCATTGATATCTGCAAAATTATAATAATATACCTGAAGCATATACCCACAAATCTGAGAATTGGGTGATGGTCCCGGATAACAGGAATTGACCAGTTGAGGCTTAAAATAATTGGTTCCTATATCTTTTACACTACTCTCAAACGATTCTCCGGAGCTTACAATGAAAAACCAATTGGTATTGGCATTATCTATGGGAAACACCAGGTCTGTTTTTCCATCTCCATTGAAGTCTGCAAGATAGCAGGGAAAATCCTTCTTGATAAGATTATGGGAAAAAGAGGCCTTTTGAGTAAAAGTTCCGTTATTCATCCCATAAACAAAAATTCGTCCGGGATTAACGATATATAAATCTGATATCCCATCTCCATCAAAATCCGCTACATAAATTCGAGATTCACCGGTAACTACACTATTATAGCCCAATGTCACCGGAGATTGTACTGCTGAGTTATGAGAATCTAATTTCAACAGAAAGACCTCAGACGTATTAACCGTAATATCATGCGAACAACAATCTGGTGGTGGTCTATTATCTGGTGCCGTCTTTGCAGGTCCACAATAATAGGTCTGCTCCACACTATAAGGTCGCACTACAGCTACAATATCAGAAATTCCGTCCCCATCAAAATCTCCTGTAAAATATTCCTTTGGAATTCTGGAATAGTAAGTATTACTTCCATTGATGACAATACATCTGTCATTTATTGCTGTTGGAAATTTATATGAATTGGTGAATGATAAGTCAAGTGAATTTGCGGCATTCGGAATATAATTGTTTATTTTAATGATTTCCTCATTGGTAACCGAGCCTGTATTATTGCTTATAACAGTAGATATCGCATCCAGATTATAGTATTTATCATTAGGTAAAACCAATTTCGTAGAAAAGATATCCTTGAATTTTTCAACACTGGTCATCGTTCCCGAAATATTAGAGTTGGAATTAATGAGTTGTCCAGAATTGAACCTATAAAGCTGATCCTTAGAATTAGGATACGTCATAAAATCAATCGAACTATCACTATCAAAATATCCTGAAGTATATTGCCAGTTGCTTTTATCATACGCAGGAGAAACAGCTGTTATAGTCTTGGAATTGTTGGCAATACCATTTTCAGTGTTATCATACTCAAAAGTAACAGGCTTGATTGTTTCACCACTTCCATTATATTGGTAAATACTCACCAGTCTTTCATAATTCAATGAAGTAACACTATACATTAACTGATACTTTCTGTAAAGCTGAGCATTCCCTGTTACCTCTATCCTATCCAGTTTTCTGTGTGAATACATATTTCTTGCCCCATAAATATAAGCCTGATCTGTTCGGGCTGCATCTTTATAGTAAAACTGTATCTTATTCGGACTGCTATCCGGATTTACCGATGCATTGTTACCATATTCAATAGTCTTGATATAGATATAATTATTGTAGCTGTCATAGATAAATTTGATTCTGTTCTGTTGAGCATCTTCAATGTAATTCATCTTCCATTCAAAGGTATTCGAGCCCAAAAAGCCACTTCCACCTCCAAATTTTGCCGTTTTACCATCTGGATAATACACCATAAAATATTCAGGTCCATTGGCAACACTTCCGTGGGAAACGATTTTTACATTTGAATACTGTTCCGTCTGGTACTCTGCTCCATCAGCCCCATAAGTGCCAGATTTCAAGAGTAACCTCTGCCCATCAAAAGCAAATCTGTCACTATTATTATAATTCACCCCATCAATTACTCCATCATGGAATTTTGTTGAAGCTACCCGTGTAATAGATGATATTCCGCCAATATTCCAGCCCCATCCCGCAACTCCATTTCCTGATTGACTGGAATAAGAAAGGGAAATATTGGGAGTAACATCCTTAATGCCCGGAAGATTAGCTATAGGAATTGTATAATTGGCACCTCCAGTTGAAGACACTGATATTTCACCTGCTATCTGCCCTACAGATTGTCCGTTAAATAGCCCCACTACTGAGAGTAGAGCTATCAAAAAGTAGAATTTGATTCTCATGTTCGTCGTCTTGGTTATTGTTTTAATATCTTGTAAGTCAGTTTTTCCCCAGTATTCAAGTGGAAAACGACCACGTACATGCCGATTGGCTGATTCGTAAGGTCCAGTATGACCTTATTCTCTCTCTTATCAAACGTAAGCTCTCGGTATTGGGTGAAGTTGTAGGCTATATATTCCACTTTCTGAATCATAGCACCCAGCTCAGCAGACCAGACAAGGGTTACCTTATCTTTCGTGGGGTTTGGGTAAATCTTGACCTGATACTCTGGAGGCGGAAACTCCTTTTTACTGGCCAGTAGATCTACTTGGGCCTGTTTGTCAGCAAACAAACATAAAGCACAGTATTTTCTTACAATTTGATTTCCCCCAGTATCATACTCAAATGATAATGACTGTGATCTAATTCCTTCTATTGAAACCAATAAGAAAAGAATTAGTAGTAAATTTTTTCTCATAAGCAATATTTTAAACTATACAAAAATCCAGAAAACAAATCAGCTGTGAAAGGACAATGCATCCTATTGAGGTGATATAAATAAGATTAATTATCTAAAAACTAACAAATATTTATTTTTTTTAGATATTTTTGACAACAAACACTAATTACCATGAAAAACTATCAGAAAAACCTTTTTGAACTGCTATTAAAAGAATCCGGGGGAAAGAAGAACCTGGTAGAAATCATGATTGACAAACTGGCGCTTTCCAATGATACAGCCTATAGAAGAATCAGTGGAAAAAGTCACATCACCCTGAATGAAGGTATCTCACTGGCTTCCCATTTTGGAGTCTCACTAGATCTGATTCACAATTCAAATCTAAATAATGCTGTTTTAAACAAGATTCATGATATCTACAACATTGATGATCTGGAAATGTATTTCGAAGCCTCTATCCGAAATCTGCAAAAGGTAAAAAACACTCCGAATGTAGAGTTCATCTATGCGGCTAAAGATATTCCTCTTTTCTATTTTATGAGGTTTGAGAATCTGAGAAAATTCAAGATTTATGCCTGGCTTAAGCTGATGGATGTTGTCTTTTTTTCACAACGGATAAGTTTTGAAAGTTTTGAAATTCCGGAAAAGATCAATCAAAAAGCAATGCTACTTTCAGAAGTCTATAATGATGTAAATTCCACCGAAATATGGAGCAATGTCACCATCTATACACTTCTCGAGCAGATTCTTTATTTTCATCAGCTGGAACTCATTCATATTGATAATGCACTGAAAATCTGTGAAGAAATTACAGAAATGCTTACCCAGATAGAGGAAGACGTCATCAGCGAAAAAAAAGGCTCGCTTACTTTATATCAAAATGACCTCCTGATCATGAACAATAGTGTCTTTATCAGATTTGCAGATCAAAAGATGCTCTTTTTACCCTACAATATCCTGAGCTATTACTATACATTGGATGAAAGAGTCTGTGGAAATTATGAAAAAAGTCTGGATTTGATTCTGAAAAATTCTGAACTGCTTTCTTCTAACAATAAAGCAAGATATATTTTCTTCAATAAAATGTATAAAAAAGTTGAGGAAATAAAAAAGATATTACAAATACATTATCAGTAACAAAAGCTGCTTTCTACTGAAATACCATACGCTTCAGAATTATTAAAATTAATCAAAGTTTAATCTAAGAAATAGGGACAGAAACTGTACGAATTATTATTTTTGATAAAATATACACATTTAGAATGTCATTACACTTTAATCCACGAGATATTACATGGTTAGCCTTTAATGAAAGAGTTTTACAGGAAGCCATGGATGAAAAAGTTCCTTTACACTTAAGAATACGTTTTCTTGGAATCTTCTCCAACAATCTGGATGAGTTCTTCAGAGTGCGTGTTGCCGGATTAAAGCGTGCCATGGATTTTAAGGAAAAGGTTATTTCCGAGTCCTTTTATCAGCCACCTTCCAAAATTCTTCAGCGAATTAATGAAATAGTGATGAGACACCAGCTGAATTTCGATAAAACCTGGAAAACAATCCAGACTGAAATGGCTGATCATAAAGTATTCATCAAGAATTCCAAAAACCTGACCGCAAAACAAAAGGATTTTGTCAGAAACTATTTCGATGAAGTTGTGGAATCTAATGTGATTCCTATTCTTCTTCATGAAAATACGCCAATGCCTTACCTGAGAGATAAAAGTCTCTATCTGGGAGTAGCCATGAGAAAAAAAGACTGGCAGTATTCCAGCAACTATGCCATTATTGAAATTCCTTCCCGTTTTGTAGGAAGATTCGTACTGCTTCCCACCGAAGATCCGGAAGAAAAAAATGTAATGCTTCTGGAAGATGTAATTACCTTCAACTTACCACACATTTTCTCTTATTTCGGATATGATGAGTTTGCAGCTAATGCCTTTAAAGTAACGAAGGATGCCGAGCTGGATCTTGATAATGACATTCGTACCAACTTTGCAGAAAAAATAGAAAAAGGCCTTAAAAACCGTAGAAAAGGGAAACCTACCCGATTTGTTTTTGACAAAGATATGGATAAGGCTTTGCTTGAGCTTTTGATCAGAAAACTGAACTTAACAAAGAAAGACAGCATTATTCCGGGAGGAAAAATTCACAACTTCAAACACTTCATGGACTTTCCGGATGTTTTTGAAACCTATGCAAGACCTGTGGAACGAACTTCTTTCACTCACCAGGCCTTTGAGCATGGAGAAAGAGTTACCGATGTGATCATGAAAGAAGATGTACTTCTTACTTTCCCGTATCATAAATATAATCCGGTGATTGATCTTCTGCGTGAAGCAGCCATGGATCCGGATGTAAAATCTATACAGATTACAGCCTACAGACTGGCCAGTAACTCAAAAATCAGTAATGCATTGATTTATGCAGCCAGAAACGGGAAAGAAGTAACTGTAATGCTCGAACTTCAGGCAAGATTCGATGAAGAATCCAATCTGGAATGGAAAGATATGCTGGAACCAGAAGGAATCACCGTACTTATCGGGCTTCCAAATAAAAAGGTTCATGCAAAACTTTGCATCATCAAGAAAAGAGCCCATAACAAAACCATTCAGTATGGATTTGTAAGTACCGGAAATTTCAATGAAAAGACCGCAAGAATTTATGGAGACCACTTACTTATGACTTCTGACCGTGGCATTATGGCAGATATCAATAAAGTATTCAATGTGCTGAAAAAACCAAAAGATGATTACCTGCCGGTTTTGAAAACTTGTAAAAATTTATTAGTTTGCCCCCAATTTATGCGTGAAAAGATTGTTCACCATATTGATAAGGAAATTGAGGAAGCTAAAGCCGGAAGAAAAGCAGAAATCATCGTTAAAGCCAATTCACTGAGTGACAGATTGTTAATTGAAAAATTATATGATGCTGCCACAACAGGAGTAGTCATCAGACTTATTGTAAGGGGAATCTACTGTGCCGTTAACCAAAAAGAATTTAAAGAAAAAATTAAGGCCATCAGTATCGTAGATGAATATCTGGAACATGCCAGAGTAATGTATTTCTACAATAAAGGAGTAGAAGATATATATATTTCCTCTGCTGACTGGATGACCAGAAACCTTGATTACAGAATTGAAGCCGCAGCCAAGATAACCGACAAAAACCTTAAAAAAGAATTAAAAGACATTCTTGATATTCAGCTTAGAGATAATGTAAAGGCTAGAATTTTAGATAAAAAACTAAGCAACGAATACATCAGAAATGATAAAAAAGAATGTAGATCACAAATAGAAACCTATAAGTATTTAAAGGCTAAAACAAGCAAAAAATGAAGATAGCAGCAATAGACATAGGAAGTAATGCCGCCAGACTTCTCATCAATGAAGTAAAGATAAACAATAAAAAACCGGAATTCATCAAACTGAATCTCCTGAGAATCCCTCTGAGATTAGGTATGGATGTATTCACCATCGGAAAAATAGGTCCCGAAAGAGAACAAATGGTCATCGATTCCATGAAGATTTTCAGCGACCTGATGAAGATCTATAAAGTAGACCATTACAGAGCCTGCGCCACCAGTGCCATGCGTGATGCTGCCAATGGTGATGAAATCATCAGACAGGTACAGGAAGCTTCCGGAATCAATATCGAGATTATTTCCGGAGACGAAGAAGCAACCCTAATTTATGAAAACCATGTTGCTGAAGGCCTTGACAAAGAATTTGCGTATTTATATATTGACGTAGGAGGAGGTTCCACAGAGCTTACATTCTATGAAAACGGTAAAATGATGTATGAAAGATCCTTCAATATCGGAACGATCCGTCTTCTCAACAATCTTGTTACCATAGATAACTGGAAAGAAATGAGAGAAGAAATCAAACAGAATATTGTCAGCAAAAAACCAATTGTAGCCATAGGATCAGGAGGAAACATCAATAAAGTATTCTCCATGAGCAAAACTAAAGACGGAAAGCCCATGTCTCTAGCTCATCTGAAAAAGGTTCACAAAGAATTCAATGAACTTTCGGTAGAAGAAAGAATGACTCAATACAGTCTTAGGGAAGACAGAGCCGATGTATTGGTTCACGCCTTAAGCATTTTCAACAATGTAATGGCCTGGTCGGATATCAATAAGATTTTTGTACCAAAGATCTCTGTAGCAGATGGTTTAATCCAGAATATCTACAATCAGTTACAGCATAAAAAATAGTTTTAAAGCATAATTACATGTAAAGCCGGGCAGTTTCTGTCCGGTTTTATTTTTCAGGAGCTATTCCTGCTTTCCGCTGTATCTTTTTGCCCTCATCAAAATCACCAAGCAAAAAAAGGATGCCGCTGCAATCAGGGCTAAAATATTCCCCCTATCTTACCATCCTCAATCGTCATTGCGAGCGCAGCGCAGCAATCTCAACATTCTCACAAACAGAAAATAAACACATTATTTTTAGGTTTTGGCTAAAGCCAATGGAATTGGGTTATCTTATTTATTGAGCGGGTTAAAGCCTGCCCCTATTGATGTTGATATCCGTGTGGATATACATATGGGAATTGTTGTTTAACGACAAGATCTTTTATCTTTTATCTTTTATCTTTTATCTTTTATCTTTTATCTTTTATCTTTTATCTTTTATCTTTTATCTTTTATCTTTTATCTTTTATCTTTAAAGTAATTCTCTACTCTCATCCGTCATACAACTATCAATAGCAAAACAATGAGCTCAATTAAAATAATTCTTACAGGTGCTACCGGAATGGTAGGTGAAGGTGTTTTACTGGAATGCCTTGAAAATCCCAATGTGTCTGAGGTCCTTAGTATCAGTAGAAAACCATCTGGAAAAAAGCATCCTAAATTAAAAGAGTATCTCGTTCCGGACTTTTTATCCATCGATATCAACGACGAGAACTTAAAAGGATATGATGCCTGTTTCTTTTGTGCCGGAATCAGCAGTGTAGGAATGAATGAAGAGGATTATACCAGAATTACATATGATACCACCATCCATTTTGCAGAAGCAGTTTTACGTCAAAATCCAGAAATGGTATTCAATTATGTATCCGGAGCCAGTACCGACAGTACAGAAAGTGGAAAGCTGATGTGGGCAAGAGTAAAAGGGAGAACAGAAAATACTCTGAAGAAAATGAATTTTAAAGGAGCCTACAATTTCAGACCTGGATTTATGAAACCTGTTGAGGGCCAAATCAATGTAAAATGGTTTTTCAAACCTTTTATTTGGTTTTTTCCTATTTTTTTACCGTCAAAATCACTAACTTTACATGAAGTGGGAAAAGCTATGATCAATGCTGTAAAAAAAGGCTATCCTTCTTCAACTTTAGAAATTCGGGATATTAAAAATTTAGCAATATGAGAGACATGTTAAAAAGAATTGTTCTGGTTATTTTTGTACTCTTGGTTCTGACTGCAGTTTCAGGGTTTCTGTATATGCAGAAACATCCTTTGGAAGGAGCTAAGTCAGGAACAATGTTAAATTTTTCCGGCAAACCTTCAAAATAACTGATTCTTGTCTATCATCATTTTATATTTTATCAGAAACAGACCTATTTTTTAAACATTTCTTAAAATTCCATTAAAATAGTTACCAAACATAAAGTTCATTTTTGTATTTATCTAATTGAAGCCAAAAATGATCAACAACTACCTATTAAAAGGGTCAGTCGCAGCCGCGTTCTTTTTTCAGACCGGTCTTTTCGGACAGACGCTTATCCATTACTGGAATTTTAATAATAATTCATCTGAAACCGCTATCACGGCACCTTCATCTACATTAGCCAACGGAGCTCTTGTAGCCATAGCCGGAGGTACCAGTGTGATTGATTTTGCAGGCGGTACCGGACAAAATTTTAATATTGATAATTTAAATGCCAGAAACGGAGATGCATCCGGTACCCATTTAAGATTCAACAATCCTATTGGTGGTGTTTTACAGTTCAATCTGCCTACAACCGGATACAATAATGTTATTGTAAAGTTTACAACAAGAAGATCCGGACAGGGAGCCGGAACACAAACATGGTCTTATACAACAGATGGAACTACTTTTGTTCCGTATCAGACCGTTACCCCTCAGGATGCCAATCCGCAGTTAATTAGTTTTGATTTTTCTGCAGTGACAGGAGTATCCAATAACCCCAACTTTAAATTAAAGGTTGAATTCTCCGCAGCAGGAGGCGGAACAGGGGGGAACAACCGTTTCGATAACTTTACAGTGGATGCAGCACCAGCAGGAGGTGTTGATACTACTCCACCTGCAGCCACCTATCTTCCTGTCAACAATACCAATAATGCTTCAACAACTGTTAATCCTACTATTTCTTTCAATGAAAATGTAAGATTAACAGATAACTCTGCGATAAACGATTCTAATGCACAAAATCTTGTAGAATTCCGTCTTGGAAATGCTACAGGCACTCAGGTTCCCTTTACGACGGCTTTTAGCAACAACACCATCACCATTCTCCCAACTTTCGGCTTAGTGCCGGGCCAAACGTATTATCTGTCGCTTAAGCCCAATACTATTGAGGATTTCAGTGATAATGCCGTAACTGCCGTAACTTCTTCTATCTTTACAACTGCCGGAACCTCTATTGCTCTTGATAAAAACTTCATCAAAGTAAATGAAAATGCAGGAACACTGGCTTTCAAAATAAATGTAGTAAATCCTTCTGCTGCAACTGTGAATCTTGTTGTTAAACCTGCTCCTTTTAGTACGGCAGACAATAATGATTTTACCTTAGCCAATCAAACCATCAATATCACTCCTTCCACAACGAGTTATACAGTCAATATCCCTATTATTGATGATACATTAGAAGAACAAAATGCTGAATACTTTGTAGTGAGCCTTGAAAACCCAACAGGAGCAATTATTTCAGGAGATAACTCTGCAACCATTTATATTGTAGACAATGATAAACCGGCTCCTGCTCCTTCTAATGAGGTCAAACTGAACTATATCGGAAGCTTTGATCCTTCCGGAAACAATAACAGTTCCACAGAGATTGTTGTTCATGATCCTGCAACTCAAAGACTGTTTACCATCAGTTCTCTTACAGATGTTTTTGATATTATTGATTTCAGTAATCCTAACAGTCCTTCGGTAATTAATACTATCAATATGGCTTCATATGGAGGAATTACCAGCATCGCCGTAAAAAATGGAATTATCGCAGCAGCTTCCCCAAATACCAATCCGCAACAGAACGGTTCTGTAGTATTTTTTGATATTAATGGAAACTTCCTGAAACAGGTTACTGTAGGAGCTTTACCGGATATGATAACGTTTACTCCTGACGGAACAAAAGTGATTACAGCTAATGAAGGTGAACCTAATGATGCTTATACTGTAGATCCTGAGGGAACCATCAGTATTATTGATATTTCAGGGGGAATTGGTACTCTTACGCAAAGTAATGTAACAACACTCAATTTTAATAATTTTGATTCTCAGTTGGCTGCTTTAACTGCTACAGGGTTAAGAAAAGTAAGAACCAACAATACACTTTCCCAGGATCTGGAACCAGAATATGTTACTGTGAGTGCAGACAGCCAAAAAGCATGGGTAACTCTTCAGGAAAACAACGCCATTGCTGAGGTTGACCTTGCGACTAAGAATATCACCGGAATCTGGGGATTGGGTAAAAAAGATATGAGTCTTCCAGGGAATGGTTTTGATGCTTCAGACAACAATGGTGAGGTTCTTATTGCCAACTGGCCTGTAAAAGCTTACTATCTTCCTGATGCAGTACAAAACTATAAAGTAGGAAATACCAATTATATTGTCACTGCTAATGAAGGGGATGAAAAAGATCTTTCGGGATATAGTGAAAGAACAACAGTAGGAGCAAATAGTTATGCTTTAGATCCTGCTATTTTCCCTAATGCCAACATATTAAAAGCATCTCACAATCTGGGAAGATTTAGGGTTTCATCTGCAACAGGAAATACAGATGGTGATACAGATTTTGAAGAAATTGCAGCTTTAGGAGCACGCTCGTTCTCTATTTTTAATGCAGATACGAAACAGCAGGTGTATGACAGTGGAGATCAGTTTGAAAGATATATCGCTGCCAAACATCCTTTGATTTTCAATGCCGATAATGAATCCAACACGATTAAAAGCAGAAGCCGGGCAAAAGGTCCTGAACCGGAAGGTGTAGCCCTTGGGACAATAAACGGACAGACTTATGCCTTTATCACACTCGAAAGAACAGGCGGTGTAATGGTTTACAATATCACCAATCCAAATAATCCTACTTTCACAGATTATAAACATTCCCGCTCTACCTCAGCTTACGGTGGAGATAACGGTCCGGAAGGAATTATCTATATCGCTCCGGAAAACACTACCACTCATAAAGGCTATGTGATTATTGCCAATGAGATCAGCGGAACTTTATCCATGTATGAAGTAGCTCAGTTACCAACTTTAGCAACCGGTGAAGTAAAATATGAAAAAGAAACATTCAATGTCTTCCCAAATCCTGTGAATAAAGGAAATATTTTATATTTCAACAGAAAACAGAACTATGAATTATACGATATGTCCGGAAAGCTGGTTGGAAAAGAAAAAAATGCCTTGACCATAAATACTTCAACCCTTTCTACAGGAGTTTACCTTGTGAAAACTTCAGAAGGACATCTTAAAAGAGTTATTGTTAAATAATCTATTTTTTACGATTTGATTGAAGCCTCTAGTTTTAGAGGCTTTTTTATAATGATGTCAACTTGAAGTTAAAAACATCTAATATCCTTGTCAAGGTTTAAAACCTTGACAAGGATTCTTCACTAAATAAAATCTTTGGATTTAAATTAATAGTAAAAAAAGTATTCTATTCCACTTTTAAAATAGACTCACGTCATCCTCAAAAAAAGATATCATTTAACTTTTGATTAACTATGAGAAAATTATTTTGTACTTATATTTACCCACAACAAAAACCAAATTCAATATGAAAAGTATTAAAACAGCAGGCATTTTAGCCTTTCTGCTACTAGGAACAGGAACAGCATTTTCTCAATCCAGAAAAACAGAATCCACGAAAGGAGTGGAACAGTCTAATGGGAAAACAATACAGGTAGACGGTGTAGGCCATACCCTTAATTATAGTCTTAATGGTGGAAATGTTGAGGTTTCAGGAGGCGATAATACAGTAACGGTTAAAGGAAGTGCAAGAAAGATTTCAGTTTCGGGAACAGGTAATAAAATATACATTGATAAAGTAGACAATGTTGCTATAGAAGGTGGTAACAATACAGTGTACTATAGAACTTCAGGAACAAAATCAGGAAAGCCTAATGCCTCTCTTACCGGAGTAGGAAATAAGGTGGTGAAACAATAAAACGATCAGTATAAATTATATGTTTGGATTTGAATTAGATCAGGGTGAAAACTCTAAAATCATTAGCTTTATAGGTAGAATAAACAATATTGAAGGAGCTCATACCATTGCATATAGAAAGGTAAGACTCGCCAATGTTAATGATGTAGCCAGTTTTAAATCTGCTATAGAAAGTTCTTCAAAAACTTATGATAACCATGGTTACATATCTGTATTGGATGAACATAAAAATATTGTAGCACGTACTTTTGTAAGTAATATCAAGATCATCAAATCCAAACATAATAATATCACTTTTCTTGGTCATGTATGGCAACATCCGAAAGGCTTTCAAAAAGCTTTGAATATGAAAATTAATAATGAGATCACCAAAAAAAGCATTTGGAAAACATTCAAAAAAGATGAACTGCAGGGATGGCTTGTATGTGCTTTAAACAACAGTAATAATAACACACCAAAGACAAATATTACCATTCAGATTGATGGAAATGAATTTCATAATCTGGATAGTTTTCTCTGTACCTTAGGAGAGGAAATTCATGGACCTGGAGGATATTTCGGTCGTAATTTAGCTTCATTATATGACTGTCTTCGTGGTGATTTTGGTGTAGAATCCGTTTCAGAATTAATTTGGATAAATCATCGAACAAGTAAAAAACTATTCAAGTCTAAATTCACAGAAATTCTTGAAATTTTTAAAGATTACAATGTAAAGGTTTCACTAAATTAATTTCATAAAAAACAAAAAATCCTTTAAAGTATAAACTTCTTCCATAATTCTATAACATCAAGACTCATATTCATTTTAATTTTATCCCGCGAAATGAAAAGAGTCTTTCACATACTGTTTATTCTTCTGTACATTGTAGTTTCTTCAGGATTTACGACCAGTAAGCACGTATGTAAAGGAAATGCAAGTGAAGTACACGTAGGCCTGAAAAAACTCTCTGATTTAGACTGTCCGAAATGCAGTGCCAATAAAGAAAAAAATCATAGTACATGTTGTAAACTGGAAGTAAAAAAAATCTGCAAAGAAGATAATCTTCCTCATTCTTACAAAAATTCTCCGGTTAAATTCTTATCAGCATCTATTCCCTACTATAATCTGGGAGCTGTATTCGATCTTTCACTACCTGTTGATCCGGAAAACCATACTTTTTATTTTGATCCTTCAAAATACCATCTCAATTACCCTTCCCTTTTCATTCTTCACTGCGTTTATAGAATTTAGAATAGATTGAATCATATCATGATCCCTATCGGGACAATTATTTTTCAATTTTAATTCTAAAAATATTCTATGAATTTATCATTCAGAGCACTCATCTTATGGCTGAGCTGCCCTGCGCTGTCCTTTGCTCAGTTGACGAGTCTGGAGGACGTACTTCTCAGGGCCGAAAAAAATTACCAGTCTATTCAAAAGAAAGAGATCAATATACAGGCCTCACATGAAAGGCTTAAACTGCAAAAAACATACTATCTTCCGGAAGTTACCTTAATAGCTCAGCAGAGCTTCGGAACTATCAATGCTCAAAATGGACCGATGTACAATATGGGCGGTTCAGGCATCGCTTCTACTTCTATGCCCCTGGCATCGCAAAACTGGAACTCAGGTTTCGGCAGCTTATATTTAACCAATATCAATTGGAATGTATACACATTTGGGAAGCTTAAAACCAAAGAAAATGTAGAATCCGCTGATACGGAGATTCAAAAAGCTGATCTGAAACAGGAAATCTTTCAGCATCAGGTAAAAACAGCTGCCGCCTATTTCAATCTTCTGGTCAGCCAAAGGCTTGAGAATGTACAGCACGAAAATCATAAGCGTTCAGAAGTTATTTATTCTATTGCTCAGGCGAGAGCTAACAGTGGGCTAATCCCTGAAGTGGACGCATCCTTGGCAAAAGCAGAAATGTCAAATGCCCAGACTGCCATCATCAATGCTAACGATCATGTCCTGGAATACAATAAAAAATTATCGGACCTATTAGCAGAAAATTTTGCTGATTATCAACTGGATCATTATTTCAGTAAGAATACGCCTTCTTTAATTGAGGAAACCGCATCTATTACCAATCATCCAACCACTCTTTTTATTGCCCAGAAAATTAATAAAAGTAAACAGCAGGAAGCGCATTTAAATACTGCCGGGCTGCCTTCTCTTTCATTTTTCGGAGCATTTCAGGGACGAGGATCAAACTTTGGATGGAATTACGTTCAGGACAATTCAGCTTATTCTCAATCATATCTAAAAGGAGTTGGGGTAGATCGGATGAATTATATTGTTGGCCTTAATCTCAGTTGGAATCTTACAGATTTTTACAGAAATAATACCAGAGTCAATGAGCAGAAACTGATCACCAAAACCTTGGATCTTGATTACCAGCAATTACAGCAGGAACTTTATAATCAGCAGAACCTTTCGGAACTGAAATATAAAAATGCCTTATCAAAAATAACTGAGTCCAAAATACAATTACAAGCTGCTACAGATGCATTCAATCAACAAAAAGCTTTGTATGAGAATGGATTAAACACGATTGTTGATTTTACTCAGGCATTATATCTGCTGAACCGGGCTGAAATTAATTATGAAATTGCTCAGAATAATTCCTGGCAGGCTGTTGTCTTAATCGCTGCTTCTACGGGAGACATATCGATGATTACAAAAGCAATTACCCATTAACTTAAAAATTTAAACATGAATCTTATAAAGTTTGCATTACGCAGGCCAATATCTGTAATGGTATTGGTATTGGGGCTGTTGTTTTTCGGAATCAAAGCTGCCAAAGAAGTAAAAGTAGATATTCTTCCCGAAATGAATCTTCCCGTAGTATATGTTGCCCACTCCTTTAATGGGTATACTCCACAACAGATGGAAGGATATTTTACCAAAATGTATGTGAATATGCTTTTATTTACCAATGGTATTAAAAGTATTGAATCTAAAAATACCCAGGGACTCACCCTCATGAAAGTTAATTTCTATGAAGGTACCAATATGGGGGAAGCTATTGCACAGATCAATGCGCTTTCTACCCGTTCACAGGTATTTTTACCGCCAGGTGCACCACCTCCTTTTATTATCCGTTTTGATTCTTCATCACAACCTGTAGGACAGCTTGTGTTCAGGAGTACTACAAAAACCAATAATGAGTTACAGGATATTGCCAATTTTAATGCCCGTCCTTTTCTTATTGCCATTCCCGGGCTTACCACTGCTCCACCGTTTGGAGGAAGTCCGCGTACAATTGAGGTGAATGTAGATCCTATCAAACTACGTGCGCATCAATTGTCACCGGAACAGATTGTAGAAGCCATTAGCAGAAATAATATTACTTCCCCATCAGGAAATGTTTATATAGGGGAAACCAATTATCTGACCCCTACCAACAATACAGTAAAAAAGGTTGAAGAACTCGGGGATATTCCTCTGTTTAAAGGTACGGCAGACAATGTTTACGTCAAAGATGTGGCTACTGTTAAAGATGGAGCGGATATCGCCACCGGATATGCCCTGATAGACGGAAAACGTTCCGTATACATCAATATTGCAAAAGCCAGCAATGCATCTACATTGGAAGTAGTGAATAAACTGAAGGAATCCTTACCTAAAATCCAGCGGAATATGCCGGATGATGTGGAAATTTCCTATGAATTCGATCAGTCAGTTTATATTTCAAATGCCTTGAAAAGCTTAGCTGTTGAAGGCATTTTGGGAGCTTTGCTTACTGGATTGATGGTAATGCTTTTCCTTAATGACCGCAGAGCTGCATTGATTGTTATTATGACCATTCCGATTTCAATTATTTCCGGAGTATTATTCCTTAAATTATTCGGACAGTCTATTAATATTATGTCTTTATCCGGGCTTGCTCTCGCGATAGGAATATTAGTGGATGAAAGTACCGTTACTATCGAAAATATCCACCAGCATTTTGCCATGGGAAAAACCCGTGCACAGGCTATTTGGGATGCCTGTAAAGAGATTGCATTTCCAAAACTGCTTATCATGCTTTGTATTCTTGCCGTATTTGCTCCGGCATTTATGATGACTGGTATTCCCGGATCTTTATTTATGCCTTTAGCCATGGCAATAGGTTTTTCGATGATTGTATCTTTTATATTATCTCAAACTTTTGTTCCGGTAATGGCCAACTGGATCATGAAGCACGATCCTAAGACGTGTGAAAATCACAAACCTGATTGGTTCAGCCGTTTCCGTGATCGTTTCACAGGCTTGCTATCTTCTCTGATGCAGCGTAGGAAAATCATTGTAAGTGTAAGTCTTGCAGTAATCTTAGGAATAGGAATCGGACTTTATCAAATCACAGGGAAAGATGTATTGCCTTCTGTTAATTCCAGGCAGTTTCAGGTACGTATAAAAGCAGCGGAGGGAACCCGTATTGAAGTTACAGAACTTAAGATTAAAAAGTTTTTGGAACATCTTAAAAATAAAGTTGGGAAAGACAATATTGCCATTTCTTCCGTATTTATCGGACAGCACCCCTCTACATTCGCGGTAAGCCCTATTTATCTTTATAATGCAGGTCCGCATGAAGCTTTAATGCAGGTTGCTTTAAAAGAATTTAAAGGAAATTCTGATGAACTCAAAGATGAATTACGAAAGTATTACAAAGAAAAAATGCCTGATATTCAGATTTCCTTTGAGCCTATTGAGCTTACCGAAAAAATTCTAAGCCAGGGAACGAATAATCCGGTAGAAATAAGAATCTCAGGAATGATGAAAAAGATGAACCGGATGTATGCAGAAAAACTTTTAACCAAAATAAAAGAAATTGAATACATGCGCGATCAGCAAATCCCTCAATCTATGAACTATCCTGCATTGCAGATCAATATAAACAGGATAAAAGCAGCTCAGTTAGGTCTGGATGCACAGGATATTGCCAAGTCACTGGTGACTGCCACAGCTTCTACTCGTTATACCAATAAAAACTTCTGGGTAGGAGGAATGATGGGAATCGCCTATGATGTACAGGTACAGACTCCTCAGAATATTCTTAACAGCAAAGAGGAACTTGCCAATATTCCATTATCCAAAAATTCAGACAGACCTGTTTTGGGTGATGTGGCTTCTATAACTTCTGCAAAAGAATTGGGAGAAAGTTACAATTTGGGAACGATGGGCTATACAACGGTTATGGCTAATATCCATAAGACAGACCTTGAACAGGCTTCCAAAGATGTACAGAAAGCTATTGAGTCTCTTGGTGAGCTTCCAAAAGGAGTTAATATTGAAGTTTCCGGAATGGCTCCTGTGTTGAATGAAACCATGAGTAGTCTTTCTTCCGGACTTCTTATCGCAGCTGCAGTAATTTTCCTGATGCTTGCCGCTACTTTTCAGTCGTTCCGTGTTTCATTGGTTATTTTAACAACGGTTCCTTTTGTCATTGTAGGATCATTGACATTACTAAAGCTTACAGGTTCTACACTGAACCTTCAGTCTTACATGGGATTAATTATGTCTGTTGGAGTTTCTATTGCCAATGCTGTTCTATTGATAAGCAATGCTGAAACCCTCCGAAAATCGACTGGAAATGCATTGGATGCCGGCATTGAAGCTGCCAAACTTCGTATCCGCCCCATTATTATGACTACTCTGGCTATGGCCGCCGGAATGTTACCAATGGCTATCGGTTTCGGAGAAGGTGGTGATCAGGTATCTCCGTTAGGTCGTGCGGTGATCGGAGGACTTATTTTTTCAACATTTTCTGTTTTAATTATTCTTCCTCTTGTTTTTGGATGGATTCAAAAAAATGCCAGCATTATCTCTCCTTCCTTAGATCCTGAAGATGAAGAAAGTATTCATTATTCTAATTCCAACCCATAATTTTTATACTCAATGAAAACCCTATTATATACCGCTGCTATCCTAACTCTTATGATTATTCCGGCTTCATGCAGCAACGAAAAAACAACACCTCAACAAGAAGCTAAACCCATGATGATGGCTAGTATGGAGACTGTAGCTATTAAAAAAAGCAATCCCAAAGTAGAACTTAAACTTCCAGGAGAACTCGTTCCTGATCAGGAAACTGCATTATTTGCCAAAGTACAGAGCTATGTAAAAAAGATCAATGTTGATATTGGCTCTTATGTAACCGCAGGACAGGTGCTCATAGTTTTGGAAGCTCCGGAAATACAGTCTCAGGCTGCTAATGCCAAAGCGAAATGGCAGGCACAGGAAGCAATCTATGCCTCTACAAAATCAAGTTATAACAGAATGTATAAAGCCAATGAAACAAAAGGAGCCATTGCAAAAGATGCACTGGATCAGATCACCGCCCGTAAACTTTCTGATGAAGCACAGGTGAATGCAGCAAGATCAGCGTATCGTGAACTTCAGGAGATCAATCAATACCTGGTTATCCGCGCTCCTTTTAGCGGAATCATTACAGAAAGAAATGTAGACCTGGGCGCTTATGTAGGTCCAATGGGAGGAACACCTTTAATGGTTATTCAGAATACTTCAAAGCTTCGCCTTAGCTTATCAGTCTCTGAAGCTAATGTTCCTTACCTCAATGTGGGTGATACCATCTCATTCCGGGTCAATGCTATTCCTGAGAAAAATTTTAAAGCTACAATATCCAGGAAATCAGGATCATTAGACCTTAAGCTTCGTTCAGAAAAAATAGAGGCCGATTTTATCAATCATTCCAGAGAATTAAAGCCTTTTATGATGGCAGAATCCATGATTCCTCTACAGAATAAAGAAGCTACATTTTTTATCCCAAGATCTGCTGTGGTAGAGAGTAATATGGGAATTTATATTATTAAAAAAGAGCATGGAAAAGCGAAATTCATTCCGATAAAAAAAGGAAGAGTTCTTAATGATACTATTGAAGTTTTTGGAGAGTTATCCGAAGGAGATCAAATCCTTAAAAAGGCAAACGAAGAAATTACAGAAGGAAGTTTAATTAAATAATATTATCATGAAATTAATGATTAGAAACACATTTTTAATTCTTTTCAGTGCAATAGCTTTATATGCCTGTAGTAAAGAGAAAACAAAAAGTCCGGAAACGGCAACAGTACAGCAACCTCAACCTCAACCTGCAACCTCCGGAAAATATGTAAAAGGCAGTCATGTTCCCAGTGAAACAGTCTGCATGGTTAATAATGCCTATATGGGCAAAAAACAGATTGAAGTTCCCCACAACGGAAAAATGTACTATGGATGCTGTGAAATGTGTGTAAAACGTATTCCATCTGATAAAACAGCCAGAGAAGCTATTGATCCGTACACAGGAAAAACAGTGGATAAAGCTGATGCTTATATTGTTATGATCAGTGATGAAGGTGAAGTAGCTTATTTTGAAAATGAGGAGAATTATAGGAAATTTCTCACTCAGAATTCATAATTATATTTTTAGATTATTTGTGTAAGGCTTGATAATGAATGGTTATCAAGCCTTTTTAAACAGAAACAAAAAAGACAGGCCTTTGTACAAAAGCCTGTCTTTTAATATCTCAGATAGAGTGTTATTCTACGTTGATTACCTTTGCAATTTCCGGAGCATGTTGTTTGATTGTATTTTCCACTCCTAATTTTAAGGTTGAAAAATTCAACGAGCATCCGGAACAGTTACCCAGAAGTTTTACAAAAACCTGATTATCCTTCACATCAATAAGCTCAATGTCACCACCATCTTTATTCAAAAACGGTCTGATGCTTTCCAGAGCTTCCATTACTCTTGTTACTGTATCTTCGTGCGTTATGTTTGTTTCCATATTTTTTCAGTTCAATTCGGTTTTTTCAATTTGATTGAAAGTTATTATTATTTTGCCTTTGGTGAGCATCCTGCCATTGTGGAGATCTTCACAGCTTCTGTTGGAGGAAGGCTTTTGTTTCTTTCTACAAGGCTTTCTACCATTTTTCTTGCTGTTTCAGTATAGATCTCTGAAATTTTAGAACCTTCCTGAAGGGCTGCCGGTCTTCCTACATCTCCTGCTTCTCTGATGCTTTGGATCAGTGGAATCTCTCCCAATACCGGAATTCCAAGATCTTCTGCCAGATATTGCGCTCCCTGGTTCCCAAAGATATAATATTTATTGTCAGGAAGTTCTTCCGGTGTAAAATACGCCATATTTTCGATTAATCCAAGAACCGGAATATTGATGCTTTCCATCTGGAACATCGCAATCCCTTTTCTTACGTCTGCCAAAGCAACGTGTTGAGGTGTACTTACAATCACTGCTCCTGTTACAGGTACTTCCTGAATGATGGATAAATGAATGTCACCTGTTCCCGGAGGAAGGTCAATTAATAAGAAATCCAATTCACCCCATGCAGCATCTCTGATCATCTGGTTTAATGCTTTTGAAGCCATTGGACCTCTCCATACAACCGCTTGGTTAGCTCCGGAGAAATATCCTATAGAAAGCATTTTTACCCCATAATTTTCAACAGGTTTCATCAGGCTTTTTCCATTAACTTCCACAGAAATTGGTTTCTCTCCTTCTGTATCAAACATGGTAGGAACTGATGGTCCGTAGATATCAGCATCCAATAAACCTACTTTAAAGCCCATTTTAGCTAAAGTAACTGCCATATTTGCAGAAACTGTAGATTTTCCTACTCCTCCTTTACCGGAAGCAATAGCTATAATATTTTGAATTCCAGGAATTTGTTTTCCTTTGATCTGACTTTGCTGAATTTCACTAGGTTCCGGAGAAACGATTTTAAGTTTTAAATGAACCTCTTCTCCAAACTCACTGGCAAAAGCCTGCTTCATAGCAGCTTCCAGTTTTTTCTTTTCGTGCATTGCAGGTGAGTGAGCCGTCATGTCAATATAAACATCATTACCCATAACCTGAAAATTACTCACCAAATCGTCTACTTCTATTTCTTTAAGGAAATCCTGAACCTTTTCTTTCGTCAACATATAAATATAAATTGTTTACAAATTTACGTTTTTTTTTGGTAATTTAGAATCAATAAAATCTATAATATCAGGTGATAAATCAGATCGTTAAAAATTTTGTTTATGCCGTTTTTTCATCATGAAAGATCACTTGTCACCAAAACAAAATCTATGAAAACTAAGGCTTACCCATCTAAATATGCATTACCCAAAGAAATCTTTACTGTAGGAAAAACAAGATTCAAATGGTATGATCTGGCTGAAGATCCTGCTGAAGTTTCCTCACAGGATATCCAAAATGCTAAAACGTGTATTGAAAACGCCAATGAAAACTTTCAGAATATCGAAGATCTCGGATTTGTGATTATGCATCGATGTGGAAAAAATTACCTTCTTCTCGTCTGTACCTGGCGAAGTGAAAACGAATTATGGGAAAGCGTCTATTACAACGGAACCGGAAAGTTTGAGATCTGGGACAGAAATAAAACCCATCTTCCTACTTACTGTGTCTGGGAAATGGGCATTGTTTACCATGAGTCCCAGGCATGGAAAAAATACCTGGGAACAGAAAAAAGTGAAAGTGATAAGGAGAAATATCTTAATACTTTATTTGAAGATGAGGTTTGAATTGCAGGGAATCAAGTTATAATAGTTTATTAACGACTGAAATTTTGTTTAACTGAAATATCCAACCTTTAATAATTAATAAAAGGTCAATTAGTTATCGTAAGAGGAAAAGTACTTCCAACCTCCAGCTCCCAGCTTCCAAACTTAATTCGCTCTATTCTTTTCTTCAAAGTTGACATTACGATTTACTCCTTTTATCTTTTTATTTCCGAAAGTATAAGTTGCCGATACAGTAAGTCTTCTGGCATCATAATAATTATTGAAATAATGAGATCCTGTGGTATAGTAAATCTCTCCTTTACTTCTTGACTGTTTAAAAATATCTGAAACAATCACATTAATCTGCAAGTTTTTATCCATCAGATTCATTTTTACCCCCGTAGTAAAATTCCCTACAAAATCCCAACGAATATTTCCAGAGTTGGAAGGAAGGCGGAACCAATAGTTTAAAATCAGCTGAACGGTTTTCCCTTGATTCAACGAGAGGTTATTCTGAAAATCAAAATCATAGCTATATCCTTTTTTAGAAGATGCATCTGTTGTAAAAACATTCATATCCGTATAAGATAAATCCGCAGAGTAATTAGCTTCCCAACGTTTGAAAAATGTATCGGAATAATTGATTGTAGCTCCTATACTGTTTTGAGTATAGTAATTAAAAAAAGTACTTGTCCTGCTTTCCCCTGAAAGACTTGCCAATTGCCCAAACCCATCCAGCGTTTTCTGAAAATAAAGTGTGGTTGACAGTTTCCCCTTATACACATGAGAAAATTCAAAATTGTGATTAACAGAGGGCTGCAAAAAAGGATTCCCTGTGAAATAAGAATTAATATTGATATACCAACGATACGGATTGATTGCACGGAAGCCAGGTCTGTTGATCCTTTTCGAATAATTCACACTAAATGTGTTATTTTCATCACTTTTATAGCTTATATAAGCGGTTGGAAAAAATTTACCATAAGAACTTTCTGACTGCTGACCGGAAGTCAGAGAGTTTCCATTGACTGTAGAATATTCATACCGAAGTCCCAATTTTGCTGACCATTTTTCATTAAAGGATTTTTCAAGGCTGAAATAAGCAGCATAGTTTTTCTCATTGTACTTAAACTCATTGCTCTTCAAAACATCAGTCACATAATTTCCATCCTCCAGATTTTGGTAGAAAATACTTGAATTGTTATCAAAATTGGTGAACTTGATCCCAGCTTCTGCTTTAGCAAACTCATAGGGTAAAGTAAGATCTGCCTGCCCGGAATAAATTTTATAATCTACCACTGATGGTGATTTTACAATAAACTGATCTCCGGAATTTTCTATTGTCGTAAAATCAATGATAGTCTTGGGAATATTGGAGAAATAGTTCCCTGTAATACTTAGTTTATTATCCTGTTTCCCAAACTTAACATCATAATAGGCACTTATTGTCTGCTGGGTAGATTTCCCTCTATGTTCAGCATAGGTAGAGAGTGTATTGGTATAATTATCATTTTGAAAATAATCTGATGTGTTTTCGATATCCATATTAGAGTGCCCCACTCCATAATCATAGATAAACCCTATATTGGACTTCTTTCCTAACTGATAATCAATACTTAGATTAGCTCCTAATCCATCTCCAAAATCCTTTCTGTCATCATGACTTTTAAGTCCCTCCGTTCCGGTCATTCTATAATTCTCAAAAGAATGTTTTTGGTATTTACTTTGTCTTAATTTTAATGAAGACCGAAGCTTTTCATTTTGATAATTAATGGTTACGCTGTTTGAAAATCCTGAATAAGTCTGTTGTTGAAAACCCGTTGTAAAACTTCCATTCCAGCCCAGATTTTGATTTTTCTTCAGCACAATATTGATGAGACCACTGTTTCCCTGAGCTTCATATTTTGCAGGCGGCGCTGTAATCACCTCAATTTTTTCTATATTTTCTGATCTCAAACTTTTAAGATAGGTCACAAGTTCGGCTGAAGACAAGTTCAGAATTCGTTCATTAATCATAATGGCAACTCCACTTTTTCCGGCAATAGAAACTCCGGCATTCTCATCAACTTTCACCAATGGTGTTGTAGCTAGTGCATCTGCACCATCCATTCCCTGAGAAGCAACTGAACTCGCCACATTAAAAACCAGCCTGTCTGCTTTTCTTTCAATCAGCTTTTTTCTGGCAGTAAGAGTTACTCCTTCAATCTGCTTTTCTTTTTTCTCATCAATAAAAAAATCCTGCTTCACATCTCCTTTTACCGTTACAGATGCATTCGAAACTTCATTTCCATCCTGAATAAGTTTTATAGTGTAATTTCCGTCTTCAGAAAGCTTCAGAGCATAATTTCCTTTTTCATCAGAAATAGCGGTCTGCTTTTTCTGATCCTTTATAGCTATCACTTCAATATAGGAAGCAGCTTTTCCAGTTTGTGTAATCTTCCCTGCAATAGTCTGAGAAAAAAGAGCTGCCGGTAGCAGAACAACTGCTGAAAGTAAAATCTTCTTCATGTAATTTGATAATCATGGTTTTATATAAGACAATTGGGAATTGAATTTTATTACATGTTAAGAGGAAAGGAAGCTGGAGGCTGGAAGTGGGAAATGGGAAGTTATTGAAGCCCGACTACAAATGACATTTTTTTTAATAAGGTTTTTTAAGCTTATTAATTATAATCAACAGACTACAAGCTATCTCTTACTTGAAAATACTTCCAGCTTCCCTCTCCCAGCTTTCAACCCACTTTTCTTTCAAAACTTATCAATCAATAAACTGCAAGTTATTACTAACCTGACAGTACCTCCAGCCTCCCTCTCCCTAGCTTCCAGCTCCCTCTTTCTCAATTTCACCCCCTCTTTTCTCATATTTGGTACTGTACTTGATTTATACCCGTTCATAATATCAAAACATGAAAAAAGGGCTGCTTGCATTGTCTTTATTGATGACTCAAATTATTAATGCACAAAATTCTTCTCAGCAAACTAATCCTTCAGCAGAAACTAAAGATCACATCTCTTCTTTTCAGGAGGATATTGCTTCTCCGGTTATTAAAGCAGACAGACTCTTTGATTTTTCTACCAGAGTTGAGATCACTCCACAGAGTCCCGGGGATAAAATCTATTATATGACCATTGATGCCAATGATGTCAACAAAAAAAAGAAATTCACAACTTACAAGAAGCCTTTCTCCATCAGCAGAACTACACAGGTTCAGGCCTATGCAGAAAAGAAAAGAGAAAAAAGTCCAATAGTCACAGCAAATTTCAACAGAAGACCTAATTATTGGGAAGTAACTCTCCTTTCAAAAGTTGATCCTCAATATACAGCTACAGGAAAATTTGCTTTAATCGATGGGATCAGAGGTGATATAGACTGGAAAAAAGGAGACTGGCAGGGATATCTGGGACAGAATTTTGAAACTATCATCGATTTTCAGTCACCTCAGCAACTCACTCAAATATCCTCCACCTACCTTCAGGATAACAAATCATTGATCCTTATGCCTAAAAAAGTGGAATATTATGCCTCTATGAATGCTAAAGATTTTATTCTCCTGGATACCATCGAAAATGATATTGATCCTAAAGATGAAAAAGTTCAGACCAAAGACTTTACTACTGAAATTCTTCCTACTGAAGCAAGATATCTTAAAGTAAAGGCTTATTATTCTGGGAAAATTCCCGGATGGCATCAGAAAACCGGTAGAGAAACGTATATCTTTGTTGATGAAATTTCTGTACAATAATAAGAATAGTTGGAGATGAAGGTTCATTCAAAAGAGTTCACTTCAGCTTTTCAATCCAAAAATAAAGCCCTTCGAAAAGTTCGCAGGGCTTTATTTTTTATCAATTCATTCTTTCTGCCCATTGCAGGACTTCCGGGAGCTCCATGTCAGAAAATTCTATATGAATAACTCTTCTTTTCTTTCCATTGGTAGTTCTGTTTGATCCATGAAGAGTAAGAGGTTTCATAAGCATCACGCCACCTTTTTCTACCTTACAGATTTCTTCGGTTTCCACATTCCAGTCTATCGTTTCCGGCCTGTAAATTCCTTTAACATGAGATTGAGTAATCACTTTTAAGGCCCCATTATTTTCATCAGTCTCATCCAGATGGATTCTAATCGTATAAATATTCTCTAAAATATTCAATGGAGGCTGTACAGCAAACTGGTTCTGCTTTGTGGTCCATGGACCAAAACCAGACAATTCCAGTTTTTTATCTACAGAAATGGTGAGATCCTGATGATAAGCAACATACCAGTTAGAGGTTTCCGGCTTATCAAAATAGATACTTTTCACTACAAAATATTTTTCACCAAAAATTTCATTGATGATTTTCCTGATATTCTCATTAAAGATGAGGTCTTTAACTTCCGGAATTTCTTTTAAAAACTGTCTTATTGCAAATAAGTCTTCTGATTTCCTGAAGTTCTCTTTTGAAGTATCTATATTGTCCAGAACATGGATAATCTGAGCAATCTCTGCATCAGAAAATACTTCATTAATAACTGAAAAGCCATATTTTTCAATATGGCTTTTATATGATGATAAGTTTATTAAACTCATTATTTAAATTTTGTCTAAAGGTTCGGTTAGCTGCCCTTCCCATTTCGATACTGCTGATGTAGCCAATGTATTTCCTAATACGTTTGTCATACTTCTTCCCATATCACAGAAGTGGTCAATTGGTAAGATCAATGCAATTCCTTCCGGTGGAATTCCAAACATTGAACAGGTCGCAACAATAATTACCAAGGAAGCTCTCGGTACTCCTGCAATTCCTTTTGAGGTAAGCATCAGTACTAAAAGCATGGTGATTTGTTGTCCGATGGTCATCTCTACTCCGTAAATCTGAGCAATAAAAATCGAAGCAAATGTCATATACATCATACTACCATCCAGATTAAAGGAATATCCTAAAGGAAGAATGAAAGATACTACTCTGCTGTTACACCCGAATTTCTCAAGTTCTTCTACCAATTTCGGGAATACGGCTTCTGAACTGGTTGTAGAGAAGGCAATCAATAATGGTTCTTTAATTCTCTTTAATAAATCAAACAGTCTGTTTCCTAAGATAAAATACCCTACCAATAAAAGAACCAGCCAAAGTATACCCAATGCAAAGAAGAAGTCTCTCAGGTAGATCGCATATACTTTAAAGATTTCAAAACCATTGGTAGCTACCACAGCAGCAATAGCTCCCAATACTCCCAGAGGAGCAAACCACATGATATATCCTACCATTTTAAGGATACCATGAGCCATGATATCAAAAAGCTTTACTACCGGTTTAGAGTATTCTTCTCCTAGATTAGCTAAAGCAACTCCGAACATAATCGCAAATACTACAATCTGCAATACTTCATTGGTTGCAAAGGCTTCAAATAAACTTTTAGGAATCATATGCTTTACAAAATCTTCTAATGAAAAACTTTTACTGCTTTTCAAAAGATCTTCTGCTGAAGCAACGTCCTGAACGGGTAGTTTGGTTACATGTCCCGGCTCCAGCCAGTTAACAAGTATCAACCCGATAAAAAGGGAAACCAAAGAAGCGGAAATAAACCAAAGCATTGCTTTTGTTCCTACTCTTCCGATCATTTTGATGTCACTCATTTTAGCAATTCCTACCACAAGTGTAGTAAATACCAAAGGTGCAATAATCATCTGTACCAGTCTGATGAAAACCGTTCCCAATAATTTTATGTTCTTGGAAAAAGGTTCTGCGCTTTCCGGATACTTTACATGTACAAGTCCTCCAATTCCTACTCCCAGGATAAGCGCGATGATAATTGCTATAAAAAGTTTATTCTGTCCTTTCATATATATAGTTCAATTTGCGCAAATATAATGGTTTTTGAATTGGCAGAATATTTTATTCTCATCACCTTAAGGCCGTATTAAGTTTTCGAAACATAAAAATTAAAACGCTGGTTCATAAAATATTGTAAAAAATTTAAGAAACATTTATTGAATTTTTATTCTTTTGGTACAAATTTTATTATTACATTTGATTGTATAACAACATTAATAAATATACAATATGAAAAAAACTATCGCAATGGCTGCATTAGCTGTAGCTGTATCTTTCGGGGCAGTTTCTTGTAAGAAAAAAGTTTCTGATGCCGAACTTCAGACTCAGGCTACAACTGTGGTAACTTCTAATCCCAATGCTTCCGTTGAAGTAAAAGAAGGCGTGGCTCACTTAAGCGGAACTTTCGCAGACCAACAGTCTAAAGACGCTATGATTGCACAATTAAAAGCAATTAAAGGAGTAAAAGAAGTAATGGATATGTCTAAAGTTGAAGTAACTCCAGCTCCGGCACCTGTTGAAACTAAATCTGCTGTAGATCCTGTAGTTCAGAAAAAAGTTCAGGATGCAGTAAAAGATTTCCCTACAGTAAAAGTTGAAGTTATCAATAACGAGCTTACCCTTACAGGAAACGTTTCTCAGGAACAAGCTAAAAAAATCAAGCAGTCTGTTGACGCTTTAAAAGTTGGTAAAGTTAAGTTTAACTACACAGTAAAATAATTAAATTAAGATGAGTACATTACAAGATAAATATTCAAGCGTAGTTTCAGCAGCTCAGTCTGCCGGGATTTCAAACTTACAGGTTCAGGAACAGGATGGAATTTTATATGTTTCCGGAGATGCTTCCAATACAGCTGCAAAAGACGCAGTTTGGAATGCTTTAGGAGCTATTGATTCTACTTATTCTGCTTCAGATATCAATATTGATGTACAGGTTGCAGGTCTTACTTCAGGAGCTTCTCTTACTGTTGCTACAGAAGATTCTAACCTGAACATCAGACAGGAGCCTTCTACTGAAGCTGCCGTAGTAGGTAAAGCTGCAAAAGGTTCTGCTGTAACTTTAATTGAGCAGACTTCTGATGACTGGTGGAAAGTAAAAAATGCTGACGGTCAGGAAGGATATGCCTATTCAAGATATTTAAAAGCATAAAATATTTTTTAAAATATTCACAAGGAACATCCCTATATTGGGATGTTTTTTTATTTTTACGCTTTGGAAAGCTCAATGAAGAAAATCTTATTATTCGTGTTTTTGGTGTGTAATTTTCTAATTATATACGCTCAAAGACTACATATTGATGGAAAAGTAACCGATCCGGAAAAAAAACCTGTAGAAAATGCTACCATATATCTGCTAAAGGCTAAAGACTCCACTATTCTCAATTATACAGCTACCAATAAGGAAGGAAAATTCTCATTACAGACTGATGAGGTAAAAGAACCCTCCTTTTTAAAAATTGATACTGAAAAATTCTCTTATTCAAAAGCACTTGAAAAAATTGAGCAGTCATTATCCCTGGGCGATATAGAGCTTGAGAAAAAGAAAGTAATAAATCTTGATGAGGTAAAGATCACTGTTTCTCCGGTGAAAATAAAAAATGACACCATAGAATTCAATGCTTCTGCCCTTAAAGTACGTCCAGACAGTCAAATTGATGAGCTTTTGAAACAGATTCCGGGAGTAGAAATTGGCAATGACGGAAAAATAACGGTGAACGGGAAAGCCGTAGACCAGATTATGGTGAATGGCAAACCATTTTTTGATAAGGATGGAAAGACAGCACTACAGAACCTTCCCGCAGATATCATAAAAAATGTCCAATTTACCACCACTAAAACTAAGGAAGAGGAACTGACCAAAAGGGCTCCGAAATCTCAGAATACTACCATTAATTTCAATATTGATGAGAAGAAAAACAAAGGCCTTATTTCAAAAATATTGGCCGGTTATGGTTCTGATAAACGGTATGAAGGGAATGTTTTTTTAAATTATTTTAAAGGAGATACCAAAATCAGTGCTTTGGCTTCCGCCAATAATATCAATTCAAAGAGCAGTTCAGGAGATCAGATCTTTGATACAATGGGACGTAGCGCCCAGCAGGGAGGTGGAATACAAAAGTTCAGCAGCTTTGGACTGAATTATAATGACAAACTTGGAAGGGATGCCAATCTAGACAACCTCAGCCTGCAATATACAGATTCTAACAATGAGACCCGTTCCAAAGCTTCAAAGACAACACTTCTTCCGGATGCTACTCTAAAAACCGATTCTGAAAGCAGCAATGAAAATGAATCAAGGCAATATAATTTCAACAGTTCTGTAGGAATAAAACTGGATTCGTTAACTAACATTTACATAGCGCCTTCATTTTCAAAATCAGAAACGTTCAGTTCAGGGCAATCCATATCTTCAACATTAAAGGATGATAAACTTTTGAATGAAAGTAAAAACAATACTCAAACCAAAGGCGAGACCAATACTTTCAGTCCCAATATCAATTTTTTCAAAAACTTTAAGAAAAAGAACAGGTCAATGATGGCCATGATCAACACTTCTATTACAGAATCTAACAATGAAAATATCAATCAGTCACTGAATACATTTTATAAGGATGCCGTTATGAGTACCGATAACCGTAACCAGTTACAAAAGAACCGTTCTCAGGATAATAACTATAGCTTTATGGCCAGATATACGGAACCTATATCAGATTCTGCAACTATAGGTATCAGCCTTCAATACAACTCAAAATTAACCAGAAATATAATAGATTTCAATGATTTTGATCCTGCTACAGGGCAATATTCTCAATATAACACCCGTCTTTCCAACAGTATGGATCAAAGAATCAATCAATTTTCTCCTGAGCTATCCTATTATCTCTACAAAAAGAAATTCGGTCTCTGGGCTACAGTAAATGTTGATATTTCAGATATGAATGTAAACTCAGTTTTTAACGGGCAACTGTATAATCTTCAGAAAAATTTTCTCCTTCCTAAGTATTCAACCAATTTCCGATATTCTTTTACGGATCGTCAGTCGTTGATTATCTCCAACTCTTCCAGTTTCACAATTCCTGATTCCGGAAAGCTTATTCCCTATAAGGATGAATCTGATCCTTTAGTTACAAATACCGGAAATCCGGATCTTAAAAACACCTGGATCAATGAAACCAGCCTTTCTTTTAACAGTTATAACATAATCAAAAATCTTAATTATCATATTACCGCCGCGTTTACTTATAGAAATAATGATGTAATCAATTATTCCAAATATGATAGTTCCGGCAGGCAGATTATTACCTACAGTAATATCAGCGGGAATAAAAACTTTAGTTTGGGTATGGGGCTTACCAAAACATTTAAATGGAATGATCATAAACTCAGAATCGCTCCAAGGTTCAGCATGAATTACAATTATAATAATGGATTCATCAATGGTGAGTCATTTACCAGCAGAGCCTACAATTTTAATCCGGGTCTTAATCTGAATTATGAAATCAAAGATATATTTACTATAAAACCTTCCTATAGCCTTGGATATAGCTTTTCAAATTATACCAACTATAATGTAAATACAGTAAACACAACCAATCAGTCTTTAAAGGTTGAAGTAACCAATTATCTGTTTCAAAAGGCTTTTTTCATAGGTAATGATTTTTCCTACAATACGAATTCAAATATTGCTCCCGGATTCAAAAAAGATTTCTATTTCTGGAATGCCAGTGTGGGATATTCCTTCTACAATAAACAGCTGACAGCAAAAATAAAGGTCTATGATGTTCTAAATCAAAATCAAAGTGTAAAAAGAACCATCACAGATTCTTATTTCGAAGACCGTGAAGACCTGATTCTAAAACGTTATATCATGTTTTCTATTAGTATGAAGATTAATAAGTTTGCAGGTAAAAAACCGAAAAAAAAATAAACACCATACTTTTATATACTCTCAATCAATGGCCGGGAATTTTTCCGGCTTTTTTGTACGCTTTTTTAACTACAAAAGTTTTGGACACTAAAGTTATTTTAAATGACTACTAAATGTTTGAGAAGTATATTTAAGCTTCCGAAAATCTACGATTTTCACCATAATTTCAATTGAAGACGTAAACATTCCCCTCCAGTGGAGGGGGTGGCGAAAATTCAAAGAATTTTTGACGGGGTGGTTCTACCTGCATCTTACCCTTCTTCCTCCACAAAACTTCCTTTTACAAATTCCACAACCCACAGTAAAAAATCAAAACAAAATAACTTTTAAAGGAAGATTCATCTGAGAAAATACCGTGAAAGTATTTTTATTTTTAAATTAGCCCCAAATTTTACTTATGAAGACCCATATTTCACTTGTATTCATTCTTCTTTTCATTCTTGGAAAGGCTCAGAATACGGAAAAAAAAGACAATTTCGTTAAAGATAACTTTACCAAAAAGGAGTTTTATATTCCCATGCGTGATGGTGTAAAGCTCTTCACTGCAGTTTATATTCCTAAGGATATTTCAAACAAAAACAAATATCCGTTTCTGATGCAGAGAACCTGCTACAGCATTGCTCCTTACGGTGAAAATGAATATAAAACCAAAGTGGGTCCTAACACCTACCTGATGAAAGACAAATACATTTTTGTATATCAGGATGTCCGTGGAAGATATATGAGTGAAGGTACTTTTACCAATATGACTCCACAGGTGGAACGTAAAACAAAGAAAGATGTAGACGAAAGTACAGACACCTATGATACTATCGAATGGCTTTTGAAAAACGTTAAAGATAACAATGGTAAAGCAGGACAGTTCGGAACTTCTTATCCTGGATTTTATACCGCTGTAGGAACATTAGCACAGCACCCAGCACTGGTTGCTTCTTCTCCACAAGCTCCGATTTCTGATTTCTGGAATGATGATTTCCTTCACAACGGAAGATTTATGCTTGGTTATTTCAGAACATTTCCTGTCTTTGGAGTTCAGAAAACAAAACCGGAACAGAAAGGATGGTATATGGATTCTTTCATCAAGCAAACTTCTGAGGATGGCCTAAAATTCTACAGAGATATGGGAACCCTTAAAGATGGCTATGAAAAATATTATAAAGATAATTTCTTCATGACAGAAATTATGAATCATACCAACTATGATGAATTCTGGCAAAAAAGAGGCCTTCTTCCTCATCTTAAAAATATCAATCATGCGGTAATGACCGTTGGTGGCTGGTTTGATTCAGAAGATCTTGCCGGACCTTTAAATATCTACAAAACAATTGAAAAGACAAGCCCAAAAGCTAAGAACACGATTGTAATGGGACCTTTCTCTCATGGTGGATGGTCTCAGGAACAGGGTAAACATTTCCACAGTGAAACTTATTTTGGAGACAGTATTGCCACCTATTACCAGAAAAACGTAGAAACAAAATTTTTCAGCCACTATCTGAAAGGAAATACCAAAGAGGATGCAGGACTTCCGGAAGCATTAATGTATGACACCGGAGCAAAACAATGGAAAGAATTCGCTTCTTACCCTCCTAAAAATGCTCAGAAAGTAAATTTCTATCTTTCTGATAAAACATTGAAAAAAGCATCAGGACAAGGGTATTCAGAGTATTACAGTGATCCTAATAATCCTGTTTTAAGTTCTGATCATTTAAAAGACTTCAATGGATTTACTCCTAAAAACTATATGTCGGAAGATCAAAGATTTGCAGTTGGAAGGCCTGATGTATTGACGTTTACAACGGATGTTCTAACGGAAGATATTGCCTTTGCTGGCGAGATTATGGCAAAACTTAATATTTCTTCATCTTCTACAGACGCAGACTTTGCAGTAAAACTGATTGATGTTTATCCTGAAGATTTCAAACCCACAGAAAAGAAAGACGGTGTAATTTATGGAAACTATCACCAGATGGTAAGAAGCGAAATTATGCCTGCGAGATTCAGAAATACTAAAGAAAAAGGAGAAGCTTTGGTTCCTGACCAGAAAACAGCAGTGAACTTCAGACTTCAGGATGTGGTTCATACCTTCAAAAAAGGCCACAAAATCCAGATTCAGATCAGCAGCACATGGTTCCCGCTTTTTGCTTTGAATCCTCAGAAATTTATGGATAATCCGAATTTTGCTTCTAAGGAAGATTACACTAAAGCATTTATTAAAGTGTATGGTGATAGCTCTATTGAAGCTGATGTATTGAAATAAATTGAAAAAGCTGTTCGGATGAACAGCTTTTTTTGTCATTTATCTCTCGCGGATTTTATTGATGATGCAGCCTTGTCAAGGTTTAAAACCTTGACAAGGCTATTTAGATTAATTAAATAAACTTTGAGGTATTTTTTAACCACGGATGGCACAGTTTTTCACAGATGATGGTGTTATAAATCTGCGTGATTTACGTAATCTGCGAGATTCTTTTTATTCTTCAATCGTTCTGAAAGTAAGGTTTACTCTTGGGGTTTTCACTTTCGTTGTAGGAGGAAGTCTGTGAAGCCAGTGATCCTGGGTTGTGCCTTTCATAATCAGTAAGCTTCCGTTTTCCAGGAATATTTCAACCTTTTCTTTGGTAGTTTTATGCTTAAATAAAAATTTTCTTTCGGCTCCGAAGGTCATGGAAGCAATGGCTCCATGTTTTTTCAAATCGGTTTCACCATCACTGTGATAAGCCATTCCTTCGCTTCCGTCATGGTACAAATTGAGCAGACAGGAATTGTAGGTTTCATCTGAAACTTCTTCACATTTCTCTTTTAATTTCAATAACTCAGGAGTCCAGGGTTTTGCATATTTTGTTCTGTTGGAGTAGGTATATTCAAATGCTTTTTCTCCAAACCAGGCCACTTTTCGTTTGGTGAGAATCAGTTTTCCGAAAATTACTGCCTCATCATGTTCCCATGGAATCTGGTTGAAAAGATAGTCATAATACCTATCAGACTCTTCTTTTGAGAAGACTTTCCCATAGTATAAGACGGTTCCGTTATGTGGTAAGAGACTTAAAGGATAATCTGGTGTTTCATCGAACAGGCTGAGCATTGTTTTTGTTTTGATAATACAAATTACGTAATGTTTTGGAAATAACTGGAAGTTAGTATTAAAACCACCCCGTCAAAAATTCTTTGAATTTTCGCCACCCCTCCAGAGGATGGGAATGTATAGTCCTTTAACTGAGGTATTGGTAAAAATCGGAGATTTTCAAGGGCTTTAGTGAACTTCACAAACAGTTAGTAGTAACTTAGAAATAATTTAAGCATCTAAAAACTTTTGTGACTTTGTGGTCTAAAATATTTTATGAATAAAGCTGTGAACTTTCCCAACCCACAATCATCTGCTTTCTATCACTTCCCCATCGGTAACCACCAAGATGTCCTGTAGACTGAATAACACGGTGACAAGGGATGAGAAATGCCACAGGATTACTGCCTATTGCCGTTCCTACAGCTCTTGATGCTTTAGGATTTCCAATTTTTTCTGCAAGATTGCCATACGTAGACAGTTTTCCCATAGGAATTGTCAATAGGCTTTCCCAAACCTTCAACTGGAAATCGGTTCCTTTTAAGTGAAGTTTAATGGTATTGAGCTTTGTCCAGTCTTTATCGAATATAGACAATGCGTTTTTCTGAAGCTGATCTTGTTTTTCAAAAAAAGAAGCATTAGGAAATTTATGTTGCAAATTCCCTAATGCTGTTTCTTTATCGTTTTCAAAAGCCATATAGCAAATTCCTTTTTCTGTAGAAGCTACCAGAATATTTCCAAACGGACTCTCTGAAAAACTATAATTGATGACAAGACTTTTTCCCCCGTTTTTATATTCTGCCGGAGACATTCCTTCTATTTTTACAAACATATCGTGTAATCTGCTTGTACTGGAAAGTCCGGTTTCGTAAGCGGTATCAAAAATACTTGCTTTTTCTTCCTTCAATAAATTTTTAGCATGTTCAAGACTGATGAACTGTAAAAATTTTTTCGGACTTGTTCCTGCCCAATCCGTAAAGATCTTCTGAAAATGGGCCGGACTTAAGTGAATATTCTCTGCCACTTCCTCCAAACTTGGCTGAAGCCTGAAATTGCTCTGGATATACTCTATCGCTTTAGCAATTCTGTTATAATCGATTTGATTCTGTGTGGACATTTTGTATTGTTTTTACCTCACAAATTTCCAAAGAATATACGGCAGAAAAAATCCGATTCTTGCGGAATATTAGTTATCGTTGTTATAAATATCGTTATAAGCAAGCATCTTATAATATAATTTAGCCGCAAGGAAAGCGGTTGGCTTAGCCATTGGAGAATCCATTAACTCTACAATATCAAATGCCACTACATTACATTTTTCAAATACTTTTCTTAATAATTCTAATGTTGGATACCATTGTAATCCACCCGGTTCAGGAGTTCCTGTAGATGGAGCAATAGAAGGATCAAAGGCATCAAGGTCAATCGTAATATATACGTTTCCTGAAACTTTTTCCAATACATCATTCACCCAGTTTTCGTTATTAGCAATCTCGTGAGCAAAGAATACTCTTCCTTCCGGCAAATACTGAGTTTCTTCAGCATCCATAGAACGGATTCCCACCTGTACTAAGTTATGTTTCTGGTTAGCTTCAAACACAGCACAAGCGTGATTAGAAGTAGAACCGTGGAACTCAGGACGTAAATCTGTGTGAGCATCCAATTGAAGAACGGTAAGGTTTTCAAATTTTTCTCCTACTGCACGGATAGAACCGATAGAAACAGAGTGCTCACCACCAAATAAAGTGAATACTTTCCCTTCATTATTCAAAAGCTCTTTTGTTTTCTGATAAACAGCTTCTGTCATTGCTTCAGGAGTAGAATTTTCAGAAACTTCTCCAGCTAGATACACTCCCTGAAGATAAGGTTCAGTTTGTGTTTCAATGTCATAAAGCTCCATATTTTCAGAAGCGTCTAAGAATAATTCAGGACCTTTATCAGCTCCTTTTCCCCATGTTGAAGTTCCGTCATAAGGAACAGTTACCAACATTACTTTCGAATTCTCTAACGTTGCGTTTTCCTCGGGAATTCCTGCGTATGTTCTCATGCTTTATTTTAAAATTTTAATGTTGTAATTGATGACAAAGATACGAAGAGTTTGTGAATGATGGTTCTGGTTACATCTGAACTACAGATAATTTTTCAGTAAGGAAGCTGGAAGTTATGAAAGCCTTAAGAAGAGTTTGAACTGTATTTTAATTAACATTTTTACCCCATTATCATACCCATACTGAAACTTTGCTCATAATAACTTCCAGCCTCCAGCTTCCCGCTTCCACCTCATTGCCCTCTATTTCTTATTCCAAACTCAGATTAGTTAAGAGCAGATGTTTTAATTTACAATCCTTCGTTTCATTAACTTTCCCTTTTCAACACAATTTCCTATTTTTGTGAAAAACTTAGAATATGTCTTTAAAAGCTGTTCTTTTCGATATGGATGGGGTAATTGTAGACACAGAACCATTGCATAGAAAAGCCTATTTCAAAACGTTTGATGAATTGGAAATTGCAGTTTCCGAAGATTTATACACTTCTTTTACCGGGGCATCAACCAAAAGAGTCTCTGAAACTCTGATCAAGGAATTTAATTTACATCAGACTTACGAATCTATTGCAGACATCAAAAGGTCTCATTTTAAAGATTATTTTTATAATGATGATGAGTTTGACCTTATTCCCGGCGTAAGAAACCTGATCCAACATTATCATGAAAACGGTATTAAGCTTATTTTAGCTTCTTCTGCTACCATGACGACTATCAATATGGTATTTGAAAAATTTGGGCTTGAGCAATATTTCAGTGGAAAGATCAGTGGTGCCGATTTAAAGGAATCCAAACCTCATCCTGAAGTTTTTCTACTAGCTGCTGAAATGGCAGGTGAACCTGTTGAAAACTGTATGGTGATTGAAGATTCTACGAATGGTATTCTTGCTGCCCACAGAGCTAAGATATTCTGTACAGCTTACAGAAGTCCACATTCAAAAAATCAGGATTATACTTTAGCTGATACGGTGGTTTCTGATTATGAAGACCTTGTACTGGATAAGATTTCAAAATATTTTTAAATAAAAAGCTCTCAGAAAATCTGAGAGCTTTTGTTTTATTCTGAGATTGCTTCGTCACTTTCGTTCCTCGCAATGACTAGTTGAGGTTTTATTTGTAACCAAGAAGCTTCAAGATATCTTCAGGTTCCTGTTTTTCACGGAAAATTTCATACTGTAACTCTCCATTTTCATCTTTCTGGATCAGGACGTGTCTTGGCTGAGGCATCAGACAATGGTGAACTCCACCATATCCTCCGATAGTTTCCTGATAAGCTCCTGTATGGAAGAATCCGATGTACAAAGGCTTTGTATCACTGAAAACAGGCAGATAAATGGCATTGGTATGCTGCTCAGAGTTATAATAATCATCTGAATCACATGTCAATCCACCCAGGAATACTCTTTCGTAACTATCTTCCCAACGGTTTAGCGGAAGCATGATAAAGTGTCTTGAAATCGCCCATGTATCCGGAAGTGTGGTCATGAAAGAAGAATCAATCATATTCCACTTCTCTCTGTCATTCTGACGTTTCTGAGAGATAATCTTGTAAAGGTTTGCCCCACTTTCTCCAACAGTAAAACTTCCGAATTCTGTATAGATGTTTGGTTCTTCCACCCCTTCTTCTTCACAGAATTTTTTGATCTGAGAAACAATTTCCTCTACCATGTATTGGTAATCGTAATCAAAATTCAAAGAAGTCTTGATTGGAAAACCACCCCCAATGTTCAGTGAATCTACTTCAGGAGCAATTTTCTTCAAACGTGCGTATACACGAAGACATTTGTACAATTCGTTCCAGTAGTAAGAAGTATCCTTGATTCCCGTATTGATGAAGAAGTGAAGCATTTTCAATCTTGCATTCGGGTGTTCAGCAATCTTCTGGCTGTAATAAGGAATGATATCTTTATATCCGATTCCTAATCTTGAGGTATAAAATTCAAACTTTGGTTCTTCTTCAGAAGCAATTCTGATTCCGATATTAAAGGTAGAATCAATACTTTCTGTAAGTTTATCCAGTTCACGGTAATTATCCAGAATCGGAGTAATGTTTCCAAAACCATTATTGATCATATCAGAAATATTGGTCAGATAATCATCTGTTTTGAATCCATTACAGATTACCTCAATGTTTTTATCTACCTTCCCTTTCTCATAAAGAGATTTTACAATATCCATATCATAGGCAGAAGACGTTTCTATCGAAATATCATTCTTTAGGGCCTCTTCCAATACGAAATTGAAATGACTGGATTTTGTACAGTAACAGTAGGTGTAATTCTTTTTATATTCAATCTTTTCAAAAGCTTCTTTAAACCAGCTTTTGGCTTTTTGAATATTTTGAGAAATTCTCGGCAGATAGCTAATCTTTAGCGGAGTGCCAAATTGTTCAACTACGTCCATCAATGGAACGTCGTGAAACAACAAATTGTTCTCAGAAACATTAAATTCCTCCGTAGGAAAATATAATGTCTGATCAATAAGTTCCGAGTACTTTATTTTCATTTCTAAACAAGTGAATTAAGAAATGCAAAATTGCTAAAAAAGTTTGATTTTTAGGTGTTAAAATTATTATAATTTTAAATAAAACAACAATATTGTTGTTTAGAGAAATTTACCCCTGATAATCAGTGGGTAAACTTTTGAATATATCCCTCTCTTTTGATTTCAGAAATACCTAATACCTGCTGAATATAAGTATCTATAGACCCATACTTTTTATCGATCTCTTCAAAAGCTGCATCAAGGTATCTTTTTTCTACCCAACTAAGCTTTTCCAAAACCTGTAAATCCATCTTCGGATACAGGAAATGTAGGTTATTGGCCAATCGTAGTCTTTTCTCTACCAGGGGCTTCCTGAAATTATTGGACAAAAGATATTCATTATAAATGGTTTCTTTATCAAACTTCAATATGGTCAGGATTAAGGCAGTAACAATTCCTGTTCTGTCTTTTCCGGCTGTACAGTGGTAAAGAATAGGTTTCTCCGATTCCAGAATCTCTGTAATAATAGTTTTTATTGTCTCAGGATTTTCGGTTACATATTCACGGTAGAAGTCAATCATTCTTTTGTCTGCATCAGAAGCATTCACTTTTCCTTTCAAAACCATTTTTTTAGCCTGTGACAACTGATCTCCTTCATCTTCAAAAGCTGAATATTTCTTATAGGTTACCCCATCCGGAAGATAATCCGGGCTATCAGAAATCTCTTTTGAATTTCTTAAATCTATAATCTCTGCAATACCCAGTTTTCCAAATTCATCAAAAGATTTCTTTTTAAGCTTATGGAGATGGGCACTTCTATAAAACATTCCTTCTTTTAAGGTTCGTCCTTCAGAATTTTTAATATTGCCTACCGCCCGGAAGTTATTAACCTTTTTGATCTTAAGGGCTTTCTCAGTTTCATTTTTGCCATATTCAGGTGTTTCAAAATGTTGTGTTTTGCATGAAAAAATGCAGCATAATGAAATGGTGATAACCGGTATTTTGATGAATGTATTCAATAGCTTTTTGTTTTATTACAAAAGATACAAAAGTTTATTTTACTAACACTTTAGTTCACTTAAGTAAGCTTAAAAAATTACATAAAAGAAGTACACTTAAGAAGAAAATCAAAGATTTTCAGAACTTAGGTGTACTTCTCAAACAGTTACTAGTCACTTAGAAATAACTTAAGTATTCAAAAACTTTTGTGACTTCTGTGGTTAAAGATTTTATATTAAATTTTGGCTAAAGCCAATGCATCTTATTTTATTGAACGGTTTAAAGCCTGTTTCTATTGAATTACTTGTGTAATTTTACTTAAAACTTTATCACAAATAATTTTTCCCAATAAAAATCAACAGATCTCCTTTTTCATAGGTAATGGAAACCTCATCTTCTACCGCAAAGTTTCGGGTTCCGATTGTTGAGGTAATGTTCAGACTTCCATTATCCAAAGGCCAATTTAATCCTTTTGTTATAATATTTTCAGCTGCAGGAAAAGGGTACAGGGAAACCATTTTATCTTTTATTCCTTTTATCGTAAAGTTTTTAGGAATGAAGTAATACTCTGAAAATTCATCATAAAACTTCACATCCAGTTTATCTTTAAAGGCATAAGCCACCGTAAGATTTCCTAAAAAATGATCCTGCTCGCCCCCGCTTCCACCAAAAACATCTACATTTTTTCCTCCTTTTTCGATAATGATATCCAGTCCTTTATAAAAATCTGTATGATTCTGATCGGGTGTATGGATAAATTTTTCCTGATAAATATTTTCATCAGATCCGGAATGGGAATCAAAATCACCGGAAATAAAATCCAGTTGAGCCAAAGGAAAGCCTATTCTTTTGAGATAATGAAAAGCGCCGTCTGTACAGGCAATCAGATCATAATGATCCGGATTTGGAAAAGATTTTGGAGCTTCACCGTTGATGAAAAGTAATACTTTATCTTTCATTCGGGTTCCAGTATTCTTCAGGTTCGTTGTTTAGTTTTGATATATATCTTGCCAACACGAAAAGATAATCTGAAAGTCTGTTTAAATATTTAATCAATTCCGGACGTACTTCTTCAGCTTCATTTAAAAATACCAATGAACGTTCTGCTCTTCTACAGATTGTTCTTGCCGCGTGCAAAAATGTTGCAGGTTTACCTCCACCTGGAAGGATAAAATACTGAAGTGGTTCCAGCTTTTCGTCAAAAATATCCATCCATTGCTCCAGTTCTTCAATTTCTGTTTCTGAAATAATGATCGGAAGACGGGATTTTCCGTTGGCCAGCATCAGCTTATCTACTGGGGTAGCTGCTTCTGAACCTACTGTGAATAAATCAAACTGAATTTTTTTCAGCTGTCTCAAAACTTCTTCATCTTCAATATGGCTTTTAGCTATTCCGATGAATGAATTCAGTTCATCTATATTTCCGTAGCTTTCCACTCTGGCACTAGCCTTAGAAACTCTTGTTCCACCGTATAGTGCCGTTTGGCCTTTATCTCCTGTTTTTGTATAAATTTTCATAGTACTAAAATACCTTTTTTTGAACAATGTAAAAAGTAAAATGTAGCAATAGCTTCCTATTCTATCTGAAAATAATAAACTGACATTAATTCCTAATGTCAGTTTATATTTTCCCATATGGGTTTTATATCTTTTGAGGCTGCTTCACCTTTGTTAGGCATGACAACACAAATATCGATTCCTTTATTTATAGATTAAAAAGTATAATTAACATTTAGCTGAAAAGTGGTTCCATTAAATCCAAACTGATTCACTTCCCAAGGATATTTGAACCTTCCTCCAAGATCTGTTACTACATCTCCTTTGCTATCTATAACATCCGGATAAATATTTAATAAATTATTTACGACTCCGGAAACTTTAAGGTCTTTCGTGATTTTATATGTTAAAACGATGTCTGTAATTACCTTACCAGAAAATGTCTGATCTTTGGCAGGATCAGTTGCGTGCTGCCATGCAACAGAACCAAAGTAAGTATTATTTAAGTTAAAATTAAACTTTGAAATTTCATACGAAAGACTGAGAATAGTTTTTGTTTTTGGCCTTGCAGAGGTAATTCTAGATTGTTCTTTTCTATCAAAAAAGTTTTCTGAGTAATCATTTTCAGCCAAAATAGGTGGAACGGCAATATTATCTACTATTTTAGTTTCGTTATAATTGAAAGCAGCAATAATTCCCAATCTTCCTTTGCCTACAGCGGAATTATAATTAGCTACAAAATCTACCCCTTCAGTAACCGTATTTACCGCATTGGTAAAAAACTTCAAAGAGGTTATTTTATTATTGTTTAATATTACTTCCACAGGGTTTGCTACATCCGGACTACCCGGAGCACCGGTTTTGTACCCAATATCTCCTGAGAAAAGTACTCGGTCTTTAATTTTTATTCTATAATAATCTGCGGTAATAGTCAGGTTTTTAAAAGGTTTTATGGCAAATCCCCCAGTAATGTTAAAGGCTTTTTCAGCATTTAATTTTGGTACACCAAGATCAGATCTTACAATTTGAGAGTCATTATTAAAAGTCCCCTGATTAGCTACAGTATTCCCTGTAATTTTGGTTTGAACATTGGAATAATAAATTTGATGTAATGAAGGTGCTCGAAAGCCTGTAGAAACAGATCCTCGGAAAACCAGTTTATCATCTAACAATTTATATCTTGCATTTCCTTTCCAGGAAACATTATTTCCAAAATCACTGAAATTTTCATATCTCACGGTTCCTCCAAGTAACAGGTTTTTCGTAACATCCCATTCAGCATTTATATAAGCTCCAATATTCTGACGATTTTCATTGACTTCGTTTTGAGGCTGCAGCCCAGGAAATGATTCTGCACCACTTCCTATGTAAGATGCTTCCTCTCCTGCCGTTGCCTGATAATTTTCATTACGCACTTCCACTCCAGCTCCTAAAACAACCGCACCAAAGTCCCGGTTGATATCTATATTTCCTATAATATTACTAAACTGATGACCACCCGCTTTAAAACGGGTTGGTGAATTTGCACCCAAAGATGTATTTATGGTATTTACAACATAATTTACAGCATTAGAGCCAAAGGTTGCACTCCCATCAAAACTCCATTTTCCAAACATACCTTTCCATCCGGAGGTTAAATTATAATCATAAACATCTGTTTTAAATTCAGGCTGAAATCCATTGTAAGGTTGTCCTTTTGGAGTTAATAAACCAAAATCTGAAGCTACCCAATAGGGTGTTCTATACAAAGCATAACTGGTCCCATTCCTGTAAGTTGTACCCCCAAAAGCATAAAATTTACCTGTCTCGCTTGTTGGCAATTCAAAATTCACAAACATATTAGCAACTTTTGTCTCCGGTTGTCCTATAATCATTCCTAAACCAGGATTGGCTTGCGTCCAGGCATTATCCACCCCAAAAAGATCATCTTTTGTAACAGAACCTGCACGGTTCGTTTTATTTTGGGAAGAATATCCTAATGTAAGATTCAAACTTCCATTTTTGGCAACTCTGATTCCTGTATTAAAATCTGCTCCGATATTAAAGCCGTCTCCTTTTGAAGTAATCCCTGAAAAAAGATTGACTGCACTTTTTCCAACGCTGTTCTTAAGAATAATATTGATCACTCCTGCAATAGCATCAGAACCGTATTGTGCGGAGGCACCATCTCTCAATACCTCTACATTCTGTAAGGCGGCAGATGGAATGCTTTTCAGATCTGTACCTACCTCACCTTTTCCGGGGGTGTCATTTACATAAATTAAAGCACTTTGATTTTTTCTTTTATTGTTAACCAAAACTAATGTTCTGGATGGGCCTAATCCTCTTAAATCTGCCGGATCAAAATGAGCCGTTGCATCAGAAACAGTTTGTTGTGATGAATTAAAAGAGGGTACAGCGTACGTCAAAGCTTTATCAAAAGTAATCTGTCCTGTGGATTTTAACTGTACTGCCGAAATATTATCAATAGGAATTGCTGAGGTAATTATGGTTCTGGGCTTAGTTCTCCCTGTGGTCACCACAACTTCATCTATATTATTTTCTTTTACAGTTTCCTGAGCATATGCCATAGTACCAGCTCCACTTAATAGTAATGCATAGATTTTTTTATTAAAGATTTTCTTTTTCATGTCAAGTATTAATAATTGAATAAATTTATAAAAATATTAAATACTAAACATAAAAATATAGCATAAAATAAATATACCATCCAAAACATAACATATCTTTATTAATATGTAAAAATATAATGGTTAATTTACAAAATACAAATTGGTCTATTAATACTCTAAAAAAGAAATACAGTAATTATCTTATATTTTATATGAAAAATAATTAACCAAAATAACAAAATAACGTGATTTTATTCTTTTTAATAAATAGTTTAAATAGATTGAAATTGCATCAGCTATGGGCTTACAATAACTATAAAAATGGCCGGCAAAAGCCGGCCAATCCAAATTATTTATTTACCTCTACGTATTGTATGATGGTCTGGTTTTTGGGGTTGTAGATCAGAGTACTACTGTTGGGAAATCTTTTCAGCTTATAATACTGAATGCTTTTATCAGTTTTAATATCTTCTAAAAAGCTTGTATCAAAAGTATTATCAGGAAGAAATTTTGAGAGAAGGCTTATTTTACTGATAATGCTTTGCCCATCAATCTTTTTAGCCGTTTTATCTGATTTTCCTTCATTAGAAGTGGGTTGTTTTTCTAAAAAAGGCAACAAGACATCAATGTTTGCTTTGTATTTAAAAATATAACCTTCGGTTCCTGTAGGAAGCTTTATTTTCTTTCCTTTTTCTTCTGAAATCATATTACCTTCTGCGTTAGGGAAAACTGTATTGAACTTTGCATCCTCGGAATTAGTAAATGAATTAATAGATTCGTTCACTGTTTTTTTAACAGTCTCTTCTACTGCTTCCTGGGCTTTCTGCTGTACCTTTTCCTTGGTTTCCTGGACCGTCTGATCTATTTTTTCTTCAATTTTATTACATGATACTAATAAAAAAGTGGTCATAACAGGCAAAATATACTTCTTCATAATTCTAAATAATCATTTTCTTTTTATTAATATACTTCTCTTAAACGGAAAAGTAGTCTTCAATATTTCAGCAAAGAAATAAATATTTTTTCAGTATCAAAAATTCTACTGACAAACTGTTGTCATCATCCACTCATACCTTTGTATCAACAATAACAAACAAAAACGATACATTATGACAACTACAGCAACAGCAACTAAGCAATTCATGACTACTGAGCAGTTATTAAAGGACTGGCAAGGACACAGAAACCTTACAAGAAGAGTGATTGAGGCTTTTCCTGAAAAAGAATTATTTGAATTTTCAATTGGTGGAATGAGACCATTCGCTAAAATGGCAGTAGAGCTAATTTCTATTGGAGGTACAGCTTTGAAAGGAATTATTGAGAACAATGTGGAAGCCTATAGTGAAGAAGCTTTTAATCCAAAAACTAAAGAAGAAATTTTGAAAAAATGGGATGAAGAAACTGATGTGATCAACCATTATTTCAGACAAATTACTGAAGAACGTTTCCAGGAGACTTTTAATCTATTCGGACAGTATGAGTTCCCGATATATGAGAATATTCTTTATTTTGTAGATAATGAAATTCATCACCGTGCACAGGGATATGTTTATCTGAGAGCTTTAGGAATTGAACCTCCTTTCTTCTGGGAGAGATTTTAATACAAAAACAGATTTATAAACCATTTCATCTATTTGCCAATAAAAGTCAATCTACCTCAGCTGTTTTCGGCTGAGGTTTTTATTGATGCCTTTCCATCATTTTGACAAGCAATTCTCTCATCCTTACCTGAAGGCTTTCCGGTTCAAGGACAGTAGCATAGTCTGCAAAAGTAATAACCCAACGGGGAAATCCGTCACTGATCCATTCTGTTTCAAAAGTAAGTTCCATCCCTTGATCGGTTTCTACTTCTTCAACCAACCCATAATATTTTTTAGAATTGACTAAATGAGCCATTATTTTTTTATCTATCAAAAGTTTCGCTTTCACTTTATTTCCGTGTGACTTTCTGTAGTCATTGATTTGCCCATATTCCTGTAAAAAAGGAATCTGTGTTTTAGAAATCTTTAGAATTCTGTCTATTCTAAACTGCCTGAAGTCTTTTCTCAGTGTACAGTAAGCCATGATATACCAAAAATTGAATTCAAAGAAAATTCCGACTGCTTCAATGGTTCTGTTGGTTACTTTTGAATCTACTGTCTGATATTCAATATTCAGCTGTGTTTTCTCAGCAATGCTTTCCAGAATAATAGGAATTACATTCTTCAGAGAGTCTTCCTCTTTCTGTTGCGTATGAAAATTAAAAACATCAATCTGTTTTTCAATATTCTGAATTAAATTCTTATCTGAATGCCTCAACACGGAACGTACCTTTTCCATAGCGGTCTGATAATGATTTCCCAAACTCTGATGGGAAAATTTCTGCATAAGCTTTTCGGCGGTAATGAAGCTCAAAACCTCTTCTTTGGTAAACATCACTGGTGGAAGTTTATAGCCATCCATCAGGGAATATCCGTTTCCTGCTTCTCCAACGATTGGAATTCCTGCATTTTCAAGGGTTTTTACATCCCGATAAATAGTTCTTATGCTGACATCAAATTTTACTGCCAGATCCTGTGCTCTTACTACAGGTTTAGACTGCAGCTGGGTAAGAATAGCTGTGATGCGGTCGAGTTTTTTTAGATAGTGATCGTTCATGTATTGACAGTTGTTGGCTGAAGATAAGTCAACAAAATTATTAATTTTCTTTAAGAGTATTTACCAGTTTATCGAGATTTAAGCTTCGTGCTGAGGCGTCAAAAATTTCACGATAAGTTCCTTCTTTATTGTACAATTCATCATGAGTTCCATTCTCTACTACTCTTCCTTTTTTCATAACGTAGATCATATCAGAATCCAGAATCTGGGATAATGAATGGGAAATAATGATAACAGTTCTTCCCTCTTTTATAGCATCCAGAGAATTTTTGATCTGTTCGGTAGCGATGGCATCCAGACTTGCGGTAGGTTCATCCAGGAATATAATCGGAGGATTCTTCAAAAACAACCTTGCAATCGCAATTCTCTGTTGTTGTCCCCCTGAAAGTTGAGTGGCATCATGCTGGTAACCGGTAGGAAGATCCATAATCTGATCGTGCAGATAGGCTTTTTTAGCTGCATCCTTAATTTCTTCAAGGGTGGCATTCATATTTCCATAGCGGATATTGTCTTCAATACTGCCCTGAAAAATGTGGTTTTTTTGAAGAACTAATCCCAGATCGCTTCTCAGAAATGTATTATCAAATTCATTTAAGTTCACCCCATCAAGCAGAATCTCACCTGAATCAGGCAGATAAAATTTACACAGCAAGTTAATAACCGTTGATTTTCCAGCTCCGCTCAGTCCTACCAATGCTGTCGTTTTTCCATTTTCAATTTTCATGGAAACATTATGTAAGGCCTGGGTTCCGTTGGGATAACTAAAGTCTACGTTTTTCAGTTCAAAAGTTCCTATAATTTTATTTTCCACAAAGGTTCCATTCGGTTCTGTTTCATGATCAGCATTAAGAATATCAAAATATCCTTCAGCATAGATCATTGCATCATTCATATCATCATAAATCCTGTGCAATTGACGGATTGGTGCTGACACATTGTTGAAAAGCATAATATGAAGCATAATGGCTCCGATAGTCATTTGCTGATCCAATACCAGGTACACTGTTAGAAGAATAATTAAAACGACTCCAAACTGTTCGATGAAAGTTTTTAATCCGTCATAAATAAAGTTAGTTTTCCTTGTGAACATCTGGCTTTCCATCAACTGCATCTGCAGATCATATTGTTTTTTTCCTTCAAATTTTTCACGGACAAAACTTTTAATCACCATAATGGAATTCACCAGATTCAAAAGCCCAGAAGTCTTTTTCTCTCTCTGATTTCTCAGCTGCCGGCGTACTCCACTCAGTTTTTTAGCCTGCAGTGAACTTATGTAAAAATAGATCGGAACAATGATTGTTGACACCAATCCTACATACACATTCTGCATATACATGATGATAAGTGCAATAATGGCATTGGAAAAAAGCGGAAGAATATCAATAAAAAAATTCTGCACCAGTTTTGTTAAGCTTTCAATTCCACGATCAATCCTGATCTGCAATTTTCCGGATTCGTGATTTTCATCATTAAAGTAAGCCACTCTATAGCTCAAAATTTTGTCAATAGCAGATTGTGCCAGCACAGAACTGACATTGATTCTGATCTTTTCACCATAAAACTTCTGTCCGAAATTGATAAAAATATTCAACAGTTCCTTTCCCAATAAAATAATAGAAATGATGACAAGAATATGAATCCCTTCTGTCATTGGATTAGGAAGATGGGTAAGCTTGGTAACCTCATCTACTGTATACTTCAGTACAATCGGGTTTACCTGTGCTGCCAAAGCTCCAAGAAAAGTTAGAAACAATGTTCCGTAAATCATCGGCCGATAGGGTCTGATGAATGGAACAAGCTGTTTATAAATCCCGAATAAAGTAACTGTTCTGTTGAAAGGTTTAGCCATAGGAATTATTTAAACTGAAAAACGTACCGTTTCGAAGAGAAAAGGTACGTTTTATTATCATGTTCAGCAAATAAATGCTTTATATTTTATCCTTCAAACATATAAGTTGTAAGGTAGTGCAGTTCTTTTCTGCTGGCTTCTTTAGCCTCTGCTTCTGCCTGTTCCAGAGAATATTGGGAATTGATTTCTTTTTTCTGGAAAATAAATGAGTTGTTGGCATTCTTATCTACAACTTCATCAAAGATATGCTTAATTTCAGGGTTTCCTAGGGAGGCAAAACTGATATCTTCAAAACCGTACATCCGTCTCAAATCATCAAACTGACTAAAATTTTCACTAACAAATCCCTGCAGCTGTGCTTTGGAATCAAAGTTACCAGCCCAGATATTATAAGCATATTTCTTCTTTTTAGGCTTATCTAAAATACTTTGATATACGAAGTTTTCACCAAGATAAGCTTCTCTTACCTGTGGATCATTGGCAAGATCTTCCGGAAGTCCTTCTTTAAGGATCTTTCCTTCAAACATAATGTATGTTTTGTTGGTAATTGCAAGCGTCTGCTGTACGTTGTGGTCAGTGATCAGGATTCCGATATTTTTATCTACAAGACTTCTTACAATTTTTTGAATATCCTCTACCGCAATCGGGTCTACCCCGGCGAAAGGCTCATCCAAAAGGATAAAGTTCGGACTAGTTGCCAAACAACGGGCAATTTCTGTTCTACGTCTTTCTCCTCCGGAAAGAAGATCTCCCCTGTTTTTACGAACGTGTTGTAAAGAAAACTCTTCAACCAGCTCATCACATTTGATTTGCTGTTCGCGTTTTGAAAGTTTTGTCAGCTGCAATACTCCCATAATATTTTCCTCTACAGACAATTTTCTGAAAACGGAAGCTTCCTGTGCCAGATATCCGATACCCTTTTGGGCTCTTCGGTACATCGCATCCGTAGTAATCTCCTGTTTATCCAAGAAAATTTTTCCTGAAGTAGGCTTAACCAACCCTACGATCATATAAAACGATGTCGTTTTTCCTGCTCCGTTCGGACCAAGCAACCCAACAATTTCTCCCTGCTGAACCTGTACAGAAACGCCTTTTACAACTTTTTTAGGACCGTATTCTTTGATTAAGTTTTCTCCGCGTAAAATCATAGGGCAAATATATCAAAAATATAAACTTCACTTATAGGTAAATGTAAACTTGTTGATCTAAAATGTAAACTTATTCACTTCCAATCCATTGTAACTTTTCATGATTTTAAGCTACTTATACAATACAAAATCAGTTATAAATAGTAAGAAATGGAAAATTACGGATATACAAAAACGGAAAATACAGAGAACCAGCAAAGCAATATCCCCTATCGTTCAGAAAAAAAGATTCCCGCTGCCCTATTAGGAATTCTGGTAGGCTGGCTGGCTTTAAATAAATTTTATCTTGGATACAAAAGAGAAGGTATTATTCAGTTAATCCTGAATGTGGTTACTTGTGGTGCTGCTTCCGTAATTCCTTTTATTGAAGGGATTCTATATCTGTTTATGAGTGATAAACAGTTTGATGATACTTATGTACATGGAAGAAAACCATGGTTATAAAAAAACCTGTTCTTTTATTATTTAAAACAACAGAAATACAGAAACTTACATTAATTTCATTTAAAAAGATTCCGGCTGTTCTTATCTGAACAGCCGGTTTTATATTTTAATAATGGGAATATTTCTGCCAAGAACTCAAGATATTAATCTTTAGAGCTATTTCTTATTCATAAGGTCTTTAATCATTTCCATAAATAACAAAATACTTTGTTTTCTTGATAATCTTTTTCTTTTTCATTACTTCTACAGTAAATGAACTTTTATAAAAACCGTCTTTGAAAAGGATAAATTTCTTTTCATCTACAGCAAATATGTTAGCATCAAGTTTAGAAAGATCAGTCTTCCATTTTGGGTATTCCACATCCATTTCCCAGGATGCCCTGTCTAAATATTTTCCATTGACCACATCCAAAAGCGGAGATCCCGGTAAAAAAATAATATTGGGATACTCCTTTTCAAGATTTTCTGATTCTTTGATGTATTCATATTCTTTTTCAGACATCAGTAATCCGGAAACAGCAGGAATATCTTTTGCAAATACATAACGTGTAGAAAATATACTCTCGGAAAAATAAGGATAATTCAGTCTGATCAGTAAGAAAGAGCTTAAGGAAACCAACCACAGTCCCCAAAAGAAACGGGTCTTATCTTCCAGAAATTTAATCATGAGAATAAAAACAAAAAAAGTAGGGGTATTGGCTCCCCAGGAAATCGTGGAAGTCCAGCCTAAAAACAGCAAAAAGAATACATTTTTCTCTTGAGGATTATATTTTAAAAACAATACCGCCAACAGTAAAAACAATGTATTAATCCCCGTATATCCTCCATTATTAAACAACGGATAAATAATCAGAACAGGAAAAAGGATCAGTAAAATATATTCAAAGATTTCTTTCTTAACCTTAATAAAATAAATGGAAACCAAACCAGCAATCAAAAGGGCAGATTGCCATTTGCTTGAGAATAAATAAGGGGCAATACTGCTGTCATAAAAGCTTGATGCTATTGAAGTATTAAAAACAAGATTCCAGAATGCAGCAAAGTTTTCAATAATATGATATTGAAAGAGGGCAAAGATCAGCAATAGAAATGATATCCCCGAAACTATAATATCTTTTCTGATCAATGTTCTTTTTATAAACAGATCTCTGAATACAAACAGAGACAATCCAAAACTGAAAATAAAGAAAGACTGTTTGGTGAGTGCCGTTATTCCTAAAAACACTAAAGTACTCAACAGCCATTTTCTCTTATAAAAATAAAGGGAAATAGCTCCAAAAAAGATTCCGTCTACCGTATGCCACGGCATAATGGGAAATACATGCATAAAACAGATCACAAACAGGAAGCTGATCTCATATCTGATTTTATCAAAAAGAAGCTTCTGAAAAATCAGTGTGGTAGCGAAGCATTGTATTACAAACAGAATCCTGCAGATCAAAATAAAATATGCTGAGGAAGCAGGAATCCATTTCAGCAGGCTATCCCAAAATATCAAAGTAAAAAAGGGACGGATATAATCAAAATCCTTATACATCTCCTGCCCCTGCTGCAGTCGTCCCACTATGGAAGGGATAAAGCCCAGATCAAACTGATCGACACTGTAAATGCATACAAAGGAAAGATATATTATGGACAAAATTCCCAGTATATACTGAATGGGTTTTCTATAATGTTCTTTAAAAGTGATATTCATTGGTTTTTAATCTATTTTATTGATGACTGCAATACAAAGTATTTTTTACAATCATTGACCCCGGAAGAATGTAAACAGGCATAAAGACTAGCTTAAAGAAGGTTATCTAGCCTGGAGTATTCAGTCTGAATTTCAAAAAAACGGATGCTGATTTTTTCATATTATGTGTTAAATTTCTGGTGCAATGATAATAAATTTTGACCATTAAAATCAATATTTTTCCAAAAAACCAGTGATAATAAAGACCTTCAAAAAATATTGACATGCCCAACATCGTAGCATTCTACTTTAAAAAGGTATTATCAGGTCTCATTAAAAATTCCTGCAAAAAAAAATAGACTGCCTTACTGACAGTCTATTTAAGCTTATTTGGATTTCTCTTATTTGTTCAAAATCATAGCAGCTTCTTTAGCAAAATAAGTGAAGATCATATCCGCACCGGCTCTTTTGAAACAGGTAAGACTTTCGATGATTGTATTATCATTATCCAGCCAGCCGTTTTGAACAGCAGCCTTTACCATTGCATATTCACCGCTTACGTTATAAACTGCAATCGGAAGATCAATCGCTTCACGTACTTTAGAAACGATATCCAGATAAGGAAGTCCCGGTTTGATCATGATCACATCAGCCCCTTCATCAATATCTTTAAATACTTCATTCATGGCTTCACGTGAATTATGATAATCCATCTGATAGGTCTTTTTATCCTTCGGAATTTCCATATCGTCTTTTGGAGCACTGTCTAAAGCACTTCTGAAAGGTCCATAGAAAGAGCTTGCATATTTTGCAGCATAACTTACGATTCCTACATCTGCAAATCCGCTTTCTTCCAATGCTTCACGGATCACCTGTACTCTGCCATCCATCATGTCGCTTGGAGCTACAAGATCAGCTCCTGCCTCGGCATGAGAAACTGACATTCTTGCCAACGCATCATTGGTAGCGTCATTTAAAATTTTTCCGTTTTCAATAATTCCGTCGTGTCCGTAGATTGAATAAGGATCTAATGCTACATCTGGCATTACAATCATTCCCGGTACTGCATCTTTGATCGCTTTGATCGTATTCTGCATCAATCCGTTTTTGTTCCATGCTTCTTTTCCGGTATTGTCTTTCACATTTTCGGACACCTTCATGTACAAATTGACAGCTTTTACACCTAAAGAAAATAATTCCTTACATTCTTTCACTGTTAAATCTATGCTTCGCCTGAAAATTCCCGGCATCGACGGGATCGGTTCCTGCATGTTTTCGCCCTCCATTACGAAGATCGGCATTACAAAATCATCAGTTGTAAGCACATTTTCTCTTACCAAACTTCTGATAGATTCATTAACTCTAAGTCTTCTATTTCTTGAATGTATCATTTTGGAATACTTTTTGAATAAGTTTCTACAAATTTACTATAAGTTCTATAAAAAACTATTGTAAGAGATTATAGAATTTGTTATATTTGTTATATATATTCGAGAAATTATAAATTTGATGAAAAAACTTTTACTTTTAATTCTATTTGTAGGCACTTTTGTTGGATTTTCCAACAATTTACAAGCTCAGCTTAGAGAGCCGGGTTCCATCACTCAGAAGGCAGATGATGGCGTTTTGCTTGCCTATCCAAATCCTGCAAAGGATTTCCTTATCATTAAGGCAAAGGATTCTTCTTTAAGAATCAAAAGTGTGACTTTTTATTCTATTTTGGGTATGCAGGTTGCCAACTATACCGTCAATATGAACTCCGGAGAGATTAATATTGAAAAATTAAAACCCGGTAAATATTTGATCCGTTATATTTTGAGCGACAATACGCAGAAAGTTACTCAAATCGTAAAACAATAAATTAAGATCCTGATAATCATCAGGATTTTTTCTTTTATAACAATCTCTTTTAATATTTCCGTAACTTTAAAGACTTTTTTATACTAATTGTAAAAAACAACTTAATGCTAAGAGCTGAACATATTAAAAAGACCTATAATGCCGGAAAAAAGGTCGCACTGGATGATTTCAGCATCCATGTTCCCAAAGGCAGTATTTATGGACTTTTAGGTCCCAATGGCGCCGGAAAAACTTCATTCATCCGTATCATTAACCAAATTACCCAAGCCGACTCCGGAGAGATCTTAATCAACGGAGAAAAACTGAACCCAAGTCACATCAAAGATATTGGTTATATGCCTGAAGAAAGAGGGCTTTACAAAAACATGAGCGTGGGCGATCAGATCCTCTATTTCGGAGAACTGAAAGGGATGAGTAAGAATGATGCCCTGAATGAAGCTAAAAAATGGTTTGAAAAGCTGAACATCGATCAATGGTGGAAGAAAAAGCTTTCTGAACTGTCTAAAGGAATGGCACAAAAGATTCAGTTTGTGGTAACGGTACTTCACAGGCCCCATCTTTTAATCCTTGATGAGCCTTTCTCAGGCTTCGATCCTGTAAATGCCAACTTAATCAAAGACCAGATCATTGATCTTAAAAATAATGGAACCACTATCATTCTTTCTACTCACAGAATGGAAAGTGTGGAGGAAATGTGTGACTATGTAGCATTAATTAATAATTCCAAGAAGATTATTGACGGAAGAGTTTTTGACGTAAGAGAAAAATTCAAGAAAAATATTTTCGGAATTACGCTTTCTGAAGTCAACAATGAACAATTGGAAAGCTTTAGAAATAAATATGAGATCTTCAATTTTTCTAATGAAAACAGCCTGGTTTCTTTTGATCTGAAAAACGAAAGTGAGCAAAACAATATCCTTCTTGATCTTGTGCATGTAGGAAAAGTAAGATCTTTTGACGAGAGAATACCTAGTATGAATGAAGTGTTTATTAATGCTGTAAGTAACCATTCTTAATTTTATGAATAATATTTTTTTAATTACAAAAAGAGAGTTTCTTACGCAGGTTAAGAAAAAATCCTTTATCATATTGACCTTATTGGCACCTGTTATGATCATTGCTTTTGGAGCAGTAATCGGATTGATGTTTAAAGCCAATGAATCCCACAGTGTTATTGAAGTTGTTGACAAAAGCGGTTTATTCATCAATCAGCTGAAGTCTAATGATAAACTGAACTATGTATTCGTTTCTGCTGCGGATGAAAAGTCTAAGATCAATAACTTAAAGGGAAATGAATCTCTGGATGGAATCCTTATTTTACCTGAATTAAAAGGGCAGAATTATGAAGAGCTTGAAACAGGCACAAGACTAGTTATCAACAGTAAAATGGGTTTTGATACCAAGCAGAAAATTGTTTCCGATATTGCTAATGTAGTTAAAAAGGAAAAAATCAAGCAACTTGGAATTCAGGAAACCCAACTTAATGACCTTGATAAAAGTTTCAGCTTAAAGACCATTAATGTTGCTGATAATAACAAGGAAGATTCTGACCTTACCTTTGGTGTTAAATCAGGCCTTAGTATGGTTTTGATGTACGTCACCTTCATGTTCATCATTATCTATGGAGTAAGAGTAATGCGAAGTGTTCTGGAAGAAAAGAACAACCGTGTTGTGGAGATCATCATTTCTTCTGTAAAGCCCTTTGAGCTGATGATGGGAAAAATCCTTGGGGTAACAATGGTTGCTCTTACTCAGTTTCTGATCTGGATCACCATGTCTGTTATCGGAGCCTTGGTTTTAAATACGGGGTTTTCTCCTCTTCAACAGGCTGTTCCTGGTGGAAGTGAACAAATTACAAGTAAGCTCGATATGACACAGCTTGCCACTCAGATTTCCCACAGCCTACTGGAGCTGAATTTTCCTTTGATTATTTTTGTATTCATTGTTTTCTTCCTTTTAGGATATATTTTCTACAGCTCAATTTATGCAGCTATTGGTTCTGCAGTGGATAATGAAACAGAAACCCAGCAGTTCACTTTATTTGCGATCTTACCCCTAACTTTAGGAATGTACGGCAGCTTCTCATTGATGAACAATCCTGACGGTCCGTTAGGCTTCTGGTTATCTATCATCCCTTTTACTTCACCGGTTGCCATGATTGCAAGAATACCTTTCGGAGTTCCCGCATGGCAGATTGCTTTATCTATTGTATTGCTATTGGTCACAACTGTATTTATGATATTCCTTGCAGGAAAGATTTATCGTGTAGGAATTTTAATGTATGGTAATAAGGCTACCCTGAAGGAGCTTTGGAAATGGATTAAAGGTTAATCTTCACACAGGAAGCTGATAAAAATAAAAACTTAAAAGAGCAAATTTGCAAGTATGCGAATTTGCTCTTTTTATTTTTAAACATGAAAAGAATATTGTTGGCAAAAGGGTTTCGCCTGAATTCAGCTTGGATGACAAACTACTATCTGTATTGGGAAGTTTAGATTTGATGCAAAGTTCCAGGATTCTGATGTATTATTTTAGGGGGCAAAGGCGAAATCAATTTCATTGATTCTCCCTAAGCGAGCAGCCAAACTATTATATTGTACGTGATTTATTTTCTGTATTTAATTCAAAAAAAATCCCGGAAAAGTATTTCCGGGATTTCTTATTTATATTCTGAATAAAATGTTTTATTTGAATATATAGCTTAAGGTAAGAGCTATCACCTGTTCAGATTTTTTCTTATCAGATCCGCCTCTTTCTTTGACAAGATTTGGATAAGTATCTGAAAGACCTAAGTCATATTTTAAAGCTATTTCAAGTTGTCTCTTATAGCTATATCCTACTCCCAGTCCTATTCCCCAGTTAAAGCTATTGGCTTTACCATTTACACCCGCAGGTTGTGAAGGATCAGTAACATCTGGATCATAATAAGGTCTTTTTGCAGGGACGTCTTTAACATTTTGGTTCATCAAAAAGTTAAATCTAGGCCCTAATAATCCAAAGAATTCAGATTCTGCTTCTGAAAAATACCCTTTGAAATAAAGTGGCACACTCAGATAGTTATTGGCATATAATGCATTATAACCATCAATATTCTTAGCATCACTGTCTTTACCGGTTTCTCCCGCCCCATAGTATAAAACTTCAGGCTGGATATAAAACTGGTTTGTCTTTCCTACAGGAATTAAAGCCAAAGCTCCACCCTGGAAAGTATATCTTGGCCCGGAGGGATTATGGGCATTAGATACTCTGGAATAGTTTAAACCTGCCGTAACCCCAAATCTTGTATTTTTCCACTGCACTTGTGCAAAGGATAAAGCTGAGAGGGTTAAAGCTGAGGCCAATAAAAGTTTTTTCATATTATTTGGTTTTGTATTATCCTAGAATTTTAGCTACAGTAGCACCGATATCAGCAGGAGAATCAACAACATTGATACCGTTCTCTCTCATGATTTCCATCTTAGCCTGAGCTGTATCTTCTGCACCACCTACGATAGCACCAGCGTGTCCCATTGTTCTTCCTTTTGGAGCTGTCTGTCCAGCGATAAATCCTACAACCGGCTTAGTAGATCCACTAGCTTTGTACCATCTAGCAGCTTCTGCTTCAAGTCCACCACCGATTTCACCGATCATTACAACAGCTTCAGTTTCAGGATCATTGATAAATAATTCAAGAGCTTCTCTTGTAGTAGTTCCGATAATTGGGTCACCACCGATACCAATCGCCGTAGAAATACCGTAACCTGCTCTTACTACCTGATCAGCAGCTTCGTAAGTAAGGGTACCTGATTTTGAAACGATACCTACTTTACCTTTTTTGAAAACGAAACCTGGCATAATACCAATTTTAGCTTCTTCAGAAGTAATGATTCCAGGGCAGTTTGGTCCGATTAATCTGCAGTCTCTGTCAGCAATGTAAGATTTTACTTTTACCATATCAGCTACAGGAATACCTTCAGTAATACATACAATTACTTTAATTCCTGCTTCAGCAGCTTCCATGATAGCGTCTGCTGCAAATGCCGGTGGTACGAAAATGATACTTACGTTTGCTCCTGCTTTTTCAACAGCATCAGCTACTGTGTTGAATACCGGTTTTCCTAAGTGCTCGCTTCCTCCTTTTCCTGGAGTAACACCACCTACTACATTTGTTCCGTATTCAATCATCTGACCAGCGTGGAAAGTTCCTTCGTTCCCTGTAAATCCTTGTACAATTACTTTAGAATCTTTGTTTACTAAAATTGACATTTTATTGTTGTTTTAATTTATTTATTATTTTATTAATGCTCACAAATTTACTCAAATTTCTTTGATTTTGGATAAAACCTTTGGAATTGTTTATTTGAGATTTCTCAGTTTTACTTCTTTTTTCAGATATGTTTTGAAATCTTCAGCAAACATTCCGATGTAGGTTCCTTTTTCAAGGTCTCTGTTCACTCCGGTTTTCCCTAAAAGTACAGATCCGCTCTCAATTTTATTTCCGGAAGCAATACCCACCTGTCCCCATAAAGTCACTTCATCTCCTATTACACAACATCCGGCAATTCCAACCTGAGAAGCGATCAGACATTTTTTTCCAATCACAGTGTCATGTCCTATCTGAATCTGATTATCCAACACTGAACCTTCACCAATAATCGTAGAATCTGTAACCCCTCTGTCAATAGTACAGCCATTACCTATTTCCACGTTATTTTCGATCACCACGTTTCCTACAGAAATTAAACGGTCAAAATTTCCATTTAATTTTCTGTAATAGAAAGCATCACCTCCCAATACGGTATTGGACTGGATGATTACGTTATCACCAATTACGGATCTGTCACCGATCACAACATTCGGGAAAATTAAGGTATTTTTTCCAATTTTCACATTGTTTCCAATGACTGCTGAAGAGTGAATTTTTGTTCCTTCTCCTATTTCCACATCATGAAGTTCTTCTGTGAAATTATAGATTCTTGTAAAATGAGTATTGATCTTATTAAAGTCCCTGAACGGGTCATCAGAGACCAGAAGAGCCTTTCCTTCGGGACATTCTACTTCTTTATCAATCAAGATAATAGTTGCAGCAGAATTTAGTGCCTTATCATAGTATTTGGGATGATTAACGAATACAATTTCTCCCGGTTTTACCATGTGAATTTCATTGGACCCCAGAACTTCGAAGTCTTCAGGGCCAATAAATTTTGAGCCAATTAAATCTGCAATCGTTTTAAGCTTTTGCGGAGAATGGAATCTCATAATAATAGATTTTCTTATAAAACAAAATTCGGACTGCTAATGCAAACCGAATTTATGTAAATTTTATTTATTATTTTACTCTTTCCAAGTAGCTACCGTCTTCAGTGCTTACTTTAATTTTGTCTCCCGGTTCAATAAACAAAGGAACCATTACTCTTGCTCCTGTTTCAACGATTGCGTTTTTAAGAGCATTGGTTGCAGTATTTCCTTTTACACCCGGATCAGCTTCAATAACATCTAAGTATACAGATTGAGGAAGTTCAGCAGAAAGTGGTGTTTCATCAGCTTCTTTCAAAATGATTGTTACTTCTTCACCTGCTTTCATCAAGTTTGAGTTTTCAATCATTTCTTTATTTAAATATAGCTGAGAAAAATCATCGTTATTCATGAAGTGGAATCCGTTCTCATCATCATAAAGATACTGGAACTTTCTTGTGATTACTTTTACCTCTTCAATTTTGTGGCCTGCAGAGAATGTATTATCCAATACTTTTCCATTTGTCACAGATTTTAATTTTGTTCTTACGAAAGCAGGTCCTTTTCCTGGTTTTACATGAAGAAACTCAATCACTTTAAAAATATCATTGCTAAATTCGATGCAAAGACCTTTTCTAATATCGTTACTTGTTGCCATTAATATATTTTATCTTTTTTACTTAATTTTTAATTGCTGTCTTTTCCTGTTCCGTATCCTTTTACAATACCTCTTGGAGAGTTTTGGATAAACTGAAGAATTTCATCTCTTTCAGCAGTGGGAAGCATTTCTTTTTCGATATATGCCAACGCTTGGGAAACGTTCATTTTCATTTGGAAAATAGCTCTGTAAATCTTTTGAATTTCAAAGATCTTCTCATTGGAAAAACCTCTTCTTCTAAGACCTACTGAGTTGATACCAGCATAGGAAATAGGATCTCTTGCTACTTTTACATAAGGCGGAACATCTTTTCTAATCAAAGATCCTCCTGAAATCATCGTATGTTTTCCGATTTTACCAAACTGTTGAACTGCAGATAATCCTCCCATTACGGTAAAGTCTCCGATTTCAACATGCCCTGCAATACCACAACCATTGGCAATAATTACATTATCTCCTATAATGCAGTCATGGGCAACGTGGGAAGTCGCCATAATAAGGCAGTTGCTTCCTACTTTGGTATACCCTAAAGCTTTTGTTCCTCTGTTTATTGTTACACATTCTCTTAAAGTAGTATTATCTCCAATAATGGTTCGTGTATCTTCACCGTCGAACTTTAAGTCCTGAGGAATTGCAGAAATTACAGTGCCTGGAAAAATTTTACAATCCTTCCCTATTCTTGCTCCATCCATGATGGTAACATTTGGACCAATCCATGATCCTTCTCCGATTTCTACGTCCCCTGCAATTGTAGTAAATGGTTCTACAATTACATTTTTGCTGATTTTCGCACGTTTATCTACGGCTGCTAACTGATGAATCATTTAATCAACTTTATTTTTTGCAACTTGAGCCATAAGCTCTGCTTCTACTGCCACTGTGTCTCCTACATATCCGTACCCCTGCATGTGTACAATACCTCTTCTGATAGGCTCTATTAATTCAATTTTGAATATAAGCGTATCTCCCGGAATTACTTTTCTCTTGAATTTTACTTTATCAATCTTGATAAAATAAGTAGAATAGTTTTCAGGATCAGGAACACTTGCCAAGACCAGGATACCTCCAGTTTGAGCCAAAGCTTCTACCTGAAGAACTCCAGGCATTACAGGTTCTTTAGGAAAATGACCAACGAAGAAAGGTTCATTCATTGTTACATTTTTCAATCCTACTACATGAGAGTCTGAAAGTTCTAGAACTTTATCAATTAATAAGAACGGAGGTCTGTGAGGCATAAGCTTCATGATTCCGTTGATATCGAATACCGGTTCTTTTGTTAAATCAAAATCCGGAACGTTTTTCTTTTTCTGCAATTTCCACTGACGATTTAGTTTTTTTGCAAACTGAGTATTTACAAAATGTCCTGGTTTGTTAGCAATAACCTTACCTTTAATTTTCACACCTGCTAAAGCTAAATCACCAATTACATCCAGTAATTTGTGTCTTGCAGCTTCGTTAGGATAGTTTAAGTTAAGATTATCGAGAATACCGTTTGGTCTGATGGATACATTATCCTTACCAAAGGCTTTTTTTAATTTTTCTGTAGTCTCCGGAGTTAAATCCTTGTCTACGTAAACGATCGCATTAGAGATATCTCCTCCTTTGATCAATCCGTGATCTAAAAGCATTTCCAATTCGTGTAAGAAACTGAAAGTTCTTGCTGAAGAGATTTCGTCTTTAAATTCGGAAATATTTTTAAGGGTAGCATTTTGAGTTCCTAATACTTTAGTCCCAAAGTCTACCATTGTAGTTACTTCGTAAGTATCTGAAGGAATAATGGTAATTTCTGAACCTGTAGCCGGATCGCTGTAGGTAAGAACTTCTTTTACAACCAGATATTCTCTGGCAATATTCTGATCTACAACCCCTACACTTTCGATAGCTTCCACAAAATATTTTGAAGATCCATCCAAGATTGGAGGCTCAGATGCATCCATTTCCAACACTGCATTGTCTATATCACAACCCACTAAAGCAGCCAAAAGGTGCTCACAGGTAGTAATTTTTACGCCAAGCTTTTCTAATGTTGTACCTCTCTCTGTTGCTACTACATAATTAACATCAGCTTCAACCTGAGGATGTCCCTCTAAATCGGTTCTTACAAATACAAATCCCGTATTTTCTTTTGCCGGTTTGATGGTAAGTTTTACTTCTTTACCAGTATGAAGGCCTATTCCAGAAAGTGTTACCTCTTCCTGAAGCGTTTTTTGCATATCACTCATTAGTATTATCTTTTGAGTTATTCTCAAGATTATTTATTCTGTTGACAATTTCAGGGAAATTTCTGAAATGAACATAGCTTCTTAAATAGTCATTATAGCTGATCGCTGGTGAACCATATAAAGTTTCTCTATCATTAACACTGGAGTTCACGCCACTCTGAGCCTGAATTTTCACTTGGTTTCCGATTTTGATATGTCCGACAATTCCTACCTGACCTCCAATTTGATTCCAGTCTCCGATGATCGTAGAACCTGCAATTCCGGCTTGTGCTGCAATTACATTATTCTGTCCTATTTTCACGTTATGGGCAATCTGAATCAGATTATCAATTTTCGTACCTTTTCCAATGATGGTAGAGCCTATTGTTGCTCTGTCTATACTACAGTTTGAACCAATTTCAACGTCATCTTCAATAATAACGTTTCCAAGCTGTGGGATCTTTTTGAATCCTTCAGCAGTGGGCTGAAACCCAAAACCATCTCCTCCTACTACTGTATTGGAATGAATAACACAATTGTCCCCAATAATACAGTAATCGTAAATTCTGGCACCACTGTCTATTTTACAGTTTTTACCAATTTTTACTCCTTTACCAATATATACATGCGGATAAATCTGTGAACCATCACCGATCCTGGCTTTTTCAGAAACATATGTAAATGCTCCTATATAAACCTGATCACCTATCACAGCCGAATCATGGATGGATGAGCCATCTTCAATGCCTTCTTTTCTTCCTCTCATCTCCTGATATAAATTCATCAGAACCTGAAAAGATAAATAGGCATCTTTTACTACAATTAAGGTAGAGTTATAAGTATTTTTATTCAGAAGTTTTTCTGAAACGATGATTACAGAGCATTTTGAGGTATCTAAAAAATGAGAAAATCTATCCTGTGCTATAAAAGAAAGATGTCCTATTTCTCCATTTTCAATTGGAGAAACCCCTGTAATAAGTGCATTCTCATCACCTATTATTTTTCCGTCTATAAAACTTGCAATTTGCGAAGCTGTGAATTCCATATTCTGCAAAGATAAGAAATTCTATAATTTGCAAACATTTTTTGATTTCAGATATTCAATTTTAATATTATTTAAGAATCCAAATGGGAGATATCTCTTGGAAACATAAGAATATAACGTGTGGTTTTATTTACCATCAACCCTGATAAAAGCTGATCTTCCGACTCATGAAGCTTCATTCTTTTACCATTTTTCTGCAATAAATAAATTGGTTGCCTTTCTGTATCATAAGGTAAAAGTTTCCTTTTTATCTCATGAACCAATTCTTTTCCATTATCAATACCAAAAAATTCATTGGTAATTTTTATTTTTTCTTCAATAATATTCTTATCAAAAGGATGTGTTGAAATAATCGTCTTCGGAAGGTTTCTCTGAATAACGCTCTTACACCAATAGGACAGAACAAAATCTTCAGAATTCTGCCATTCTTTCATAGCCTGAATCACATCATTATCGTCCAGCCTTGTAAATCTTTCTATATCTTCATCTGTCGCTGTACTCTTTCCACGGTATAAAAAATATTTCAGATTCTCTGTTGCCGGAAGTTCAATCCCTTGAGAGATCAGATATTTTGCTCTTTCAAGGATCTTTACCAACAGAAATTCAGCCAAGGCAGATGTTTTATGATAATATACCTGCCAGTACATGAACATTCTGGCTGTTAAAAAATTTTCAATGGAATAGATTCCTTTTGCATCAATCACCAATTCCCCTTCTTCACATACATTCATCATGGAAATAATTCTCTGGGTATTAATATTTCCTTCTGACACCCCTGTAAAAAAGCTGTCTCTTTTCAGATAATCCAATCTGTCTACATCAAGTTGAGATGAAATCAATTGGTTAAAAAATTTTCTGTGATATTGCCCCTGAAACATTTCAATAGCCATGGATAGCTCACCGTTAAACTCTTCGTTCAGCTTATTCATCAATAATAAAGAAAGCTTTTCATGGTGCCAGTCATCCATCAGCATACTTTCCAAGGCATGGGAAAACGGCCCATGACCAATATCATGCATTAGAATCGCCAGCATCGCTCCTTTTTCTTCTTCTTCCGAAATTTTAACTCCTTTCTGCTTTAATGTTTCCAAAGCTGTAAACATCAGGTGCATTGCTCCTAGCGCATGATGAAATCTTGTGTGAGTAGCTCCCGGAAAAATCAGATTCAAAAGGCCTGTCTGCCCGATCCTTCTTAATCTCTGAAAATAGGGATGTTCAATAATATCAAATAAAATTTCGTGAGGAATCTTGATAAATCCATGAACAGGATCGTTGATAATTTTAAGCTTATTCTGCATTGGACGTCTATATGAGTAAACAAAGTTAGGGATTTTTAATTTGAAGGTTCATTAAATTAGTATTAAGGAGACTGGAAGCAGGAAGAGGGAGGCTGGAAGTCATTGAAAACAATAAGCAATGAATGTCAAATTCATTTTGAGAATAATTAATATGTATTTACTTTTTGTAATAACGCACCTTTATTAACTTCCTTCTTCCGGCTTCTAGTTCCCTTATCTTTTTCCCATTATTCATCAAAAAACCTTTGCTACTGTCCCATTAATCACTTATCTTTGAGAAAACTCAACATCCTTGATGAGAAAAGCTTTTCTTTTCATTTTATTCTTTTTAAGCCTACATTTTTCCGCACAGATTGTATCTGAAAATCAAAAACTGGAATCCCTCTGCAGAGTTTGGGGATTTTTAAAGTATTATCACCCTCAGGTAGCAAAAGGTAATTTGAACTGGGACCAGCAGCTTTTCAAAAAAATGAATGAACTTGAAAGGATCAATGACAAAGCAGCATTAAACAATTTATACTCCCGCTGGATTGAAAGTCTAGGAAAGGTTAATGAATGTACAGAATGCCTACAGGAAACTGATAAAACCTATTTCCTGAAAAAACTTTGATCTGAGCTGGATAGACAATTCAGATCTATTTACAGAAAGTACTTCCCAAAAGCTTCATTATATTGAAAATAACCGGAACATTGGCAACAATTATTATATAGGAAAAGGAGGACGAAAAATATATTTCAGAAATGAAAATTCTTATGGATCAAAGTTTTCATCCCAACAAACCAGTTTATTGGAACTGTTCAGGTACTGGAACTATGTGGAATATTTCTTTCCTTATAAATATAAAACCGACCAGCAATGGAATGAGGTTCTGACAGAAATGATTCCAAAATTTATTTCTGTCACCAATGATACGGACTATCAACTCACTTTGGCTGAATTGGTAGCCAAAACAGACGATTCACATGCTTTCCTTTTTTCAACTCTAATAAGTCTTCATCAATACGGAAACAGAAAGCTTCCCATAGAATATTCTTATGCAGAAGGAAAATTGGTTATTACAAAGATCAATGATAACCGTTTTCATGAAAAAACACTATTCGAAATAGGGGATGTCATTTATGATGTGAATGGAAAAACAATTCCTCAAATGGTAAACAGTCTTGGAAAATATATTCCTGCTTCCAACTCATGGGGGAAAGTGAATAAGGTGAAAAGCAAACTTCTTTTCAGTAATAATGATTCTCTTTCTGTTAAACTTGAAAGAAACGGCCAAAATATGGAGGTGATTGCCAAAACTTATTTCGTTAAAGATATCATCATCAAAAAAGTTCCGTCTCCCCAAAAATGGAAATTTCTGGATGAGGAAAAGAAAGTAGGTTATGTTAACATGGGAATCCTTGCTAAAGATGAAGTGAATGAAATGTACACGAATCTAAAATCTGCAGAGTCTATCATTTTTGACCTCAGAAATTATCCTAAGCTTACCATCATCCCTCTAAGTGAATTGTTACTTCCCCAATCAACCACTTATTATCAGTTTAACTTCCCAGAAACCGGTTATCCTGGAAAATTTTATAGCAGAAAGAACAATATTGGCAGAAAGAATCCCGATTATTATAAAGGAAACGTAATCGTTTTGGTGGACGAAAATACACAAAGTCAGGCAGAGACTACCACTATGATGTTTAAGCAGCATCCAAAAACCAAAGTGATAGGAAGCAATACTTCAGGGGCTAACGGCGATATCATCAGGTTTAAAATTGCAGACTTGGATACTTGCTTTACCGGTCTTGGCGCGTATTACCCTGATGGCAGAGAGACCCAAAGAATCGGAATCATTCCGGATATTATTATAAAGCCAAGTGTAGAAGGGCTCAAAAGCGGAAAAGATGAAGTTTTGGAAAGAGCTTTGTTATATATAAAAAATAAGAATTGAAGCGTACAAAACAGGAAATACTGCAGAGTATTTTCATTTAACTAATATTTAACTTTTAAACTCTCGATTTTGTGAGATTTTAAAAGGATTTGGTCAACATTTTGATACAATAACCATGTAAAAAATAAATTATGTCAGAAAAGATATTATGGATAGATGATGAAATAGATTTACTTAAACCTCATATCGTATTTTTAGAAAAGAAAGGTTATCAGGTAACCCCTGTTAATAACGTGAATGAGGCTTTGGAACTTATGGATTCAGAGAAATTTGCCTTAACACTCATTGATGAGAATATGCCTGGCATCTCCGGGTTGGAAGCCATTCCTATGATCAAGGAAAAAGATAATTCCTTAAAAATAGTAATGGTCACCAAAAGTGAAGAGGAGCACATCATGGAAGAAGCTATTGGTTCCCAGATTGCAGATTATATTTTAAAACCTGTAAACCCTAATCAGATACTACTTTCGTTAAAAAAGAATCTTCAGGAGGATAATCTTGTAGAACAAAAAACCATTTTACAATATCAACAGGAATTCAGAAACCTTTCTATGGAACTTTCTTATTTAAGAACGTATCAGGAATGGGCGGAATATTATAAGAAAATTCTAAGCTGGGAAATTAAATTCGATAAAGTGGCAGATAATGAATTTGCCGACCTTCTGCAGTCCCAGAAAGAAGAGGCTAATATTCAGTTTGCCAAGTTTATTGAAAAAAATTATGCAGACTGGCTTATAGACTCTGATAAACCGCTGATGAGCCACACGCTTTTCAAGGAAAAGGTAAAACCTGAAGTTGAAAAAGAAAAGGTTCTTTTATTAATGGTTGACAACCTTCGTTATGACCAATGGAAAGTTATCGAACCATTATTTACAAAATATTACAATAAAATTTCGGAAGATTATTATTACAGTATTCTTCCAACCGCTACACAATATGCGAGAAATTCTTTCTTTGCAGGGTTAATGCCTTCTGAGATTGAAAAACGTTTCCCTGATAAATGGTTTAATGATAATGAAGAAGGAAACAAAAATGAATTTGAGCGTGATTTCCTGGAAGATCAGATGAAGAGAATCGGTCTTGGATCTAAATCTATGAAATACCTGAAAGTATTGAACGCAGATTTTGAAAAAAAGATCTATGATGATTTCAATCAGCATAAAAATAATGATCTCCTTGTAATTGTCTACAACTTCATTGATATTCTTTCGCATGCAAAGACAGACAACCATATTGTAGACCAGCTTATCCGTGATGATAAAACATTCCGTTCTCTTACCTTCAACTGGTTTGAAAACTCTTCATTGCTGAAGATTATCAAAACTGCTGCTGAAAACGGATATAAATTAGTGATTACAACAGACCACGGAACAGTGTACGTTAAAAAACCAAGCAAAGTAGTGGGTGACAGAGAAACCTCTACCAATATCCGGTACAAAACAGGTAAAAGTTTAACCTATGATGACAGTGATGTTTGGGCAATTACCAATCCTGAAAAACTTTTCCTTCCAAAAGGAAACTTAAGTTCGAAATATATTTTTGCCAAAAACAATATATTCCTTGCTTATCCTAAGAACTACAATCATTTTGTAAATTACTATAAAGAAACCTATCAACACGGTGGAATTTCACTGGAAGAATGTATCATTCCTATCAGTGTGTTAGAACCCAAGTAGTTTTTTCATAGTTTATTTAATTTTGGGTTTAAGCGGGAAAAATCAGTTGATTTTTTCCGCTTCTTTTTGGAACACCTCCAGAATACCCCAGATATAAACTTGATTACTTTAAATATTGGCAAAACAAAATCCAGGTTACATCAAGCTATTGCTTTACGATTAGTAGTTCGTACATTTACCATACATAAACATATCAAATGAAAAAAAACATTTTTGGAATGGCAGTATTGGCTGCATTGACATTAACATCCTGCAAACAGGAAAAAGCGACTCCGGAGGCAAGCTCCGAAACACAAAGCGCAGAATCAGTAAATAATGATTCAATAATTGCGGCAGCACCCGCAAATGATATAGTAAAAAGTACTTTAAAAGATAATTCAGGAAAAACACTGGAAGTAACTTTTGACAATACCAAAGACATCGCTACTTTAGTTTTTAACGGTGAAAGCCTGGAATTAAAAGGACAAAGACCAGCTTCTGGAATCTGGTATAAAAATGACCATTATGAACTGCGAGGAAAAGGAGATGATGTTCAGCTTTCCAAAGATGGTAAGGTTGTCTTTCAGTCTGCGGCTTCAACAGCAACAGCAGATGATATATTAAAAAGTACTTTAAAAGATAATTCAGGAAAAACACTGGAAGTAACTTTTGACAATACCAAAGACATCGCTACTTTAATTTTTAACGGTGAAAGCCTGGAATTAAAAGGACAAAGACCAGCTTCTGGAATCTGGTATAAAAATGACCATTATGAACTGCGGGGAAAAGGAGATGATGTTCAGCTTTCCAAAGATGGCAAAGTAGTTTTTGCAAACATTAAATAAGATTAATTTTAATTTTCTTAATATTAATTCGGCTTTACAGCATGTAAAGCCGTTTTTTATTCTAAAATAGAAATTCATCCATAATATTTTTTCACTTCTTTTTTATACTCTGCAAGAGTTCCTATCTTCGTAAAAAAATAAACATGTTTATTATTTCGCTAACCTATAAGATGGCTATTGAAAATGTAGAGCATCATATCCCGGAACACAATTCCTTCCTTCAAAAACATTATAACTTGGGAGTATTTATTGCGTCCGGAAGAAAAGAGCCAAGAACCGGAGGGATTATTATCTGTAATGCTCCATCTAGAAATGAAGTTGAACAAATCATCACAGAAGACCCTTTTTACATCCATCAGATAGCGGATTATGACATCACCGAATTTATCCCGTCTAAATACAACGAAAACTTTAAAATATTTATAGAAGACTAATGAGATTAATTACATACAATGTCAACGGAATCAGGGCCGCATTTACCAAAGATTTTCTGGGTTGGTTAAAAACTGCTGATCCGGATGTAATCTGCATCCAGGAAAGCAAAGCAGGAAACGATCAGATAGACATCGAAAGCCTTGAAAAATTAGGATACCACAGTTATTGGCATTCAGCAGTAAAAAAAGGCTATAGTGGAGTTGGAATTGCATCAAAAGTAAAACCTAATCATGTAGAGTACGGTTGTGGTATTGAAAGCTATGATAATGAAGGAAGAATTATCCGTGCTGATTTTGATGGATTCTCTGCTATTTCAGTCTACGTACCTTCTGCATCGAATATTGAAAGACTTGATTTCAAGATGCAGTTTTGTCATGATTTCCTTGAATATATCAGGAATCTAAAGAAAGAAATTCCCAACCTGGTTATTTCCGGTGATTTTAATATCTGTCATGAGGCTATTGATATTCACAATCCTGTTGGCCTAAAAAATGTTTCAGGATTTCTTCCTATGGAAAGAGAATGGATGACCAATTTCATTAATGAATGTGAACTGATTGACAGCTTCAGATTTTTCAACAATGAACCGGACAATTACACATGGTGGAGCTACAGACAAAATTCAAGGGAAAGAAACAAAGGATGGAGATTGGATTATAACTTCACCTCTTATAGTTTAAAGGATAAACTTACCCGAGCTGTTATTTTGAAAGAAGCAGTACATTCGGATCATTGTCCTGCCCTATTGGAATTGGATGTATAGTGTTCCTTTATATCTATCAACACAAAAGCCAGCTGAAATCAGCTGGCTTTTTTTAATTTAAATCATAAAATTAATCGACAATTTCATATTCGACCGGAATTGTACCATGATTGATATCTCCGATCTCATCGAACGCTGCTTTAGACATGTCTAAAGATCTTGATGAATGGAAAGGCCCTCTGTCATTTATCCTCACTATTACCTCTTTCCCATTCTTAAGGTTAGTAACCTTAACGTTTGTTCCAAATGGAAGCGTTCTGTTTGCTGCAGTAAACTTTGAATTATCAAAGATTTCTCCGCTAGCAGTTTTTCTACCGTTAAATTTATCGTGGTAGTACGATGCATAACTTGTTTTTTTCGCATCTAAGGCATTACCTGTAAACGAGTAAACACCTAAGGTTGAAATCATCATTATGATTACGAGAATGAATCTTTTCATCATGTTGAACTTTTATTGGTTTTGACAGGGCAAAAGTATCAGGAATCCTATTAACTCCCTACTCCAATTGTTAAAAACTGTTAACTAAATTAAAAATATATGTTAACAACCTCTGTAACTTACTATGGATAGGGATTTTAAAAGCACCTGTTAAAAAGTGTTAAAAAAATAAGCAAAATGTTAATTTAATTAACTAATTTATGCATAATTTAGAATACACTGAATTTTAAAATACTGAAAATCAATCAATTATAAAACAGTAAAATATTGATTATGAATCTAAATTCATTTTTAAAAAGCCGAAAACGTTAAGACATAATTTAGGGTAAATCGCTATTACAATAGGCTCAGAGCAATAAAACCACATTATAAAACTTTTTTTTAACAACAATATTAACTGCAACATTCAGAATCGATGAAATCCTGCCACGTTTTTGATTCACCGTTTGTGTAAAAGATCATATTCGCTTATCAAATATTCTTCAAAAATAAGTTTTAAGAATCAGATTAAAAAGCTTATTACTAGAAAAGTAAGCGGGTCAAGTTGAATATATGTTATAATATGCATCCATTTCATATGACAACTTACCTTAAAAAGCATCAATTTATATTTCAACACTTCTTAGTAATTTACTTTTTAATTCGTTTTAAAGCAACAGTTATCAAATCTATCTTCTCTATTACGAATTTTACTTCTTAAAAACGTAAATGATATAAGTATCCTATATATTATATCTAAGTAATCAATTCACAGCATACTAGATACAAAGAAATTCAATCCAATTGGCTTACTCGCTTAATTTTACCAGATCCGCTATAAAGATACATTCTTCCTATTCTTATCAATTAATATTGATTATCATTAGAAATCATAAATAGCTTGAAGGTAAATTTTATAACAGGATAAAAATAAGAGTAAAACGAAATAGCTATTCGTTTTAATCTTTTAATAAAATGCTTTTATGGTCTCCCATTATAAATCTGGTAATATTTGGCCGGGATTAAATAAAAAAAGCCGATGAAAATTAAATCATCGGCTTCTATAAATTTATAATTAATCAAAAATTAATTGTTTGTTTTTGTATACTCTACAGTATAGTTATATGTTCCTGCAGGATAAACTACAGACATACTTGGTGAACCAGTTACAAAAGAACCATCAGCGGCATATGAATATACACTGTTTGAGTATACATTATTTGTTCCGGACTGATAAATTGTTATTCTATAAAGGCTTCCCGGACTTGCGATTGCAGCCTGATTTGAATATGCTGTAGGAGCTGTAGAAGTTCCACTTGCAGTGAAAGTTCCTCTCTTTGCATATACCTGATTTCCGTTGACTGCTGTATTTGTAGTTGTTTCAGCAGTAGCAATATTCACTCTTGGGCTTGCTCCCAATGGTAACCATCTACCTGTTGCAACTGCAGCACTACCTGTAGTACTACCTGCAGCTATAGGATTGGAAAAATAATAAAACCCTGGCGCAACAGTAGATGCTGTACTTGGGTTATTAGCTCCTGTTAGAGTATTTCCAGTTCCTGTATTATAAACAATCATACCGTCAAAACCAGTAGGGAAATTAATACCGTCAACGTTATCTGTTTTAAAAACCCAAGTAGTAAGGTTTGTTCTTGGATATACTAAACCTTTTCCTAATGTATTAGATGAGTTAGCACTTATATCAAAATTTGAACTTGCATCCATAAATGCGTTCTCATCCGTAATGGTAGCAACAGTCTGTTGGTTAGTTGCTATTTGAGCATGAGATAAATTAGAAGAAAGGAAACAAAATATGCTGAATAAAACTATTTTTTTCATTGTATTGGATTTTAAAGTATTAATTATAGGATATTGTAACCCATCTTGTACCATCAGAAACATACTGTTTTCCTCTAAACTGTAGAACAGTATTAGTACCAGCAACCGCAACACCGTTTGCAGCTACTACTGTAACAGTAGAACTGGCTGTATTCTGATTAGAGACTACTACTACTCTACCAGCATTGGTAGGATCAGCAGCAGGTAAAGTAATTGTAAGTCCAGCTGCAGCATTTGTTACAATAAAGTAATCATTCCCGGTAACCGTGTAAGCAGCATTAACTGTAGTAGCAGACCCTACAATACCTTCATACCTTTGGGTAACTGAACCTCCTCCTACAGGTTTCCAAACGTTATTACCGTTTGTACCATCATAGTAATAAAACCCAGTAGCTGTAACGTTAACTGTTTTACCAGTTCCATTACCACCTAATGCATTAACAAATACAAGTGCGCCATTTTGAGCACTGGCCACAGTAGATGTACCATTGGCATATGCATTAGTTTTAGCTTCTAAATCAGCTCTTGACAAACGAGGGACTAATAAGGCATCAGGTCTAGTAGCATCAGCGTTAGCTACTACATCTAGAGTTGCGGCAGGTGTGGACGTGTTAATCCCCACTCTACCTTGCTGAGCCTTGGAAAGGGCCGTAAAGGCAACGAGCATAGTTGCTGTTAATAAAAATTTTTTCATAAGTTTTTAAAGATTTTAATTACATTATTTTTCATCAAAAATTTCCCAAAAGGAAAATGTATCTCAACTTGCGATTATTATCTTAAGGCTAAGATAAATAAAAAAAACATATTTTTTAAGTTTTAGCCCAATTTTAATAAATAACTTATTGATAGCATATGATTTAAAAAACATTGCTTATGCCGCAAATTTAAGATTAAATTTTTTAATTTGCGTACTTTATAGTAGAAAATTAAAAAATCTTAACACCATAACAACCAAAATACTGAAAATCAAATAATTAAAAAACTTAACATAAAAGTATTTATATTAAATTGTATTAATATTTCATTTTTTCATATTTCAGGAACTAGATTTTTCTCTCTGATTAATAGCGTTTTATATTTTTATATTAGTTCACCATACAAGTCAAATTCTTCAGCTGAAGTAATCTTCACATCTGCAAACTCCCCAATAGAAATATAGGTATCTTCTGCTGAAACCAGAACCGTATTATCTACATCCGGGGAATCATATTCTGTTCTTCCGATAAAGTAGTTTCCTTCTTTACGGTCGAAGATACATCTGAACACTTTTCCTACTTTTTCCTGGTTTTTTTCCCAAGAGATCTGAGACTGCAATTCCATAATCTCTTCTACTCTGGCTTCTTTTATTTCTTGGGGAATATCATCCTCCAATACATAAGCACCTGTATTTTCCTCATGAGAATAGGTAAAACATCCTAATCTGTCAAATTTCTGTTCTTTCACCCAATCTTTAAGCTCCTGGAATTTTTCTTCAGTTTCTCCCGGGTATCCAACAATAAGGGTTGTTCTGATAGCCATATCGGGAACTTTTTCTCTGAATTTACCTAAAAGAGCATCCGTTTTCTCGTGGGTAGTTCCTCTTTTCATTGATTTCAACAGGTCAGAATTGATATGCTGAAGAGGAATATCTATATAGTTGCAAACTTTGGGTTCTTCACGGATAATATCCAAAACATCTTCCGGGAAACCGCTTGGGAAAGCATAATGAAGACGAATCCATTCTACTCCTTCTACTTTCACCAATTCTTTTAATAAATCTCCTAATGCACGTTTTTTATAAATATCCAGACCGTAATAAGTAAGATCCTGAGCGATAAGAATTAATTCTTTAGTTCCTTTTTTGGCCAATTTCTGAGCTTCAGAAACCAACTTCTCAATAGGAGTGGAAACGTGGCCTCCTCTCATCAAAGGGATTGCACAGAAAGAGCATGGTCTGTCACAACCTTCAGAAATTTTAAGGTATGCGTAATGTTTGGGAGTTGTGGTTAATCTTTCCCCTACTAATTCATGCTTGTAATCTGCTCCCAAATGCTTTAACAATACCGGAAGATCTCTTGTACCAAAATACTGATCTACATCCGGAATTTCTCTCACCAAGTCCGGCTTATATCTTTCGGAAAGGCAACCTGTAACGAAGACTTTTTCAACCTCACCTCTGTTTTTGGCTTCTACATAATCCAAAATGGTATTGATGGATTCTTCTTTAGCATTATCAATAAATCCGCAGGTATTAATAACAACAATATCTCCACGGTCTTCATGAACCACTTCTTTGCCGTTGGCTTTCAGCTGACTCATTAATACTTCGGAATCATATACATTTTTGGAACACCCAAGTGTAACTACATTGATTTTCTTCTTCCCTACAGATTTTGTACGCATCTTTTTGATTTTGAGTCTGCAAAGATACAAAATATTAAAGAGTAAAGATTACAAAAATAAAAACCACTTTAAAAAAGTGGTTCTCAATAATATACTTTAAAAGTTTTTTTCTTTAAATCCAGGTGCGTTCTGGTCTTTTTCCGAAAGAACAGCGTCTTTATCTTCAATTTTCCAATCGATCCCAAGATCAGGATCATTAAATTTTACGCTTCCCTCTGATTCTTTATTATAAAAGTTATCGCATTTGTATGAAAATACAGCATGGGTACTCAAAACAGAAAACCCGTGCCCAAAACCTCTGGGTACATACAACTGTAATTTATTTTCAGCAGTAAGTTCAATTCCAAACCATTTTCCAAAAGTTGGAGAATCTTCTCTAAGGTCTACAGCAACATCCCACACACTTCCTTCGAGACATGAGACTAATTTTGCCTGTGCATGCTCTCCTTTCTGAAGATGTAGTCCTCTCAATACGCCATAGGAAGACTTGGAAATATTATCCTGAACAAAATGCCCATTCATTCCCGTAAGTTCTTCAAATTTTTTTTCGTTGAACTTTTCAAAAAAATAGCCTCTTTCGTCTTCGAAAACGGTAGGTTCTATAATATAGCAATCTTTAAGTGGGGTTTCTTTGATTTTCATGTTTATAGGTTATATTTTTTTTTCAGACTCCATTTTAATCCCAAATATACTCCACCTGTCGGAATAAATATAATTAAAATAACAGCCCAAATTGGAAGTTGCGAATGAATTAAAAATATATTAATAATTAATTGACATAATGCATACACAAAACTTACTATTAAATGTGAAACTTTTTTCTCATTGGCAAAAAGCTGATATAAGTGTCTTCTATGGGCTTCAAAAATATTCTCCTTCAATAATAAACGCTCTATAATGGTAAGTACTACTTCCATTCCATAGATAGCCAGTAGCAAAATATATTTGTACTCCCCTGTTTTCATGATTAAAAGAGTAATAAGGCCTATAACCCAGAACCCTATTCCCATACTTCCCACATCTCCTGCAAAACACTTAGCTTTTTTTCTGAAATTAAAGAACAGAAATACAATGCAGGCCAATATAGGATAATATATAAAATTATGATCTGTAAATTGAATCACTTCTCTATTGATATATGCCAGTGAACTCAAGGTAACCAAACTGTATAATCCTGTCATCCCATTAATCCCATCCATAAAATTGTAAGCATTCAGGGTACCAATAATTACGACAAATAATATGGGCCAGGCCCAAACGGGCATTAAAGTAAATGCTCCCGTAAAATAGAGTAACAATATAACTGAAATCAAATGTACTGATAATCTGATCTTATTAGATAAAGTTCTGATATCATCAATAAAACTGATTGTACAGATGGACAGCAAGCCTAAGCCAAAAGACCAGTAGTTTTGTATAGCTTCATTTACATTAAAAAAACAGAAAATAATAAATGCTATCGGGAAAATAATCCCCCCTCCTCTTAAGGTAATCTGTGTGTGTGCACTTCGATGATTGGGTTTATCAATAATATTGTATTTATCTGCTATTTTGAAATAAATGAGTATTGATACAAATAATAGTAGTGTTACAAAAATATATTCCATTATTTTGTTTGAAAACTTTTTATAGTCTTTGTTAATCCTTCTTCAGCTGAAACCGGCAGCTTTGAAATTTGTAAGGCTTCTTTAATTTTAGCATTAGAGACTGCATAACTTTCGGTAAGTTTTTTTAATCTCTCGGAATTCAGTGGCAATTTAATTTTATCACCCAATTTTGCAATAGAAATAACCAATCCTTTGGAAATTTTCAATAGTTTAGGTTTTCTACCGGATGTTTTGCTTATAATTTGTATAAGTTTATTTGTGGAAATAAAATCATCATCAGCAAAATTATAAATTCCTGAGTTAATATTTTTATTTTTAAGAATTTGTAATATTAAAAAATTAAGATTATCAATACTTAGAAATGATCTTTGATTTTCAAAAGAAGCAAGTGGCCATGGAATCCCTTTTTCTACCACTTTGTATAATAAGTTTAAATTGCCTTTATTTCCTGGACCATGGATCATACATGGTCTAATAATAAAAAGTCTTTTCCCTGTTGGAAGTTCTTTTGATAACAGATATTCTTCTGCTAAGAGCTTAGATTTTCCATAAGGTGTTTTAGGATCTGAAGAGTGATTTTCGTATAGTACTCCATCCACTGTATCCGCGGTAGCTTTTACGCTACTGAAGTAGAAAAAATCTTTAATATCGGATTCAATAAATTCATCAAAAAGTTTTTTTGTCAACTCTGTATTAATCTTAAAATACTCTTCATCAGCAGAAGTATTAGCTGTGTCATGAGCTTTTCCTGCAAGATGAATCAAAGCATCAAAATTTCTGGAGAGCTTCCAGTTAGCTCTTAAGGATATTCCTATTGAATTACACTGATTTTCCTCAAGATATTTAAGTAGGTTTTTTCCTACAAATCCCGATGCTCCGGTAATGATAACATTCATTTTTTTGAGATTATTTTTTCAAGATTCGAAATACATTCTTCCATTTTATAATTTTTCTCATAAAATGATTTTCCGTTGAGACCCATTATATTTAACTCTTCCTTATTCTTTTGAGCAGCCTCTGCTATTCTCTGGGCTAATTGGTCTCCATCTCCCGCAGGCACAGTAAAGCCACAATCAGCTTCTTTTATATTTTCAGCACCTTCTCCGTTTAACATTGCCATAATGGGTTTTCCTGAGCTCATATATGCCTGTACTTTAGCTGGTACAGTTAGGTTAAAGATTGGATCATCTTTAAGACTTACCAATAATATATCTGCAGCATTAAAAAAAGAAGCCATAGCCTCAACAGGAAATCTTCCCATTGTATAAACAGTTTCCTGTAAACTATGTTCTTTAATAAAATCGTGAACGAATGACATTTTACGACCATCTCCTACCAAAATAATCTTAATATCAGTATTTTTTTTCAGTTGAAGTGCAGCCTGCATAATACTTTCCATATCCTGCGCTTCCCCTATATTTCCGGCAAACATCACCTTAAATCCATCGGGAAGTTCCGGAATAGCATATACAAGATTTCCTGAAGAAATAGTGTCTTCAGCCCAATTAGGAAAATATTCAATCTTATCTTCATAATTCCCTTTTTCTAATATTGATTTCTTAAATCCTTTAGACGTAATCAGTATTTTTTCAGATTCATTATAAAATTTTTGAACCATTTTGGTAAAAAAGTTCAGAACAAGTTTATTCTTTACTCCACCTGCTATTTCTAAACTTTCTGGCCAAAGATCCATTACCCAAAAATAAATGGGCGTTTTATGTATTTTTTTAATGGCTAAAGCAGGATAGAACTGTGTAATCGGAGAAGGTTCGTGAACAATAATTGCATCATATTTTTCCCGAGATGATAATTTTCTAGCTTTTAACGAAGCAAAAAAAGCCCAGCTAAAATAATTGAGAAAGATTCTTATTCCTCCCCCTTTTCCCCGAGGTAATAATAGTGCTCGAATGACTTTTACTCCATTAATAATCTGTTCTCTATTTTCTGAAAAACCGTATCCATCATAAATTTCCCCTTCAGGATAATTCGGTATACCAGTCAAAACAGTAACTTCATGGCCTCTTTTCTGAAGTTCAAAGGCCATATCATTACTCTTAAAATTTTCAGGATAAAAATATTGGGTTACAATTAATATTTTCATTATTTTTTACTCCAAACCACTCTGTTAATATAATCGGTATAGCTTAAAATAATTCTTACCATTTTTTCAGATACATTTGGCATAGAATAATCTGATACTTGTCTATAGTTTCTTTCTTTCCCAACTTTCTGTTGCTGAAGCTGCGCCAAACCTTGTAAAATTCTATCTGGCGAAAGCCCTACCATCATTACCGATGCTTCTTCCATTGCTTCAGGTCTTTCATGAGCTTCTCTAATATTCAGTGCTCTGAAATTCAGGATTGAAGATTCTTCTGAAATGGTTCCTGAATCTGAAAGCACAGCAAATGAACGCATTTGCAAAGCATTATAGTCATGGAACCCCAGTGGTTTTAAAAATTGAATTTCAGGACGCATATCAATCTGCATCTTATCAATCATATTTTTGGTACGCGGATGTGTAGAGACAATGATTGGATATTGATATTTTTCTGCAATAGCATTTAAAGATTCCATTAATCCTCTGAAGTTTTTCTCAGAGTTTATATTTTCTTCTCTATGCGATGAAATCACAAAGTATTTACCTTCTTCTAGGTTTAATCTTGATAAGACATCTGAACTTTCTATTTGAGGGAAATAATGATTTAATACTTCAAACATTGGAGAACCTGTTTTGATAATTCTATCAGCAGGAAGCCCCTCTCTTAAAAGGTATTCACGAGCTATATCAGAATAGGTTAAATTCACATCTGCTGTATGATCCACAATCTTACGGTTAGTTTCCTCAGGCACACGCTGATCGAAACATCTGTTTCCTGCTTCCATATGGAAAATTGGAATCTGACGTTTTTTTGCAGGAATAGCGCACAAACAAGAATTAGTATCTCCTAAAACTAAGAAAGCATCTGGCTTTAATTCTTCTAAAAGAGGATCAATTTTAATAAGAATATTTCCGACTGTTTCTGTCGCAGTTTTCCCTGCTGCTTCAAGGAAAAAATCAGGTTTACGAAGACCTAGATCCTCGAAGAATATTTGATTAAGTTCATAATCATAATTCTGTCCAGTATGGACAATAATATGTTCTACTGCTTCGGAAGCATCCAAAGCTGATAATACTCTTGATAATCTTATAATTTCTGGTCGCGTTCCTACAACCGTCATTACTTTTAATTTTTTCATCAAACCAATCTTACTTTATAATTTATACTTCTAGGAAATAGGTATCTGCATCTTCAGGATTAAATGGTTCATCAATCCAAAAAATAGTATATAATTCTTCTTCTCCTATGTTTTTAATATTATGTGTATACCAAATTGGCATATCTACATAAGCAGGCTCTGTTCCATCTAAATAGAAATCCATTACTTCATCAGTATCGATCTTTCTCAACTGAATCAAAGCTTTTCCTTTTATTACGGCAAAGCGTTCTATTTTTCTGGTGTGATAGTGGTTACCTCTTGTAATTCTTGGTACTGTAGTTGAAAATGAACACTGTCCACCAATTCCTAATCTGATTACTTCTACGAAAGCTCCTCTTGGATCTGTATGTTGAGTAAATTTAACAGGATAACGTTCTTTATGATTGATATAAGAACGATAAGTATTGAATAAATTGTGTTCAAAATTATCTTTCAAAACAGGAATTTCTCCACCATCAAGATATTTAATTTTAAAATCGTTCAATAAAGCCAGCACTTCCGATACTTTTTTGACCGCAGTTGCTTCAACCAATAATTCCGGTTGGCTTTTCTCTGAACGAACTTCAGTAATAATTTTCATTACAAGCTCCTGAACGTAGATCAGCTTTACTTCACCATCATTGTCAATCTTTGGAATCTCACCAGATGTTAACTGATGGCAGAAAGTAGCTATAAACGAGTTATAAAATGGTTTACCAAAAGCACCAAACACATTAGGAATAATTAAGCCTGTTACTTTCCCTCCATTTTCATTAGCCCAATTTACAATAGCTTCCCTTCCTTCACGTTTTGACTTTCCATAAAGGTTGTCACGCTCTTCCTGTGTAGATGATGAAATTAAAACATGAGCTTTAGAATCTGTTCTTTTTAATGAATCTACTAATGTCTTAGCTAAAGTAACATTTGTCTCATAGATTACTTCCTGGTTTTCGTGACGATTCATTGCAGCTAAATGTACAATAACATCACATTTCGATACGAAAGCATCTAATTCTGATTGATTTTCAAAATATTCTTTCTGAAAGTCAACACGTTCGAATTCTTCAGGAAATAGACCTAAAGTATTATATAAATGACGACCAACAAAACCATTTTGGCCGGTAATTCCTATTTTTTTCATAGTTTAATATTAAAATGATTCAGAGGAAAACGGTATTCATCTTTGATTTCTCCTAGTCCATAATTAGCCAGAACTAATAATTTACTACCCTCTTCTTCTGCTTTGATCGCGGTAATACAACCCGCTTTTATATGAAGAAAATCCAGTGTTTCAGGAGTAAGTTCATAATATTGAACGTCTAAATCTTGTGAAGGATTATTAAAATCATCCACTTCAACAACAGCAATTCTAAAGCTTCCTTTGATACAAGAAAACCAACGCTGCTCAATAGCATGCCCTTGCCATCCTCTTACAAAGTTGATGTTTGCATTTTCAATGATATAAATTCTTTTGACAACAGAAGCATCAAAATCATTATTAAATCTGATTACCCCTCTTTCGTCTTCAAATTTATTTCCTTTAGTAAGCATATGTTTTTCCCTTTATCATTTTTAAAGAATAAAATTATCCGGATTTAGTAAGGATATTGCATTACATCTTCTCCGAAAACTTCTTTACGTATTAAAGGTAAAGAAGAAACTAATTTTTTAAGTCCTTCCACTCCTTGTTGTTCAGTATTATGGGAATGATAATCTTCTACTTTAGAAATATCTTCTTCTCCTTCGGAAAAATATTTAGCATAATTAAGATCGCGATTATCTGCAGGTACTCTATAGAAATCGCCCATATCTTCTGCTTTCAGCATTTCCTCACGAGTACATAATGTTTCATAAAGTTTTTCACCATGGCGTGTTCCTATTACTTTGACTGGAACCTCTTTTCCTGTTAGTTCAATTAGGGCTTTAGCCAGATCACCAATACTTCCTGCAGGTGCTTTATTAACAAATAAATCTCCTGGATTACCATTTTCGAAAGCAAACAATACCAAATCAACCGCATCTTCCAAAGACATGAAAAAACGAGACATATTAGGATCTGTAATGGTAATAGCTTCTCCTTTTTGAATCTGATTTAAAAATAAAGGAATCACTGATCCTCTTGAAGCCATTACATTTCCATAACGTGTAAGACACACCACAGTATCTGTAAGGTTTCGAGCTTCTGCAACTGCTACTTTTTCCATCATGGCTTTAGAAATTCCCATTGCATTAATAGGATAAGCAGCCTTGTCTGTTGAAAGACAAATTACTTTTTTCACTCCATTGGCAGCAGCAGCACGAATAACATTCTGTGTTCCTTCTACATTTGTTTTCACTGCTTGCATTGGAAAAAATTCACAAGACGGAACCTGCTTCAAAGCAGCGGCATGGAAAATGTAATCTACACCACGCATTGCTGGTTCTACTGAATTATAATCACGAACATCCCCGATATAATATTTAATTTTTTCACTTTTGTAAAGGTTTCGCATATCATCCTGTTTCTTTTCGTCACGAGAGAAAATACGAATCTCTTTAAAATGATCTGTTGCTAAAAAACGATTAAGCACAGCTGTTCCAAAAGAACCTGTGCCACCTGTGATCAAAAGTGTTTTATTTTGAATTTGCATAATTATTTTCTTAATAAATTTTCTTTTTCTTCTTTAATTGGATAGTTAATCAAAACTGCCTTATATTTTCCTTTAAACACGAATAAACTTCCGGCTGCTACTCCAATAATCTCATGTTTATCAATAACTTTTTTGATATCTTCCAGGCTTCCTGCACCTCCTAGTACAGTCATAGGAAGTGATGTTTTTTCTCTTGCTTTATCAATTAGGGACATGTCATAACCTTTCATTACACCATCTTGGTCTATGGAATTGATTACGATTTCACCAGCTCCTAATTGCTGCGCTTCTTCAATAAATTTAAAAGGATTAATTCCTGTTGCTTTTTTCCCATTATGGGTATACACTTCATATCCTCCAAATAACTTCTTCTTCACATCCAATACCACAATCACACTCTGAGCACCTACTCTGTCTGCTATTTGGGTAATAAGATTAGGATTATTTAGCACTGCAGAAGACAATGCAATTTTTTCAATTCCTAACCCAAAAATTTTCTGAGCCTGCTCAACAGTTTTTACACCTCCACCATAGCACAAAGGCATTCTGGATTGATTAGCGATTCTCTCAATAAGACTATAATTAGGCTCCAACCCTTTTGTTGTAGCATCAATATCAAAAATAGCGAGCTCGTCTACTTCTTTTTCATTAAAGATTTTAACAGCATTGATAGGATCCCCAACATATTTAGGGTTTTTGAAATTAACAGTCTTTACCAAACCATTATCTTGTATCAATAAACTTGGTATAATTCTCGGTCTAAGCATCAGTATTAGAGTTTAGCAAAATTGTGAAGTAATATTTCTCCATAAGAATGGCTTTTCTCAGGATGAAACTGAATTCCATATTTATTTTCGTGATGAGCAGCTGATGCGAATTCACCACCATAATCTGTAATCGCCATAATATCTTCTGAATTATTACATTCAAAATAATAAGTATGTAAAAAATAGAAAATGGCATCTCTTTCCAGCCCTTTGAAAAGATCAAGATCTTTAACTGGTTTTACATCATTCCAACCCATATGAGGAAGACGTGTAACCTGCTTGATTTTGTTCTCATCAAACTTTCTAACAGTGGCATCTATCCATTTTAAGCCTTCCAGACTTCCTTCATCACTTTTATTAGCCATCATTTGCATTCCTACACATATTCCAATAACTGGGATTTTTTTCTCAAGAACCAATTCGTCCAAAGTATCCCTCATTCCTGAATTATTAAGTTGTGACATAGCATGATCAAAATGTCCCACTCCCGGAAGGATCAGTTTTTGAGCATCCAGCAAATCTTCTTTTGTCTTTGCAATTTTTACAGGGATATCCACCCTTTTATATACATTGACGAAGGCGTTGATATTTCCAACGCCATAATCTATAAGTGTTATCATCTGAATAGTCTTTTTTCCAATCCGAGTTTTTGCATTGCTTGAGCTCCGAATTTGATGATTCCCATTTTATTTTTATAATTTTTGTAGGTTTTATTCTCACCTTCAAATATCTGTTGTAGTTCTTCTGTTGTTAAGTCCAATTTATGAGCTACATATTCAAATTCTTTTTGTAGAAATTCTTCCGACAGTTCAGGTCTTGATACTCTGTCCAGAGCTTCTTCTCTTGTCATCTGTCCTGTAAGGATAAGAGATGAAAAATGTGCTTTTCTTTTCTGATAGCCGAATTTCCTAGGTAACCAGTAATCTTCATAAAATCTTGTAAATCTAGATTCATGATGCTTATGCTGGAAAGATTCCCAGCCGAATTTTGTTTCCAAAAGATTTTCTGCATCTTTTTTGATATACGGAATCAAATTAAGAGGTTTGAAAACTTCCATTCCATATACATATTTGTAATAAATCTTATAAGAAAGAATGTCAACTAATGGAAATGTTTTTAAAGGTCTTTTTCCAAATTTTGAATGAATATCTTTTACTAAAGTTGTATCAATTCCTGGGAAACCACCCCATTCTTCTGGTTCACGACAACATTCTGTAGAAAAATTTCCACCTGTAAGTACATAATTAATTTTATGTTTTCTAGCGAACTTATATAATCCTGAGAAAAAGGCATAATCCTGAGGAAGATCTTGGTCTGAAATCTGAGATTTAAGAAATGCAACCTGAAGATCTTTCATTTCCTCCCAATTTATTACCTCTGTATAAAGGTCAAGATTAAGACCATTAATAAGTTTTTCAATATTTCCTACTGCTTTATCTGTATTCCATCCTGCATCTACGTGAAAGATCAATGGGCGAATTCCCATAACTTCTTTGGCAACGTATGCCGCATATGAACTGTCTAGCCCTCCACTAAGACCAATGATACAATCAAAATCTTTATTCTTACTTGTCTTTTTGATTTTATCTGCAATTTTCATCAGCTCATCGTAACCATGCTGATCAGTATGCCAATTGGGTTCTATATTTTCTTTAAAATTTGTATAATAATCACTTTCTCCTTTTTCGTTGAAAATGATATTAGGATCCGTAGTATCCATTATTGTTTTAGTACAAATTTGATATGGTCTATTATTTACCATTTTCAATATTATATTTGAGATTAATATTTAACTTTTTCAATTTGTTTATCAGAATTAAATCCTTCAATAATCCAGAGCATAGTCATATATCTGTAAATAATATCAGAATAAAAGTTTTTGTTTTCATCAGTTGTGAAAACATACTTTTCTACCGGTATACGAAATAAAGCAGAACTGAAAAATTTTATCCCTAATTTAAATAAAGTCTTTTTTAAATTTTCTTTTTTTGCGTCGATTGGCATTAATAAATCATATAATGAATTATCAATTAATTCAGGCTCCTTTTCTTTTAATGTTCTCAAGCTGTATCTTCCTAATTCGACAAATTTGATTTTCCAGTAATGAGGAGATATATTATTATCATAATGAATCAGTTTTGCATCCGGACAAAATACAATTTTAAAACCTGCTTTTTTTAATCTATATCCAAAGAGTTCATCTTCGGATCCATATTTTTTTAATCCTTCTTCAAACAGACCTATTTTGAAAGCATCCTCCTTTTTACATGAAGATCCACCTCCTGCAAAAAAATTGCTTGGTATATCCGAAAAATCTATCCCACGCATATATTTTTCAGATCGATATCCTATTGCCCTACTCTGAATAAATCGCCCAAAATTGGTTTTATCCAAATCTTCAGCCTGATAGGTAACATCACTAACAACAGCAATATTTTCATCCTGCTTAGCTTTATAAAGATTTAAATGGGCTTCCAGAAATGTATCGGAAACCAATAAATCATTATCTAAAAACAGTACTATATCACCCTTTGATGCTCTGATTCCTACATTTCTTGTTGTAGCCTGACCTGAATTTTTCTCATTACGGATATATCTTACATTTTCAGATTTTAATACATAGTTTTCGCAAAATTCCGGGGTATTATCTATGGAACAATCATCTACAATAATAACTTCGTAATTCTCAATTCCAATACTCTGATTTTCGAGATGCTGAAGACATTTGTTAAGTGTATCCACTCGGTTATAGGTTGGAATGATAACGGATATGAACATAATTCTATATAATTTTTAGTATCGTTTTAACATTTTAACTCTTTCTTCCTATAAGAGTTATTTGATGATCTGTTCTTCCCCTGATTTAATTTTTTGGACAAAAATATCTAAATTATTGTTATTTACTTTTCTATTATTTATTTTTATATTTTGAAAATTCACGTGCATATTAGATTTTGTGCTGTAGCTATTTCTCATAGGATATTTATTCTTAAACAACTTAATATCTTTCATGCTAATTATTCCTTTCAGTGGTTTTAAAAATTTGTTATATCCACGATCTACATAAAAATCAATTCCACTATTTGAGAAGTAATCCACAAAGTTATTCACATCAATTTTTATACGATCCAGAGAATTTCCCTGTAAATTATCTAATGCAAAAATAAGCCCGCTGTCCGCATTATTATAAGTAACAATATTTTCTAAAAGAATGTTATTAATATAATCACGAGTATTATTAGGCTCAATATCAATTCCCGCCTGAGGAATCGCACCATAAGTATTTGCAATAAGACTATTTTTTATAATTACATTCTCTCCTGCCACAATTGATATGCCATTTCTTCGATTATTATCAATAAAAGCATAATTTACTTCAATTTTTTCAGAAGGATCGTTTAAGTTCCCAATATAAATACCATCTCCCCACATTTTGGTTATGGTAGGATTATATATATTTACATTTTTACTGTTTCTGATAAAAAAACCCATTCCCCACTCTCCTTTATTTCCTTGATGGTTATCTCTATCACCAACTAAATTTGCAAAATATACATTAACATTTTCTACACCTTCAATATAAAGCATCCCATATAATTCTTCTTTATTAGGCTGCAACAATAATTTAGAGTTCTCCTGGAATAAAACTGAGGAATTGGATGTTAACCTTAGCCCTCCAAAATCAATCATCACAGGAAAATCAGGAAGAATAACTTTCTTATTATCATCAATCCCCTTTTGCAAATATTTGGTATAGTTTACATCTCCATTTTTAGAAAAATTCTTTGGCAAATAATCCGTAAGGTTCTTAGCTTTTGTAAATAATGTAGACCTTATCTTTTTAATTTCAACTTTCTTATTGAATGGTAAAAGCAGCGAGTCCTCAATTTTTTTATACTGAAACTGGGCAAATATATTTAAGGGCAATACAATGAAAAGAAAAAAAATAATTTTATAGTTACAGTTACTTATCATATTATTTTTTTTGAAGGTTATTTAAATATCTGTTTACATCCATTGCATGTGAATACTTTCTTGTTTCTAGCAAATTACTTACCGTTTTTGTAGCTTCTTTTGCAAATAAGCTAAATTGATCATAATTATCAAAAATTTTCTTTAAAGATAAAACAATGGATTCTACAGATTTCGATTCGATTTCCAAGCAATTTCTTCCATCTTTCATTAGGGAAGGTATTCCCCCTACAAATGTAGTGATGATAGGAGTACCATATATCATTGCTTCATACAGAGTTCTTGGAAAACCTTCATGATAAGAAGGTAGTATATAGATGTCTGAATTTACAAAGTAGCTTCTAATCTCCTGTGCATCGAAAGTTGCTCCTTTAAAAGACACCATATCATTAATATCCAGATCATTGGCTAATTGTTTCAATTCTTCAAAATACTCACCATCTCCGACCAAGTCTACATAAAGTTTATGCTGTAAATATCTCAATTCGGATACTGCATTAAGTAATTCTATAATTCCTTTATCATTGGTCATACGTCCCAAATAAAGAACTTTATAAACATCTTTTTTCATGTATAGCCTATTCTCTACGATATCTTTTTCTGTAAGGGTAATCATAGGTCTCATTGTATAAGCAATTTTTTTTCCAACAACAGCATTGATGTTATCCGTGAAATAATCAGCTACACAAAATGCAACAGCCGCTTTTTTATATATTAATGAGGGGATTTTTCCCTGCATATCATCTGCTCCTCTCACATATAAACCATACTTTCGACCTAGTATATTACAAATGAAAGCTATATACTTAAAAGCTGTAGGATAAAAAATGTATACAAAATCTGATTTCGCGATTTCAGGAATAACCCTCAGATAAAGAAGTATGTAATTAAGAATTTTATTAGATTTTCTATATAGTCCTCTAACTTTTAAGCCATTTTCATTAAGTTTATAGACATGGATATTATTCGGTTCATCCATGATTTGCCCATAAATTGTAACTTCAGAACCTAGGTTTTGTAATTCTTTAGCAAATTCACCTGTATTCTTTTCTACAGTATAATCTTCATTTACTTTGGTAATTTCTGCGTTTGGGATAATTAATACCTTATGTTTTTTCATTTCTTAATTGAATTTAAAAACTCCAACAAACTATCAACATAGGTATCGGCATTAAACTTAATCTGAGCTGTATTTATAGCGTTTCTACCAACGAGCAGAGCTTCAGCTGGATGATCTTCAATGAAGACAATTTTGTCTGCCATAGCCCCCCAATCTCCAACTTCGCATAAAAATATATCATACTTGTCCGTAACATAATCGGAAATTTCACCAGCCTTAGTTGCTACTACAGGAACACCGGACAGCATATATTCACCTAATTTTGTAGGAAAACCGCCTGACACATATTTTGTAGGAGTTGTTATTAAACATTCTGCCCCTGCAAGAATTGCTGGAACCTCTTGAATTGGTTTCCTTCCTAGAAAGAAAATATCTTTCTCTAAATTATTTTCCTGAATATATTTTTCAATGTTTAGGCATTCAGGAAAATTCTCACACAATATTTTATAATCACCAATTAAATATAGTTTAAAAGATTTTTTTTGTGATTTATTTAAATATTTGTGAAAAGTAATGACACTGTCTAATAATCCATCTCGATTATGCACTCCAAATGTCAGGCTGACATATTTTTTCTGCCCTTTTTCAATTTTCACATGTTCAAATCTATTGGGATCAATTGTCATTGGAAGAAGAAATACATTTTTTGAAATTTTAGAATAAAAATCTTTTAATGTATTTGAAATAACTATAAAACCATCAAACAAAGATAAGTTCATCCGTTCCAGAAACTGTCTGATACGTGACATTTGGAAATACCCATATGGATATTCAGTCTTATCGATTACGAATGGTATTGAAGCTAAAAATGTAAACAGCTTTACAAACAAATTGGTAAGTATATTATCATGATAGGATAAGACTACTTCTGCTTTTTTATTAAAAATGAATTTTTTAATATGATACAATCCTGAGAATCTAAAATAAAATTTATTTAAAATATTGCCATTATAGTATTTTTTATCAGAGAGAAAGGAATAATTTACACCTTCAAAAACTCCATTATCCGGACATTCTGTGTGTGCAGGATACACCATTAAAACATGAATATCTATTCCTTTTTTAGCCAAAGCTTTGCAATAGCTGTGTATTCTCAGGGACGAAACATCCTGTATTGGAAAATAATATGAAGCAATCAATATAATTTTCATGGTGAACTATAAATAAGATTAGATTCAATTAACGGATAATAGGTTAATTTCAGAGTACTAAAAGCAAACTGATACAAAACGATAGAGTACATACCAATCAAAATTAACCCAAGAACAACACGTAAATTAATTTTTTTATAACTATAAAATAAATATAAAATGAAAAATAACTCTAACGGGAATAATACCCGGAAAAATCTTCCAAAATCTGGAATAAAGAAGTAGAGTGGTATGTATATAAGGGTTATTATATTTATTTTTTGAAATAAAATGATAATCCGGTTATTTTCGGCAGACAAGCTGAGCTGCTGTTTTTTGGTAAAATGAATAAACAATAATAATACAACTACAATTATAAAATGAGTCAAAGCAGGTCCAATAGGACTATCTCCAGTTGCATAATACTTTATTTTACCTGCAAGAAATTCGCTATTAATCAATGATATGAATAATGTCATTGATGTAGATAATACTAAAACAATACCCATTACAAGAATAAAAAGCTTTTTAATGCTCAATTTATTTCTCAAAACAAGCAAAAATGCAAAATAAAATATTCCTGTATTATGGAATGCAAGTGCTAATAACAGTACAATTAAAGACTTTACTATTAAGTATTTTGGATTTTTATATAAAAGAGCTAAAAACACAAAAAATAAAACATTTGCCATATAATTACGCATAAAAACGTAATCCATGATGAAAATAATAAAATATAAAATCGCAAATACTGCAGGATAAGGGGATTTATTTGTAAAGTACATAATTAATCCCAAAATGACAAAAGAATATACAATCATAAAACCCTGGAAATCAAAACCAAGACTATAAATCCAATGATTAAATATATTATATCCTATTTCAACATTAAGTGCATCAAGTCCAAATTTTCCTAGTGTATTATAAATATATTCGTATTGAAAGTAATCTCCGTTCCAAGTATTCCACCCCCAAAGCTGCCACATAAACAGGAAAACTCCTCCTGCAACCATTTTAGATTTAGGGAAAATAATACATAGCAATAAAAGGAAAACAAAAACTGCAAAAATCATAATCCTTTAATTTCTTTTTTATAATAATATAAAATTACCAATGCATACATTAATCCTGATAAGATACGCGCAAAGGCTGCCCCTTCACCTCCGTATAAATAAATAAATAAAATATTTGCAATGAGTAAAGTAAATCCAACAAGAAATGATGCATTTCTCAATTCTTTCCCTTTTCCTTTTGCAAGCAAAAATCGGTTAAAGAAATCTCCTATTCCATAAAACACAAATCCTATAGATAAATATTGTAACATAACTATCGAATCAAGATACTCCTTTCCAAAAAAAACAGATACAATTGGTCTTGCCGCAAATATAATAAATAGCATAAGAAATGTACTTAATCCAAATGTAAGCAGTATCATTTTAGGTGGAATAAATAAACTTTGTGCAAAATTTTTAAATTGTGTTGTAGCAATAATATTAGGGATCATAGATAAAGGTGAAGCTAACAATGTAGCTAATGTATAGTATCCCACTTCAACATTATTGACTCCAAAATGACTGATTAATATTCCAGATAAACTACTACTTCCTGAAGCAATCAAAGCTCCAAAATAAATATCAAAACCAAACTGTTTATTTCCTACCAATACTTCAGACAACCTTCTTCTGAATTGTTTAAATGTAGGTTTAACCTTTATGAAAACATACACATAAGCAATGATAAACGTAAGATAGTTAAGTAAAACAATACTGATAAGATCTATTTTTTTAAAATAAAAGAAAATGATCGCCAATATAATCGTTAAAAAAATTTTAGGAAGCAGTCTTGACCATGATAAAAGATTAATTTTGTTATCTCCGGGAAGAAAATTTTCATTTAATGTGGTCAATAAATACACCCATGAAAACGGAATGGAAATTAACAATACTTTAAATAAACTGCCTTTGTCAATATTTTCAGAAAAGAAAGCATATCCAATTACTGATATTGCCATGACAATAAAAAGTATGACTACAAAGAAACTGCCTACCAGATAATATCCTCTTGCTCTACTGGTATCATTAGTAATGGCCACCAGACGGGAAATAGTATAAAATATCCCAAAGTTGAAAATTATTTGGCAAAAACTATAGATGTTAAATAACAGTGCATAATCACCATATACATCCTTTCCTAAGATTCGAGTTAAAAGAGAATTAGTTACAAAACCTAAAACAAGCCCTACTACAGTAGAAACTAATAACCAGAAGGCTTGAGTAATATTTTCATTTTTATAACCTTCTCGAAGGAAGTTAATTAATTTCATCATTATAAACGGGCTACATTTTTGGATATTTTTATAATCTGATTACATCCTCTTGATCTACAAACCCTTTTATATCATAAATTACTCCACCTTCAGCCAGATATTTCTTAAAGTCAAAATCTGCAAATTCTTTATGGGCAACAGTTAAGATAATAGCATCATATTTTTCTTCAGGGACTTCATTATAGATAGATAAACCATACTCATGCTCCACCTCGGAAGGGTTTGCCCATGGGTCGTATGTAGTTACTGCTAACGAATAATCCGAAAGTCCTTTTATTACATCTACTGCTTTTGTATTGCGAACATCTGGGCAGTTTTCTTTAAAAGTAATTCCAAGATTTAAAACTTTACTTCCATTAACTTTAATATTTTTTTTGATCATTGCTTTAACGATTTGTGAAGCAACATACTCCCCCATTGAATCATTAAGTCTTCTTCCTGCCAAAATGATTTCCGGATGGTACCCGTGTTCTTGTGCTTTCTGTGCAAGATAATATGGATCTACCCCTATACAATGCCCACCGACAAGTCCTGGTTTAAATGGTAAAAAATTCCATTTTGTAGATGCAGCTGCCAGAACTGCATGAGTATCGATTTTTAAAATATTGAAAATCTTTGCTAATTCATTTACAAATGCAATATTAATATCTCTTTGTGAGTTTTCAATTACTTTGGCAGCCTCAGCAACCTTAATAGTGGGAGCTAAGTGGGTACCAGCAACAATGACTGATCTATAGAGATTATCAACAATTTGTCCTATTTCTGCGGTAGACCCAGAAGTTATTTTCAGAATTTTTTCTACTGTATGTTCTTTATCTCCTGGATTAATTCTTTCTGGTGAATATCCTACATAGAAGTCCTTATTAAAAACCAACCCAGATACTCTTTCAAGAACAGGAACACATTCTTCTTCTGTAACTCCAGGATACACTGTAGATTCATAGATAACAATATCTCCTGATGAAAGTACCTTTCCAACAGTTTCAGAAGATTTATAGAGAGGAGTTAAATCTGGTCTATTATTCTTATCAACAGGAGTAGGAACAGTAATTATATAAATATTTGCCTGCTTAATATCTTCAATAGTATTGGAGCAGAATAAACCATTTTCTTCTGTTTCAAGAGGATTTTTATCAATAAGAACAGATTGTAAAACATCATCCGCAACTTCCAATGTATTATCCTTCCCCTCATTTAATTCTTTAATTCGTTGTTCATTGATATCAAAACCAACAACAGGAAATTTAGTAGCGAATAAGCGAGCTAAAGGTAATCCCACATATCCTAATCCAATAATGGCAATTTTAAAACTTTTCATTATTAATGTCTTTGTAAAATTTTGTTAATACTATTCATAAATTCTTCATCAAATTCTCTGGATACGACTTCTGTTCCATATAAATTTAAATGTCCTTTATCATAGTACATTAATGTATCTTTATTAAATGGTATATCTTTCAGCTTTTGTTTAAAATCTATACTCACTACATGCACATTCTTATACTGATCCAAAACTTTCTTAATTCTTACAGGAAGTTTTTTATATTCAATTTTATATTCATAATTTGAATTGTCATTTTTTATAAAATCTCTATTTATCCTTATTGGATTCTTATCCGGAGTAGGATAATCTGGTAGGATAATAACAGTCTGAGATGCATTAAGATTTTTTAAGAACTGATCTAAAGCACTTGGTAAAGAAGATTGATCATCAAACCAAACTGAACAAATGAAAATAATCTTTGCGTTCTTTATTTCATTATTAGTTCTCGCTACAATATTAGAATACTGTACAAATAAATCTTTATTAGAAAAATCCTTCTGATTTAATCCCGGAATATTCGGGTACCTATCATTTGTTATTGTTCTAAAATTAAATGAATTGACAAGTCCTAAATTGTGTAAAATATTTTTATAAACTAACGCATGGCTATCACCGATTAATAAAATTGAATCTGATTTTTTTGATAAATCCCCAAAACTTTCCACTTCTTCAAATGAATTGGAGTGAGACTTAAGACCAAAAGTAGGTCGAGAATATTTATCTGGTATTTTATAAAAATAAGTATTTAATCTAGGTAATAATACAGCTACCACTCCAAGAACGACTACTAAAGCAGTAAGTAAAGTAAAAAATTTTTTATTATTAGTTTTTCTAAAATAACTTTCTACCGTAAAATATGTGAATAGAGATAAAAGGTAAGTCAAAATTACAATTAGGACAACTTCTACTCCAGTAAACTCATAATTAACCTTATAATAACGCCATAAAGCCATCACCGCCCAGTGCCACAAATAAATAGAATATGATAACTCTCCAATATGTACTGCGATCTTATGGCTGAAAATATTACGATTTATAAAGCTATCCTTATTGATTAATAAAAAACTGGTGGCCAGACAAGGAATAATGACCAAATATCCAGGATAATCAGACTTTTCAGAAAACAGAAAAGCACAGACAAGAATTACAACAAGGCTAATGCCTGATATATAATTAAGAGTGGAAGTTCCTATTTTCTTAAAGGTATCTTGCTTTACAGCAAACAATGCTCCTATACAAAACTCAGGAATCCTCGCTGCCAAAGAGAAATACATTTTACTTTTAAGATCTAAAAAATAAGTTCCCCAAACCGAATACCCTAAAAAACCAATAATAATAGCTATCAATGCTGTTGGTAACCATCTTTTATTGATAAAATAAAGTAATAATGGTAATAAAAAGTAAAACTGCATTTCAATGGAAAGAGTCCAAGTATGGAGAAAAGGATTCTCGATACTTGATGCCCCAAAATAGGTATCCAAAGTAGAAAAATAGATATTGGAAGCAAAAATTGCGGACCAAAATGCATTCATCCTGAGCTGCAAAATATCAGAAGGTAGATAAATTATTACAGCTATAATTAAAATTACAGTTAAAACTATATAATATACTGGTACAATACGTTTAAGTCTGCCAATATAAAAATCTATAAATCGAAAACTTTTTTTTTCTACTTTATTTAAAATAATTCCAGAAATTAAATAACCGGAAATCACAAAGAAGATATCTACTCCCAAAAAACCTCCAGGAAGCACTGAAGAAGAAATATGGAAAATAAATACCAGAAAAACAGCTAATGCTCTTAGCCCCTGAATGTCTGCTCTAAAATCATTCATATAAATTTATTACCTTAAATATTCTCCCAATACCACTTCACGGCTTCCTCCAACCCTTTTTCAAGAGTATGACTAGGAGAGTATCCTAATAATGTTTTAGCCTTTTCTATTGAAGCTAATGAATGAGGAATATCTCCTAATCTGTTAGGTCCATATTCTATTTCGATATCAGCTATTCTTGCATCGTAGTTACTTAGGAGCTTTTTTAAGCATAGTACCAAGTCATTTAATGTAGTACGCTCTCCAACAGCTGTATTATAAACTGTATTTATTCCTTCGGGGTTATCTGTCAACATTGCTAATTCATTCATCTGAATAACATTATCAATATATGTGAAATCTCTGGAATAATCTCCTGTTCCATTAATTCTTGGCGAATCCCCATTCATAAATTGTTTTACAAATAGTGGAATTACTGCTGCATATACTCCGTGCGGGTCCTGGCGTCTTCCAAAAACATTAAAATAACGAAGGCCAATACATTCCATCCCATATGTTTTGCTGAAAACATCAGCATATAATTCATTCACATATTTTGTAATAGCATAAGGAGATAAAGGGCGTCCAATCACCTCTTCCACTTTGGGTAAAGCTTTAGAATCTCCGTAAGTAGAGGATGAAGCTGCATATACAAATCTTTTAACATTTGCATCCCTTGCAGCCACTAACATATTTAAAAAGCCTGAAATATTAACCTCATTAGAGGTTTGAGGATCTTTGATAGATCTAGGAACTGATCCTAAAGCAGCCTCATGGAGTACATAATCTACTCCTTGTACAGCTTCTACACAAGTTTCAAAATTACGGATATCCCCTTCAATTAACGTATAATTCGGATCTACAAGAAAAGGTTCTACATTATGTCTATGTCCTGTAGCAAAGTTATCAAGACAAACCACCTTATATCCTTTCCCTAAGAAATATTCTGTAAGATTAGAACCTATAAATCCCGCGCCTCCTGTAATTAGAACCTTTTTCATTTAAAATCTATCTTTTAATTTTTGAAACCAGGTTTTCTTTTCAAAAGTATAACCATAGCCATATTTATTACTGTAACCCAAATTTTCATGGCTTACATCATTTAATACAAATCCAACGTTCTTAATTTTACTTTGGTCAACGTTGTTATTAGCAAATTCAATTAATGATTTCTCTGTATAGTTAGATCTTGCTACATAAATTGTTACATCTGCCATATCTGCAATTAAGAAAGTATCCGTTACTAAAAGCAATGGAGCAGTATCTAGAATTACATAATCATATCTTTCCTTCAACTGATCAACCAATACTTCATATCTTCCATTAGAAAGCAATTCAGTAGGATTAGGAGGAATCATTCCTGAATAAATAACATCCAAATGTGGGTTAAAAGATGAAACATGAATAATTTCCTCTAACTGGATCTGATCTGAATAAAGATATTCAGTAAGTCCTGCCAACCCTTTTCTTGATGGATTATATCTCTGTAATTGAGGATTCCTAATATCTGAACCAATAATAATAGCTTTCTTCTTTGGATTCGCTAAAGTCAGAGCCAGGTTTACAGAAGTAAATGTTTTTCCTTCCCCTTTAACGGTGGAAGTAACAAATACAACTTTTCCTTTATTCTTGTTTTTAGGAAGCATAAAATTCATATTGGTTATCAGAATTCTAAATGCTTCAGCCATTGGAGTGATATCATTCATCTGAACAATATCAGAATCTCCTTTCTCCAGACTAGGCAATTCTGCAATTACTGGAGCATGTATCAGATTTTCAAGATCATGCTTAGATACAATCTTATTATTTAATAGCTCAAGCAAATAAATAATGATGAAAGGAATAAGAAGTCCTACAAGCAATGCTCCCCCAAGAATAATGATTTTTTTTGGTGAAACCGGAGCATTTGATGCATATGCTGTATCAATTACTCTTGCTTTTGGGGCTGTAATAGATAATCCGATAGCCGTCTCTTCTCTTTTCTGCAGAAGAAGAAGATATAAATTCTCTTTAATTTGTTGTTGTCTCTCTATTCCTCTAAATAACCTTTCTATAGATGGTAACTTGGATATTTTTCCTGAAACTTTATTTTGTTCACCCAGATACTCATTTCTAGCTAATTCTAATCCATCCTTATTTTTCTGCAAACTTTGCGTTATTGTTGTACGCATTGAGTTGATCTGCTTAGTAATATCAATAACAGCAGGGTTTTCAGGGGTTGCAGATTCCAACAATCTATTACGCTGCATTACCAGCTGGTTATAAGTAGAAATCCCAGAACTAGCTTCTGGACTATTTAGGCCTACATTAGATGGAAGAACCTGAAATTGACCTTGCCTGGAAACAAATCCAATTAAAGAATTGGTTAATTCCAATTGAGCATCAAGTTCAAGTTGTTTACTTCTTGCCGCTGCAGAACTTTCAAGGTTTATTCTGGCTTCCGTTTCAAGATCAGTAAGATTATTTTTTGTTTTAAAATTTTCTTTCTGGCTTTCTACATCACCTAGTTCAGTAGAAAGTTTTTTTATTCTGTCTTCTATAAAATCTAAGGTTTTCTTAGATTCAAGATTTTTATCAGTAATAGCATCATTATTGTAAGCAATAACCAGTGCGTTCAAAATATCAATAGCTTTTTCACGTTGCGGATAAGTCATTGATAATCCCAAAACAGTAGCATCTTTACTTACAGTACCAATTTTAGAAATACCTTGCAAATAAGAAACTTTAGCTTCCATCGGGAATATTCTAAGCTTCAGGTCTTTTGTATTTATATCCTTAGTTAATAACGGATTAAACTCGTTATTCTTCAGAATAATAATTGTAGCATACGGTAAATTAATAGTCTTACCAAAACTGGAAACAATTTCTTTATTAAGTTCTTCTGAGGTAAGATATAATTGATCTCCTTTTATCTTTAAATTGATAGGTACTTTTGGAAATTCCGCCAATGATTTTTCTGAAACTAATTTAACAAGTACCGGAGATGATTGCTTGTATAATTCAACACTTCCGATCTTTTTTTCTGCAATAATATCAGCCTGTAAATTCAAAGATTTTACAACATCTCTCATGAGTTTTTTAGATTTAAAAACCTCAATCTCGTTATCAATGCTATTAGTTTTCATTCCTCCAAATCCGGATAAATCTTGGAGTATGCCCATTTCACTTCCGGCAGCAGGAGTATTTTTAGAGTCCTTTATAAGAACTGTAGTTTCTATACTATAAACAGGAGTAATAAATTTCAAAGCAAAGTAAGTAGCAATAACACATAAAAGCATTGAAATAATAAACCATTTCCACTTTCTTAAATAGGGCTTAATGATTTCATTAATATTATTTGAATTTTCTACTTCTGAGGAATGCATAGTTTTTTGGTTGTCCATTAATTTTTTACTTCTTGATTAAACTTACAACAACTGCTGCTGCTGTTATAGCAATTGAAGCAGCTGTTAAATATAATCCTGTATTTGGGTTTTGTTTAGAGGCTAAATCTTTTGTATTACTTGCCGCTACAATAATAGCATCTCCTTGTTTTAAATGATAATAAGGTGAATTAATTAGATTGGCATCCTGAAGATTTATTTTACCATGTGTTATCTCCCCGTTTTCATTTCTGATGATCAGTATATTATCTCTTTTACCATATGCTGTTAAGTCACCAGCCATACCAAGGGCATTAAGAATAGTAGCCTGTCCGTTGGAAACCACATAATCTCCCTGTCTCGTAACTTCTCCTAAAACTGTAATTTTAAAATTAGCTAATCTAATATTTACAGTTGGATTAATAACATATCGGGTCATTTCTGATCTCAATATATCTTTAAATTCAGATAATGTTTTTCCTGTTGTATTAAGCTTTCCTACTATAGGAAAATCTATCTCACCTTTAGAATCTACAATATAAGTAGGCCCAGAGATAGTTGTTAAGCCTTGATTAGGAGTATTACCTCCGGCAAAGGTATTTGTCTGAATAAGTTCGGAAGATGAATAATTTTGATTAAATGCTTTTACAACATCCATATCCTTAGCAGTAATAAGAATAACTAATTGATCACCTGACTGTATTGTAGAGTTTGAATTTTTCGTAGATGATTCTATAGCAACATTTTCTATATTTTGCATATAGTTTAAATCATTTTTTGCCTTCTCATTGACCTTACAAGAAATCAATAAGAAAATACAAAACATTCCTATTATTTTACTTTTCATATTTTAAAATTGTACAAATATACATTTATATTTTTTTTTACCTATCTAAAACCTCATAGATGGAGTTATTACTTCTAAACTCAGGAACTATGAGTTTTAAAATTTTCACCACCTCTACTTTTTCTTTCATTATGGATGCTTCAGTGATCAAACTAACAAGATCATCAATTTCTGAAAATGATATAATAGGATCCTTAGAAATCATAATTTTATCATGGTGAGTGGGAAGAGTTTTTGCGTTATCACTTAATAGCTCTTCGTATAGCTTTTCACCTGGTCTAAGCCCTGTATAAATAATCTTAATATCAATATTGGGTTCAAATCCAGATAACTTTATCATTCTGTTGGCCAAATCTAAAATCTTTACAGGTTCTCCCATATCAAATACAAAGATCTCCCCTCCATGTCCCATTGTTCCAGCCTGAAGAACAAGTTCACAGGCTTCAGGAATCGTCATAAAATATCTTACAATATCAGGATGGGTAATCGTTACCGGGCCACCAGCTTCTATTTGCTTTTTAAAGTGAGGAATAACAGAACCATTTGACCCCAAAACATTTCCGAATCTTGTCGTAATAAATTTTGTAGTATTTCCCTCAGTATGTTGTAAAGACTGTACAAATAATTCAGCAGCTCTTTTTGATGCTCCCATTACATTTGTAGGATTCACAGCTTTATCTGTAGAGATCATAACAAATCTATTAACCTTATATCGGCTTGATAAAAGAGCGATATTCTTTGACCCCAAAACATTTACGCGAATTGCTTCATTAGGATTATCTTCAACTAAAGGTACATGCTTATATGCCGCCGCATGGTATACCATCGAAAAATTATAGGTTTGAAATAATGTTTCCACCCTATTCATATTAGAAACATCAGCCAGAACAAATTTAAATCTGATATGAGGAAACTTCTCCTTCATTTCAAGTTCAATATCATACAATGGTGTTTCGGCCTGATCAAGTACAACAATTAATGAGGGAGTAAATTGGGCTACCTGTCGGACAATTTCACTACCAATAGACCCAGCTCCACCTGTAACTAAAACAGTTTTGCCATAATGTCTGCTCTTAACTTCTTCGTTTTCTATCTTTATAGGTTTTCTGTTAAGTAAATCTTCAATCTGAAGGTTTCGTATTGATCCTCCTAAATCACTATCTCTTAATTTTTGAACAGAAGGGGCCTTAAATACATTCAGATCTTTTTCCAGAAATAAATTGACCCAGGAATTCATTTCATCCTTTGCCATCATTTCCTTGACAATAATAATCCCATCTATAACAAGATCATCTTTTGTACTGGTTTCAATCTTTTCTTTTGCATAGATTGGTTTTCCAAGAAGTGAAGCTCTCTTTGAATCTGTCCGCTGAGTCAAAAAACCCACTACTTGGTAAGGCAGATTTGGATTATCCAAAATAGCTCGGGCAATAGCAATAGATTGTTCATCAATACCCAGTACTAAAATCCTTTTTTTCAAAGCACTTCTTCTATATTCTCTTACAATGTGAAAAAACTCTTTGACATAAAGTCTAAAGAGAAATAATCCCATAAAAGAGATTACAAAATATAAAACCAGATAGGGAGTTAGAATAAATTTACCTCCCGTCACCCAGAAATACGTCATATTGATTGTAGCTACAACAAACATGGTACAAAAGCATGAAATAAGAAGCTTAAATAAATCTATAAAAGTAGAATGCCTAATAATCCCTGCATAAGTCTTAAAAAGATACATAAAGATTGTATTCACCAGTATAATAAAAGCAAAAACTACACTTTTATCTTCATGGTAAATAAACTCTTTTTGAGTGATTTTTTCGATAATATACGTTGAAAGAAATAAGGATATAACCAGAATAATAATATCTATTATGAGTATTATCCATCTGGGAAGATATCTTACATCTGAGAGATTGACAACATTATCTCCTCCAAATATTTTTTTTCTGAAAGAATTATACATTGTCTTTATTTGTGTTCATATTATTATTCGGTACAAAACCCCTTTATTAAATTAATATCAATTTCTAGGGATCATGCAAAATTAAAATAAAATCTCATCAATTCCCTAAATCTGAAAAAAATAAATCTAATCCTTGAGATTAATCAGGATATTCTTTATTTTATCTTTATCCCCATCAGTCAGATTAGTCCCGGATGGTAGACATAAACCCTTGTCAAAAAGTATACCACAAACATTACTGCCAAAAAATTTATACTTTTCAAATAATACCTGAAGATGCATCGGCTTCCACAAGTATCTGGTCTCTATATTACTTTCAGAAAATACTTGTTTTAACTTTTCTTTTGTAATTTTCGAATCCTTTTTTTCAAAAGTGATTGTATTCAGCCAATAATTTGAAAAGAAATCTTCATTAGGTTCTTCTAAGAGATCAATTTCTTCATATTTTTCAAAAATATCACGATAGAATCGATGGTTCTCTCTTCTTTTTATTATCCTGTCTTCTAAAACTTCCAGCTGCCCCCTTCCTATTCCTGCCGAAATATTACTCATTCTATAATTGTATCCAACTTCTGAATGACTATAATAATCTCGGTTTTCTTTTGCCTGCGTAGCAAAGTAAAGTATTTGGTTTTTAGATTCCCGATCTCTTGATATAAGAATTCCGCCACCAGAGGTTGTAATAATCTTATTTCCGTTAAAACTAATAATTGATAAGTCTCCGAAATTTCCGCAAGGTTTATTTTTGTATTTACTTCCTAATGCTTCGGCACTATCCTCAATAATCGGAATCTCATATTTTTGTGATATTTCTAGAATTTCATCTACCATAAATGGCATCCCATATAGAGAAACAGTAATAATTGCTTTGGGCTTTTTTCCTTGCTTCAAGCAATATTTAATGGCATCCTCCAATGCGTTTGGACAAATATTCCAGGTAGTGGATTCACTATCTACAAAAACAGGAATGGCTTTTTGATAAAGAATGGGATTAGCAGAAGCAACAAATGTAAATGACTGGCACAAAACAAAATCACCTTCCTGAACATTCAATAATCGCAAGGCTAAATGTATTGCAGCTGTTCCTGAAGACAAAGCCGTTACAAATGAATTATTTCCAAGATAGTTTTCAAGTGTTCTCTCAAAACTATCTATATTTGAACCATATTGAGATACCCAATTGGTATCAAAGGCATCTTGTATATATTTCAATTCATTTCCTCCTAAGTGGGGAGGTGACAGCCAAATCTTCTTTTCTTCCAAGCTTTTTGCGTTTTGGTGTTTTGGTCAAATTTTTCAGTCAAAAATATCATTTATTTTCTCATATTCAAAACCTCTGCTCATCAAATATTTTATGGTCTTCGCTTTTTTCTGATATTCCTGCAGTCCTTTTTGTTTAGAAGAGTAATCTTCGTAGATTCTTGTGATCGTTTTGGTATAGTCATCTTCATAGATTTCATCAAAACACATATTGATCAGTTTTTCAGAGATTTGCTTTTGCTTCAGATTCATTCTGATCTTATTTCTTCCCCAATGTTTGATATAAAATTTGCCTCGGATATAGCTTCTGGTAAACCTTTCCTCATTGAGATAATTTTCTTTCATCAGATAGAGAATAATTTCTTCTTTAGCCTCTTCAATCAGCAGAAATTCCCTCATTTTCTGTTCCACTTCAGCATGACAACGATCCTGATACACACAATAGCTGACCAGTTTCTGCTTGATTTCAACAAAAGTAAAAGATTTCTTTTCCATATGAATAAAAAAAGAATGAGCTTCCGCCCATTCTTTATACTATATTATATTTTATATTAGTAGTTGAACAATGCTTTTCCTTCCATTAATTCATTTACTTTCTTTCTTACCGATGCAAGAACTTCTTCATTTTTGATATTATCTACTACTTCAGAGATTAATCCTGCAATAGTTTCCATATCATTTTCTTTAAGTCCTCTTGTTGTAATAGCAGCTGTTCCTAATCTGATACCGGATGTAGTAAATGGTGACTTATCATCAAAAGGAACCATGTTTTTGTTACATGTAATATCAGCAAGTACTAATGCTTTTTCTGTTTCTTTACCGTTTACGCCTTTATTTCTAAGGTCTACCAACATTAAGTGGTTATCTGTACCTCCGCTCACGATATCGAATCCTTTGTCGATCATTGCTTTTGATAATGCCTGAGCATTAGCTCTAACCTGTTTTGCATAAGTTTCAAACTGACCATCCAAAGCTTCGCCGAAAGCAACAGCTTTACCGGCAATTACGTGCTCTAGCGGACCTCCCTGAATTCCAGGGAATACAGCACCATCCAATACCTGGCTCATCATTTTTGTTTCTCCTTTTGGAGTTTTATGACCGTAAGTATTTTCAAAATCTTTACCCATCATGATCATTCCTCCTCTTGGACCTCTTAAAGTCTTGTGAGTAGTCGTAGTTACTACGTGACAGTGTTCAAATGGTGAATTCAATAATCCTTTAGCTACTAAACCTGCAGGGTGAGCAATATCAGCCCAAAGTGTTGCTCCGATTTCATCTGCAATCTCTCTGTATTTAGCATAATCAAGATCTCTTGAATAAGCAGAGAATCCAGCGATCAGCATTTTAGGTTTTTCTCTTAAAGCAACTTCTCTCATTTGGTTGTAGTCGATAAGACCCGTTTCTCTTTCTACTCCGTAAGAAACTACTTCATACTGAATTCCTGAGAAGTTTACTGCAGAACCGTGGGTAAGGTGTCCTCCCATTGAAAGATCCATTCCCATGATTTTATCTCCTGGTTTCAAAACTGCAAGATATATGGCTGCATTTGCCTGAGATCCGGAATGCGGCTGAACGTTTACATAATCTACTCCGAAAAGTTCTTTTGCTCTGTTGATCGCTAAGGTTTCAACCTCATCCACAACTTCACATCCTCCGTAATATCTTTTCCCGGGATAGCCTTCAGCATATTTATTTGTCAGTACACTTCCCATTGCTTTCATCACATTTTCAGAAACAAAATTTTCCGATGCGATAAGCTCTAATCCATGGGCTTGTCTTTGTCTTTCCTTTTCAATCAGGTCAAAAATAATATCCATTTTACTTTTAGTTTTTGAAATTTTTCACCCCAAATATACGGATTTTTCGTTGAGATTTTAGTATTGACAAGGATGATTTTTAAACACTAAACAATAAAAAGACGGAAAAACAATCAAATCATTTATATCCTCAGATTGTATAAGGTAAATCTTTAAAACTCCTCTTCAGAAAGCTCTTTATTCACAACAGCTCCTGCTAAATTACCCTGTGCAACGGCATTGGCTACAGACCTCATCATCGTTACATTATCTCCACAAGCGAAAACTCCGGGAACAGACGTTTTCTGCATAAAATCTGCTTTGATAAACCCATATTCTGTTAGCTCACAGCCTAATTCTGATACATCAACATTCTGCTCAAAAGGGATTTTTGCATATAAGGCTTTTAAAGGTGCAACGCTACCATCTTTGAAAATTATTTTTTGAATATACCCATTTTCATGTTCAATATTCTCTATTTCTTCTTCATTAAGATTGATCTTATTCTGTTTTAACTTTTCAACCTGTTTATGGGTAAGCTTTGTTTTCCCATTAGTGAATAAGGTGAGCTCTTTTGTCAAATTAAAGACCAACTTTGAAAATTCAAAAGCTAAGTCACCGTCTGCTAAAATGCCTGTTATTTCATTTCTTACTTCATAACCATGACAATAGGGACAATGGATGACAGAAATCCCCCAACATTCTGAAAATCCTGGAATATCCGGCATCATATCTTTTACTCCGGAAGCCAGAATAATATTTTTAGCATAAAACTCATCACCGGAAAACAACTCAACACAAAAGACATCTCCATTTTTCTCTATTTTCTTAGCTTCACCTTCATAAAACTGTACCGTCTTATATTTTTCTACATCCTTTTTCGCTAGTTCTCTGATTTCTTTTGGAGTTTTTCCATCATGGGTAATAAAATTATGGGAATGCGGAGTCTGTCTGTTAGATGGCTTTCCGTGATCTATAATCAACACGTTTCTCAAAGATCTACCCAATGCCATTGCTGCAGATAATCCGGAGTAACTCCCTCCTATGATAATAACATCCATTTTTTTGTTTTGCATACTTTCTGTCGGGATATAATTTATTGATATACAAAATTACAATAAAAATCATTTAACGCAACTTTATTGCATTAAATAATTAATAAATAAAAATGATTCCTGAACATCTGAATTCAGGAATTATTTTTTGACAAAATATCTGTTCAAAAGATTAAGGTGCTTTTGCTAATTCAGGATTAACTTCACCTGTTAATGATTCAAAAAAAGCATATATATTATCGACTTGCTCTGATGTTAATTCTTTATCCAATTGTATTTTACCCATTATTCTGATGACTTCCTTCAAATCTGTCACGCTCCCATCATGAAAATAAGGTGAGGTTTTAGTAACATTTCTCAAAGAAGGAACTTTAAACATATATTTTTCGGCTTCATTTTTACTAATAGCCGACTTACCTTCATCAATTTTAGTACTTTTAGTTTCCTTCCAATATTCTTTATATACTCCGAATTTCTGAAAAGAATTACCTCCTAAAGCCGGACCAGTATGACAAGTAATACATCCCACATCAATAAAGTTTTGAAGTCCAAGTTTTTCTTTATCTGTTAAAGCATTATTATCTCCCTCAATGTATTTATCAAAACGGGAAGGAGTTATTAACTTTCTTTCAAATGCTCCAATTGCGTTGGTAAGATTATCCCAATTGATGGGACTCTTATCCTTTGGAAAAGCAGTGGCAAACATTTTTTGATATTTTTCGTTTTTCTTAAGTCTTTCAATAACAAAATTTTCATCAGGAATTCCCATTTCTATAGGATTTAGGATAGGCTTGCCAGCTTGTTCTTCAAGAGACTTTGCTCTTCCGTCCCAAAATTGTGCTGTATGAAGCGCTGCATTCAAAGTAGAAGGTGAATTCCTTACTCCTACAGATCCTTTAGCGTCTCCAGGAGAAAAAGCTTTATTATCCACTCCATAGGTGTTTAGATTATGGCATGTATTACAACTTTGGGTTCCATTCTTCGAAAGGATAGGATCAAAATACAATGCTTTTCCCAATAGTACTTTTTCGTCACTTATAGGACTGATTGGATTATCCACGAAGCCAGGTAAAGCACCAAATATAGCTTTTGCTTTATTTTGCAACTCGGTAAACATTGGAATTAAAGGAATATCGGTTTCTGTCTTCTCTTTATTTCCCTGGCATGAAAATAATATCAGAAGGCCCAATATTAAAATTAAATTTTTCATATTATGTTTTTAGGTGAAATTAAAAATAATAAAACCTATTCACAATATTAAATCAAAACTAAAGGATATAACAAATCAGAAATAAATAATATATAAAACATACTATTCTCAACAACATTCATTAATCATAAACCTCAAGAATAAACTATTCTAAAAATTAACCTGACTTAAACATTTTTTTTTTCGAATCCCTTAAACCTATTAGACTCAACTACAGCTATATGTTCGTTAATTTCTACTTTTCACTTCATCTATTTCATTCTGAAGTCTTCTGCGTATGTCAATTTTTGCATCTTCAAAACTAAAAATAACAGTTCCCTTTTCTCTTGCATATGGATTAGTGACAGAATCCGCCAGTATCGAATAATTGAAAAAAGCTCCGGTTTTTTGGAGTTCATTTTCTGGAGTATCTTTAACTCTAATCAGATTTTTATACTTCTTACTTAAATCCATCCAATTGATATAATCTGCGTTGAATGAAACGGCCTTCACTCCTTTTTTTGAATAAAAATTAATAGCTCCTGCCTGCCCATAATTATCACAAAGCACTAAGGTATTTCCGGATTTTGACAGTCTAGAATATTCTTTATCTACTTTTTGAGCTAATTCTTTCCAGCCCAACATGTCTGCAAAATCCTGAGGTAAAGAATGATCTTTACCATCTTCCCAACGCAAGAGTCCAAATTTCTTATAAGAATCTGGATTCTGAACTATAGATTCCGGAGGTTTATTAGGAAATGCTAGATTGTATATTGGCAAAAACAAAAGGATAGGATGTAAAATACAAATAGGTTTGAGAAACCTCTTCCATCCGCTTTTTAAAATTTCCTCAAGGTAAACAGCCCCGAAACCTATATAAATAGGGTAAATACCTACAGCATAATAGTCTTTTGCTCTAAAAAACATAAATACAGATATGGTGATCATATATCCCCAAAAGAAAAACCTAATTTTTTCGAAAGATTTATAAAACAACAAAGCATAAAAACCAAACAGAATAACAAAAGTTACCCCGATAAAGAATAAAAACTGAGATTTCAAAAAGTCAAACCTATTGACATTTACTAACTGATATTCGGAAAGCTCTTTCATGTGATGAACTACCGGAAAATTATTATTATACTGCCAGATGAGATTGGGAAAAATAATCACTAGGGCTAAAAGTGAAGCGCCATATGTATGAGGATTTGCAAAAATCTTTCTTTGCTTAGTCATTAAAAGAGCTGGAATAAATCCTAATGCAAGAAAAACGATATTGTATTTATTCAATATTCCAATCGCGAAAATGAAACCACCCCAATACAGCCAACTTATTTTTTCAGTATTGACATATTTTATCAGAATATAGAAAAAGGAAGTCCACAAAAGAACATCTAATGAATTGGGTTGATACAACATGTTCAAACGAAGTAATGAGGAAAACAACAGTCCCAATGATGCAAGAAGACAAGCAAAAAGGCCACCTTTTAATTCTTCAATAGCTTTCCAGACAACAACTATTGTTAATGCTCCGAATAAAGCCGGAAAAAATTTAATCCAAAATACAGAATCACCTAATGCCTTTATCAGCCATGATATCCATGAACTTACAGGAGGAACGGAAATATAGCCCCAGGCAAGATGATTCCCCTGGTCCAAATGTAAATATTCATCTCGTTGCAGGTCGTATTCAGGACTTATCAGCGAATATTGAAGAATAAATTTGACGATGATAAAAATAATAAGAATAAGGCTGCTTTTCTTCATGGCTATATTTTAAAACTAAAAATAAGACATTTTAAACTTCTGATCTATTACATTTTAAAGATGAAAAAATATTAGAAACTATATGCTGGGAGATATGATACCTTTACTATTCTATAAAAAATCCCGAAGAATATATCTCCGGGATCTAACAGTTTAAAATGTATAGTGTAGTTTATTATTTTGCTTTTGATTTTTCTTTCAATTCTTCTTTGTCTTTATCTGACGGGTTCCAAACTTTTATTTCAGAATCTTTGGTAATATCAGATCCCGGAAGAACCTGAACATTAATTCCGTCACTAGCCCCAAGTTTTAAATATACTTTTTTAAACTTTCCGTCTTTCTGCTTTACTTCTACAAAAGGAACATCTTTCCCTTGCTTTTTTTCATACTGAACTAAAGATTCGTCCAGTAATAAAGCATTTTTCTGAGAGCTTAATACAATTTCTCCGTTAGCAGAGAATCCTGCTCTGATATATTCATTGTTAGGGTTTTCTACGTTACCTTCAACTGGGAACTTGATTGTTCCTACATTATCTTTTCCTTTTGGAGCAATCATGGTCAGTTTTCCAGGGAAAGTTTTGTTTTGTAAAGCACCAATTACAATGTTCATATCCATACCCTGCTTTAATTTTCCAGCCTGAGCTTCATCAATCTCTCCTTTAAAGATCAGAGAATTCAGATCTGCTACGGAACAGATTGTTGTTCCGGCATTAAAGTTATTCGCTTCAATTACCTGGCTTCCTAATTTTACAGGAACCTCAAGAACTGTTCCTGAAGCTTTGGAACGGATTTGCGTAGTAGCCAGACCTTGACCCTGAAGTTCAGGAGTAGCACCGGTTTTCGCAATCTGTAATCTTTTCTGTGCTGTATTCAGCTGTTGCTGAGAATTTTTAAGAGTTTGCTGCTGAGAGAAAAGCTGCTGCTGGGCATTAAGAAACTCCTGTTTAGAAGCTACTCCCTGCTTATACAGTTTATCCTGCATTTCAAACTGCTTCTGCATATTGCCTACATTCATCTGCGCATTGCTGATCTGAATCTGTGCATTCTGAACTTCCTGCTGAGCAGCGTTTACTTCGGAAATACTTGGTACAATTTTCACAGTAGCAATGAGCTGGCCTACTTCTACTTTATCTCCTTCTTTTACTAAAATTTTATCGATAATCCCTGTAATATTGGGCTTAATTTCAATTTCTTCCTTTGGAACAATTTTTCCGGTGGCCATTACCTTATCATCCATATTCTGAATACTGGGTTTACGGGTAAGGAAAGCCTCGCCTTCTTGGGAATTCGATTTTACCAGATAACCGATCCCTGAGAACAATGCCACTGCAAATAAAAGCCCCAATACAATATAAATGGCTTTTTTCCAAGTGAATTTCTTTTTCATATGTATAGTTTATTTTTTATTAAAAGATTGAATGATTTAAAAATTACAAGATGATACTTTTATATTTTTAAATACTCAAATTATTTGATTTTCAAATTATTATTCTGTTCTTAATGCTTCAATCGGCCTGATTTTCACTGCTCTCTGCGCAGGGATCATCCCAATAATCAATCCTAATATAACCATTACAGCCATGGCAGCAAATACGTTTCCGTAGTTTACCGTTGGATTATAGAAAGGAAACGAGTCCTGTCCCTGCGTGGCCATATTTAAGATCATCAGCACAAAGATTCCAAACATAAATCCCAGCAACCCGGAAGAGAGTGTAATCACAACACTTTCCAGCAGGATCTGGTTTCTTACTTCAGCAGGCTTGGCTCCCAATGCTCTTCTGATGCCTATTTCCTTTGTCCTTTCTTTTACAGTAATCAAAAGAATGTTTGAAATGGCAATAACTCCTGCCAGGATCGTTAATGTTCCAACAATAATGGTTAAAAGCTGCATCCCTGTAAGGAAACCTGTCAGTTTTTTAAATTCTTTTCCTAAGTTGAAACTTCCAAAGGCATTGGTATCTTCAGGGGAAATTTTATTTTTCACCTTCAAAACCTGCTTTACTTCTTCTTCTACTCCATTAACGTTGGCATTAGGTTTACTGACAATAGCAAACATATCAATCTGCTCTCCCGCATTATACATCTTAGTATAAGTGGATAGTGGAATAAATGCTGTTTGATCATTTTCAAAACCACCTCCTTTTTTTACTCTGAAAACACCAATTACATTGAAGAATATTCCTTTTATATTGATAGACTGCCCTATAGGATCTTCTTTTTTCTTGGAATCAAAAAAGTTTTTATAAATCTCTTCTCCGATCACTACCACATTTTTGTTACCGGAAACATCTGCATCGTTGATATAACGTCCGAAAATCAGCTTCTTTTCTGAAATCTTGTTTCCTACAGAATAATCTCCCGTCAAAGAGTAAGTAGCACTTTTCCCGTTTCTTGACATAGATTCCCCAGGTGTTCCTGTAAAACTTCCTCTTGCATTCTGAGGTGATATATAATCAATATCGATTACTTTTCTTTTCAGCATTTCCATATCCGGTAAGTTCAAATGAACATCTCTTCCTTTCGGAAACCCTTCATACGGAATAGATGTTTTCTGTGCCCACAGGAAAATGGAATTGGTAGCAAACCCGGAAAACAACTTATCAAAACCATTCTCCATCCCTTTTGCTGCCCCAAGAAGGCTCACATATAAAAACATGCCCCATCCTACCCCAATCATGGTAAGAAATGTTCGGAGCTTATTATTTCTCAATGAATAATAGATCTCCTGCCAAGTATCTTTTTTAAATATGATATTCACCTTTCTGAATTATAAATTATTAATAGTTGTAAAAGAGTAAATAGCTGTCATTACTACATTTACAGATTATCTTATTTTCAATTACTATTCTGTTCTCAATGCTTCAATCGGTTTAATTCTTGAAGCTCTGTATGCCGGAACAAACCCTGCGATCAATCCGGAGAAAACTAATGCTATAAATGCCATAAAGATGGATCCCCAACCTACACTCGGACTTTTAATGAAGAATTCTTCAAGGCTGTCACCAATCAGGCTTAATGTTAAAACACCCACTCCTATTCCCACAAATCCGGAGACTACAGTAATCACGACACTTTCCTGAACAATAAGGGCAACAATTCCTGCCGGTTTGGCTCCAATAGCTTTTCGTACTCCAATTTCCTTGGTTCTTTCTTTTACAATATAAACCATGATATTACTGATCCCGATAATTCCCGCTAATAATGTTCCCAGTCCAATAAACCCTACGATTGCAGTAAGAACCGCCATAAAGGTGAATGTATCATTCATATTCTTGGCATTATTCCATACACGAACTCCATTTTCGTCATCAGGAGAAACATTTTTCCTTGCTTTCAGTTTATCTCTCAGCTCGTCTCCATACTTGATTGCATCCTGAGGGTTGAGCAGTTTATCATTATAGGCTATATAAACCGTATTCACGGTATCAGACCCTTTTTTCATCTGCTGTAAAGTGGTAATGGGTACGGTAATGTGTCTTTCATCTCTGTCCCCGCCATCATCTGAAAATACCCCAACAACTTTAAACATTGTTCCGTTAATATCCAGTTCTTTCCCGATAGAACCTCCGTTTTTAATAAGGTCTCTCTGAACCATTCTTCCGATAACCGCTACATTCTGTTTTCTGGCTAAGTCGAAAGAATTAATGTAACGTCCATCAACTAGCTTTCTGTTTTCAATAACCTGTTCTCCCGGCTCTGCACCATGTACCTGATAAAGTCCACTTTCTTTGCCATATTTGACCATTAAATTGGTCGCATATCTTGGACTGGATGCTCCTACATTTTCTTTATCTGCATTGACAAGAAAATCGTAGTCATCATTGTTCATACTAACATTTCTATCGGATTGTAATCCTTTATAAGCTAAGGTAGTTTTTCCTGTATAAATGGTAATCAGGTTTTTGGCATCTCCTGCAAATCCTTCCGAGAAAGCATTCTGAAGCCCTTTTCCTATTCCAAAAAGAACAATAAAAATAAACAGTCCCAAGGCTACCGTAAATCCCGAAAGTACCGTCCGAAGTACATTACTACGGATAGAACTGAATATTTCCTGCCAACGATCTAGGTCAAACATTTTTATTAATATTAAAAGATTGAAAAATTAAAAGAATAAAGTCATTCAATTTTCAAATTATCTCATTTCCAAATTTTCAAATTGTCTAAAGTACAATCTGCTTAATAAACTCATCACTTTCAATGATACCGTCCTTCAGGACTACGTTTCTTTTTGTCTGTGCGGCTACATCCGGTTCGTGGGTTACCACAATGATAGTTTTTCCTTCATTGTTAATATCCTGAAGAAGCTTCATAATATCATGGGTGGTTTTGGAATCCAATGCTCCGGTAGGTTCATCTGCCAATACCACTTTCGGATTTGTGATAAGAGCCCTTGCAATCGCGACCCTTTGTTTCTGTCCTCCAGAAAGTTCATTGGGAAGGTGATTGGCCCATTGTGCAAGACCTACTTTCTCCAGATATTCCATGGCTTTCTGATTTCTTTCTTTTCTCGGTACGTTCTGATAGTATAGAGGAAGAGCTACATTTTCCAGGGCTGTCTTATAGCTGATAAGATTAAAGGATTGAAAAATAAACCCTAAAAACTTACTTCTGTATTCTGCCGCTTTCACTTCTGATAAATGCTCAATAGGAACACCATCCAATTCATAGGTTCCTGAATCTTTTTCATCCAGAATCCCAATGATATTAAGAAGGGTAGACTTTCCGGAACCTGAACTTCCCATAATGGAAACAAACTCTCCTTCTGAAATATTCAGATTGATCCCCTTCAAAACATGAAGTTTGCTTTTCCCTGTATCGTATGACTTATGTAAATCCTGAATTACTAACATTAAGTGATGTATGTTTTATACCCAATAAGTAGATGATAATTTCAAATTGTTACAAGATTGAAAATTTATTCAAATATTTTTTTGTTTAACCCTTTAATCCTTTATTTAAAGCAGGTTAATAAATTTTGTTTAACTGTAACTTAAGTTTTCCATGTATTTATCCCCTATATTGCCTTCTAGCCTATTATCTGTGCCAGTTTCATGTAAATGTGGAAAACTTTTACAGCTAAAAGTCAGCCTATTAGTATTTACCTCTTTCAAAATCAGTTCTTTTTTTCGAACTTTGTCATTAGATTTTGCTCAGAAAAGAAAACTTACAGTGTGAATAACTTAAATTCACAACCATCACAAAAACAAAAAGTTACACTTCTTCTGAACATTATCCACAGAGATCTGAATTATTTAATTATAAAGATATTTAATATGGGAATTTTTGATAAGAGAGTAAGCTATAAGCCATTTGAATACCCGGAGGTTCTGCAATTTGTAGAAGCTATCAACAAATCATTCTGGGTACATTCAGAAGTGGACTTTACTGCAGATGTACAAGATTTTCATTCGCAGTTGGAACCACATGAAAAGCATGCTGTGAAAAATGCGCTTTTAGCCATTGCACAGATCGAGGTGTCTGTAAAGACATTCTGGGGAAACCTATACAACCACATGCCAAAACCTGAATTGAATGGACTGGGAGCTACTTTTGCAGAATGTGAATTCCGACATTCTGAAGCTTATTCCCGTTTATTGGAAGTGTTGGGATATAATGAAGAATTTTCAAATGTAATAGAAATTCCTGCCGTAAAAAAGAGAATTGATTTCTTATCAAATGTTCTTAAACACGCCAATTCTACAACACCAAAAGAATACGTTTCTTCTCTTTTATTATTCAGTATCCTTATTGAAAATGTATCGCTTTTCTCACAATTTGCCATCATCCTTTCTTTCACAAGATTCAAAGGATATATGAAGAATGTTTCCAATATTATTGCATGGACTTCTATTGATGAGCAAATTCACGCTAATGCAGGAATTTATCTGATCAATAAAATCCGTGAGGAGCAACCCGACCTATTGACAGATTCAGATATTGAAGACATCTACACATTGGTAGACCAATCTATAGAATTGGAAGGAGAAATCTTAGACTGGATCTTTGAGCTTGGAGAATTAAATGTTTTCTCAAGAGAAGATCTATTGAACTTTATGAAATATCGTGTTGATGACAGTTTAAAGAAGATCAATATGGAAACCCGTTATAATGTTTCTCCTGAGGAATACCGCCCTATGAAATGGTTTGAAGAAGAGGTTTTTGCCAACTCTATGGATGATTTCTTCGCAAAAAGACCAGTAGATTATACGAAGCACGATAAGAGTATTACAGCAAACGATTTGTTTTAGTTTAAGGGCGCGAGCGAAGCGAGCGTCAAAACAGACTGTATTATCACGTCATCCATAATACAATTAAAAACAGAATCACAGTTGACTTAATAAGCACAAATATAAAAGATGATTAATGTAATTGTAAGCTACACCGTAAACCCTGAATTTGTTCCTACAAATAAAGCCAATATTCAAAAGTTTTTAGAGGATTTTAAAAATCTGGATCAATCAATATTTGAATATAAGGTGTATGTAAAGGAAGATGGTGTTACCTTTGTGCATTATTCTAACTACATCAATGAAGAAATTCAGCATGAGGTTTTGAATGTACCATCTTTTAAAGAGTTTCAAAAATTAAGAGATGAAAGTGGACTAAACGGTTCCCACAAAGTAGAATTTTTACAATCAATAATATAAAAAATACAAAATTCCTGAGTGATTATCTCATTTTGGAATTCGAAAATATAACATCTATGGAAGAGCAAAATTCAAATATATGGTGGCTCAATGAAGAGTCTGAACAGATGCTAAACAGAGGATATCTGTTGAAAGGAGAAACAGTAGACGGAGCCATTGACAGAATCACCACCGCTGCCGCAAAAAAATTATATAAGCCTGAATTACAAGCTGCATTCAAAGAAATGATCACCAAAGGATGGATCAGTTTTTCTTCACCGGTATGGGCTAATATGGGAACACAGAGAGGTCTTCCTATCTCATGTTTCAATGTTCACATTCCCGATAGTATTGAAGGAATTACTCACAAAATGGGTGAAGTAATCATGCAGACTAAGATCGGAGGCGGAACTTCAGGATATTTCGGAGAACTTCGTAACAGAGGTACTGCTGTAACAGATAATGGTAAATCTTCAGGAGCAGTTTCTTTCATGAAATTGTTTGATACAGCAATGGATGTGGTTTCTCAGGGAGGAGTGAGAAGAGGTGCTTTTGCTGCTTATCTGGACATCGACCATGGTGATATTGAAGAATTTTTATCCATTAAAGATATTGGAAGCCCTATCCAAAACCTATTCACAGGAATTTGTGTTCCGGATTACTGGATGCAGGATATGATTGATGGGGATATGGATAAGCGTAAGATCTGGGCAAGAGTTTTAGAAAGCCGTCAGCAAAAAGGTCTTCCTTATATTTTCTTTACAGATAACGTAAATAGAAATAAGCCACAGGTTTACAAAGACTTAGGATTACCTGTTAACGCAAGTAACCTTTGTTCTGAAATTATGCTTCCATCTACAAGAGAAGAATCTTTCATCTGCTGTTTATCATCTATGAACTTAGAATTATATGATGAGTGGAAAGATACGGATGCAGTAAAACTGGCTATTTATTTCTTAGATGCTGTTTTATCAGAATTTATCGAAAAAACTGAAGGGAATTATTATTTACAAGGAGCTAGAAACTTCGCTATGCGTCACAGAGCTCTTGGGTTAGGTGTTTTAGGATACCACTCCTATTTACAGAAAAATATGATTCCGTTTGAAAGCTTTGAGGCAACTCAGTTTAACGCAAGAGCTTTTAAACATATTAAAGAACAGGCAGAACAGGCTTCCAGAGAACTTGCTAATATTTACGGTGAACCGGAATTACTGAAAGGTTATGGATTGAGAAATACCACTACAATGGCCATTGCTCCTACCACTTCAAGTTCTGCAATTTTAGGACAGACCTCTCCAGGAATTGAGCCATTCGCATCTAATTATTATAAAGCAGGTTTAGCAAAAGGAAACTTTATGCGTAAGAATAAATATCTGGCTAAATTATTAGAAGAAAAAGGATTGGATAATGAGGAAACCTGGAGAACGATCATGTTAAATCATGGTTCTGTACAACACCTAACTGAATTAACCGAAGAAGAAAAAGCTGTATTCAAAACATTCAAGGAAATCTCTCCGATGGAGGTTATCTCCCAGGCTGCACAAAGACAGCAATATATTGACCAGGCACAGTCTCTGAATCTTCAGATTCCTTCTACAATGCCTGTAAAAGATGTAAACTATCTCTATATCGAAGCTTGGAAAAAAGGAGTAAAAACTCTTTACTACCAAAGAAGTTCTTCCGTTTCAAAAGAAATGATGGTGAACTTTGTAACATGTTCAGCTTGTGAAGCATAGACTACAAATAATAAACACGCTATATTAGCAAAGGCACGTCGTAAGGCGTGCTTTTTTATTTGCAACTCAAAATATAAAAAACTCTTGAGAGACATTCACTCCGAAAGTTTGGGATCATTTTAAATTGATTACATTCCCAATCAAAGCAATGTATCTATTTTTTAAACAAAAGGCCCGGAAAAAATTCCGAGCCTATGAAAAAGAATTATATTGAAGTAAAATAATAGCATTTAGAAATTATATCTCACCCCCACCTGTGCCTGAAATCTTGATGCAAACTGATCAATTGTATAAGGTAACCCCGGCGTTTTGAAGTTATAAGTAGGATCTCCGGCTGAAGGTTGGCCTGCCGCTATATTTCCAGTTTTAGTAAGTCCTACACTTGCTGTAGAATTAAACGTATTAGGTACAAAGTATACTTTCCCCCAATCTTTATTCAAGAGGTTAGTAAAGTTGATGATACTTAGAGAGATCTGGATATTATTTTTAGATTTCTCGCTCAATCTGATTTCATCCATAATTCTGATATCTGCCTGAATATTCCAAGGCGTTGTATCTCCATTTCTTTCCGTAAATTTCCCTCTTCTTGATTTCAGATAGTCATTATTATTAACCAAGTTCTCATAATCAGCAACCTGCTGCTGGGTACTTACCACTACGTTTCCTGATCCATCTCTTATAGGAACAATATATTTTGCAGCTTCGGCAGCATCCTTAAAGATATAAGCAAGACCCACAGCCTGTCCCGTATTGGCAATTGTACTGTTTATAAATCCCCATGAGAAAGGGTTTCCTGACTGTGCATTAAAATATACATTGGTAGATAATCTGTTGGATTTGGAAATATTAAACGCATATCCAAGGTTAGCTACAATTCTGTTCTTGATTGCAAAATTGGAAGTTGTCAACTTAGGGTCATTTGGTGTCAACGATTGATTCATCTGCCAGTTACTTTCCATTGAGTTTCTGATACCATTCGTAATATCTTTCGCATCACCATACGTATAGGCTGCAAAGAAATTAAATCCAAAATTATATGATTTTGAAATCTGAGCCGTCAGGTTGTAACGATATCCCTCTTTTGTATTGGATAAAAGGTAGGCGTTAGAAAACTTGCTATTGATATTGGTTGTGTAAATTGGCATTTCATGATTCACATCATAGCTGTAATACGTTACATTATCTGTTTTATTCACCTGCTGAAATTTCAGATCATACAATACTTTCGTATAAATACCTTCCAATGTCAACTTATATCCTGCAAGAGTATAATCGAATGCCAGGGAACTTCTCCAGACTCTTGGCATTTTAAAATTATTATCAATAAGGTCAACCTGTACTTTAGAGGATTTTGGATCTTTGTTTGGATTCTGCCAATTCGGAAGATTAGTTCCTACCAATGGATCTCCGTACTGAGCAATCTGTGCTGTTGTTGGTCCATTGATATCGTAACTTCCAAAACCAACTCCATCATTATAATAAGCGTATCCTAACCATGCAAACGGAATTCTTCCTACAAAAATACCGGAACCTCCTCTTAACACCATAGATCTGTCTTCTGTAACATCAATGGTAAATCCAAGTCTTGGGGATAGTGTCGGCTTGTTAAGATAACTATTGGTTAGCTGGCTCAACGGAGTATAGTTGTAAGTATTTCCGAAATAAGAATCCTGAGGAGATTGGTTTACAAGCGGACTAAGCTGTGGCTTGTTAGGTAAATCTGTATAATCTACTCTTACCCCCGGTGAAAGTCTCACTCTTCCCCAATTGATTTCATCCTGCAGATATAATGAAAGCAGGTTTACTTTATATTGAGCATAAGGATTGTCAAAAAGATCCTGTCTGCTGTTTCCGCCAAAAGGATATGTCCCTCTTACTCTTGCAGGAGTGCCATTATAAAAATCATTTAGTGATCTATAAGATATCCTTCCATTTAAAGCATTTACAAAACCATAATTAATATTGTATAATTCATTGTGAGTTCCCAGCAAGAAGGTATGATTCCCTGTTTTATAAGTTAGGTTATTCGTAATTTCGAAAGTCTTCTGTTTCATATTGAAGACAGTTGCCTCCCTGTCATTTCCTAACAAAATAGTTCCACCGTTATGGGTAATTTCAACCTGTGGAAACATTGCATTACCAGAAGTGGGATCTCTATAATCATGAATAGAAGAATACCCAACCACCAAATTGTTGTTCCATTGATCATTAAAACGGCTTTTCAATTCAAGAGTAGTTGTAGATGCTGTATTTTTCTGCACAAAATCCATACTGGAAAATCTGAAATTAGCACCATCCCTTTCAAGATTGGATGCCTGGGAAAAGACTGTATTATTTTTGATGGATAAAGTATGTTTATCATTGATTTTCCAATCTAACTTATTAAAAAGCTTAGCACTTTCAGAAAAATTATTATATCCATTAAAACCTCCTACATTGAATCCATATTTCTGCTGTACAAAATCTGAAAGTTTCCGGGCAACGGATTCATCTATCAGTGCATTAGGATCATTGGCATTATAAAATACCGGATCTACCCTTTTGGTATATTCCAGGTTAGTAAATAAGAAAACCTTATCTTTTACTATAGGCAGGCCCACTCTACCACCATATATAAAATCGGAAAAACCACTTGGCATTTTGGAATTATCACCTACTCTGTTTCTACCTGTGATTGCGGCATTTCTACCATACACATACAGGGAACCTGTTACGTCATTACTTCCGCTTCGGGTCACCGCATTGATACTTCCTCCAAGAAAATTTCCCAGCTTTACATCATAAGGAGCAATATACACTTGCACATCCTGAATAGCATCCAAGCTAATAGAATTAGAACGAGTACTGCTTCCAGGCATCCCTGAAGTACTGGTCTGACCTCCTAATGAGGGACTGAAACCAATTGCATCATTATTGATAGAACCATCAATTGTCACATTATTATAACGAAAATTGGTTCCATTAAAAGAGTTATTGGCACTTTGAGGAACCAATTTGGTAACATCCTGAATTCCTCTGTTAATATTTGGAAGTCCTGAAATTTGCGTCTGGCTGATCCCAACTCCATATTTTACGTTAGCTTTTTTTGAAGTAATCTTTACCTCATCAATAGACTTCTCTTTACTGCCAATCTCTACTATTGGCAAGTCATTGCTTCCTAAAGAAAGTTGTAAATTAGGATTTTCATAAATAACCTGTGAACCATCATATATCTCAATTCTATAAGGCCCTCCCGGTTGAAGATTATCTAAACTAAACTGTCCTTTATTATTACTTTTAGTTTCAAAGGTACTATTGGTAGGGACATGCACTACCTTTACCGTAACCTCGGAAGAAATTCCTTTTAATCTTCCAAAAATCCTAGAGCTGGTTTCCTGTGAAAATGCAAATCCAAAAGATAATAAAGCAAAAGCACAAATCAATTTTTTCTTCATAATTTTTAATGCTACAAAACTTGTCGTAAAATTAGATTGATAAAACATGAAGTATGGTAACATACAATTAACATAGCGTGATATAAAGTTTAACATTTCCTTAAAAAAAACTTAATACACACAAGGGATTTATGATATCTTTTTTCGGTCTTTCCATGAAGATTACAGCAAAAAAATGCTTAATTTTAAAGTTTAAAATCGCTTAATATGAAATTCGGACAAGTAGAAGACCCGTCAAAAATAGACTTCACCCTTCCCAAAGATCACTCCAGAACCAAAGAAATTTTAAGCCTTAATAAAAAAGGTCTGGAAAATATTTCTATCGGATGTGCCAAATGGAACAAAACAGATCTTAAAGGATTCTATCCTAAAGGAACCAAGGATGAACTGACCTATTATGCCACTCAATTTAATTCCATTGAATTAAATGCAACCTTTTACGGAATGCCTACTCCGGATCAGGTGAAAACCTGGAAAGAAAAAACACCTGAAAATTTCAAATTCTTTCCAAAAATCACCAATACCGTTTCTCACTTCAGAAGACTCATCGATGTTACAGATCCCGTTACTCATTTTGCATCAGCTATAATTAATTTTGATGAAAAACTGGGAATGGCTTTCCTTCAGCTTCATGATAACTTTAAACCTAAAGATTATGACAGACTTGAAAAATTTGTAAAGGAATGGCCTAAAGAAGTTCCACTTGCCATAGAACTCAGAAATACGGAATGGTTTACCGATGAGGAGATTCTGAATACAACCTGCGAGCTCTTTGAAGCCCATAACATTACAAATATTATTGTAGATACTGCAGGAAGAAGAGATATGCTTCATATGCGCCTTACAACCCCCAATGCCTTCATCCGTTATGTGGGTGCCAATGCAGAAAGTGACTATGAAAGACTGAATGATTGGTTAAAACATCTTTCCCAATGGAAAAAAGAAGGTCTTCAAAATCTATATTTCTTTGTTCACCAGAATATTGAAAAAGCATCTCCCCTCCTTTCCGCTTACTTCATCAAACAAATGAATGAAGAATGGAAAACAGACATTCATATTCCGCAAATGGCCACTGAAAGCACAGGAACCCTGTTTTAGTTAAAATTTTAAATAGACTAATTTTAATTTACTGCTCAAATTACAGTAAACCCCTTTTCATAACAGAAAAATTTATACATTAGAGTAATACCCTATTCAGTATGGATAAGGTATACTTAAAAAATAAATGACATGAAAAAGGAAATCTGTAAAATCAGTGTCTCCAGCAACTGGCTTGGAGATGAATATATCTTTTATGAAGACCATACTATAAAAAGAGTATATGACAATCACAGTCTGAACTCCAATAAAACGGAATGGTTAGAACCTCATCAGATCAGTAAACAAAATATGGATAAATTAATAAAAGCATGTCCTGAGGAATGTAAAGAAGAAATTATGCACATTCTAGATTATCCTTAAAAATAAAACTCTCACAGATTTTGCAAATAACGGATCAGCAAAATCTGTGAGAGAATATATAATTTATTTATTCTTTTTCAGAAGGAGAACAAGGTTGAGAAATAAAAGCAGAAAATCCAATGTAATCCAGATTCCAAGCTTTGTATTTTCATAATTATAGGAATCCACCTGCTTTTTGGCAGCTTCGGACAGCTTCATGCTTTGGTTGATATAATTCTGTACCTCTACAATCTGGTCAATATTTTTATTAGGAACCGAATGTTGTGAAAAATAAACCAGATTCTTCTTTCCAAGATAACCTACAATCCAGTATTCATCAGACTTATCCATCTTCAGATATTCTACCCTGTAATATTCCGGACGTATTTTTCCGATATGCTTCGGCTCAAGCTTAGTATTCTTGTCAATTTTATTGACGTTGATCAGATAGAAATCCAGAGCTTGTGGAAGCTTGTTGATGACCTGTAACCCTACAGAATTATCAACAAATGCCACAGCACTCTTCTTAATAAACCAATAAGTAAAAATAGAGATTGAAGAAACTACTGTCACAATACGGAACAGTCTTGCCCATTTTGCCATTCTTCCTGATTTTACTTTATACAAAATCAAAGAAAAGATACACGCCCAAAAGATAACAAGAATGAAAAATACCATAATGCAAAGATACTCATTTCAGAATTTTTGAGAGAATGTTAATCTACATTCCACTCTTTATAGAACTCATCAAGGAAATTCAGCATATAATCATGCCTTTCCTGAGCCATTTTTTTACCATGTTCAGTATTCATCAGATCCTTTAGCAGCAACAATTTTTCATAAAAATGATTAATGGTTGTTCCATTCGATTTTTTATACTGTTCCTTAGACATATTTAAGTCTGGCTGAACATTGGGATCATACATCGGATTATTTTTAAAGCCTCCAAAATTGAATGTTCTGGCAATACCAATGGCTCCAATGGCATCAATACGGTCAGCATCCTGTACAATTTTCAGTTCGATAGGTGGATTTTCCGGTGCCTGACTTCTGTTTTTAAAAGAAATATTTTCTATTACAAATAAAACCTTTTCAATTGTTTCATCAGGAACATTTTGTTTTTCTAAAAATTCTCTGGATATTTTAGGAGCTATCGTTTCATCTCCGTTATGAAATTTAGGATCTGCAATATCATGTAATAATGCAGACAGTTCTACCACATCAGGATCACAGTCTTCTGTTTCGGCTATTTTTCTGGAAAGCTTCCATACTCTTTCAATATGGAACCAATCATGTCCTGCTTCAGCTCCCTCTAGTTTTTCCTTTACAAATTCTACCGTGTTGTCAATTGTACTTTTCATTAATCTATCAGTTCATTTAAAATAATATTCCAGAGCTTGTGATTATAGCTTCTAAAAAAATTAATGTGTCCGATTTCTTTTTTCTCAGACTCTGCAGTTTTTACCAGCCTATATGTAGGTTTAAGATTAGGATAGGTATTGTTTAAAAGACTCATAACCCCCTTCTCTGTCAGCCAGACATCATCCTCAGCACGAATTACAAATACTTTCTGCGTTAAATTTTTAGAATAATCATCAATTTTCTCCAACAGCCTGTTGGTTGATTTTTTGTTTAAAATTAAGGTTCTCCAGTCATATGCACAATTTTTCGGAAGACTTTCTCCAAGTCCGAACCAATTTGCAGGAAAATACCCTAATAATGAAGTAGTTAATGGTTGTACAATACCGAATCCCAAATAGGCCTCAATCTTCGTTTTCAGCTTTAAATTTCCTACAAAAGCGTTTTGGGTTCCTACAAATACAAATTCTTCAAACATTTCAGAATCTTTATTCATACCCAGAATTAAAGCCCCTACAGAATGTCCCAGGCAAAATTTCCTATATTCCGGAAACTGATCATTAATATATGTCGTTAATCTTTTATAATCCTTTGAGCCCCAAATTCTCATAGATCCATGGAACCCTTTCATATTATCAGGTTTAGACAACCCTATTCCTCTGTAATCATAAGTAATTACAGTAAACCCCTGATCAGAAAAATATTGAGCAAATGAAAAATATACCTGCTGCTTCACACCGGTTGCCGAGTTGATCAGCAATAACTTTCCATTATTCTTCTCAGGCTGAAAAAGATGAGCGGTCACGGAAGCTTGGTCCTCTGTGGTAAATATTAGTTTTTCCATAGGATAAAAAGAAAAAATCCACTATAAAAGTGGACATTTTCGATATATTTTAATGCTTAGTTTTAAACTTTCGATATGCCGTAAATAACGTTAAGAAAAGAAATCTGACATTCTCGGCAGGCCGGTCTGTGAACCTTTACCTCCGGAAACGCGCGATGAAACCTCATTTCCAAACTTCACACAATCTTCCACAGAGTTCCCATGGCAAAGTGCGATTGCAAATCCTGAAGTAAATGCATCTCCCATCCCCATCTTATAAACAGTCTTTTCTTTATTCTTCCTGTAATACTTCATTTCTGTCCCGTCAAAATAAATGGTAGAATTGGTATCATCCCTTACAAACACCTTATTAAAGTATTTTTTTAGAACTTCTTCTCTTTTTTCTTCTCCAAAAATAATGAACAGTTCATTGCTTTTAGCTACAATAAAATCTACATCTTCCAGAACTTCATCACTTACTCTCATAGCGGGAGAAGCGTACAAGCCTACTTTTTTGCCATATTTTTTGGCCTTTTTCACTGTATATTCCACAACATCCATCGAAACCTCAAGCTGTACAAGGACAAGGTCCGAAGTATGGAAATAACGGTCAGCCTCATCAATATGAGATTTATTAAGATATTTATTGGCTGCAGGAACTACTACAATAGCAGCATTTCCCTCAGAGGTTGTTACATAAGCTGTTCCCGTTGATTCTTTATCGGTTTCATGTACAAAGCCTACATTCACATTTTCGCCCACCAGATTTCTCATGATTTGCTGCCCAAGAGGATCCATTCCTACACAACCTATAAAATAAACGCTTGCCCCCAATCTTGCGGTTCCTACTGCCTGATTGGCTCCTTTTCCTCCGAAATAACTCTCTGAGTTTACAGCCAGTACTGTTTCATTAGGTAAAGGAAGTTTATCGGTTTCCAAAACAAGATCTATTGAGGAGCTTCCTACAACGATAATTTTTGGTTGTTCTGATGAGAAATTCATTGTGTTTGATATTAGTTTAAAAATTATAACAGACTAAATTCCGTGCCAAAAATAATTAATTTTACCTAACTTATTTCAATAAATTCTGTAATAATTTTCACTGGTGTTTGATTTTTATCATAAGCAATGTAGCTGGCATAAAAACCTTCCCCATATCCGGTCTCAAATGCGAATATAGTTCCGGGATGATCTTCCGAAGGTTTTAAAAATGCATATTGATCTATTGCTCCGTTTTCATCGAAGAAATACTCATGGAAAAACTCTTCGTAGATTCCCATGAAATCTGCACCTTTGTTATGATAAAGTTTCTGTTCCAGCTCATTAAGACTGCTCTGGGTATCCACATCCATCAAACAGCCCATACCACTTTCTACGGGATATCCAAAAACCTCTTCTTCTGCCAGTTCTTTTATGTTCTGCCCCGCAGTGGTAGCCAACTTCCAATCTGTAATTTCGGCAGTATTGAAAACAATTTCGGCATAGGCTACACAATTGCTTTCTCTTTCTTTATGCAACATTACAGAGAATTCTCCTTTTGGAAATTCTGTAGAAAAAGGAAGCATATCATTTGTGATCAAAGGATCGCAAGCCACCAGTTTCCCACTGGAAAGATAAATCTTCCCTACTTCAAAACTTTCTAACAAGGGACTTTCTACAAAGTCCTTCGAAAATAGTTTTTTTATGTTTTCTATATGTGTCATTTTATTTCTTTTCTTTAAACCATCAGGCTGGATACAAGTTATTCATCTGTACCCAGCCTGATTATTAAGCAATGCATTGCCTATATTTTAAATTTACAAAGTCTTCAGCTTCTCTTCCAGGATCGCAATCTTATCAAGAGCATCTTTTTGTTTCTTACGCTCTACCTCTACAATTTCAGGTTTAGCATTAGCCACAAACTTTTCGTTGGAAAGCTTTTTATCTACTGAGATTAAGAATCCTTTCAGATACTTTAATTCTTCTTCAGTTTTAGCCTTTTCTTCTCCTAAATCTAAGTTTTCACTTAAAGGAATAGAAACTTCTGTTGCTCCAACAAGGAATGTAAAGCTTGGCTTATCTGTTTTCTGTCCGAAATGGATTTCAGAAACATTGGCCAATTTTCTTACCACTGCTTCGTTAGCGAATTCAGAAGCATTGGTATAAATTTCAGCGGCTTCCCTTGGTGAAATTCCTTTGGTCTGACGGTAATTTCTCACTCCCGAGATCAATTCTGCTGCAGTTTCAAAGTTTTTAATAACAGCTTCATCAAATACACCAGCCTCTTTCTGCTGGGCAACGACTAAAGCTTCCTCAATATTTCTGTCTGAAATCGTCTGCCATAATTCTTCTGTTAAGAAAGGCATGAACGGATGAAGTAGCTTCATCAGTTCTTCAAAGAAATATATTGTTTTGTTATACACTTCCTTAGAAATACCTTCTCCATAGTTAGGCTTGATAGCTTCAAGGTACCAACCACAAAAATCATCCCAAATTAGTTTATAAATCAAATGAAGAGCATCAGAAATTCTGAATTTTTCAAACTGATCGTTGATTTCAACAATGGTTTTATTTAATTTATTTTCGAACCATTCGATTGCCTGGTTATCTGTAGCGATTGCTGGCTTATCTTCATGATTCCACATGTTGATCAGACGGAAAGCATTCCAGATCTTCGTCATGAAGTTTCTTCCCTGAAGCATCAGGTCCTCATCGAAAAGAAGGTCATTTCCTGCTGCAGAACTTAATAAAATTCCTACACGAACTCCATCAGCTCCATATTTATCCATTAGCTCAAGCGGATCCGGAGAGTTCCCTAAAGATTTAGACATCTTTCTTCTCTGCTTATCTCTTACAATTCCTGTAAAGTAAACGTTCTTAAATGGCACTTCTTTTCTGTATTCCAATCCTGCCATGATCATTCTTGCTACCCAGAAGAAGATAATATCCGGTCCTGTTACCAGGTCAGAAGTTGGATAGTAATAGTTGATATCTTTATTTTCAGGATCAAGTAATCCGTCAAATACAGACATTGGCCATAGCCATGAAGAGAACCAGGTATCCAATGCATCATCGTCCTGTCTAAGATCTTCTACAGTGAACTCCTGATTTCCTGTTTTTTGTTTTGCTAATTCTAAAGCTTCATCTTTGGTTTCAGCTACTACAAAATCATCATCTCCTGCCCCATAATAATACGCAGGGATTTGTTGACCCCACCAAAGCTGACGGGAAATATTCCAGTCACGGATGTTTTCCATCCAGTATTTGTAAGTATTTTTAAACTTCTCAGGATAGAATTTCACTTCGTCATCCATTACGACATCCAATGCAGGTTTAGCAATTTCAGACATTTTAAGGAACCACTGTACTGAAATTTTAGGTTCAATCACTGCCCCTGTTCTTTCAGATGTTCCTACTTTATTTACATAATCTTCTGCTTTTAGTAAAAGATCTTTTTCTTCTAATTCTTTTGCGATCTGCTTTCTTACCTCAAATCTGTTTTGTCCTGCATAATGTAAACCATGTTCGTTAAGGTTACCATCATCATCCAGCGCATCAATCATTTTCAGCTGATGTTTCTGCCCAATCTCATAGTCATTGGTATCGTGTGCAGGGGTAATTTTTAAAGCTCCCGTTCCGAACTCGATGTCAACATATTCATCCTCAATAATAGGGATTACTCTGTTAACGATAGGTACGATTACATTTTTACCTTTTAAATGAGCATATCTCTCATCATTCGGATTGATACATACCGCAGTATCCCCGAAAATAGTTTCAGGACGTGTAGTGGCAACTGAAAGGAATTCTTCTGAACCTTCAATTTTATATTTAAGGAAATATAATTTTCCGTTCTGCTCTTTAAAGATTACCTCTTCATCTGAAATATTGGTTTTCGCTTCCGGATCCCAGTTTACCATTCTGTATCCTCTGTAGATCAAACCTTTGTTATATAGGTCTACAAAACTTTTGATAACTTGCTGAGAAAGCTTATCCTCCAATGTAAAACGGGTTCTGTCCCAGTCACATGAGCATCCTAATTTTTTAAGCTGTTCAAGGATTGTTCCTCCGTATTTATTAGTCCATTCCCAAGCGTGTTCAAGGAATTGCTCACGGGTAATATCTGACTTGTTGATTCCTTCAGACTTCAGTTTAGCAACAACTTTAGCTTCGGTAGCAATGGAAGCGTGATCTGTTCCCGGAATCCAACAAGCATTAAATCCGCGCATTCTTGCACGACGGACCAGAACATCCTGAATGGTATTGTTCAACATATGCCCCATGTGTAATATTCCTGTCACGTTTGGTGGTGGAATAACAATGGTATATGGTGGTTTATCATTAGGCTCTGAGTGGAAATACTTGTTTTCCAACCAGTAATTGTACCATTTTTGTTCTGTTTCCTGTGGATTGTACTTTTCTGAAATCTGCATAAATTCTATTTCTTTGGCTTGCAATTTGCAAAAATAGTCTAAAGAAAAAAATTTTTAAGCATGAATTAAAATAATTTTTAACTTTGTTTCACAAAATTTATCTAACAAACATATTAACATTCAAGAATATGAAGAAATTAATCGCAGGAATTGCATTATTCGGAACATTTGCCCTTGCATCTGCACAAACTATTACCTTTGATAAAACTACTTTTGACTACGGTAATATTAAGCCTAGTTCAGATGGTACAAGATTCTTTACAGTAACAAATACTGGTGATAAGCCTTTGATCATTTCAAATGTAAAACCATCTTGTGGGTGTACTACTCCTGAATTCAGCCAGGATCCGATCATGCCAGGAAAAACTGCTAAGATCAAAGTAGGATATAACACAGCTCTTACAGGAGGCTTCAACAAAATGATTGAGGTTTTCTCTAATGACCCTGCCAACAGCAGAAGTGTAATCTACATCAAAGGAAACGTAGATGCTAATGCTCCTGAAGCAAAAGTATTAACTCCTGCTGAGCAGAAAGAAGCTGCTAAAGCTGAGAAAAAAGCTGCAAAAGTTGCTAAAAAGGCTGCTGCGAAATAGTTCTCTACTAAAAAATAAGGAAACCGTCTCTATTGGGGCGGTTTTTTTGTTATATTTATATTTGAGTTTTGGCTAAAACCACCTCTATTGATGTTGATATCCGTGTGGGTATACATATGGGAATTGTTTTTTAACGGCAATATCTTTTATCTTTTATCTTTTATCTTTTATCTTTTATCTTTAAATAAAAAAATATTATATGGACACCAATTTCTCAGATGACTTTAGGGTAAATGGAAAATTCTCAATTAAAAAAGCTTCTACTTCTTACAAAGGAAAGCTTACCAAAGAAGAAGGGACACAATTATTAATTCAGGAAAAAGAGAAACTTCGTGAATTACAGGAAAAGCTTTATGCTGACGGAAGCCAGTCGCTTCTGGTCGTTCTTCAGGCCATGGATGCTGCTGGAAAAGACAGCCTGATAGAACATGTTTTTGGAGGGGTGAATCCTCAGGGCTGTAATGTAACCAGCTTTAAAACGCCAAGCTCAAGGGAATATTCACACGATTTTTTGTGGAGACATTATCTGGCCTTACCTCAGAAAGGAATGATCGGCATTTTTAACCGTTCACATTACGAAAGTGTTCTGGTCTGTAAAGTTCATCCTGAATATAATTTAAGTGAAAAAACATGGTCTTCTGTAAAGGATTTTGACAATAAATTCTGGGAAAACCGCTATGAAAGCATCCGTAATTTTGAGAAGCATCTTGCCCAAAACGGTACTACCATTATCAAAATTTTCCTGAATGTTTCTAAGGATGAACAAAAGAAAAGACTATTGGACAGAATCAATGAACCGGAAAAAAACTGGAAATTTTCTACAGGAGATCTTCCGGAAAGAGCATTATTTGATCAATATATGGTAGCTTATGAAACAGCAATCAACGAAACATCAAAGGATCATGCTCCATGGTATGTGCTTCCTGCGGACAATAAGTGGTTTGCCAGAACGGCAGCAATTCAGATCATTATAGATACTCTGGAAAAAATGGACCTTAAGTATCCTCAACTTTCGGAAAAAGAAAAAGAAGCTCTTCAACAGTCTAAAAAACAGTTATTGGAAGAGTAATTTGGAATTAATTTGTTTTTAGACCGATGTACCGTGAATATATTTAAAGACTTTTGAATGCAAATTTTCAAAGGTCTTTTTCCATGTAAACTGTTTGGTAGTTTTTATTTTACTTTCATTTTCCGGTAACAGGAAAGGTATAATTTCATTGGGAATCCTCCAAAAAATTTCGGATGGGTTCTGTCTAAAAATATGGATGTAAAGTTTTAAGGTTTCCAGATACCAGTCCTGATGCTTATGATAATCATTAATTCCGCCTACATTCGGGAAATGATGCAATTCTTTTTCGAGGATTTTCGGACAGAATCCTTTCCAGTATTCGGTGGTATACAGTAGATGCTGATGCCATACTTTATCTACTGTTATAGAAGGAGATGCTCCATTTTTGGAGATACAGCATAAATAAACAAATTTTTTATATTCTTCAATGGCTAGCATACAAAATCTTCTTGTCCAACCTTCAGTTTGAGCCAATTTTCTGGAAAAAGGAATAACTACTTCTGCCTGGTCAATCTGATAATCTGAAATCCTTTTCCATAAAGGGTTTTGGAGATAATCAAGCTGGGTATTGTCCAATAAAACGGAGGTAAATTCAGGTTTCATAGGTTAAAATCTTAATTGATTAATGCTTTTTTAAAACAAGTATTCAATCAGCATCCACATCCGCAGGATGATGGAGCATTGTAAATATATACGTCTTTTTTATAATGATATTCCAGTAATTTTTCAAAACTGTCCTGCGTCATTTGCTTTTGAAGATCCGTTTTGGACAGGTTCAGTTTAAAATCTTTTTCAGGATTAAGATCCACAGTTACAGAAAGTACCGCATCTATAATCTGTATTTCTGAAATATCTTTCCATTCTGTTTTCTTGCTTTCTGTATAATAATTTATTCCCATTTCTGAAATACTCAAAACAGGAAGAATAACAGGACTTCTTCTTTGTTTCTGTATCAGATAAAGAAAATATTTTACAACTTTATAATGTAAAAACATATATCCTATCCATATAATATTATTGAGTATTTTTACTAATAGTTCGTTTGTTATATCACGGAAAAGATAGATCAGGCCTTGATTAATTACCCAAAATAATCCGTATATAAAAGCCAGATAGAGTATGATAACAATAAAGCCAGGTTTTTCTTCCGGAACTGATTGTAAAGTTATTTCTGTTTTCATCTCTGTCTCTTTAAGACAAATTTGAGATAACAGAAAAATATAAAAGTCGTTGATAGGTCTTATTTAGCCTGCTAAAGATCTTATATTGGAATTATAAAAACATAAAACACTATATTACAAACACATGCAACAATGATAATTTCAGGAAAAAGTACTTTAGAAAATTGTATTGTAAAAAAACGAGAAAATCTATAAGCCGGATTTTGTACTTCCAAAGAAGTGCCTGTTATTTATCTACGTCTTACATTGCTGCAAAACTTGAGCTGATTACCCCTCGGTTTTCAGGACGAGCCGCCCCTATTTCCATTACTGAAAAGAACCGATATACTTACCATTGCACCGCAAAGAGTTTACCTGGTTTCACTACAGCCGAACTGTACTTGCTTTCTGTTGCACTTGTCCTACCCTCACGGGTGACGGATGTTATCCGTTTTGCTGCTCTGTGGTGTCCGGACTTTCCTACCTCCCTTAAACGGGAAATCAACAAGCCGATTTTCTCGTGGGCGCAAAGATACGTAAATTTCACAGGAAATGAGCGTACGCACGAAGAAAGCTAAGAAGGTAATTTTACAAATCAGATTATTTCTTTATCCTTTTTTCAAGTTTTTTTGCCATTTCTTTTTCTTTGCTTTTTACCTTTCTTCCCGTTCACAATAATTATTCTTCTCCAATTACCACATTATTATTATCTTCGTGCCATTATACATCTATGAATTCCAGAGAAAAAGAATTTGCGCAGCTCATCAAAGATAATCAGGGCCTGATTATTAAAGTATCGCGCTTATATACCAATTCGCTGGAAGATGAAGAGGATCTTTTCCAGGAAATTGTATTGCAACTCTGGAGAAGTTATGACTCTTTCAAAGGAAACTCCAAGATTTCAACATGGATGTACCGTGTAGCGCTTAATACAGCCATTACCCTCTTTAGAAAAAAAAGCAAAAGCCTTCCTACCAATGAACTGGATATCAACCACAGAGATTTTGTGGAAGATGATGATGAAAAACAACAACAGATTTCGCTTTTGTACACTGTCATCAAGACTCTTCCTAATATAGAAAGAGCCATTGTCATGATGTATCTTGACGATCTGCCTTACAAGGATATTGCAGAAAACCTCGGAATCACTGAAGTCAATGCACGTGTGAAAATGAACAGATTAAAGAAAACCCTTAAAGAACAGATGGAAAAATATGCCTGAATTTGATTTAGATAGCTTTAAGAAGACTTGGCAGGAACAACCTGTAGAGCCAAAATATGACAACAGTGAGATTCTTCGGATGTTGAACAGAAAATCACGCAATTATGTAAAGTATATTTTCTGGATCAGTGTTGTAGAGTTTATGTTTTTTTCAGTTTTGGGGTTATTTTACTTCTTTCAGGAGGAAGAATCGGATAGCTTCCGTAATGTGCTTGAAAGGTTGGGAGCTCAGGAAGCCACAGAGGTAGAAAACAACTTCGGACATTTTTATCTTGCTATTAAAATTCTAAGCTTACTGATTACGGCTTATTTTGTACTGAAATTTTATCAGAACTACCGAAGAATCAAAATTGAAGAAAATCTTAAAGGGCTTATTACCCGGATTATTAAATTCAAGAAGACCGTCAATGCATTTATTCTTATCAGCATTGTATTGCTGCTTATGTTTACATTTGTATTAATTGCCTTTATCTTTTATACTTTAAACACTCAAAATATACAGCCTACCAACTCTAATCTCACCATCATTATTGTTGGAATTACAGTCAGTACGCTTCTTGCTGTATCTATGATCTGGTTTTACTACAAACTGGTATATGGTAGTATCATCAAAAAACTGGATAAAAACCTGAAACAGCTAAAGGAGATCGATTCACAGGAAAATTAGCATTCATAGGCTATAGTTCAAGATATTATTGTTAATTTTATTTCACCAAATCTTTTTACTATGCCTTTATCATATGTTTATGGAGCATCTGAAATTCCATTATTAGGACAGACTATTGGAGGAAATCTTAAAAGTACTGTAGAAAAATTCCCCAACCAAGAAGCACTTATCAGTGTTCATCAGGATTACAGAGCAACTTATCAGGAGTTTTATAATCAAACAACTGCCATTGCTAAGGCCCTGATATTTTTAGGAGCCAAAGCAGGAGACAGAATAGGAATATGGTCTTCCAACCGTTATGAATGGGTTCTTTTACAGTATGCTACTGCCAGAATCGGTACCATTTTAGTGAATATCAATCCGGCTTACAGAACCCATGAGCTTACGTATGTACTCAATCAGTCTGAAATCCGTTTTATTTTTTCTTCTTTAAGCTTTAAAACCAGCAATTATAAAGAAATGGTGGAATACGCCAAGGAGGTTTGTCCTACTTTGGAGCACGAAATTTTCTTTGATGATACCTGGGAAGCATTTGTGAATAACGGACAGGAGATTTCTGATGAGGTTCTTCATAGTTTCGAGGAACATGTACAGTTCGATGATCCTGTCAATATTCAATATACATCAGGAACAACAGGATTTCCAAAAGGAGTTACCCTCTCCCATCATAATATTTTAAATAATGGATATTTTATTGGTATCCGACTCAAGTATACGGAAAAAGACCGTGTATGCATTCCTGTTCCCTTTTATCACTGCTTCGGAATGGTTATCGGAAATATCTGTTGTACAACTCATGGAGCCTGCATGGTCATACCAAATGATAGTTTTGATCCGGACATTACATTAAAAGCTGTTTCGGATGAGAAATGTACTTCTCTTTACGGTGTCCCTACCATGTTTATTGCCGAACTTGCGGTAAAAGATTTTGACTCTTATGATTTTTCAAGTTTAAGAACCGGGGTAATGGCTGGGTCAGTCTGTCCTCCCGAAATCATGAAAAAAGTGGAAAGTCTGATGAATATCAAAGAAATGAGTATATGTTATGGAATGACAGAAACCTCTCCAGTATCTACTCAGACTTTAATTGGCACTCCATTGGAGAAACAGGTCAGTACAGTAGGAACCGTTCAGGATCACCTTGAGATCAAGATTATTGATGAAAACGGAAGAATCCTGAAACGTGGTGAACATGGAGAGCTTTGTACAAGAGGCTACTCTGTTATGCTGAAATACTGGAATGATCCGGAAAATACAAAAAAAGTACTGGATGATGCCCGATGGATGCATACCGGAGATATGGCAGTGATGGACAAAGACGGATATATTACTATTTCCGGAAGAATTAAAGACCTTATCATCCGTGGCGGAGAAAATATTTCACCTAAGGAAATTGAAGACTTCCTATACACTTACACCAATATTCTGGATGTTCAGATCATTGGCATTCCGAGTGAAAAATTCGGCGAAGAAGTAATGGCATGGGTAAAAGTAAGACAAGGATTTACAATCACTGAAACAGAGCTTTTAGACTATTGTAAAGGAAAAATTGCCCATTATAAGGTTCCGAAATACTGGAAATTCGTGGATGAATTTCCAATGACCATTTCAGGAAAGATCAGAAAAGTGGAAATGCGGGAGATTTCTATGAAAGAATTGGGACTGGAAAATGTAAAAAATCTATAACTAAAAACACCGGTTAAACATTAGCAGTGTAAAAAAAATCATTTTCCACTGAAAAAATGAGATAAAAAAGACAAAAAATTCACCTAATTCAAGGTGAATTTTATTTTTTTTAATAAAAAATGAAATTACAATTTATATATATCATTAAAATTAGAATTATTATGAATATATACAAGCTAATTGCCCCTTCAATAAATAACAACAAACAGATTTCACTCGTTTGCAAATTCAATATTATTTTTTGACATATTATAAAAATAACACACATATTATAGCCAAATAATACATATACAATAAAAAAATACCGATATTTTATTCCTAAGATGGTGATTAATATAAATTAATTCCTATATTGGCTCAAGAAAAAATTAATAATTAAAATCTAATAACCACGATGAGGATTGTAATGGCCATCTGCGCCTTATTACTTACTATGCCTGTTTTTTCACAAAAAATTTCGGGTACTGTCACGAATGAAGATAGAGAAGCTGTTTCATATAGTTCAATAAGTATAGGGAAAGAAAAAGTAAGTACGATTACCGATATCAATGGTAACTATTCTTTGGAGATTCCTAATAACACGAATAAAAATGATTATGTCATCATTGAAGCTAACGGATATGAAAGTAAAAAGCTTACAGTAAATGAAATCATCAAGAATGCTGATATCAAATTAGGCAAAAAGGTGAATGCCATTCGGGAAATTAATCTGACAGGACAAAAAACTAAAAGAGAAATAATAGGGGCAAAAAAAAGACCTATGTTTACCTTCTCTAAAATGTTTGATCAAAACGTTCCTACCATTGAACAAGGTCAAATATTCAATATTTACAACTGGACTAAGCTTAACAGCTATAGCTTTCATATTATTCCCAGTTCAAGATTTAAAGAAATTACTTTAAAGTTAAATATATATAGCGTTAAGGATGGATTGCCTTATGAATCTCTTCTTAATGAAAATATAATATTCAAAACCACCACGACAGGCTGGCAAACAATTGATCTTCAAGAATATAAGCTTATCTACACTCATCTGGATAAACTGGCTATTACCTTACAACTCGTAGAAAGTATTCCTCAGGAGGATACAGATTTCATATTTGGAATATCAGCCAAGAAGACATTGTCAAATGATCTGTTATATCATTATCAGAGTCAGGGAGATTGGGAGACCAGCATGGGAAGTTTTATCTCCAATATAGATGTTAATTACAATAAAGATAAACGCAAGTAATTCGTTGGATAAAACAAGAATAAATTTTGTTTTGAAGATTTTTAACACCTCCAATTATTCTTCAAAACAAGGTATTACACATAGCATTATCAATCAATAAGGTATTATAATTAATACATATAAAGCGGAAACCGAAAAGCTAACGAGTAGGTAAATTTTAAATTTTTTAACCATGAGCAAAAAGCTTACAAAAAAGTTAACTCTTAAAAAAGAGAAGTTATCACAATTGAACTCTGACGAAATGAAGTCTGTAAAGGCAGGAAAGTTAGCATTCACATCTATTGCTGACTGTACACACTGGACATGTACAGCTGGAAGTACTAGATCTTCTAATGCATGTATCTGCGGATCATTCTAAATCAGAACATTTTACAAAAGAAAGCTACTCCCCAGGGAGTAGCTGCTTTTAAAAGCTTATCATGGCAAAAAAATTAAAAATAGGTCTTTTAGAGTTTGGAATCAGAGAAAATTCACTCAACAATTCTAAAAAGTCATTATATGACATCATCGATTATGCTACAAGAGCAGACGAAATTGGTTTCTCAAGATTCTGGGTTACTGAAAATTATTTTTCAAAAGCACATGATATGGCCTGGTCTACTCCTGAAATGCTACTTCCCATCTTATTAGGATTAACAGATAAAATAAAAATAGGAATTGCAGGAATTATTCTGCCTCTGCAAAGTCCATTCAGAGTAGCTCATAATTACAAACTGTTGTCCAGCTTATACCCAAAAAGAATAGATCTTGGATTTGTAAAAGGTTTGGTTGGTGAATATGATTTTCAATACTTTAATGCAGGTGTTGATAAGGATACCTACTATTCATCTTTCCTTCCAAAACTGGAATCTACCTTAAGTTTCTTAAGGGAAGAAAGTGAATTTCTTAAAAAAGATTTAATTATTCCGCCTTATAAAGGTAATATTCCTGATGTATGGTATATGGGCTCTTCACATTCCGGATTGAATGTGTCTTTACAGCATGATCTTAACTTTGCAAGATCTATATTTCATGTAGGATCCAACAAAGACTATTTAAAAGAAGAGTTACAAAACTTTAAAGCAGAATACAAAGCAAAACATGGAAAAGAACCTTCAATGGTATTGACCTTTTCTGGCTGCTGTCATAAAACAAAACAAAAAGCAATAAAAGTTGCCAAAAGCAGTACCAATAATGATTTAAATAGTATAAATCTTATCGGAGACGGAAACTTTTTTCATGAAAAACTTCTGGAGTTCAAAGAACTTTATGGATACAATGAATTTATCTTTAATAATATCTCCAGAACACACAAAGATTCTTTAACCGCTATCGAAATATTAAGCCAATATGTATAAAGATAAAATTGATTTTTTTCTAAACGAAATTTCAAAAAAATGCAATGAGGACAAAGCTGAAAACATTACCTTCAGCCTGGGCAGTAGTTATTATTCATTATTTTACCATGAGGATGTAGAGATTGAAAGAGTTGAAACTCTCATCGACCTGGCTTCTGAAGCTCCTTATTATTCATTTGCCAGTGGCAGTCTGGCGGTAACCTATTTTATGAGGCTTTTACATACTGCCGACATTATTACTGATGAAGATATTGATGCAATAGAAGAAGATTCTATCGAATTTTTCTTAGAATTACTAGCTACCTGTGTAGACAAAAAAGAATATGATTTATTCACAGGTCTTATTGGATTAGGTCTTTATTTTATTGAAATTCAAAGATTTGACACAGTAGCAAAAATAGTGTCATATATTGACCATTTAAAACATGAACAAAACAATTCATTTTTTTGGATTGATCATATAGTAAAAGAGGATAATATCTGCGATCTTGGTCTGGCTCATGGCTTACCATCCATCATTTCTTTTTTAGCAGAATGTTATCATAAAAACTGTGAGAAAGAAACCTGTGAGAAATTAATCAGAGGAACTGTTAACTTTCTTATAAACCTCTATGAAGAAAATAAAAATGCAACTCATATATTTCCTTCCAAGATAAATGTGGTTACCGGTGAAAAACAACTATCAAACAGGCTGGCATGGTGCTATGGAGATCTAGGTATAGCACTCAGCATATGGAAGGCCTATACCGTTTTGCAGGATGAAACCCTTAAAGATATCAGCCTTTATATGGTTTTAAATTCTGCAAAAATCAGGTTGGATAAATCAGGCGTATTTTCTAGTACAGCACATGATTGTATCGATACAGGAATCTGTCATGGTACATCGGGAATATCACATATTTTCAATAAATTTTTCAAAATTTTTCAACGAGAGGAACTCAAAGAAGCTCACGATTACTGGATGTCTATTACATTACAACAACTGGAAAAAGGAATAAAGTTCCCTTATGATCCTAAAAATGATGTATGGGTGGAACATACCGGGCTTCTGGAAGGTATTTCCGGAGTAGGAATGGTATTATTGGATTATCAATATCCTGACAAAGCTAAGGATTGGGATAAAATTTATTTAATGAACATAGGATGAAATACAACGATATAGAAAGATTAAACTTTTATGTACTGAGAACTCCTTCGTTTCCACAAACAAATATTGAAGAGTGGGAAAAAGATATCAATACAGAGAGTTTCCGAAAAGCCATTTATCTATCTTCACCAGACTTATATGACCAGCTTATTCTTTGGGATGAAAAAAAACTTCCAAAGGAGAAAGTTGATAAAATGAAAAAATCATTACTTAAGTATTGGCTAAGAATACATTTCAGAACGATTCCATTTGGCACCAATGCCGGAGTAAGCATGGGACAGTGGGATGATCATACCCTGATAACATTGGATAAAAAACAGGATAAAGTGCATGCCAGATTAGACATGCAGGTTATCCATGATATTGTTGAACTATTAGAGCAAAAAATATTTATAAGACAATCCTGTAAATTCTATACCAACAATACGATATACAGCACTAAAAACAAATATCGCTATATTGAGCCTTCATCAAAGGTTGCAATGCTGAATTATGAAGTTATTTCTACAGAAAAAAATAAATACCTAAACTCAATTATAAAAGCCTGTCAAAGTGGACTAAAACTTTCATCCATCATAGAGATATTGGTTAATCAGGATATTTCTTATGAAGATAGCTTTGACTACATCAATGAACTTATCGATTCAAAAATTCTTGTCAGTGAACTTTCTCCAAAAGTGACTGACAAACATTTTCAGGATTCCATCTATCAGTTTTTAAAAGAAATAAAGATCCCTGCTTCAAAAAATAATAATGATGATGTACAGCTTATAACTAAGCTCATTTCCATATTTGAAATTGTACAGGAAGTAAATAAAACCCACGAAATAGGTAATGCTATTGATAAGATTTATCAAATCTTAAATACCATAGGAATTATAAGCAACAAGAAAAACATTCTTCAAACTGATTTATTAAAAGGCAATACTTCTAATTCACTTCATAAAAATATCTTTAAAGATTTTAAAAAGGTAATTTCCTTAGCTTTTCAAATTGGAACAGAAGACACTATTGAGGACCTGGAAAATTTCAAAAAAGCATTTACAGCAAGATACGATCAGCAGGAAATTCCTTTATTATTAGCACTTGACCCCTTATCAGGTATCAATTATCCATTACATTCGGATCACGACACTCCTGATTTGATTGAGGGAATTCAGTTTAAATCTGAAAACACTTCCAATGTAGTTCGAGGATCTCTAAAATGGAATGAATTTTTAGGTAAAAAATTAATTGATGCTGTCCAAAACAATCATCATTCAATACAGCTTACACAGGATGATTTGGCACCATTTTTACATGAAAATAAAAATGTTCCATTTTCAATGTCTTCGCTCGTACAAATTTATGAGGATCAGGAAAAACAACCTATCATTTTCAATAAATTCACAGATGGACCGTCATCATCAACGTTTATCGGACGTTTTTGTCATCTGGACGACCAGTTGGAAGAATCTGTAAAAGCAGCTTTATTGCAGGAAGAAAATTTCTTTGAAAATCAAATCATTGCCGAAATTGCTCATACTCCACAACCAAGAGTTGGAAATATTCTTCTTAGACCCTGTTTAAGAAAATACGAAATCCCAATTCTTACTCCTCATAGCACTGGTAGTGAACCAATTTATCTGAATGACCTGATGATTTCTATCAAAAATGATAGAATTGTCCTTCGTTCTAAAAAATACAATAAAGAAGTTATTCCAAGTCTTTCGTCTGCTCACAATTATAATTTACATAAAGTACCTCTTTATCATTTTCTTTGTGATCTCCAGTATCAGAATGCAACTCCCTCTTATTCCTGGAATTGGGGCATGTTTACCAATTATGACTATCTCCCAAGGGTCATGGTCAATAATGTTATTTTATCAAGAACATCATGGCAACTGTCTTATGACAAAATTTTTAATGGAAAACAAGCATCTATAAATATTTTCAGAGATTATTTAAAGGAAAGGAAAATTCCTGAGATCTTTACATTTGCAGAAAGAGATATGGAGCTTCCTGTATTTATGAATGAGGATGTGTCCCTGGAAATATTACTTGATCATCTTAACAAGGAAAAAAACATACGTGTTTTTGAAAGCCTACCTCATCAGTATGAAAGCATTGTAAAAGATATTGATGGAAATAAACACAGTAATGAATTTCTCATTCCATGGAATAATATAAGCAGTAAAAAAAATAAAATACTGCCACTTTCTACTGTTAAAAATACGGTAATTAGAAATTTCGTTCCAGGAAGCAAATGGCTTTTCTATAAGATCTATTGCAGCCCAAAGGCTACCGATCAGATTATCAAAAATGTCATTTGTAAATTTGCCAATAACCTTATCAAAAAAGGGATTATCAAAAAATGGTTTTTCATGCGATATAGCGATCCGGATCACCATATCCGACTTCGTTTTTTAACTTCATCTGAGAATCATAACATTTCAAATCAGGTTTATCAGCTGCTTGATAAATATTTGACTCAGGAAATGATCATCCATAAAATCGTTATGGATACCTACAACAGAGAGATCGAACGATATGGAGAATCTACTATTGATCACATGGAAAGTATTTTCCATTTTGACAGTGAATGTGTTTGCAGTTTATTAAAAGAAGCAGAATTAACAGAAACAGTTACCTGGAAATTCGCCATTGTAGGAGTTGATAGAATCCTGGATGATTTTGGCTATAACCCAACTGAAAAGAGAGATATCATGAACCAGCTAGCCCATGGATACAGCAATATGGTGGATGAAGATTCTAAAACAACCCTAAAAGATAAATATAGAAACAACAGAAGCGATCTACTCAATCTTTTGACGGAAAATAATGACTTTAATAAAATAGTAAACATCAGGACAAAAAAAACTGCCAGCTATATTGTTGACATTAGAAAGCTACAGTCTGAACAAATGGTTAAATCGTTAGTAATAAGCTACATTCATATGTTTATCAACAGAATGTTTGCCTCAAAACCTAATCTCTATGAGTCTATTTTGTATTATTTTTTACACAAAAGTTATGATTCATTATTAAATATGAAAAAACTGACATAGAATGACTAGAATTGCTTTAATAAACTGTTATTTCGGGAAAAGCTGGCCCTCCTATTTCGACCATTTCTTGTTCAGTTGCCAATACAATTCGGATGTAGACTTTTTAATATTTACCAATCTGGAAGCCCCTTTTCATATAGCCAATGTTCATTTTATAAAAATCAAAGATCTAAGTGAATTCAGTAAAATTGCCAGTGAAAAACTGAACCTTTCCATCAATATTTTAGATGGCTATAAATTATGTGATTTTAAACCTACTTATGGTCTTATTTTTCAGGAGTATTTGAAAAATTATGACTTTTGGGGATATTGTGATATTGATATTGTTTTTGGTAATATCCGATATTTTATTACCGAGAAAATGCTGAAAAAATATGATGTGATATCGCCTCTTAAAAATTATCCTGCGGGATTCTTTACTTTATTCAGAAACAATGAGCAATGCATTAATCTTTTTAAACAGAGTAAAGATTACGCTCATATTTTAGAAAATAGACGACACTTTTGTTTTGATGAATGTAACTTTGAATTTATCCTTATTCATACCAATGACATTACAGATATTGCTACTGAAATTGAAAGCTTTACTCTTGTTTTAAGAAGGCTTGAACTTCAAAAGGAAATTAAGTATTACCATAAAGATATAGTACAGGAATTCACCTATTCAGAAGTAGTTCATCATTGGATAGAAGGAAATATTATTAATAGTATAACTGAAAAGCAATACCTATTGATTCATCTTATCAATGTTAAAGACAATCCGTATTTCTTTATTGATCCGATTAAATTTAAAGGCAATTTTTCAATTTCTCCACAGGGCATTCATTATTCATTCAATAAGTTCACTTATTCTTTAAAGAAAATAAAAGAAAAAATAAAGGAAAACAAGAGACAGATCTACTACAGTCTTTTATTGTTCAAATCGAAGCTTGTTTCTTACCCACAGAAGCAACACATTAATTTTCTTGAAGAACAATCATATAAAATTGGAAAATCCCATATTACATTTTATCCGCAAGATCAGAACAAACTTATCATTATCAATGTACTAGAAAAAACTCTTCATTACAATCAATTTTCTCTTTATAAGCTTAAAGATAATCAGTGGATAGGAAAAAGTAAAAAGGTAATTAGTACGATTGATTTTCATTTTAAAAATGAAGAAAGTATTCCTTATAAAATAAGTATAAATAATACCAGAAACCGTATCAGTGAAAATGCATACTATATCTATTAAAAACTATCCGCATTTATGATTGAAAAAAATAACCACTTAACCTCTTTTAATTTTTTGCTGAAAAAGTTTATACAACAAAATATAAAAATCAGGAAAATAAAAGACTACCATATTCCAGTAGAAGATTACAACTTTTTCAGTTTTTATAATATATTAAAAGATGATTTTGACATCGAGGCTATGGTAGTAAAACTGGAGCATGAAGAGCTGGAGGAACTGCCCTTTCCTGCTATCGCATTCTTAAAAATCAATGGTGGCAGTTTTGCTCTGGTTAATGATTATAAAGACGGAAAAGTGTATTGGGAAAATAAAGAATTTGGAAAACAGATCAATACATTCAGCCTCTTCAAAAGAATAAGTGATACTGTATTTCTTATTTCTTAATAGGTATACTTATCAAATCGTATAAAACAAAAGGTGAACAAATAATGTTCACCTTTTTATATTGTTGGATATGTTACAAGTTATTATAATTCTTTTCTTAACCTTGCAACAGGAATATTGAGCTGTTCACGATATTTTGCAATCGTTCTTCTGGCAATATTATAGCCCTGTTCTTTCAAGATGACTACCAAAGCATCATCTGTCAATGGTTTTCTCTTATTCTCTTTACTGATCACTTCCTGAAGGTGGGTTTTAATCTCCTTAGTGGAAACCTCTTCCCCATCATCATTCGTTAAGCTGTCTGAGAACAGATCCTTAAGATAAACAATACCATTGGGAGTATCTGCATATTTACTTTTTACTACCCTTGAAATTGTAGAGATGTCAAATCCGGTAATATCTGCCACATCTTTTAAAATCATTGGTTTCAAAGATTTTTCATCACCTGTGATAAAATAATCTTTCTGGAACTTCACAATAGCTGTAATCGTCTGTAATAAAGTATTCTGACGCTGATTAATTGCATCAATATACCATTTGGCAGCATCTAATTTTTGTTTGATAAACAATGCAGCCTGTTTATGCTCAGACGAATTTTTATCATGAGAATACGTTGTAAGAATGTCTTTATATTCTTCAGAAACTCTTAATGTAGGTGCATTTTTACTGTTAAGCATAGGAATGACCAGCCCATCTTTCACCTGAATGACAAAATCCGGGATAATTTCCTGATTAATGGTAATGGTTTGGGTATCAAAATTTCCTCCAACCTTCGGGGAGAGTTTTGAGATTTCGTCCAAAGCATCTTTCAGATCTTCTTCTTCAATATCATATTTCTGGATAATTTTGTTATAATGCTTATTGGTTAAGGCATCAAACTGATATCTCAGAATATTGGCAGCTAAAGAAACAGCTTTATCTGAACTTACTTTCTTCTCGATCTGTAATAATAGACATTCCTGAAGGCCTCTTGCTCCTACTCCTGAAGGATCTAATTTCTGAACATAATTTTCCAGGATATCATCTACCTTTTCTTTTGTGGTATAGATTCCCTGTGAGAAAGCAAGATCATCCACAATAGATTTGATCTCTCTTCTCAGATATCCGTCTGTATCCAGGTTACCGATCAGATATTCTGCGATTTTCAGGTCTTCTTCACTGATATTGACAAGGTGAATCTGTTCAGTCAGATAATCATATAATGACTGTCCTTCAGTCAGAAGGCTTTCATTGTCAAATTCTTCATCATCCGGAGAGTAGTTACTGGATGCAGTTTTATAGCTTGGTTCGTCGTCGTAAAGATATTCGTTAACGTCGAAATCTGTTTCAATGCTTTCTGTACCCTCATCCTGATAAGCATCTTCCAGGGAAGAATACTCATCTTCCTTAGAATCCTCCTTTACAATTTCCAAAGCAGGGTTTTCTTCTAACTCTCTCTCCAACTCCTCTTCAAATTCAAGAGTATGAAGCTGAATAAGCTTCATCAACTGGATCTGCTGAGGGGCCAGCTTCTGTCCTAATTTGAGTTGTAAGTGTTGTTTAAGCATATTAATATTGGCGTTTTAACATAACATATTCTACGAATTTAATAAATTTATTTGACAAAAAATACATTTAGCATGATTTTTGCTTTATACTTTTTACATATATAAACTATTGAAAAATAAAAAAGCCTTAAACAATTGTTAAGGCTTTTTTTTTATAATTCTAGAATTCAGCGCTTTTCGGGGTTCTAGGGAAAGGAATTACATCTCTGATGTTTGTCATTCCTGTTACAAAAAGAACTAGTCTTTCTAATCCTAAACCGAAACCTGCATGCGGTACAGAACCGAATTTTCTAGTGTCTAAATACCACCAAAGTTCGTGTTCATCTACATGCATATCTGCCATTTTCTGTTTTAAAACGTCTAATCTTGCTTCTCTTTCAGATCCACCGATGATTTCACCGATACCTGGGAAGAGAACATCCATTGCAGCAACCGTTTTGTTGTCTTCATTCAGCTTCATATAGAAAGCTTTGATTTCTTTCGGATAATCAAACAATACAACCGGGCATTCAAAATGTTTTTCAACCAAAAATCTTTCATGCTCAGACTGAAGATCTGTCCCCCAGCTTTCAACAGGATAAGCAAATTTTCCTTTTTTGTTCTCCTTTGAGTTCATTAAAATCTCGATAGCCTCTGTATAGCTCACACGCTTAAAACGTTTAGCAATTACATTTTCAAGTTTCTCGATAAGTCCTTCTTTTGCTCTTTCTTTTTCCGGTTTTGTCTTTTGTTCTTCAGCAAAACGGTTGTCTAAGAACTCCAGATCATCTTTACAGTGATCCAATACATACTGGATTACATATTTTAAGAAATCTTCTGCAAGATCAATGTTATCTTCAAGGTTGTTGAAAGCAACTTCCGGTTCAATCATCCAGAATTCTGCAAGGTGTCTTGTTGTGTTTGAATTCTCTGCACGGAAAGTAGGTCCGAAAGTATAGATTCTTCCTAATCCCATAGCTGCAGTTTCTCCTTCAAGCTGTCCGGAAACCGTAAGGTTGGTTTTCTTACCAAAGAAATCCTGTGCAAAATCAATTTCCCCCTCTTCAGTTCTTGGCATATTGTTCAGGTCAAAATTCGTTACTCCGAACATCTCTCCTGCACCTTCTGCATCAGCTCCAGTAATTACCGGTGTATTGATATAGAAGAACTGGTTTTGGTTGAAGAATGAGTGAACTGCAAAACTTACTGCATGACGTACTCTGAAAACAGCTCCAAATAAGTTGGTTCTGAATCTCAAATGTGCCTGCTCACGAAGTTTCTCCAGACTATGTTTTTTAGGCTGAAGGATCGTGCTCTGAAGTTCTTCTGTGAAGTTATCTCCTAAAACAATAATCTTTTTAGCAACAATTTCTACAGACTGTCCTGCTCCCTGACTTTCTACTACTTCACCAACTACTTTAAGAGAAGAAGCTGTGCTAATATTTTTGATGATCTCTTCATCAAAATTTTCGAAATCAACAACTATCTGCAAATTATTAATCGTAGAACCATCATTAAGAGCTATAAAGCGATTTGCACGGAATGATCTTACCCATCCGTAAACTGTAATGTCATGATGTAATACTTTCTTGTAATCCTTTAGGATTTCTTTGATCGTTTGCTTTTTCATTTGTTGATAATAAATTTTCGTATAAAAATTAATGGACGCAAAGTTACAAAAAAACGGCGCAACTTGATGATTGCGCTGTCTTTAAAAATTATTTATCAATTATTTAATGCTTCAGTTGAAGAAAATGGTCTTTTTTCTTTGCTTTCCCTTCCTGATTTTCAGGGCATGGTAGAAGCTTGGAACATCATATTGCCATTGGGGAAGAAACAGAATGATCAGGATAACATCTATATGCGAAATCAACCCTAAGATCACAGCTAAATCAAAGGTCCAGCCTGCTTTCTGAAAACCTATCAGATAGGTAAAAGCCAATAAAAGACTCAAGCCCCACATTTTAGCTAAAAAAGCATGGGTGCAGGTTTCTTTTCCAAACTTCCAGATACTTATGATATAACATAATGCTTCCATGATGAAGATCAGCAGAATGCTTTTCCATTCATTAATAATCAGATCCGGATTCAGAAAATAAGAAGCAAATCCTAATGAAAGCCAGAAAACAAGATCGGTCTGGCTATCCATCCTTCGCAGTTTTTCTGAGGAAATACCAGCTTTACGGGCAATAATCCCATCAAAAATATCGGTAAACAATCCAAAATACATTAGAATCAGAATATATTGACGTGCTGATTCTCCTACAAAATATCCCAGATACAGAATCACCAATGCTGTAATAAAACGGGACAAGATCAATAAATAAGGTATATTTTTCATGATTATTATTTTCAATTAATTCTCCTGTATTTTTCTGCATAATTGATTGTATACCCTGCCCAGAAAAAGAATAAAAAAGCGCCACTGTTATCATAATAATCCTGAATCAAGAGATTATGATCTTTTGTTACCCCTATTCTTGACTGAAAATTCTGACAGCCTCCAAACAGATAAGGAATTTCATCACATTGAGAAGTGAAATTATTTAATAAAAGCAATCCTTTCTTAAGCCGCGCTTTATAGGTAAAAGTATATATAAGACTATCCTCTTTTAAAAGCATAAATCGTATTTCAAACGTTTTATCTTTAGCTAGCGGCATTGATTTTATAATAAGCTTATTAACATTTTTCCCCCCTCCCTCTTTCACATTCAGCATTTCTCCAACGTTTCCTGTTGCATCAGATTTTACATTGCTATTTCTGATATGCTCATATCCTTTATATTCATACTGACCATCAATCATCTGAACATTTTCTTTCTTTAGCTCCGAAAGATCATCCTGAATCATTTTTCTGTTGAAACTCACACATGAGCTCAAGCTCAATACTACAACTGTAAAAACAGATATTAAAACAAGATTTCTCATGGTTATTTGTTTGTTTTTTGTTTCTTAAAATTCCAGTTGATAAAAGGTAATTTCCGCTTTCCATTTTCGTTCCATGCTCCGATCTGGATGCCACGGAAGTCTTTACAACTGTTATAGAGTCCGATCTGAAGACCTCTGCATTTTTGTCCAACATTCGCAAACGGCGCTACAGAAACCCCTTTTATTTCATGATGCAGATTATACAGCGGTGAAATAGCCAGTCCATTCGTTACGGCATATGTATTTATATTACTCGAAACATTAATTTCCAATCCATTCGTAACCGTTGGTTCCATATTAACCAATGATAACTGAACCCCATTAATCTTATTCATTTTATTTTCAGGAACTATTTCATAGCCATCGTTCAGGCTTCCTTTACTCAAAGCGTCAGGCAAATTAAAAAACAATAAAAAGGGAAAAAAAACTCCTATGACATTCCCCCCAACTCCCAATCCATTTACTTTTCTAGGAGTAAAATCCCCATCTTCTTCAAAATATTTAAATAGAACACCATTAATATTTCTAGTATTCTTTGAAGGTGAAAATCCAAAAACTCTGGGTTTTAAAGAATCCACTTTTATGGTATCTGATGCATAGAAAAGACTACTGAATAAAAGGATCGGTATTAAAAAAAATTGTGCTTTCATAGCTCATGATTTTAAAATTATGTTTCAAAATTATCAGCAGAAAACGCGAATCTCAATGTGAAAAAAAATTAAAAAAAACAGGGAATTTGTGAAAATCGCAAAACAAACATCCTTTTAAAAGCTCAACAGTGTAAAAGCATACAGGGAAACCCCCATTAAAAAACAGGGAAATCCCTAATCAATTTATAGGGTTTTTCTCTTTTGTCTTCCCTTGGGTATTGTGATATTTGATATAGCTATTAATAGATGTCCCAAATATCATTTTTTAATTCAAACAATTGTCAATTAAATTTTGCGAGCACAATCAGATAGAATTAGTAAAAAGGCATTTTGCCAATTTTAATTTCATATTAAAAAATAAATATTATGTCAGAATTATTACGAATTTTTACAACAAGAGCTGTTGAGATGCTAAGTCCTAATGACACTCAATCCTTTGGCATCCAGTCTCATCCCGAAAACTATCAGTCAGACAGATTTAAAAACTGGCAGATGTTATGCAGGGAAAATAATGTAAGCACACTCAATATGGAAATGAAACAGTTTTTACAAAGCAAAGATTCCATAAAAAAAGCAGATGATCTCGGTAAAGAATGGAAGAAGGCAATTGAAGGCCTTAGTTCGGTACGAAATACACCTGATAAAAGCAAGATCTACAGCATTATTAAGGAGGCTGGGTTAGACACGGTTTTTGCAAAAGATAAAAAAGATAAAAGTCTCTATTTTACACAAAGAACAGCAATTTCCGATACAATTTTGTGCTTGTCGCAGCTTAAAAATTTAAGCCATCCTTCCAATATGGATTATCTTTCAGTTTTTACCCTGATGACCTTTGTAGAAAGATGCTATGATTTTAACATGAAACTGCCGGATTATAATATTTTGAAGTATTTTGACAAACGGGTTTTACTTCCTTCCTGTTTTTTAAAACTTGATCCCTGCAATACCGAAATACGCTCTGCCGAGTTTCCTTTTTTGAATGTGAAGGACTCTCTCACCGAAACCAAGATTCCGGGCTGCATCAATGAAAAATGCACATGTAAAGTAAATGATGACTGCGTACCACAAAGTAAATGTTGTGCCAAACCCAGAATTGACATTATTGATTTGATGATTGTTAAAGACTACACAAAATCTTATCAGGCAGGAGATTTATCTTATATAAAAAATGTGTTGGAAGGAGAAGAGCTAACCACTAAACACAGACGCCTGGAAAGAACGGAAGAACTTGTGGAAACCGAAGAAGAAATAAGACAGTTTGAAGAAAAATATCTGCAAACCGAAGATAAAGCCTCTTTACAGAAAGAGACCGAAAATATCATAAAACAAGATTCGGCTTTTGAGGCAGGTGTTACTGCCAATGCAGACTGGGGAACCTATAAACTACAGGCAGATTCCAAGTACAGTAATAACCAAGCCAAATCATTAACGAATAAAGAGATTGTAAACTCTTCCAAAGAGGTTATTGACCGTGCTACCAAACAGGTTGAAGAAAAAGTAAGAAAACTGATTTCCACTAAAAGACTTTTCGAGACAGAGGAAATCAATGAGCACTCTTTCAATAATTTCAGCGGAGGCAATATTTCGGGACAGTATCTCTATGTAAATAAATTATCAAGAGCACAGGTTTATAACTATGGAAGAAAGGCCGTGATTGATCTGATTTTACCTGAACCTGCTTCTTTATACAAAAGGCTTTTTGAAACTAAATTCCAGGGAACAATACCTGTAAAGCCTGTCGCTCCTGATATTAAGCAGGAAATGATTACCCCGGAAAATTACAAATCCCTGATTTCCAAATACGGACTTAAAGATGTACCTGCTCCTCCGGATTTTTTCATAGAAACTACAGTCCCTCTGGAAGGCGAACCGGGTGATCCGAAAGGCAAAAATAATAAATCCGGGTCATGGACCTCAGCATTTCCCTGCAACATTCCTTCCGGTTATGCAGGAATCAGCATGCGTGTGGTTAATATTCGCCTGAATTATAATGAAGGCGGTGGGGTTTCTATTAACGCGAGCTTAGGACCTAACGGCGACAGCATGTGGCATCAGGACGGAGGACTGAATAATCTCGGAAATACGGCACCATTACCGTCCATAGAAGGTACGCAAATGGTAAATGTGCATGCCTGGGACGTCACAAATTTTAAATGGGATCTGATCGTAAGATGCAAATTAAAAGACGATGTCAAGGAACAATGGCAAACGGCAGTTTTCTCCAAAATTACCGAAGTTTATAATAAAGCAATGGAAAAGTACAATAAAGAATTTGCTGACTATCAAAAAGCCAAAGAAGAATTTGAACTGAAAGAAGAAGAACTGAAAAAAGAGCGCTACAACAAAAACCCATTTATTAACAGAGAAACGGAAAAGGCTGAATTGAAAAGAATGGTCATCAGTTATATTTCATGCCAGTTTTTTGACAGGTTTGATGCCATGAAAAACAGAGTTGAGCCATGTGGATATCCCGAAATGAATATTAAGGAAGCAGAACAGCAAGGGAGATTTATCCAGTTTTTTGAACAAGCTTTTAATTGGAACCTGATTACTTATATTTTCTACCCTTACTTTTGGGGAAAGAAATGCAGCTGGTCCGAAAAACTGAAAGAAGAATCCAATGATTTGATCTTTAAAAAGTTTTTAGAAGCTGGAAGCTGTAGGGTTATGGTTCCTATAAGAGACGGATATTTCGATTATGTTTCTCATTTTATAGCTTACGGGGAAATCTGGGGTGGTACAGGTATTCTTCCATTGCCTAATGATCCACATTATGTTTCCATTGCCCAGGAAATAAAAGAACAGAAAGAAAACTTTTATTCAGACAGAGAGGGAGTGCTGAGTGTAACTAATGCCTCAAATATTGTAGTGCTGAGCAATACTGATCATTATTGGGATTATTACGGTCCGGGAGTAAGTGCATTAAGAATCAATGTCGATATTGACAGAGAGATAGTAATAGACTGCAAAGTGTACAGAATCGTAAGCATTACAGAAGATACATCTGTATCTGTACATACTTCCTGGTTGATCACACTCGAACGAAACTACGAAGGATCTACAGCATCTGGCCTTAAGTGGTCTACGGGAGCTGTTTTCATAGGTGCTCCCTGGGAATTTATTACGCCAACCACTTTAACTTTCTTACGGGATAAGTCTAAGTGCTTGCCAAGTTATCCATTAAAAAATTGTTCAGAATAAACAGATTATGGGCTACAATACATTCGCAAATCCAAAAGGAGGGTATTCAGGAGCTGCTACCAATGCAGCTCCCACGTACCAGACCACTCCCAAACCACTTTCTATGGTTCCTCCACCAAAAGGGAAGCCAGGAGAATTTACGGAAAAAAACGTGTATGAAGGAGTGGGCAAATTTCACGGGAATCATTTCAGGGGATACTTCAGCTATATTTCCAATCCTTCCCGGGATCAGATTATAAAGATGAATAAGCATTTGTTGGAAAATTTTTGCCCGATATTTTCGGTATCAAATGTTGCAAAAGCAACCACAGGAAAATATAAATTTAACTCAAAAGAAACCATTGCATTTCAAATGGGGGGAACTATTAAGGTATTCCCTAATCTTCCCCAATTGGATTTTTTAACAGCAGTAATCCATACAGACTGGGTGGCCATAGAAAAAGCATCAGATTCCCTGAGTCTTTTCGCTACTACTTTAAAACGGGAATGGATTGAAAAACAGGAATCTGATTTGTTTTCAAATTTAACCAAAATAGTATCTTCTCTGGGTATAATAGATAAGGCAAAGGCCTTTGAGATCGTGAACAATATCATTGATGTTAACCAACGCCATTTTTTAGCAGGAAGAAGGTCATGGGCCATCGGGTTTGACCACTCGGTAAACTTGTGGTATATTGAAACTGCGGCATTTGAAAGAAGCTCGGCGTGCGAGTTTAATTTGCTGGATAAATACGGAAATCTCAGACAAATGATCATAGATCTGTGGGTTAACCAAATCAACAACTATTTCAATGTTTTAAAAAATACAACAGGCATAATGGCGAAAATAGCGGGTATTCCAGCAAAAGTAAATGGTAAACCGGTTAACGAATATGCCGATTACCATTACAGCAAAAATGTTTTGTATAAAATTACTGAAGAAAAAACAGCTACGGCATTATTAAATACTCCATGGTACTCAAAGTGCCTGGGCAGGCATCCGGGATTAACCAAAGGTTTATGAAAGTTTAGTTTATTTGAAATTATCTACACATTCCCCTCAATAGTAGGTATAAGAAAATAAAAAAATATTACATTTGTGAAAATCACAAGGCCATGCATCAGGAAGCTTTACTAAAAGAAATCCGGAGAAAAATTGGTGATAAATCTTTGAATGATGAGATTGCCAATATTCTTAATATAAGCTATGATGCAGCCCATAGAAGGACTTCACTAAAGGCAAAATTCAGCTTTGAGGAAGCGATTGAGCTTGCCAGATATTATCAAATATCATTGGATCAGTTTCTGGGTACAGAAAATCAATTGGTCATTCAAAGAACACAACCTGTAAAAACAACTGATGATCTTTTGAATTACTTTGAAAACTCTCTTAAAATTCTAAACGTTTTTCAGGATATTACCAACTCCAAAGTCTATTATTCAGCTAAGGATATTCCGTTTTTCTATACCATTTCGGATTCTGTTTTGTCCCGTTTTAAGTTTTATGTATGGATGAATTTACTGAATCAGGATAAGTTTTTAAGTCCTTTTCACGAGTTTAATATGGAATATCATTCTGTAAAAAATGAAATGCTGAAAGACCTTTATGGCAAACAAAATGTAACTGAAATATGGAATGACACTACGATTATGAGCGCTTTGAGGCAAATTTCGTTTTATTATGAAATGGGATTGTTGAAAAAAAATGATGCTGACCTGATCCTTGATGATTTAAGAAGATTACTTGAAGGATTGGAAAATAAAACTTTGGAAAAAACTAATTTCCAGATATATGTCAATGATTTAGTAATTTTGAATAATAGTATTTTATTTAAAAATGAGCAGCAATGTTCCTTTTTTGTTCCTTTCAGTATGTTTGGATATATGATGACCAATGATAAAATAACCTGTGAAGATTCACTGAGCTATTTTGAGCATCAGATTAAAAACTCAAAATCTTTGAATGAATCTGGAAACAGAGAAAGGAAAATGTTCTTTAATAAAATGTATGAACAAATTGACCGGTTAAAACACAATCTATCATGAACAGTCTTTGTAACGGCGAATATTTTGGGGAAACCAATCAAATGATCAATTTAGAAGGATTAATTATCACTGATACGGAATATACCCATCCTTACGTAGACTGGCATTATCATGAAAATGCTTACTTTACTTTTCTCCTTCAGGGCAGTATGACAGAGGGAAACAAAAAAGAAACATACGGATGCTCAGCTGGAACATTATTGTATCATCACTGGGAAGATCCACACTATAATATTAAACCGGATATTTTTACCAGAGGCTTCCACATCGAAATCACTCAAAATTGGTTGGAACGGTTTGACATTCAGAAAAACAAAGTTGAAGGAAGTTTCAATATAAAAAATCCTGCCTTCAAATTATTGGTACATCAGATCTTTAAAGAAACAAAAACCAATACTACATATTTTGAACTGGCTGTCAATCAGTTACTGCTGCATCTTTTCAGTCAATTAACCCATGAGAGGGAAATCAAAGACAGAAAACCATTGTGGGTAGGTCAGATTAATGAGATCTTACATGAAAACGTTGCGGAAACCCTAAATCTGACTGAGCTTTCTAAAACGTTGAACATCCATCCTGTTCATTTAAGCAGAGATTTTCATAAATATTTCCATTGTAATCTGGGAGAATACCTCCGGAAACTAAAGATTGAAAAATCGATAAAACTTCTCAATTCGTCATCTTCTTTGACGGATATTGCTCTAAACTGCGGTTTTGCAGATCAAAGTCATTTCATCCGGTGTTTCAAAGAAAATATAGGGATCACACCATTGAAATACAGGAATCTCCTGAAAACCCGCTGAAATCTTTTCAAATAAAATTACCATTCACGATTTGGATACATCATTCTCCGATTCGGCTACATTTTCATTTGGGTAAGTTTTCATCTTTGTACCATCATTTAAACAAAAAATTATTTAAAAATGGAAACAAAAAAAGTATGGTTCGTGACAGGGGCTTCAAAAGGCTTAGGATTCGAATTGGTAAAAAAATTATTATCCGAAGGGTTTCAGGTTACTGCTACTAGCCGTACCGTTGAATCTCTCATTTCAACCATTGGAGAAGCTTCAGAAAGTTTCCTTCCACTCGGTGTCAACATCACAGATAACAATGATATAAAATCCGCAATTGCTAAAACTGTGGAATATTTCGGTAGAATTGATGTAGTTGTCAACAATGCCGGCTACGGACAAATAGGAACGCTGGAGGAACTTACCGATGAAGAAACAAGAGAAAATTATGCTGTGAATGTTTTCGGAACCTTAAATGTGGTAAGAAATGCCATGCCCTATCTCCGTGAGCAAAGATCAGGAAACATCTTCAATATTTCTTCTGTTGGTGGATATTCTGCTAATTTTCCAGGATGGGGAATTTACTGCTCAACAAAATTTGCTGTTGCGGGATTTACAGAGGCTCTGGCTGAAGAAGTAAAAGATTTTGGAATTCATGCTACAGTTGTTTATCCTGGTTATTTCCGTACAGATTTTTTAACGAAAGACTCTGTGAAAACTCCGGCTAATCCTATTCAGGCTTATGAAGCTGCAAGGCTTTCCGAGCAGGCTCATCTTAATGAAATTAATGGAAACCAGCCCAATGATCCCGGAAAAGCAGCTGATGTGCTCATCCAGATCAGTAAAGAGAAAAATCCCCCTGTTCATTTATTATTGGGTGTAGGAACGATGGAATTTCTCAATAACAAAATTGATATCTTAAAGAAAGATGCTGAAAAATGGGAAAAACTGACTGTTTCAACAGCAATTTAGTAACATCAGGATATCTATCAACTCCGTTCGTTCTGAGCGGGGTTGATATCTTTCTGAAACAATACGTTATACTTTTACAAAAACAATTAAATTAGCTATGATGAAACAACCTGTCCGTTTTAATTCAATTACAGATTTTCATGCTTTCTGTAGTCTCCCCAGTCCTGAGCATCCTCTGATCAGTCTGATAGATTACAGTAAAGTACATTATATTGTGGAAGATGAAGAATTGAAATGGATTCAGAATTTTTATTCAATTGGGTTGAAGAAAAATGTTAATCCTAAATTCAATTATGGGCAGCAACAATATGATTTTGATTCGGGAGTGTTGTGTTTTGTTTCGCCACAGCAGTGTTTAAGCCTGGAAATAAGAAAGGATATTCAGGTAGAACCTACCGGATTTTTATTGCTCATTCACCCTGATTTTCTTTGGAATACATCATTAACAAAAAAAATAAAATCTTACGATTTCTTCAGCTACAAGGTGAAAGAAGCCCTTTTTCTTTCAGATAAAGAAGAGAAGATCATTATTGAAATTCTTAAAAATATTGAACGTGAATATCAGTCAAACATTGATAAATTCACCCAGGAACTTCTTATTGCACAGATTGAATTATTACTGATTTATTCTGACCGTTTTTATGAGCGTCAGTTTTTTACCCGAAAAAAATCAAGCCATGAATTGCTCCATAAATTTGAAGAAATTCTCTCTGGATATTTTGAAAGCGGAAACCTTATAGAAAATGGAATTCCCTCTGTAAAATGTATAGCTGAGCAGATGAATATTTCACCCAATTACCTGGGAACCTTACTTCGTCTTCATACGCAGCAAAATACACAGCAGCACATTCAGAATAAATTAATTGATTCTGCAAAAGAACGTTTAAGCACCACAAGTTTATCCGTGAGTGAAATTGCTTATGAACTCGGTTTTGAGCATCCACAGTCTTTCAGTAAGCTGTTTAAACAAAAAACAAATCAGTCACCGGGAGAATTTAGAAAGCTGTTCAATTAGAATACATGATGATAAAATAGCAATGTTAATTTCATTCTATTTTACTGTAAAGAAGTTTATTATTTTTGTTCAAATACTTCTTGCTATGAGACCAGCTCTATTATTGATCTTTATTTTCACCTTCTATCTTTACCAGGGACAAAATAAAAATATAATCAATCCTGAAAAAATTGAGAATTCAATTCAGAAAAAATATTCCGGAAAAATTGTATTCCTGAACAAAGCTGTTGCGCTTGAAAACCTCAAAGATTCTGATATTATTTCTTCTTCAACATTTCAGGAAAATGGTGACCTTGGGATTCATGCTTTTTTTGACAATTCACTGATCAACTATCTTCATCAGCTTGAACCCAATTGGACCGTAGAAGAACTTCTTAAAAAAGGAAATTTTCAATTTTCATTCTATGTTGATGGAAAACTGATCTATAAAGAAGATCTCAATACAGGAGCAGGAACTTCAGAAAATAAAAAAGTGAAGACCACATTAAGAATTCCTCTACTCAGCAGCAAGAATGAAGATTCGTGGGGCAGATATTTATGGATGCGCTTTTATAGGGGACACGATGGAATTGATGCACTGACAGACGGAAATCACGCTTTAAAAATTGAAATTCGTCCTTATCTGAATACAGGAAATATAATTACAGGACCTGTTATTGCAGAAGGGCAAATCAATCTTAATGTTCCTCAAAAAAATATTTCAGAGCAACAGACAGCTGTTCAACTTATTCAACCTAACCACGAATGGAAAATCTCCAAGGAAAAATTGAATACTGAAACGATCAGAAATCTGAATAAAAAAATTGCAGAAGAAAGATTCAAAAATATCACCAGCATCATTGTTATTAAAAACGGAAAGCTTCTTCTGGAAGAATATTTTAACGGATCCGGAAGAGACTCTTTGCAGGATACACGTTCAGTTGGAAAAACATTTGCTTCTGCATTGATGGGAATCGCCATCCAAGAAGGTTTTATTAAAAACGAATATCAAAATCTGAAAGAGTTTTATGATTTAAAATCATTTGAAAATTACTCACCCCGAAAAGACAGTGTTACCATCAAAAGCCTGCTAACGATGAGCTCCGGTTTTGAGGGGAATGATCAGGACTCTGAATCTCCAGGAAACGAAGAAAATATGTACCCTACCGATAATTGGGTAAAATTTACCCTGAACTTACCTATGACTGAAAATAAAATCGGGAAAAACTGGAATTATTTTACCGCTGGAGTTGTAGTAACAGGTGATATTTTAGATAAGTCGCTTCCCAAAGGACTGAAAGAGTATGCTGATCAAAAATTATTTCAGCCTCTTGGAATCAAAAACTACAAATGGCAGTTTACTCCTCAGCAAAAGCCTTCTTTAGCAGGCGGCTTACGGATGAAAGCCTTAGATTTTGCAACATTCGGGCAGTTATATAAAAATAAGGGGATCTGGAACGGGAAAACAATCTTAAATACGAATTGGATAAAGAAATCTTTTACGAACTACTTTACAAACGACAAAGATTTTGAAGGCTATGGATATTTGTTTTGGAGGAAAATTTATAAAATGGGAAACAAAAATCTGGAAGCTTATCAATGCAGTGGAAATGGCGGAAACAAGATTATTATATTTGTAGACATCCCAGTCGTAATGGTCATTACAGCCACAGCATACAATAAGCCTTACGCTCATTCACAAGTTGATAAGATCGTAGAAGAATACCTTTTACCAGCAATGGGTAATGAATAATTTCAGATAATAATGGTAGGAAAATGAGAGGGAATAATTGTTTGCAACAACAAAATATTATTCATCTTTCTTAGAAGGAACCAGAAAAACATCAATAAGACCTTCAGGAAGTTCCATTTTGATTGTTCTTTCGTCTCTGTCAACTTCAAGAATCCAGTCTTTGATCATAGGAATTACCACTTCTTTTCCATCCAGATTGGTAACGAAATACACCTGAGCCGTCTGATCATTTACAGATCTGATCACCCCACAGTTGTTATCATTTTCATCAAAAATTTCAAATCCGATGATTTCGTGGTAATAGAATTGCTTTCCTGAAAGTTTAGGTAATGAAGCCAGAGGAAGGTAAACACTTTTGCCTAAAACCTGGTCTACCATTGCTTCAGAAGAGTTTTTGAATGCAAGATTCAGAGCATCTAATTTGCTCCATGATGATTTTTCAATAAAAAATGGAACCAATAATCCGTTGATTTCAACGAATATTGATTCCAATTTATTGTAAAGCTCAGGCTGATCGGTATCCAATTTAAGAATAACGTTGCCCGCAAGTCCATGTCTGCGTGTTATTTTCCCCAACAAATAGCAATCTTCTTTACGCATAACCGGAAATGTTCTTAAGCTTCAGTGTTTTCTTCAGTTTCAGCAGCAGCTTCTCCTTCTGTAGCAACTTCTTCAGCAGGTGCATTTGCAGCTTCTAAAGCAGCTTTAGCATCAGCATCAGCTTGTGCAGCAGCAGCGATTCTAGCTTCATTTACTTTTACTTCAGCTTCTAAAGCAGCTTTTTTAGCATCAGATTTAGCAGTTGCTAAACCGTCAACTTTACCTTGCACTTTAGATTCTTTAGTTTCTAACCAAGTATTAAATCTTTTTTCAGCTTCAGCTTGATCAAAAGCTCCTTTAGCAACACCACCTTGTAAGTGTTTTTTGTAAAGAGCACCTTTGTAAGATAAAATAGCTCTAGCAGTATCAGTAGGCTGAGCACCGTTGTTTAACCACTGTACAGCAGAATCAACGTTCAACTCGATAGTTGCTGGGTTAGTAATTGGGTTATAAGTTCCTAGTTTTTCGATGAATCTACCATCTCTTCTAGCTCTAGAATCTGCAACCACGATGTGGAAAAAAGGTTTTCCTTTTTTACCGTGTCTTTGTAATCTGATTTTTACTGACATAATGTTTGAATTTTACGGGAACTCGTCCCAGTTAAATATTTAAGAGTGCAAAGATAGACAAAAATTCTAATCTAACAATCTAAAAATGTAAGATTTTCTACCTTTTCTTATTTGTTTCCGTCAAAGGTCTCTTCCCTGTTGTTCAAACGAAGTGTATAGATATTGGTTTCCTCATCCAGAACAATCTCATCATACTGAATAGGAAGTACAGTCTTACCTTCAACATTTATGATTCCAAACTTTTGATTGAGTCCTACAATAAAATATTTTGCTGTTTTATAACGCAACAGATATCCTTGACCACTTCTCTGTTTATAAAAGCGCCCGATAGTGTCTATGGAATCATACATAAACGGTGTTATTTCTCTTCCATCCTTTATCAATCCCCATTTACGGTCTATGGATGCCATTATCACATTATTATAAATATTGGGATAAGAATATTTATCTGTTAAAGATGCTCCATTCTTAAAATAAAAAGTCTTCTTTCCTGAGCTGTCACTTAAAACAAGCGTAAAACCATTGTTCACAACAAGATTGTTTTTTGTCTTTAAGGCAAGTTTGTATTGGTTATTAGTATCAAGAACGTAAATGGATTTTTCTCCCTTGTCAACCGATACGAAGGTATCATCTGATATAAAGTTCACTTCATCCACTGCAGTTGGCAAAATAACTTTATCCAAATAAAAAACGTTAGTCTTTCCAGATATTGTAAGGCTGTAACGGTCTTTACCTTGTTCCCAAACCGGTCATATTCAGCTTTCAACAATACCCCTTCCCTATTCCTGATTCCTAGCTTGCTTCCTTCTGAAAATTGGTAGGTATTGAAATTAGGCACAGATATAGGAATCTGGGCAGAAACAGGTTTACATATCATTGCTCCAAACAAGACAAGAAATAATTTTTTAACCATAAAAAATTCAGTTAATCTAATCTTCCCATATAGAAAAGTCCCAGACATTTCTGGTTTTCTTCTATTGTCAAAGATTCTTTCAAATGGTCAACAATTTTAGGAGAACTCCAGTAACAGCCAATGTTATTAGCCGTACAACTCAGATACATATTTTGTACCGCCATAGAGGTAGCAGCAATTTCTTCCCATTCGGGAACCATTCCGCTAAAGTTCACTACAATGGAAACAACTACATTGGCTTTATTGATTTTAAACCCTATATCATTATATTTTTTCTCAAGGAATAGCTGCTCAGGTTGAGTGGTTTTATAGATAGCCTGCATCTCTGAAGCCAGTTTTGTCTTTTCCTCTCCTTTGAATATTTTGAAACGCCAAGGCTTAGTACGCTTATGATTGGGAGCCAAAGTTGCTGAATGTAAAATTTCATCAATAACCTCCTGGGAAATTTCTGCATCAGTATAATCTTTCGGAAAAATACTTCTTCTTTGCTCTATGATTTCTTTTAAAACTTCTGCTTTGTTCATAGAAGCAAAAATACAACATGTAAGTTAATTTCCGGGAGAATAGAATGAGTTTTTGATTCGGGACTCGGGGTATGAGGTTTTGAGAGAGAGTTTTATTATTGGCTGGGAAATTGTAAAAGTCAATGCTGAATAGTCAATTCACAGCGCCTGTCAATTTTTATGCACAGCCATGATTTACTATTCACTTGCGAAGCAAAATTCACTATGGACCATAAAAGCCTACAACACTTCCACTATCTTCTGGTGAATTTTGTTTAATGTAAACTCATCTCCGGCTTTCATTCCCATTATTTTTTTGGCCATGGGACTTTCAGGAGAAATGGCATAAAACCTGTCGCCTTCAAAGAAAAACTCGCCTAATGAAACTGAAATGTAAAAACGGGCTTTATTCGTGATTACTAAAGAGCCCAACTGAACACGTTCCGTTGCACTGTTTAAAACCTTTCCCATGTTTAGTCTGAGATCATTTAAAGCACCAAGCTGTCGCTGCATCTGGTAGATCTCCTCCTGCATTTCTTCCCGCATACTGTCATACTTCGGTGTTTTTTTGATGTCACGGCTGGCCTCCAGAGTAAATTCGATGAATTTTTTAAGCTTTTCAATTTTTTCTGTTATCGTGTTTTTGACAAAATCTCTGATATCGCTTTTTTCAAATACAATCTTCTCCATAGAAATCGTTTCTTTATATAAAGATAATATTTTTTTAAATAATCATACATTTTTAGTCTTTACAAAAAGCAAATCCATCAGCAGCAAAATTTCAAATTAACTATAAAAAAAGCCTTGTAAATATTTACAAGGCTTCTTATTTATTTTTCTGATAATTTCTTCAGGTCATCCAGGCCCTGTCCGAACATTTTATCCATATTGCCATCCATCATAGGTTTCATGATTTTCATCATCGCATTCAGTTCATTATCTATCATCCAGGTTACTTTTGTCCCATTCCCTTCAGGAGCCAATACAATATTACTTTTAGCATTTCCTTCAAAAGGTTTTATGAAATGAAGCTGAGTCGCCAATTTTTCATTGGGTACTGTTTCTATAATAGATTGTTCTCCTTCACTGTCATCTCCTTTCCAGTGGTAAGAATCTCCCATTTTATTACCCTCTCCGGAATAAGTGATCTTTACATTTTTTATTTCTTTCGAGAAAGGATCCCACATATTATATCCTTTTAAAGATCCTGCATACTGCCATACTTTTTCTTTGGGAGAATTAATGACAATAGATTTTTCATAGTGATAATCTTTACTGAAAGCCAACATGGCAACGACAGCATATACAATAAACAACAGAATGATAATTCCGATCAATTTTAAGAGTGTTTTCATAGTCTATATATTTAAGGTTATTTATTTCAAAATGAATCTCTCATCTGTTTTCAAAATTAAATATTCTGACACCATCCCCTCTTTGCATAGGACAAGATTATTTAAAGATAAGGCATTTTTGTCATACCTTGGCTTTCAGGCATTATTTTTGAGCCTTTCAACCGGGATTCTCCGATGAATCCTTACATTTACGTTTAACTAAAAATCGAAAAATGAATATTTTAACAGAAAAATTTAACACACCATATCACTCAGCACCGTTTGGTGACATTAAAAATGAAGATTATCTTCCTGCTTTTAAGGAATTAATTCAAAAATCTGAAGAAGAGATCAATGCCATTGTTGATAATCCTGAAGTACCTACTTTTGAAAATGTCATTGAGGCACTGGCTTATTCCGGTGAGCAACTGGATGTGGTTTCTAATATCTTTTTCAATTTAAATTCTGCTGAAACCAGTGATGAGATCCAACAGATCGCTCAGGAAGTTTCTCCGATTTTAACGGAATATTCTTCCAAAATATCTCAAAATGAAGCCCTTTTCATCAAAATCAGAAAGGTTTATGATGAAAAGGAAAAATATCCCCTTAATGAAGAGCAGGAAATGCTTCTGAATGAAACTTATAAAGGTTTTGTAAGAAGCGGTGCTCTTTTGAATGAGGAAGACAAAGAAAAATTAAAGAAGATCAGCATGGATCTATCTATAAAATCCCTGCAATTCGGACAAAATGTACTCGCTTCTACGAATGCTTATTTCAAACATATTACAGATAAAGAACAATTAGCAGGAATTCCTGAAGCGATTGTTGAGCAATTTGCAGAGGAAGCTAAAGAAAGAAATCTTGAAGGATGGGTGGTTACCCTACAATATCCAAGCTATATCCCGTTCATGACCTACGCAGAAAACCGCGAACTTAGAAAAGAACTGGCATTGGCTAATGGTAAAAAATCTTTTGATGGCGGAGAATATGACAACCAAAACCTTATCAAAGAACTTCTTCAGCTAAAACAACAGAAAGCTGAGCTTTTAGGCTATAAAGATTATGCAGATTTTGTATTGGAAGAAAGAATGGCAAAATCTCCGGTAAAAGTTATTGACTTTTTAAGTGAACTTTTAACGAAGGCTAAACCCTATGCTAATAAAGAAATTGAAGAATTAAAATCTCTGGCAAAGAATGATGGAATTGAAGATATGCAAAGCTACGATCACGCTTTTTATGCTGAAAAGCTTCGTAAAGCAAAATATGATCTTAATGATGAAGAACTGAAGCCTTATTTCCCGTTAAACCAAGTTCAGGATGCTGTTTTCGGGCTAGCTGGAAAACTGTTCGGGTTAACTTTCGAAGAAAGAAATGATATTCCGAAATACCATGAAGATGTAAAAGTATATGAAGTAAAGGAAAACGGAACGTATAAATCTTTATTATATGTAGATTATTTCCCAAGAAAAGGGAAAAGAGCCGGAGCATGGATGACCAGCTATAAAAATCAGTACAAGCAGAACGGAGAAAACTCTCGTCCACATATCTCTGTTGTTTGTAATTTCAGCAAACCAACGAAAGATACTCCTAGCTTATTAACCTTCCAGGAAGTAACGACTTTATTCCACGAATTTGGTCACGCCCTTCACGGAGTAATGGCAGATACTCAATATCCAACTCTATCAGGAACTTCAGTAAAATGGGACTTTGTGGAACTTCCGTCTCAGTTTTTAGAAAACTTCTGTTATGAGCCTGAGTTCCTGAAAACCTTTGCAAAGCATTATAAAACCGGAGAAGTTCTTCCTGACGAAAAAATTGAAAAAATTGAACAGTCTAAAAACTTTATGGAAGGCTACCAAACCTTAAGACAATTAGGTTTTGGTTTACTGGATATGAACTATCATACAAAAGTTGCAGAGCTTGAGAATGAAAGTGTAAAAGAGTTTGAAGATCAATATACAAAAGCTACAGCACTTTATCCTACCAATCCCGAAACCGCGATGAGTCCAAGTTTTTCCCATATTTTCCAGGGTGGATATTCCGCAGGATATTACTCTTACAAATGGGCTGAAGTATTGGATGCTGATGCGTTCCAGTATTTTAAAGAAAATGGAATCTTCAATCCGGAGATTGCAGCAAAATACAAAGTACTTCTTTCTTCCGGAGGAACAAAAGATCCTATGGAACTGTATAAAGCATTCAGAGGAAGCGAGCCAAAAGTGGAGAGTTTGTTGAAAAGAGCTTTTGGATAGAAAAAACATTCAGATATATCTCAAAAACAAATGAATAGCATACCACAAAGACTCGAAAACGTTAAAAAACTCCAGGCAAAAAGATGGGAAAATGAAGATCATTGGGATACTTTAAACGATCTTTTAGTCAAAGAATTAGATGAAATTCTGCTTATTGAACCTGAGAACACTTCTGCGCTCATCAACATTGGTGCAATTTATTCTGATATGGGAGAAAATGAGAAGGCTTTGGATTATTTAAAAATGGCTTTAAACTTAGGCTCTGAGGATAAAAATCTTTTTGTAAACCTTGCTATTGTTATGGTTTATATGGAAAAACATCAGTCAGAATATTTAGAATATCTGGAAGAAGCTGAAGATAAAGTGGAGAACCCTCTTACTTTTAAAGCCTATTTTGACCCACAATCTCATTAAGAGCTTTTGGATAATATCTTTTTTAAATAATGACAGATAAAATACATAAACTGGAAGCAGCTTTTAATGAATCATTAAAAGCTGCTCTCCAAAATATTGATGCTGAAAACATTGATGAAATCCTTGACAACAGGGATATTCCGGAATTTTCAGATGCATGGATGAAGGCTTATCATGCTGATGAAGAAAAAGTAACTGATGAAGAAACCGAAGATGCCATTACCCATATCCGAAAGGAAATGTTTATCTCTGTTTTCAAAACTACCGGTTCATCTGAACTGCCAGCCTATATTTCGGATGACTTTGGATTAATTTCTTCTTGCTATATTCACGAGATTGAAAACAGCTGGGTAACCCATTTGCTGTTTACTTATCTTAATCATCAGATCCCTCAGGGTGAGCTGATGAAAACGGAAAAAACATTGAAAGAACTTATTCAATAAATCAGAAAAAAAGAAGAAAAAAAGAACAGTAATTACTGTTCTTTTTTATTAGACTTTTATATTTTCATGAAAATGTATAAATTGGTTAGCATATGTAAACACAAATTAATTGACATAAAATTATGAGAAGATTATTGATAATAAAAAGATTTTTAATCCTCAGTATATTTGGCACTTATGCTTGTTCGAATCCACAACAAATCGGAAAAGAAAATATACAAAATAGAGATTTGAAAGAACTTATTGGCGAGAGTATAACCGTTACCGGACAAACAATCAACATGAAACTTGGCGCCCTATTAACAACAAAAAATGGAGAAAGTATCTGGATGGATGGTATGGATAGCTGGCCAGACGGATATTATGTTAGTGAACAGAAATCTAAGACCGTAAAAGTAACGGGAACTTTAATAGAAAAAAATGATTTACCTGTTTTTATTTCAAATGAAAATGACTCAATAATTCAGCAGGGAATCTATGAACAGAAAGGAACCAACCTTGAAAAAGCAAGCCATAGATATTTATTTAAAAATTATAAATACATTATAATTAAATAAAATATCTTATAACTTTGTCTTCATGGCAACAATCAAGCAACTTTATCAGTCATTAGATCAGCGCCGCCGTCCCGAAGATGTAGCGGAAATGATCGTTGAGCTAATGAGAAATCATCTGAAGATTCATGAACTTGCTACTTTGAGTAAAGCAGCCAACCGCTCTCTGAAAAACAGCATCTATGGATATACTTCAATGCTTGAAACTTTTGGTACAGCCATTGGTGCAGAAAAACAGATCAAAAAGGCCATTGAGATCTTTAAAATTAATGAAAAAGAAAACACAGGTTATCACAGTGTAAGCGGGATTGAAACTTTTCTAAATGAGGTTTCCCCATTGATCCACAAAGATTTTGGACAAAATAATTTCAAAAGTGACCGGCTTAATAAAGATCTGAGAAAACTGGCAGGGTTAGACATTTCTAAACGGAATTACAATAAGAAGTGGAGGCTTTTAAAGCGAATTGAAATAAGACTTCAGAAATTCATTCATGAATCAAAGAAAATTGAACTTCAGAAAATAGCCAAGCACGGACTTTCCCACACCATCAGTTTTGATCATTTCAGTAAAGATCTGAATACGGCCTGCTTTATCGCTTACTTCAATGCCAGAAGTAACCTAAGAAGTACTTTTACCAATCAAAGTCAGGAAAGACCATTTGATGAAATATGTGAAATGCTGTTCAACAGATGTTTGGAAACGTCAGACAATACCCATTGGGAAGCGATTTCCTATATTTATTCTGATGCTAAAGTTTTAGAACATCTAAATGATGAACAAAAAGGTAAACTCTTAGGCAAATGGACAAAGATCCTTGAAGAAATTTCAGATTTTCTTGAAGAACTCTGGAATGAAAACGATATCTACAGGAAAACAATGGCAGTAAAGAAAGGCAATGATTCCACTACCTGGAACAATACTGCAGGAGCCTGGAATAAAGCCAGAGATAACTGGATGAACCTCATCTATGCACTGGGATTAGAATCTATTCTTGAAGATATCTGTTTTGGGAAGGTGATGCGTCTGATGGCTGCAGATGTTATTGCATGGCATTTATCCAGCGGAGGAAAAATAGATCCCAATACAGAAGTTTGGAATGTAGTACCTTTGCCTTGGGAAGTTTTTCAGGAAAGAGCTTTCTGTAACAAGGAAATGATCATCAAGGCCTGTCAGGAAGCAGGTATTGATCCCGAAAAATCAGGTTGGATGGCTCCTAGAATTCATGGGGTAAGCGAATTTAAGCCCACCCCGGAACTGGTACATGGAGTAACCGTTTCCAATCCTTTCCTGGCTAAAGTCTTAAGACAGAACAAGTATTTTTCAGGAAAACTCTGAAAACAAAAATAAAAAGGATAGGTTAGTTCAGTGGCAGAACACCTGGCTCTTTAACCGGGTTGACGCAGGTTCGAGCCCTGCACCTATCCTGATTTCTGATATAGTTCAGTGGCAGAACACCCGGCTCTTCACCCGGGAGGACACAGGTTCGAGCCCTGTTATCAGATCAAAATAATCTATGAAAAAAACGCATCTACTCTATTGCCTCCCGTTTCTATTCTTTTTAAACTGTAAAGAAGAAAAGAAAGACACTCTATCAGAAGCTCAATCACCGGAAGCTAATCAGGTTGAAAAAACAGATTCTTTGATCACTACAAAAATTGATTCTGCTCAGGTACCTCAATCATTACAATATAAAGGAAATTTCAAAGAAGGGTTCCGTTGGAAGGATACAACCGGAGAATATATTGTTTTTACTTCTGAAACAGGAGTTTACATCAATGAAAATTTTCAACATGAAAATGATGGTGGTGATGCTGAAGTATTCGCCCAGTGTTATTCTTTGGAAAATAACCAACAAATCTGGAAGGTTAATGATTTTATCAAAGACTGTATGGTAGATATTGATGCTGCATTTAAGAAAAATTCTTTAAGTGTAACAGATCTTGATAAAAACGGTATTGCTGAAATCTGGATGATGTATGAAATTGCCTGTAAAGGAGATGTAAGTCCTTCAGATTTAAAGGTCATCATGTATGAAGGAAAACAAAAGTTTGCCATGCGCGGAGAAACAAAAATTCGAACAGGAATGGAAGATCATGGGAAACCTGTATATGAAGGGGGATCTTATACTTTTGATAAAGCTTTTCAACAGGGACCAAAAGTTTTCAGGGATTACGCTGAAAAATTATGGAATGAGCATATGGAAGATTAACGGACTCTATTTTCTCCATTAAACTCAAATTCAATACATTTGACAAATAAAACTATATAATAACCTTAAAATTTTAATTATGTTCTTAGCTATCGTGCTTCCCTTTCTATCTTTTATTGTTAGAGGAAAAGTTATTACCGGAATTATCTGTTTTATTTTACAGATTACCTTAATTGGATGGCTTCCTGCAGCTATTTGGGCAGTGATGTCTTTAAATAATGAAAGAGCTAATCAACGAAATGAAGATTTAATCCGAGCAGTTCGTGAGGGCAGAAGATAAAATCATTTACATCTATAACATTCAATCCTTTATTTTGTAAAGGATTTTTCTTTGACAAATTTTGAATCAGCGCTTTAAAACTATTCCAGCTAATATTCGTAAATCTATTGTTCATTAATTCCGGTTTTAAAACTTTAAATGTTCCTGTCATGAAAGAAAATAAATACGACAACCCGTCTTTTTTTGACCAGTATGAAAAAATGCTCCGTTCCCAATTGGGACTGGAAGGAGCCGGAGAATGGCATGCCCTGAAAAATATGCTCCCTGATTTTAAAGGAAAAAACATACTTGATCTTGGCTGTGGATTCGGATGGCATTGCCGGTATGCCATAGAAAATGGAGCAAAATCTGTAATTGGTATTGATCTTTCTGAAAAAATGCTGGCCAGAGCACAGGAAATCAATAATCTGGAAGGAATTCTATATGAAAGAAAAGCCCTGGAAGATATTGATTATCCTTCAGAACAGTTTGATATTATCCTAAGCTCATTAACACTGCATTATATAGAATCTTTTGACATCATCGCTCAAAATATTTATCAATGGCTGACTTTAGGTGGACATTTTGTATTCTCCGTGGAACATCCTGTTTTTACTGCTGAAGGAGGACAGGACTGGGTTTACGATAAAGACGGAGAAAAAACCTGCTGGCCGGTTGACAGATATTTTATGGAAGGAAAAAGAAATACTACATTCTTAGGGGAAAACGTTACCAAATATCACAGAACTTTAACTTCTTATCTGAGTACTTTATTGAAACACGGTTTCAAAATAAGAGAAATTATTGAACCGGGACCAAGTCCGGAAATGCTGAAAGAAATTCCGGAAATGAAAGATGAGCTCCGCAGACCTATGATGTTACTGATCTCTGTAGAGAAATAAAATATCGTTATCTGGTTATAAAATAAAAACATCATTTAACCTGAATAAAGGAAGTTATTGATGCCTAAGAAAACAACTATAACAGGATTTTATTTATTTTTTGGAACAAATCTGTCAGGTTTTACGGTAATCCGAAGAAATATTCAGTCCATCTGTTAACTTCCTGCCTCTCTCTTCCAGCTTCCAGCCTTTTCCATCTTAATCTTCTTACCCCGAGCTCAGATTATTTTAAAGACCATTAAGTATATTGTATAACATAGTAATTAAAATATTTTATATCTTTGTATAACAAATTACATAATATGATTACTCAAAAAACAATAACCTTTTTGATCTCTCTGCTGATCTGTGGTACTATAAGTGCACAATTGCCTACAAAAAAATACGAAAAGAAAATAGACAGTCTCATTCTTACCGGATTTGGAAATCAAAATGAACCTGGCGGTGTATTTACGGTCACTCAGAAAGGGAAGACTCTTTACCGCAAATCCTTCGGAAAAGCCAATCTGGAACTTGATGTCAATATGACTCCTGAAAATGTTTTCCAAATCGGTTCTATGACCAAACAGTTTACTTCAGTATCCATTTTAATACTTGAGCAACAGGGGAAACTTAAAGTAAATGATCCCATATCAAAATATATCAAAGACTATCCGAACGGTGATAAAATTACGGTTCACCATCTTCTTACCCATACTTCAGGAATCAAAGATTTTACAAAAATGAAATCTTTATCTTCCATTGCCCAAAAAGAAATGGAACCTAAAGCCATGGTTGATTTTTTCAAAAATGAACCTGTTGATTTTGCACCCGGCGAAAAATTTGATTATAATAATTCAGGATATGTTGTTCTTGGCTATATCATAGAACTCGTTTCAGGTGATACCTATGAAAATTTCATCAGGAAAAATATCTTCGACAAAATAGGGATGACTCATTCCTATTATGCGTCGGACCGGAAAATAATTCCTCAAAGAGCCTATGGCTATCATAAAAAAGAACATGGGTTTGTAAATAAAACCATTATCAGTTTTAGTGTTCCTTTTTCTTCAGGTTCGCTCATGTCTACGGCTGATGATCTACTGAAATGGCAGCAGGCTTTAAACCAAAATATCCTATTAAATTCTCAGGAAACTCAAAAAGCTTTTCAAAAATATAAGCTTAACAATGGAGAAGAATTTACATACGGATATGGATGGCATTTGAAGGAAATCAACGGAACTCCGGACCGTGAGCACGGTGGAAGTGTATTTGGGTTCAAAAGCATGGGTGTTTATATTCCTGAAGGAGATATGTATATAATAGGACTCAGCAATTGTGACTGCCATTCTCCAACCGAGATTACCCGGGATATTGCCAAAATAACATTAGCTGAAATAAAGGACTCAGCAAAGAAACATTAAACTTAAATCAAACCACCTTAAGAAAAAGTGATTCACCATTTTGTTGGATGAACAGTTCAATAGTTATTTTTGCTTTTGGGTAAAACATCATCAGGAACTTTAAAAATACTAACCAATACAATAATTAGGCAAAGGATATTAATCAAAATGGCTATTGTAAAAGCTTTATGATAGTTTTCTATTAAAGGTTTTTCTCCTAAAAAATAATAGAAAACGCTTCCTACTGCCACAATTCCTATGATGGCTGCAATCTGCTGGAAGGTATTGTAAACTCCGGACGCGTTTCCTGTCAGTTTTTCAGGCATTCCAGAAAGAGCGATATTTGCCAGAGAGGGAATTACAGAGCCCACTCCTACTCCATGCAGAAATAATAACAGGTATAGCTGGTAAAATCCAGTAGAACCTTTGAAAAAAACAATCTGAAAAATCAAAATCAGAATGATAAAACCAAGTCCTGCCATCAGGGCTTTTTTCCCATATTTAAGGATCAGTTTCACTGAAAAAGCTGCAGCCAGGATAAACCCCAGCCCCTGAAAAACGATAACTTCTCCTGCTCTCATCGGACTAATCATTAATCCATCCTGAAAGAATAAGGACAAGATATAGAAATAAGAATCCAGCATAATAAAAAAGAAAGAAACAGCTATAATACCCAGCTTGAAATTTTTGTAATGGAACAGTTCAAAATCAATCAGATAAGGTTTCTTGTTTTTCAGCTTATCTTTCTGATTTTTGATAAAGTAGATTAAAATTCCCACAGCAGTAGTCATGAGCAATACATTCTGAACACTAAAAATTTCCTTTTCAGAAACGGTAAGTGTGTATGTCATACTGAAAAGCCCTATCGACAATAGAAACACTCCCCAATAATCAAAGGATTCTTTTATACTGGTTCTGGACTCGTCCAAATATCTTACACTGAAGAAAATAGCGATAATACATATAGGAATATTAATCAGAAAAATAAGCCGCCATGGTTCATCAAAAGCCATTAATGATGAAAAATAGCCGCCCAGAAACTGGCCGAGAATTGTCCCGATGCCGATGGTAATTCCATACCAGCCCATTGCCTTTGTACGTTCTTCATGAGCTGGAAATAAAATCTGGATCATGGAAAGGACCTGCGGAGCCATCAATGCAGCACTTACTCCCTGAACAAGTCTTGAAATCATCAGCTGGATCACACCTTGTGAAATTCCGCAGGTTATGGAACTTATCATGAAAAAGATTAATCCTATAATGAAAATCTTTTTTCTTCCGTATATATCTCCTAACCGGCCGCCTGTAATGAGAAAAGAGGCAAAACCAATAAGGTAGGCTGCGATCATCAACTGCATTTCTCCATTGGAAGCATTGATATCGCGCTGAATGGATGGTATGGACACATTTATTATAAAAATATCCATAATAGTCAACAATTGACCAAACAATATAACAAACAATTTCAAATACTTACTTTTCATTTTTATATAGATATATCTATTTTTAAATTCATAAAAAAATTAGGGTAATAAACCCTGAATGATTTTTTTGATGTGATCAAAAGAATCATTCTTTCTGGTGATCGTGGAGGTTACTACTGCTCCTTCTATCAGTAAAAATATATTCTCAGTGATTAAATCGGGGTCTGACAACTGATACAATTCATTATATTCCTTCACAATATCACTGATTACTATTTTCTGTTTTTCTTTATGATTTTTTGCAAAACCGGATACTGCAACATTCCCATCTCCTGTTTCTGAAACTATTTTGATGAAATGACAGCCTGAAAATTTTGAAGATTGCTGCAGCTTTTTACGGTAATCAATGATTGCTTCTATTTTTTCTTTCGGATCTGAAATAGACGTTATGCTCTTTTCCAACCCTTCAAACCAATTCTGTTCTTCTTTGATTAAATAAGCCTGAAGAAGGTCATTTTTGGATGCAAAATGATTATACAATGATCCGATGGCAATATCGGCTTCAGCAATAATCTGATTAATCCCGGTAGAATTATACCCTTGTTTATAGAATAGATCTGAAGCCACTCTGATAATTCTGTCACGTACTTTTTCTTTTTTCAACCTGAAAATTTTAACAAAGCTACACAAAAAATAGAGAAGTCACTCTATTTTTTTTATTATAGAGAAATTCTATCTATTTCATTAAAATTCTGTTCCTGAAATTCTTTTAATTGTCAAAATAATACGATCTTTAAACTAAAAGATCAGTCATGTTCAAGTTTTTCAGAAAGAAGAAAAAAATTAAGGTCAATCTCCATTCTGTAACCATTCCCGATCAGGGATGGGAAAAAGTATCTGAGGACCGTGATGCTATCAGATGGGTAAATCCCCAACAGTCTGCCCTGATTGTCCTTCACTATTTTGATAGAGAACCTGACCTACCTACAGCAAAAGATCTTGATTATCTGAAAAGATTTTACAGAAATATTGCAGCTTCTTCCAATGGTGGCAACATTGAAACAGATATTATTCATATCCACAATATCCCTTGCGTAAAAACAATTATTAAGACTCCTCAGCAGGAAACCGGAATGGCTTATATTGCCTCCATCACTATTCCTTTTGAAGACTGCAGCTATGTAATAAAAATTCAGACTGATGAAATTGGCATTACCGGGATGAGAGATGCGCTTATTCTTGACAGATTACACCAATCTGGAGAGGTAGAGATTGATGAAGAAAGCATGAAAAACTGGTTTGAAGATCCTTATGATCCTGATTTCAGACAGGGAACTTTAATGAATAAGTCTGAACTGGAAAAGTATGACCATGAATTCCCAGAACACCCGCTTTCCATTGCCAGATCGCTGCTCAGATCAATAATTGCAACCCTCATTTTTAAGTCTGAAATAAAACAGCTTCCTCCATTTAAAAAATAAAACCAATTCCCATGAATTCATCCAACCCTGTTGTTTATTTTGAAATTCCTGTTCATGATCTTGAACGTGCAGAAAGATTCTATTCTGCGGTCTTCAATTTCAGCTTTGAAAAGGAAATCATTGATCAGTATGAAATGGCTCTTTTCCCTTTTGAAGAAAAGAATAGTGGTATTACCGGTGCGTTGGCTAAAGGTGATGTTTATAAACCAACAAAAGACGGGGTTATCATTTATTTCAAAACAGAAAATATAGAGGCTACATTGGAAAAAATTCTTCAACATGCAGGAAAAATTCTTTATCCCAAAAGAACAGATGAAAAATATGGTTTTGCAGTGGCTGAGTTTGAAGATTCAGAGGGAAACAGGATTGCGCTGCATGAAACCATTAAGTAAGGAAGATGGAGACTGAGAGATGGAAGTTACTAAGTATGTAAAAGCAAAACGTTCCACTATTGAAACATTGAGTTATACTAAACGAATTATTTTCTAAGTATTTCCCCAAATAATTATTGCTTCTATCTTAAATATGAACCATATAGATTTCTATGTGGTTTAAAACTTCCAGCCTCCATCTTCCTGCTTCCATCCTCAAAACGCATTCCATTCATCGCATAACATTTTTCAGAGTATGTTTCTGCTTATTTTGTATCTTTAATTACCATTTCTCTAAAAATATTTGGTAATTCGTTATGACAGAAGAACTTTATTTCATCAAAACCAATCCAAATATTGCCAAAATCAATTTGTACAATAAACTTTGCCGTGAAGAAGAAAATTTTCTGAGCTTCCTGCAGCCTGATGGAAAAGCAAGTCTTGAGATTATCAAGGATAAGGTAAAAGATTCTGTGGAAGAACTTACCCGGGAAGAACTTTTAAATATATTCTTATGGTTCAGTAAAGCTTATCCTTCAGATCATGAAGAAATAAGAACTCAGCTGTTCATTCATGGGATTGATCTTTTTTATGAAATTCAGTCACCTGTACATACTGAAAGCTATCTGCAATTACTTTCTGATTATGAAAAACTTTCTCAGGAAAATCTGAATTATATCGTCAACGCTCAGAATTTCAACCAATTCATGATCTATGGAATATTCCTTACTGAAATGATCAACCGGGAACAGGGCAAAGAAAATATTCTTTCGGATTATCTGAAACCGGATTACAAATCTTTATATGCTTTGGCAGAAAGTCATTCAGGGCTTAACAATATTGATGAAAAAAGCAGTATAGATCTTCAACGTTACTTTAATGACCTTTATGACCTTACTAAATTTTATAAAGGGTCTATTATTCAGTTGTAATCCAATAAAAAAGAGATTTTTATGTCTCTTTCAAAAGTTCAGGGTGCTGTATTAAATAATCAAGAGCTTCCTGTACAGCTTTTTCAGGACTTTTGGGATTAAAACCCAGTTCATTTCTGGCTTTTGAAATATCAAAATCCTGCTGCAATCCGGAAAACATTGAGATATCTTTTCTCGTCAGTACCGGAGCTTTTCTGCTCAGCTTTGCAGAGAACTCCATCATTGCCGCAATGGCAAAAAGAATGCTTCTTGGAACAGAATTTGGAACTTTCAATTTTAAATCAGGGTAAAACGTATTGGCCAGAATCGTTGTATCTGTAATGGACATACATTTTTCATTCGCCAGAATATAACGCTCGCCTGGCCGTCCTTTTTGGGCTGCCAGATAGCATCCTTCTGCAACATCTTTTACATCGATCCAATTCAGGGTAATTTTTGTATCTACAGGAATTTTTTTGTTCAGAATAAGCTTCAGAATACCATAGGAAACATTTAAAGGCAAAAAGGCTTCACTGCCAATCATTGCTGATGGCATGATAGAAACAAGCTCTATCCCCAATTTTGCAGCCCACTCAAAAGCAAGCTTTTCACCATCATTCTTGGAGTTATAATACATATCTCTCCGATCCGGATTGTACCCGTTGCTTTCCTTTGTTGGCAATTGGGTATAATCAAGAGCTGCGATAGAGCTTACGTAAACAATTCTTTTCACTCCGGCTTCAGCCGCTGCTTCAATGGTATTTTGGGTTCCTTGGATATTGACATCGTAGATTTCTTTCTTTGGATCTTTAGCCCATAACTTAAAGGATGCTCCTACAGCATAAAACGTTTCTACTCCCTGAAGTGCTTTTACAAAAGATGCCTTATCAGTAATATCGGCTTGTACCAACTCACAGTTCAGTCCTTCAAAAGGTTTTGTATTATGGATATTCCGCACTGTTGCCCGCACCGGAATGCCTTGCTTTAATAAAAATCTGACTAAATTATTTCCCAGATGTCCATTAGCTCCTGAAACGAGGCTTAGATTGTTCTTTGTCATTACATTAATTTTAATGCAGCAAAGTTCAGTCTCTTACTTCCGGAACTGCTTGACTTTTGTTAGTTAATTATTTTTCTTCTGATTCTGCTCAGACTCTCCGGTTTCATTCCCAAAAATGAAGCGATATATTGAACAGGCACATGCTGAATAATTTCAGGATAGTCCTTCAGAAGTTTAAGATATCGCTGCTCTGCATTGAGTGCAGACAATTCTCTGGAACGATTTTCATTATAAGCAATGGAGTGTTGAAATACGGAAATACTGAAGTCTTTCATCGTCTGACTTTCATTGACCAAATAATCAAGATTTGCCTTTGTAATCCTTAGAAGTTCACATGCGGTAATACATTCCACATTATGATCCGAGACTGTTCCGCTGATAAAATGAGAATAAGAAGTAAAAAAACCTGGTGGGCAGTTGATATGCGTCGTCACTTCATTTCCGTTTTCATCCACATAAAACAATCTGAGGTATCCTGAAACAATATAATAAATATAATTGGGGATCTTACCAACTTCTTCTATCACAGTATTTTTTGAAAAAGATACAGGCTCAAAATACTGCTGAACTCTTTCAATTTCTTTTTGGGAAAAATCATGATTGGAACGGAGGTATTGTAAAAGCTTGTCGTGCATCAAAGTCAAATTTATGTCCGGTACAAAAATAACCAAAAGAATAGCGAATATTTTTTAAATAAAAAACATTTTTCACAAACCGATGTAATATTCTCATTAAAATAATTGTCTTATACTAAAAGCTAAATATGAACCGGAAAATTATTCTTCTTTTAAGTCTTGTTTCATCTTCTTTCGCATTGGCACAAAGTGTAGAAGGGGTTGTTACAGATAAAGAAAATAAACCAGTAGCAGAAACTGAAGTGCTTATCACAAAAAATGAGGCTAAATTTTCTGCTATTACAGATGATAAAGGATTGTTCAGAATTCCTTTAAAAGAGGATGGAAATTATATACTTGAGATTATAAAAGACGGGGTAAAAACCAACAATGAGAAAATTGCGGTAAAAGGAAATACCAAAAGGGATATTCAGATTAAGGAGGAACCTGTGGTACAGAAAGTAGAAGGCGTAACCATTACCGCAAAGAAAAAATTATTCGAGAGAAAAGTAGACCGACTGGTCTTCAATGTGGAGAATTCTGTAGCTTCCCAGGGTATTGATGCTATAGAAGCTCTGGCTAAAACACCGATGGTAAAAACCAGTGATGAAGCAATAAGTATTGCCGGAAAAAGTAATGTAGCGGTGATGATTAATGACCGGCTACTGAACCTGAACGGGCAGGAACTTATCAATTATCTGAAGACAATCCGTTCTGATGATATTCTTAAAATAGAAGTGATTACCACACCTCCGGCAAAATATGATGCAGAAGGAAAAAGTGGATTGATTAATATTATTCTTAAGAAAAATGCCAATCTGGGCTGGAACGGATCTATTCAGACTTCGGGAAATTATTTTTGGGGCAAACCTACTGTTTCTTCAAGAGGGGGTGCTACTTTTAATTATCAGGGTGAAAAACTTTCACTAAGCACCAATTTATCTGCTGGTGATAATTACTGGCAGTATAATACTTACAATAATATGTCAGCCATCAGCAATAACAATTTCTGGAACAAGGATGGTGACAATCTTAATAATTACAAATACAAAAGTGGAAATATAAAAGCAGAATATAAGATCAATGATAAAAATCTTATCGGAATCAATTATAACTATTCACACAGCAACCCTTTGGAAATAGGTAAAAGTGAATCTGTAAGATTCAATGGAAAAGATCTGATCAATATTTCTTCCGACTTTAGAAACAGAAATAACAGAGATGTTCATAATGCAACGGCATTTTATGAGACAAAAATAGACAGTGCTGGAGGGAAACTGAATATAACAGCCAATTTAATGCTTAATAATTCCAACGCAATAAATTTCTCCAATACCTATACTCCACAAGAGATCTATACCATGGCTAATCCTATCAGTAAATACAGAATTTACTCAGGACAGGCTGATCTGGAAAAAACATTTGGGAAAATAAAAACAGAATCCGGACTTAAGTATACGAAGATCAAAAATGATTCTGAGTTTAATTTTTTTGATATTATCAACGGACAAAATCAGCTTAACGCAGGCAGAACCAATACATTCCTTTATAACGAAGAAAACTATGCAGCTTATGTGTCCACCAACTTTAAAATCAATGATCAATGGGATGCAAAGGCAGGTCTTCGCTATGAATACACAACATTGGAAGGTGTTTCTATGAATGATAATATTTCAACACAAATAAAATATGGTAAATTCTTCCCAACGGCATATTTAAGCTACAAGCCTAATGAGAATAATTCATTTTCATTAAGCTATTCCAGAAGAATTTCACGTCCCTATTTTGGAAACCTGAATCCGTTTAAATATTTCACTTCCAACTTTGAATACACTACCGGAAACCCTTATTTATTGCCATCATTTTCAGATAATTTTGAATTCGGGTATGTTTTGAATAACAATCTCAACATTACATTATATCACAGTTACAACAAAGACAGCTGGGACAGAATTCAGATGATTGATGAAAATTACAGATATACCATCGCCAAGAATTTCTATAATGAAAATCAGACCGGAGTCAATATCAGTTATAACTACAACAAACTGAAATGGCTGGAATCTACTATTTTTCTGAATGGATATTATACCAAAGCAAAATCTTATGATCCTTCCATTCTTCCTGTTCCTCCGGGATACAGTGCCAATGTAAATATAGACAATAGTTTCTTCCTCAATAAAGATAAAACAGTGACTTTCTTACTGGGATTATGGGGAAGTCTTCCGAACAGGGATGGAAATACCTATTACTATACCAATGCCTCATTATATACAGGGCTAAAATTGGCATTCATGGATAAAAAACTTCTAGTTAACCTGTATTTGAATGATGTTTTGAATACCAACCGTGAAAAAGGAATAGAATATTATCCAGACTATAATATTGATTATCAATACAAGGGAATCACAAGAAATGTTCACCTTTCCCTTACTTATAAATTCGGGAACAATAATGTAAAAGGAGCTACAAAACAGGTGAAATTTGAAGACTCCAACAGGGCAAACAGCGGTAACAATTAAAACCCCGACCTCACTTTAGCACAAAAACAGGATAAAAACAATAACCCCGACCGGCAGCCCCTTTTCAATAAGGTTCTGCCGGTCTTTTTATGATGATTAAAAATGATTTTCCCATTATTCTTTTTGGAAATATATTCTGATTTTCCTTAACGCAAATGTTTTTATTTTCTTCCTTCATACTTTTAAGATAAAGGAAGTGTATCCATCCGCTTCATCCAAATCGATTGTAAATCGATTCCATCTTAGCTCACTTAAAAATAAGGCGTATTTTAAATAAACTTTGCGTCAAATTTATTGGTCCAATTTAGTCGGCCTCTTTTTTTAAGGCAGAAAATGATCTGATCTTGAAAAAGCAGTACACCATTCCTCCAAGAAAATAAGCCAGCACATCCAAAATATCTCCGGTAAATAAAGGTGATATTTTCGGACAAAGGAGTTCAAATAAAAAAGACAGGTACAGAATTGAAGTGAGAATAAATTTAAAATCCGGTTTCCAATGAAAACCCAACAGAGAATTCATGATATATTCTATCAGATAGCAGTACATCGGAACGGTAATAAAATCAGTGAAATGATTATTGATAACAGGAATAAAAATACCGTTCTTTCTTAGCAGGATCATGACTGCCCAAGCTGCCAGTCCCAACAAAAACCAATATGAAATCTGTGTTTTCATTACATGTGAAGCACTGCCATAATAAATCCAATGATCACCTGCAGGACTTTTGCCATAATATCCTGAATATCGGTTTCATTTTTCTTTTCACGGTTTCCGGCAGTCTCATAATCAAACTTTTGTTTTCCTTCCATTGTAATAAGATTTGATATTGCAAATATATTTAAATTAGAACAAGTGTTCTAATTTTGAAAATATGATTTTTCACATTCTGATTATTCTTATATTTGAAAGATGAGTACCAAGGAAAAAATTTTGGCCAAAGCACTGGAACTCTTTAATGAAAAGGGTTACAACAATATTACCACAAGGCATATTGCGGCTGATCTTTCCATAAGCCCTGGAAATCTGCATTATCATTTCAAACATTCGGAAGATATTATTAAGATCCTTTTTACAGAACTTATCCTTAAAATGGATGAATTACTGAATAAAATAAAGAAAAAAGAGAACAAAACTCTGGAAGATCTTTACCTACTGACTTTTTCTACCTGCGAAATATTTTATCATTACCGGTTTATCTTTATCAACCTTGTAGATGTATTAAAAAAAATACCGGAGGTTGAGGCAAAATATGAAGGGATCAATTTCAGCAGAAGAGAAGAATTTCAATTGATTTTTTCTGATCTTCAAAAGAATAATATTTTTAAAAAAGATATTCCGGGCTTTATCATGAACAGTCTTACAGAGCAGATCTTCATTATTGCAGATAACTGGCTTACCCACAACAGACTGATTTCAAAGCTTAATAAAAAAGCAGCTATTCAGTCGTACACACTCTTACTGATGAACCTCTTCTACCCTTTACTCAATAAGGAACAGCAAACACTCTATGAACAACAATACATCCGATAATCCGAAGATCATCCTCAGGGAAGGAAATCAGTATGATCTTCCGGAAATGCTTCAGCTTTTTAAAGACACCATTACAACAGTATGTAATAAAGATTACAATACAGATCAGCTTGAGGCCTGGAAATCCGGTGCTGACAATCAGGAAAGATGGGAAAAGGTGATCAGTAAGCAATATATTTTAATTGCGGAGTCTGAAAATAAAATGGCAGGCTTTTGTACTCTTGACCAGGGAAATTATATTGACCTTCTGTTTATTCATAAAGATTATCAACATCAGGGAATTGCTTCGAAGCTTTACAGACTGATTGAAAAAGAAGCCTTACAGCAAAATCAAAAGTTCCTGACTGCCGATGTCAGCAAAACAGCAAAACCTTTTTTTGAAAGGATGAATTTTAAGATTATTCAGGAACAAATTGTGAGTGTAAAAGGAGTTGATCTCGTCAATTATAAGATGGAAAAGAGCTTATAGCATGATAAAAAACATATAAATTCATTTTAACAGTTTCTGGCACAGAATTAGCTTAAGAAATGGCAAGTAAAATTGTTTTGAACCATTATTTTAGACCATTAAGATACGTAAATGGTTAAGTTTTTTCTAAAAAAACAAATCTTGTTATAATCACTTACACTACATCTTAATGGTTTAAATATTGGACAACTGCAACAATTCTTTACATTACTTAAATAACAAGATCCTGGTAAGAGAAATCTTTTAAAGATAAATACCTTACTTATCCTCCATCAGTAATTTCCTTTATTTCAATATGTGGCCTGAAAATAACTTCCTGTTGTTTTGATTCGTCTGCAATATTAGATAAGATGATAACTGATATTTTTGTTTTGGGATAATAAACAAGCAAAGATGGAGCCCCCTTTACATAACCACTATGGAAATAAGCAACAGGAGCCTGCATATTCCGCATGATTCCAAGGCCATATCCTGTTTTACCAAAAATAGAATGTTCTCTTACAGAACTTTGGGTAGTGAGAAGTTCAAGAGTCTTAGGCTTTATAATTCTCCCTCCATAAAGAGCCTGGTTCCAATTCAATAAATCATCAACAGTTGAGAGAATTCCTCCGGCAGGAATCCCAACTTTAGAGCTATTCAGTCTCTCAGGCATATTCCGTACTTTTTCATAACGATTCAAGCTGCCTACATATACCAATCCAAAATCCCCTCCATTGAATGAGCTTCCGGTTGAAGAATTAATCATACCTGCTTTTTTGAATACCTTCAGCAGATTTTCATTATATGATTTTCCTGAAGTTTTTTCGATAATCTTTCCTAAAGTGTTATACCCATCATTAGAATAATAAAATCCTGTACCACTTTTAAACATAAGTTTCCCTCCCAAAGTGTTAAGCCCTGAAGTATGATTTAAAAGCTGCCGGATTGTAATATTTTCATATTCTTTTGTTTGAAATTCCTTTACATATTCTGAAACTTTATCATCTAAATTCAATCTGTTCTGCTCCATCTGAAGTAAAATCAGAACAGCTGTAAACTGCTTGCTTATAGAGCCAATCGCAAACATGGTGTTTTTATTAATTTTAGTTTTATTACTGAAATCAGAAAAACCTTTATTTTTTCTATACACTTGAACAGTGCCATCAAAAACAGCAACACTACCATTAAAATTATTTCTTTCACAAACTGCATCCAGCTGTTGTGTCAGTTGTCCGGTCTTGCTTTTACCAGAAAAAGAAAACAGAGCAATAAGAAATAAGAATAGGAGCCCTAATTGTATTTTTATATTATTTTTCATTTGTGTTTTTTTGATCATAATTTATGATACAAACATAGATAGCCGGATTTTGCAATAAAAATATGAATGATCAACTTATGGATTTTAATGATGAACGTAATTGATCAAACCCTATCATCATAATTCGAATGGCCAGGAAGATGATTGAAAACTGCTTCCAAAACTTTTAAAAATATCAGTAACAGTTTGCTTCAGCTCTTTCCTGTTTATAATTTTCCCTTTATTTGGAGGCGTAAGCTTCCCAGGCTCAATTCTAATATCATTAATCTTCTTTGCAAACCATGTAACGTTTTCGTGCGGCAAAGCTACTCCGAGAATCATTCCCGGTAAACCGTTGAAAGATTCGGGGCCACCTGATACCGGTATCTGGTCTGTATAAAAAGCGACTACATAGATAGAATCCATGATCAATCCGTTAGCTCTCCGGCAGTTGAATCCCGCAATTTCTCTGAATTCATCTGTTATTTTCCATTTTACAGGCTGAATAGAGTCCTGTACAAGAAATCTGCCTTCAAACACTTGTTTTTCTGTAATTTGCTTGTGATTATCATAATCTGTGTAGGTTGTATTTATTTGATTAACAGCCGGATTATTTTCAAAAAAAATATCTGAAGCCGAATCATTTTTTATCGGAGTGAACAGACTCTTTTTTTCTGAAAACTGCAATGTACTTTTCGTGCGTTTAAATTGAGGAAAAGTCTTTTTATACTCTTCAAAACGCATGTTTGAAACAACATCATCATTCGTGATTCCTCTTTGAATTAATGCGTACATATTATTGCTCCGTTCATATTCTATTATTCCTTCGGTTATAAATTTTGTTTCCTGTGCATAATATGATTGTATACTGATTATTAACAGAATACAAATCTTTGTAATATTATTTTTTTTCATAAAAACAGTTTTTAAGGGTTTTGATCTCCACCCATTTTATTAAAATCCCAGATAAGCGAAAGCATAAAGTACCTTTTTATCGTGGTAAAGCTGGTTTGGCTTAACATATTCCCATTGATATCTCTGGTAAAACCGGTATTTTGATTCAAAAGATCATTCGCTGATAAGCTAAGTTTTAAACTCTCTGACTTCAGAAATTTTCTACTGATCTGAGCATTTAAGATCAACATGCTGAAACTGGTATTAAATGATGCTGTTTTTGCTTTATACTCATAACGGGCATCTGAACTCAGCTCAATTTTCCCCGGTAGCTGCACAACTATATTAGCATTTCCGTTTAACCCCCAACCATTATTATTCGCCTCTTTCTGCAGAGAAGATTCATTCGTTGTATAAGTAGGTCCGAAACTTATAGAACCCTGATAAGAGGTATGATCATAGCTTGATAGCATAAAGTTTCCTAAATAGGTATTAGACTGCATTTTATTAAGTACATTATTGACGTAACTGTAATAAGTATTTCCGCTGGAATTAAAATACAGTCCTCCTGTCATTCCAATAAATTTTAATTTTTGCTGATAACTGGCTCTCAAACTATAACTATGCGTTTTATTGTCATCCAGATTTACCCACCTGTAGATACTTTTCCCTACATCATCTATTTCAATACTGTTGATGACAGGACTTGAAGTTATTCCAAAATTTGCTCCCAGATAAATGCTTTGTTCATTCAATGTTCGGTAAGCATTATAGCTTGCTTTTATTTCTTGATTGAAAGAAGGTTTCAATAATGGGTTGCCGGTTATAATATTCAACGGATCGTTATTAACCCTTACAGGTTGAAGCTGATCAAAAGTTGGTCTTATAGTGTTCCCTGAGTAACCCACTTCAAGCTGTTTCTGAGGGCCAACCTCATATGACAGATTAGCTTGTGGATTCCAGTTAGTAAAATTTCTTTTAAAGGAAGATTGTTGAACCCAGTCAGACTGATCAAGATCCATACTGATTATTTTTGCTCCGAAATTAATCGTTGCTTTATCTTTCTTTAGATTAAAAATTGCACCTCCAACGTTCATACGCTGAATCAGCGTATAATTATTGCTATACTTCTCATCGGGAATAGTATAATTACCATCAGCAGAAAGATTAAACGTCTTTCTGTCTGCCTTGTTCTTATTTATTCCATAAGCATAGCTCAATACAAGACTTAATGAACCCGTTAAAGGTTCCGTATAGGCTAGATTACCTATAAATTCAGAACTTTTAATTGAATTGGTTTTAAATTGATCAATGACCTGTACGTTATCTGGACTACCATTAGTTCCTAAAAATTCGTTATGAGTTCGTAAATATCCGTCTGTTTTAGAATCTCCCAAATTTTGTTTAAGATTGGCAGATAATGTTCTTCCTGCTTTTTTTAGTTTTTTTGTCAGAAATACATTTGCATTCAAAGACTGATCATAGCCTTTGTTTGTTATTGTCCTCAAACTTGTATTTAGCAACCGCTCCTGAGAAAAGCTTTTCCCGCTGAAGAATTGCTCATTACTGATCCTTTTATGATTTCCGGCGACAGATAGCTTTACACTAGAAGTGGAATCCAGCTTTATCTGATAACTGATATCCAACTTTTGTCTGGATGTACTGTTGGAAAAAGACTGGTCCGAATTTGAGGAAATAATTCCTGCTAACAGGTTATTTTGATTCAATGTATTTTTAGAACCGTCAACTGAAATAGATCCATTCTTATAATTAATATTAACTGCTTCTTTACTATTATTCCACTTGGTATCATAATGTATTCCTCCCGATTTTACTATAGGAATCCCTTCCCCATTATATTGTCCGGATTGTGCATCAAGTCCGTTTTCATCATCTGTAGTCATAGATCCCCGCCCTGCTTCATCGAATTGAATATCATCTGCTGATCCATACTTTTGATTATCTTCCCATCCGAGACTTATTTTTCCGGTATTCCCAAAAATTCCATAGGCAGAAAGTTTTTGCTTTCTTTTAAAATAATTGATCATCCCTTTAATATTGTAAAAGTTTCTTGTACCTCCACCTACATCGGCTTGCCCAAAATATCCGTTTTTAGCATCTTCTTTCAATTTGATATTAATGGTTTTCTCTTTCACTCCATCATCAATTCCCGTAAAAGCAGCCTGATCACTTTTTTTGTCGTATAGCTGAACTTTAGAGACCATATCTCCCCTAATATTTTTAGTAACCAGCGTAGGATCATCTCCAAAGAATTCTTCACCATCCACCAGTACTTTATTTACTCTTTTCCCCTGTGCCGTAATCTTACCCTCCTGGTCAACCTGTATTCCCGGCAGCTGCTTCAGTAAATCTTCTACCTTAGCATTAGGTTTAATGATATAGGATGATGCATTAAATTCTGTGGTATCTTTTTTTATCCTTACTGCTGCTGTCTTTCCTTTTAAAATAACCTCTTCAAGCAACTTTTCTTTCCGGAACAGTTTTATTGCACCAAAATCAATATCATTTTTTGTCTGATCCGGGCTAAATGACAACACATGGTCAGCATAATCATGATAGGTGATCAAAAAAAATATTTTTTCACTTTGATTTCCGGACATATTAAAATTTCCGTTTTCGGAAGCTCTGGTAAATTTGACTAAAGTAGAATCTTTTGCCTTCAAAGCTGTAATAGTGGAACGGTGCAATGCCGAACCGGAAATACCATCCGTTACAGTTCCTTTAACACTCCAGTTTGATTGCGCCATACAATACCCTGAAAAAATAAATGTGAATATGAACAGAAAAGCTGCATTATATTTTGGCTGGTAATTCATCAGTTTATATTTTAATAACACAAACATAGCGGCTTACCTTTTGCAGGTAAAATATAAATGATCAACATTTCTATTTCCATGATCAACTTAGTTTGTCATCTATTTTTGACAATTATGAGTAAAATGAAGAGCTTTGTAAATAAAAAATGATGAAAAAAAATGCAAACTGGCCCATAGAAAAAATATCCTTCGAGGTCGTTTTCTTTGTGACAGTATTATTCCTGACAGTTCTTCATCAATGGATTGCTTCAAATACTTTCGGATATTTCTTTAGTCCTGTCCTATTTTTTATCGTCGTTTATTTGCAGGCCCAGCTATATCGATATATCGCGTTACCGTCACTTATCAATAAAAAATATGTTCAGTTTGGGTTCATAACTATTGCTTATCTATTGCTTGTAGTATTGGTATTCTCAGGCCTGAACAGATATTGGCCTAATCAAACTTATCATCATGGCGAACGGAAAACAATCAAGTTCATTATATACTATGTATCAACCTGTGTTATCAGCAGTATTTTCATCATTTTTCTGGCTTTGATCAGGCAGTATTATCAAGCATTGGAAAAAAGAACCCGAGATCAGCTACTTCTTAATGAAATGAATACTAAGCTTCTTCACTATCAATTAAATCCCCATTTCTTTTTTAATATGTTTAACAATCTGTATGGGGTAAGTTTAACTCATCCTGAAAGAATTCCGGAATTAATTCTTCAACTTTCCAATCTCATGCGTTATCCTCTTGAAAAGGGAAACAATGCTGCTGTAAGTATAAAAGAAGAACTGGAATACATTAAAACTTACGTTAATATAGAAAAAGAAAGAAGTGGTAAGCGCTGTAAAATAACACTGAATCTCCCCAATGATAAAGAATCTATTTCCCATTATCAAATAGCACCTTTGCTATTAATAACACTGGTTGAAAATGCCTTTAAACATAGTGCAGGCTCCCTTAACGAATGGTTTGTCAAACTTCATTTTGAAGTTAACGCCAATGAGTTCAAGGTTGATATTTCAAATTCTCTCCCGGAAACACCTATAAAAAAAGAATCACTGGGAATGGGGCTCAGCAATATCCGTAAACGACTGGACCTTTTATACTCTGAGTATTATACTTTTGAAATCTATCAGCTAGATTCTGAATACAGAACCATTTTAACTATTCAATTAAATGCCTTATGAATCTCATGAATCCTCTAAACTGTATTATTGTAGATGATGAAGACGGAGCCCATCTTGTTATTGAACATCACCTGAACGGATTACAAAGTCTGAACCTTTGTGGTAGTTTTTTTAATGCAAAAGACGCCATGGATTACTTATACAAAAATCCGATAGATCTGATATTTTTGGATATCAATATGCCGGGTCTTACAGGGATGGAAATGCTGTGTGCCATGAATCATCCGCCATTAGTAATCCTTACAACTGCATATAGTGAATTTGCCCTTGAAAGCTATAAATATCAAGTGGTAGACTATCTGATCAAACCAATCTCTCTATCCAATTTTTTATCCGCGATAGACAAAGCTATTTCCAGATTCAAACCAATTGGTTTCCCTCCTACCCAAGAGAAACCACTTTCTCCCATTGAATGGTTAACTTTAAAAGTTGACGGAGATTATATACGGATTACTACCGATAAGATTGAATATATACAAAGCTGGGGAAATTATGTAAAAGTATTTACCGATGGACATTTTCTTTTATCTCCAATAACAACCAATGAGATTGAGCAAAAGCTGGATATTTTAAAATTCATCCGTATCCATAAATCTTATATAGTAGCATTAGATCAAATAAAAAAAATTACCGGGAACAGGCTTTATTTAATGAATGACACCGTTATTCCTATCGGCACAACCTATCGCAAACAACTTTTAGAACGGCTAAACTAAATAATTATTCCGGTAAAAAATATTATCTTTGTAAAGTGAAACACTTAAACAGCATATTACGTCTTCCATTCTTCAGTGAATATTACACTCCGAGCTATCGTTCGGGAAGACTTTCTATATCTGTAATCTAAATTAAATAATCTAATTAACATATAGAGCCCGGACAGTACTGTCCGGGCTTTTTTCATTTAAAATATTTCAACATGATCAATACATTACAAGAAAATGTCTCTATCATCCTCCCGGAAAACGGATTGGAAGAGAAATTAAAACAGGCAAAAGAAGAAAACAGAAAACTTTCCATTAAACTGGGCTTTGATCCTACTGCTCCTGATTTGCATCTCGGGCATGCCGTTGTTCTTAAAAAACTGAAGCAGTTTCAGGATATGGGTCACCAGATTATTATTGTAGTTGGTAGTTTTACAGCTAGAATTGGTGATCCAACCGGAAAAAATAAGGCAAGAAAACCTTTAAGCGCTGAAGATGTTCAGCATAATGCACAAACTTATATCAACCAGTTATCTAAAATTATTGATGTTGAAAAAACAAAGATTGTTTTCAATTCTGACTGGCTTGATGCATTAAATTTTTCAGAGGTTATTCAGCTGTTATCAAAAGTAACAGTTGCACAGCTGATGCACAGAAATGACTTTAACAAAAGGTTTACAGAAAATACACCTATTGCCATGCATGAACTGGTATACCCTATTCTACAAGGGTTTGATTCTGTAAAAATTGAATGTGACATTGAAATGGGTGGAACAGATCAGCTTTTCAACTGTACAATGGGAAGACAACTGCAGGAAGTTCATCAGATTCCAGCCCAAATCGTAATGTGCATGCCTTTATTGAAAGGTCTTGACGGAAAGGAAAAAATGAGCAAGTCTTTAAACAATATCATCGGCCTGACTGATGAACCGAATGAAATGTTTGGAAAAACCATGTCTATTCCGGATGCTCTCATTGAAGAATTTCTTGATCTTACCACCGATTTTTCAATGGAAGAGAAGACCAACTTGAAATTAAAAATGGAAAATGGGGAAAACCCAATGAACATCAAAAAACGGGTTGCCAAAAATATTATCAGTCAATACCATGATGATGAATCTGCCGAAAACGCTGAATTGTTCTTCAATAACCAGTTTCAGAATAAGAATTTTGAAGAGAAAAGTTTTGAACCTGTTCCTATCAATACGTTAACTCATATTCAGCATAAAACGACTGTCCTTGAGCTTTGTCATCAGTTAAAAAATGACCTCAGCAAATCTGCCGTCCGAAGACTGATACAAAGTGGCGGAGTTCAGATCAACACAGTTAAAATGATGGAACCAGATGAAGAAATTGAACTTGTAAAAGAAACTAAAATAAAGATCGGCAGAAGAAGTTTTTTTGAACTGGCTTAAAAATATGGATTGGAAGCCGGAATACTATACAATTTCCGGTATTCCTTTCCTGCTTAAGGTCAACTTTTATTTCCAAATCCAATTAAATCAATATCTTCGCCCCAAGAAACAAAAAAATGACGCAGGCTGAAATCCTTACCCTGATTGATGAAGAATTGTTCACTGACAACATTAAAACGGAGCTCAGTGAGCACAAAATTGTATGGACAGATCCTTCAGGTACGGAAAATTCGGTCTCCCCACATCAGACAGCTATCAATAATGAAGGAATTATTGCATGGTGGCAATGTAATGAAGCAGGAAAAGAAAAGGTTCATATCAGACTAAGAGAAAAGAAAGTCATTACCTGGAAACCACTCATCAATACTCTGGGACAACCAACATTTCGGGATGGTATTTTGTATTTTCATGAAAATTATCTGATCATTAAGTATAAGGACACTCATTACCAAAGGCTTTTTATTTTTAACATCCGAACCTTAAAGGATGAAGAAATTCTTATCAATGCCCTTACCATTCAGGTTAAAATAATAGGAAATGAGTTATTTTTAGGAGGTCTTTACCAGGATGAAGAGTTTATAAAAATCACAATGTATCCGGATCATCTTGAAAAAGAAAATATTAACGAAGCCTATCTTCAGCAAAGAAAGATTACATTTGATTAAATAAAACAACTGTCAGCAAACAGGTTTATTTATCATTAAAGTCAGGAATTAATAGTACAACAAACTTGTATATGAAAAGAAATATTTCGATCTATATGTTTGACGGTATAAAAGCTGCAAGGAATCTTTATGAGGACCTCCAGCATAGAATCTATCATACCAGTACATTTAAAAATTATATTGAAGAGAAAGAAAATGGTAGCATAACCTTCAACAGGATTCTGGAATATATCAGAAATGATATTAATATGATGCCTCCCAATGACTTTTATGAAATCATCCATTTCTTTAGAAGTCAAATATATCCGTTATTTGCCCATGATTCTTTAGAAGCAAGAGAAGAATATCTTAAAACCCTGTACGATTATTTAGGAATCACTCGACTCTATGAGCTTGATACACTTAATGCGGGCAAAGCTTATGCTTATCTCTATGAAACTTATGTTGACTATTTTCCTATTGCCAGAATAAAAGGAAAGTATTTCAGTGCCAATATACAATCCGAAGATTTTTTACACTTCAATGATTTTCTGATTCTGATGACCAAAAGAATTATTGAAAGTAAATTATATGATTATGATGATGTGTTAACAGAAGAGGAAGAAAGCATCATTGAAACAATACGATTAGAAAACCAGCAAAACTTACTTTTATCTGAAGCAATTGAAGATCAGATGAAATTTCTTATAAATGTATTTTTTCCTGATGACAGACAGGATTTTATCCAGGCCGTTTATCATGCCTGCACCTTCTTAAAACAAGCCATCAGAATAAGATCAATGATTGATCTACAAAAAAAACCAAGGGTTATTATTGTAGATATTTATTAATTCTTTTCTCTCAACAGGGGAAATATGGCCTGAAATTCGAATTCAAAAAACCTATGAAAACTCCACTTACCTACCAAAAAGCAACAGAAAACGATATTGATTATCTTCTTGATCTAAGGACGAAAACCATGGTTCCGCATTATGCAGAATCCAATCTTCCTACAGACCATGAAACAACTCTCAACCGGATTCTTGATCAGTTTGATAAAGCAAATATTATTTTTCTGGATCATCAACCCATTGGGCTTTTAAAAATAGACAGAAAAAATACAAATATCGATATCCTACAGCTTCAGATTGATCCCAGCCAACAAGGCAAAGGACTAGGAAGAATGATCCTGAATGATATTCTGGAGGAAGCTTCTTCAACAGGAAAAACAGCTTCTTTAAGTGTTTTAAAAACCAATAAGGCTCAAAACCTTTATTTAAGCATGGGATTCAAAACAGTAAGTGAAGATGAATATTCTTTCTTCATGGAGTTTACACCGGATTAAACACGAATAATCACAAAAATAACCTCTCATTGATTAGGCAGATTGTGCAGTTTTTTTGATCACAGGATGTTGATGATTGCGAAAAAGAAAATCAAAGATTTTCAAAATTTTTCTGTACTTCTTATGTAGAAAGCATCTAACTAGAAATCACTTAATCGCTAAAAACTTTTATGGCTTTTATGATTAATCTTATTTCCCACAGATTGCACGGATTTTCACAGATGATTGTGCATATAATGTGTAGAAATATTTTACCCTCGTTGATTAAGCAAATGTTTAAGTAAAAGTCTGCTTAATCAGCGAAAGTATAAAACAATATAAGTTTTGGTTAAAGCCATTGGATTTGGATAGAATATAAAAATCAGGCTAAAGTACATTTCTATTGAATTTAAATACTTTCATTCTATTTTTTTACTGCTATACTTCCAACTTCACTCTTCCAGCTTCCAACCTATCTCTATCTACTGATTCGCCATTGTCACATAAATCAGCCTTCCTCCCTCTTCTGCAGACAACAGTATTTTTTTCCCATCAGTAAGTTCTACCATAGATCCAGGCAGAATTTCTTTCTGTTCTGTAATATCCTTCATTCCTGGTAAACTTTGATTTACCAATACCCATTTTCCCTGATGAAAGGTAAAATATCCTACAGGCATCTTGTCCTGCATGGTAAGGTTTTCATTTCTGATCACCTTTCTGGACACATGCCATTTAAATAAATATTGGTTGTGATATACCATCAATCTGTGGTTTTCAGGTTTCCAAACCTCATCATCAAACTTAAAATACAGATCCAGAACCGGAAGCGTTCCCTGGTGTGGAGTTCCACAGAAAGGGCATTTCGGATTGCTGGTATTATCAAAGACATACCATTTCTCTGCACAGTCGGAATTCCGGCAAGGCTGTATCAGGTCTACAGTTTTCAGTAAAGCAGTTTCCCATTCATTAGCAGTGGGACGTCTGATTGGATCATGTAATCCCTCAATAAAAGTTTTTCTGAATAAATCCGCAAGGTACGGACCTGTTATAGTATAGGGAATTTTTTGCGGATCACCCCAAAAGGCATCCCATTTTCTAAGATGGTCAGTTCTTACATGATTGGAAGGATCATTAGGATGTTCCACAAACAGGGCTTTTTCACCCATAGATATCATTTCATCCTTTTCAGAATCCAGATCCCAGATCTTCCCACCACGGAGAGGGTGTCTTCTCAACAGGTACATATAGATCAGCACTGCAAGAGCATGAAGATCAGTTTTTTGATTGGGCAGGTACCTATTGGGGTCCTTAAGGCTAAGATGTTGGGTTTTTAAAACTTCAGGCGCTATAAAATCAGCTGTTCCAATGACTTCCGGTGGAAATAATTTGGGAACAACAAGGCCATCAATATCAATAATACATGCAGATTTCGTCACCGGATCTACCAGAATATTATTATAGGAAAGGTCTGAATGTGCCAGTCCCATCTGATGAAGTTTTTTCACTCCCCTACTGATGTTAATAGCAATCTGAAAATAACTCAGCCAATCCCCTAATTCAGACTGATCAAGCCTTAATGGATACTGTGGGTTTCTGAACATCGGAGCCGTAAACCACTTTCCGACTTTATCTTCACTCTGAATAGTATCAGAACCTACATACCCTTTAGCAAAAAAGAATTTTTGATGATAAACAGGAACAACAATTCCTGTCAGCCTGTCTTTTTCCACAATATCATATGGCCATCTGAATATTTCGTTTAAAAAGTATTCTGCAGAATTACCGTTCTGAATGTTTTGCAGATAGGTGGAAACAATTCTCATAATTCTTTCTTTCTGCCCTTCATCCAGTGGATTTCTGTAAAATGCAACTACATATTCTCTGTCCGGCGAAAAGTAAACATCTTTTACTCCTCCCTGAATCGGTTTTTCATCTACATATTCATAGGATTTGGCTGCATCCAGAATGGAGACAACCCTGATGGTCTTTTTCATATTGAATTTAATAAATTATGGCCAGTGTACGGTCGTCATGGTTTCCGCGGCTCCAAAAATCAGTCCAGTGGAGAAGTTGTTGTGCAATTTCGGTATCATTGATAAAGTTTACTTTAGAAAGATCATCGTTAGCACCATTAAGATCGTTAAAAAATGTTTTCCAGCTTTCTGTATCTTCCAGCTTGCTTTCGGTAAGGAATTTAGGATCATAAATCCCATCTGTCATAAGTACCAGATATGAAAAATCCTCCACACAGCTTATCCTGAAACGGGAAACAATATGATCGTTGAAAATTTCCTTCATGGTCATAAAACGGGTACCCCCACTGAACTCACCGACATCCATGATATTTAAAAGCTTTATCTCTGAAAAATCAGTATTGACAAGACTGATGGGACAGTCTCCTACTCCAAAATTCAAAATAACATATCCAAAACTGAACTTCTTAACCAAAGCAAAAATAAGAGTGGTATGCAGATCATTCATGGAAAGATTATTTTCAGAAGCTGTTTTCTCCAAAGCATGATGTACATATAAAACACCTTCATAAAGACGTCTTATTACATGTTCTTTGGCTCCATCCTGCTCTTTTTCTGAATTATCTGAGGTATAAATGATCTCGATATTATTTTCAATTTCATTTAAAACTTCCGGAGAACTGAAAAACTCATTGACAGAAATTGTTGCCAGCCTTGAACCTTCTCTTGCCATGGTAGCAGAGCCGGCACCATCAGAAACGGAAACAATATTCCAGTCTGAAGGAAGCTCATTCACTGCAAAATCATCCTCTCTGAATTTCCCTTCATGGGCATGAGAACGGCCTCTTTTAGAAACCACAACAATTTTTTTATCTGAAAATCTTCCCTGAAATGAAGCCTCATCTTCTTTATAAAAATCAGCTTCCTTGTCAGCAGGAACATTTTTCCATAAGTCTTTGGGATCAATATTAACCAGTAGCTGAACTCTTTTAATCTCAGTATTCTCTTTATCCTCAATATGGAAAAATTCAATATCCAGATGATAAAGATTATTGGCCATCGGAGTTCCTGAAATCCTGTTATTTTCAAACATAAGCCCGGTTACTTCTAAATTCGTGATGGTTTTAATCTTTATATTCGGAAAATCTTCTATTTCAAAACTGAATTCATAAAACTTTCCTGCGTTAGCATTTTTTAATACCCAGTGAACTTCTTTAAATTCTTCTTTTTCTTTATAGATAATTCCTTTTTCCATAGGTTTTTTCCCAATCCCAAAATAAAATGAAGGTATTTTCATGGCCTAAATAATTTAACCTAAAGTTCTGTTGATATCAAATCCTCCTCCGGAATATCCGTAATAATCGGAAGTACCGCACCAAGGACATTTATTATACCCTTCTCCCTGCAGGCAATGAATCCCACCACATGAGCAGGTTGCCAGAGCAATAGGATTAGCACATTGAGGACAGGAAGTTCCCCCCTGAAGTTCTTCTATTGAAATTTTCAGATTACTCCTTTGGGCAGAAGACAGCCTGTAATAAGATTTTTCATCAATTTTGTAGGCTCCTTCCAGTTTATAATATCTGGTTGACATCCCTGGAATACTTGATTCACCGAATGTTTTTTTAAATTTCATCAGATAGAGTTTATCCGTCTCTGAACATTTGCCATTCAGAACCACAAAATTATTATCCGGAAAACGCTGTTCCATCTGTGGATCTACCTTTTCAAGGATGACAGAGTCTATTTTAGACAGGTTAATTCCCTCTTTCTTTGCCTCAGTAACACTTTGGCTTGTAGTTTTAATAGAATCAGTTACCCATTTGAAAAATTCTTTATAGGAATTTTCATCTGTATTATTGAACAGTAAAACATTATCTGCCAGCGAGCCCAGAAGTTTATAATTGGTATTCTCTCCTATGGAAACCGCAATGGTATTAGCCTTTCCGTTATACTTATTCTTCCATCTTTCGATGGCCTTGGTAGCATCATCCGTAGGAACACCGTCTGTAAACAGAAAAACAATAGGTTTCCAGTCTCCTTTACGGTCATACGTCGTTTTTATAACCTCTTTATCAATACAATCCATGATTTTTATTAAACCCTGGGATAATGAGGTTCCGCTTCCAATCGGAATTTTGGGTGGATAAAAACTGATTATATCCTGAAGTGGTGTAATCACTTCAGCCTCTCCGGCAAAGCCTACCACTGAAATATAAACCGTTTCCAATGAATACGGATCCTTCTTCAGTTCCCTGACGATATTGGAAATTCCTTCCTGCACCTGCTCAATCGGGTCTCCTACCATAGATTCGGAGACATCGATCAAAAAATAAATGGGTAGCCTTCTCATACCTGTAAAGACAATTTTTTAAATAATAATAGTAAGCTCCGATGGTGGCGGAGGCAATGTTATGTGATCTGTTGTATTCTGCGAATGTCCGCTCTGAGTAATAGAAGAACTCACCCATCTGAAAAAGGAAGAGAGCGTTATGGCATCTGTAGTATCCAGCTTTACAACATGATCTGTGAGCTCCTTAAGATACTGTTCATCCGCTTTAGGGCCAGCTGCACATCCTACAATGGCTCCAAATTCCAACCCTCTAAGTACAGAAATCATCTGTCTGTATTTCTGAATGTCAGAAGGTTTTCCATCCGTAAATATAAAAAGTAACGGCTGCCAGTCTCCTTTTTCATCACCAGATCCTTTTACAAGATCCTTCTGAACAAGTTCTGCAACCATTTCTAAAGCTGCTCCTGTATGCGTTGGCCCACTATCCGGACAGGTAATCTCCATGGGATAAAAATTGGATAAAGCAGTTAAGGGAATGATATTTTTAACCTCTCTATCAAAGGTAATAACGCTTAAATGAAGGCTGTCCATCGCTTGTGGATCTGTGCGGAGCATACTGATAAGGCCATTGAAACCGTTATTCAGTGCCTGGATAGGCTCTCCATTCATGGAACCGGAAGTATCCAGTAAAAAATAGGCTAATAATCTTCTGTTCATAAGGCGGTTATTAATTCTGAAGCCGGCGGAGGAAGTCGAAGACTTCCCAGCCGGCTTTTATGTTGAATAGAAATTTACAATCTAGTTTGAATACGAATACTGCTGTCTCAGAATATCAATAAAGTTATCCGTATTGTGAGGTTCTCCCACGGCACGGAACTTCCAGTCTCCATTATGACGGTATGCTTCAGCAAAAACCATCGCACACATTCCGTTCATACTCGAATCTCCGGAAAGGCTGTATTTCGTAATTTCTTTACCTGTAGCATCCACAGCACGGATAAATGCATTTTCAATCATTCCGAAATGCTGGTTATTGGTTCTTCCCTGATAAATGGTAACCAGAAATACAATTTTTTGGTAACTTTGATCCAGCTGGTCCAATTTCACAATGATCTGCTCATCATCCCCATCTCCGGCACCGGTTCTGTTATCTCCTGTCAACCATACATTTCCGCTTGGATGCTGCATAGAATTAAAGAAGATCACGTCTCCCTGATACATTCCCATTTGTCTTCCGTCATTCGTCTGAACCGTTCTCCCAAGATTAGCAACCTTTCCGTTACCATCTAAAAGAAATGCTACTGCATCAAGATCATATTCCGCTTCTTTATTAAAAAGTTTTCCAAAGAATCCTCCCTGCTTCCTTACATCCCATCCTAAACCGATCGTTACCTTTGAAAGGTCATAAACACTTTCTCCACGGTCGTTTTTTCTTAAATCAATCGTTTGACCTTTCTGTAAATTAATTGCCATAGCTATCGTTTTGTGTATTTAATGTTTATTTGATGATCTGTCCCTTATAATATTTTTCAAGGAAGAATCCAAGATCTGCTCTGTATCCTATTCCTGAAGCTTCGAATTTCCAGCTTCCGTTTCTCTTATACAGTCTTCCGAATTCAACACCAGTTTCAATAGAGAAGTCTTCATCCAGCTCATATTTTGCAATCTCCTGATTGGAGCTGTTGTCTACCACTCTGATGTATGAATTTCTTACCTGTCCGAAGTTCTGTTTTCTTCTTTCAAAATCTTCAATAGTAACAACAAAGAGGATCTCTTCTACTCTTGAATCTACTTTATCAAGGTCAATAACAATAGCCTCATCATCATCCCCATCACTGTTTTTTCCGCTTGGATCATCTCCGGTGTGGGTAAGAGCTCCATCCGGCGAAGTCAGATTATTATAAAAAACAAAATATTCCTCGCTTACTAATTTTCTGTCAGAATCAATCATGATTGCGGATGCATCAAGATCGAAGTCATAGCCTGTCCCTTCATTAGGATCCCAACCAAGTCCTATCGTCATTTTTGTCAGCCCGATCTCGATCTTCTGTCCTTTCTGTAGATTAATTGCCATAGTATTTTATATTATGAATTATTTTTTCCATTAAGATAGATTTGATTTACGAATTGACCAAATTTATTTACTAAAAATAATGGATATAAAGTAATTAAGTCTAATTTTCCCGATTAAATTAACGGCAACAAAAAAGGTTCAATTAAAAAACTGAACCTTTATATCGTATAATTATTAAATTATTTTTTAAAACTCCTTCTCTGAAGCCACTTTATTCCTGGCTTTTGCCAGCATAGGAATAGAAATAAGTCCCATTACAAGCATAATCACAATCTGAAGCGGCAAAGAAATAAAGGAATAGGTAAGTCCCATTTCGCCTCCAAGATCTGCACTCTTCCCTACTGAGATAAAAAGAGCCATAAAACCATATTTCATAGCCAGATTATAGGCTCCGATCCCACCACTGGCAGGAATAATCATTCCCATTGTTCCCACAACAATAATAAAGAAACCGTCTGCAAAGGTAAACGCTGAAGTTTCGGGCAATGCAAAACATACCAGGTAAGCGGCGAAATAATAGCAAATCCAGATTCCCAGAGTATATAAAACAAACTTTCCTTTTTGTTTTAATTTAAAAATGGTCATCAGTCCCTGAAAAATACCGTCAATAAAATTAACGATCTTACCAAGAAACGGAACATTCGCCAGTCTCTTTTTAAAGGCAAAAAACACAACTGTACCTCCGATTAATACAGAAAGAACAAGCAGTATCTTATTTGGATTAATATGTACTCCTGAGTTTTCATAAAATGACAGAATTGCGTCATATTTAAATAATAATGTCAGCCCTAAAAAACCAAGCATACATATCAGATCCACTACCCTTTCAAGGATGATCGTTCCAAAGGATTTGTCCACAGGAACTTTTTCTACTCCATATAGTGCGGTAGCTCTTGCCAGTTCTCCACTTCTGGGAATAGTAAGGTTCATTAAATATCCAAATGAAATAGACCAAAGCGAATTGGAATTGGAAATACTATGCCCCATCGGCTCCAGCATCAGATTCCAACGGATTGCCCTGAACCAATAAGCCAGAAGACCAAATACAGAGGCAAACAATACCCAAAGATAATTGGCCTTAGCTAATGATTGCTGAATCACTTTAAAATCAAGACCTTTTAAAGCAAGCCATAAAAAAAAGCCTGCAAAAGCAAGCGATATTACTATTGTAAGTACTGATTTTAAAGGATTTTTTGATGTTTTCTCCATGAATTATGTAAGAAGGTTTGTTTTTTCATCCGGGAAAACGATCTTCGGCTGGAAATCTTTTGCTTCTTCAGGAGTCATCTGTGCATAAGCAATAACGATGATGATATCATCCTTCTGTACTTTTCTTGCAGCAGGCCCATTCAGACATACTTCTCCGGATTTTCTTTTCCCTTTGATAACATACGTATCAAAACGCTCACCGTTGTTCACATTAACGATATAGACCCTTTCTCCCACTACCAGGCCGGCAGCTTCTATAAGATCTTCGTCTATCGTTATACTTCCTATATAATTAAGGTCTGAGGCTGTCACTCTTACCCTATGGATCTTGGACTTAAAAACTTCTATTAACATGCTGCAAATTTATTAATAAAAATTAATAAAACAGACGTACACTACCATTAAAAAACTCCCATAAACAACGGGGTTTAATTTTATAAAACACAAAAAAAGAGACCATTACTTATATTATTGTCAATTATATTCTTAAAAACATCAATACTTTATACACAATTTAGGATTTAATAAATACAGGAAATAATATTAACTTTTTGCTAAAGTCAATAAACATAAGCATTTGGCATGATTTTAGTAACCCGTAACGTAGATTTTTCGCTAAAACACGAATTATCATATTTTAACTGTTTTCACTGAAAAGTAAAAAAATTATGTAAGTTTTTATAAAAAAATTGCACAATTAGAAAATAGTATTATATTTGCTATAATTACGAACTAACTTTAATATTAAAAATTATGAACAAGTCTGAATTAATCGACGCAATCGCAAAAGATGCAGGTATCACTAAAGTTGCAGCAAAGGCTGCTTTAGAATCTTTCATTGGTAACGTAACTTCTACTTTAAAGAAAAAAGACGGAAAAGTTTCTTTAGTAGGTTTCGGTACTTTCTCAGTAGCTGAGAGAGCAGCTAGACAAGGGATCAACCCTGCAACTAAAAAACCAATCAAAATTGCTGCTAAAAAAGTTGCTAAGTTCAAGGCTGGAGCTGATTTATCAAATGCAGTTTCTGGTGCTAAGAAAAAATAATCATTCAGATTACGAAAATTCAAGACCGCTTCTCCGAAGCGGTCTTTTTTATACTCAATATTACCGACATTGGATGGATCATTAATTATGGCTTCGAATTCCTAAACTGAGAATTATATTCAAAAATTGAGTGATTAAGATAGAAGAAAACATTAAGAAGAGTGAAGGTGTTAAGAGTATTAAGTTTTCGCTAAAGCCTTTAGTAATATATAATAAATAAGCGGGCTAAAGCCCGCTTCTATAGATGTTTTAAATCCTTTTTATTAATTTACTGAAAATAGGTGTAACAAACCCTCTACCTACTCTTTTTCGCTTTTCATCCTTACCTATGGAGCCAATCGAGAAACCTTCCAGTCCAGCCCGTCCAGCTCATATACAATTCTATCGTGAAGGCGATTAGGTCTTCCCTGCCAGAATTCAATTTCGTAAGGCTTTGCAAGATACCCCCCCCAATGAGCAGGTCTTGGAACTTCAGTGTCTTCGTATTCTTTTTCCAGATCCTTTAATTTTTCTTCTAAAAACTCTCTGTTCGGAATTTCCTGACTTTGAGGAGAAACCACCGCACCCAACTGACTTCCTTTGGGCCTTGAATGAAAATAACCCTCACTTAGATTTTCTGCCACTTTCTCAAGATTGGCTTTGATGATGATTTGTCTCTCCAGATTAGGCCAGAAAAAATGCAGACAGGCTTTATGATTGTGCTCTATTGCTTTTCCTTTTTTACTGTTATAATTGGTATAGAAAATAAATCCTTCGTGAGTATAAGCCTTCAACAATACCATTCTTGTTCTTGGACAACCGTCTTCCTCTACCGTAGAAACCGCCATAGCATTGACTTCTGAGATCTCAGGACTTTCAGTTGCCTCCAAAAACCAGTCTCTAAACTGCTCAATTGGATTTTGTTTTATCTCACTTTCAATAAGTTGGGATTTGTCATACACTTTTCTTTTGTCGTGCAGGTTTTCCATAAATATTTTTTATTAAATTTGAGTATGAATCACTCATACAAAGGTAAAATATTAATCTCGACACCTGACATTTCCGGCGATATTTTTTCCAGATCGGTAGTATTGGTTATTGAACATAACGAAAGCGGAGCTTTTGGTTTGATACTGAATAAAAAGAATAGCCAGATGAGCAGTAAATTCAAGGATTTCTTTGATTTTAAGATCGAGGTATACGATGGTGGCCCTGTAGAAAATGACAAGGTATTCTTTATTGTAAAGAGTGATGAAAAAGTAACTGAAATCTATACTGATATCAACGATGAATACTACCTTACCGAAGATATCGAGCGCATCATCAATGCTGTATTAGCCAATGAACTGGATATTCACAATATAAAAATCTTTTCCGGATATTCCGGATGGGCTCCTAACCAGCTGGACAGTGAAGTTCAGAGAAAGATGTGGACTGTGGTAGATGTTTATAACCTTGACTATACCCTTCCAAACGACCAGACATTATGGAAATCAATCATGCAGAATCTTGGGGGTGAATTTTTACTTTGGGCTAACTCTCCTGAAGATATCTCATTAAATTAACTATATCCTTTTCAGATCAATAAAATAATTAACAAATTTTAGGATTTTATTAACCAATTTTAAAGAAAGTTTTCCCGTTCTTTGAAAAACCAAAATTACTGAAATGAAAGGTATTCCATTATTTGCTTTATCAATCTTTTCGACTGTCTTTTTATCATTCACTCCTCTCAGCAAGAAATACATTGTCATAGATGCCGGTCATGGCGGAGATGATTATGGCGCGGTGTATGGCGCTTCAATGAAAAAGATATCACACTAAGTATTGCGAAAGAAATTCAAAAACTTAGCGGAAAGCAAGAGCTATACGAGGTCATTTTAGTAAGAGACGAAGATACTTACCCCAGCCTTTCCGAAAGAACTGATCAGATCAATAAACTGAATCCTGAAATGGTATTTTCACTCCATGTCAATACCTCTTCTCAGAAAGAAACCTCAAAGCATGGTACTGAAATATATGTTCAGAATGCTGAAGACTCAAAGAAACTGGCGGGAAAAATTTATAAAAAATTTGATGTCCGTAAAATTGAAGAGCGTAATCTTCATATTTTGAGAGAAACCAAAGCTCCTACGGTATTGGTAGAACTTGGATTCATCAATAATTCCACAGACAGGAATTATGTCACCAGTGAAAAAGGACAAAAGGAAATCGCACAGAAATTCGTTGACATTATCAACGGAAACTAAATAAAAAAAAAAAAACAATTTCTGATTTACTCAGAATAAAACCCGGTAAAGGACTTTATAACTTGTTGTTTACCGGGTTTGTCAATTTTTATGAATTAAAACTCTTTTTCCAGCTTTCTACTAATTCTGTGAATCGGGAAATTTCAAAGGTCTTATTTCTTATTTTACCTACAGAAAATATGCCTTTCTCATCAGAAATCATCAAAATCTCTTCTGCTTTCTGAGATTCAAAAGCAATAATTTCGTGTTCCTGAATATCAGCCAGATTATTTTTATGTAAGAAAGTAACAAAATTTTCCATCAAAGGAGAAATGTAAGCACCTTCTGTCTGCTTTGGAACTTTAATAATATTACCTTCCATGAATAAAAGGTTTCCGGACGTGGTACGGGCAATTCTTTTATTAGGGTTCAAAAGGATTACGTCATCAAGGTCATTTTCCTGAGCGTAAATTTCACCATAGATATTTTCCGGACAATGTACTCTAATGTTACTTAAGAGATTATTATTTACATTAATTTCCTTGATCAGATCCAGGTCCAAAGGTCTTTGGTGAACAGCCAGTACATCATCCATTTCTTCAACTTCATAAAAGTAAGAAATTGAAGATTTTGCCAATGTCACAGCATCCTGATTTCTGAATACCTGAAAATTGATAATTCCGTTTTTGATTCCTTTACCGTCTATGATATCCTTTTGGAATAGTAACTGGAAAAACTCCAGTGTATAGGTTAAGGGAATATTCATTCTCATCTTTCTCATGGAAGCCATCAGGAAGAAATAACATTCTTCATCCATGATCAATCCGCCGTTTCTTACAAAGAAAGAAACCTTCACTGCGTCGCCCCAAAGAAAGGCTCTGTTCTTTACATTTAATGCGTCTGATGTAAAATATTGATTTTCCAATTTTTGATGTGATTTATTTACAAAAAAATAATGAACGATAAATCGTTCATCAGTTTTATCATTTAATAAAGCTCTGCATTACGCAGCACCTAATTTTATTCTGAGATTCTCAATAAGATTTTCCCAATACATTGCGTTTTCCTCTTCGTCACCTTCTTCACAAAAATCTGTAATATTCAGTGCAAGATCTTCTGTAATATCATCTATTGTGATAGTCATTTCAAAGAAGTTTTTAGTTCCCTCATCTTCTTCCCATCTGAAACGTACGAAACCTTCAGGCTTATATCTGATCAAAGTGGCCTTCTCTGCAGGTCCTCCACCCCAGCTAAAAAAGAAATCATCGCCTTTCTCTGTTACCTCATCCGCAAACCATTCAGACAATCCCTCCGCAGTAGCCAGATACTCGTATAAAATCTCTGATAAACAGTGCATTGGAAATTCGTAATGGACTTTATGTTTCGCCATATAATCTTTGTTTTTATCGTCCCGCAATATATAAATTAATTTTTTTATTACACAAAATTGCAGTTACTTTTTTAAAGAATCTGCATGATATTTATCAGAGATTATAAATACCTATTCTATTGTATATAAACCGTTAAAATTACCATGTTAAGCATAAAAAAAATCTCTCAATTCTGAGAGATTTATATCAACTGTTTCGAGTTATTTTTAGTTTGTTTAAAAGTGAAAATTCAATTCTACAAAACCTACTTTTCCGAATCCTGTTTCACTCCACCCGGTCTTCTTATCCTTTTGGAAAGTATCGCGGTCTACAATATAAATGTATTTATAATAAAACATAGGTTCTGTAGAAATGGAAAAATGCGGAGAAATGAAGTACTGAACACCTATAAAGGCCCCTATTCCGTTATCATACTGGGGTTTATTAATATTCTTGTAATTAGAATATCTCATAAAAGCATCTGCCCCATAATAAAAGTTCCAGTTACGGTATCTCTTAAGGTTTCTATCAACCCCAAGCTTCATGGCAAACTGTGTAAACCCTCCTTCACTATCATCCTTCTTATAATCAAATCCTGTTCTATAAGACCATTTCCCTTTCGGAGAATACCGGTAATTGATCACCATTGCATTATCATCGGATGCAAAAATGGATTTAATAAACTTATTAATCCCAATACCTATCTGATGTTTCGGGATTGTAAATAAAGTATCTTTCTGAGTCTGGGCCAGGCACAGGCATGAAAAGAAAAGAAAGAAAAATGCTGTAGTAATACGTTTCATAATAAAAACATCTCAAAGACTTATAAGCCTTTGAGATGTGTATCTTTTTTAGTTATGTTATTTTATATAATTTGCGAATATAGCTTTGATCTTCTGCTCAAAATCACCAATATACACATCTGTATTTTCAGTAGTTCCATCAGCATATACAATAAAGAATTCTCCTTTTCCATTTACTGTTTTATAAATGATCTCCCCAACCTTTTGTCCGGAATAGGATACTACAGCTTTAGAGTTTGCATTAATCTGGCTATCTGTTGGATCATTAATGGCAGCTAATGCTTCTACATTCATGCTGCAGTTAATTTTAAGATTCCCTTCTGTTACAGATGCTGTGATTGCTTTAAAATCATCTTTAGAAGATATATTAGCATAGTCCGCATGTTTTAATGTAACATTGGCAATAACTTCACTGTTTGCTCCCTGAGGTGTAGTAGCATTATATTTGAACTGGAATTCTTTACTTGAATTTCTCTGCCATGTAATCGTCTGCGTCCAAGGGGAAGCAAAGATCTTGATATTGGCACTGATCGGCATACTGAAGTTAGTACTGTTATCAAAAGTTACATTTGATAAGTTCATGCTAAAAACTGTATTATTACTTTTCTTTAATGTAAGATCAAAAGTTTTCGGAAGCCAGATTGTTTCAGAATTGTAGCTTGTCTGAACATCAGTATAGGAAGTAAGTGTTAATTCTCCGTCAACAGCTGCCTGATTCTTAACTGATGGAAATTTAAGAACAACTCCTGTAGAATTTCCTGTCTTAGCCCATTGCCCTGTAACATTATTAAAAGTATATTCACCCAGTTTTGTAGCAAACTGCAGCTTGTTATTGATCAGAACTTCTCCATATTGGTTTTCGAAACTTTCGATAACATTATTTAAGTGGCTATCATCGTACTCTTGTGCAGTATTATTGAACATGGTGTACAATATATATTTGGACAGATCACCATCATCCAATACATTCAGCTTATCATAAAAACCATTAATTGTTTTCTTGATATTTTCTTTGTCTTGTGCTACTGTTGTGGTACGATTTTCAGTAATAGAATCGTCTGAGCTCCCGCAGGCCTGAATTCCCAGGATAGTAGCAAGTCCTATCCCAGTGAATAAAATAATTTTTTTCATGGTTATTTTTTACGCTGCGAAAGTAAAGATTTTTTTTATGTATTCAAAGTTTTATAAAAAGAGTCTTATTCTTCATCCAGAATCTGTAAAATAATTTCACAGCCTTTTCTGATCTCTTCTTTTGAAATGGTTAACGGTGGAGATATTCTCAAATATTCATTTCTGTACAACTGCCAGAAAACAATAAGCCCGTTTTCCATACATTTTTTAGCAACATTTAAAGTATATTCAGGTTCCCCAAGGTTAACGGCAAGCATCAATCCTTTACCATTAATATTTTTAATCTTCGGATGTACCAAAAGCTCCCTGAAGAGATTTTCTTTTTCTTCTACTTCTTCCATCAGACCACTTTCCAGAACTTCTTTCAAGGTGGCATAGCTGGCTGCTGCAATCAGTGGATTTCCTCCAAAAGTCGTCACATGTCCCAGTTTTGGAGAATGAGACAGGGTTTCCATAATTTTTCTGGAACTCATAAAAGCTCCTACAGGAACTCCGCCTCCCATTCCTTTCCCCATGACCAAAATATCAGGAACGATTCCGAAATGCTCAAATGAAAACAGTTTTCCTGTTCTTCCAAATCCAGGTTGAATTTCATCCAGAATCAAAAGTGCACCTACTTCTTCACATCTTTTTTTCAGTCTGATCAGATAGTTATTATCAGGAACCAGGAATCCGGCAGCTCCTTGAATGGTTTCCAGAATAACACAAGCCGTTTTTTCTGTGATCTTTTCAAATTCGCTCTCATTATTGAATTCGATAAAAGATACCATTGGCAACAATGGGCGGAATTCCCTTTTATGATTTTCATTTCCTGAAACACTTAGTGCTCCATGAGTATTTCCATGGTAAGAATTTTTAAAGGAAACAATTTCTTCTCTCCCGGTATATCTTTTAGCAAGCTTCAAACTCCCATCAATGGCTTCAGCACCACTATTTACAAGATATGTCACCTCCAAAGGCTCTGGAGTAGCCTCCGCCAGTAACTTACATAATGCAATTGGTTTTTCCTGCGCATATTCTCCGTATACCATTACGTGAAGGTATTTATCTGCCTGTTCCTTGATGGCATTCACAACTTTTGGATGTGAATGTCCCAGAGTATTGGCCGATACTCCCGCTACAAAATCAAGATATTTTTTCCCATCTGTACCATAAATATAGTTTCCTACCGCTTTTTCAACTTCAAAACCTGCTGCAAATTTTGTGGTTTGCGCCTGATATATAAAAAAATCTTTGTGCATTTCCATTGTCTCAAAAAATTTCAGCAAAGCTATAAAAGATTCAGCAAACGCCGAAATTATTGATAGGGAATAAAAAAGTCACACTTACTAATGTAAATGTGACTTTTCATTGAAATATTAAGATTCGTTTTATCTTATAATACCTTCTCTACTGTTACATAACTGTCATTGGTAACTGTATAATTGGTTGTACCACTTACTTCCGTAATGGACTCTAGTGTAATATACTGTCCCTGAACCGCATACACTGAAATATCCAAACTAATCTTCCGATTGGTACCATCAAAATTAACTGTATCTTCAAGCAATTGAAATCTTTTGACATCATTCAGGTATAAACTGGCTCCCAATCTGTTACTAAATGATCCGGCGGGACCTGTAAAATTAAGATTGAGATTAACTCGATATAATCCTGTTTGCCTAATGTACAGTCTATTCAGGTTTGCTCCTGTTGTAGGAACGTTTGTTTTAAGCTTTAAAGGATCGGCAAGAAAATTGGGTTTATCGATCGTATTATTTATCGGTAGTAAAGCTGTACCATTGGTAGTTGATACAGAATTTAACCGGAATCTTGAGATATTATCAGATTCTATTTCAAAAGCCTTGCTCCATACGAGACCGTCAAAAACCATTACCTGTCCTGTAGCTTTAACAAACAAGAGCATTCCTCTTAATTCCTCTATCCTGGTTGCCGGAGCACTTGCTCCTGTATATGGAAGATCTGTTGCTGCATTTACAGCTGGAAGTCCAAGACCTTTTACACCAGTTGCTTCACTGGTATTGGTAACATACATCATTACCCTGTCATTTCCATTCGCGTTAGAATCGGGATTAGAGATATTGGTGAAATTCACCTGTGCACTGTAAATATTGATCGCCAATAAAGACAGTCCGAATAAATATTTTTTCATCTTAATAAGCTTTAATTAAACGTGCTGCAAGGTAAGAGTTGATTGAGCTGGCATCTGTACCATAAGCAGATAGAGACCCTCCTGATCCACCAATAGTTCTGATTGTAGGAATAACCCTTAATTCAGCACCTACCGGCAATGAAAGCGTCTGGGCAAAACTGCATGTTTTATTTCCATTAGTATCAATAACAAATATGAGTGAATAGTTTGACTTGGTAACGATAGTTTCCCAATTTCCTGTAGGTACATACCTAACCTGTAATGTCAGTTTAAACTCTGTAACTCCAATCTGGGCTCCAAGCGATCCACCGGTAAACCCTAAAGCAGCTCCTACATCATAGACTCCAGCCTGTTTTATTGTTACATTACTTGCATTCTTTAATGTAAGATTATCAACAAGAACTTCGCTTTTATTATCCGGAGCTAAATAAACGGCAGACCCTGTTGAAAGACATATTCCTAAACCGAAAGCAATACAAGGAATTGAAATCCCTGAAGAGATTCCCAGTCTTGATCCTTTAAGCTGGTATATCCCCTGGATCTGTCTTGCAGGATTCCAGGCATAGCCGTCATATTTGTAATATTGATCATCTGTCTTATTGTAGATAAGCCCTCCTATAAGGTTAGGATAGTCATTAAATACATCTGTCACTCCAGCGTTATATTGTGGAAATGAAGTAAAGCTATTAGAATAAGGAAGTATTACTCCTTTAGTTCCGTCCAGAACTTTTACTATATTTTTTGTGCTATAAATATCACCACCAATACCTACCTGCGCCTGTAGAAAGTATTGGCTAAAAAGCGCTATAATAAGTGTTACCTTTTTCATCTTATTGCATATTTATTTTTTCAACAATAATATCCGATATAGAGTTTCCTGTAGTGTTCATCGAAAAAAACATATTACTTCCCAGACAACCACCTACCAGCATTGCCTGGTTACCATAAAATCTTAATCTAGCTCTGTCATTAGCATTAAAAACACCTACATAGGTAAATGCAAGCGACTGACCTACGTCTATAGATCCAATAGGTATTGAACCCAATGAAAGTAATCCGCCTGTGGTATTACTTACTGTATTATTAACAGGCTTCCAAGATGTACCATTATCAGAACTGATTTCTAAGTTCAATCTGGAATACAGGTTGGTTGATGCACCTATACATGTAGGTGTTCCCACATTAAGTGTACCACTTTTAAATGATATTTTATATAAACCTCTTGTTTTAAAATTAATCACATTACTTGTGGTACTTAGTAAATCTACATCAGTTGATATTTCATTCAGAGCAGGTATTCCTGTAGTAAATGGTACATCTACTGCTGCGCATTGCTGATTAGATCCTATAATACAATTGGGGAATGGTAACAGCACACAGGGATCACAAGTAGTAGTTACAGTACCATTCCTTATAAAACGGGCCATTTTGTTATTCTTCATGGTGGTTACAATAGGATCTGAAATCTTCCAACTTGTTCCGTCATTCTGAACAACACTTCCTGTTTCACGGTTAAAGATGATAGAACTTTGGGTTCCATCTCCCGTTGTACCAGCTAATGAAGCAGGCAATACTGAGGTGGTATTGGCTCTTGGTAATCTGGCGGCGTAATCATCTTGCTTTACGTGCAATTGAGCTCGAACGTCTGGCTGGAAGCCCGCGGTTTTGGAAATACCAACTTGGGCACTAATCTTTATATTAAAAATAATAAAGATCAAGATAATAAATTCTAATTTCATATTGTCATTTTTAGATTGGCTTGACCTATTAAATGTATAAAATATTATAATTATATAATTATGTCATTATAAAAAAAATAATAATTCCAATATATTAGAATAAACATAACCCGTAAAAACAGCTGTACACAACAGAAAATTCTATGTTTATGACAGAAAAAAAATATTTTTAAATTCTGAAGTTTAAGAGTAAAATTCGAACTTTTTCAGGCTCTTTTTTATGATTTTACTCGTAAAAAATTCACCACTTATTGATATGAAGAATGATTTTTTAACATTTTGTATCACAAAATAATATTTAAATATGGCTTTTGCCCAGATTAAAATCCAATTACCAACAATAAAAAACAACCCCGCAAAATACTGATTTACAATATTATAAATAAAAATTAAATAAATTTATTAATAACAATAAGATGCTTATACAATTTATTCTCTATTGTTACCAATCTTATTAATAAATTTTATTTAACATATTGTTTTTTCACTATTAAATGATATAAAATATAAAATTATACTTATTTTATTTAAATATTCATAATCATCAAAAAATTGAGTCTTTGTTTAACCAAAACCTAGCTGAACAAAATTTCAAAACCTTTATTTATAATTTTTATTCTTCAAAAAAACATCAAATTAACCTTTATAAATAAAAAAACCGCTTTACAAATAAAGCGGTTCATTTTATGTTATTTTCTTACTCTTTTCGGTTTCTTAGCCTCTTCTTTGGCCCGTTCTTTCTCAATAGCATCCTGTGCCTGATCGTACAGCTCATTATCTGAAGAATACTTGATTTCTTCATAATTCGGGCTGTCTACCAGTATATCCTGCCATTTCCTTATCCTGTCTTTTGTATTCCAGTTAAAATCGGGGAACTTCCTTCTTACAGGTTCTAGTTTACTCATCGGATAGGTATCTGCTGTAGCCCCAATACTGCAGGAAATAATCTGCAAAGTTCTTTCCTCAAATAAAGCACCAATAATACCACAGGCAGAAAGTGTGATTCCAATTCTTTCAGGCTTTTGAGTTTCTTTGTTTACATCATCTACATAAGCAATAGACTGGGCATTTCCTACGACCCTTGCCTCTTTAATATCATTCCCCTGATAGTAAACCGTCATAAATTTACCTTTCACCTGATTGAATTCATCTTTCAGGGTTAAGGAATCTACTTTGCTGATCGCTAAAGCATTTCCAGTTACTTTTAAAGAGTCTATATTTTCATTCTGGGTATTGAAATAGGCTTCAACCTTATCTCCTGTTACCTGTTTCTCCCCACTCCATAAAATAGGTTTTGTATACATATGCAAGATACCATCTGTCTCATTAAACGCAATGGAATCAGCCCTTCCCTGTGCATTGGATTTGTATATTCTAGCCTTTTTGTAAGCTCTTAAAAAGCTCTTCTTTATTCTGATATCTAAAGAATCCTGTTTCTGGTAAGATATAATCTTCTCTGCTGCAAAATACGCGGTGTCTTTTTCCATGATTTTGACAGCATAAGGATTTTTAGTCATCATGGAAGAATCTTTTTTCTCAAAGATTTCACCATATCCTCCTTTCATATATCTCCTTTCTTTCGGATCATCAAGCTTTACATTTCCAGTCGCTTTTCCAAAACCTGTGATCTGGTTAAAATACATATCATCACCGGTAAGGATTTTGTCATTATAAAAGATCTTGGAATTCTTATTTAGGAAAGCTTCTTTGGTTTCCATCCTATAGGTTCCTCTTTCTGTATAAACCCTGTTTTTAGGATTAGCTCTGTTGGTGATGGTAGTAGGTCCGAAAAATTCGGCGACTTTGGTATTCTGATTCTGCTTGATATTAACTCCTTCAATAATGTATTGGGCATTGTCTATTTTCACATTTCCAACAAAATCAATCATTTTGGTATCGAGAAAATAGGTTGCAGACTTAGTATACATTATATTCCCCTGACTATCAGAAATAGTACCTCCCGTATTAAAATAAGCCTGACTAGAAAGTTTATCATAATACAGAATATCAGTTTTAATAGTCTGCTTGGGATCTGTTAAGACAACATTTTTCCGGGCAACACCTTTTTGGGTATTCCCATCATATTCCATTTCTCCTGCTGTAATCACAGAGCCGTCTGCATTCTGAAGTTTTGTATTTCCAATTGCTTTGGCAAAGTTTTCTTCACTATAAAGAACAACTTCATCTGCGGTAAGTATAGACCCCTTTTGTTCTATCTGAACATTTCCTACAAAGTATTGATTACCATCATATTTCGTGGGATCTTTAATAATTTTATCTGCGTTGATAAGTTTTATTTTATCTTCAGGTTTCAGGGGCTGTGGTTTTGCAGGTGAAGGAGTCTGTAAATAGGGATCTCGCTTCACAGGCGTCTTGTCCTGCGCCAAACTGAACGTAGAAATAAAGATAAACAGAAAAAGGATTATTCTCATTAATTAGTCATTCTTAGTGCCATAGAAATATAGCGAATGAGAATCAATTTTTACGCCAAATGCTTCTTCAATGGCTTCTTTGATTCCTTGAATTCTTGGGTCACAGAACTCAATAATTTCTTCAATTTCTTTATCAGAGTCTTTTTTGTAGATTACCAGATGGTCATGCTGCTTGTCAAAATAAGACTTTTCATAAGATGAAGAGGTAAGGGTTTTTTCTCCAAACTGATGCTTACGGATTAAACCTGCATCAAGGAAAATCTCAATAGTATTGTAGATGGTAGCTTTAGAAACATGGTATTTCTTCTGCATCATCAGAAGATACAGATCATCAACATTAAAGTGATGATCCATATTATAAATTTCTTCTAATATCGTATATCTTTCAGGCGTGTTTCTGAACCCTTTTTCTAATAAGTAGTTTCTTAAAACATCCTTGATCAAAGCTATATTTTTTTCTTTTTGTACTGTATCCATTAAAAAAATTATCTACAAATTTATTGAATTTTATTTAAATAGATAGTATGGTTAAATACTCCGGGTATTAAGAGTTGTGACGGAAGTACCCAGACTGTTCAATTTTATTATCATAAACAGTAAGTTCTGTAATAGGGGCAGACTCCACTTCTACGTTGTGTGAAGATACTCCCCAGGCCTTAAAGTCATCACTTCCTATATACTTCACAAAGTTGTAAATATTAAGGGTAATCTTCTGTTTAACAGTTAAAAGTATATCGTTGATATAGGTGTTATCAATGATAACATACTTCAGATCCGGCGGTATATTATGAGCTCTTAAAGACGGATGACTGCTTCTTGAAGGGATGGTTCCTTCAGCCATTAAATCTTTAAGCACCATATTAAAATAATCATTAATTCTTCGGTCTACTTTAAATCCTAAAAGGAAATTGATCTTATAAACGGTTCCAGGCAGAATTTCATCTACTGTGTATTTGAATGTATATGGATCTTCCTGGTTAACAATACTTAAAATAAAGTAATGATCTGCTCTTTTCGGCTGTTTTTTGATGATGGAATAGATAATTTTGGATTCCACTTCATCATTTCTTTTGGCGCGGCTCAGATAAGCTAAATTGGTGGCATATTTCGGAATGGTTTCATCCAGTTTCATATCCTTAAGAATAGAAACGTATTTTTCTATTTTCACATATTGGATAAAATTAGCTTTAATTAATCTTCCGTTATACCATGCGTACATACATACGGCAATAAACCCACCTAATACCATTGTTAACCAACCTCCGTCTACAAACTTAATTACATTGGCATAGAAGAATCCCGATTCCAGGAAAAGATATACAACCGCAAAACCGGCAATAAAAACTTTATTGACCCTTGTACGGCTCAGCCAGAATAAAAGAAGGATTGTTGTCATCAGCATCGTAATGGTGATTGTAAGCCCATAGGCAGCTTCCATACTTTCTGATTTCTGGAAGAATATAACCACTACAAAACAGAAAGCCATCAACCCCCAGTTAATTCTTGGGATATACATCTGTCCTTTAACCCCTGAAGGGTATTCAATATGCTGATTAGGCCAGAAAGAAATAGACATTGCTTCTGAGAACATGGTAAATGAACCGGTAATTACCGCCTGACTGGCAATAATTGCCGCTGCAGTTGCCAGAATTACACTTGGTAAAACAGCCCATTCCGGCATGATTCCAAAGAAAGGATTTACTCCGTTGTGTACCTGATGATAATTATCCAATAACCAAGACCCTTGTCCTAAATAGTTCAGGATAAGCATAAGCTTAACAAAAATCCAGCTGATTCTGATATTCTTTGCCCCACAGTGTCCTAAGTCTGAATACAAAGCTTCCGCTCCTGTTGTACACAGGAATACGGCTCCCATAATGACAATGGCACTGGATGAATGTGTAATCAGATTATAGGCATAGATCGGATTGAAAGCTCTTAAGATTTCAATGTGGTCGAAAATATGCATTGATCCTGAAATTCCTAATACCAGGAACCACGTCACCATGACGGGTCCAAAGAATTTACCAATAGATGCGGTTCCAAACTGCTGTACAACAAAAATTATGAATAGGATGACTAAAGTAATGAGGACTACCGGAGTTTCTGGATTGTAAATTTTTAATCCCTCAATTGCAGACATCACCGTTAAGGAAGGGGTGATTACACTATCTGCGACGAGCGTGGATGCTCCAATAATGGCGACTACGTACAGCCATTTTTTCTTGAGTTTTTTTACTAGTGAATACAGTGCAAGAATTCCACCTTCACCCTTGTTATCTGCTCTTAAAGCAATAATCACATATTTCAGGGTAGTCTGAAGCGTCAATGTCCAGATGATACAGGATAATGCTCCTTCAATGTATTCATCAAATGGCATGGTAGCGCCGTCTTTTCTTGCGTTCACAATCGCTTTCATTACGTAAAGCGGTGACGTACCTATATCTCCGAAAACGATCCCGAGAGAAACGATAACGCCTACAAATGAAAGCTTCTTTAAGTCAAAGTGATGACCGCCTTCTGTAACTTCTGCCATATCAGCCAATTTATTTTTTTAAAAGCGCAAATTTATATCAATTTTATGACCCCAAGAACTTTTCTTCATGAATATAATAAATGAAAAAACTTCCTTTCGGAAGTTTTTCTCTATAATCTATCATTATTTTACGTACATCGCTTTTTTGATTTCCTCTTTTACTTTTTCAAGTTTAGGGAACCATTCTGCAAATAATGCAGCAGAATAAGGTGCAGGTGCATCAGGAGTAGTAATTCTCTTGATTGGAGCATCTAAATAATCAAATGCTTTTTGCTGTACCATATAAGTAATTTCAGAAGATATAGACGCAAATGGCCAGGCTTCTTCTAAAATCACCAATCTGTTTGTTTTCTTTACAGATTCTAAAATAGTGTCAAAATCAAGAGGACGAACAGTTCTAAGATCGATAACCTCAACAGAGATTCCTTCTTTCTCCATATCTTCAGCTGCCTGCATCGCTAATTTCATGATCTTACCGAAAGAAACTAAAGTAACATCCTTACCTTCTCTCTTTATATCTGCTTTTCCTAATGGTAAGTAGTATTCTTCTTCAGGAATTTCCATTTTATCTCCATACATCTGCTCAGATTCCATGAAAATAACCGGATCATTATCCTGAATTGCAGTTTTCAACAATCCTTTCGCATCATAAGGATTTGAAGGAACCACTACTTTAAGGCCAGGAATGTTTGCAAACCAGTTTTCAAAAGCCTGAGAGTGCGTAGCTCCTAATTGCCCTGCAGAAGCTGTAGGTCCACGGAAAACAATTGGGCAGTTCCACTGTCCACCACTCATCTGACGGATTTTTGCAGCATTATTGATAATCTGATCAATTCCTACCAATGAGAAATTGAATGTCATATACTCTACAATTGGTCTGTTACCATTCATCGCAGCTCCAACAGCAATTCCTGTAAAACCAAGTTCTGCAATTGGGGTATCGATTACTCTTTTAGGACCAAACTCATCCAGCATTCCTTTTGAAGCTTTATATGCACCATTGTATTCTGCAACTTCCTCCCCCATTAAAAAGATGGATTCGTCTTTACGCATTTCCTCGCTCATTGCCTGTGCAATTACCTCACGAAAAGTATATTCTGCCATATTTATTCGAAAAATTTAGACTACAAAAATAGTGTTTTTTTATTATACACATAATAAAAAGGCATCTCATTTGAAGGAAGTTTCTTAATATTAAGAATAATTTAAACTCAGAGATTTCTGAAAAGAAGGATGCTGAAAGCTATTGAAGCCTGAGAGAACAATTAGAAATTAATTTTTAATAATTCCCGACACCTTCATCTCAAAACGTTCCAGGGATAAAAGATTTTTCCAGGTATACTAAAAAATGACATTCCATTTTTGAAATGCCATTTTAAAATTCTATTTAAACTTATATTAATTAGCTTTCTCCCAAACCTGGGTTCTTCCTAATAATGATAATCCTAAATACCCTCTTACATTAAGCTTATCTCCGCTCTTTGTAATGGTACATTTGTAAGTTTTTCCCGTTTTAGGGTCTGTGATATTACCTCCTGTAAATTCATCACCTTCTTTTTTCAATCCTCTGATGATTTCCAGTCCTACAATTGGTTTTCCTTTTCTGTCATCTTTACAAGCGGTACAGTTAGGCTCAGCAGGTTTTATCAATAATTGAGAAACTTTCCCATAATACTTTCCATCGGACTTCTTGAAGATCTCTACAATAGATTTAGCCTGTTTGGTTTCATCGTCTATCGTCTTCCACTTTCCTTCTATCTGTGCGAATGTCATCACACCAAATAAAGAAAGCGCGAATGTTAACATTATTTTTTTCATATTTCTTATAGTTTTAATTTTAATACAATATACTTTTCTATGTATTGATAAAAATATAAATTAATTCTTAACGAACAAAAACTTTTATTATACAAAGCATAAAAGACCTGGTAAATGAATTTATCTAATTCAGCTTTCTATTAATCACTCTGTCCATATAATCCTGATACCATGCTTTTGCTGTTTGTTTTCCTTGTTCTACTTCAGGTGTTTTTAGCTGGCCAATCAGATTCTTTTCAAGAGCAAGGTCTGTTTTATCATATACTCCCACAATATCCTTGCCATCAAAACGATAGATATAATTTCCAATCATAAATTGTTCATTATTTCCATCTGAATTCACCATAATACCTGGATATTTTTTATCACTTACCAGACTTCTTCCCCAGCTTCTGATGGGTTTATTATAGCCTATTAAATCTGCAAGTGTCGGATAAATGTCTATTTGCTGCGCCATTTCCGGATTTTCTCCTTTCAGTTGATATTCCGGATTTGGAGAATATAAAACCAGCGGAACAGCAAAACGGTTCATCGCTTTTTCATATTCTGGATAATAAATCTGATTGGTATGATCTCCCGTGAATACAAAGATTGTATTGTGGAACCAAGGTTCTTTTTTAGCCGTTTCAAAATATTTTTTAATTGCATAATCCGTATACTGTATAGGTTCATGCATTTCTATTTTCCCTTTTTTGAATTTTCCCTGATATTTCTCCGGAATTTTGAATGGATGGTGAGAAGATGCCGTAAATACCGTAGTCATAAAAGGTTGTTTCTTTCCTACATTTTTAGCAAAATACTGAAGAAATGGTTCATCCCAAATCGCCCACATTCCATCAAAATCTTCATCATGATTATATTCTGTTTTCCCAAAATAATGCTTGAAACCTAAGATATTTCCAAATCCCAGGAATCCCATAGAACCATTAGGTGCCCCATGATAAAATGAAGTATCGTATCCCAGATCATTGCAGACAGAAACAATAGACTGAATTTTCTGGTTAGAATATGGAGAACCTGTAAAAGCATCCGTAAGACTCGGAATTCCGGCCAGCACACTGCTCATTCCATGGATGGATTGCCTTCCGTTCGCAAAGGTATTTGGGAAAATAAGGCCTTGTGTAGCCAGACTGTCCATAAACGGAGTATATGAAACGTAATCTTTAATATTTTTATCTTTATTAAAAGCTCCGGAGTACTCTCTACCAAAAGATTCTACAATGAAAATAACAATATTGGGACGGTTCTCTACTTTTCTGTCGTATTGTTTATAAGGCTGAACATTTTCTTCAATATACTTCTCATCCACAAAGTGAACTTCCTTGAAATTATTAGTATTTAAAGTCCTGAAGAAAGAGAATGTACTGTTAAGAACCAGATTTCCCTGCAATGGATTGGTTACAAAACGGGTAGCATCCACCATATTGATCGGTCTTGTACTGTGTTTGAAATCTCCTCTGATTCCGCCTACCACCAAAACTGCAGTAATACACAAAGTAACAATGGAGGATAAAAAATAAGGTAGTAACTTAACAGGTTTTACTTCATCAACTTTTACTTTTTTATAAAGGAAAACCCAAAGTCCCATTAAAATAATAAACCAGATCAGTACAAAAGGATGTTGCTGAACAGAAATCATCAAGGTCTGAGAAACATTAGACTCATGCTCTGCTACCTGAAATACTGCTGAAGTAAGCCTTGATTGGGAGAATTTATAATAAATAAAATCCCCGAAATTCATTCCATATGCTACTCCGTTCGTCAGAAAATAAACCCAGAAAAGGAGTTTCTGAAATACTTTCTTTGTATTGATGACTAATGGAAGGAGACTTAACAGTATAAATAAGGCATTCACATACAAAATAGCTGTGGTATCGAAGGCTGTACCATGATATGCCAGTTTAAGATACTCTGAAACAGAGTCTACCTTAATGAGGTCTTTATTAAAGTACCAGAATAAAAGTCTTGCGATCTGATAAAAAACATAGGCTAAAAAAATTCTGTAAAGCAGTGCCAGAACTTCCTGTTTTCTAAATCCTTTTAAAAATTTCATGGGACAAATTTACATCAAAATCACTTTATGGCGTTTTTTAGTGCATATTATTTTGAGTTAGAATTTTTAAAAACTGTAATTTTGTACTTATGGATTTTATAAAGAATAATCTGGCTAATGCCTTGACCCTGGCTAATCTGTTTGCAGGCTGCGTGGGTGCAATACATCTTATTTTAGGAGACTATCAAACCACGGCAATATGCCTTATCCTCTCCTCTATTTTCGATTTCTTTGACGGATTTGTAGCCAGAGCCGTAAAATCAAACTCCAACCTGGGACTTCAACTCGACTCTCTTGCCGATATGGTGAGTTTTGGGGTTATTCCTGGATTAACAATGTATAAAGCTCTTGAACCATTTGGAACAGAACTTCTTGGAATACATTTTCCTTTTGAAATTAAATATATAGGATTAGTAGTAACCGTTTTCTCTTGTTTAAGGCTTGCTATTTTCAATCTGGATGAGGAACAGAGATATTATTTCAAAGGTTTAAATACACCTACCAATACTGTTCTCTTGTTTGGTTTGTATTATGCTTTTAAAGAAACCGGGACTTTCAGTTTCCTGTTTGACAATGCATTACTGCTTATCATACTTTCGTTCCTTACTTCATGGCTTCTGATCAGTCCTATCAAAATGATGGCAATGAAGTTTAAATCCAAAACTCTAAAGGACAACTATCCAAAAGTAGTATTATTGCTGGGTGGAATTGCGATTCTTGTGATCTTCCAGATTGTAGGAATTCCAATGCTGGTCATCTATTATATACTGGTATCGCTTATTTTTCAAAGACAATTAAAATAGAAGCCAAACAACCTTTTATTTTTAAATAAATACATATTCAAATTATTATTGATTAACATGAACTTAAAACTCCATAAACCACTTTGTATTTTTGACCTGGAAACTACAGGAACCAACATCGGAAAAGACAGAATTGTTGAAATCTGTATTTTAAAAGTAAATCCTGATGCTTCCAGAGAAAGCAAAACATGGCGTGTGAATCCTGAAATACTGATTCCAAAAGAAAGCAGTGAGATTCACGGAATCTATGATGAGGATGTAAAAGATGCTCCAACATTCAGAGACATTGCTTCTAAAGTGATGGAAATGATTACCGGCACTGATCTTGGCGGATTCAATTCCAACAGGTTTGATGTTCCTCTTCTAGCTGAAGAATTGCTAAGAGTGGGAATGGATTTTGACCTTAGCAAATTCAGACTGGTAGATGCACAGACTATTTTCCATAAAAAAGAACCTAGAAACCTTGGAGCTGCCTATCAGTTCTATTGTGGAAAAACTTTAGAAAATGCCCACTCTGCAGAAGCTGATGTATGGGCTACTTTTGAAGTTTTGGACGCTCAGGTTGGAAAATATGAAGATATTCCAAATGAAATAGCGCCATTAAGCGAGTTTACATTCCATAATAAGAATGCCGATCTTGCAGGATTTATAGGTTATAATGATAAACAGGAAGAAGTTTTCAACTTCGGAAAATATAAGGGACAGGGAGTAAAAGCTGTCTTCCAGAAGGATCTTGGATATTTCGGATGGCTGCAGAATGCTGACTTTCCATTGTACACCAAGAAAGTTTTCACAAAAATTCAACTTTCAAGCAAGTTTTAAATATGTCTGATCTGGTTCGCTTTAAATTTTATGAAACTGCCCTTGAAGCTAACAGGGACAAACAGATTCTGGCTGAAAACGGAATCAATAGTTTCATTGCGAATGAACAGCTTATCCAGTCGGATTGGCTGCTTTCTCAGGCTGTGGGCGGAATTCAGCTTCAGGTTTTTGAAGAAGATCTGGAAAAAGCAGGTAAGGTTCTTCAGGACTATAAAGACAATGAGCAATATTCATTGGAGGTAGAACACACTATTGAAAACCCGGAATTTGATTTTGCATGTCCTAAATGTGGCTCCAATCATATTTACAGAGATGACAGGGCGACCAGCTTTTTCGGAATTTCTTTTCTGACGAGCCATAAGTTTGTGTGTTATTATTGTGGCAATGAATTTACCCATGAATAAGTACAAGATAAATATTTACATTAATAAAAAGATTGCTTCGTTCCTTGCATGACGCAGTCTGAAATAAATAAAGAATTATGAAAATCATTTGCATTGGAAGAAACTACAGCGAACACGCTAAAGAATTAGGAAACGAAATTCCGGAGAATCCTGTTATTTTCATGAAGCCGGATACAGCCATTTTAAAGGGAAATGATTTTTATATCCCTGAATTCTCCAATGATATCCACTATGAGCTTGAAGTGGTGATAAAAGTATCTAAAGGAGGAAAATACATTCAGAAGGAAACGGCTCACAAACATTATGAAGAACTTAGCTTAGGAATTGATTTTACAGCCAGAGATCTTCAGAGTGAATTAAAATCCAAAGGGCTTCCATGGGAGCTTGCTAAAGGATTTGATGGTTCCGCAGTAGTAGGAAACTTCTTCAAAAAAGATGATTTTAATCTCAATGATCTTTCTTTTTCATTGCTAAAAAATAAAGACAAAGTTCAGGATGGAAATACAAAAGATATGCTCTTCCATTTTGATGACATCATTGCTTTTACCTCTCAATATTTTACTTTAAGAGTAGGTGACCTTATCTACACAGGGACCCCGAAAGGAGTTGGAAAAGTAGATGAAAATGATATTCTGGAAGCTTACCTTGGTGAAGAAAAAATCCTTGATATCAGAATATTGTAAGTATTTAACATAAAAGTTTGGTGAATTTTTCATATCTTTAGATAACAAAATGAAAGGTTATGATAAATATTATTTTACCTGTAGATTTTGGGGACAAAACTGACCAATTGGTGGACGGTGCCATAAAATTTGCAAAACAACTTAATGGTAGAATTTACCTGATCCATGTTGCTCCATCAGATATCGGCTTTGCCATTGGAGATATGGGATTTCAATATTTTCCGGAAGTGGAAGCAAACGAAATCAGGGAAGAGCTGGTTCAGCTTAATAAAATAGAACAAAGAATCATTGCCCATAATATCGATTGTGAGCACCTTCTAAAACAAGGGCTGGCAAAAGATATTATCCTCGAATATGCCAAAGAAAAAAATGCAGATTATATTGTAATGGGGTCACATGGAAGAAGCGGAATCTATGATGTATTTGTAGGAAGTCTTACCAAAGGACTCACAAAAAGTTCAAATGTTCCGGTTTTGGTACTTCCGATCCACGACTAAGTAAAAGAAAATTTTAATCGTTAGTATAAAAAAACCGATCAAATAAATTATTTGATCGGTTTTTTACTATATAACCAATTAATTAACCTTCTTTTTTGTAGATATTCGGATCGTAGTAAGGGTGCTTACCTTCCGTTGGAGAATAATAGTCTTTATCTTTGTCACCACCTAATGTTACAACCAATACGTAACACCAGTAAATGAATAATACACAGCAAACTGTAAATAAAATCCAGTTTAAAACATTTCCGAAAGTATCAAAGAATGCGAAACTCGATTTGAAAACTTTGCTTAAGAATAGAAAGAAAGACGTCATTATTTTCCTTTTTTAAATTAACTTTGTACAAATTTATAAAAAATGTTTAAATTACTTTCAAAAGAAAGCAATATTTTTTCAATTCCTGTTTATATTGGTTGTCTTCTTTTAGTCGTTGTAATATTTAACATATTGAATTTCAACACTTATGAAGCAATTATAGCCGGAATTACATTTTTAGGAATTGCCTTGGGATATTTTTGTTTTCACAGTATTGCTCTTAATTATCAGACCCATCTTCCCTTATTCTTATATACATTTTTTATTTTTGGCCTGTACCCGGGTAATTTAGACATAGGAATTGCAGTTTCGCTGCTTACCAATTCATTCCTGATCTTGCTCTTAACAAGTGCTGATGAAGATATAAGGAAGAAATCATATGTATTGGTAGGTGCCATTGTTGCACTGAATTTCATTTTCCTGCCCACCACCTGGCCAATGGCTGTTTTTGTTATTATTCACGTGGTAGCTACCTCCGCCAAAGTAGGTTTAAATCTGTTCAGATTCCTTTTAGGGGTTATTCTGATTGCATTCAGTTATTTTTCGGTGATGTACTTTGTGCAGTTCACTTCATGGAATATTGATTATTTTCCGTTTGGAAAGATGAAGCCGGTAACAGATTATATGGAATTATTGCCTTTGATTCCGGTTGCCATAATGCTTATTTATGCAGTATATGACCATTTTCAAAATTATAATAGGAAAAGTCCTATAAGCAGATATAAATATACTTTTCTGCTGGTTTTTTCCCTTGCTCAACTTGTTACCATCATCTTATATATGAATAAAAGCTATGAATATTTACTGTTGCTGGCATTTCCGTCAAGCATTATTCTGAGCAGGATGATGAGATTTTTACCGAAATACTGGATGCAGGAGGTGAGCTTATGGCTTATTATTTTGAGTTTACTTACCTTTAAAGCAGGTACAGTTTTTGATTTATTTTAGAAAATTATGATTCAGATAGACGATAAATTGATTTCTGAGGAAATCTTTTCCGAAGAATTTGTGTGCAACCTTAGCAAATGCAAGGGTGCATGTTGTGTGGAAGGTGATGTAGGAGCTCCATTGGACAAAGGTGAGCTTGAAATACTGGACGGTATTTTTGACAAAATCAAGCCCTATCTTACTCAGGAAGGCATCAAAGCCCTTGAAGAGCAAGGTACATGGACTACTGATCCGCACGACGGAATGTATGTTACTCCCATGGTGGAAAACCGTGAATGTGCTTATGTAACTTTTGATGATAAAGGAATCACTAAATGTGGTATTGAAAAAGCGTACGAAGATGGAGCGGTAGACTGGCAAAAACCTATTTCATGCCACCTTTACCCTATCCGGGTTACAGAATACTCTGCATTCACTGCTCTAAATTATCATGAATGGAATGTATGCAGCGGCGCCTGTACGCTTGGAAAAGAGCTTCAGGTTCCTGTTTATAAATTCCTGAAGACCCCATTGATCAGAAAGTATGGTGAAGAATTCTACACAGTTCTGAGCGGAGCTGCTGACGAATGGAAGAAGGAATATGGTTCTTAACCGATCCATATTTGAATACAATAATAAAAACCGCAAAGAGATCTGCGGTTTTCTTATTTCTTCCTGTAAATAAAAATGAATTAGTGTACTGTTTCTGCTTTCTTGGTTTCATCTTTTTTAGCCTTTTCCCAACCATCTTCCGGCATTAGTATTGCTACACTTTTTTCTTTTGTAAGGTATTTTTTAGCAACATCCTGAAGGTCTTTTACAGTAAGTGCTTTTACTTTATCCGGATAATTCAGAATATCGTATTTATCACTTCCGTCCAATTGATTTTGGGCAATTCCCTGTAACCAGAATCCATTATCTTTAAGGCTAGTTTTATATTCGTTGTATTCACCTTCTTTATATTTATCCAGATCCTTTTGCTCAGGACCTTTATCTATAAATTTTTGTAATTCGGCCATTGCACTTTTTGTAAGCCTATCTGCATTTTCAGGACCACAAGGGAAATTAACACTAAAATCATAAGCACTGTACGGGATTTTACTGAAGCTTCCACTTGCACCTCCGCCGTAAATACCGCTTTCGTCTTCTCTTAGTTTTTCAAGAACTTTAATTGTAGCTACTTCTCCAAGAGCTGAAAGTGCCATAGCTTCCTTCTCATTATAAGGAGCTTCTCCGCTGTAAGAAATTGTTACAAGACTCTTCGGCTCTTTTCCTTTTTTATAAACCTTTGTATATCCTCCTTTCACAGGTCTGTAACCCGTATCTTTAAATGTTGATGATTTTCCTGTTGCAGGAAGTGAAGCAATATACTGCAGGACTTCATTTTTAAGCTGCCCTTCATCTATATTCCCCACAAAATAGAAGTGAAAATTACCTGCATTGGCAAATTTCTGTTTGTAGATATCGTAGGCTTTCTTATAATCTGTATTCACCCAATCTTTTTCGGTAGGCTCAAGTCCGGTAAATCTTGGATTTTTCTGATTGATAAATTTAGAGTATTCATTAGAGAAGTAATATTGCGGATCTGAATCCACATTCGTCAGCATTGCGGATTTCTTTATTTTATAAGTGTTGAATGCTTCAGGGTTATAATTTAAGTCTGTAAAGCAAGCATAGATCAGCTCCATAGCTGTCTTCAGATCTTTTTTCGAACTTGTTCCTGAAATACCATCTGTAAGTCCACCTACATAAGAGCTTGCACTCATCTGTTTTCCTGCAAGATAGTGTGTAAGATCTGTCTTTGAAAGCCCGCCTAATCCAGCTTCCAGCAAAGCATCAAATGCGAATTTTGTTTTATTGTAATCAGTATCCGGAATGACAGACACTCCTCCCAGACTTATTCCTGCAAAAACAATCTCATCATCTTTAAAATCTGTTTTTTTGAAAGTCACTTTAGCTCCGTTGTTCAAAGTCCAGGTGGTAGTTCCTAATTTATTGTCCGCTTCTACTTTAGTGATTTTCCCTTCTGATTTAAAAGGCTTTACTAAGCTCTCCGTTTTCGTTTTTTCTTCATAAGGTTTAAGATCAGCCATTTTTACGGCATCAAATGTGTTCAGGACCATAACCTCTGTTGGCATGGCAATATTTTCTTTTTCTGGCCCTGTAATCACGATTACCCTGCTATCATCCTTTACAAGCTTTTTGATAATTCTATTTGTCTGTTCCAGAGCTATAGTTGGAAGAACTTCTTTAATGTGCTCGTATCCCCAGGTAATTCCAGGTATTGGTTCCTGTCTCAGGAAATGGTTCACAAAACCATCTATAAGCTCACCACTTTGGTTTTTGTCTTTGTTGTTGTAAGCCCATTCATAAGAGGAAAGCATCTGGTCTTTTGCTCTGTCCAGTTCAGATTGGGTAAATCCGAATCTTTTGGCTCTTTCCACTTCTTCCAAAAGAACTTTCAGCGCATTCAGCTGATCACCGTCTTTTGTAGCTGCTGATCCCTGAAATGCTTCTTTGCTTCTTGCATAAGTTCCTCCATGGTAAACTGAACCATAAGTAAAAGGTGGGGTCGCAGAGTTAACCAATTCTGCCAATCTGCTGTTCAGCATAATATTTACAAGACCTTCTACAATACTTTGATCATACTGCTGAACTGTTACATCCGGTTGGTACATTTCAGAATCTTTGATAATGAACTGCACTCCGGAACCTGTAGCATCAGGATCTGTCTCGATGGCTACCAGCGCTTCTTTATGCCCCGGAAGATCAAAAGATTTTCTTTCTCTGGGGTTTGAAGGGTTTTTATATTTACTGAAATTAGTCTTTATTTTTTTTTCTATTTCATCTACATTGATATCTCCTACTACTACAATTGCCATCAGATCGGGTCTGTACCAATCCTGATAAAATTTTCGGATAAGATCTGGTTTGAAATTTTCCAGGACTTCTTTTTTACCGATTGGAAGTCTTTCTGCATACTGTGATTTGTATAAAAGTTTTGGAAGATATTTATCCATCATTCTCTTATCCGGTCCAAGACCTAATCTTAATTCTTCCAGTACCACTCCTCTTTCTTTATTGATTTGTTCGTCAGAAAGCGTTGCGTTAAATGCCCAGTCTTCTATTACTTTCAGACCAGCATCCAGATTTCCTGGTTTATCCAATGGGACAGGAAGCATATAAACGGTTTCATCAAAGCCGGTATAAGCATTAAGGTGTTGCCCAAATTTTACTCCGATAGATTGCAAAAAGTCTACTAACTTATTGTCCGGAAAATTTTTAGTCCCGTTGAAATTCATGTGCTCCATGAAGTGCGCCAATCCTCTTTGATTTTCGTCTTCAAGAATAGATCCGGCATTGATTGCCAGACGGAACTCTACTTTTTTTTCTGGTAAAACATTTTTTTTAATGTAGTACTTCATTCCATTGGAAAGAGTACCGATTCTTAGGGACGGATCCACAGGGATGTTTTGTCCATAGACATTGATAGACATCAGGAAGATGACTGAAAACGAAGATAATATTTTTTTCATCTGCATTATTTTTTGACGCCTCAAAAATATCGATTCTCTCTGCAATTCGCCTTTTACTACTGGGTTAAATTCGAGTTAAAAAATTTAAATATTACAAAATGAAAATATACAATGTCTTTTATATTATTTAAAACAATTTTTAATTAAAAACATTCATCAATTAATTAAAATAGACTAATTAAAAATAATACCATTTACTTCATTTATCCTGAAATTAAGGTAATCTATCATTATATTATTCATCCAAACCAAAAAAACCATTGTAAAATACAACGGTTTTTTAATTTTGATTAAAAAATTTCAATCGCAATCCTGATTTTTGAAATTCAGCAATAGTACTTTTAGCCTAAAAAACCGGGAATTCCCGGTTTTGATCACTTAAAAAGTAATTTATTATTTAAAATCTGCATCCGTTACTCCGGAATTAATTGTAATCTTAGTGGTTTTAATATTCACTTTCTGACCTCCTCCTTCTGCTTCTACATCAGCAGGGAATTGCAATCCGTCTACTGTCATATAACTTTTTATCGTTACATTTCCTTCTCCGGCAATCGTTTTATATAAAAGTCCTGTAGCAGTATCAAAATAAAATTTTCCTTTATCGGAAGACAATACATTATAGTCTTTACCATCCAGTTTTTCTACTGCAACATTTTGAAAAGTAGCTCCGTCAAATGCTAATGCATCCACTGGTTTTGCTTTTTTCAGTTCTGCTACTTTATCTGCAGGAATTGCAGTTTTGCTTCCCATCTGGTCAAAATATCCTTTTTCCCCATCAAAAAACTGGACCATCTGCTGTCCCATAAGCGACTGTACAGACTTGAATTTGTTTCCCATTTTTTTGGTAGTCATAGTAATTTCCATTCCCTGGGCAGACATAGTATTTTCCATATAAAGAGTTTTTACCCCTTCTAATTTTTCTTTTCCTCCTAATGCCTTAAAGTAATTATCCAGAACTTCTTTAGCCGTTGTTGTAGATTTTACAGCCTCTGTTTTTACAGAAGCGGCATCTTTCTTCTGAGCTGCTGCCGGAACAGAGAAAAGTACGGCACAGAAAAATGGAATGATGATCTTTTTCATAATATGTAATAAGTTTATGATGTAAATATAGGAATATTGACGGACATGAATACATTATGGGTCATGAGTAATCAGTAATGAAGAAATATAAAGATAAATAGTTAGTTCAGAAGCCTGAGGTGAAGAATATAAAGAGAACAGGAAAGGCCGAAAATAAAAAAACCGTCAAAGAATTGACGGTTTTGAAATATTTATATCTGGATATAATTATTTTTTAAGCTCTTCTAAAAATTCGTCGTGAGAAATTTTAGTTTCTTTTTTGCTAGCTTTTTCAAGAATTACATCTTTTAATTTAGCCATCGCTACTTCAGAAGAGATTTGTCTTACCTGCTCCTGATCTTTCAACATTTCAACAGCATATTTTTGGATCTCTTCATCCCCTAAGTGGTGGATTCCGTAGATAGCCAATTGGTTTTTCACTAATTGCTCAGCTTGTGCCAATACATCAGCATAGTCAAGGTTGATTTCGTTATCAGTCATCAATTTACCTTCGATGATCTGGTATCTCAACTGGTTTTTCTCGTTTTCAAGAATTTCTTTTGCCTGCTCTTCAGACTGGATATTCTGGTTAGAGAATATTAACCATTTTACTAAGAAAGTTTCAGGAAGTGCTACTTCTTCTTTTTCAGTAACCTGCTCCAATACTTTATTCACGAAGTGAACGTCAGCATTCTGTTGGAAATACTCGTCTAATTCAGTCTTAACTTTGTCTTTAAGCTCGTCTTCAGATGTGATGTTTCCTTCTCCATATACTTTGTCGAATAACTCCTGGTTAAGCTCAGCTAAGTCTAATGAGTAGAAGTCTTTTACTTTAACTTCAACTTCATTGTGGTGTAGGTGCTCTACTTCTTCTTTGCTGAATCCTAATTCTTTAGCTAATTCTTCATCACCTGCAAGAGTTTCTTTAGTTACTTTTACAGATCCATCCATTTTTAAAGCTTTTACTAATTTGAAAGCTTCTTTGTTTTCACCTGTAATGGTAACATTCTTTGGGTGGTGGTGGTGCTCTCCTTCAGCATCTTCTTCTACAACCTGAGAAACTTCTAAAGCGATGTAAGAATCTTTAGTGATTTTATCTTGAGGAACCTGCTCAGCGAAACGCTTCTGCATGTTTTCAATACTCTTGCTGATTTCTTTGTCAGAAGCTTCTACTTTGTAGTGAGGCGCTTCATATTTAGCTAAATCTATAGTGAATGCAGGCTCATATCCTACTTCGAAAGCAACTGTTACCTGATCAGCATTGTAATCTAATTCGTTTACAGGCTGAGGAATAGGCTGACCAACTAATCTTAACTTGTTTTCGTTAACATAGCTGTTCAATGCATCAGAAACCTGTCTGTTGATTTCTTCAAATGCAATTCCTGCTTCATATTGTTTTTTAACCATACTCAAAGGCACTTTCCCTTTTCTGAACCCAGGAACTTGCGCATTTTTAGCATAATTAATCAATTGCTTTTCTACTTTTTCTTTGTAGTCAGATTTCTCCAATGTTACAGTAAGTAATGCACTTACATCATCATGGTTTTGTGCGGTAACCTTCATTATCGATTAAAATTTTAGGTTGCAAAAATATGAATTTTTTATGAAAATCACTCATTTAAAATCAACTAATACAGCCAAATATTGTTAAATAAAAAAACCACTGAAAAAATCAGTGGTTCTCCCAAATTAATATGACGATATGAATGCCCTTTTTCTTTGAAGAGCTTACTTCTTAATTAATGAAAATCAATAAAGATATCTACATCACTTTCCCCTCCTACAGTACTTCCCTGCTGGTTATCTGCTGAAGGCGAGTTGTCATTCACGGCTGTTGCTCCGTGTACAAGAGTAATATTTGCTTTACCTGCTGCAGCCGTAGCTACAGTCCATTCAGTTTTAAGTCCCAATTTCTTACCATCAGTTCTTACTACATCATCAGCCGTTCTTTTTACTTTGATATCTGCTCCAGAGAATTTGTAAGTAACAAAGTGCATATCTTTTTCTTCTATAATTTCTTCTGCATCATGGTAATGATCTCCGTGTTTAATCTGGAAATTAACATCTATAGCATATGTTGCTCCCTGAGTAAGATGAAAGTGGTCTTTTGTCTGGCCGTTAGTAACGGTTACAGTCTGCTTGGCACCATCAGCTTTATTAATAGCTGTCACAATCACCTGCCCCACCTCTTCATGCTCATGAATATCTTCAGGAATATCATTATTCCCGTCACGGCAGGAAAACAATAAAACAGCAGCGAATAATAAAAGTGATATGTTGAATAATTTTTTCATTGTAATTTAAATTTTAAGAGTTAAAAATTGTATTTAAGAGTAACCACAAAGTTTCTTCCCGGTTCCGGCATATAATATCTCAATCGGTTAAGATATTCCTTGTACTCTTTGTTAAAAATATTGTTGATTCTGAAATTCAGATTCATGTTTTTGAATAGATCTGCACCAATAGATGCGTGAAATATTGAAAATCCGGCAGGAGGAGTACTGTAATCTATTATTTTAGTTACCATTTCTCCATCCTCAATAAACTGTACAGACTGATCTCTGATAGGGAAACGATTTTGTTTAAATACATTTTCGTTTTCCAGCCTGATATAGAAATTGGTTGGTTTGTTCAGTTTCAATTCCAATGAATTTCTAAGATTCATAGGCATCATGAGAATAAGAGGTTCATTGTTAGTCAAATCATCTCCTCTCAGTGCACTGAAACTGGTTGTCCATTTCAGATTATCCAGAATATTAAGCTGTGCATCAGCATCTATTCCATACATTCTGGCTTTTACCTGCTGATAAGCCCAAACGGCAAAGGTTCCTCTGCTTGTATTCTGGATTTCCACCGGCATTTGATTAATGAAACTATCAGAGAAAATAATATATGGATTTGCTTCTACCTGCAAGCCTTTCAAAACGTTGAAACGACCTGTTAATGAGAGATTGGCATTATAAATCTCTTCTTTTTTGATTCTTAAATCTCCTTTTTCAATAATGGCAGCAGAATGGTGAAGCCCATCAGCAAATAATTCTGCCGGGTTTGGTGTTCTGCTCATTCTTGAGAAATTAAATCTGATATCAAAGTTTTTAGAAGGATTATAATTCAACCCTACATTCGCTGAGAAGTTATGATTGTCAATAATTGGTCGAGACAGTGTTCTGCTTCCGCTTTCTTTCACATAAAATTGTGGAAAAACGTTTGCATACTTATCGTTCCATTCTTTAGTATCATAATATTTATAGGAATCATATCTGCTGAAATCATATCTCACTCCCGCTTCTGCGTTCAGTTTTGGAGTAAAACGGTATTTAAAAACAGAAAATGCTCCTGCATCATAACGGTAATAATCAGGAATCAGACGTCTGACTTCTGTCGCCGGGTTAGGATAATTATCCTGAAAACCTGCTGAAATTCCACTTTCCAGACTCCATTTTGAACGCTCTATAAGATGAATAAGACTTGCGGAGTGTGTAATCAGCCTTAAATCCATAGAAGGAGTATCTTTCAGGTCTCCTTTTCTGATATCATATTCCTTACGTCTGTTCAATTGAAAGCTATATTGAAAAGTAATTTTACCAAAATCAGCAAAACGTTTATAAGCAGAAATCTTCGCAATATGATGTTCCACAGTCTGTTTCGGATATCCAATATTATAGCCAAAATCATCCAGAAAATAAGGTTGTCCCAACGTCATTGCTTTATAGATATCATACCCATTTCCAAGGTGTGCGCCTCTATAAATTCCAAAATCCTGGTTGGTCCCGCTATAGGAAACATCAAATCCCTGCATAAAACCATGATTCCCGAATGAAAAATTGAAAGAATTAGTCTCTGCTCCGGTATTTTGAAGCGTATGATGCGGAGTGTATAAATCTCCCAGCTTCTTATAACTTCCTCCTGCTTTTACAAACCATTCGTTTTCCCAGGATTTAAGCACGTTGGCAGAAATTTCGCCTCCTTTTCCATTGGAAATCCCCGAAAGTTTCACATTTCCCATGATCGTATCCTTCTTTGGCGGGATTGCAGGTTCTAAAAGAACAACTCCTGCCACTCCGTCATTTCCATATTTCAAAGCGGATGCTCCTTTGATGACATCTATATGTTCAAAGTCATTCACATCCACATTGGGTGCATGTTCTGCGCCCCATTCCTGTTCTGCGAGCTTCACTCCATTATTCATGATAGAAATACGGCTTCCATAGAGACCATGAATCACAGGTTTGGTAATATTATTTCCTGTTTTCAACGCTGAAACTCCTGAAATTCTCGAAAGAATATTCCCCAGATTTTCCGTAGAGTTTCTTTCAATTTCGGCTTTATCCAGTGTTTTCATTACTACAGAACCTTTATTTTTATGGCTTCCATGTAATGTAATGGTTTCTATATCACCCGAGTGATGTTCTAAAATAATGGTAAGATGAAGGTCCTGATCAACTCCTATATTTTCAGTATAATCATTGCAATCAGGATGTTTTGCAATGAGTGTATACTTCCCTGCAGGGACTCTATCAAAGGAAAATGCTCCTTTTTTATCTGTTTTTGCTGTAAGGCTTCCAATTTTCACCACTGCATTTTCCAGCATGGTTTTATCATGAAAATCCTGAACCGTTCCTTGTACAGTATACGTTTTCTGTGCACTCGTAAATACCGATCCACAAAAGATCAGCAACAGGCAATATATCAATTTCATTGTAAAATAGATTGATGATGTACCCTTTTAATGAGGGGTACATTTTCGTTAAAATTTATTGAATGGGTTTAGGTTCATGATACAATGCATGATGTATCACGTAAAATGAATTAATGATAAGAAGCCAAAATGTAAGGTTATAGAAGTAAGTCACAGGCACTTATCTATAACGAACTACAGCTGTTTTTCAACAACTTTAAACATTAAACTTCAAACCTTGAACATTCAACTCTACAGTATAGAGCCAAAAACCCAATAAGAATGTATTGATTAGGAAATTGTGGGCGGTCCCCGAAGCTGAAAGGTAAATTTGGTCTGAGACCAGATTTTTTCCTGAATCGCGATAATCTGCTTTACTTCGTGCGTGTAATGCTGGAAGCTAAAGCTGAATTCTTCAGGAGCTAATGTGTGTCCGGTCACCAAAAAGTGGCAGGCCAGACAGTCACCCGCTTTCTCTTTAGTAATGGCTTTCGTTATAGAATTTTCGACTTTTTTAAGATTAAACGCCTTAAAATAATCTACAGATTCATGATGGTGAAAGCTCTGAGAAAGCAGCGCGATGAAGTATACCCCAAACAATAGTCTGGAGATAAATACTTTTAAGTTTCTGCTTTCTTTAATCATGGGTCAAAATTATGAAAATAATTTAATACTTCGTGTTAATTTTGGATAGTCTCTTACTATTATTTAATTTAAGTTCAATTTTAGAACATTTCCTGATTTTTTAACGCGAAGAATCGCAAAGGAAAAATGAAAGTTATGCTGGATATTTCCGTCCGCAAAGGCATTTCATTCAGCTATGTACATTATTATTTTTCATTTGCTGAGTGTGAACGCCTTTGCGAACGAAAAATTTTACATTTAAAAATATCTTTGCTAATCTCTGCGTTTAGATAATATACATATTTAAATCATAAGCTATCTTAGCGTATATTTAATTGATATATAATCAATACTCTAAGATATAGATGAGTAATTATTGGGTCAGCTTTAACCACATCAAAACATCAGATAAAAAAATTCGGGACTCGTATCCCAAGCCCCGAACCTTAGTCCTTTATATTAATCAAGTTGGGTTCCTAAATATTCCCATTCCTGCAGAGCGTTATCCAGCTCTTCTTTAGCTTTATTGTATTTTTCTAAAGTTTCATCTGATGGGTTTTCTTTAGCGAAAGAAGCTTCCATTTCCTCTACTTTAGCTTCAAGCTCAGAAATTTTTTCTTCTACCTTTTTGATTTTATTCTGAATATTTTTTTGTTCTTTGCTGACAATATTAGATGCCTGACTGTTGCTAACAACAGGTTTTTCTTCCACTTTCTTAGGTTCTTCCTTCACATCACTATGAAGTTTTGCTTTTTCTGCAGAAATCTCTCTGATGGTTTCTTTTTGTCTGTACTCAAGATATTCATTGATATCCCCAAGGAATTCTTTCATCTTTCCGTCACGGAATTCATAGATTTTATCACAAAGTCCCTGAAGGAATTCCCTGTCGTGAGAAATTACGATCAATGTACCTTCAAAATTCTGTAAAGCCAGCTTAATGATTTCCTTAGACTGAATATCCAAGTGGTTGGTAGGTTCATCCATAATCAACGTATTGAAAGGACGAAGCAACAGTTTACAAAGTGCCAGACGGTTTCTTTCCCCTCCGGAAAGTACTTTTGTTTTCTTGGAAACGGCATCTCCCTGGAACAGGAAAGATCCTAACAAGTCTCTTACTCTTGGTCTGGTTTCTTCTGTAGCAGCGTCTTCTGCTTCTTCAAGAACCGTTTTGTTCGGTGTTAAAACCTCTTCCTGGTTCTGAGCAAAGTATCCGATGTTTACATTGTGACCAAGGTTCCAGACTCCTGAATAATCTTTGATATCTCCTGCTAAAATTTTAGCTAATGTCGTTTTGCCCTGTCCGTTTTGCCCTAATAGTGCAATTCTGTCTCCTCTCTGAACGATAAAATCTACATCGTCAAAAATCTGTTTCTGACCATAGGCTTTTCCAAGGGTTTCTGCTTCGAAAATCACTTTCCCAGGAACCATAGACTGTACGAAACGGATATTGAATTTTGAAACGTCCTCATTATCAACTTCAATACGTTCTATTTTATCCAGTTTCTTAATAAGCGACTGAGCGAAAGATGCTTTGGTAGCACTTGCACGGAACTTATTAATATTATCTTCCATTTGTTTGATCTCCGCATCCTGATTCTTTTTAGCCTGAATCAGTTTTTCACGGCGGTCTTCACGCATCACAAGATATTTGGTATAGTTGGCTTTATAATCATCAACCTTCTTATTGTTGATATCAAAAGTACGGTTACAAACAGCGGTCATGAACTGCTTATCGTGACTTACCAGAACAATTGCTCCCGGATAATCTTTTAAGAAGTTTTCCAGCCAGATGATGGATTCCATATCCAGGTGGTTGGTAGGCTCATCGAGAAGCATGATGTCATTCTTTTGAAGCAGCAGTTTTGCCAATTCAATTCTCATTCTCCATCCTCCGGAAAATTCATCAGTGATTTTTTGGAAATCATCGGCTCTAAATCCTAAACCAAACAACACTTTTTCCATGTCACCTTCAAGATTGTAGGCATCATGGTTCATTAAAAGGTCATTCAACTCGGTCATTTTATTAATCAAATCCGTGTAAGAATCACTTTCGTAGTCGGTTCTTGTAGCCATTTGGTGATTGACCTCTTCAAGCTCGTTTTTCCAAGCATTGATTTGCTCGAAAGCCTGCATTGTTTCATCCCAAACTGTTCTTCCTTTTACGAAATCAAGATCTTGCTTCAGGAAACCAATGGTAATGCTTCCTTCTGTTACAACTTCTCCTTCGTAGAAATTAATTTCTTTGGACAGCATTTTCAATAAAGTAGATTTCCCTGCTCCATTTTTTCCTACGAGCCCTACTTTATCATCCTTTTTAATGGTGAAATTTACGTTTTGAAATAAATAATTTCCTGAATGATGTAATCCTAAACTTTGAACCGAAAGCATTTTAATTGATAATTAGTAATGAATAATGAATTTTCGGGGGCAAAAATACGGAAAAAGAAATGAATAGCCCAGAAATAAAAAAAAGCTGCCCTAAACAGGCAGCTTTTGCTTTATCATAAATTGATTTCTGAACAAGATTTATCCCGGAATAAGTGGCGGTGTTTTCTGTCCTGACAGTACCAATCCAATCATATTGCTAAGGATATCTGAAGCTTCCTTATAACTAACCGGAGCAATTCCGTGGCGATAATGTATTTCATCTTCCAATTCTGTTAATGTTATCATATGGGTATTTATCATTATTTTATTCCCGTTTCTAACACTAATCTCGTAATTACAAATATTTAAAAGCTGTTTAGCTTTATCAAGCCATTCTGAAACTGTCATATCATTCTATTTTATCTGATAATAATTTTAAAAAATATTGAAAAGTTGTAGTAATGATGACCCAGGGGATACAGGCTCTACGGATAATCTCCCAGGCACATTTTCAATCCCATAAGTTTCTGGGATCATCTGTAAATCAAACATAGTATTTTTAGCATTCCACATAAAACTACAACCTGGATTAATGATATGATCAGCAACTGATCCTGAGGTCATATTTGATTGTGCTGCAAATAGAGCTATTTTTGCGTCAGGCTGTATACTTACAGTTCCTTGTGCGGCACACGTAAAGGCGCAGAAAGGTAAAAACTGTCCATTTACTTTTACAGCCAGCCCTATTGTTATAGGTGATGTGCCTGCAGGTCTGCTATTATAAACAGTAATTACTTCTTCGGAACCAACTGAATCTGAATGAAAAGAACCATCCGTATTAAACACGACCTTTGTTCCCAAAGAAACTTCATCCGATAATGCATGCATTGTAATCGTTGTATTGATCGTAATATCTCCTTTATTAAAAACATATACTTTGTATCTGGGTTCAAAGTAAATTTCGAATCGTCCAAACATATTAACATAAGGCATAGAAAACCAAGTAGGTACTCCTGAAGAAACTTGGTTGGGCCCAGATGCTCCTTTATATCCTAATAGTCTGTAATTATTAACCTGTAGATAGTGCAAGATTTCTTTTTGTTCCCCAGAGGTAAAATCAAACTCGGTTGAAAATATTGTTGCTTTTTGCATGAGTGTCTTTTCCATTGTTTTAATTTTTGGTGTTCTTACTCTTTTTGATATCAGGCTTTTCAGAATACGCCTTTGTTCATATTTCCATTGTAAAGCTTATTGAAATGAACAATTTCAAATTAACGGGAATGAGAATCCAAAAACTACAGTATAATGTACCAAATTTACAGTTCAGTAATTATACCCATTGAATTCAAAAAGACATATTATAAAATAAAAGGGAACATCTTAAATGACGCTCCCTAACCTAAAATTTAAAACTAAAAAAGGACTGACATTAATTATCTATTTTATCCAGCCTTGTTACCGGAGTTTTGATAATTGAACGGGTCCAGATATCATTATTAGGAACACTGGTTCCATACAGAAAATCGGCTACAAAGCTATCTTCGGGAAGGTGAAGCTCAGCAGAAAGTCTTGCATGACTTTTCTGATCTACAATTGTACTGCTTGAGACATTCATTCCGTTGTTGAGAAGTTCAACATTTACTTCATACTCGGACCGTTTCGATAAACCGTCTTGATAGAGCCCGAAATTGGCAGCAATATGGATATAATCAGCCAATTTACCGTAATTGTATATTGGTTTTTTATCTATGGAAAGATCTTGTACATAAACCTTCATTTTTTCATACAAGTTTTGTAATAAAGGATGCCTGTTATAATCTGTCTCCAAATCTTTTCCTGAGATAAACACCTGCGATATTCTATTGGTTTCCTGCAGCATGAGTTTTCCATATAATTTTGAAAGTTCATTATAAACTTTATCTCTACTCATATAGGCTTTAGCAAAAGCATCTTTTTTTTCCACTCCAAATCCGGAAAGTAAAGCATCCCAGATTTTATTTCCTTCGGTATCTGTTTTTGTGTTTCTGATGTTTTGAACATAATTTTTCAGATCATCCGTATTAGCAAAATCTGTAGAAATATAAACCGACTGCGGTCCTTCCAGATAGCCTCCTCCAATATCAGCATGAGCGCCCGGAACAAAAATTTCTTTCCAAACAGAAATATGATTCCGAAACTGGTAATCCTGCATCATTTTTGAGTTTTCAAAAAAACCAGTCAGTGGAAAAAAGAATCTGCATTCATTGAGTGCGCAGATATGAAATACATTTTCCACCTGATGAGGAATACTCAGATTGTAGGTATTAAATGGTTTCGATTCTACTGTATCAAAAGCGCCCAAAAATTTCACTTTCATCTTAGCAAAAGAATAGTTTGAGAAAAGCCAGTGACAAAAGGTTCTGGCCAGCATTCCCCCTCTTCCGAAGCCATATAAGTAAAAGTGATACTCACAGTCTTCATCCTGAATAATCCTTTGTACAAATTTTTCTGCTTTCTGAAGCTTATCATCTGAAGAATATCCTTTTCCATAAGGTGGATTGGCACATGTTGTCATGGCGAAATTACTGTCTTCCCCACCTGAAACGGTTCCTATTCCTTCAATATATATTTTTTCGTTACCGATAAATAGTTTGTATAATTTATAGATATTGGTGAATGCACCATGATAGCTTTCATTGTTATTCAGTGGTTTATCTGATGAAAGTGCATTTACTCCATTATTTCCCGTACCGTCAAAGAAAATTCCGACGGAAATCACTCTACTGCCATTCATTCTTTTGTTAATTTTTTATTACAGATCTTCTCTGTACATTTATGTTTTTATTTAAAATCCCTAAAAGAGACATTTCAAAATAACGGAAGAAAGAGCAGTCTGGCTAGAGTGGAAAGTACCAAATAAAAAATTCCGTATTTCTACGGAATCTAATCAAATTTTTTCGAGTGAGTAAATATTGTTGACAATGGCATAAATGACTATTCCCACTGTGTTTTTAGCACCTATTTTTTCCAGAATACGTTGTCTATGGCTTTCAACAGTTCTGGGACTTATAAAAAGTTTTTCTCCTATTTCATTATTGGTAAACTCCTGACAAATGAGCTTTACAACATCTTTTTCTCTTTCAGACAGCTCATCTTCGGTTTCAAAAAGTGAATTTTTCTTAGCTGAACTGTTCATATAGGTAAAAAGCATCTGATGATCTTCAGCTGTAAAGAAAACTCCGTTTTTATCTACCATAGTAATCGCGTCAATAAATGTTTTCTTATCCGAGTTTTTAGGAAGAAAAGCAGAAACGCCCAGTTTCACCATATATCCTAGTATAGATGTTTTATAATGAGAAGAAAGGATGATGACTTTAAGATCCGGATACCTGTCTTTAAGAATTTCTACCAGCTCAAACCCATTCATGGGCTTCATCTGGACATCTACAAGTGCAATATCAGGAAATTCTTTTTCTGAGAGGTTTCCCAGAGACTTTATAAAATCGGGTCCGTTATCTGCGGTAAGGCATACAGATATATTTTTCTCATTGGACAGCAGCATTTTCACCCCTTCAAGGATTAGCTGTTCATCATCAATTAATGCTATTTTGATTTGGGAACTCATAATGTTTCGGAATTTTAATGATTAAACGACTTCCTTTATTTAAAAAAGATTTTTTCCATTTGTGAACGGCATTCATCGATTTGATCCTGGATTCAATATTTTTGATTCCCATCCCTTTTTTCACCTCTTCATACTCGAAACCCTGTCCGTTATCTGAAATAATGACAGCCATATTTTGCGGATAATCTTTTATATAAATCCACAGGTCTGTGGCATTAGAATGTTTGATTACATTGGTGGTAAATTCCTGAATAATCCGGTACAGCTGTACTTCCACAAAGAGATCTTTCTTTTCATATCCGGGCATTACCTGCAAGGAAATATTAATTTTATGGGAAAGATTCGCAATGAGTTCTTCCGCATACAATACGAGTCCCACCGATTCAAGATTCACTGGATATAATGAATGGGAAATGCTTCTGGCTGCATCAATCAGCGAAGACATCTGGCTGTGGATATTTTTTTTGATCAGCTCATCGCCCTTGGTATCAAGATTATTAAGCCATAAAGAAAGAATATTGAGCCTGTTTCCTATATCATCATGAATCATCACAGCCATTCTTTTTCTTTCTTCTTCCTGAGCTTTGATGTTTTCCAATACCAGTTTTTTCTGATGAAGAACTTCTGCTTCATGCTGTACATTTTTTTCCTTCATAATCCTGCTTATAAAAGCTCTGTAGGCAAGCATAATAAAGGATACTATAACTGCTATGGTAACAATTATAAGGATCAAAAGGTTGATATTTAAGGTTACTTCTTTAATCGGATAAAGGTATATATAAGTGAACAGTATAAAATACTTGAAAAGATATTATTGGCACTGAAAAGAATATAATAATTGTTTTCTGAAAGATTAGCAATCTGATGCTGTATGATAAAAATAAATACTGAAACAGAGTAATAGAAAAAAATACTGGCATCTACCCAAAGAAAACGATTCTGATCTGAAGTCTTTTTAATCTCATTAATCAAGGCTATTCCCGAAAGACAGATGATCATGATATTGGAAACTACCTTTGCTATATCTGCATTGGCAGGATAATCAAAACCGTATTTTGAGATCATAAAACCAACTGCAATCGCAGCACTCAATCCCAAGAGGTATTTGGGCCAATCCAGTTTTCTGATAAACAAGCCCGTCAGTAAAAAGAATTCTCCGCCAATATAGAACGGATAAAGAAATGAGGTATCATTGAGCCTGAAAATATAAGGCAAAACAAGATTCAACAGTTCAATAAAAAAAAGAAAAGCAATACAATAAAAATACTGCCTTTCTTTATGATTTAATATACGGTATTTAGCAGCTCCCAACACTATAACAGCAAGAAGCAATCCATAGTTTAGGAATAAAATCGTCTTATAAAGATCTGCCATTCCTTAAATTATTATTTTAAAATTCACCTTCCATTCCCGGTATACGACATATAGGTGGACATGGTTTTGCCCAGTCATAGGTATTAGACATCATATCTGCCCGTTCTGAATTCTGAAGATTTTGGCGGAAAGAGATAAAAATAAGGGTTACCAACATTTTTCCGTACACATTATTATATTTAAGTCCGAAGGAACATTTCATTTCCGTCAACCCTTCATCCGAAAGGCATAAATCTGCTGTAGGAACATAAAACCTTTTAAATATTCCCATTCCTTGAGATTCGCTACACTCTTTGTAAAACCAATCCATTCCGGATTCTCTCCAGCTTTCAATGGCTTCAATAGCTATATCCTGCTCAAGAATAGGTTTATCGGATATAGGAAAAGCCATATTTGCATTTTTCTCTATTTTTTCAAGCCCTTTGGAAAGAATCGTATTTTTAACAATGGTATACTCTTGTATCTCCTGTAGCTTCACATCACTAGTCAGTTCGGCAAGAGCACAATAGGGATATTCTTTCTGATCTATTCTGTCTCCTTTTTCATTCATAGGATAAAAGATCAGAATCAACTGGTCTTTCCATATTCCCATTGTGGCGCAGAATTCAGGATAGTCCTTATAGCTTTTCATCCATTCGAGCGGACCATCAGAAATAGTAAAGACATACGTGGTAGGAATCAGATCCTTTATTTTTAAGAAATTAGAACGGCAAAAACTCCATTCGTCTGCAGCAATTTTGCATTCTTCTACAGGAAGTAAATAATCTACGATGTTTAATGTTGTCATAAGCATGGTGGTTTTTAGTTGTATAAAATTATATAAACTAAACATGCTGTGCAAGTAGGAATTTAATTAATAATTCCGCACTGTAATATGATAACAACTTTGCTGTCTTTCTTTTATGTAATAAATTCTACCAGCATCAGCATAATGCTTTAAAACTTTCTCCAAAGCAACTTCCATTTTAGGGTTATTTTTGAGAACATTATTGAACCTTACATAAGAAATATCGAAGGAGTTGCCATAGTTGTGAGAACTTATTCCCAGTGAAGCATTGGAATTCACCCTTCTCAGCCTGCATTGATCTTCCAATGTTCTGGTAATAGATGAAACCGTAAAGGTTCCCCCTTTTGTTGCCTTATTAAATTTAGACCCAATATTTTCCAACGTAGTCTTTCCTTTAGAAACCATATAAGCTCTGCTATAATCAAGCCTCTGAATCTGGTATCCTTTTCCGGATTTCTTTATTTTATGAAACTTTCCTTTGCTGATATATTTCTGTATGGTTTTGGAGTCTTTCAATAAATGTACTCCAAAACTTTTGGAGGCATCCAGATGGGATTTATAAAGTGCTGTAGGTTCCACCTTTAAAACAGTTGTAAGATCATAACAGGGAAGCGTTTTTTTTACTGCCTGCGAATAATGTAAACTATACATAAAAGGTACAAAGACCACACAAAGAAACTTTCTCATTAACCACCACTTTAAATTAGTACCGAACAATAAAACGATTATGTTAGCTCTTTCATCAGCAGCTATAATCGTATTCCGACAAATCCCAAACAAACATTAAACCAATTTGTTTAATTTATAATATTTATTCCTTTAATTTTGAAATATTTTTTCAGTTTTAACTTTTTACTTTAAGATATAAATTCTACATTTGAGTTACATTTTTAAAATAAACAACATGATAAAAAAACTTTTTGCTGAATTTTTCGGCACATTTTGGCTTGTTTTCGGAGGTTGCGGGAGCGCTGTTTTTGCAGCGGGTGTTCCTGATATTGGGATCGGACTTTTAGGAGTTGCGCTAGCCTTCGGTCTTACTGTTCTTACAATGGCATATGCTGTAGGTCATATTTCCGGCGGTCACTTCAATCCTGCAGTTTCTTTCGGGCTTTTAGCTGGGGGTAGATTCTCTGCTAAAGACCTTATCCCTTATATTGTAGCGCAGTGTCTTGGTGCTATTGTAGCTGCAGGATGTCTATACACTATTCTTAACGGAGCCGGGGTTGTAGATTTCTCAGCACCTGGAGCTTTTGCTACCAATTTTTATGGGGAAGCAGTCTACAACGGGAAAGCATTCAGTATGGGTGCTGCATTTCTGGCGGAGTTTTTATTAACTGCCTTTTTCCTTATCGTGATTATGGGTGCTACAGATAAATGGGCTAATGGTAAATTTGCCGGTATTGCGATTGGACTTGCCCTTACTTTGATCCACCTGATCTCTATCCCTATTACGAATACTTCTGTAAACCCTGCAAGATCCCTTTCGCAGGCAGTTTTCACAGGCGGATTGGCTATGTCACAACTTTGGTTGTTCTGGGTAGCTCCTATTCTTGGTGGAATTGTAGGTGGATTGATCTACAAATTCTTACTTCAGAGAGATTCTGAGGAAGTAACGGATTAATTAAATTAAAGATAAATTTTAATCAAAATAAACTATCTCGATCGAGATAGTTTATTTTTTTTTATAACAATTGTAAAGCCGGAAATTTATAATAATCAATATAAATTTCCAATATTAGGTAGAAAACTGATATACAATTTTATTTTAGAACACCCAGATCCTTAAAGGCTGCTTTTGTAATTTATTTTCTACAGGCACCAAAATTTGAGCTGTTTACCTTTCTATTCTGCAGGAGTCTGGTTGCAAAAAAATAAGTTCCATCCCTATTTTCTACCAGCCAGTGTTTATTCCATTATCTCTTGTCCGGCCTGTCTTTGATCTAATAGTAAAGTGATTAAAATCTTTATTTACTGAATCCAACGATACTAATCAATTGAATAATTTGTCCTACTCTCATGGTATTAATATAAGTTCTAAAAATAAAAGACTATGTAAATAAAGACACCTTAAAAAGTTATTATTTATTGAGATTCTGCCTCTTAATAATATTTTCTAATGTTACTGATATACGTTCAATATCCCCACCATCAGGATGAAAAATCCATAAAGAATTTTGATCTCGGTAATCAATACATAAGAGCTTTGTATTTTCTGAACCGATTGTTAAGCAATTCGAAATATCTTTATAGTTCAAATCTTGTCCTTTTGGAGAGATTCCATCAGTAATCTCCAATAATGAATGTACAAACCCTTTTAATTGGCTAATGGTAAGATAAGACGTTCCGTCTACATTTATTTTTTCACAAAGCTGGTTAAGATCATACAGATTAAAGTTCTCTTCATTTGAAAAGATTGAAATTTGAGAATCGAATTCACCACTGATCAAGTAATCAAAATAGGCTAATGGGATATCAACTTTTGCTCTATCCAGAATAGCTGTCAGTTGTTTTATTGTTTTTCCTTTTTTTTCAATAGTGATATTGGGATCAGAATACCCAAATTTATCTGATTTCCATTGTACTGTATTAAACTTAAACTCTCTTGAGCACTCCGGGCAATGTATGATCATAAAAATCATTTTTTTTCCGGATGCTGAGCTTAGAAAATCATAATCATGTTTGCTTAGCTTCTTGGGTTCAATTGTTTTTCCACAATCCCAAGGGTAAGGACAAATAATATCTTCCATATTCCTTTTTCAATAGTAAATCATCTCAATGAAAATTATATAAAACAATAACTATTTACGGACAATATGATTTATATCTAACTCTTAAATAGCATCGTTATCCTGCTAATATACAAAAAGAGAGCAACAAAAAATCCTGTCTTTCCGACAGGACCTCTATTTTCTTTTTTTAAGATCAAAAGGATTTTTAAAAATGAGTTCTTCCTGTTTTCCTTTGATTTCCATTTTACGCTGAAGTAAGTTTAAAGCTATTTTTCTAATAAAAAGATCTTTATCATTCAGTTTCCAGTAAGAATCTTCGTGAAGTCTTTTTGGAGGACGGATAAGATAGAATTCCGTATTCCAGGTATCTTCATTATGATAAAACTCAATAATTCCACAATGCTCAGGAATAAGACTGGAGTCTACCATTCCCATCGGCAATAAGAAACTGAAAGCGTTGCATACATAATCTCCACAGGAAATTTTATCGTGTTTAAGAAATTTTTCTCCGGTATCTTTATTGATATATGATTTTTTAAAATCATTTTTAAAATCGCTTTTTGAAAGTTTGATCTCTATTTCATGACTTATTCCTTCTGCATCAACAATAAGAATATCGGCTTCCCAATCCGCCTGAAAATAATTCGTCAAGACGAGTTCTTTTTCAAAATCGCAGTGGGTATGGATGTATGCGTGAACAAGTTCTTCTATTTTAAGCATAATTTAGAATTTAGACCGGAGACCTGAAACCTCATACAAAGAATGTTCTTTGTTAACTAACCAACAGGCTGCAACCCCTGATGTCAGAGTGATCTATTCTTCCCAGCACCTGAAATTTATCACCTGTTATTTTACCCAGATCCTGAGTGGCAATAAAGGCACAGGAATGGATATTGGCTAAATCAATGATATTGATCGCTCCTGTTCTTCCTTCTTTTTCGTAAGAGAAAGGATCTTCTGCGTTTCTGATCTTAATCCGCATCCAATTGGGACATTGATATTCATTATTTCCAAGAGAATAAGCCTGGGATAGCAATTCTGTCATTGAATATTCTGAATAAATCGTATCGGTTTTAAAGCCCTCCTGCAATATTTTCAAAAGCTCATCTTTCGTCATTTCTTCTTTTCGTCCTTTCATTCCTCCGGTTTCGATAACGATTAGGTTTTCAAGAACATTTATAGATTCCCCACTTCGCTCGGAATGGCAGTAATCTAAGAAATCTAAAAGGGCAAAAGAAACCCCGAAAAGAATTACTTTTTTATCACGCAACTGATTTAAAAGATCAAAAAGATCGGAATGATTGTAAAGGAAATAACCGTTTTCTGACTTGTCAGATTTTTTCATCAGATAATCCACCATGTAAATTAGGGATGAATTCTGTTTTTCCAGATAACTTGGAAGCAGCCCAAGGAAAATAAAGTCTTCAGGTTTTCCAATAAACTGATCAAAGCTTTTATAAATACTTTCTTCATACAAACCTGTATTGGCTATGAAGTGTTTTGAAAGATTCATCTGCGTGGTTCCGGAACTTTGAAAAAAGAGATCTGTACTCACATTTTTATCAAGAATCTGATGATTTTTAAACATTTCAATCGGTAGAAAAGGAATTTTAGACAGATCGTCAACCTCATCAGGATTGATATTTAAAAAATCTACAAACTTCTTATATATCTCAACATTTTCATATTGATAACGAAATGTTTTCAATGTTACATTCAGGAAATCCTGCTCGGTCTGTATGTTGAATAGATTCTTCGGCTCCATAATTTTTTCGATCTTCTTATTACCTCTGTATAAAGCAATTATCTGGATAAAATATTTTTATTTAATGTTTTTTTAATATATGAATCTGACTTTGGTAAACTTCTTGCAATTACTTAACCGGAATATGGATTAAAAACAGAATGAGTCCCCCACTCATTCTCAAATTACCTCTTTTTAGGGGTAATTTTTTTGTTTTATTTTTCAAAAGTCTTCAGTTCAAAGTCTTTTTCAAAAACGCCATAGGTAAAATAGGAAATCCAGTCTCCCAGATTGATATATTTTGAGTTTTTTCCCAAATCCAATACCATGGGAAGATGGCGATGTCCATATACGAAATAATCTATATTCTCTGTCTTCAGCTTCTCCTTAGAATAGATAATTAAAAATTCTTTATCCTCCCCTAAGAATGCTTTGTCTTCTTCTCCTGAGATCATTTTATTCTTCTGAGAAAGATACAACGCCACTTTCATGGCAATATCGGGATGAAGCCATTTAAAAAACCATTGTGCCACCGGATTGGTAAAAAGTTTTTTCATTCTCTTATAACCTTTATCACCAGGCCCCAATCCATCTCCATGGGCCAGCAAAAACTGTTTTCCACCCATTTCAAAATATTGTTTCTGGTAAAAAACCGTACATCCAATCTCTTCTTCAAGATAATCTTTCATCCAAAGATCATGGTTTCCTACAAAGAAATAAATATGGATTCCTCTGTCTTTCAGTTCTGCAATTTTCCCTAAAACACGGATGTATCCTTTAGGTACCACATGTTTCCATTCATGCCAGAAGTCAAAAAGATCACCCATTAAAAATAAAACCTGTGCATCTTCCTTGATCTGATCCATCCATCGTATAAACTTTTCTTCACGAACCTTACTTTCTTTAGGAGTAGGGGCACCGAAATGCTGATCTGAAGCAAAGTATACTTTTTTTCCAGGTTCTAAATTAATTGTTGTTTTTAACACCGTCTGAACTTTATGGGATAATATTTATTGATTGTCTTCTGCAAACCATTCTCCATAAGAATTTTCAGTCTCATGAAGTTTAAGATAAGCCAGAGAAATTCCTTCAGGAAGTCTTGATTTTATTTTAGCTGCGATAGCATAGAGCATATTTTCACAGGTTGGCTGGAAACTGCAATAGATTACCTTGTGTCCTTTCTGTTCAAGATCATCTCCCAATTCTTTATGGGGAGTCAAGGCATTTAAAAGCACTGAATGATCCCAAACGTCTACGATCTCAGATTTTACGATACTTTTGATATCTCCGAAATCAACTACCATCCCGTTTTTAGGGTTTTCAATGTCATTAATCGGTTTTCCTTTCACTGTTACAAACAGCTTATAGGAATGTCCATGCATATTTTTACATTTCCCATCGTAGTTGTACAGTACGTGGGCTGTTTCGAATGTAAAAATTTTTGTAATACGTATCATATTGCAAAGATATGACAAAACCGCTTAACAAAGAAAAGACTGTCTCTATTACAATGATTTTCAAATAAAGTTCTAATCAATTTTCAGGGCGAAATTATTATCCGGAGTTCCGTCTGTATTAGCCGTATTGTAAGGAATGGTGAGCCATCCGCTTTTATTCATCACAAACTTAAAACCATAAGTTTTTCCTTTTTCGAACTGGGATTTGGGTACTGCAACCTCAAAGACATTATTCTTTTTTAGAGTCAGCTGATAAGATACATCATTCATATTCCAGTTATTAAATGCACCTGCTACAGAAACATTCTTAATAAATTCTGTATTTGAATTTTTAGGATATTGATAGGAAAAAATCACTTTATCGTTTTCTATCCTATATCCATATACTTCCTTCTTCAGATTTGGATGAGCAAAAGGTTCTGCAATCGTGATTTCTTCAGCCAGCATATAAGGATTCATCAGTTTTTTATCTATAATTCCCGCAATATGATTCACCATCTGATACATCACAGGAAATCCTTTATTTCCGTTATACATCACAACAATCGCCATATTATTATCCGGGAAGAAGCTGTATGCACTTACATTTCCACCGGAAAAACCATATGATCTTATATTATTAGAGTCTGTAATTTCCCAGCCATGCGCGAATTCCCAGTCATTATTTTTATAATTAAATGGTTTCCACATCATCTTTTTTGTTTCCGGTTTTAGAAAATCGTTTTTGCTGAAATGGATACTCCACTGTAGAAAAGCAGGAAGCGTAATCGCCAAACCATTTGCTGAATGAGATCTCACTCCATCAATAGTCATCAATTTCTCATACTGTCTCTTTTCCGGATTATAATTATACTTCCCTACTCTATTAGGAATTTTTTCAACTGAGTTGGAAGAAAACACGACCTGGTTTCTGGAATCAGAGAATTGATTTTCCAGAATATATTCTTCAAAGGTTTTGCCTGTTATTTCCTCAATGATCATCATAATCAAAAGATAATTGGTCTGATTATACCGGTAATGATCTCCGGCTTCAAACTCTATTTTTTCTTTTGACAGGCGATCAATGACTTCATTATGCGTTGCTTTCTCGGCAAAATCTTTAATATCAGCCATATCCGGTAATCCTGAAGAATGGGAAAGAAGATTTTTCACCTGTATGTTTTGCCAGTCTTTTGGCAAATTCTCTATATATTTTGAAATCTTATCATCCACCGACAGTTTTCCTTCTTCAACAAGTTTAAAAAGCCCAACATTAGCAATTAATTTTGTATTAGAGTAAACTCTGAACATGGACTTGGAATCCACTTTTTTATCACTTTCAAGATTTTCACGTCCATAGTATTGCTGGAATGTTACTTTATCATTTTTTACAATTCCTACAGCCATTCCAGGGATTTCATTAATCTGGATAACATTTTTTATATAACTGTCAATTATTTTTGACTGTTCTGCCGTCTGGCTGAATCCTAAAATGGATATATTAAAAAATAAGGCTGCTAAAACAGTCTGTTTCATTGTGTATCTATTCATTTATTTCTTATAAGACAAATACTAGCTTTATTATGTTACACTGAATAACATTTTTTTCTATCATTGCAAAAGCTTTCATCTTTTATTTATAAAGTTTTGGCTCTGTAATTCCTCTCTGTAAAAAGACTTTTTCATTCATTTTAAAATGCCTCTCGGTCATTCCGTTATAATATTCTTTAAGCGTAGGCAAATCATATTTAGCACGCAGTTTTTCAACATTTGCACTGTCTATTAATCCATTTTTAGGAACAGCCTGTTCAAAATTATTATAAGTTACCTGTGTACCAAACCTCTGTTTTTGATGAGTATTAACAGCTATTCGATCTTCCAGTAATGCATATTCATTTTTAGAAGCATTATTCCTATTGACTTCTTTTTGCATAGCCACAAGCATTGCTTTCTGAAATTCAATATCATGATCCGCATGCTGAATGGGCAACCAAAATTGTGTTGAATTTTCTTTTCCAACCTGTTTAAAACCTAAATAACCATACTGAGAGTAAAGCTTTTTAATTCTGTTTTGGTTATCTTTTCCTACACTGTCTCTTTTTGCCTCAAATATTTTCCAAACATTTTTCCCGTATTTTTCTGTCATATCTGCCGGGGGAATTCCTGCAAATTTCTGATCTATTTTCCCAATATAATTTAATTCGGAAATAATTTTTTCACGTTCGGAAGCAGATATATTTTTATTAGAATTACAGCTGATAAAAGTTATCGCAGCCCATGATAGTAATATTTTTTTCATATTAATTATTTATAATACTTCGAACACCAACATCCTCAACTAAATCTTTAGTTTCTCCAGCCAATTAGTTTCCACCCGCTTTATCTTCTTCGCTTCTGTATCAAACAGAACCCAAAGTGTAGAAGAATCCACAACCAGCTCATTATTACAATAAAATTCTACTTTTCTTGGTTGCTTTGCGCCTTCAGGAGTTTGTGGATAAGTTTTTACTGTAATCATATCATTCAGGTACACCTGCTTTTTGTACCGGATGTGATGATCCAGAAGCATCCACGCATCGTTTACATATTCTGTTTTTTGTTTTAAGAGATTCCAATGCTCCGCTGCCACTTCTTCTACCCAATGCACATACTGAACATTATTAACGTGGTTGTTCTGGTCTATATGCTCTTCTGTTACTTTGATCTGCTTTTCATAGACTAAATTCATTCCAATGAAATATTTACTCAAATGTATGGTTTTAAATTAAAGAAAAACGGAACCAGATGTTGATCTGATTCCGTTTTTAAAATATTCAATATTCTGAATTTATTTTTTAGCTTTTCCTGCCGGCTTTGTAGCTGTTGCAGAAGCTCCCAGTTTTGCTTTTACCAGATCCGTAATATCCTCACCTCCCTCAGTATAAACAAGGTTGGAACCACGTGTTGAAACGTCAAATATATAGTTCAGCCCTTTTTCCTTGGCTACTGCAGCAACAGCATCTTTTACTTTCTGTTGTAAAGGATTGTACAGCTCAGCCTGCTTAGCTGAAATTTCTTTAGCCGCCTGTGCTCTTGTATCTTCTATCTTTTTAGCCAGATTATCCAATTCCACTTGTGCTGCTTCCAATTCTTTGGTTAAAACAGCCTTATTAGCCTCAGTTAAAGTCTTCTCTTTATCCTGTGCTGTTTTTAATTTAGTTTGATATTCAGCAATAACTTTATCAATTTCTGCTTTTTTAACTTTTGTCAGATTATCAACCGTTTCACTGGCCATTTTTACATCAGGTAAATTAGCAAAAACCTCATCAGTGCTTATATTCCCGATCTTCTGTTGAGCATTTACAGCATTAGCCGTTAAAGTTAATCCTGCTGCAATAAAAAATAATTTAATTAGTTTCATTATAATATATACTTTTTCGAAAAATTTACTTTTTTTCCGTGCCCAAATATAATATAATTTTTCATTTGCTGTCATCCTGTTTTTTTAGACTTAATTAAGTCATCAATATCATTATAAATCCTTCAAGATCCTGCAAAGTGTTTTTCATAAAAACTGAATAAAAAATAAAGCTCTCCCCAAAAACTGGGGAGAGCTTCGAAAATATGTATAATGTAAAAAACTGACTATTTAATGAAACTGTGCTGTTTCTGTAGAATCTTTCATCGCTACGGTAGCAGAGGATCCATTGGTAACAACATTCTGAACTTCATCAAAATATCCTGTACCTACAAAAGACTGATGTTTTACTGCTCTGAATCCTTTTTCCTGTAAAGCAAATTCACGTTCCTGCAATTCTGAATATCCAGCCATCCCTCTTTCTTTATATGCTAAAGCCAATTCAAACATCGCTGTATTCAAAGCATGGAAACCAGCCAGTGTAATAAACTGGAATTTGTATCCCATTTTAGCCAACTCTTCGCGGAAAGTAGACATCTCCTCGACACTCAGTTTAGCAGCCCAGTTGAAAGAAGGTGAACAGTTATAAGCAAGCATTTTTCCCGGAAACTGCGCATGAATTCCATCGGCAAATCTTTTTGCCTGCTCTAAATCCGGGTTTGAAGTTTCCATCCAGATCAGATCTGCGTAAGGCGCATAAGATAAACCACGGTCTATCCCCTGCTCTACCCCGTTTCTTACTACATAAAAACCTTCAGAAGTTCTTTCTCCTGTTACGAATTTTTTATCTCTGTCATCAATATCTGAGGTCAGTAAGTCTGCCGCATCGGCATCTGTTCTTGCAATGATGAGACTTGGAACTCCCAATACATCAGCTGCCAGACGTGCTGCAATTAATTTATTGATAGCCTCCTGAGTAGGAACCAATACTTTCCCGCCCAAATGCCCGCATTTCTTTGCAGAAGAAAGCTGATCTTCAAAGTGTACACCGGCAGCGCCGGCCTCAATCATCTGCTTCATCAGTTCAAAAGCATTCAGATTTCCACCGAAACCTGCTTCAGCATCTGCAATGATGGGCACAAGATATTCTTTATCTCCGGTTCCGCTTACAGACTGTACCTGATCTGCTCTTAATAAAGCATTATTAATTTTTTTCACCACAGAAGGCACTGAATTCGCTGGATATAAAGACTGGTCCGGATACATTTCTCCAGACAGGTTAGCATCTGCAGCTACCTGCCACCCTGAAAGGTAAATGGCTTCCAGTCCTGCATCTACTTCCTGTACTGCCTGATTACCCGTTAAGGCTCCAAGTCCTGCCACATAATCCTGGGTATTTAATTTCTCCCAGAATTTTTTAGACATTTCTGTCGCAATGGTATAATCAATTGTGTAAGAACCACGAAGTTTTAAAACTTCTTCTGCTGTATATGGTCTTTTTACACCTTTCCAACGTGGGTTTGTCAGCCAATCTTGCTCCAGAGTCTGGATTTGTTCTTGTCTTGTTTTCATAATATTTGGATTTTGTTTGTTGAATTACGGGTTTGAGATACGAGATATGAAGTTTAGAGTAATGATCTACAGATGTAAAATTCAAGCTGTAAAACACTCAAAACCCCTACTCTCAGGTTAAATAAAAGGATATGCTTTAAGAGTTAAAAATTCTTCGAAGTTTTCTGAGAACACCAGCTCATTGAAAAGTTCTTTGGCAAGATTGAACTTTCCATTTTTAAAGCGGGCTTCACCAACATATTTTTCAATATTGTCCATTTCTTCGGACTCCCACTGAAGAACCATATTTCTGGTTAATGTTCTGTCACCGCTTAATACAGCTTCATTTTTCAGCCATTGCCAGATCTGTGTTCTTGAAATTTCTGCTGTAGCAGCATCTTCCATCAGATTGTAAATAGCTGCTGCCCCTACTCCCATCAGCCAGCTCTCCAGGTACAGAATCCCTACATTGATATTTTTTCTTACTCCTTTTTCTGTAATTTCTCCTTTAGGGATTTCCAGCAGTTCACTTTCCTGTATGCTGTATTCAAATTTCTTATCGATCTGGTTTTTGGAAGGCATATACTGATCAAAAATATCTTTAGCTACCGAAACCAATGCAGGGTGAGCTACCCAAGTTCCATCATGACCGTTTTTCACTTCTCTTTCTTTATCACTTCTTACTTTTTCAAAAGCAATAGTATTAGCTTCATCATCATCCTTTACCGGAATCTGTGCAGCCATTCCACCCATAGCATGAACGTTTCTTTTGTGACAGCCTTCAATTACCCTTTTTGAATAGGCACTCATAAAAGGTGAAGTCATAGTAACCTGATCTCTGTCCGGAACAATGAATTCCGGAAGGTTTCTGAATTTTTTGATATATGAGAAAATATAATCCCACCGGCCACAGTTCAGCCCTGAACTATGTTCTTTTAATTCATATAAAATCTCATCAATCTGAAATGAAGCGGTAATGGTTTCTATTAAAACAGTTGCTTTAATACTTCCCTGAGGAATCCCCAGATAATTCTGTGCGAAGACAAAAACTTCATTCCACCATCCTGCTTCTTTATAATGTTCTAATTTTGGAAGATAAAAATAGGGTCCGCTTCCCTTTTCCAAAAGGTTTTTTGCATTTCTGAAAAAGTAAATTCCAAAATCAGTTAATGATCCTGATGCTTCTTCATTATTAATCTGAATATGTTTTTCAGGAAGATGTAATCCTCTTGGACGAACCAATAAAACAGCTGTTTTTTCATTCAGTTGATAAGCTTTCCCTTTTTCGTTGACAAAATCAATAGTTCTGTTAACAGCATCCGTAAGATTAATCTGTCCTTCTATACAGTTTTCCCAAGTTGGCGAACTGCTGTCTTCAAAATCTGCCATGAAAGTAAAAGCTCCTGAATTCAGAGCATTGATGATCATTTTACGGTCAACAGGTCCTGTAATTTCAACTCTTCTGTCCAGCAAATCTTCCGGCAATGGGGCACACACCCAATTTCCATTTCTGATCTCTTCTGTTTCTTTTAAAAATTTCGGAAGAATCCCCTGATCGAATTCTTTCTGATTTTTTTTCCTTTCTTCTAAAAGTTCTACTCTTTTATGATTGAAATTCTGATGAAGGGCGATTAAGAAATCGATCAAATCCGGAGTGAAAATTTCTTCAAACTGCTTCTGAGCTGTTATTTTTAATTGAGTCTTAGTTTCCATAACATATTGATTTTGTGATTTGATGTTACAAACATAAATAAAAATTTTCACAAACAGCGAACGTTCGCTAAATTTATTTAAAAATTATTATGCGAATAATCGCATCTATTTATTTATATTTGAGTAATGAATTCAGACAGCGACTTTATCAAGACCGTTTTCGGGCTAAAACTGAAACAGCTGAGGCAAAAGAAAAATTGGTCTCTGCAGGATCTTGCCATAAAAACCGGATTATCAAAATCTTACCTTAACGAAATTGAAAACGGAAAAAAATATCCGAAACACGACAAGATCATCCAACTTTCTGAAGCCCTGAACTGCACTTTTGATGATCTGGTATCCACAAAGCTGGACAAAAGCCTTGCTCCGTTTAATGAAATCCTACAATCTGATTTCTTCAAGGAAGTTCCTTTGGAATTGTTCGGGATTAATAAAAACAATCTCATCAGTATTATCAGTGACGCTCCTAAAAAAGTAACTGCTTTTATTAATGCACTAATAGAGATTTCTCAGAACTATAATCTTGGGAAGGAAAGGTTTTATTTTGCAGTTTTACGATCCTTCCAGGAATTGTATGACAATTATTTCCCGGAAATTGAAGATAAAGTAGACCTGTTCACTGAAGAAAACCATCTTCAGATTGATAAGAATTTAAAGTCTGACATTCTGGAGAATATCCTTACGGAAAAATTCAGCTATACTATTCAGTCTGAAGATTTTGAAAGATATGGAACATTAGACAATCTAAGATCCCTATTTATTCCTGAAAAAAAATTACTGCTTCTGAATAAAAAACTGGAAAAGGATCAGAAAACATTTATTCTGGCTAAGGAAATAGGATTCAATGTACTGGAGCTAAAAGTCCGTCCAACCACCTATTCATGGCTTGACTTCGGAAGTTTTGAAGAAATTCTGAACAATTTTTATGCTTCTTATTTTGCAGGTGCTTTATTGATTTCAAAGGAGCCTACAATTGAAAAGACCTCAGAATTTTTTCAGCAAAACACCTGGGAACCTGAGAATTTCGCCAGTCTTATCAACAGCTTTACAAACTCACCTGAAACTTTTTATTATCGCCTTACTAATATCCTTTCTGCCGAAATGGGTATTAAAGATCTTTTCTATCTATGTCTGGTAAAAAAGAAAGGATCTGAAAAGATTCAAATTCTAAAAGAGCTCCACCTTAATCACCAACAGGCTCCCCATGCCAACGCAACCAATGAGCACTATTGCAGAAAATGGATCGCTGTGAAAAACCTACATTATTTAAAGGAAAATGAAACTCTGACAGATGCTCAGATCTCCCATTATAAAGATCAGGGAATAAGCTATCTTGTTATTTCCACCTCTCAGAAAAACCCTTTTTCTGATGGCAGCAACAGAAGTTATTGTCTGGGTATTTTACTGAATTCACAAACAATAAAAAAAATAGGCTTTATAAAATCTCCGTCACTAAAAACCATCAATGTAGGAGTAACCTGTGAATCCTGCAGTATCCCGGATTGTGAAGTAAGACAGGCTCCACCAGTTCGGTTGGAGAAGGAGCATTTCAATCTCAGCATGAAAAACTCAATTGAGAAGATAAGGAAAGAGTTCTGAACCTGAAGGGATAAAAATTTTAGAGTGGGAGCTAAAAACTATTTCATATCTTAGTAAAAACACACTTATGATATTGGACCTACTCTTCCCCAACCGATGTCTTCATTGTAACAGAATTATTGAGTCTAATCTTTTGGTTTGTGATATCTGTTTCAACCAGATTCATTTTACCCATTATGACTATTTCGAAAACAATCCTGTGAAAGAAAAATGCAGGCTTCTTTTTCCTGTTGAGAATACTTATGCTCTTATACAGTTTGAAGAAGAAAGTTTAAGCCGGAAAATTATTCATGAACTGAAATACAGAAGCAGAGAGATAACCGGAAGAATTCTTGGTGAATGGACAACCGACCGACTTGATTTCAAAAACCAAAAACCGGATCTTCTGGTAAGTGTTCCCCTTCATCCTAAAAAAATAAGGGAAAGAGGCTATAACCAGCTTCATTTATACACGGAAACCCTTTCAAAATATTATAGAATTCCCTTTGACCATCAATTAGTCAAACGAAATTATTATTCCAAAGCACAAGCCTTAAAAGATAAGCAGCATCGTCTGGAAACCATCAATACCTTTTCTGTTACTCAACCTGTAAACGGAAAACACATATTACTAATTGATGATGTCTTTACAACAGGAACCACCGTTTCGTCTATTGCATGGGAGATTTTAAATGCCGGTGAGCATAACAAGGTAAGTGTGCTGGTAATGGCAATGGATGTGTAAAGAGGTTTAAAGTTTTAGATTGTGATTTACAAGCACCGTTCTTTCCATAGAAGGACTTCAGTATAATTCTCCTGTTTTTGTGTTCCGATTCTTTTGCTTAATTTTCCGGAAAACAAAATAATCATGCCGAACCTAGTTTTATTACACGGAGCTTTAGGTCACTCTGAAATATTTACCCCTTATCTGGATAGTCTCTCATCCTATTTTACAATTCACACTCCTTTATTTTCAGGACATGGAAGTAATGATCTTCCTGCAGATGGAATCACTATAGAAAAATATACTCAGGAGTTGACAGAATACTGTACAGAAAATAATCTAACGGATGTACACATCCTAGGACACAGCATGGGTGGCTATGTTGCCCTTTGTTATGCTGTAAAACATCCTGAAAACATAAATTCTATTATGACTTTGGGAACAAAATTCGACTGGACAGAGGAACAAGCTTTAAAGGAAAGTAAAATGCTTAATCCTGATGTTATTCTTGAAAAAATCCCAAAATATGCACAAACTTTAGAGAAACAGCATGGCTCGAAATGGAAACAGTTACTTCCGGCTATTGCTGATTTAATGATTGCTCTGGGCAAAAATCCACCATTAAAAAATAATCTGGCTACAATTAATATTCCGGTTCAGATTATGGTAGGAGATCAGGACAATATGGTAACTATTGACGAAAGTACAGCTGTATACAGAGAGCTTCCAAATGCAAATTTGGCCGTACTCCCGGATACAAAGCATCCACTGGATAAAGTACGACCTAATTTATTGTTGAATTTAATGAGAGATTTCTGGAATCTTTCTTAAAATTATCGTTGAAGTTTTTCTCCGTAGCTTAAATCTCCGGCATCACCCAATCCTGGTGTAATATATCCTTTTGAGGTCAACTCTTCATCAATGGATCCTACCCAAATGTGAGCGTCAGGATAGGCATTTTGTACAGTTTCTACCCCTTGTCTTGAAGCAATGGCTGCTACAATGTGAAGCTGAGTTGGGTTTCCGTTGGTCAACAAGTCTTTGATTGCTTCAATCAGGGATGCGCCTGTTGCCAGCATAGGATCTGCTACGATTAAAGGTCTTCCTTCAATATTCGGACAAGTAAGGTAATCCTGTTTGATAGAGAAATAATCATTGGCATCGTGCTTTCTGTAAGCAGCCACGAAACCACAATCTGCTCTGTCAAGGTAATTAAGAATTCCTTCAAATAACGGAACTCCTGCTCTTAAAATGGTTGTAATCACCGGTTGTACTGCAATTTCCCTACTTTTAATAGTATCTAAAGGAGTTTGGATTTCAACATCTCTTACTTCCAATCCTTTACTGATTTCAAAGGCCGCAATTTCTCCGATTCTTTCCATATTTCTCCGGAATCTCATTCGGTCATGCTGAACATCAACGTTTCGAAGTTCATTAATCCATTCATTAACAAGAGAAAAATTTTGCGATAAAATAGTAAGCATGAAGATTTTAGGTTTTTTAATTACAGTTAGTAAAACATTAATTGCTGCAAAATTACAACTAAAAAACGAATTTGAAGATTAGGCATGAATAGAAATAGGCTATATTTATATAATTTTCCCAACCTATATATTTTATTTTTTTAATGATGAAAAGCCTAATTTTAGGAAAAATCAGTCCGGAGTTTATAAAAGATGAAACTCTGCCTGAATTATTAGTTCCCACCTTTGAAAAATATAAAGACAAAACAGCTTTTATATTTAAAAATAAAAAAATCTCCTATGCTGAACTGGATAGCTGGAGCAACGCTATTGCCCTTCAACTGCAAAACCAGGGAATACAACCCGGTGATAGTGTTGGAGTCTGGTATCCGAGAAGCCTTGAACTTCCTATTGCTATACTTGGAATTTTAAAGGCTGGTGCTGCTTATATTCCTCTGGACCGGGAAATGCCCGTAGACAGGATCAGGAAAGTTTTTACAGATATTGATGTTAAAGCTTATTTTTCGGATACGGATGCCCATATCCACTGTGAGCCATTGTCAATTGCAGCTCAACCGCAAAAGGCTGTATCCACACCGATAATCAGTCAAGTTCCGAACCATTGGGCTTATGTTCTATTTACATCAGGAAGTACAGGAAACCCTAAGGGAATTCCCATTTCCCACAGAAATATATGCCATCTGATCCGCTCTGAACAGGATTTTATAGGCATAAAAGATACGGATACTGTTTATCAGGGATTCTCAGTCTCTTTTGACATGTGGTGTGAAGAGGTATGGATTAGCCTTTTTGCTGGAGCAGCCATCTGGATTGCTGATTCTACTACTGTAAAAGCAATTGATGAACTCAGTCATATTTTAACAGAAAATAAAATCACAGTACTTCATGCAGTTCCAAGCATTCTGGCTATTATTGATGAAGTTCCCGCCATCAGACTCATTAATACCGGTGGGGAAGCCTGCACTCAACAGGTTCAGGATAAATGGGCAAAGCCTTACAGGACATTTATCAACAGCTATGGTCCTACAGAGACTACAGTTTCATCCAATATGATTAAACTAAACAGCCAGGAAGAACTTACAATCGGACCTCCTCTTCCCAATTACCACATTGCTATTGTTGATGAAAATATGAATATTCTTCCAAGGGGAGAACGTGGTGAAATGATTATTTCCGGGCCAGGCGTAAGTCATGGGTATTTTAACCTTCCGGAACTTACTGAACAGAAATTTTTATCAAATCCTTTTAATGAACTTCCCGGAGACAAGATCTATAAAACCGGAGATGCAGTTATTATCAGGGAGAATGGATTTATTGATTTTCAAGGAAGAATAGATGATCAAATCAAACTTCGTGGCTACAGAATTGAACTTGGAGAGATAGAAACCCGTCTTAACCAGCTTCAGGATGTTTCTGCTGCTGCTGTAGCGGTAAAAGAGGATTCCAACGGGCAAGGTCAGCTTGTGGGATATGCTGTAATGAGCAATGACACCTCATTTGAGGAGAGTGAAATGAGAAAGGAACTGTCCAAATTTCTGGCTCCTTATATGGTTCCTATTTCTATTGTCCGGATGAAGGAAATGCCTAGAATGCCTAGCGGTAAGATCGATAGAAAACAACTTCCTCTTCCAGAAAACTTTACCGTTCATGAAAAGAATGATGATATTAAAATTGATCTCAATGCTCCCGTACAGGAAAGATTATTACAAACGTTGAAATGGGTGTTTCCAGGAAAAGATATTAATCTGGAACAGGATTTTTTCACTGATTTAGGAGGACATTCTTTACTTGCAGCTACTTTGGTTTCACATTTACGTCAGAAAGCAGGAATTCCTATGGCTTCATTAAAAGAGATTTATGAAAACCGTCCTCTTTCTGCCTATTCGGAATGCCTTAAAAGTAAACAGACTCAAAAAGCCTCACATCATGAACCTTTTCACAGGGTTTCAACTTTACAGTATATTGCCTGTAATATTGCCCAGACCATAAGTCTGCTGGTTGTATTTGCCTTATTGAGTATTCAGATATTTTTTCCTTATTTAAGCTATTATTATTTTCAACTTAACGGATATGGACTGCATTATGCTCTATTAAGTGCATTTTTACTGTATACTTTAATTCCACCTATATATTCTCTGATTATCCTTTTAACCAAATGGCTGGTGATCGGAAAAATTAAAGAGGGAGATTATCCATTATGGGGATGGTATTATTTCAGATGGTGGCTATGGAAAACCATCAAAAGACTAATGCCATCTGAATTTATTGTAGAAACACCTTTATATCCGAAATATTTAAAATTACTTGGAGTAAAAGTACATCCAAGTGCCCAGCTTAGCTTATTACCAATTGCAGCAGAGGACCTTGTTACCATTGATGAAAACGTAAACACAAGTTCGGGATGCAGCATTGATAATGCTTCTGTTGAAAATGGAATTTTAAGAATAAGAAAAGTACATATTAAAGCTCATTCTTATCTGGGATCTTCTGTAATTATATGTGGAGACACAGTGATTGAGGAATTCGGAGAACTTCAAGATCTCAGCTGTCTGAATGAGGGTGGAAAAATCGGATTCGGAGAAGTATGGAATGGCAGTCCTGCTGAAAAGGTAAGGATAAAAACAGGAGAAGAAGTGGAAGTTCCTAAGCTTTCTTCAGCGGCAAAGAGAAACAAATACGCATTGTTATACTCCTGTTCTTTATTTTTCTTTCCGCTACTGATCGTTTTACCTTTAGCACCTACCCTTTATACACTGTATTACTTGGATGACCGCTCATCTGACTACAGTTTTTATTACCTGTGGCAGGCTCCGATACTTTCAACAGTATATATTTTACTGTTTATTGCCGTTGTATGTATTCTTACGAGGATTTTACAATACAAAATGAAGCCTGGAATCTATCCTGTGTATAGTTTTACCTATTACAGAAAATGGATCAAAGATCAGATCTTCAATTTATCGCTCATTATTGTACATCCACTTTTTGCTTCGATTTATATCACTAAATTTTACAGAATGATGGGTACAAAAGTGGGCAAAAATTCAGAAATATCAACAGCCAGCGATGTGTCACACCACCTTTTGGAAATTGGTGAAGGCTCTTTTATTGCCGACGCTGTTATCCTTGGGGAACATGATGTAAGAAATGAGAAATTAATTTTATCCAAAACAAAAATTGGAAATAACAGTTTTATAGGAAACAGTGGACTTATCCCACAAGGCTATGAATTGGGCGATAATATGCTGATCGGAGTATTAAGTAAAGCTCCTTCTGAAGAACAGCTTAAAAATTCATCTGAAAGAGACTGGTTTGGCTCTCCGCCAATAGGTCTTCCTTCGAGACAGAAATCAGAGGCATTTCAAGATAATCTTACTTACAACCCACCTTTCCGTCTTAAACTGGCAAGAGCTATTGTAGAAGGAATCAGAATTATCTTACCACAAACTATAGTAATTATATGCAGTGTGCTGTTTATTGCCTATACCAGTACTTATCTGGAAGGAAGAATCCATTATCTGCTCCTGCTTGCCCCTTTTTATTACCTGGGAATTGTTGCTTTACCATCTTTTTTCCTGACAGTATTGCTGAAGTGGATTTTTATAGGTAGGTACAAGGAGTCAGAAATGCCTATGTACAGTCTGAAAGTATGGTTAAGTGAAGGGATTACCACCATCTATGAGGCTCTTCCTGTACAGTTCTTCCTTGATTTTCTTCGCGGTACATGGTGGCTTCCATTCTTCATGCGTTTTCTGGGTGTTAAAATCGGCAAAAAAGTATGGCTTAACACAACAGACATTACAGAGTTTGATATGGTATCTATAGGTGATGAATCTATGCTAAATGAAGACTGTGGGCCTCAAACACATCTTTTTGAAGACAGGATAATGAAAATAGGAAATGTAACAATCGGAAGTCAGACCACCATCAATTCCCGAACGATCATTTTATATAATACTGAAATCGGAAATAATGTTAACATTGATGCTCTATCACTGGTAATGAAAGGAGAAGTTCTTTCTGATAACACTTCGTGGTACGGAAGCCCGTTGAGAGGCAAATAATTAAGTAGAAAGTTGGAGGCTGGAAGATAGAAGTTTTAAAGTTCAAAAAAAAATAAATAGGTATCATTTCATTGAAAAATACATAATAACGACAGAACGAATGTACAATAGAAACTTCCCTCTTCCTTTTTTCAGCCGGTAAAAAACAAAACACCATTATGAATTATTCCATCAAAAAAATTAAAATCAAAGACAACCTGGCCATTGTAAATGAGCTGGTGGGTGAGCTTCACGTTTCTGAAAAAGAGATGAATGATAAAACTGCAGACTGGACTCTGATCCGGAACAATTACCTCAAGTTTATGTCAGAATGTGAAGAGGAAAATGACGGCACTTTTCTCATTGCAGAAATTGACGGAAAAGCCATTGGGTTTTTGTTTGGATATATTGATGAGAAAGATGACAGTAATTTTGAACAGGGAGAAGGTGATGACCTGTACGTTTCGGAAGGATATGTGAAAAAGGAATACAGAAAACAAGGAATCTACTCTGCTCTTAATAAATCATTTGAAGAAACGTATTCTGATTATAAGATCCGGAAAATATACCGTTTTACTCTTTGCAATAATGACACAATGCAACGTTGGCTAAATTCACAGGGCTATCGGCCGGTAAGATTGGTTTATGAAAAATGGTTATAGAAGCTGGAAGTTTCTATTCCACAATAATAATAGTGCAACCACTTATATATAATAAATTATTCAAAATAAAAGATCTGGTAAGTTTCCCTACCAGATCTTTATATGAACACTGTTCTTTTATTTTTGTCTGAAATACACTTCAATCGGAATTCCGGTAAATCCGAATTCTTTTCTCAGCTGATTTTCAGTAAATCTTTTATATGGCTCCTTCACATACTGTGGCAGGTTGCAGAAAAATACAAACTGCGGTGACGGTGTAGGAAGCTGAACACAATATTTGATTTTAATATATTTTCCTTTAAGTGCCGGTGGTGGAGTTCTTTCGAAAATAGGAAGCATTACTTCGTTCAATTTTGAAGTTTTGATCTTCTTTTTACGATCCTCATACACTTCCATTGCTACTTCTACTGCTTTCAGAATTCTTTGTTTCGTCAATGCAGAAACGAAAAGAATTGGAATATCCTGGAACTGACCGATTTTATCTTTGATCGATTGTTCGAAGTCACGCATTGTATTGGTCTGTTTATCTTCGATCAAATCCCATTTATTAACAAGGATAACGATTCCCTTTCTGTTTTTCTGAGCTAATCCGAAGATATTCATATCCTGAGATTCCCATCCCTGTGTAGCATCTACCATGATAATAACTACATCAGAATATTCAATAGAACGGATTGATCTCATTACAGAATAAAATTCAAGATCCTCATTTACTTTAGACTTTCTTCTCATTCCAGCCGTATCTACCAATACAAATTCGTGTCCGAATTTGTTGTATAACGTTTGGATACTGTCTCTTGTAGTTCCTGCAATATCAGTTACAATGTTTCTTTCAACATCCAATAAGGCATTAGTCATTGTAGACTTCCCTACATTCGGACGACCTGCGATTGTAATTTTAGGCAGTCCTTCAAAAGGATCTTTGTACTCTGTTGTTGGGAAATCATTTACAATATCATCCAATAGGTCTCCGGTTCCTGAACCAGTAGCAGAAGAAAGAGTGAAATATTTATCGATTCCTAACTGATAGAATTCTGTTGCAGGAAGTTCTTCTTTTGAAGAGTCTACTTTATTGATAACAATATAAATAGGTTTATTTGATCTTCTAAGGAGTCTGTAAATTTCCTGATCAGTATCGGTAAGACCTTCTTCCACGTTCATCATAAAGATAATGGAAGTCGCTTCATCTATTGCTAACTGTACCTGCTTACGGATTTCTTCTTCAAAGATATCATCAGTACCTACATCATATCCTCCGGTATCAATTACGGTAAAGTCTACCCCATTCCAGTCAGATTTTCCGTAGTGACGGTCTCTGGTAACACCGGCTGTAGAATCTACAATAGCCTCTCTTCTCTCTAATAAACGGTTAAAAAGCGTGGATTTCCCTACATTGGGGCGTCCAACGATTGCGACAATATTTGACATAAAAAATGTTTAATAATCCTTTTGCTATGCTAAGGATACGTTATTAATGGGTTACTCCAACTTTTGGAGCCCAATTTTTTGCAAAGATAAGTTTTTATTATTTAACATAAAGAAGGCTAAGATTGGAAGGATAGAAGATGAAAAAATGACGATGGGAGTTACTATCCTACGGTTAATCTCAGAAAATGATGTCATCAAAAAACCTTCTGACTCTACAATATAACTTTAAAAACAGATTTATCGAAAAAAATAAAAAAAATAATTATTTGGCTATCAATAAGTAAAGCTATTTCCGCTCTATTATGTTAATTAATCTTCAATTTTGATTTTCATATTTAAAATAAATTCTATAATTTCGCAGCATCGAAACAGACCTATAGTGTAACGGTAGCACTCCGGTTTTTGGTACCGTCAGTCGGGGTTCGAATCCCTGTGGGTCTACAACCAAACAAAAGCAACTCGCTAATTTACTGCAAGTTGCTTTTTTATTTTGGTCACTTTTGGTCACTTGGTCACGATTTTGGTCACTGTTTTTGTAAAAAACTCTTTGAGTAAACCTATTTGGACCTACTTGAATCTGATTGTATCTTTAAGCACGGAAATAATGTCCGTTAGACTCGAAATAATCAAACATTATACTCCTAGCCGTAGCTTCCCAATCAATCACAACCCAATTAGGAATATTAAACGCATCATCTTCATATAAGTACTGCACAAAATCTTCATCGCTGTTGTATTCGCCGTAATAAAAATTGTTTACATATTCATACAAGCTTTGGAAATCCATCTTTCCAAGATTATCCAAACACGCTTCATAAACTTCTACATCATGTCCAGAATCATTGATTTGTTCAAGTACATCATAAATATCTTTTGATATATGATATTCGCTCAATAATCCCAGCTTTTCCAGAATTGGACATTCATAATCTTGAAACATAAATTCAGGGTCTTGTTCATCAGAATGAAGTTCATACATTGCTGTAAGTAATTCGTCATAATCGGAATAGTCCGAAAGATTTAACCATTTACCGTAAAGGCTTCCGTTGTTATACTTGGCATACGTGCCACAATAGATACTAGCAGTATCAAGACAATTTTGTAAATTTGTCATGTTGATAAGTTTTAAGTACGATTTAAAATTTATTGATTCGCCTTGTTGCATTGCAGTGCTTCAAGGCATTTTTTGTATATATTGAGATATATTTTAGTAGTAAGTCGCTCACAAAAGCAGTATAAATATACAACAAAAAGCCCATAAATACAAGTGTTTACAATACTTTTCAACCAAAAAATCAACCTCTGTTAAAAACTTTTTAACCACTCGGAGCGGAGAAAAGAGAAAAAACAGTCGCCAAAAACAAAAAGCTTTTGGAGGGGGGCTATATCGGGAAAACCCTCGAAGGAACACCTTCTTCCCTATGGTAGGGACACTCTCTATACCCATACAAAAATTTTGAAATTTGGGTAATTGGGAATATAATATGCATTAGGATAGTAACTCAATTTTCTGATATTTATTTATAAAGTCTAAATATCATTGAATGACTATCCTAGAGAAACATGATTATTTATTATTTTTGTTAGTATCAGAAAAATACAAAAGATAAAAGCAAAATAATATGGTGAAAAAAGGTGGAAGCTTTGAAGAAATAACACTTGAATTTCTTGAAAGCATTTTCCAAGAGTTAAATTATGAAGTTGTTAGTAGAAGAATACAAAAATCAGGTTCGCAGGATGGGTTTGATATTCTTGTAGAGCTTGTTGACGAAAAAAATAAACATTACAATATATATGCTGAGTGCAAAGATTATTCTACACGACTCAATTATACGTTGGCTCTTGAAAAAATCCCTCATATAGTCTCGACTCATAAAAAAATTGACTTGCTTCTTTTCATTTCACCACATGAAGATTTTGCAAATACAAATGAAGAAACAAAGTTAGAAAGCTTTTATGAAGCGATTAGCGATGAATGTCCTATTGAATTCTTGACTCCTGAATCTTATATTAAAAGTTATTTTGCACTATATCCAGAATTATATGAAAAAGTTTATGGTAAAAAAACAAAACCAGTAACATTAGATAATAGAAATAAGTTTCTACAAAAATTTAAGAAATTAATTTTCTCCGATAAAAACCTTAAAAAAATCATAATCAATGAAGATGATAAAAGCTTATTTATTGGCAAATTAGAAAAAGATAAATATTACATTCGTCGTTCGTTTAGAAAATATCAGGATAGAGATAGATTTATTTTCGATAATCCAGATTATAAAATTAAAATAGAAGAACAGTTAAATAAATCAAAATATGGAATTGTTATTTTGGGAAACCCAGGGAGCGGAAAAAGCCATGAACTGGAAAACCTTTCAATTCAACTTTGGGAAACTAGAGAAACTAATAATAAAATTCCAAAATTCTGGATTTTAAAAAACTTTAATTCTGAAACTAAGTTTCAAAATTTGTTACCTTCAAATTATAAGTATATTTCTAATTTAGTTATTATTCTTGATGGAATTGATGAAATTCACAACATCACAGATTTCACTACTAAGCTGAAGAGTTTTATTTTTGAAAACGAAGAACTGATTAAAAAAAATAATCTAAAATTTGTTATAAGTTGTAGAACTAATATCTACAATAATCATATTAAAAACATTGATGGTTTAGACATCTGTTTTCTCAATGAAATTCCTGAGAACTTAGCAATTAATTTTCTATTAAATAAATTTGGTCTTGATTTGACGCAAGATAGTAGATTTAGTTTTTGGAAATTCCGTGATATATTACAGACTCCATTTTATTTAGAACTTCTAGGTAAGCATTACCTCAAAACCAATGAAGTTTTATTAAACAAATCAAAACTTTTGGAAACCTATGTTGAGTATAGATTAAAAGAAGATGAAAAAATTAAATATCAAAATGATAATTCTTATCATAAATCTGAAATTTTAGAGCAATCCAAAAAAATTGCATTGTCAATGGAAGCAATGCAACAATCATTTATTTCAACGGGACAATCAAAAAAAATATGTGGAAAATCAATTGACTTATCAAAAAATCCATTTCTTCAACAAAATATTGATGAAAATTGGTGTTTTGAACATAAAAATATACAAGAATATTTAGTTGCGAAAGTACTCTCAGACTTAAAATTTGAAGAAATCATTTCTTTTATACAAATTGATGAGGATACTCCTAAAATACATCCCACTTGGTATAATGTAATATCTTTCTTACTAAATTTAGATTTACCTAAAAATTTATACGATAGATTAACGACTTGGATAATAAGTAATAATTTAAAGCTAATATTTCAAGCTGATTTTGATAGAATTATTGTAGATATTCGAATAAAATGTTTAATTGAAATATTTTCGAAAACCTGCTTACAGGAAAATCTTTGGATAGAAAATAAAGCGGAAGTTGCGCAATTTGCCAATTCAAAAGAAAGTGTTGATTATTTATTGACCCATGCAAAAGAATTTAATCTACATATAAGAGCAAGACTCTCCTCAATTCAACTTTTATCTTATATGGATTATACAGAATTTCAAATATCTGAGATTCAAGATTTAATTATACAAATAATTTCAGAGTTCGAACGTGATACAGAAAAAAATAATCAGTTACTTCAAGAAGCATTTAGATTGCTACAAAATCCTAAAATATGTACTATTAGCCTTTATAGCTTTATAATAACAAAACTACAAGAATATGACCATAGAGAAGTTGTAAGGAATATCCTCACCACTATGCCAACTGAATTGATTGAAGAAAACGTTGATTATTTACTTGATATTTTAGATAAAACTATAGGGAGAAAATATTGGGTTTATCCATCTCATTATACTTCTACTGTCTCAACAAAAGATTATGTTTTCGAACTTTTCCTGAAAATTGATAATCCAAAGTTATTAATTAAGATTTATTCATTTTTAGTTGACAGACATCAAAATCATGAAATAAGAGAAAGTCTTATCAAAGGTTTTTTAGATTATTTAAAATCTGTATTTATTAAACACCCTGAAATAAATAATGAAATTATTGAAATTATATCTAAAGCAGTTATAGATAATAAAATTAGATATTACGAGGATGATTTACTTTTAGAAATTGTTAAATTTTGTGGAATAGAAAAAGAAGTGTTTTTTATAGTTTTGAATGAGATAAAAGAAGATTTCTCTCAAAAAATTTTTCTTGCTGAAATAGTAAATGAAACATTTTTTACTGAGATACTTCAATCCTATAAAACAGGAGTTATTAATGATGATTTTTTACTCTTTTTCCGAAATGCTATTTGTGATTGGAATAGTATTGACTTAGGCATTGCCTTTGAAAAACATATAGAAAAATATAGTAATTACAAGTTTGAAGAAAAAATAGATAAAAAAGAAATTGAAGAAAAGAATATTTTTTTTCAAACTGACAGACAAAGAGAATTTGATGTGTTATTTGATAATAAATTATTGAATAAACAGATATTACAAATTTTTATTTTTAAAAATAAAAACGAACTATCATTTCAAGATATAGAAAAGTTTAATCAAACGTATTATAAGTCTTATAAACTTAAACAGAATGTAACAAAAAATGCACTACAGGTTTTACGAGATATACTCCGAGATAATTATAATAATAATGGATTAAAGCTTAAATTAAAAGACATATTTAGAGAAATTTCAAAACATCAATTATGGATAATGAGGGGAATTTTGAGTTTTTTGCCCAAAGAAAAAGATAATGGTATTGTGGTTTCTGCTGACCAGCGTTTATATATTGAAAAATGGTGTTTAAAAAATTCTGAGAAAGCAAAAAAAACATATAATAAATATTTCTCTAAAAGCGAAGAAACACCATGGAATAATAAAGAGTATTCATTGCTTAATACTGTATTTCAATTTCAAAAATATTTCATATTTAATTTAGATGAGGAGTTTCTTTTGGATATGATATTGCTAAATGCTAAAGAAAAACTTGATTTGGAATACATTCCTCAAAATTTCAATACTGAGAAAGTAACTGCAAGAATAGTTAAAAATCTTAATAGTGCTATAAAAGGAAAAAGTATCTATCTGTATATTAAATATCTTATAGACAATAATCAAAACTTAAACTGTGTTAAGTTCAATATTAAAGACAAAATAGTAAACTTGTTAGACAACAACAATCATTATCATTCAGAAAAATTGATTGAGTTACTATACTGTAAAGATATAGATTTCATTAGTGGACTAATAAATATTAATAGAATAAAAACTAGGGAAAAACATTTTTTAGATTTTATTCTGAATCTACTGATAAAAAACGAAAACATAAAATATGTTGAAAACTATCTTGTAGAAAATTATGATTTTTTGATAATGAATGAAATAATGGAAGAATCAATCATAATCAAAATGTTAATCAATGTAAATTCTGAATATGGTTTTAAAAAATTATTAAATATTATTGAAAATCAACCTAATCTATATTCTGAAATTGAAAATAATTTTAGTTACTCAAGTTGGCAAAATTATTCAAATGAAAAATCAATTGATGACTTACTTAGAATATTAGAGGTATCAATTACAAAAGAAGATATAATAAATCTAATAGATACCCATTTCTCTCCTATAAGAATATCTTTTGAATCAATAATCAGTATTTGTCAAAACCAGGACTCTTATTTTTGTCAAGAAACATTAAATAAATTAAACAGGCTGGATACGAAAAATTCACAAAAATCAAATATTGATTTATTTTATATTAATAAATTAAAAAACGATATACAGGATATTATTTACAACCATAAATCAAAGGCATTTGATTTTAAAAATACGTTAGAATTAATTAATAAATATGATTATATTTTTTATTAGAACATTTATTTAAATCATGAAATTTATATATTTGTAGCTAGAATTTTATCGAAAAATATAAAGCGTTAGCTTTTATTCTGTACAAGGAAATCTGGTACATTTCAAATACAGCACAGAATAAACAGTTGATGCCCATGCTATGCGTGGGCTATACTTGTTTGTGCTGTATGGTTTACCAGAACCTCCTTGAACAATTTAAGTTATAGTCCCACGCTTTTTGCATTTATTAACCTTCACTTTAGGGACTGAGTGATACAATAAATCACTTATGAAAAAAGTATTACTATCAGGAATAGCTGTATTATTAAGTACTTTCTGTTTTTCTCAAAACTATTATTTCTACAATAGACAGGAGAGTATAAAATATTCTGACAGCAACGGGCAAACACAATACAAAATTACTTCAAATGATACTTCAACCTACAAATTTTATTTTGAACTATCTGCCGATGGAAAAGGAACACAAATCTTTACAGTTTACAAAAATGGTGAAGAAATGTATTGGGCGGCTGAATTAAAAAAATCAGGATATAAAGAGGTTGCAGGTAAGATTTTTAAACAATCTCTGTACTACAATACCGCATCAAAAGAAAACATTTATGTTTTTATCTCTCAGGATTACAAGAGAATTATTGTTATGTCAAGTGATGGAATAGCTGAATATTACTAAGATGGAAAAGAAAACTATTCAAGTAGACAAAAACATACCTAAATCAATATTGATAGGTTTTATATTAGCTTTTTTGACTGTTTTTGCAGTAGAGCATTTTAGTACATTTTCATATATCCCAAATTTGAATATTCCAACTACTGACAATAACGGAAAGATTATTTTGAGTGGAACATATGACCCAACCACAACACGTGTAGGTACATTATATCAGACTACACCTTTTGGAACAAGGATAAACCTCCCGACAAACGGCATGATATGTAGTGAACTTCTGATTGAGGGTTCAGACTTTAAAAGCTACTCTAATAAAGGCTTGTTATTTGCAAAATCTGTATTTAACGATTACAAATTTCTTCTGTTATTTTGGTTAGCATATACACTTATAATTCTATTTTTCAAAAGATACCGTTTAAAGGTTCTGATTCTGACACTCCCAATTTTAGGCATCAATTGTAGCAAGAAACAAAAACCAATAGGTCATTGTATAACGCACGGAAACACATCAAAAATCGATTCAAACACCCAAGTCAACAAAATGCTTCAAAAAGCTGACATAACAGCTATAAAACACTAATTTCAAATAACAATTTTTAAAAATTTATCAATATGAAAAAATTATTTTTTACGCTATTATTAGCAACGACACCAATATTATTTTTTGCACAGGAAGAAAAGCCGAAAGAAATCGCAAAAGAGTGTGATTTGCCTAAAGATTTCAAAGAGCCAATCAAAAACAAACGACTGAAAAAATTCGTTGCCATTGATAATGGAGTTGAAGAAAAAGAAGTAATCATTATCAGAGCACAAAATGGTCTTGGAAGTGGAATTTATACAGCTTGCGTAAAGGGGCAGTCTATCCAATATCAGAAGATGGGAACTGTCTTTATGAGAGAAGGAAATAATCCTTTCAAAAATAACTAACCATGAGAAGCTTATTAATAGTTGTATTGCTCATAGCATCTTCAATATGTTTCGGACAAAAATCTCAGATGAAAACAGAATATGTTAAATACAGGCAGAATAAAGGTGGATATTGGACTGATTGGAGCGAATTAAAAAAGACATCTGTTACAGTAACCATAAATGCTGATGAACAAAGAATTATAGTACATTCAAGTCCGCAAGAAACATACAAAATCCTTGATTTCAAACCAACACAATATATTGATGATAGTTTGGTACAAGATTATTATTGTGTAGATTCAAGTGGTAAAAGATGTACTATAACTCTTGTAATAAGCAAAAGTGAGAACGTTATAATCAATCTCCGATACAATAATTGGCAATATATTTACAGTGGATATTTATTATAAAATCTAGCCTTAACCTTATGGGTTGAGGCTTATTTTTTATCTCTGTAAGCAAAGACAGGCAATAAATCTGTAACATAACACCAATAATTTATAGCAAAATAATCTCATTCTAACTACTCTCAAACTAACTCAAACCCTCTAATCGGGATTTTTTAAAAAAAATCTCAAAATTCATAGACCTGCAGCTCTCTGTTCTCTAGTAAATAGTAAAGGTTGTTGTCTTCCACATCATAAGTTTTATTTTTTTACAATTATTTCCTTGAAAGACAATCTACTTAAAAACTTGTTTATTCATCAATGTTTTCTATGTATTTTATACTATTTTTTTGATTTTTTGATGATGAAAAGTAACAATCCAAATATTCTTATTAGAAAATTTTAGTTTAATTGTCAAAGATTTGTATATTAATCCATATTAAAAACTTAACCATGAATAATATAATTCCCTCAAAATTAAAACAAATTGTCGAAAATATCTTAGCGACAAATGAACCAGATAAATTAAAAATATATTTTAATGAGTACCTGTGTGAATATGAGAAAATCAATTTTAATCCATCTTTAATTGAAGGAAAAAATCTTACTTTGAAAATATTAAATGAAAGTTTCAAACAACATTATCAAAATTGCATTGATGAATCCCAGAATAGATTCGATACGAAAGATTTAGTACTTTCATTTGCTACTGCAGCTGATTTTATCAAAATGAATAACTTGGAATAACAAACAATAATCAAATTAAAGAAATTCAAGAAAGACTTCCTTATGATATAAAGATTGCTGATGAAACACAATATAAATTTACAAAAGATGAATTTCTACAAATTATATCTTGGTTAAAATTCTTTAATAACCATTATAAAAATTGGAGAAAAACTGAATAGAAAATAAATATAATCGAGTTGCTAAAGTTAATATAGAAATTGTATTCTTAGGAAGACATACCATCGCTTGATGAACAGACCCAAAAACAAATCTGGCTGCCTCATTGGAAAGACTTTTGTAACTTCAAAATGGAATTACCAATACCTGATAATAAAACAGCTGTTATTGAAAGTGGTATTATGTGGAAATACTTAATTGAAGGAATCTTAAGGTTAAAGAAATAAATTAAGTAAAATCTCAAATAAACGATTGATGGAAAATCAAGAATATATTAATAAACTACAAAAAAAATCAAAAAAAATTCTGCGTTGGTCAATATTTGCATTTGCAGTGACGGCTATCTTAATCTTTTCTTTGCCATTTTTTCTTACGACATATAATTGGGTTGAGCTAGCTATTGAACCAAATGAAATTGGTGACACAATTGGTGGAATTGTTGGACCTGGTATTGCTACAATAGCAGCTATGCTAACATTTATAGCTTTTTGGATACAGTACGAAGCTAATAATGAGCAAAAAAGACAATTTGATAAACAACTGGCTATTCAAAATGCTCAGATTACAAAACAAGATACACAATATTTATTAGAACAGGTAGAGTCTAGAGTTTTTAAGTTAATAGATGTTTATAACGTTAATGTATCTCAAATGAAATTTGTATCAAATTCTGGTGAATTACATGAAAGTAAAGGTTACTTTTATTTATTATACCGAGACTTTAGATATTTGTTAGAGGAAATAGATAGATTTGATACCACTAAAAATCAATCGTTAGATGATAAAATTTATGCAGATTACAAAGATAGTCTAATTTCAAAAAATGATACAGTAAATTTAAGCAAATGGACATCATACGAAATTGCTTACATAATTCTTTATTTTGGTGTGGGATTTATGGGGCGTGATAATATCAAACTAATTTTCCATTCAAAATATAAAGATGATTATTTAACTCCACTACTAAATTATTTATCAAATAAACCAGAAGATGCAAGGCATAATTCCACATCTAAAGAAACTTGGGAAAGCATATTCACAACATTTCAAGATTTTGACAGTCCAGCAATAAATACCCAAAAATACTATTCAGGTCATCAGGGGACATTGGGGCATTATTTTAGGCAATTATTTATGTCAATTAATTACATAAACAATCAATCAAAATTAAGCTATACTGAAAAATGGGAATATGCTAAAAACTTTCGTTCTTTGTTTTCTAACCATGAACAATTGATATTATTTATAAATAGCATTTCAATCTTGGGAAGAGCTTGGGAACTGAAAAATCAAGATGAAAATAAAAGATTAATTACTAAATATGATTTAATTAGAAATATTCCAAAAGCATATAGAATTAAATACGACATAACCTTATTCTATCCACAGGTCGAATTTGAAGAAGAGGAAACAATTTTAAATCCATATCGAGAAAATCTTAATGAGAACATATATAATTAATATTTAATATTCTATAAATGTAATTTCATAGTATACATTAAACTTCATTATTTATTAATCTATCAATAAAACATTTGGAACTAGAGCCTAAGATAAATTTTCTTTTCTTAGAAATAAATTATGCAAGACAAAGGAGTATTAAAAACTTTCCCCAACCCCTGTTAATCAATCGTAGTTTTACTACACTTTTTGAATTTTTTCAAAATTTGTATATGTGGTATTATACATTTATCTATATTTGGTGATATAAACACAAATACCACAGTATTAATGAGAAAGAATATTTCCAATTCTGAAAAGATTTCAGAGAACCATATAGCAGGTATTAACCGTGTGGTTAAGCTGGACATTGTGGTTGAAGGGAAATCTATCAGTCATTTTAAACACTTTCGTTTACAACAAAGTGCCAGAAAACACCATTATTTTGAATTGATTCTAGCTCATGATTCTTTAGGTGAAATACAGAACCACAATCTTGAAGAAGCCCAACAATTTTTAGGAAAAAGACTAACAGTAACTTTCAAATATAAAGACTATGAAGACGAAAGCCCTGAAAGAACATTTGTAGGTGTTATTACAAAGATTGCATTTAGCCAGGAACAAATGAGCCTTGGTAATATTGTACTTAAAGGTTATAGCCCTACAGTTTTAATGGATTCAGCCCCTCATACTCAGAGCTTTGGAGGTCGTCAATCTGTAAATACCTCCATTATTGCAGATAGAATTATTAAAGAAGCACTGGGAACAAGTAAGTTTGATTTTAGAATAGAAACCCAGAATAAAAGTTATATCAATTACAGTGCACAATATTGTGAAACACATTATAATTATCTTGCAAGACTAGCAGAAGCCTATGGAGAGCAATTTTATTATGATGGGTATATCTTACATTTTGGAAAACTTCCAGCACCTGAAAAGCCTATCCAACTTATTTACGGAAGTAATGTTACAGATATACAGGTAGAGTTAAAAGCTGTTCACACTAAACCTGAATACTTTGGTTATAATAGCAGCAGCCATGCAAAAATGCTAGGGTCCGATAATAAGATAAAACACCTCGGAGATTTATCTCAAAAAGCATACGTATTAAATGATGACATTTTTAAAACAAGGTCTCTTACCCCTACTCCTATCAATGCTAATATGTTTTTGGATGTGGATGATTCTCAAAAGAGTGCCAGGGGAAGTAAAGCCGTAGAAGTTTTTACTGTATCTGGAAGTACAACAGTTCCTTTTTTATTCATAGGCTGTGTGGCAGACATAGACATGAGAAATCAAAGCAGTAATCAGACATCACATTTCACAACCCTGATGATGACAGAGGTAAACCATGAAGTTGATGCCAGAGGTTATTATACAGGAAGTTTTGAAGCTATAGCTGAGGGAACAGGTTTCATGCCTAAACCAGCTTTTATAACGCCCAAAGCAGAACCACAGGTGGCAACGGTTATCTCCAATGTAGACCCTTTGAATCAAGGCAGAATACAAGTGCAGTTTGACTGGCAATTAAATGATACCACCCATTTTATCCGAATGATGAGTCCAGATGCGGGAGGTACAGATACAGTAAGCCAGAATAGAGGATTTGTAGCAGTTCCAGAAATAGGAGACCAAGTAATGATTGGCTTTGAATACCATAATCCTGATTTTCCTTTTGCAATGGGTGGCATGTTTCACGGAGGTGTAGGATTGGGAGGTGGTATGGACAACCGTGTAAAATCTATTCAAACAAGGAGCGGACATCGCTTAGTATTTACAGAGGATGAAAGTATTTTATTGACCGATAAAAGTGGAAATGAGTTGAGATTTGATACAGAGGGAAGCAACATTAATATTACTGCCCCTGAAACCATTACTATAAAATCAAAGAACCTGAAATTTGATATTGAAGAGAATATCGAAACCAAAGCAGGAAAGAATATGGATACCAATGTTGGACAGAATATCAAGATTATTGCCAAACAAGAGATAAGCCAAGACAGTGGTAAGAAAACCATTATCAATGCTGGAACCAATACCGAAATATCAGCAAAAGCACACCTAGACCTTTACGGTAAAGAAAAATTCATAGGTTATACTGATGGCCAAACAGAGTTCGGAGCAAAAGACAGAATGCATGTATATGGAGCCAACTCATTATTAACTGCTAAAGATAAGATTGAGTATAAAGCCCCACAAATGAATAAACTTCCTGAAAATGGCAAGTTTGATTATACAAAAGAAAAGCAGATTGTAAGTGTACAATGGATGGATGATGAAATGAACGAGAATATTAGCGAAGCATATATTGGACAAAAAGTAAGCTTGTTTATACATACAAGAAACTACGAAGAAGGTGAAACTGTACAATTGAATGTTAAAGAAATTCAAGGAAAAGAAGTTGAGGACAAAAAAAGTTCTGTGCCCTATTCAGGAGCTGTTGATAAGAATGGATTTGCAATTTTGAAAAAACGAATCATTATAAAAGAATATCAAAAGGAAGGATAAAAAAAGGGATGAAATAAATAAAAATTAATTTTATGGACGGAAGAGTTTTTTATGTAGAAATAGATGGCGTTGAATATAAAGATGCCCTTTTAAAAATAGATATTAGTGTTGATATTTTTGTAAATGAAGATGGAAAAGAAATAGGCCGAGTAGCAAACAAGGGAATTAGGGATAAGAAAAGAGATAGAGCAGCAAAGGAAGATATTTCAACGGACTTAGAAGTTGATTTATCTTTTGACAAGGGGCAAGCTAATGAAAATGAGGAAATAAAATTTACAATTACAGCTAAAAATCTTGGCCCGAATAAGGCAACAGGTGTATACGTTGAAAATACATTACCTGATGGATATTCCTTTGTAAATGCAACTCCCTCTAAAGGAACTTGGGCTAACGATGAATGGACTATTGGAGACATGGAAGTAAATAAAGGTGAAACACTTGTTATGACAGCCAAAGTAGCAAGCGGAGGAAATTACGAAAATAAGGTACAGATATATTCAAATGAAGTATATGATAGGTTTCCCACAAATAATGCAAAGAAAACAGGTAATAGAGTTTTTGTAATAAAAACAACTACAAAAACGTTCGATTCAGGGGCAAAAGGAGCAAATCTCTCAAATAAAGAAGCAAAAGAAACTGAAAAGTTTATTACCGAAAATCTTCAAAAACCTGAAATGTTCACGGCTGATTGTCTGGCTTACAAGAATACTATTGAAATTTACCCAAAGGAATCTACAAGACAAGCTATGGTAGATATTGTACAACAAGATGATGGGAGTGGGGGAACAGTAAAGGAAAAACCACAAAATAATAAAGAATATGGTGGTAGTATAAGTCCAAGTGGCATAGTAAAAGAATCTAGAACAGGACAGATTAATGACATTAACGAAAGAGGATATGCTGAGATACAGATTGAAAGTTTTGTTGGTGACTCAACTTTTCATTCCCACCCAAGTGGAGGCGCAGAAGAAAAAAAGGAAACACCAAATGCTGGTAGTAGAGTAGCAGGTTTTGGAAGTGGAGAGGATAAAGCTCCTGAGTATTGCCATGCACCTTCAAATAAATTTACAGATAGCGAAGGCAAAATAAAAGGAGATATTTACAGTCTTCAAAATGATGCAGATAAAGAAATAATTAGATATGAATTTGCAAGGAGAAAACCACAAAAAGTATATATATACAACTATTTGGGAGTTTTAGCGACTTTACCACATGAATACTTTGTAAATTTTAAAAAATAGAAATAGAAATAGAATTAAAATGAAAATATTACTATGCTATATTTTATTGTTGTTATCAATTGGAGTGAAATCACAACATAAAGTATCCAATTATGAAGATGTTATACTTGAGAGAAGTATCGAAGATTTAAATAACATTTTAAGTAAATCCACTGATGAAGCAGAAAAGGAACTTATTGAAAATTATGTATTGATTAAAGATGATGGACATTTGATTGATAATAAATACTTCAATGTTCACTCAACAAAAAAAATTAATGAGAATAATCTTAATGAGAATATGCTTTGTAATAAAAAAAACTTATTCAAAGTCTTTAAACTCATTAAAAAAGAAGGACTTAAGTTCTTAAAAGTAAGTATAAAGAGAACTGAAAATCATTATTATGTTTTCTTCGAAACAATGTGGGCAACAAAGACAAAAGATAATGACATTTATTTTAAACGTTACAATACACTTGCAATGTTTTTATATAACTATGATAATGATAAAAAAGATTTTTATTTAGCTGAAACAGAACTATTCAGACATTAAAACCAGCATAAGAAAAGCCACAAAAGTATAGATATAACATGAACTTTTATACTTTATTTATATGTATGAATGTATAAAATTAACCCATATGCAAAATTTTTATGCCACACACTATCACAGATACCACCCAGCTAAAATGTGATAAAGGAACTTCACCAACTCCACTCACAGTAACAAGTCAATCTTTTATGAGTATTGATGGAAAGCTACAGGCTACAGAAGAGGACAAACAGCCTAACACCAATATTAAACCTTTTGGAATATGTAGCGTTTTAAGGTCTTCCTGTACACCTTCACCTATTACATGGAATGATACTTCTGATTTTGAAATTGAGGGTAAAAAAGAGCTGTTAGACTCCTCTACTTGCCAATGTTCTATTGGTGGTAAAATATCAGTTATAAAGTCAACACAGAATTTTGTGAAAGAATAAAATACTAATAATTATGGGCTACTATTTAATCAACAGGGATGACCCCGAAAAGCCATTTTCACAATATGTAGATAGAATTGAAGATTTAATCTATCATATCAAAGGTGATATAAATGATGCTATAATTGTTTCTGGAAAAAAGAAATCAGAACCTTTTTTTCTAAGAGATTCTGAAGAATACAAAAATCTCTGTAGTGAAAAGTTACGAAATGGTATATTGGCTCAGGAGGTATTCAAAAAATCAGCCATAGAAAGAAGCTTTATGATAGAAGATATTCCCCAAGATAAAACAAGTTTTCCAAACTATAATATCATTGATTCTTTTACAGTAAAAAGAGCTGATTTTGTCGTTAAAAACTGTAAGGATATTGAAGTAGATGTCAAATGTCTTTCCATTTATACAACAAACAGCATTCAGTATTTTTATATAAGATACCATGAGATAAAGAAACTGGAAAGAATGAATAGCCTGATTGATAAAAAAACAATTTTAGCAATTTTTAAGCAAGATTCAATTCAAGCCAATGATGAATCCTTAAAAATGATTGAATTATCTACGATTCATAAAGAAAATAATAGGTCTGTAATTTATGATAAGAACACTAAATGCTTCAAAATTCCTTTGGATTTAACAACACCTGGTTTTAAACTATTAGAAGAACATAGAATCAACAGTGAATTGTATTTTGGTAAAAATAGCCTAAAATAGCACAGAAAGACAGACCTCAACACCTTTTAAACGTCATAAATAAGATTGTTGGAACCCTATACAATAAAATTTCCAATTCCGCAAAAAATGTGGAAAAAAACTAACTTTAATAGATAATTACTAACACTTTGTTGTTACTACCTTTTTTTTATTCTATCTTTGTGTAAGAACGTTACGGTAACATTGTTCATACCTGTTACACGGGTGGAAACACTATGTATGTAAACAAAACAACTCAGGGTGCAACCTGAGCTGTTTGGTCATTCTGTTTAACTTCAAAAATCCGAGTCAATGGAAATTTTTGAAAAAGATGGTAAAACTTACAAAAAAGTGTTTACCAAGTCTATCAGAAAGAATGGTAAAGTAATTTACCATCCAAAAGGAGGCGTATTTGTTTTCACAGTAGAAATAAAATAGCCAACTTTTTTATCTATGCTCCTTGTACATACAAGGAGTATTTTTTTATGCATTATGCACCTTTGTATAAAGACTTGTGCAAATATGTGTGCTTTTATTTGCGTAAATGTACGAACAATTGTTCAATCCTACTCACAAATTGCAAATAATTTGCAAATAATTTGTATGCAATTTATTTACAAACTACTTAACAAACATTTACTATCCAAACACTTACAAATACAACAGGTAGTAGTTATATATATATTTGGATATAAATATATATGTATATTTGTATACATCCTTACGGAAAACCATAATCTTGCTTATTTATTAAAAAAAGAAAAATTTCCTACTAAAATGATTAGTTCCACCTAAACCTAATTATTGCTATTTTAAGTCATTTTTAGGTACTATATCTTTATTACACTATAAGTCTGACCATTTCATTTCAAAAAAAGTAAAAAATCATCTGTTCCAATATATATTTTTTATAAATTTAAGTATGTAAAGCTAAATATATTATGTAGTAAAATAACCAATAAAAACAATAATCATGGAAACAGTAGAATTTCAAATTGACTCTAACAAAACTGTTAGAATGCAATCTTTTAGAGATGCAAGTGCACAACAAAGATATAAAGTGTTCAGAAGACTTTATACTGAGATTAATAATTGGTCATTTCTTGGTGAGTATGAAGGCGGAGAGCAGTCAAGCTATCAGGTATTTAATCCTATTTCAGTACCAACAATTTATAAAATTGAATGTGCAGGTTACTGGAATCAAAGACCTGCTGACGGATGGAAACCATCAAAAGCAAGAGTAAGGTATTATCATAATCCTGATAATATTGTAATCAAGGTCGAATGTGAAGATTATTGGAGTACAGATGGTGATTGGGATGATTTAATTGTTCAATTTATAGTAGATTAGATACTCTTAACATTTCATAGATTCTACTCTTTATAAAAAATCAAACAAATAAATCAATTCTGAAGACACAATATAAATGATTGGCTTTACCTCAATATAAGGATAAAGCCAATCATTACTATTTTAGGCTACCTTTAGGCACTCATCAGTATTACACCATAACTCGGGTTTAAAACTCGGTAAAATACCATTAGCATAGGTCAAAAACAGCTCCTGCACCATAGATTCCAAAACAGGAAACCAACTTTGTGTAGTACAAAAAGAATCATGTATCGTCCAAAGTGGCATTTCAGGATTTATCTCTGCAATCTGTTTAGTAATAGTATCAATTACACAATCAGATTCAACCTGTTGCAAAAGTTTGGGGAACAGTTTGAATGAATTTTTATCATCGGAAGTTGTTTTAAAAATCTCGATACATTCACATAACAAAGGAAAATGTTGTTTAAATATCAGATATTCTTTTGACGGTTTTTTGAGTGGAGTGTAAAGAATCTGCAATGTGAGCTTTTTCATCATATCTCGTTTATTTTCAAACTCATATACTTTTGCTTTACCTATATCAGAATCATAAAATGATTTTCTAAACACACCATCATAATCAGATTTAATATCTGGAAAGAGTGGCATCAAAAACTCATAAAATTTGCCTGTCAACACAGCTTTTTTCAACGGAGCAAATTCTTGTTGAAATGCCTCACTAGAAGTAGTTTCTTGTAATTTCTGCAACATAGTACCTATATTATCACTTCCAAACACTCTATTCATAATTTCTATAATCTTACTATTACTCAAACTCTCTAATACCAAAACCATAAAATAGGGTTGTGAGTTCTTAATATCCAAACTTTGAATGTTTTCGCCGTAATAAGTTAGATATGGGCGGAATTTAGACGGCATATTGGTTAGGTTCGTATGCAGTCTGTTATCCGAATCTGGATTGCGGGAAATACGGTAACATTGTTCTTTCAGCATTAGTGCTGTAAACCAATAGTTATGTGCCTTAGCCATTATCGGATTCAATCTGGTGTAGCTCAAACTGTACTTATTGTAACAGAACTCAGACGATAAATCATCATTCAAGTGGTCAAAGTCAAGAAACAGCCCATCATCAAACCATTTAGACAAGTGTGAGCAAGATAAAATTGCATCATTGTCAACAACTTCTTTAAAAAGATTTTTAGTCAAAAATTTATCCGTCATTTCAAAGATTGAAAAATCCAGACATTCTACACCTTCAAGATTGATGTTTTCATAATTGTATCGGTAACGTTTACAGGTACGACCTTTTGAGTAACCTTTACCCTGCAAAAGACCAATCTGTGAAAAGTACTCAAAATACTTACTGTAATTGGAATCTTTCTTTTTCAATCTTTGGGAATCCATAGGTATATAACCCCAGAGATATGTTTTGTCTTTTTGATACGCAGGAATACTTATAACTAAACTCAGGAAGTACAGGGCATTATTCATTTTGAACTCTTTAAACGGTTGTTGCTCCCGAACTTTTTCCTGAAGATAATTAAATATGATTGTAGGTAACACTACCTTCCATTGATAACCTTCATGATAAAAGGCTGATGCATTGATTTTACGGTTTGATTTTTTGCTTTTATATTGTTGCATATTTGTTCGTTTTTGTTGAAAATCAGGCATAGCAATAGCTCTCCATAGCTCCTTACTATGGCTAAACCTTGAGTTGTTAAAATTTTTGGAGATGAAAAAGGATGTTTGTGTACAGTAGGTTCTTATACGTAATCAAACCACATGCGTACAACAGGAAAAGATTGTTAAGAAGCCAATCTTAATTTTGCTTGAATTTCATTGCGAGTATAGTAGACCCTACCGCCAAAGTCGATAGGAACCAATATCCCGCTTTTTGCCCAATTGTTTAATGTCCCAAGTGAAACCCCGAAATACTCCGCTGTTTCTGCTCTCGTCATTATTTCTTTGCCCTCTGGCTTATACAGTTCTGCCAGTTTACTTTCAAATTGATTTAATTTATCATTAATTAAATCCTCAATTTTTCTAAAAAAATCTTTAAAATAATCCATATTATTCCTTGTTTAAATTATAGTACAAAGGAAAAAAAATGGTTATATGGATAAAATTCGAGTTTGTTAGATTTTTATTAGATGGGGAAAGGGAATGCTGAAATATGCCTTTTTAAATCAATTTGAGCATTATCAGATTTGGAGTAATTTTTCGCAGGTTTAATAACTTCCTTTTCATAATACAGATTTAAAAAACCAACAAAATCTTTCTTGTAGACAGTTCTCTTGAAGATATTCTTTCTACACTCATCTACATCAAAGAAAGAAAGAACCTTAGCTTGAAAGCCTCTTTCATCAAATTGATTGAGCCAATTGAGCTGCCCCATTGCATGAATAAACCAAATCTCCGCATCTTTAGAAATAAAAATGTTGTGAAAATTTTGTTGCTGTTGTTGTTCTAACTTTATATTGGCTTTTTGTGTGGAGAGACTTGTTGTAAAATAATTATGAACATACGGAACTAAATCAGAAAACTCTCTTTTAACTAATTCTAGTTTTCTTTGATTTTCTTCAATAAGATTTTGGATAATTATTCTTTGAAGTTTATTGATATTAAAATTATTCAATAGACTATTATAATAATCTGTTGATTCTTCAATGGCTTTAAGAAGGTTTTTAAAGACATAATCTTTATTTCGACTTTCTGTTTCCTTATAAACATTATGGGTAGAATGTTGGAATTCTACAAAAAGATATTCCATAAAACTACTAACCTTAAGGAAAAAGTTTTTAGATTGAATAATTTCACCTTGAATCTCATAATTCAAAGTTTGGTATTTACTCGATTTTTCTGATTTGTATTCTTCTTCACTTATGTCGAGAAAAACTGAATTAGCAACATCCAAAAATTCATTATCCAGTAATGCGACATCACTGCATTTATAATATCTCCATGAAAATTCTGAAAACATTTGAATAATCAAATTGTTTAACAATCTTTCGGATTCAAAAAAATGCTTGTGATATTTAAATTCTGTATAATCTCTCATCGTTAACTAATATTTTTCAAATTTATAATTTCCCCCAATTGTTCAATATCTCCACTCTCAATAAGTTCCTGTATTTTTTGCATTTGGGCTTTCAATCCTTCAATCTCTTTAGTCTGCAAGTCGACCTTCTGAAGTTTTTCATTTCTTGCTATGATGCTTTCCTTTCTTACCTGTTCGTGCTCAAAAGTCGGCTTGAAATAGGTTTTAAAAACAGATTCGTCCGTATGTCCTGTATACTGCCATATTTCCAATAAGTCCCACCCCTCAATGTAACGATTGGTACAAAAACTTCTTCTAGAATCGTGAAATGCTACCTTATCTGCAAAATTGATTGTTTCAAATACCACTCCATCATTAGTAGGACGTTCACGGGTGATTATCTTTTCATTAAAATAAGGTACAACCTTAAACAATTCTTTCAGATACTCATTAGTGTTTTGATTAGATATTGCAATACTTTTTATATCATTATCGTATTTATTCAATATTTCTCCTGCATATCCGTAAATTGGAAAATTCACGGTTTTATATTTATCAACTTGAGAACCTTTATTTAACAAAATACTGATATTTCCTGAGCTAAGTTCAATATGCCCATTTTCGATTCTTGTAATATCTCCAAACCTTAGTGAACTATGACAACCGAGAACGAATAAATCTCGAACTCTTTCTAATCTAGGTGAATCAGAGAAATCATGTTCATACAATATTTTGATTTCGGGTTCTGTCAGCACTGTATGGAAGCTTGGAGGAACTTTAACGCTAAATTCATCCTGCATATAGCTCCTATTCTCAGTATACCCTTTTTCAAATGCTCGTTTAAGTATCGCAGATAGTCTTTTGATTCGGGTTCTGAGTGTACTCAACTCTCCTACTCTCTCACTACCTAAAAGCCAGTTCTGGAATTCTAAACATTGTACTTCATCAAATTTATCAATGTCCAAAAAGATATTATTATCAGTAGCAAAATCTTTTAAATCACGGTACATCACATTAAAAGATGATACATAACTTTTATGCAGTGGTTTTTGACCTGATACAATAGCACGTTTAATTTTAAGTTCAATCACTTTCATGAACTCCTGGAATACATCATCAAAAGATTTCTTGTTCTTTTGCACGGTGTTGAGTTCCTTTCCCTCAACTGCATTGCAAACAATGGTTTTCAGTTCTTCTTTTGTCGGCATACGATTGTAATGCTCATTAAAATTTTTGTGAGCATCTACAATTGAAGTTTTGAACCTGTTCAGCTTTTGGTTAATTTCTCTTTTATCTGTTCCCGAAGTAGCTGTTTTAGTATCACTGTCCCAACTGCTCGGAGAAACTTTTAATCCCGTTGAAAAATCCGTCTGTAAACCTTTAAATGAATACCTACCCATTATTCGGGAGATTTCCGTCTTTGGTTCTTTCAGCCTGAAATTTACACTTCCTGTTTCGTTGTTGTATTGTGCCATAAAATAAAATATTCGCATAACAAATATACGAACATTTCAATTTTGGTCACTATTTTGGTCACTGTAAATTTTGAATTTATTTGAATTCATTTACATACAATCAAATTTAACCACTTATTAATCAACAATAAAAGCAATCAAATTCATTCAGCAAGAAATAAACAAATGCAAGATGTTATATCCTGTGGGTCTACAAAAAGCCTTGTTAATCATTTGATTTACAAGGCTTTTTTATTTTCACTCAAAGCAATCAAGCATTAGATTCACTTTCTACCATATCTAATTAACAAACTGTCAAGCTAATGATATCGTTCCAGTTTTAAATTCAAAAGATTCCTATCATCAGATTCCACAGAAAGATAATCTCCTATTCAAAATAAAATTTTAATGAAGAGGTAAAAACAAATTAAATTATAATATGACATGATTTGTCGTATCCCGGAAAAACCTTTGTATAAAGACAATTCAGAACATGATAAAATCTATATTTCGTGAAATAAAAATTATTTTTACTTTAGCCACCCTAAAAAAATTATAGAGAACCGATGAACAGGAAATTTATTTTGCGGTTACTTTTAGTAGTAACAGTTTTATTCTTTTTCAACTCTTGTAGGACGGATGAAGTAACACAAGAAGAAAAAAGAACTGAAAGAGAGAGGATTGAAGCTTTCAGTCGATTTGAGAGCAGTTTACCTTCTCAAAAAATCACACAAAAAAGTAACTCCGGCTATGTAAGTTATCATGAACCTTTTAAACAGATTATTCAATCGTTTATGAGTAAAAACCCTTCTTATACAGAGAGATTTCATAATGAAGTGGGAGATATTTATTTTAATCTGAGAAGTCTTACCTATGGGGATACCACAAAAGGAATTGCCTACCCTATCATAAAAGACGGTAAAGTAAATGCCATACTTATAGGGTTGGTGAATCCTCAAAGAGACTGGGTAAATTTTATAGTAGTAAAAAATGATGCGCCCGAAGTACAGGCTGTTATAGCAAAGTTTCAAAACTTTTATAATTCACCCTCAACAACTTCAAGAAAAGAACCTGAACAGGAAGAAGCTATACAGGAAATTATAATTACTGCTTATGACAGTATTCCCGGACCTTCGTATGTTATTTATCAGCCTTACATGGATTATGGAAGCTTTGGAGGTTTTGGTGGCGGAATGAGTGGTGGCGCCAATTTGTATGGAGGTACCGGTAGCGGTAGTGAAAGCCCGGAAGAAAACTCCCAAAATCCATGCAAAAATGCAGAAAGCTCTATGAGTGATGCCAATACCATTCTAAAAAACAGTGAAATAAAGCAAAAAATGGATGCAGTTTTAAAAGGGAAAATTCAAGCTTCCAATGAATGGGCAGTTGCTATCGGTGAGAAATCTAATGGAGATTATGAAGTAACATCAGCTGTAGAGCAGAATGAGGATAGTGGAGCAATTCCTACTTCTCAATTAACAACCTCATACATTGGTGATGGCCATTCTCATTCAGGAGGAAGGGGTAATCCTTCGGGAGGAGATTTGTATGGTATGATAAATTCTCTTGCCATTAGCAGCCCTAACCTGAAATATCGTTTTGTGTATGGTAATTCTGATGAAGGAACAAGTGAAGTATATGCTCTTGTAATTAGTAATGCTACTTTAGCCCGACAATTTCTTAATCAATTTCCTAAGGATCAAAATTATGATTCTCAAAATCATTCGTTTAAAGAAGACAGCCAATTGGGAATAGAGTTCTATAAAGCATTTGTATATCATCAATCAGGAACGTATGATAATACTTCCGGAGAAGCTTATGATAATAAAGCTGTCGCCATGGCTTATATTTTGGATAAATATAATGCTGGCATCAGTGTCGCTAAAGCAGATGTGAATGGAAATCTTAAAAAGATAAATACAGAAGTAACACAGGTAACAATTCCATACAGTGGAGTTAAAGAGGGTATAAAAATATCAAAATGTCCATAATTTAATGGTTTAGAAAAAATAATATGAAATCTATATTTTTAAAAAGCTTACTATTCATAAGTATATGTTTTATACATACGTATAAAGCTCAATCAGTAAATGATTATATTACATTTTATAATGGTGTTGTTCCTAAGTTGAATACTATTGCCTCGAATAAAACACAATTCTACGGACAAAACTTTTCACAATTCCACAACGAATTATTAAGTAAAAATATAAACATTATTGGTTTATCATATGACAGCAAAACAGATACCGGTATAAAATATTATATCTTAAGATTATTTTTCTGTGACTCTAATATGGATAAACCTGCATTAGATAATAAGTATCAGATTCCCTGGATTACAATTACCTTCCAGGATGAAATTCCTCCTCAAATTAAAAGTATGGTGCTGCAACATCATGGAATGTGGAATAATAGTTTTGCTCAATTTTTCTCGAATATGAAAATAGAAAAAATAAAATTCGTAGGAGTTAACGGATATAACAGTAAAGATTGGTCTGCTAAATAATCTATTCTAAAAGAAGGATTAATATTTTCAAAACAACATTTAAAATGATTGGCTCTACCTATAGTGCCAATCATTTTTATTTTAAGTTGCCTGCAGACACTCATCATTGTTGCACCTACACGTCAGGCTATCTTTAAAACTGGACGAAATCAGCTTAAAGAGTTTGATGTATTATGATTTAAAAGGCAGATTAATCTCTATTCCAATCATTTTCAAATAAATTAAAACAAAATTTAATACGCCATGCTTTGACGCACTGCATAAATACTTTTATTTCCAGATAAAATAAACAAAAATTAACTCCACTAAATTGTGATAAAAATCACCTTAAATCACCTTATCATGAAACAGGCAAACTGTTAAAAAAAGTTAAATTTGCAAAATTAAAACTATCATTAAACTCAAAACAACACAGGAATGAAAAAGATTTATCTCAGTGCATGTACTGTATGCACAATTCTTGGCGTATCTGCCCAGAATGTTCTTTGGCAAAAAGATGTCAAGTCCTCTACTCAGGATTTCCTTAGCCAGGTCACTACCACTATCGATCAGCAGTATCTTATCACAGGAAGCTCTATACAAAGCGACAAACAGCAAACTTCAGGAAGTAAACAGAACAATGGCTACGATTTCCATCTGGTTAAACTGAACCAACAAGGAGAAAAAGCCTGGGAAAAGTATTTCTCAGGAAACAATCACGATTATTTATCTGCAACAGTTAGCACTCAGGAGGGAGGATTTCTTTTAGCAGGAACCTCATACTCCGGAAAAGGACTGGATAAGAAAGAAGATTCCAAAGGAGGTTCAGATATCTGGCTGATCAGAATCAATGAATTTGGCGATGAAATCTGGCAGAAAACATTAGGAACCTCTTCCGATGAAGAAGCTAAAGCAGTCATTCAAAGTATAGATTTAGGCTTTTTTGTAGCCGGGAATGTACAAAACTCTTTCCAAGGGTATGGCTCCAAAGATGTCTGGATCACCAGACTCGACAAAGACGGAAAAGAACGATCCCAATTGATAGTAGGTGGAAAAGGTTTGGATGAAGTAGAGAAAATGATTCCTACAAAAGATGGTGGAGCATTATTGGGAATTTATTCAAGAAGCTCCGAGGTGAAGAATTTCGGGGTAAGAAATCCTGAAAGTCAATCTTCAGATGAAAGATCTGTCAGTTCAACAGCCAGACGCCAAAAGCCAAAAGCCAGCAGCAACTTTGGTGAAGGAGATTACTGGATTATCAAGCTGGATAAAAACGGAAAAGTAGAATGGGAAAAGAACTTTGGTGGTAAAGGAGATGACCATATCAGAACCCTGTCTTTAACTTCAAATGGCTACATTATTGGTGGTGAATCCCGTTCTGAAAGATCAGGAAATAAAACCGTAGGGATTGAAGAAGGAACAGACCTATGGCTGATTGCTCTTAATGAAAGAGGGGATGAACAATGGCAAAAGTCCTACAACTTCAAAAACCGTGATATCCTGATGGGAATGAGTGTGATTCATTCAGCGGATGATAAAGCCTCAAAAGGAATTCTTTTAGGCGGTTATACCCAGGCAGAAGGAAGAATAGAAAAAGATGATGAGACGTTCTGGATGATCTACCTGGATGGTAATGGAAATGAACAGTGGCGAAAGCATGTAAGCGGAGAATCCAGACAGAAAGAAGAAAGACTTTCAGATTTGAAACTCAACAGAGACGGTTCTATTATTTTAGCAGGAACCAGTGCCAAGGAATTGGGTAAAGAAAACTGGAAAATTGTAAAGCTGGGTGATAAGCAGGTTAATGATCTGATTGAAAAATACGATATCAAAATTTATCCGAATCCGGTATCCGATTATGCGTATGTAGAAATTGGCTTTGACTTTAAGGAAGCTGATATTATGCTGTATGATATGAGCGGAAGACAGCTTCAGAACTTCAAAACAAAGAACAGAGTGACTAAGATGAATACCCAAGCTTTGGTGCAGGGAGCGTATTTGGTGACGATAAAAACGGATAATAATAAAACAGCGAATGCAAAGCTGATTAAAAAATAAAAAACATTAATTATGAAGAAAATAATAAGTCTGACTACGGTATTGTCGGCTATAATGGTGTGGGGGCAAACCCTGGAGTTACCTAAAAATATTCAATCTCCCAATGCTGCTTCATTAGGGAAGTATGGAGATATTCCCATGAATTTATCTACAGGAAGAGCAGACGTTAATGTACCGGTGTATTCTTTAAATGATAGTAATATTCCTCTAGACATTAATCTGAGCTATGACACCGGCGGGGTTCGTGTCAATGACCATCCGGGATGGGTAGGACAAAACTGGTCATTAAATGCTGGTGGTGTAATCACCCGTACTATGAAGGGGCAGCAATTTGATGAATATGAAGGTGAATTAGCCACCGGATACCCGCAAAGAGGTTATATATTAACTCACGATCTTTTAAATACACCATTATGGCAAGATGGAAACTATTTAAAAAATCTTGCTACCGGATCACCTTTTAACGCTCCCGATCTTGAACCTGATATTTTTACGTTCAATTTTATGGGAATGAGTGGGAAATTTTTCCTGGGCGAAGATGGGGAATGGAAAGTGGCATCGGATAGTAACCTCAAAGTAGAGATTGACCTTAATAACAATATTAAGCCTTTAGGATTGGATTTTATTGGCTACCCTTATGCTTCTTCAAATTATCCACAAGTAAAAAGCATTGGTAAAATTAAACTCACCGACAGTGTGGGTAACCAGTATATTTTCGGAGGAAATATGAATTCGATTGAATTTAACGTCTCTGACTTCTTTAATCAATCCAGTTATATCATGTTTTCTTCGGCATGGTATCTAACCAAGGTTTTGGATAAATACGACAATGAAGTATATGCATTGGAATATGAAAGAGGAGGTTATCAGGCCGCATTTTATAATAATTTTTCAATAGCCAATTATAAAGTACCTAATGGGGGTTGGCTGGAGCCCGGCTGTGGTTCTACTACTTACCTGGGACAGGTGGGGGCTGCGGGAAATCTTATTGTTCCTTCTTATTTAAAGAAAATAACAGCATTGCAGTCTAATCTTACGTTTAACTTTAACTCATCTGAGAGTAATTCTCTTCATTATTTAGCTTCTGAACCTACTTTACGAAATACATATGATATAGAGCTTGTTCCAACAGCAGATTACCAAAGAAAAGTCCTTGGCAAACTTTTCTATTTATTCTATGAAATGGATGGAGTAACACCTAATTACCCCGACGAAGGGTTCGGTAATCAGTTTAGTATAAATACTGTTCTTAACAGACTTAAATGGAGAAAACTTGATAATATCTCAATTGCCGGAAAAGAGTTTTCTAAACAGATCCGTTTTAATTATGATGATTCTCCAGATACAAGACTTAAGCTGGAAAGCGTTGATTTGAATGATAAGGAATCTTACAAATTTTCCTATATAAAATTCGATGCGTTACCGAAATATTTATCTACCCAGGTCGATCATTTTGGGTATTATAATGGTAAAGATTTTACCCTTGATCCCAACATGCACTCCAGAACAAGGCAGTCAAACAGGTCAACAGTTCAGTATGGTGCCTTAAACAGGGTTATTTACCCAACAAAGGGAAGCAGTTTTTTTGAATTTGAGCCGCATCAGTATTCTCAGGCATTAAATTCGGATTTTCAGATTGTTCCTGAGAACGGATATATAGGAGGATTAAGAATAAAGAGAAAAGCAGATTATGACACCACTTTTAAGGAAGCTAAAAGTGTGGAATATCAATATACTAACGGAATAAACTCAGGCGTTTCTACAGGGATTTTGGCCAAAAAGAATTTATATACCTTTACTAATTGGAGCTTAAGAAGCACATCAGGGCAATTGTATACAGGATGGACTTTCAGCATCAACTCCATCATTCCACTTTCTAATTTTTCTGGCTCCTTTATCGAATACAGCAGTGTTGTTGAAAAAGAAAAGGATAAAGGGTATACGATCAATCAATTCACCAACTCTCTGGAGTATCCGAATAGAAAAGGGGTCACTATTGCAGAGGCATATAGTATTATGGATCCTCAAAACGAAATGGGATTTAAAAGAGGAAAACTATCATTAAAATCTTATTATAGCTCAGCAAATGCTTTGCTAAAAGAGGAGAAATATAATTATACATTTAGTCCGGTGCAATATGCCAAAGCATTTAAATTCGGAGGTAAGGGCTCCTGTCAATCAGGGAATATTATAAACGGTACTGCCTATCAAATTCCTTATGCGGATTTTACGTTAAGAGAAAAAATTACCAAGACATACGAAGGAGGACAAGTACTTGAAAGTAAAGAATCTTATGCGTATGACCAGAAAGACAATTTTGGAGACCAATTCCTTAAAAGAAAAGCTATAACTTATCCTGACAACAGAAAAGAAGAAGAGACTTATGTCTATACTTTTGAAAAAACAACTCCTTTGTACAATGAGCTTGCCAATAAAAGACAGTATACCATAGTTTCAAAAGAAAATAAATTAGATGCAGTCTCTATTATCAAATCAGAAATAGAATACACAAAGGTTCCAATATTTAATAGTAAAGGAACGGCTACCAATACTCAGAATATTTTTCCTACAATCTTTAATAAGTCAACGAATGGAAGCCCTGTAGAAAATGAACTGACGATTGACAAATATGATAAATACGGCAATATAATGATGGGACATACCAAGGGGGGAGCCTATCATTATTACTATTATGCATATAATGGAAAATATCCTATTCTGAAAATTGAAGGAGGCATTGTAAGCAATACTGCACTTGATTCCAAAATAGAAGAACTGATCAATCTTTGTGAAAACAATACTTCTATAAACACTTCTATCATCAATGCTCAAAAAGATATTAGAATATTATTGCCGGAACATCAGGTAACTGCTTATACTTACTTTCCTAATATCGGGGTGGAAAGCATTTCCCCTTCAACAGGAATTACAGAATATTATATCTACGATAGCCTACACAGACTACAAGCAATTAAAGACTCTAATCAAAAGATCATCAAAGAGTTTACATATAACCATTCAAGTGTAGATCCTGTAAAAGATATTTATTACAGTAATGAGAGAAAAAGGAATATTACAAAAAATGATTGTCCCAATGGAGCTGAAGGAGGTGATTATGAATATATTGTTCCGTTTGGAAGATATGTTTCATTCATTAGCCAGCAGGATGCAGATAGTAAAGCTCAGCAGGATCTCACCATAAGTGGACAACAAGAGGCTAATTTATACGAAAGCTGTGATATCACACAGTGTATATATCTGAGTTCATTCTGGAACGGATTGAGTATAAATAAAATAGGGTATAGAAAAGTAAAAGTTAATATTGATCTCCCCTTCAATTATTTATCTTATCCTTGGAAGGAAGGAGTAAAAATAGCGCAGCTTGAATTAGAATGTGCTCCTGTCTATAAAACATTCAGATATGATATTGGAATAATAAATCCTAATTCTATATGGACGGTGTATGTAGATCCTAAAGGACAGGTCTTTTTAAAATATGATAGTCTTGAGCCGATCATACCTTATCAGTTATCCTTCATTTTTTATGCTGAATAATGAGTTCTATGTCTAACCTCAAAATATTTTCCGCAATGAAATTATTACCTCTAAAAAGTAAATGCATAGAAGATGAGCTACACTGCATTCATGATCAGCATAAAGAAAGAATAAAACATATAAACTAACACTGATGAAAAATATAATAATCTCAATAGTTACCCTTCTTTTGATGGGTACTATAAAAGCTCAGGTTCAGCTTCCTAGCGGTTTAGCCGGATCTGCCAGTGAAAATTATGTATATACCAGAACCTATCTGGAGGAGAAAACCCAGAGTGATCCTGCTGCTAAACAAAACCAGACCGTTCAGTATTTTGATGGCTTGGGTAGACCTAAGCAGGTAGTGAACGTAAAAGCTTCCCCATTAGGAAGAGATGTGGTCACCTATATAGAATACGATCAGTTTGGAAGACAGACAAAAGACTATCTTCCTGTCCCACAATCAGGAACTCAGAATGGTGCCATTATTACCAATCCTTTATCCAATGCAACCCAACCTGGGATTTATGGGTCAGAAAAGATCTATTCGGAAAAGATATTGGAAAAATCACCTTTGGACAGAATCATGCAACAGGTTCAGCCTGGTAACGACTGGGCCAGTAAACCTGTAGGATTTTCATACGAAGCCAATATGGCTAATGAAGTATATCAGTATACCACGAAAACAACATGGGAGAACGGAGCTACCAAAAGCGAGCTTATTCTGGCTTCAGCTACTTCCTTCTATGCTCCCGGAACATTGTATAAAAATGTAGT